>JAGTRU010000014.1 GCA_018261905.1 Pseudomonadota bacterium | reverse complement strand
GCTCACCTTGGCGTCGACGATGCGGTCGGCGTCGGCCGCCAGGTCGGCACCGGGGACATTGACCGAGAAACGGCCGCCGGCCAGCACGGTGGTGGCGAAGTCCTTGCCATTGACGGTGACGATCACCGGATCGCCGACATTGAAGGCGCCGCTGACGGTGCCGGTGACCGGGATGGCCGCCGCCGTTGATTCGCTCTTGTTGACGATGCCGTCGCCCGCGACATTGGCGTCAAGGCTGATGGCGATCGCCGGTGGCGTCGTGTTTACGGTGTAGTTCTGGGTATCGAGGGCCGTCGCGGTGTTGCCGGCGGCGTCGACGGTAGAGACCTTGGCGTCGACGATGCGGTCGGGGTCGGCCGCCAGGTCGGCACCGGGGACATCGACCGAGAACCGGCCGCCGGCCAGCACGGTGGTGGCGAATTCCTTGCCGTTGACGGTAACGATCACCGGATCGCCGACATTGAAGGCGCCGCTGACCGTGCCGGTGACCGGGATGGCCGCTGCTGTCGATTCGCTCTTGTTGACGATGCCGTCGCCGGCGACATTGGCGTCAAGGCTGATGGCAATGGCTGGTGGCGCCGTGTTCACGGCGTAGTTCTGGGTGTCGAGCGCCGTCGCGGTGTTGCCGGCGGCATCGACGGTGCTCACCTTGGCGTCAACGATGCGGTCGGGGTCGGCCGCCAGGTCGGCGCCCGGCACATCGACCGAGAAGCGGCCGCCGGCCAGCACGGTGGTGGCGAACTGCTTGCCATTGACGCTAACGATGATCGGGTCGCCGACATTGAATACCCCGCTGACCGTGCCGGTGACCGGGATGGCTGCGCTGGTCGACTCGACCCGGTTGACGATACCGTCGCCGGCGACATTGGCGTCGAGGCTGATGGCGATCGCTGGCGGCGTCGTGTTCACGGTGTAGTTCTGGGTATCGAGGGCGGTCGCGGTGTTGCCGGCGGCATCGACAGTGCTCACCTTGGCATCGACGATGCGGTCGGGGTCGGCCGCCAGGTCGGCACCCGGCACATTGACCGAGAAGCGGCCGCCGGCCAGCACGGTGGTGGCGAATTCCTTGCCGTTGACGGTAACGATCACCGGATCGCCGACATTGAAGGCGCCGCTGACGGTGCCGGTGACCGGGATGGCGGTCGCCGTCGATTCGCTCTTGTTGACGATGCCGTCTCCCGCGACATTGGCGTCGAGGCTGATGGCAATGGCGGGCGGCGTCGTGCTCACCGTGTAGTTCTGGGCATCCTGTGCCGTGCTCGTGTTGCCGGCGGCATCGCTGGAGCTGACCCGGGCGTCGATAATGCGGTCGGCATCGGCCGCCAGATCGGCGCCGGGGACATTGACCGAGAACCGGCCGCCGGCCAGCACGGTGGTGGCGAAGTCCTTGCCATTGACGCTGACAATCACCGGGTCGCCGACGTTGAACTCGCCACTGACCGTGCCGCTGACCGGAATGGCGGCGGCGGTCGATTCGCTCTTGTTAACAATGCCGTCTCCGGCGATGGTGGTGTCGAGGTTGATGCTGATGGCCGGCGGGCTGTTGTCGATGCTGAGGTCGACCTGGCGCGTGCTGATATTGCCGGCACTGTCGGTTTCGCTGACCAGGGCTGGGCCATGCGTGCCATTCGGGATGTTTTGGCCGGGGGTGACGCTCCAGCTACCATCCGCCTTGACCGTCGTACTCAGTACCTCTTTGGTGCCCGGCATGACTACCTCGATCCTGGCCCCGGGTTCCCCCTGGCCGCGGATGGTCGGGGTCGTGTCGTTGGTGATGCCATCGCCCTTGGCGCCGCTGTCGGAGGCCGGATCGAGTTCCGCCGTCAATGCGGGCGGGATGGTGTCGACCGAGCCGTTGTCGCTGCCCCGGCCGCTGTTGCCGGCCGCATCGCTGCCGTTGGCGAGCACGCTATAGTTGCCCTCGGCCAGTGGCGTCGGGACATCGACACTGAAGCTACCGTCGGCCCTGACGGTCGTCGCCACGGTCTGGACCAGGCCGGCTCCATCGGTGATGGTCAGGGTAATGCTGCCGCCCGGGAGCAGGGCGCTCTGACCGGTAATGGTCGGGGTGTTGTCGTTGGTGTTGTCCGGCGCGAACACGGTAATCGGCGTCTCGCTGCCCAGGATGGGCGCTTCCGTTCCCGTGCCGCGGCTGCCGTTGCGCTCGCCGCTGCCGGCTAACAGAAAGCTGGCTTGCGGATCGACGGTTTCACTGATGCGCAGCAGTTCGACGAAGGTGTGGCCCTCATTGCCGCCGGCCACATTGCCGGCCGCCGGTTCTTCGAGCACATCGTCGAGCTTGCCGCCACTGGCCACGACCTTGGCAATTTTGGCGAAGGATTTCGGCGGATTGCTGATGGCGCTGTCGGCGGCATCCGGTTTCAGCATGGCGCCGACTTCGGCATCCAGTTTGATGGTTTCTCCGGGGCGTACCTGCATTTCCCGGCCGTCGGCCAGTTTCAGGAAGACTTGCGAACCGTCTGCGGCAACGACCGACTCGTTTTCGCGAAGGGCGTCGCCGACTTTGAGGCGACGCAGTTTGCCGCTGCTATCGCGGGCGAAAGCTTCGCCATGGATTGAGGATACTTTGGCGATGACTTGAGCTTGAGCCATGTGAATACTCCAGACACGGTATTGATGTTAGGTACGCCTGTAAGACCGGTGCGCAAGGCGCGCTGGGGACGTGCTTCGTCGGTAGCGACTGCCGGGCCTCCTGCTGACATTGCCGCCGACTGCTGGGATTGCTGCCAAGAGCCGAACGCACGGAAACCAATGCCAACGGGGTATCATATTATACAAATTAATCGAAATCAGCCATCAGAAAAGCGGTAAATTTTCATTTTGTGTTGTTATTTCGACAGGGGCTTATGCCTAAAGGCGATGTTCGTGCCGCTTGGCTTGTTAGCGGCGTTCCGCCATTACTTCTTCGCCCTTGGTCTTCTCGCTTGGCCCGAGAAGGGGAGTGGGCGGAAGGTGGGGGGAGGGCGGTACTTTGTTGGGGGCTCAATGAGGCAGCTAGGCCGAGCGCTGATGTTAGCTTCGCTGATTTGTGATTAAAATAATTTAATTGATAAAAATGCTTGACCTTGCATTTTTCCAAAACTACACTTTGCTCGTGATCGATGGCAAACCTGCGGTGACGCAGGGACGCAAAGCTTCCGGTCTGGTTCGCCAGATAGCGGGGTTGCATGCAAGCCTAAGGTCTCGGCCATCAGCCGAGAACGAGTTGCCGATCCGGCAATGACCTCGCGTGATGGTCTTTCCAATTTTTTGTGAGGAAAGATCATGTCTCCAGCGTATTTTTTCGGGCGCCATTCCTGGCCCCGCCCTGCCGAGTTTTCATTCACCTTCCCCGTTGCCGCCGAGGCGCCGCAACGCCGTGTCGGGAGGGCATCATGAAAATTCTCCCCAACCTGATTTTTCACGCGGCAATACTCTTCCTGGCCGTCGAACTCACCCCCCACTACGGCGCAATGATTTCCGGTCTGTTCGACCAGGTTTCGACGGGCTTGACGCTGGCCCAGGCGCGAATCTAGGGAAACACTTATGCCTCCCCCTGGACGGTGAGGATTCGTGTCAGCCGGCGTCGGGGGCGCTAAGCTAGCGGCGCGTTGCGCCATCCTCCGAGCAAAAGCGGTCGGCCACTTTTGGGTTAGGCAGGCCGCTCGGGCGAATAGATTCGTTCGGCGTTGCCCTGGATTTTTGGCCGGCGGGACGGATCGCCGGAACTCATGGCCGAGCCGCGGGTCTGCCTATTTACTGCGGGTGAATAATGACGTGGCGTTAGCAAAAATGAATGTGGACGTTACAATCGGTTCCGGCCGCGCCTTCGGCCCGCTTCGCTCAGCCGACGTCGGCGGGCGGCATCGATTGGACAAATCGAGCGGGGGGCTCGGTGCCTTGGCGTGATGGCTTGGTGTCGCGCTCCTGGACATCCGGCATTCGCGTTGCGCTGAATTGCCCTCGTTAACTTACTGGATCAGCATCGACATGCCCGAAGCACTTTCGATTCCTGGTGGCGAAGAAGACCGGGCCAGGATTCTGGTGGTGGATGACACGCCGGCCGTTCTCCAACTGCTGCAGATATTGCTGGCGGTGGACTACGACGTTACCACCGTCGACTCCGGACTGAAGGCGGTCGAGGCCTTTGCCGAGCAGACTTTCGATCTGCTCCTGCTCGACCTGATGATGCCGGAAATCGACGGTTTCGAGACCCTGAGGCGCCTCAAGCAGTTACCCAATTTCGGTACGACGCCGGTCATCTTTCTGACCGCCATGGACGATTCGGACAGTGAACGTGGGGCCTTCGAGCTGGGAGCGGACGAGTACATCGTCAAGCCCTTCAAGCCGATGCTGGTCAGCCTGCGCATCAATAATTTGTTGCAGCGCGTCAAGTTGCAGCGCGAACTCGAACTTGCCCTGGCCAGCGCCGACAAGGGGCTTTGGGAGTGGGACTTGCGGAGCGATCGGGTGAGCATCGATGCCCGCTGGGGCGAGATCCTGGATCTTGGCCCGGGGCCGGGCGGAATCGGCCAAACCAGTTGGCAGCAACTGGCGCACGAGGCGAGTCGGGGCGATATCGACGCTGCCAAGACCGCCTACCTGACCGGCCGGCTGCCGGTTTTCGAGGTCGATGCCCGCCTTTTGAAAGCCGATGGCACCTGGGCCTGGATCAATCTCTACGGCAAGGCGGCGACTTTCGATCCGGGCGGCACTATCGTCCGCCTGAAGGGGACCTACCGGAATATCGAGCGGCGGAAACTGGCCGAAATCGCCCTCAAGAAAAGCGAGGAGCGCTTTCGCTTTGTCATGGAGGCGACCGGCGAAGGTATCTGGGACTGGCAGGTGGCTTCCGGCGTGGTGGCCCACAATGTTGCGTTCTCGCGCATCCTCGGTCTGGATGAGGCCTGCCTGGAACATTCGGCGGAATTTATCAAGTCCCTGGTCCATCCCGAGGATCGCGAGCGGATCGACCGCGATCTGGCGGCCTGCCTCGACGATGGTCGTGATTTCGTCAGCGAACACCGCTTGCGGCACACTGCCGGCCACTATGTCTGGGTTGCCGAGAAAGGCCGGGTGGTCGAGCGCGATGGCGATGGTCTGGCCGGGCGGGTGGTCGGTTCGTTGCGCGACATCAGCGAACGCAAAAAAATCGAGGCCGAATACCGCCGCCTGGCGCTTTACGATCCGCTGACCGGGCTGCCCAATCGGCGCCTGCTGGTCGATCGCCTGCAGCAGGCGATTACCCTATATCGCCGCAACGGCGAACATGGCGCCTTGATGTTTATCGACCTGGATCGTTTCAAACTGCTCAACGATACCTTCGGTCACGAATACGGCGACCTGTTGCTGGTCGAGGTGGGCCGTCGCCTGACCGCCGGCATGCGGGAAACGGATACCGTCGCCCGCCTTGGTGGCGACGAGTTCATCGTCATGCTGACCGAACTGCCGGGGGAGCGCGAAGATGCCCGGCGCGATGCCGAAAAGGTCGCCAACAAAATCCTCGATGCCCTGGATCAGCCCTATCAGCTCAAGGCGGAGCTCTATCACTGCACGCCGAGCATCGGCCTGGCTCTGTTTACCGGCGATAACGGCGAAAGTGTCGAATCGATCATCAAGCAGGCCGATACCGCGATGTACGCGGCCAAGGCGGCCGGCCGCAACTGCCTGCGGCTGGCCGGCACGGCAAGCGCTGAACCAATCCATTCGCCGGAGCGGCCTGCTTAACCAAACGGTGGCCAAGCGCTTTTGTCCGGAAGGTGGGCAATCCCTGTCGCTTAGTGCGGCCGGCAGTTTGTTGCCAGGTAAATACGGTTATCTTGGTCAAGCCCGCGGCGCGATTGGCGCGAAATATGTGCCGGGTCGGAGCAGGCCAGCGCGACAGGAAGCCTGCGGAGCGGGGAGGATTTATTTCCGAGAAATCGTCGCCGGCCCGGGGGCAATCAGCGAAGCGCATGGCTGCGAAGTCCTGAGGGCGCCTGGCGAAGGGCAATTGACAAGCGCTTCGCCAGACTCGGTCCGCACGCTGGGAATGTAAGCGATTTCCTGGGCCGATCGCCTATTTGATCGCCCACAGGCCCAGTTTGCCGATATTGGCGGCCAGTTTCAGGCGGGCCGCATGCCAGTTGGAAATCGACTTGATGCGTTGCTGTTCGGCGCCGGCGACGGCGCTCTGGGCGCTGAGCAATTCGAGAACATTGCCGACGCCGGCCTTGAATCGTCCCTGGGCGACCAGGAAGGACTGGCGGGCGCTGTTCAGCAGGATTTCCGTGGCTTTCATGCTTTCGCTTTCGGTGCGCAGCGACTGATAGCTTTTCCATACCTCCAGGCTGACTTGCTGTTCCAGTCTGGCGAGCTCGGCGGCCTTGATCTCGGCTTGCCCCTGGGCCGACTGAACTCGGTAGTTGCGGCCGAAACCCTCGAAAATCGGGATATTGACCTGGACGCCGACGCTATTGACCCGGTTGGTGATGTTGGTCGCCTCGTAACCGACCGCTGGTGGTTGGTGATGCTGTTCGTTGCGGCTCGTTTCGGCATTCAAAATGACCGTTGGTCGGCCTTCGGCCCGGGTCGCCTCGACCTTGGCCCGCGCCGCCTTGAGTTCGGCCTGGGCGGCCAGCAGGGCCGGGTGATTCAGCTTGGCGTCTTCGAGCAGTTCGTCCGCCGCCTTGACGAAGCTGGTGTCGGGCAGGCCGGCCGGCCGGCGGGCCAGGACCAGCGTTGTGTTGGCCCCCAGTCCCATGGCGGTGGCCAGCGTCCCCTGGGCGCTTTTCAATTCGCCTTCGGCGGCCACCCGCTCCAGCGTCGATTTCGAATAGGCCACCTGGGCCTGCAACTGGTCGGTCAGGGCGCCGATACCCGCCTTGTATTTGGCTTCGGCGGCGGCGAAGCTTTCGCGGGCGGCGCGCTCGGCTTCGCGGCCGGCTTCGAGCACGGCCTGGGCGGTCTGGGTGTCGAAATAGGCTTGCGCGGCGCCCACGAAGGCGATCTGTAAAGCGGCGTCGTGACTGGCGTTGGCCGCCTCGAGCAGGGCCAGGGCTTGATCCAGGTTGGCGCTGCGCTGGCCGAAATCGGTCAGCACCTGGCTCATTTTCAGGCTGCCGCTGCGCAGGCTGGGTTTGGTTTCGGAATTGAGTACGGCAAAGCGACTGTCATCGTAGCGGGTGACGTTCTTCTGCTTGCTGTACGCCAGGCTGGCGCCGATGGCCGGTAGGTAGGCCGCTCTGGCGACGCCGACCTGGGCCGTCTGGACCTTGGCCCCGGCCCAGGCGGCACGGGTCTGCGGATTGTGGCAGAGGGCGCGCTCGACGGCTTCCGGCAATTCCAGCGGCGTGCCGAGTTGGCCGAAGGCGCACGGATCGGGCTCTTCCTCATCGGCCGGCAGCATCGAGCCGGCCGCCGTCCGCGCCACCTTGTCGTGGGTCAGAAAAGGGTCGATGCCGCCCGCCCGGGCGTTGGAAAAAGCCAGGCTCAAGACGATCGCCCAGGCCAGCCGGCGATGGCGGGAAGGCATCATGCCCAGGCGCCCTGTTCGGCCAGTTGTCTGACGTCGAGGCCGGTCGGCGAACTGTCGCGCGCCACCTTGCCGTTTTCCAGGACGATGACCCGATCCGCCGTGGCAATGGTTTCCGGCCGGTGGGCGACGATCACGCGGGTAATGGCGAGGCCCTTGATGGCGCTATTGACCATGGTTTCGCGGGCGATGTCGAGGTGGCTGGTGGCCTCGTCGAGGAAGAGGATGCGCGGCCGCTTGTAGAGGGCACGGGCCAGCAGGATGCGCTGTTTCTGGCCGCCGGAGAGGGCGGTGCCCATGTCGCCGATGAGGGTGTTGTAGCCCATCGGCGTCGCCATGATTTCCTCGTGGATGGCCGCCATGCGGGCGCATTCCTCGACCCAGGCGAGATCGGTCTGGTGGTCGAAGAAGCAGATGTTATCGGCGATCGAGCCGGCAAACAGGACATCGTCCTGCATTACGGTGCCGACCATGCTGCGCAAGGCGTCGATGCCGACCTGGCTGACGCTGATGCCGCCGATCAGGACATCGCCTTCGTTCGGCTTGCGGATGCCGAGCATGGTATTGATCAGGGTCGATTTGCCGCAGCCGGAGGGGCCGATGATGGCGACGGATTCGCCGGCGGCGATTTTCAGATCGACGCCGTCGAGGACCCAGGGTTCCTGGTCGGCATAACGGTAGCGGAGCTGGCAGACTTCGATGCTGGCTTCCAGCGGCGCCTCGTGGCCGGTGGCGCTGATCCCCTTGGCTTGCGTATCTTCGGTTTCGGCGAGGACGATATCAGCCAGACGTTCGCCCTGCAATTGCAGCATCTTGACCTCGACCAGCTTGTCGATCAAGGCGCTGACCCGGCCGTCGAACTGGTCCTTGTAGGCGCTGAAGGCCATCAGCACGCCGACCGTGAAGTTGCCGTCGATCACCAGCTTGGCGCCGAGCCAGATGATCAGCACGCGCTCCAGGCCGAACAGCACGCCGTTGAGCAGGCGATAGAGAATCTGCAGTTTTTGGCTGCGCAGATCGGCGTTGATCTGGTCGACGAGCAGCGTCAGCCAGGTCGAGCGGCGCTCGTCCTGGCGCTGGAAGAGCTTGATGCTGCGCACGCCGCGCACGGTTTCGAGGAAGTGGCTCTGCTGCTTAGCGGCATGCACGATCTGTTCTTCTGTGGCATTGCGCAAGGGGCGGTACCAGGCCCAGCGCCCGAGCCCGTACAAGACCATGGCGCCGACCGCGATCCAGGCCAGGGCCGGGCTGTAAAGGAACATCATGGCCAGCGTGACGAGGGTCATGGCGCCGTCGAGAATGCCTTCGACGAAGGTCGTGGTCAGCGTCTTCTGGATATTGTCGATGGCGCTGAAACGGGAAACGACGTCGCCAAGGTGGCGTTTCTCGAAATACTCGACCGGCAGGCGGACCAGGTGGGTGAACACATTGGCCCGCCACTGCACGTTGAGGGTCGTGGACATGTGCATGATGACCCACGAGCGCAGGGTGCCGACGCCCTGTTGCATCAGCATCAGCAGCCCGAAGCCGAAGGCCAGCGTGGTCAGCAGGTCGCGGTCGGCGGAGACGATGACGTTGTCGATCACCCATTGCAGGAAGAAGGGGCTGATCAGGGCGAAGACTTCGAGGGTGGCGGCGAGCAGCAGGATCTGGCCGAAAGAGCGATAGAGGCCGGTGACATGGCCCATCAGTTCGCGCAACTTGATGTGCTGCTTGAAGGTGGCTTTCTTGAAACCGGTGTTCGGCCAGAGTTCCATGGCGACACCGGTGAATTGTTTCGACACCTCGTCCATCGACAGCTTGCGCAAGCCGTAGGCCGGGTCGTGGATGATCACGGTATTGCCGCGCACTTCCTTGAGCACGACGAAGTGGTTGAAGTTCCAGTGCAGGATGCACGGCATGCGCAGTTGCGGTAGGTCTTCGAGCAGCAGTTTGACCGGGCGCGGCGCCAGGTTCAGCGCACTGGCCATCTGGATCAGGTGGCCGAGCGTGGTGCCCTTGATGGAGACCAGGAAGAGGCGGCGCATGGTCGCCAGGTCGGTGCGAAAGCCGTGGTAGGCGGCGACCATCGCCAGGCAGGCGAGGCCGCACTCGGTGGCTTCGGTCTGCAGGACCAGGGGCAGTTTGCGGCGCAGGCCGAAAGACAGGTGCTCAAGAAAGGACATGGCAGCTCGGTTTGTTCAAGGAGGGGTCAAAGCTTGCCGGTCAGGCTGAGCAGGGGTTCCAGCACCCATTCGTAGAGGTGTCGGGTGTCCTGCAGCACATCGGCATCGAGCAGCATGCCGGCCTGCAGGGGTTGGGGCTGGCCGTAGGCCGGGATACTCTGCGATTCGAGAGCGACATTGATGCGGTACAGCGGTTCGCTGTTCTGGCCATTGCCGCCGCTGAGATTGCCGAGGGCAGAGATTTCATTGCTCGGTAGCGCGGTCTTGGCCACCGACAGGACCTTGCCGCGGGCATGACCGAATTTCTGGTAAGGGTAGGCCTGGTAACGCAGCAGCACGGCATCGCCCGGCCGGATGAAGCCGACCGCTCGGCTCGGCGCGTAGAGCTGGGCCTGGAGGACGGCGCCGCGCGGCACGATGCTGACCAGCGGCCGACTGCCATCGACGGCCTGGCCGACTTCGGCCAGTACGGCGGTAGCGGTGCCGTCGGTCGGAGCGGTAATGACCAGACGGCGCTTGCCCTCGCTTTCGGTCAGTTCCTGGTCGATGCTCGAGATGCCGCGGTCGATCTGGGCCAACTGGTTCTGATGTTTGAACTGCAGACCGGCGGCCTCTTTCTGGCGCGCCGCCAGCTCGCGGCCGACGGCAATGTGTTCGCGCTCCATGCTCTGCAGTCTGGAGCGCTGATCGAGCAGTTCTTCCTGTTTCTGTTGCACTTGCTCGCGCGAAATATAGTCCTGGCTGAGCAGGCCCTGGTAGCGGGCGACGCTGTCTTCGCTGAGCTTGACCCGGCTGCGCTGGCCATCGATCAGGTTGTCGAGTTTCTGGATTTCGGCGGCCAGGCCTTCGATGCGTTTGAGCAGGGATTCCCGTTCGTCCTGCTGCAGGCGGCGGGTTTTCCCCGCCTCTTCCTGCAGCGAAAGGCGGCGCGATTCGACCTGGTGGCTGATATTGGCCTGGATCGAACCCTGGGTGCTGCTCTGGCGTTCGCTGGACAGGACATAAAGAATCTGGCCGGCGCTGACCGACTGTCCTTCGGCAACGCGTTTTTCCATGACGACGCCGAGTTGCGGTACATAAACCTTGACCAGCCCGGAGTCCGGCAGCAGTTGTCCGATCACGGTACTGCGCTTGGTGTAGGAGCCCCAGGTGAAAAATGCCACGATGAACAGCGCACCGAGGGCGGCAACGAGGCTCAAGACCCGGTAGCTGAGGGGGCGGATCAGAATGATGTCGCCCAGTGTCTTGGTTTGCTGGGCGCTGATTGCGGCGCTACGAAAAAGTGGTTGTTCTGACATGCGCTGTGGACAATTCGCTGTTCGGCCGGTGATGCTGCAACCAACGGTACGGCCGCCGTGACCGGCCGTACCGTTGGAATAATCCTAGAAAACGCATTTGAACCGCGGAGACGCAGAGAAGCTTAGGAAAAACAAAGGCTTGCCGGGATTGTTCGGCACACCATCTGGGGGGGCGCCGCAAAAACCCTGTAAGCCACTGGTTTCACGTTCTTCTCTGTTTCTTTGCGACTCTGCGGTAAAGTTTTTAGGACAATTGACTGCTTAGCTGCCGCAGTTGATCTTGATCCCCGCCAGCAGGCCGCCGAGCAAGCCGCCGACCAGGCCGGTCACGGCGCCGACGACGCTACCCGCCAGGCTGACGACGCCGCCCACCAGGCCGAGAACCGGGGTAAGGATGCCGCCCAGGGTGGCGCCCAGGGAAAGGCCGAGGGTGGCACCGAAAATGGTGAGGTTCAGGGAGCCACCCGAGACTGCCGCGATTTCGGTCTTGCCAAGTTCTTGAATTGCCATGATCTAAAACTCCAAGTAAGTCATTGAATTGTCGCCTGACGGCGCTAGTCATCGCCCATTTGCGGGCCTTCCCCAGGTGGTGAAAACCGCCGCTCGGGGCGGCTTTCACCACTTTTCATCGGGCACCGCGCGAGGGTGCCTGCATCTTTGCTCCGTGACTGCTGCATCGGCTGGTCCAAACTTGGAAATGGCGCGCCGGCTGCAGTCAGGGATTGATCTTTGCCTGTTGGTGGCGAAGTCGTGTTGTGGTTCTGTTTTTGTATTTTTTGGGTGCTTGGAAAGCCGTTCTAGGGGGCAACTGACAAAAAACAACGGTGCGGGCGGGGTCTCAGGGCTCGCACCGTTGTCAGGCCCGGCTCTTACTTGAGCAGGCCGCCCAGCAGACCGCCCAGCAGGCCGGTGACGAGGCCCGTCACGGTGGTCAGCAGGCCACCGACCAGGTTCAGAACCGGGGTCAGCAGACCCAGAACCGGGTTCAGGATGGAGCCGAGCAGGCCGCCCAGATCCAGGGCGCCACCGGAAACAACGCTGACTTCAGTCTTGCTAAGTTCTTGAATTGCCATGATTTATAAACTCCATGATAGGTCATTGATTTCCGCCGAATGGCGGTTGCTATTGCCCGTTCCGGGGCAATTCGGTTGGGAATGGAATGCTTCCCCCTCCCGTATTCTTGATGAATATTCTGTAATGCTCTTGGTCTTCGGTATCAATATGATCATATTAAACAAATAAATCACAAATGCAACATGGTTTGTTGGGTGTTTCGCTAATTTTTGTCGTTGAGTCTGCTGAATTTTTCGTTGTATTTATAAAAATCGTCATATATTCAGTCGCTTGTTGAGTGTTGTTGTTATGACACGCTTTGGGTGTTGTATCGTATTAAGCATAAGTTGCTTCTGCGTGTATCGTTTTTGCATTTATTTGTTGTGTTTTCGGCCCCTTGCGTGTAGTTTTGGCCCCGCCCGGCTTGAGCTTTAGACGCTTTTTGTCGAGGATTTCAAGAAGGAGCCAGGGGGCTCGCGGGGGCGGAAAGGGGTGCTGATGAAATTTCGTATTTACAGCTTTTTAGCGGTTTTGCTGCCAATGTCTTTGCTGGTGGCGGGTGGCTGCTATCTCGATTCCGCGCACTCGGCTCAGCGCGAGGCTCTGCGCCAGGAACAAGCGGCCAGGTTTCGTGCCGAATTGCTCGTTGTCGGCGGCGAGCTTGAGCGAGGGGGTGCCATCAATACCGGGTCACCGCAGGTGGCCGATAGTCGTCCTGGCTGGTCGGACGCAACTGCATATGCGCTACTTTCCGCGAACGGTTCCTTGGCCCCGGTGGCCGGGCGGGCCGTCGTCACGGCAGCGCGGGTCGGCGAGTTGGGTGATGCGTTCGCGACTTTGCTGGCGCGGGCTGAGGAGGAGCGGGCGGTGGTGATCGGCCGGGTCGGCGATCGCCTGCTTGGTTTTTATCCCCTGCCGGCGGCGTTGTGGGCGGACAGCATGCTGCTGGCCGAGGCGGATTTTCCCGCAGGCTTTCTTGCGTTGGATCAGTCGCAATTTCGGGGACTGGTTTATCCTTCCACCATGCTGACCATTGCTTCCCTGTTGCTGTTTCTGCTCGCCGGTTTTTTTGCCAGTCGGCGTCTGCGGCGTATTGAACGAGCCTTGCAGCGTTTCAGTGAAGGCGATGCCGAGAGTCGTAGCGGTTTGCAGGGATGGGGGCCGATTGCCCGCCTGGGCCGGCGTTTCGATCAGATGGCCGAGCACATGGCCGACGAGCGGCGCCACCTCGCCGAAAGCGAGGAGCGTTTACAGTTCGCCTTGCGCGGTAGCGACATCGGGATCTGGGACTGGCACATGGCCAGCGGCCGTACCTATTATTCGCCGCGCTGGAAGAGCTTGCTCGGTTTTGCCGACGACGAACTGGTGGCGCATGCCGAGGAGTGGTTGAAGCGCGTTCATGCCGATGACCTGGCGGCTGTCATGGATCGCCTGAAAGACCACCTGGCCGGGGAGAGCGAGTTTTTCATCAGCGAGCATCGGCTGCGCCGCAAGAACGGCAGTTATCTCTGGGTGCTCGAGCGCGGCGTGGCGATGCGTGATGCGCAGGGCGTGGCCAGCCGGATGGTCGGGGCCTTGTCCGACATCTCGCGGCGGAAGGAGGTCGAAGCGGCCCTGCTGCGCAGCAAGGAGGAATATCGTTCGGTGCTGGAGGGGGTGACGCAGATCATTTTCCGCAGCGATCCGCGCGGGCGTTTGCTCTTTCTCAATCCGGCCTGGGCTGAATTGACCGGTTTTCCGCTGGACGAGAGCCTGGCCACCAATTTGGCGGATTATCTGCATGCCGATGATCGGGCCCGGGTCCTCGCGGCCTTTCGCGAGACCGCGGCCGGTGACTTGCCGACCCTGGCCTGCGAGCTTCGCTTGCTGTGTCGCGACGGCGGGGCGCGCTGGTTTTCGCTGCATGCCCGGGGCGGCCGCGATGCCGAGGGGAGCGCCATCGTCGCCGGCGTGCTGAGCGATCTCGATGCCCAAAAGGCCACCGAGGATGCTCTGACGCGCAGCAATGGCGAGCGCAATGCCATTCTTTCCCTGAGTCCGGATGGCTTTGTCTTTATCGACCGCGATGGGCGGGTGGCCTATGTCAACCCGGCCTTCCTGGCGATGACGCAATTCGTCGCGGCCGATGTCGTCGGCCAAGGTATTGCCCAGCTCGAGGCTGGGCTGGGGCGCTTGTGCGATCCGGCGCGGCCGCTGCCGACTTTTTCCAGCCTGCCGGAAGACCGGGCGACGGCGCTCTATCTGTTGCAGCCGGGCAAGCTGATTCTGCACGTCATGCTGCGCAGTATTCCCAATACGCTGGGCGGCGTGCACGGCCACGTCATGTTCTTCCGGGATGTCACCCGGGAAACAGAGGTCGATCGGATCAAGAGCGAGTTCTTGTCGACGGCGGCGCACGAGTTGCGGACGCCGATGGCCAGTATTTTTGGTTTCTCGGAACTGTTGCTGGCGCGCGAATTCGATGCGGCCACCCAGCGCGACCTGATTCAAACCATCCACCGCCAGACCCAAAACCTGATCAATCTGGTCAACGAGTTGCTCGATCTGGCCAGGATCGAGGCCCGGGGCGGCAAGACCTTCAAAATGCTGGAGCAGGACCTGGGGCCGCTGCTGCTCAACGCGCTGGCGGCCCAGTATGTGCCCCCCGAGACGCATCGTCTTGAGCTTGATTTGCCGAAAAGCATGCCTAAAGTAATAGTCGACGGGGAGAAATTCCAGCAGTGCCTGACCAATGTGCTGAGCAATGCCATCAAGTATTCGCCGGCCGGCGGGGCGATTCGGGTGACCGGCGCGCGGCGGCAGGCGAAGGGGGGCGAGCAGTTCGGCATCGTTGTCGGGGATCAGGGAATAGGCATGACGGCGGAGCAGGTCGGTCATATCTTTGACCGTTTTTATCGGGTCGATACTTCCGGGGCGATTCCCGGCACTGGCTTGGGTTTGTCGCTGGTCAAGGAAATCATGGGGATCTTCAATGGCGAAGTGACGGTGGTCAGCACGCCCGGCGCGGGGACGGAAGTCGTCCTCTGGTTGCCGCTGCCCAATACCGAGCGGGCGCTTTCCGGTGGGGCGTTGGCCGCATGAGTCAGCGTCGCCAGATACTGATCGTGGACGATCAGAGCGAATTGCGGAAACTGATCCGGATGACGCTGGAGCCCCTGGGTTGCGACCTGCATGAAGCGGAAACGGGAATGGCGGCGTTGGCCATGGTGCGCAGCCTGAAGCCCTCGGTGGTCATTCTCGATGTCATGTTGCCCGGCGGGGTGGATGGTTACCAGGTCTGTCAGGCCATCAAGGCCGATCCGGCAACGCGCCAGACGCGGGTCATCATGGTTACCGCGCGCGGCCAGCAAGCCGATATCGAGGAAGGTTTGCGGGCCAGGGCGGATTGTTATCTGGTTAAGCCGTTCAGCCCTTTGCAATTAATGCAAGAAGTTGGTAATTATTGAATCGTTGAAAAAATGATAATTCCATGCTAATGTCGGCTGTATATCTATAAGTTCTATTTTTTGTTCTTCAAGGAGTGGTTTCATGTGGCAATCAATCAAGAAATTCGGCGCTGATGAAGAAGGCGCAACGGCCATCGAGTATGGTCTGATCGCGGCCCTGATCGCAGTGGCAATCATCGTTTCGGTGGGGGACATCGGGACCAAGCTGAAGGCGGCATTCGAGTTCATCGTGGCCAAGTTGCCAACCCCGAATTAAGCACGGTCGGGGCCTGCTTTCAAGCCCGCGCGGCGCATTTTAAGTGATTAAAATGATAATGTGATATCGGGTTGGTAAGCTGTTCCGGGGTTTCGAAAAGGGCTGTGTCCGCCGTTGGGGGCTTGTGATTGGCAAGGGGGGAGTGGTGAATTGGCTGGCAAGCGTGTTTCTCGTCGTTTGGGCGGGGAGCTTGGCGTATGAAGATTGGCGCTGGCGACGTTTGCCCAATTCACTGCTGCTCGGCGGTGTGCTGATTGGTGCCGCCCATTGCTTGGTCTATGGCCTTACTCCGTTCGGGGCCTCGGTGGCCAGCGGTTTGCTGGCGGCGCTGCTCGGCCTGCTGGCCCTGCTGGCGTTTTACGCCAGGGGCTGGATGGGGGCCGGGGATGTCAAGTTGATGGCAGTGGTCGGTTGGCTGGGGGGGGCGCAGGTGCTGCTGGTGGTGTTTCTTTTTGCTTCCCTTCTGGCGGGCGTCATGGCCCTGCTGGTGTCGTCGCCAATGGTCCGGCCCTGGATGTCGGATGCCTGGCTGGCGGCGCGCCTGCAAGGACGCATTCCGTTCGGCGCCGGGGTTGCGGCAGTGCTCGTCGCCCTCATCTTCGGCTGGCTGGATGTGAGCATCCTGCCCACTCCCTGGGCGGTTCCGGCTCATGCATAAGCTGCCGCTTGACCGGCGTTCTCCCCAGCGCGGGGCGGTGGCGATCGAGTTCGCCCTGGTCTTTGTCATTTTCTTCATGGTGATGTACGGGGTGGTGGCCTATGGCATCGTGTTCGCCATCGAACACTCGCTGACCCATGCCGTGAATGAAGGGGCGCGGGCGGCGGTGGCCGATGTCGGTGGCCTGGCCGAGCGCAAGAGCCTGGCCGCGTCGACGGCGACGGCAGCGGTTGCCTGGATGGGAAAACAGGCGCCGGTGCCGCAAGTGACCGCGGTGACCTGCGCGGCGACCGGCTTTGTCTGCCTGAAGGTGGCCCTGGTCTATAACTACGCCGCCAATCCCATTGTGCCGCCCCTGCCGGGGTTGGGCATTCCGCTTCCCGATACGCTGTCGGCCCAGGCGACAGTGCAGCTCGATGCGGTGAATGTTAACTGAGTGCGGAATCTTCGTTGAGAGGGATGGGCAAATTGGGCAAGATACAGAAGATAATCGGTGGCATGTTGATCCTCCTGGCGCTTGGGCTGGCCGCCTATGCCTGGACCATCAGCAATCGCATGGCCGCCGAGCAGCGCCAGGCGCAATTGCAGATGCAGCCGGTGGTGGTTGCCGCGGTGCGCATTCCGGCCGGCACCGTGATGACCCCGGAAATGCTGCGCCTGAGCGGATTTCCGACGCCCCCCGAGGGCAGTTATGCGGACATCAAGGGGCTGGTGGGCAAGCCGGTCGCTTCCGATGTCGCGCTCGGTGAGCCGTTGCTCAAGGAACGGGTCGAGGGCAACACGCGAGTCATGCTGCAGCATCTTGAAAGCGGCGAGCGGGCGATGGCGATTCGGGTCGATGACGTGATTGCCGTCGGCAACCGCCTCAGCCCCGGCGACCTGGTCGATGCGTACGTTACCCTGCGCCGCAACAACGACGAAATTCCCGATACCCAGTCGCGTCTGGTGCTGGAAAAGCTGCGCATTCTCGCCTTCGGCAACAAGGACGGCGTGGCGGCCAAGGAGGCCGGCAGTTCGGTGCGCAGCGCCGTCGATAATCCGAAAACTGCGGTGTTGGCGGTTAAGTTGCCGGACGTCGACAAGTTGATGCTGGCCGCCGAAACCGGGCGTCTGCTGTTGGCCTTGCGGCCGCCCGAGGCGCCGCCAGCAGCGGCCGGCGATGCGCCGACGGAAGCTGCTCCGAAGTTAGCCAGCACGGCGGCCAAAATGACGCCGGTGACGCTGACCCTGCGCGAACTGGTCGCTACGCCGAAAAGCGGTGAGCGCAGCGGGCGTCTTGCGTCTCCTGTGGTAAAGAGCGGCGCAGCGCCGGGGAAAACGGTCAGCGTTCTGCATGGACTGAAGGAAAAATCCGTCTATCTGGAAACGAAACAAACCGAGGCGCGGCCATGAGAAATCCGGTGCACAGAGAACGAGAAATGAGCAGAAACCAGTATCGCGCCGCCGTGGTGAGACGGGCCGGCCGCAGTCATGGTCGGCAGTGGCTATTGTGGTGGAGCGTCCTGGGCCTGGCCTGCCTGTTGTTTGTCTTCGGCCAGCGGACGGCCTCCGCGGCCGAAGCAATTGACGTTATCACCGTCTCGTCGGGTGGCCAGCATCTGCTCAAGCTGCCCCAGCCGATGTTGCGGGTGGCGGTCGGGAGCGGCGAAGTGGCCGAGGCCAAGGTCTTGAATAGCCGGGAATTGCTGCTGCAGGGCAACCGGCCCGGCGAAACCAGCCTGTTGATCTGGTTCAAGGGCGGGGCGGCGGCGAAAAACTACCGCCTGCAGGTGAACAAGGCGGCGGGGGTTCCGGCCGGCGAAGGGGTGAGCGACATCACGCTCAAATCTTCCGGCGATCTCGCCATTCTCGGCGGCGCGCCGCGCACCATGCAGCAACACGATGCCGCCCGTCAGCTGGCGGCTCATGCCGGGGGCGATGCCAAGGCGGCGGTGCTCGACACAACCGCGCTGCCCTATGGCGGCGAAGTGCAGATCGATGTGCGGGTCGTCGAGTTCAGCCGAAAAATATTGAAGAAGGCCGGGCTCAGCCTGATTTCCAACAAGTCGGGATTTACCTTCGGAACCTTTGCGCCAAGCAGTCTGACCAAAACGCAACTGACCAGCAGCGGGATCACCGGCGAGTTTACGTTGCCGATTTCCCAGGCCCTCAATCTGGTGGTGGGTTCGGCTTCGGAAAACATCCTGGGCATACTCAGCGTTCTCGAGGGCAACGGTTTCGCCCGCACCCTGGCCCAGCCCACCCTGGTCGCCCAAAGCGGGCGGACGGCGAATTTCCTGGCCGGTGGCGAATTTCCGGTGCCGGTGCCGCAGGCCTTGGGGCAAACGACGATCCAGTACAAGCCCTTCGGGATTCGGCTCGATGTCTCGCCGACCGTGCTGGCCGGCGACCGTATCGCGCTGACCGTCGAGCCGGAAGTCAGCGACCTGAATTTCGAGAATGCCATTACCATCAACGGCGTCGCCGTTCCCAGTCTGACGACGCGCCGGGCCGGGACCAGCATCGAGCTGGGCAATGGCGAGAGTTTCGTGATCGGCGGCCTGGTCAGCCAGAGCATCACCAAGAACGTGAACAAGATTCCGGGGTTGGGCGATATTCCGGTGCTCGGTGCTTTTTTCAAAAGCATCAGCCTGTCGCGCGAAGACAAGGAGTTGTTGTTCATCGTGACGCCCCGGCTGGTCCAGCCGCTGGCCGCGGGCACCGACCTCGGGCCGTTGCCCGGCGAAGAGAAGGCGAACTTCAATCCGAACCTGTGGCGGGCATTGTTGTTGTCGGACGACGAAGAGAACGCCCGCTACACCGGTTTTTCCAAATAAGCAGGGGCGGGATCGAACATGGAACATCGCTTTATCGTCGTCAGCGAGCAGGAATCCCACTTTGCCCAGCTTAACGAGGCCCTGCAGAGCATCGGCGTTGCCGTCTGGCTGCACTGGAATACCGACGTGCTGTCGCAACTGGTCGGCTCGCTCGGCACCAATATCGTCTTTGTCGAGTTTTCCGACCAGAACTCGCAAAAAGCAGCCGAGTTGACCTCCAGTCTGCTCGCCGTCTATCCCCGGTTGTGGATCGTCGGCTTCGCGCCGCGCGCCGAAAATGCGCTGATTATCGAAGCCATGCGTTCGGGGGCTCGCGATTTCGTCGAGTTGCAGGCGCCACGCGAGGCGATTCGCCGTTCGGTGCAGCATGTGCTCGAGCAATCGCCGACCCGGCCGGCCAAGTCGACCGGCGAGATGATCACCCTGCTAGGGGCCCGGCCGGGGGTCGGAACGACGACCGCCGCGGTGCATCTGGCGCTCCTCCTGAAACAGGAAGTGATGCCCAGCGAGCCGGTGCTGTTGCTCGATTTCGGTTATCCCTCGGGCGACGCGGCGCTCTACCTCGACACCAAGGTCGGCTTCAACTTCTGCGATGCGGTACGCAGCCTGCGGCGCTTCGACCATGCCCTGCTCAACACCGCCTTCGCCCACCACAAGAGCGGCCTGGCCATCCTGTCGCTGCCCCAGAATCTGGCCGATCTGCGCGATATCTCGCCGGCCGATGCGATGACCCTGCTCAGTCTGTTCAAGTCCTATTTCAAGGTCGTTGTCGTCGATCTCGGCGGTTTTGCCGGGGTCGATCTGCTGATGTACGCCCTGGGGATTTCCGAGCGCATCCTGATGGTTTCGGAACAGACGCTGCCTTCGGTCTTTTCGGCTCGCCAACTGTTGCACAACCTGCGCGAACGCGAGTTCGAGACCGAGCGCATCGGCCTGCTGACCGGCAAGTACGATGCCCGGATCGACATGGCGCCGCTGCAGATCGCCCAGAACCTGCAGATTCCCTGGGTCGACAATCTGCCGCAACGCACCGACAAGATGATTGCCTGCGCCAACCAGGGCAAGTCGCTGTCGGAGGTCGCCCCGAAAGACCCCTACCTCGAGGTCTTGCGCGGCCTGCTCGGGAATTACCGCCATCCGGCGGCCTCGCCGGCCGCGGGGGTGCCGCACCCAGCCTCGTTGTTTCGCCGTTTGCTCACGCCGTTGTTGAAGTAAGAAGGTCGCCATGGATTTCGATTTCACCCTGGGTACCGATCCGCATAGCGAGTTTCACCAGTCCGACGAGTTCCAGGACATCAAGGCGGTGATGCACAAGAGCCTGGTCGATCGCATCGAGGATCTGGGGGCGGATTTCGTCAACTGGCCGTTGAATGTCGTGCAGCGTTTCGTCGCCCAGGAGGTCGAGGATTTTACGAGCAGCCATCGCGTGCCGCTCAATGCGACCGACATCCAGCTCATCGTCAAGGACCTGACCGACGAATTGACCGGCCTCGGGCCGTTGCAGGAGCTGATGAACGACGAATCGGTGGCCGATATCCTGATCAACGGCTACAAGGAAGTGTTCATCGAAAGGAACGGCCTGCTGCAACGGAGCAAGATCCGCTTCATCGACAACAAGCACCTGATGCGTATCGTCCAGCGCATGATCGCGCCGCTCGGCCGGCGGGTCGATGAGGGCAGCCCGATGGTCGATGCCCGCCTGCCCAATGGCGGCCGGCTCAACGTGATCATTCCACCGGTCTCCCTGAACGGGCCGGTGGTCTCGATCCGCAAGTTCCGCAGCCATCCGCTGCAGGCTTCCGACATGCTCGCCTATGGCACGCTGAACCAGGAAATGCTCGATTTCCTCAGCCATGCCGCCGAAATGAAATGCAACATCCTGATCAGTGGCGGCACCGGCTCGGGCAAGACCTCCTTTCTCAACATGCTGGCCCAGTTCATTCCCGAAGGCGAACGCATCATCACCATCGAGGATGCGGCCGAATTGCAGTTGCTGCATGAGCACGTCGTTCGTCTCGAGTCGCGGCCGGGCGGTCTGGAAAACGTTGCCGAAGTGACGGCCCGCGATCTCTTGCGCAACAGCCTGCGCATGCGGCCGGACCGCATCATCGTCGGCGAAGTGCGCGGCGGCGAGGCGGTTGAAATGCTGCAGGCGATGAATACCGGCCACGATGGCTCGATGTCTACGATCCATACCAACTCGCCGCGCGAGTGTCTGCATCGCCTCGAGATGCTGCTCCATTTTGGCGGCTGGCAGGGCGGCGAGTTCAACCTGCGCCGACAGATCGTCGGCGCTATCGACCTGATCGTTCAACTGGCCCGGCTGCCGAACGGCACGCGGCGGGTCATTTCGATCAGCGAACTGACCGGGGTGCAGGACGAGTTGGTCGGCATGCAGGAACTATTCCGCTACGAAGCGGCGAGTCGCAATGGCCGGGAAGCTTGGGTCAATACCGGATGTCAGCCGAAATCGGCAAAACTGAAACGCTTTTCGACAAACCCGGTATTCCTGCTCGGGGGCGGTCGTGACTGAGCTTCAATGGCTGATCGGCCTGGCGGTATTCAGCCTGCTGGCGGCGGCCGCCCTGCTGCTGCACGGCGGCAGTGGCGAGGAGCGCCTGGCCAAGGGGCGGCAACGGTTGAACTCGGCGCTCATCCGCCTCGAGTCGCCCACCGAGTTCGTGCCGCAAGGGCCGGCCAAGGCCTGGGTGCCGCCGCTCTTCGACAGCTATTTGCAACGGGCCGGCTTGCTGCCGTGCCGACAACTCTATGTCTTGCTCGCGTTGCCCGCCGTGCTGATCTTCGTTCTCGGCGCCGCCCTGTTCGGGTGGCTGGCCGGACTGTTCGGTCTCCTGCTGCTGTATCCGCTTCTCCTCGGCGTATTCCTGAGCTGGCGGGTGGAGCGCTTCGGACGCCAGGTCGTCGAGCAACTGCCCGGCTTTCTCGATGCCATCTCGCGCATTCTTACCGTCGGCTGCAGCCTGGAACTGGCCTTTCGCAATGCCTGCGAGGACTGCGCCGAGCCCTTGCGCAGCATCGTCCAGCTGATCCTGCTGCGGACCCGGGCCGGGTTGGCGCTGGAAGATGCGATGAATCAGGTGGCCGAACTGTACGCCATCCGTCAGTTGAATTTCGTCGCCTCGGTGTTTTACCTCGGCGTCCGTTACGGCGGCAATGCCCATGCCGTGCTCGAGCGCCTGGCCCAGGGGATGCGCGAGCAGCAGCGCGGCGCCAAGGAGTTGCATGCGATGACGGCCGAGACCCGGGCCAGCGCCTGGGTGCTTTGTGCCTTGCCCTTGTTCGTCGGCGGGATGACCCTGTTTTCCAATCCGGCCTACCTGCTCGGCATGTGGCGCGACCCGATGGGGCAACGCCTGCTGCTTACCGCCGCCGCTTTGCAGGTGGTCGGCATGGCGCTGTTGTTCCGGATGGCCAGGATGAAATGAGGGGCGACGGCAAATGCAGATGATTCCCTGGCTGGTGGCGGGTAGTGTGGGCCTGGCGGTGCTCGGCATTAGCTGGCTGGTCTATGGCTATTTTCTCGGTGCCCAGCGCCAGATTCAACGTCAGCGCCAGTTTCACCGGCTGGACAAGATGCTGGGCCAGGGCAACCGGCCGAGCGAGATGGAGCGGGGCAGCGAAGAATTGCCGCGGCTCGAGCGCGCCGCGCTTTTCCTCTCTGGCCGGATGGCCGCCGAGGGGGCCGCCGAACGCGATTCGGAAGAACGCTTGCTGCTCATTCGTGCCGGTTTTCGCAGCATCCGGGCGGTCCTCTTCTTCCAGGCCCTCCGCCTGCTGCTGCCGATCGCCGGCGGCGTCCTCTATGCCGCCTATGCGCTGCTCACCGGCAGTCTGGATGCCTGGCTCAAATTGCTCGCTGTTTGCATCGTGCTCTATCTTGCCCCCAAATATTTCCTTACTTATCTGGGGCGCCGACGGCTGCGCGAATTGGCCGAGGAATTGCCGGTCTTCGTCGATTTTCTGCGCATGATGCACAGCGTGGGGATCAGTTTCGAGCAATCGATCCTGCTCTTTTCCGAGGATGGGCGCCTTGGCTTGCCCATCCTTTCTGACGAATTCAATGCTGTCAATCTGGCCATCCGCAGTGGCCGGCCGCGCAGCGAGGCCTTGCAGCAAATGGCCAAGCAGCTCGATGTTGCCGAACTGGCCGAACTGGTGGCGCTGATCTGCCAGACCGATCGCTACGGGGCCGGCGTGCAGGAGCCGCTCCGCTTGTTCTCGGTGCGCCTGACGGAAAAGAAACGGTTCGAGACACAGGAATTCGTCGGCAAGATGGCGACCAAGATGGTCGTCGTCATGATTCTCTTCCTGCTCCCGGCCCTCATCATCGTTACCGCCGGTCCCGGCTTCCTGTCGCTGTTCAAGGCCCTGGGGAATCTGACATGAAATTCAGTCGCCATGCGCTGCTCCCGCTGTTTGTCGCGCTCTCCTTGCTGACGGTCGGAGGGGCGTGCCGGGCGGAAAACTCGCCGTTGCCCGCCGCCATGGCCAGCGAAGAGGCGGGCGGGCCCTCGCCGGAGGCGGAAAACGATCCGCAGCTCTATTTGCAGTTGATTGCCCGGATGCAGGAAAAAAATCTCTACTTTGCCTCCCTCGCCCATCTCGATGCCTTCGAGCGACGCTGGCCGGGAAATGCCCGGGCGGCCTTGCTGCGTGGCGATGCGTTGCGGGAAACCGAATATTTTGAAAGAGCCAAGGCGATTTATCGCAATTTGCTCAAGGGCGAGCAGTCGGCCGCCGCCTATCACGGCCTGGGCATTATTGCAGCACGCCAGGGCGATCAGCGCGCCGCCCTGGAAGCGTTGGAAAAAGCCAACCAACTGGCGCCGACCAATGTCTTCATCCTCAACGACCTGGGCTATTCGCAGCTTCTCGCCGGTCGGGCGGACGACGCTCGCCTGAGCCTGCACAAGGCCGCCGAGCTCGATCAGCGAAATAGCCGGGTGGGGGGCAATCTGGCCCTGCTCTATCTGCTCGAGAATAAGCCGGAGCGGGCGCAGGGCATCATGAAGTGGTACCAGTTGCCGGATAGCAAACGCCAGGAAATCTACCGAAAATTTCAGGAATTGCAGGCAGTCAAGGCGAAGTCGGGCGATGAATCTGCGGAATTCGATGCAAATAAGCAAAAAATTGATAAGGTAGAGGGGGCTCCCCGGTCGGCCCGGGAGTAAAGTTCAACTTCCCCGGCGCCGCAGGAGCGGGCTTGGCTCAAAGATCAATTATTCAGGTATTTAAAAATTATGACTAAACAGAGAAGTGTCGAAAAGCCGGAAGGTGTCGAGGTCTATTGCACCACCCGCGAGGCGGCTGAAATGCTCAGCGTTTCCTTGCGCACGGTGCAGTTATGGGTCGAAAGCGGCAACCTGAAGGCCTGGAAGACCGATGGCGGTCATCGGCGTCTGGCCTTGAGTTCGGTACGCGAGTTGATCCGCGAGCGGATGAGCAAGGGCGCCACGCTGGCCCCCGTCGTGGCGCCCGCCGCGACGCCGGCCGAGTTCAGCATTCTGGTCCTCGAAGATGACGAGGATATGTTGAAGCTCTACCGGCTGCATATGGCGACCTGGCAGATGCCGATCCAGGTCGCCTTCGTGAGCAGCGTTTTCGAGGCCCTGGTGGTGATCGGCCGCAAGGCGCCGGACCTGTTGATCACCGACTTGCGGATGTCGGGCGTCGACGGATTCGAGATCATTCGCCTGTTGCGCAACGATCCGGTCCTCAGCAGTTTGAGCATCGCCGTGGTGACCGGCATGGAGCCGGAAGAAATTGCCGAGAAGGGCGGGCTGGCGCCGGATATCACCGTTTTCACCAAACCCCTGTCGTTTGACCAGTTGCAGGGCTATATCAAGGCCTGCCTGGCCTACCGGCCCCGTATCCAGCCCCATGGCGCCCCCTTGAACGCGGCGGCCTGAGTTCGTTGCGGCCGCCTCGCCTTGACCAATCCCGCTTATTGAGAACGAAGAAATGAACGCCCTGCTAAATTCCCGGATCTTCCTCGGCCTGCTGGTCGTGACGGTTTTTTCCGGCGCCGCGCTGGCCGAGGCGGCAACGGAAAACTCGGAGAGTAGCGAAAGTCAGCTCCCGGCGGGCGGTCGGGCGGCTGCCGTGCTCGAATTGCAGCGCTCCGGCCTGGCCTCCGGAAAAGTGCAGCCGCTCAGCGGCGAGGTGGCCGGTCGTTCCTATAAACGCTATCTGGACAGTTTCAATCAGCCGATGCCGAGCCCCAAACGCGGTGGCGATGAATCGGTTGCGGCGACCAACAGCAGCGCCGGCTCGACGCCCAGTAGCCGCTGAGCCAAACGGTCGGCGATGAATCCTTCAGCTTTCCGGGGCGACGGCGGCGCCGCTGCTCGCCGTTGGCAGCGTGGCGTGATCAGCGTCATGGCCGCCGTCGGCATGGCTTTGCTGGTCGGCGCCGCAAGCCTCGGGGTCGATCTGGGCAATTTGTACTACAGCAAACGGCAATTGCAGACGATCGCCGATACGGCGGCGCTTTCGGCCGTCAATGATATTCCGGCGGCCAATGCCATCGCCATCAATGCCGCCGGACTGAATGGCTTTGCCTTGCCCGGTCCACATGCCAATCAATTGAGCACGCTTCCCGGGAGCTATAACTTTTTGACCCGGGCATTCGACCCGACGGCTGCGGCGGCCGACTGGAATGCCGTGCAGGTCACGGTGACGACCAACGAGCCCTACTTTTTCATGCTCGGCAGTCGCGCCCTCAGTGCCACGGCAACGGCCGTCCGCAACGATATTGCGGGGATCTCGATCGGGACCAATCTGCTCAATATCGATACGCAGAAATCGGTTTTGCTCAACGCCCTGCTCGGCAAGTTGCTGAATACCACGCTTGATCTGAGCGTAATAGCCTACCAGGGCCTGGTCGGGGCCAGCCTGAGCCTCCTCGATCTGGTCAACGCGGACGCCTCGATTGGTACGGTCGACGAACTTCTCCGGCTCAACCTGTCGGTGGCCGATCTGCTCAACCTGACGGCGACGGCCCTGGAAAAGAAAAATATTCTCGGGCTCGATGCGACGGTGATCGATACCGTCAAATTGCTGGCCTTGCGGACCGGTGGCGATCTAAATCTGAAACTGGGCGATTTGATCAAGCTTTCGATGGCCTCGGGCAACGATGCGGCGGGGGCGGAGATCAATCTGCTGCAGTTGATCTCGCTGGCAGCACAGGTGGCCAATGGGAAAAATGCCATCAGCCTGCCGGTCGTCAGCGTGGACCTGGGCGGTTTGGCGAAGTTGAGTGTCGCGCTTACCCTGATCGAATCGCCGAGTATCGCGATCGGCCCGGCCGGCAAGGATGGCAGCGGCAACTGGCGGACCGAGGTGCATACCGCGCAGACCCGGCTCAAACTCGATCTCGACCTGTTGCAAGGCCTCGGCTATAACGCGGCCGGGGCTACGGCGGCCGTGCATGTGCCGCTCTATGTCGAAATCGCCTCCGGTACCGCCTGGGTCGATCGTATCCAATGCCGCTACCCGCGAGATGACAGTACGGTCGATGTCGGCGTCTATTCGAGCGCCCTGCAGGTTTATCTCGGCGAAGTGAATCCTGATGTGATGACCAACCGCAACACCTTGCCCACGGTTTCCGATGCCGACCTGGTCAACGTCCTCGGGCTGATCAAGATCACCGCCCGGGCCGAGGTGGCCCTGCCCAGCTACGATGGGGCGCTGGCCTTCAACGGTCCGTTCAATAGCGGCAACACGCAGTCGGTGCATGGCCTATCGACGACCGGTCTGTATTCCAAATTGGTGACCGATGAAAACAATCTGCATTTGAGTGTTGAACTGCTGGGCCTTGAAATTTCGCTGGACCCGCTGGTCAAGGTTCTGCTGACTTTGCTCACGCCGGTTCTCGCCTTGCTCGATGCGCTGCTGAATCCGGTCCTGGAATTGCTCGGCATCCAGCTCGGGATTGCCGACGTCACCGTTTTCAGCCTGAAATGCGGCGCCCCGCAACTGGTCCGTTGACGACCATGGGCCGGACCTTGCAACCGAGAAACCGTAGCGCATTGGAGCAGCGTCGCCGAGGCGCAGAGAAAATCGTTCAACCGTCACTTGCATCGTTTATCGGTCTGACCCAGAATGTGCGCCGAATAAGTTGGGCAAGTCTTTGTTTTTCCGCGGTGTCTCTGCGCTTCTGTGGCGTTTCTGGGTTTAACTGATGTGATCAAGGGATGTTGTCCAGTGAATTGGCCGGATTATGAATAAGAGTTTGCTGCGCGAATACCTGGCCCGGGTTGCCGTCGTTGCCAAGGGGTGGGCCGATGACACGACGCGTGCCGCGCCGTTGCGCCATATGTCACTGCACGTGCACGAGTTGGCCGTGGAAATCGGGCGGCGCAAGGATTTGTGTTCGACCTCGGTGCGCAATGTCGAATCCCGTTTCTGCCTGATGTGTCGGCGCCTCAAGGCGGGGTCCGGCGAGTGCGCCGAGCGCCTTGAGCATTGTCAGTTGCTGAGCAATAGCAGCCTGTCGGTGACGCACGAGCGGGTCGTCAATCTCGGCTTGCTCGACGCCAAGCCGAGGATGGCCTCAGAATTGCACGGCTGATTGCCCGGAACGGCCGGCCGCTCAGAGTTCGAGAAAGGTGCCGACTTCTTCGGCGCGGGCCAGGGTGTCGGCGTAACCGAGATCGATCAGGGCTTGCGTATAGGGCTTTTCGAATAGCAAATAGCTGGTCAGCGCGCCGCCGTGGCGGTTCATGGCGCCCAATCCGGTGAGCAGCACCTTGACCGCCCAGGGCAGGGCGCCGGCATGTTCGGCCGCGATTTTGTCGAGGCGCTCGGAAGGCGAAATGACCAGGGTCTTGATCGGCCGCAAGGCAATCTCGGGGTGGCAACGGATCTCCGCCGGCATTGCTGCCAGCATCTGGTTGATGCCCTGCATGCGCTCGATATCGACGGCCAGGCCATCGAGAAAAATGCTCGACAGCGTATGGCCGGCAATCTGCGCCAGCGACGGGTAGGTATCGGTGGCCCGACGGATCTGCGGTTCGCTGGCGCGCCCGGCGCCAACCACCAGGACGCGTTCGGCGCCGAGATGGATGGCGGGTGAAATCGGCGCCAGTTGGCGCATCGAGCCGTCGCCGAAATATTCGCGGTGAATGCGGGTGGCCGGAAAAATGAAGGGAATGGCGCTCGAAGCGAGCAGGTGGTCGACCCCGATCAGCGAACGGATGCCCATTCGTTGCACGCGGTTCCACGGGTGGGCCGCCGGATGCGCCTGAAAGAAGCTGATGCTTTGCCCCGTTTCGTAGCCGGAGGCCGAAATGCTGAGGGCGTGCAGGGCGCCGTTGGCAATGGCGCGCTCAATGCCGGGGAAATCCAGGCTGCGGGTCAGCAATTGGCGGAGCGGGGCGTTGTCGAGCAAGGAGCGTGGCGGGTCGCCGATCAGCCAGCCGAGGGCCAGCGCCTTCAGCCAGCGGGCGCCGGAAGCACTGATGCCGAGGGCGTCGGCCCGGTAAACGTCGGCCGCCCGCATCTGGCGCCAGATGCGCTCGAGAATCGCCACCGCCTTGCCGAAGTTGTCGGCCAGGCAAGCGATCCCGGCGGCATTGACGGCACCGGCCGAGGTTCCGCACAGGATGGGAAAGGGATTGCGTTTGCGGTGGCGCGAAAGTTTGGCAATGGCGAGCAGGACGCCAACCTGGTAAGCGGCCCGGGCGCCACCGCCGGTCAGGATGAGGGCGGTTTTTGGCGTCGCCGGGGTCAGGCCCATCGTCTATTCACCGGCCGGCGCCCGCGCTGGCGCGCTCGGCCAGTCGGGAATGCCCGGCGTCGAGGGGCGCGCTCGGTTCAGTCGAGCCGTGAGCGCAGCGCATCGGCCCAGCAGTTGGGCGTTTCGTAAAGGCGGACCTGTTCGAGTTGCAGGTGGTTGCCGTAGGTGTCGCGGTAAACCGCGGCCAGTCGCTCGAAAGCGATATGCGCCAGGTTTTCGGCCGTTGGCACGCGATCGAGGAGCACCGTTTTGTGGCCGGGCAGGGAATTCAGGAAGTCGACGATGGCGGTGTCGCCGGCGTAGGCAAGAAAGGCATGGTCCCATTGATCGACCAGATGAGACTTGGCCAGTTCCTTGACCTGCGAGAAATCCATCACCATGCCATTGGCCGCATCGCCAGCCTTGTTGATGATGCTCCCGGAGAGGGTGATTTCGATCACGTAGCGATGCCCGTGTAGATGCCGGCACTGGCTTTTGTGATCGGGGATGCGATGCCCGGCATCGAATTCGAGGCGGCGGGTGATAAACATGGCGGTTTTGCTCTGCTAGGCGGTTGGCGATTATACAATGCGCCATGCTCAGCACAGATGATCATCGCCGGGACAGCGCCGGCCTGCTTTATGTGTATCCGGTGGTGTCGCGCCGCGCCGGTGGCGTTTCGGTCGGCATCAACCTGAATACCAATAATGCCTGCAACTGGGCCTGTCTCTATTGCCAGGTCGAGAATCTGACGCGCGGTGGTCCGCCGCCGCTCGACCTGGATCGTCTGGAGCGTGAATTGACCGGTTTTCTCAGCGATCTGCTGCGCGGCGATTTCATGCAGCGCCAGGTGGCGCCGGAAGTCCGGCATCTGATGGATGTCGCCTTTTCCGGCAACGGCGAGCCGACCAGTGCCCCGGAATTTGCCGAGGCGGTGAGCCGGGTCGGGGCGGTGCTGGCGCATTTCGAATTGCTCGGCAGTTTGCCGCTGCGCCTGATCACCAATGGCAGTCTGCTGCACCGGCCGGAGGTGCAGGCCGGAATCCGGCGCCTGGGCCAACTGGGGGGCGAAGTCTGGTTCAAGATCGATCGCGCCGAGGCGGCCGAGATCGCCAGGATCAACGGCGTGCCTTTGCGTACCGAGAAGATCGCCGATCATCTGGAATGCTGCGCCCGACTGGCGCCAACCTGGGTGCAGACCTGCTGGTTCGGGCTGGATGGCGAATCGCCTTCGGCGGTGGCGCGGGCGGCGTACTGCGCCTTGCTCAAGCCGCTGGCCGACAGGCTCGCCGGCGTCCATCTCTATGGTCTGGCCCGCCCCTCGCGGCAGGCGGCGGCGCCGCGGCTGACGCGCCTGGCGGCGGCGGAACTGGAAGCTTTTGCCGCCGAAATCCATGAAAAAACGGGCATCCGGGTGATGGTTTCCCCGTGATGCCCGTTGCCGCGGTCAGTGACCGCGGGGCGCCGAAACTCAGGCGGCTTTCTTGCTACGGCTACGCGCCGACTTCTTCAGGGACTTGTAGAGTTCCGGTTCCTGCGACTTCAGGTACTCAACAATATCCCAGTCTTCGCGCTTGATCGACTTGATGTCGATCTGTTCGACGTGCACCAGGCGCAGCAGTTCACGCACCGGTTTCGGCATGTTGCGGCCGCTTTCGTAACGGGAGCCGCCGCTCTGGGTAACACCCAGCGTGGACCAGAATTGTTGTTGGTTGAGGCCAAGTTTGCGCCGGATCTCGCGGGCGTCGATCTTTTCGATGGTTTTGACGGTAGTCATCATCCACTCTCCATACGCTAGTGTAATAGGCTTACCCAAGCATCCTAGCGGTGTATGACTTAGGTAATATGACCTAGTGTATAGATGCAAATGGCGTAGCGCAAGTGCCAATGCCATATATTTCAAAAAATATTTTTCCGGAAAGGTATTCGATTCATCCACTTGGTCTGACCAATCGATGATCTGGTGCGGCTTTCGCGGATTGGTCTTTCCCTAATCCGGTGGATGTTCTAAGATCGGAACGATCAATAAATATTTGTTGGGGAGCGTGCAATGCAGGTGCTGGAGATCTTTCGGCTCAAGGACGTGGCGCTGTATACGATTGCGCCGCAACAGTCGCTGGCTGCTGCCGTCGATGCCATGGCCGAGTTCGACGTCGGTTCGCTGGTCGTCATGGAGCACGGCAAGATGGTCGGCCTGCTGACCTTCCGCGAAGTCCTGGTGGCGCTCAAGCGGCGTGGTTCGCTGGTCGATGCGGTGACGGTCGGCGAGGTGATGGTCAAAGACCCGGTGACCGTCTATCCCGAGATGGATGTCAACGACCTGCGCCGGGTGATGGTCGATAAGCGTTCGCGCTATGTCCCGGTAATGGACGGCGCTACCTTGATGGGCGTGATTTCCTTCCTCGATGTGGCGAAGGCCGTGCTTGAAGAGCAGAGCTTCGAAAACAAGATGCTCAAAAGCTATATCAAGAATTGGCCCGACGAGGCGCCGGCTTGAACGCACCGGGGATGAAAAAGGCGGCGGATGCCGCTTTTTTCATGCTCGTTTAGCGGCTGTCCCAGCCGTAGCGTTTGGTCCGCTGCCAGCGGTTGTCGGCTTGCGGGCGGGGATTGGCGGCGGTCGGTCCGGTGTTTTTTCGTTCGGCCGGTCGCGTCGTGCGTCGCGTTGTTATTGACGGTGTGGCAGGGGGCTTTTTGTTCGGCATGGTAAACTCCTGCATCCATTTTAGACTGTAGCGCTCCATGTCCGGCAATACCTTTGGCACCCTGTTTACCGTTACCTCCTTCGGCGAATCGCACGGCCCGGCCATCGGCTGCGTGGTTGATGGTTGTCCGCCGGGTCTCAGTCTGTGCGAAGCCGACATCCAGGCCGAGCTCGATCGCCGCAAGCCGGGCACCTCGCGCCATGTGACGCAGCGTCGCGAGCCGGATACGGTCGAGATTCTCTCCGGTGTGTTCGAGGGCAAAACGACCGGCACGCCGATCGGTCTGCTGATCCGCAACCAGGACCAGCGCAGCAAGGACTACGGCAACATCGCCGAGACTTTCCGGCCCGGGCATGCCGATTACACCTATACCCAGAAATACGGTTTCCGCGACTATCGCGGCGGCGGCCGTTCCTCGGCCCGCGAAACGGCGGTGCGGGTTGCGGCCGGGGCGATTGCCCGCAAGTGGCTGGATGAACGCTACGGGGTGAAAATTCGCGGCTGGATGAGCGCCCTTGGGCCGATTGAAATCCCGTTCGTTTCGGCCGAGCATGTTGCCGAAAACGCCTTTTTTGCGCCGAATGCCGCCATCGTGCCGGAACTCGAAGCCTATATGGACAGCCTGCGCAAGTCGCTCGATTCGGTCGGTGCAAAAATCACCGTCACCGCCACCGGCGTCCCGCCGGGCTGGGGCGAGCCGGTCTATGACCGGCTGGATGCCGAAATCGCCTATGCCATGATGGGCATCAATGCCGTCAAGGGCGTCGAAATCGGCGCCGGCTTTGCCTCGGTGGTGCAAAAAGGCAGCCAGCACGGCGACGAAATGACGCCTCAGGGTTTCGCCTCCAATCATGCCGGCGGTGTCCTCGGCGGTATTTCGACCGGTCAGGAAATCGTCGTCAACATGGCCATCAAGCCGACCTCGTCGATCGCCCAGCCAAGAAATTCGATTGATACGCAGGGCAAGCCGATCTTGGTTGCCACCGAAGGTCGGCACGATCCCTGTGTTGGCATTCGCGCGACGCCGATCGCCGAGGCCATGCTGGCTCTGGTCTTGATCGATCATGCCTTGCGTCAGCGGGCGCAATGCGGCGACGTGCTCTGTCAGACGCCGCGTATTCCAGGGGAGATCGCCTGAGATTTCCCGTCATTCCCCGCTGTTGCAGCGGAAATTTGCCTCAGGGAGAGCAAAATGCAAATCGAGCATCACGACCTGCACCACGAGTTTCCGGAGTTCGGCGAGGCGATTAATGCGTTGAAGACCGGCAATGCCCAGTTCGCCAAGCTGTTTGCATCCTACCAGCGCCTGACGGGCAATGTCGAGGATCTTGAAGAGAGCGATATGCCGGTCGCCGATTTCACGCTCGAAGATATGAAAAAGCAGCGTGTCAAGTTGAAGGACGAGCTTTATCACCTGTTGCTCGCCTTCCGGGCCGGCCAGCAATCGGTCGGCGCCTGATTAGGCCGCTCTTCGGCGGTGGCATCCGGTAAAATTGCCGGATGCAAGCATTGCCCTATTGGCGCCTCTCCGGCTATTACCTTTTTTATTTTTCCTTCTTGGGCGCCTTCTCGCCCTATTTCGGGCTTTATCTGCAATCCCTGAGTTTTTCCGCCTGGGATATCGGCCTGCTGATGTCCCAGATGCAGATGATGCGGATGTTCGGGCCCTATCTGTGGGGCTGGTTGGCCGACCGTTTCGATCATCGCCTGGTGATCATCCGCCTGGCTGGCGCGATCGCCCTGGCCGGATTCACCGCCTTTTTCTGGCTCGATAGATTGCCCGGCATGCTGCTCGCCATGGCGGCCCTGGCCTTCTTCTGGAGCGCCGCTCTGCCGCTCGTCGAAACCCTGACGTTTGATCATTTGCGCGACGACTGCGGGCGTTATAGCCGGATTCGGCTGTGGGGCTCGATTGGCTTCATCGCCGCGGTGATGGGGACCGGGGTGCTGCTCGATGCGGCGCCGCCGATTGCCGTGCTCTGGATATGCTGGAGCATTCTGCTCGGCATCCTGGTTTTTGCCGCGGTTCTGCCGGAAGCGGCGCCGGCACCGCTCGGCGACGCGCTCCGCCCGATCGCGGCGATCCTTCGGCAGCCCAAGGTCAAGGCCTTGCTGGCGGCCTGTTTCATGATGTCGGCGGCGCATGGCGCTTTTTATGTTTTCTACTCGATTCATCTCGCCGGGCACGGCTACAGCAAGACCGAAGTCGGCGCCCTGTGGTCGCTCGGGGTGGTGGCCGAGATCGTTGTTTTCATGTGGATGGCCCGTCTCGCCCGGCGTTTCTCCTTGCGTACCATCCTGCTCGCCAGCTTTGCCGCGGCGGTCTTGCGCTTCCTGCTGATGGGCTGGGGCGTCGGCTCGCTGGCCCTGATGATTGCTGTCCAGTTGCTGCACGGCCTGACCTTCGGTGCCTATCACGCCTCGGCCATTGCCGCGGTCAACCGCTGGTTTCCGGGACGGGCCCAGGGGCGGGGGCAGGCGCTCTATTCCAGTTTGTCCTTTGGCGCCGGCGGTCTGCTCGGTTCCCTGATCAGTGGCCATACCTGGGAAACCTGGGGGGCGGGGTGGACGTTTTCGCTTGGCTCGCTCTTCGCGCTTGCCGGCTTTTTGCTGGTCTGGGGCTGGGTGCGTGATGACGGTGGAATTGACGCTGCCGGCCGGGCAAAAACCCCTGATCCTGTGCCATAATTCAAGGCTTTACGGCCTATTTGAAGCACTTCATGGCAAAGACACTTTACGACAAACTCTGGGAAAACCATGTCGTCCACGTTGAAGAGGACGGCTCGGCACTGCTCTATATCGATCGTCACCTGGTGCACGAAGTCACCAGCCCGCAGGCTTTCGAAGGCCTGAAGCTGGCCGGGCGCAAGCCGTGGCGCGTTTCTTCCATCGTCGCGACGCCCGATCACAATACCCCGACCAATCACTGGGACGAAGGCATCAAGGACCCGGTTTCCCGGCTGCAGGTGGAAACCCTCGATGCCAATATCCGCGAAGTTGGCGCCCTGGCCTATTTCCCGTTCAAGGATCCGCGCATGGGCATCCTGCATGTCGTCGGCCCGGAAAATGGCGCGACGTTGCCCGGCATGACGGTTGTCTGCGGTGATTCGCATACCTCGACGCACGGCGCCTTTGGCTGTCTGGCGCACGGCATCGGCACCTCGGAAGTCGAGCATGTGCTGGCCACCCAGTGTTTGCAGCAGAAGAAGTCGAAGACCATGCTGGTCGCCGTCGACGGGCGACTCGGCAAGGGCGTTACCGCCAAGGATGTGGCGCTGGCCATCATCGGCACCATCGGCACGGCCGGCGGCACCGGTTACGCCATCGAGTTCGGCGGCAGCGCCATTCGCGGCCTGTCGATGGAAGGGCGCATGACCCTGTGCAACATGGCCATCGAGGGGGGCGCCCGGATGGGTTTCGTCGCCGTCGATGAGACGACGATCAATTATCTGAAGGGTCGCCCCTTCTCGCCGCAGGGCGAAATCTGGGAGCGGGCCGTGACGTATTGGCGGACGCTGCATTCCGATAGCGGCGCCCAGTTCGATCGCGTCGTTAGCTTGCGGGCCGAAGATATCCGGCCGCAGGTGACCTGGGGAACGTCGCCGGAGATGGTCGTGGCGATCGACGCCGTGGTGCCCGATCCGGCCAAGCAGACCGATCCGGTCAAGCGCGAGGGCATGGAACGGGCTTTGCAGTACATGGGTCTAAATCCCAATACCCCGATCCAGAGCATTGCCGTGGATAAGGTCTTCATCGGTTCCTGCACTAACTCGCGCCTCGAGGATTTGCGTGAGGCCGCCTCCGTCCTCAAGGGCCGGCATATTGCCGCCAATATCAAGCTGGCCCTGGCTGTGCCGGGCTCCGGCCTGGTCAAGCGGCAAGCCGAGGCCGAGGGGCTGGACAAGGTTTTCGTGGCGGCTGGTTTCGAATGGCGCGAGCCGGGCTGTTCGATGTGTCTGGCGATGAATGCCGACCGTCTGGAGCCGGGCGAGCGTTGTGCTTCGACCTCCAACCGCAATTTCGAAGGTCGGCAGGGACCCGGTGGACGTACCCACTTGGTCAGCCCGGCCATGGCGGCAGCCGCGGCGATCGCCGGGCGCTTCGCCGATGTGCGGGAAGTCCTGTAAGGAGAGCGGTCATGCGCGTTCTGTTGATGGCATTGATGGTTCTTGGTTTGGCTGCTTGCAATACGGCACAGGGCGTCAAGAAGGACGTCGAACACGGTGCCGAGGTGACCGGCGAAGCCCTGCAAAAAGGTGGCGAGGCCGTCGGCCACGCCTTGAACAAGACTGGTGAAGTCGTCGGCGGCGCCCTGCAGAAGGGCGGCGAGGCGGTGGGTGGCGCTCTGAAGAAGTCGGGCGACGCCGTGCAGAAAGTGGTGGAGTAATGGATAAATTTGTTCGTCTGGAGGGCTTGGTGGCGCCGCTCGACCGTAGCAACGTCGATACCGATGTGATCATCCCGAAGCAGTTCCTGAAATCGATCAAGCGTTCCGGCTTCGGCCCGAATGCCTTCGACGAATGGCGTTACATGGATATCGGCCAGCCCGGCCAGGACAATTCGGCGCGTCCGAAGAATCCGAATTTCGTGCTTAACCTGCCGCGTTACCTGGGGGCTGAAGTGCTGCTGACGCGCGCCAATTTCGGCTGTGGCAGTTCGCGCGAACATGCCCCGTGGGCGCTGCTCGATTTTGGTTTCAAGGCGATCATCGCCGAGTCCTTTGCCGATATTTTCTTCAATAACTGCTACAAGAACGGCATTGTGCCCATTGTCTTGCCCGCCTCGGAAATCGAAACCCTGTTCCGCCAGGTCGAGGTCACGCCCGGCTACAAGTTGATCGTCGATCTGCCGGGGCAAGTCGTCGTTCGTCCCGATGGTTACGCCATTCCCTTCCCGATCGATGCGTTTCGTAAGGAATGCCTGATCAACGGTTGGGACGACATCGGCCTGACCCTGCGCCATGCGGCGAAGATTCGCGAATTTGAAGATAAACGTCGTATCAGCCAGCCCTGGCTGTTTAGTTAGTCATTAGCTATTAGTTATTAGGGGTTTGAGCTATTAGTGAGCACGAGCATTACCGACTTGCAACGCTTCTGGCTCGATCCTGAATCCTAACCACTGGATCCTAAAAAATATGAAAATTTGTGTTCTGCCGGGTGACGGCATTGGTCCTGAAATCACGGCCGAGGCCGTGCGTGTTCTGAATGCCCTCGACCTCAAGTTCGAGATGGAAGAGGCTTTGCTGGGTGGGTGCGCGGTTGACGCGACCGGTAATCCCTATCCCGAGGCCACGCAGAAGCTGGCCCGCCAAGCCGATGCCATCCTGCTCGGCGCCGTCGGCGGCCCGAAGTGGGACAGCCTGCCGCGCGAGCAGCGCCCGGAGCGCGGCCTGCTCGGTATCCGCAAGGATCTGAACCTGTTTGCCAACCTGCGTCCGGCGATTCTTTACCCGGAACTGGCCAATGCCTCGACGCTCAAGCCGGAAATCGTCGCCGGGCTGGATATCCTGATCATCCGCGAACTGACCGGTGACATCTATTTCGGCCAGCCGCGCGGCATCCGCGAGGAAAACGGCGAGCGCGTCGGCTTCAATACCATGGTCTATAGCGAGTCGGAAATCCGCCGCATCGGCCACGTCGCCTTCCAGGCCGCGCAGAAGCGCGACAAGCGCCTGTGTTCGGTGGACAAGATGAACGTGCTCGAATGCACCCAGCTCTGGCGCGACGTGATGATCGAGATCAGCAAGGAATACCCGGATGTCGAACTCAGCCACATGCTGGTCGACAATGCCGCGATGCAGCTGGTCAAGGCACCGAAGCAGTTCGACGTGATGGTCACCGGCAACATGTTCGGCGACATCCTGTCCGACGAAGCCTCGATGCTGACCGGTTCGATCGGCATGCTGCCCTCCGCCTCGCTCGATGACAAGAACAAGGGGCTGTACGAGCCGTCACATGGCTCCGCACCGGACATCGCCGGCAAGGGCGTGGCCAATCCGCTGGCCACCATCCTCTCGGCGGCCATGCTGCTGCGCTACACCTTCGGTCTCGAAGAGCCGGCACTGCGCGTCGAAAATGCGGTCAAAAAGGTGCTCGCCCAGGGCTACCGGACCGGCGACATCTACGAGCGCGGGACCAATAAGGTTGGCACCAGGGAAATGGGCGACGCGGTACTCGCGGCGCTTTGAGGTTAGGATCGAGTTATTAGGATCGAGGATCGAGTTATTGGGGCGAGGGTTTTACTAGCAGCTCGATCCTCGATCCTAGGCAACTAGCTATAAAAGGAAGAAGTCATGAAGAAAGTCGGTCTGGTCGGTTGGCGTGGCATGGTCGGTTCCGTGCTGATGCAGCGCATGGTTGAGGAGGGTGATTTCGCCCATATCGATCCGGTGTATTTCTCGACGTCCGCTGCCGGCGGCAAGGCGCCGGTGTTGGGTGGCAAGGAAGCCTCCCTGCCGCTGCAGAACGCATCCGATATCGAGGCGCTGCAGGCCTGCGAAATCATCATCACCTGCCAGGGCGGCGACTACACCAAGGAAGTCTTCCCCAAGCTGCGGGCGGCCGGCTGGAACGGTCACTGGATCGACGCGGCTTCGTCGCTGCGCATGGCTGAAGATGCCGTGATTGTGCTCGACCCGGTCAATATGCACGTCATCAAGGACGCGCTGGTCAAGGGCGGCAAGAACTGGATCGGCGGCAACTGCACGGTGTCGCTGATGCTGATGGGCCTCGGTGGCCTGTTCCAGAACGACCTGATCGAATGGGCGACCTCAATGACCTATCAGGCCGCCTCCGGCGCCGGGGCGCAGAACATGCGTGAGCTGATATCGCAGATGGGCGCCATTCATGCGTCGGTGGCCGACCTGCTGGCCGATCCGGCTTCCGCCATTCTCGACATCGACCGCAAGGTTGCCGAAACCATCCGTTCCGATGCCTTCCCGAAGAAGAACTTCCGCAACACGCCGCTCGCCGGCTCGCTGATTCCGTGGATCGACGTGCCCTACGAGAACGGCCAGTCCAAGGAAGAATGGAAGGGCGGCGCCGAATGCAACAAGATCCTCGGCAAGCCGGCTTTCCGCACGGCTGGATCGATCCCCATCGACGGTCTGTGCGTGCGCATCGGTGCGATGCGTTGCCACAGTCAGGCGCTGACCATCAAGCTGAAGAAGGATGTGCCGCTCGACGAGATTTCCGACATGCTCGCCAAGGCCAATCCGTGGGCCAAGGTGGTGCCGAATGAGCGCGAGATCTCCGAGCGCGAACTGACGCCGGCTGCCGTCACCGGCACGCTGACCGTGCCGGTCGGCCGCCTGCACAAGATGGCGATGGGTCCGGAATACCTCGCCGCCTTCACCTGTGGCGACCAGTTGCTGTGGGGGGCTGCCGAGCCGCTGCGCCGCATGCTGCGCATCCTGCTCGACGCCTGATCGTCGTTCGGCATGAATAACGGGGCTGCGGCCCCGTTATTGGCATGTTGGAATTATGCCCAAAGCCTGGTACTGAGAAAGTAATTCAGCTTGCATTGCTAAGTGCATGATGTTAATTTAAAACCCCCAAATTCCATGCTCAGGGTTTCGCCGTGACCGAAACTAACTGCTCCAAATTCAAGAAGCGTGCGGCAGCACTCGCTGTTGCTTCATGTCTGTCTGTAATGCCATGGGTTGCCGATGCGGCAGGCCTCGGTAAAATCACGGTTTTTTCCGGACTGGGTCAGCCCTTGCGGGCCGAGTTGGAAATCGCCGCCAACCGGGATGAACTGGCGGGCATGGCGGCGCGTCTGGCGCCGGTCGACGCTTTCAGTCAATCCGGTATCGATTACGCCTCGGTGTTGCGCGATCTGCGCTTCTCCGTGGAAAAGCGAGGAAATGGGCAGGCCGTTGTCAAAGTGACGTCGTTCAAGCCGATCAACGAGCCTTTCCTTGATTTTCTGGTTGAGCTCAACTGGCCGGCTGGGCGTCTGGTCCGCGAATATACCTTCCTGCTCGATCCCCCCGAAATGATGGCGAAGGGCGCGCCGGCTCCGGTCTCTGTTGCCGAGGCCAAGGTTGTCGAAACGCTACGCAGTCGTGACTATGCGACTCGCCAGCCGGCACCCAGCAAAGTGGCGCCGGAACCGGCTCCGCGTCCAGCTCCTGCCGCGGCCGCGAAGCCGGTGCCGGAGCCGAAGGCCGAGGCGTCGGGCGTGCGCATCGTTCAACCCGGTGAAACCCTGCGCAAGATTGCCGGGGAAAACCACTACGAAGGCGTTTCGCTCGAACAGATGCTGGTCGGTCTGTACCAGAGCAATCCGGATGCCTTCATGGGCAACAACATCAATCGCCTGAAGGCCGGGGCGATACTTGGTATTCCGGAGCAGAGCAAGGTTGAGGCGGTCTCGCCGGGCGAGGCGAAAAAAGTTTACCTGGCCCATGCCAGCGATTGGAACGCCTATCGGCAAAAGCTGGCGGCTGGTGTGGCCAAGGCGCCGGCCCGCGAGGAAGCTGGCGCCGCCCAGGCGAGTTCGGGAAAAATTACTGCCAAACTTGACGAGAAGGCGGCTCCCGCCGAGTCGAGCAAGGATCAGGTCAAGGTTTCGCGCACCGAGCTCGCCGCCAAGGGGGCGCTGGCCGGCAAGGCTGCCGCTGCTGCCGAGGCCGATCAGGTGGCCAAGGACCGGGCGTTGAAGGATGCCCAGGGGCGTCTGGCGGTGCTGGAAAAAAATGTTGATGATTTGCAGAAGCTTCTTGAGCTGAAGAACAAGAAGCTGGCCGAGTTGCAGCAACAACCCGCGGCCAAGAAGGAAGACGTCAAGCCGGCCGAACCGGCCAAGGTGGTCGAGCCAGCCAAGGTCGTTGAAGCGCCGAAGCCGGTTGAGCCGGCCAAGCCCGCCGAAGAGGTCAAGCCGGTCGAGGCGCCGAAGGTTGCCGAGGTCGCCAAACCGGTTGAAGCGGTTGCGCCGGTCGAAGTCGCCAAGCCGCTCGAGGAAAAGCCGGTGCCGCCGGCGCCACCCGCTGAGCTGGCGCCGCCGGCGGATCCTGAAGTCGAGGAACCGGGCTGGCTCGATGCGTTGTTGAGCAATCCCTTGCCCCTCCTTGGTGGGGGCGGTGTCCTGGCGCTGCTGGCGGCCTATTTCGTTGCCCGGCGGCGGCGTCCGCAGGGCGAGTCGTCGCCCGAAACGACGACCGCTCCGTCGCCCTCCAGTCTGGGGCCGAATTCCGTTTTCCGGATGACCGGCGGTCAGAGTATCGACACCTCCAATATCGCGCCGCAAACCGGTGATTTCAGCCAGACCGGGCCGGGCAGCATCGATACCGACGAAGTCGACCCGGTGGCCGAGGCCGATGTGTATATGGCCTACGGTCGCGACACGCAGGCCGAAGAAATTCTTCTTGAAGCGCTGCAGAAGGATCCGCAGCGCACGGCGATTCATGCCAAGTTGCTGGAGATCTACGCCAACCGGAAGAGTGTCAAGCAATTTGAAACTTTGGCCAGCGAGCTTTATGCGCAAACGGCCGGGGTTGGCCCGGAGTGGGAAAAGGTTGCCGAGTTGGGGGTCGGTATCGATCCGGAGAATCCGCTCTATTCCGGGGCGCGTGTCGCGTCGGCGCCGGTGGCCGAAGCCGAGCTGCCGGTGATCCCCGACGAGTTAGACTTGGTTGTGCCGGATGAGCCGTTGAGCACGGCCGACGTTGCCGAGCCCGAACCATTCTTTGCGTTGGCCGAAGAGCCGGTGGTGGCTGAGCTGCCGCCGGTCGCGTCGCCCGTCGCCGAGGTTCCGGAAGAAGCGGCTGAGCAATTGCCCAGTTTCGATTTCGCCTTCGATGTTCCCGCCGCCGAGCCGGAAGTCCGGGCGGAGCCGGTGGTCGAGCCGACACCGCCGGTTTTTGATGAGCCCTATATCGACACGGTGGTGACGGGTGAATCCAAGGCTCTCGATTTCGACCTGGGCGGTGCCGAGCCGGCGCCTGAGCCAGTCGCCGAACGAGCTGGCGAATTGCCCGAAATTGAAGAGTTGGGCGGCGAAATCGTCGATTTCGATCTGGGTGGCGAAATTTCCGTCGCTGAAGATGTCGAATCTGCCGATGCGAGTCACGATTTCTCGCCGGCCGGTACGATGGTGATGCCGTCCGGGGTCGAGGATATCGGGGTGTCGACCTACATTGGTGGCGAAGCGACACCGGCCGCTGCTGTCGAAGAGCCGGAAAAGCCGTCCGAGGCGTTGGCCGAGCAGGCGCTGGGCGATTTCGACTTCGATATCAGTTCGCCGTCTACCCAGACCGTGGTCAATCCGTTGCCGGAAAGCCTTTCGTCTGAGTTCTTCGATATTTCCTCGGCCGTGCCGGAAATCGATGTCGACAATCCGCAACTGGCGGAAACGGTGATCGGGCCGGATGCGGATTCTCTGGAATTCGACGTCAAGCTGACCGATTCGGTTTTCCTCGGTCAGCCGATGATGCCGCAAGACTTCGATATCGGTTCGATCAATCTGGATCTGGCCGCCGAGCCGACGACGCCAGCAGCCATTCCCGAGCAGGCAGAAGCGCCGGCGGCAGCCGCTCCGGTGCCGGACGAAGACGGCGTCAGAGATGCGCATTGGGAACAGGTCAACACCAAGCTTGATCTGGCCAAGGCCTACGAAGAAATGGGCGATCTCGAAGGGGCGCGCGAGCTGCTGCAGGAAGTGGTCGGTGAGGGTTCGGTCGATCTCGTCGAGCAGGCGCATGCGATTCTCGGCCGAATAGGCGAGTAAAATTCCGGCTTGTGATCGGCACATGGCCCCGCAAGGGGCTGTGTGCATTTTGGGAGCCTGATTTGCATCCAACTAGCGCTTTGATTGTCTGGCTGGCGGCCGTGCTGGCCACCCAGTTCGTCGGCTACGCCGGGCTCGGGGTGCTGGCGGCGGGGATGCTGCTTTCCCAGCCCCGGCTCTATCGTTCCTGGCTGTCTTATGTGCGGCGGGCGCGCTGGTTATTGCTGACCCTCTGGCTGATCCTGGCCTACAACACACCCGGCGAGGCGCTTGCCGATCTGGCCTGGGCGCCGACTTATGAAGGCATGGCGGAGGCCAATTTGCAGGCCGTGCGCCTGGTCGCCATGCTCGGTTGCCTGGCCTGGCTCTTTGCCCATCTCGGGCGGGACGGGCTGGTCAGCGCCCTGTGGGGGATGTTGCAGCCTCTGCGAAAGGGCGGGCTGGATAGCGGACGTCTGGTCATCCGCTTGTCGCTGGTTCTGGAAAACCTGCAGGCACCGCCGGAGAAGGGGGCCTGGAAAAAAATGCTGGCCGCTGCGCCGGCTTTTGCCGGCGGTCCCGACGTGCTGCATCTCAGTCTGCCGCACTGGGCAGTCCGCGATACCCTGGCGGTGCTGCTCGCCGCAGCCCTGTTGCTGGGAGCGGTATTGTTGTGAGAATCGCCCTGGGGCTGGAATATTGCGGTACGAACTTTCATGGCTGGCAGAGTCAGCCATCCGGTGCGACCGTGCAGGATGTTTTGCAAGCAGCCTTGACGGCGATTGCCGGGCAATTCGTCGGCGTGATCTGCGCCGGGCGGACTGATGCCGGGGTTCACGCCAGTCAACAGGTGGTGCATTTCGATGCGCCGGTCGAGCGGCCGCTGAGCGCCTGGGTGCGTGGCGTCAATTCGCATTTGCCGGCAGGTGTTGCGGTGCGCTGGGCGCAGCCGGTCAGTGACGAATTCCATGCCCGTTTCAGCGCTCGCGGCCGGCGCTACCGTTACCTGCTGGTCAATCGGCCGCAGCGGCCTGGGCTATGGCAAGGGCGGGTCGGCTGGTTTCATCTGCCGCTCGATCTGGCGGCGATGCAGGCGGCAGCCGGTCGACTGCTCGGCGAGCACGATTTCTCCGCCTTCCGTGCCGCCGGCTGCCAGGCCAAGACGCCGATCAAGACGCTATGGCGGGCCAATGTCCAACAGCAGGGCAATCTGCTGGTCTTCGATTTCGAGGCCAGCGCCTTCCTGCATCACATGGTGCGCAATCTCGTCGGCAGCCTGGTCTATATTGGCAAAGGGGCGCAGCCGGCGGCCTGGATCGACGAACTGCTGTTGGCCCGCGATCGGACCGAGGCGGCCCCGACCTTCTCGCCGGATGGCCTGTATTTTCGCGGGCCGATCTACGAGCCGCACTGGCAATTGCCCGACCCGCAAGACGATTTCCTGGATGGGATGCTCAAATGAAAAAAACCCGGATCAAGATCTGCGGCCTGACCCGTGAAGAAGATGTCGATGCGGCCGTGGCGGCTGGCGCCGATGCCATCGGTTTTGTCTTCTATCCGCCCAGCCCCCGCTACGTGAAACCGCAGCGCGCCGCTGAACTGGCCCGGCACATTCCGCCCTTCGTCGATGTCGTCGGCCTGTTCGTCAACGAGACGCCGGAAACCGTGCGCGCCGTCTGTAAACAGGTGCCGATCAACCTGCTGCAATTCCACGGCGACGAGGATCACGCCTATTGCCGCCAGTTCGCCCAGCCCTATCTGCGTGCGGCGCGGGTGAGGCCGGGGTTCGATCTGGTAGAATTCGCCGGCGCGTTTCCCGAGCGTCGCGGCTTGTTGCTCGATGCCTTTGTCGAAGGTTACGGCGGTGGCGGGCATGTCTTCGACTGGATGCTGATTCCGCCGGACTTGCCGGGCTTTCTGGTACTCTCCGGCGGCCTCACTGCCGAGAATGTCGGAACTGCCGTGCGGCGTGTGCGCCCGGCGGCGGTCGATGTCTCGTCGGGGGTGGAAATGCGCAAGGGCATCAAGGATCACGCGAAAATCGCGGCCTTTGTCGCGGCGGTGCGCGCGGCGGACGCAGCGATTAACGAAGGGTAAGGACTATGCGGGAATCGGCGGGTGGTATCACCCGAACCTGTTGGCGGCATCATCTGGCGAATCATCCCTGAAGGTGGGCGATCGTTCCTTTTCGTCCAATTATTTCCAGGAGTTTAGCCATGTCCCATCCCGCCTATGATTTTCCCGACGCGCGCGGCCATTTCGGCCCCTACGGTGGCGTCTTCGTCGCCGAGACGCTGTTCGGCGCCCTTGATGAACTGAAAGCGGCCTATGCCGCGGCGCAGGCCGATCCGGCCTTTCGTGCCGAATACGAATACGAACTCAAGCATTTCGTCGGCCGCCCGTCGCCGGTCTACCACGCCAAGCGCTGGTCGGAAATGCTCGGTGGCGCGCAGATTTATCTGAAGCGCGAAGACCTCAACCACACCGGTGCCCACAAGGTGAATAACTGTATCGGCCAGGCCATTCTCGCCCGGCGCATGGGCAAGCCGCGGGTCATCGCCGAAACCGGCGCCGGCCAGCATGGTGTCGCGACAGCCACCGTCGCCGCCCGCTACGGTATGGAATGCGTCGTTTATATGGGCAGCGAAGACGTCAAGCGCCAGGCCGCCAACGTCTATCGCATGAAGCTGCTGGGCGCCACCGTGGTGCCCGTCGAATCCGGCTCGAAGACGCTCAAGGATGCGCTCAACGAAGCGATGCGCGACTGGGTGACCAACATCCACAACACCTTCTACATCATCGGCACGGTCGCCGGCCCGCATCCGTACCCGATGCTGGTCCGCGATTTCCAGAAGGTGATCGGCGAGGAATGTCTGGTGCAGATGCCGGAAATGACCGGCCGCCAACCGGATGCGGTGATCGCCTGTGTCGGCGGCGGCTCCAACGCGATGGGCATTTTCTATCCGTACATCAATGAAGAAAACGTCCGCCTGATCGGCGTCGAAGCAGCCGGCGACGGCATCGCTACTGGTCGCCATTCGGCGTCCCTGACGCTCGGCGTACCCGGCGTGCTGCACGGCAATCGCACCTACCTGCTGCAGGATGAAGACGGCCAGATCATCGAAACGCATTCGATCTCAGCCGGTCTCGATTACCCGGGCGTCGGCCCGGAACATGCTTGGCTCAAGGATATCGGCCGCGCCGAATACCAGACCATCGACGACAGCGAGGCATTGGCCGCGTTCCACACGCTGTGCCGCATCGAAGGCATCATCCCGGCGCTCGAATCCAGCCATGCATTGGCCTACGCCGCCAAGCTGGCGCCGACCCTGCCCAAGGACAAGATTCTGCTGGTCAACCTCTCCGGCCGGGGTGACAAGGACATGCATACCGTGGCCGAAAAGTCGGGGATCGTTTTCTGATGTCGCGCATTCAACAAGCTTTCGAACGCCTCCATGGCGAAGGCCGCAAGGCGCTGATCCCCTTCATCACCGCTGGCGATCCGGATGCCGCGCTGACCTTGCCGCTGCTGCACACGCTGGTTGAAGCCGGCGCTGACGTGATCGAACTCGGGGTGCCGTTTTCCGACCCGATGGCCGACGGCCCGACCATTCAGCGCGCTTCCGAGCGCGCCCTGGCCAAGGGCATGACGCTGCGCAAGGTGCTGCAACTGGTGGTCAATTTCCGCCAGACCGATGGCAAGACGCCGATCGTGCTGATGGGCTACGCCAATCCGATCGAGGCCATGGGCCTGGAGAAATTCGCTGCTGCTGCGGCGCAAGCGGGCGTCGATGGCGTGCTGGTTGTCGATTACCCGCCGGAAGAAGCCGCCGCTTTTGGTGCGGCGATGAAGGCACACGGCATGGATCCGATTTTCCTGCTGGCGCCGACTTCAAGTGTCGAGCGTATCGAGCAGGTGGCAGAAATTGCCTCTGGTTATGTCTATTACGTCTCGCTGGCCGGGGTGACCGGTTCTGGCGCGCTGAATGTCGAGGCGGTCGCCGGGCGCCTGCCGCTGATCCGCGAAAAGACCGGCCTGCCGGTCGGCGTCGGTTTCGGCATCCGCGATGCCGCGACGGCCGCCCGCATTGCCGGCATCGCCGATGCGGTCGTCGTTGGCAGCCGGATTATTGAAGAAATTGAAAAATCGACGGTAGAAACTGCCTGCGCCAACGTCAAGGCGCTGGTGGCAGACATTCGCCGTGGTGTCGACGAGGTAAAACCATGAGCTGGCTAGACAAACTGCTGCCCCCGAAAATCAAACGCGAACAAGGCGTCCAGCGCCGTGGCACGCTGCCCGAAGGTCTGTGGAGCAAGTGCCCGTCCTGCGAGGCGGTGCTCTACGCCACCGACCTGGAAAAGAATCTGCAGGTCTGTCCGAAGTGTGGCCACCACAACCGCCTGAACGCGCGGCAGCGCCTCAATCTGCTGCTCGATAGCCAAGGCCGTTTTGAGATCGGTGCCGAAGTCATCCCCGTCGACACCCTGAAGTTCAAGGACAGCAAGCGCTATCCGGATCGCCTGATGGATGCCAACGAGTCGACCGGCGAGACGGATTCGCTGGTCGTCCTGCAGGGGGCCATCAAGAACATGCCGGTGGTTGCTGCCGCCTTCGAGTTCGACTTCATGGGCGGTTCGATGGGTTCGGTGCTCGGCGAGCGCTTCGTGCGCGGCGTCAACGCCGCCATTGAACAAAAAGCCCCGTTCATCTGCATCACCTCCTCCGGCGGCGCGCGCATGCAGGAAGGCCTGTTCTCGCTGATGCAGATGGCCAAGACGACGGCTTCGCTGACCAAGCTTTCCGCAGCCGGTCTGCCTTTCATCTCGATCCTGACCGACCCGACCATGGGCGGCGTTTCCGCTTCCTTTGCCTTTGTCGGCGACGTGGTGATCGCCGAACCGAAGGCCCTGATCGGCTTTGCCGGTCCGCGCGTCATCGAGCAGACGGTGCGCGAAAAGTTGCCGGAAGGCTTCCAGCGTTCCGAGTTCATCCTCGAAAAAGGCGCCATCGACATGATCGTCGACCGCCGCCAACTACGCGACCAGGTGGCCCGCGTGCTGGCGCTGTTGCTCAAGCTGCCCGTGGCAACTTGAGCGAGGATCGAGTTATTAGGATCGAGGATCGAGTGAGCAGAGGCGCGCGGTGGTTTTTGCTCGATCCTAGGCAACTAGGCAACTAATGACTAAAAACGACTGGCTGGCCCATCTCGAAGGCCTGCATCCCAAGGGGCAGGCCGGCATTGAGCTGGGCCTTGAGCGCGTTCGCCTGGTCAAGGCGGCGCTGGGGCAGACCCAGCACTGTCCGGTGATCATCGTTGGCGGCACCAATGGCAAGGGCTCGACCTGTGCCTATCTCGAAAGCATCATTGACCGTGCCGGTTACCGGGTCGGCTGCTATACCTCGCCGCATCTGCTTGATTACAACGAACGGATTCGCCTGAATGGCAAGTCGGTCGATGACGCCGCGCTGTGTGCCGCCTTTGGCCGCGTCGAAGCGGCCCGGCGGGCGGCTGGTGACATTGCCCTGACCTATTTTGAATTTGGCACGCTGGCCGCCTGGGAAGTCTTTGCTGCGGCCGGGGTCGAGGCGGTGATCCTCGAAGTCGGGCTGGGCGGGCGGCTTGATGCGGTGAACGCCTACGAGCCGGATGTCGCCATCGTCACCAGCGTGGCGCTCGATCACACCGACTGGCTGGGCAATGACCGCGAGTCCATCGGTTTCGAAAAGGCCGGTATCTACCGCGCCGGCAAACCCGCCCTGTGTGCCGATCCGCACCCGCCACAAAGCCTGCTCGATCATGCGGTGGCAATCGGCGCCGATCTGCGCCTGCTCGGTCGCGATTTCGGCTTCGAGCGGCCGGCGCCGGAGGCCAGCGAAAATCGACTGCAATGGCGTTGGTGGTGCCGTTCCGGCGACAAGCTGATGAAACGTTCGCTGGCTTATCCTGGCCTGCGCGGCCCGACCCAGCTCTTCAATGCGACGGTGACGCTGGCGGCGCTCGAAGCCATTGCCGACAAGCTGCCGATCACCATGCAGGCGATCCGGCCGGGTCTGATCGAGACCGAACTGGCCGGGCGTTTCCAGGTCATCCCCGGGGTGCCGGCCATTGTGCTCGATGTCGGGCACAATCCGCAGGCGGTCAAGGTGCTGGCCGACAACATTTCGAGCATGGGCTTTTTCGATCGCACCCATGCCGTGGTCGGGATGTTGAACGACAAGGATATTGCCGGCGCCCTGTTGCCGCTCAAGGGCAAGATCGACTATTGGCACGCGGCGACCCTGGGCGGTCCACGCGGCACCAGCAGCGAAGCGTTGGCGGCGATTATTGCGGCGGCCGATCTGGGCGGCGAGGTGATTTGCCATGCCTCGCCGGAACTCGCCATGCAGGCAGCCAAGGGCTCGGCGACCGATAGTGATAGAATTCTGGCCTTTGGTTCGTTCTATACGGTAGCCGGGGCGCTCGCAGCGCTACGCAAAAAGACCTAGGTCATGGAAGATAACGACGCCCAGTTGCAACTCAAGAAGCGCGCCCGTCGCCGGCTGGTGGGCGCGGTCGCCTTCGTTTCCGTGGTTGCCGTGGTGCTGCCCATGGTGATGGATCACGAGCCCCGGCAGGCGGTGCAAGAGGTGGAAATCCGTATTCCCGGCCAGGATGAAAAACCATTCGCTCCGAAATTCGCTGTAGTGCCGGTCGAAAAAACTGTCGACAAAGCCGTCGAGGCTCCGGTCGTCACGCCCGCCGCCGTGCCGGAGGCGAAGCCCGCCGTTGTGCCGAACAGCCGGGTGGTCGAAGTCGTCAAGGACAAAAATAGCGACAAGCCGGCCGAGAAGGCGGTCGACAAGCCGCCGACCAAGGTCGAGAAGGTAGCCGAGAAACCGGCCACGAAGGCGGAAAAGCCGGTGGAGAAACCGGCCGACAAGCCAGCCGAAAAATCCGTCGTCAAGAATGAAGATGCCAAGCGGGCCGCCGCCATCTTGGCCGGGCAGGGGGCTGAAAGCAAAGCAGCCGGCAAATCCGGCGAATTTTTGGTGCTGATTGGGGCATTTTCCAACGAAGCCAATGTCAAAAGTCTGAAGGCCAAGCTCGCCGAGCAGGGCATCAAGACCTTCAGCGAACCACTCGATACACCGCAGGGCAAGAAAACCCGCCTGCGGGCCGGGCCCTTCGCCAGTCGAGAGGCGGCGGTGAAAGCGCAGGAGAAAATGCAGCGCATCGGGGTTACCGGTGTTGTTGCGGCCAAGTAATGACGGTTTTTGACTATGTGGTGATGGGCATTGTCGGCCTGTCTTTGATTTTTGGATTGTGGCGCGGCGTGGTCGGTGAATTGATCGCGCTACTCGCCTGGGGCATGGGACTGTTCGCTGCCTTCGAGTTTGGCAGCAAGGTCGGGCATCTGGCGTTCAGCGGGATCAGCGACCCTTCGATGCGTACCCTGGCCGGGTGTGTTCTGGTTTTTGTCGGCGTTCTGGTGGCGATGGCCCTGGTTCGCCTGGCGGTACAGCATATGGTCAAGGCCTTGGGGCTGTCCATGTCGGATCGCTTGTTGGGAATGCTTTTTGGTTTGGTGCGCGGTGTCCTGCTGACCATGCTTCTGGTTGGCCTGGGCGGTATGACCGCAGCGCCGAAGCAGACGTGGTGGCGCGAAGCGAGGTTGGCACCGCCCCTGGAAACCGCCGTGCTGGCAGTCAAACCCTGGCTGCCGGATGATTTGGCAAAACGAATTCGATTCAGCTAGGCAGGAAGAAACTATGTGCGGGATTCTCGGTGTGATGGCGACGTCGCCGGTTAACCAGTTGCTCTACGACGGCCTGATGGTGCTCCAGCACCGCGGCCAGGATGCAGCCGGAATTGCAACGGCGGAAGGCAATACTTTCCATCTGCACAAGGGGCCGGGGCTGGTCCGCGACGTCTTCCGGACGCGCAACATGCGGGCCCTGCCAGGCAACTGGGGGATCGGCCATGTCCGTTACCCGACCGCCGGTTCGGCCTACAATTTTGCCGAGTCGCAACCCTTCTACGTCAATTCGCCGTTCGGCATCGTGCTCGGTCACAACGGCAACCTGACCAATGCCGAACAGTTGAAGGGCGAAATGTTCCGGCTCGATCGCCGGCACATCAATACCAATTCCGACTCGGAAGTGCTGCTCAACGTGCTGGCGCATGAACTGCAGTGCTCCTCGCACGGTTACGAACTGGACGTGGACAGCATTTTCCAGGCGGTGGCCGGCGTCCATCGCCGTTGCCGCGGCGCCTATGCCGTGGTCGCCCTGATCGCCGGTTACGGCCTGCTCGCCTTCCGCGATCCGAACGGCATCCGGCCGCTGGTCTATGGCCAGAACGAAACGCCGGAAGGCACCGAATACCTGATCGCCTCCGAGTCGGTCGCCCTCGATACCCTGGGTTTCAACATCGTCCGCGACATCGAACCGGGCGAAGCCGTCTTCGTCAGTCTCGATCATCAGCTCTACAGCCGCCAGTGTGCCCAGCAGCCGATGTACGCGCCGTGTATCTTCGAATACGTTTACCTGGCTCGTCCGGACTCGGTGATCGACGGCGTTTCGGTCTACGAATCGCGCTTGGCTATGGGCGAGTCGCTGGCCGAGAAGGTCAAGCTGCACATCCCGGTCGAGGACATCGACGTCGTCATTCCGATTCCCGATTCCAGCCGGCCGTCCGCCATGCAACTGGCGCAGGCGCTGGGCATCCCGTTCCGCGAAGGCTTCGTCAAGAACCGCTATGTCGGCCGGACCTTCATCATGCCCGGTCAGGCGATGCGCAAGAAATCGGTGCGCCAGAAGCTCAATACCGTCGGCCAGGAATTCAAGGGCAAGCGCGTCCTGCTCGTCGATGACTCCATCGTGCGTGGCACGACCAGTCGCGAGATCGTCGAAATGGCGCGGGCCGCCGGGGCGACCAAGGTTTATTTCGCTTCGGCCGCGCCACCGGTGCGTTTCCCGAACGTCTACGGCATCGACATGCCGACCCGGGCCGAACTGATCGCCACCGGTCGCGACGATGCCGGCATTGCCGCCGAAATCGGCGCCGATGCGCTGGTTTACCAGGATCTCGATGCCTTGAAGAACTCGGTGACGAAATTGCGCGCCGACCTGACGGTGTTCGACGCCTCCTGTTTCGACGGTTGCTACATCACCGGCGACATCGACGAGTACTATCTCGATGCCGTCGAAGGCAAGCGCGGCGGCAAGGCGAGCAAGAGCAACGACGAAGACAGCGATGGTCGCGCCTCGCAACAACTGGTACTGCAACTGGCGACCGAGGCGCAAGACTGATGAGCGAGACCCCGGATTTCCAACTGGAAACGCTGGCCGTCCGCGCCGGCCAGGAACGCAGCCAGTTCGGCGAGCATTCCGAGGCCTTGTACCTGACCTCCAGTTTCGTTTTCAAGAGTGCCGCCCAGGCCGCCGCCCGTTTTTCCGGCGAAGAAGAGGGGAATGTCTACGCCCGCTTTTCCAACCCGACCGTGACCATGTTCGAGGAACGCCTCGCCGCCCTCGAAGGCGCCGAGGATTGCGTCGCCACGGCCAGTGGCATGGCGGCGATCATGGCCGTCTGCCTGGCGCACCTGAAGAACGGCGATCACATCGTCGCTTCCGGCAGCCTGTTCGGGGCCACCGTGCAACTGTTCTCGAACATCCTGTCGCGCACCGGCATCAGCACGACTTTCGTTTCGCAATCCGACCCGGCCACCTGGCAGGCAGCAATCCGCCCGGAAACGAAACTCTTCTTCCTGGAAACGCCGTCGAATCCGCTGACCGAAATCGCCGATATCCGCGCCATCAGCGCCATCGCCCACGCTCACGGCATCCTGGTTGCGGTCGACAACTGTTTCTGCACGCCAATCCTGCAGCGCCCGCTCGAGCTCGGCGCCGACCTCGTCGTCCATTCCGCCACCAAGTATCTCGACGGCCAGGGCCGGGTGCTGGGCGGTGCCGTCTGCGGCGCCAAAAAGCTCACCGAGGAAGTCTTCAAGTACCTGCGCACGGCCGGTCCGACCCTCTCCGCCTTCAACGCCTGGGTCCTGCTCAAGGGCCTGGAAACGCTGAAAATTCGCGTCGAAGCCCAGGCCGCCAATGCCCTGCAACTGGCCACCTGGCTGCAAGCGCATCCCGCCGTCGAGCGGGTGTACTACCCAGGCCTGCCCTCGCATCCCCAGCACGAACTGGCCAAGACCCAGCAGAAGAGCGGCGGGGCAATCGTCTCCTTCGTCGTCAAGGGCGGTCGCGAGGCGGCCTGGAGGGTGGTCGATAACTGCCGTCTGCTGTCGATCACGGCCAATCTCGGCGATACCAAGACGACCATCACCCATCCGGCGTCTACCACGCACGGTCGTGTTTCGCCGGAAGTGCGGGCGGCGGCCGGGATCGGCGAAGGTTTGCTGCGCGTTGCCGTCGGCCTGGAGGCGGTGGCGGACTTGCAGTGCGACCTTGAGTCCGGCTTGTCGCGATAAATCGCCATGCCATCGGTTCCCGTCGATCGCCTGCAACCCGGAGTTTTCATTTCACTGAGCAGCTTGGGCTGGCTCGATCACCCGTTTTTGTTGAGCCGCTTCCGTTTGAGCGGTCCCGACCAGATTCGCATATTGCGCGAAATGGGCCTGAAAACGGTGGAGTGGGACCCGGCCCGGAGTACCGCCCAGCCCTTGAGCGAGCCCGTCGTGGCGGCACCGGAAGTCGATTTCGGCGGCAATGCCTTGCAGTCGATGCTCGATCTAAAACGCCAGCGTACCGAAACCGTCCGGGTTCAGCGCGAGTCGCTGGCCCGTTGCGAACGACTCTTTGAGAAGGAAACGACGGGCGTTTCCGACATTCTGCGCGATCTCGGGTCGCGTCCCGCCGAGTCGCACGGCAAGGCCAAAGTCATGGTCAGTCGGCTGGTCGGTGGTTTGGTCAACGCCGATAGCGTTGCCGTTCACTTGGTCAATATGAAAACCAAGGAGCCGGGGCTGGCCCATCACGCGATGAGCGTCATGGTGCTCTCGCTGTTGATCGGCAAAACCCTCGGGGCGAGCGAAGACGAGATGAAACATCTCGGCATCGGCGCCCTGTTTCATGATATCGGCAAGATCGAGGTGCCGGCCCGGGTTCTGCGCAACGCCCAGCGTACGCCGTCGGAAGAACTGTTTTACCAGGCCCATGTCGGTTATGGGATCAAGGGCGTGGCGAGTATTCCGACCATCGAAGTGCCGGTCAAAAACATCATCGCCTGTCACCATGAACGCTGGGATGGCCAAGGTTTTCCGAACAAGCTGAGTGGCACGAATATCCCGAAACTGGCCCGCATGGTGGCGATCGCCAATCGCTATGAAAATCTCTGCAACCCCTTCGATCTGAAGACGGCGCGCACGCCCGCCGAAGCGGTGGCCCTGATGTTCAAGAAGGAAGCCGGGGCCTATGACCCGGAAATGCTGCATGCCTTCGTCAAGGCGCTGGGGGTGTATCCGCCGGGTAGTTTTGTCTTGCTCAGCGATGGCAGTACCGGTCTGGTGGTCGAAACCAACAGCAAGGAATTATTGCGTCCCCTGGTCATGCTGCACGACTCGTCGGTACCACGCAACGAGGCCTTGCTGGTCGACTTGCGGGAAACCGACCTGAGCATACAAACGGCCCTCAATCCGGCCAAACTTCCCCTGGATGTCGTCGAATACCTGGCCCCGCGCGGCCGTGTCGATTACTACATCGAAGGCAGCAAGTAAGCCGCTGCCGGCTGCCGTTTAGCGCAGCAGTTGGCCGTTGCGGCCGAGCACCGTCAGTTCGACAAAACTCGAGGCGCGGCCGCCCTTGCTGAAATTGAGCAGGTAGCCGCCCAGGTCGAAAACTCCCTCGCGTTGCAGGTTTTGCTGCAGGCCATTCTTGCTACTGTCGCGGTTGCGACGCAACGCCATGACCAAGGTCTTGGCGGCGGCAAACCCTTCCAGCGTGGCGTAAGAAGCCGGTTCGTCGACAAAACGCTCCATCATTTTCTTGTGTTCGCGGGTCAGTGGGCTGATCGATGCCGGGTCGGGCACCACCTGGCTGATGATCAGGCCGTGTGCCGCCGCCAGGCCCATGATGGCGCTCACGGTGCGGACGTTGACCTGCGAGGTGGTGGCCAGGAAGGCGCCCTGGTCAAGGCTGCGGTAACGTTTGAAAAACTGTGCGACGGCCAGCGTGTCGGCGGCAACGATGACCGCCTGCGGTTTGTCGCGGGCAATGCTCTGCGCCGCCAGGGCGGGGCCGTCGTCGGCGACATTGAAACGTAGCGTGGCGCCGATTTTTACGCCGTAGCGGCGCCCTACCTCGCTTAGCGCGGCGCCCGCTTCCTCGGCGTATTCCGCGCTGCTGGCCAGGCTGATGCTGCGGATGCCGAGCGGCGCCAGGTGGGCGACCAGAGCTTCGATTTCCTGGGCGGTACCGGCCCGCAGATAAAAGACCCCGTCCTTGGCGCCCAGCCGGTTACTGCCGCCGGTGGCCGCAAAAATCGCCAGATCGCCGTGACGGACCGTCGCATCGCGAGCGATCGCCTCGATGATCGGGTCGCCGTTGATGCCGAACAGCAGGCCGGCCCCGTCCTTGATCAGGGCATGGGCGGCATTCACTCCCTGGTTTGTCGAGCCGGCGCTGTCCTGGCTGCGATAGAGCAGGCGGCGGCCATTGATGCCACCGCTGCTATTCACAGAATCGAAGTAGACTTTGGCACCGAGGCTGAAATCGCGGCCGAAATCGGCATTGGGCCCGCTCAGGTCGACGACCTGGCCGATGACCAGCGGGCCGTTCTCGCTGTTGCCGCTTGCTGCCCAGGCACCCAGGGAAAAAACGGCAATGGCCAAGGCCGCCCAATAAGCACGAAATTGCGACATGGTTCGAGGGGGGAGTTGGGAGCCGGGCAGTCTAGAGGGGCAATATTGCCGGAATATTACTTTCGCCGGAGTTCCGGCCGGGCCGCCCACCTGGCGTGGTAAAATGCCGGCGCCGCAGACTGGAATCAGTCATGGTCTGTGGCGTCAGGCGGATTTCCCCGTCATTTCAATTCCGATTTCTGCCTTGCCTCGACTGGTTCGTGTCCGCACGATGGGCCCCGGGCTTACGTTCCAGGAGAACCCCATGCATTTCACCGATCTCGGCCTGCGCGCCGAACTTTTGCGCGCCGTTAGCGAACAGGGCTACGACACCCCGACGCCGATCCAGCAACAAGCCATTCCCGCCGTGATGACCGGCCGCGACCTGATGGCCACGGCGCAGACCGGCACCGGCAAGACCGCTGGCTTCACGCTGCCCATCCTGCATCGCCTGGCCGGTGATGCGAATGAGCGTCTGAGCCGCGTTTCGAAGGCGCCGCGCGTCCTCGTCCTGGTGCCGACGCGCGAACTGGCGATCCAGGTCGAGGAAAGCGTGCGCACCTACGGCAAGCATCTGCCGATCAATTCGCTGGCGGTGTTCGGCGGCGTCGGCATCAATCCGCAGATCGCCAACCTGCGGCGTGGCGTCGATATCCTGGTGGCGACGCCGGGCCGCCTGCTCGACCACGTGCAGCAGCGCACCGTCGATCTGTCGAAAGTCGAGATTTTCGTCCTCGACGAAGCCGACCGCATGCTCGACATGGGCTTCATCCGCGATATCCGCAAAATCATCGCGCTGTTGCCCAAGCAACGCCAGAACCTGATGTTCTCGGCCACTTTCTCGCCGGATATCCGCGAACTGGCCAGCGGTCTGCTCAACAATCCGGCTTCGGTCGATGTCGCGGCGCGCAACACGGCGGCCGAGACGGTGACCCAGCGGGTCATCGAAACCAATCGCGAACAGAAGAAGGAGCTGCTCTGCCATCTGTTCGAAACGCGCGGCTGGCACCAGGTGCTGGTTTTCGCCCGCACCAAGCATGGCGCCGATGCGCTGGCGCGGACGTTGGAAAAATCCGGCATCAAGTCCGCGGCCATTCACGGCGACAAGTCGCAGGGCGCCCGCACCCGGGCGCTCGGCGATTTCAAGGACGGCAAGCTGGTTGCCCTGGTCGCCACCGACATCGCGGCGCGCGGCATCGACATCGATGCGCTGCCCTACGTCATCAATTACGAACTGCCCAATATCGCCGAAGACTACGTGCACCGCATCGGCCGCACCGGCCGGGCCGGCATGGAAGGCGTGGCGATTTCCCTGGTCTGTCACGACGAACGCGGCAGCCTCAAGGATATCGAGCGGCTGATCAAGCGCACGCTGGAACGTGAAGTGGTGGCCGGTTTCGAACCGTCGGCGACGGCTGCGCCGCGTCCGGTGCAGCCGCCGCGCGGCGCCCGCAATCCGCAGCCGGGCCGGCCGCAGGGTCAAAAGGCAGCGCAGAAGCCGGGCGGGCCGCAGCAACATCGCACCGGTAGCCGTCATCGTTAAGTAACAATGGGCGCCCCAAAAGGGCGCCCGGGTTGTAAACTCCCTGTTCGCGCTTCGGCGCGATAAAAAAATTACAGATCAGGGAGAGAGTCATGCCGGTAAAACTCGTTCAATCGACGGCGTCAGCCTATCGTTATCCGTTGCTCATCAAGCAGTTGCTGCTGACCCCGCTGGCCATCGCGCCGGACCAGGAGATCACCTACCAGGGCAAGCTGCGCTACAGCTACCGCACGCTCAAGGAGCGCATCGGCCGGCTGGCCAATGGCTTGTCGAGCCTCGGCGTCGACGCCGGGCAGACAGTGGCGATGATGGATTGGGACAGCCACCGTTACCTCGAATGTTTCTTCGCCGTGCCGATGATGGGGGCGGTGCTGCAGACGGTGAATGTCCGCCTCAGCCCGGAACAGATCCAATACACGCTGAACCATGCGAAAGCCGACGTGCTGCTGGTCAACAGCGAGTTTTTTCCGATCGTCGCGCAGATCGCCGGCGGGCTGGAAACCGTCAAGTCCTTCGTTTTCTTTACCGACGAGGCGGCAATGCCGGCGCTGCCGGCGCCCATGGCCGCCGAATATGAAAGCCTGCTGGCCGAATCCTCGGTCGACTACGATTTCCCCGATTTCGACGAAAACGCCCAGGCGACCACCTTCTACACGACGGGCACAACGGGCAATCCGAAGGGCGTCTATTTCAGCCATCGCCAGCTCGTGCTGCACACCCTGGGCTGTGCCGCGATGCTCGGCGGCGCCAACCGCCAGGGCCATATCCATCGCGAAGATGTGTACATGCCGATCACCCCGATGTTCCATGTGCATGCCTGGGGATTCCCTTACCTGGCGACCATGCTTGGCCTCAAACAGGTTTATCCCGGCCGTTACCAGCCGGAGCTGATCTGTCGTCTGGTCACCGAAGAGAAAGTGACTTTCTCGCATTGCGTGCCGACCATCCTGCACATGATCCTGACCCACCCACAGGCCCGCGACAAGGACTTCTCCGGCTGGAAGATCCTCATCGGCGGTTCGGCACTGCCCGAGGCAATGGCCATCGCCGCCCAGAAAAAGGGCATGGACCTGTTCACCGGCTACGGCATGTCGGAAACCTGTCCGGTGTTGAGCATCGCCCACCTTTCCAGCAGCGATCTCGAACTACCGCTCGAACAGCAGGCCGTATTGCGCGCCAAGACCGGCCTGCCGCTGCCGCTGGTCGACCTGCGCGTCGTCGATCCGCAAATGCAGGAGGTTGCCCACGATGGTAAAAGCACCGGTGAGGTGGTGGTGCGCACGCCCTGGCTGACCCAGGGCTACCTCAGCGCGCCGGAAGCTTCGGAGGCGCTGTGGGCCGGCGGTTACCTGCACACGGCGGATATCGGCAACATCAACCCGGCCGGCTACCTGAAAGTCACCGACCGCATCAAGGACGTCATCAAGACTGGCGGCGAATGGACGTCCTCGCTGCAACTGGAAGACCTCATCGGCAAGCACGAGGCGGTGCACGAAGTGGCGGTGATCGGCGTGCCCGACGACAAATGGGGCGAGCGGCCGCTGGCCCTGGTGGTGCTCAAGCCGGAATTCCTCGACCAGATCACCGAGCACGCATTGCGCAACTACGCGGCGCACGCCATCGAGACAGCCGGCATTTCGCGCTACGGCGTGCTGCTGCAGGTCAGTTTCGTCAAGACCCTGGTCAAGACCAGCGTCGGCAAGATGAACAAGCGCCTGATGCGGGCCGATCCCGAAGCTTTGCGGATGTAGCCGGAGGCCCGTCTAGGGCAGGAAGCGATAGCCGACGCCCGACTCGGTGACGATATGCCGGGGGCGGGCCGGGTCGTCCTCGACTTTCTTTCGCACATGCCCCATATAGACCCGGACGTAGTGACTGTCCTCGGCATGCGAGGGGCCCCAGACCGCTTTCAAGAGCTGGCGATGCGTCAGCACGCAATCGGGGTTGGCGATCAGGTAGGCCAGCAGGCGGAATTCGATGGGCGTCAGATGGATCTGTTGGCCATCCTTCTCGACCACCCGTCGGGCGAAATCGACGCGCATCCGGCCGAACTCGAAGGTCGCGCTTTCCGTGCTGCCGGTCTTGAAATGCCGCCGTAAATGGGCCCGGACGCGGGCGGCCAGTTCGTCGGCGCCGAATGGCTTGGTCAGGTAATCGTCGGCGCCGGCATCGAGCGCCGCCACCTTGTCGGCTTCGGCGGTACGCGCCGAGAGGACGATGACGGGAATCCCCGACCAGCTACGAAAATCCCTAATGAAGTCGATACCGTCGCCATCGGGCAGGCCGAGGTCGAGAACCACCAGGTCGGGACGGCGGGTTCCGGCTTCGATCAGGCCGCGTTTGACGCCATCGGCTTCGAAGACTTCGCAGTTTTCCGACTCCAGCGTCAGTTTGATGAAGCGCCGGATATTGGCCTCATCCTCGACGACGATGACCTTGGGTAAGCTGGACATCAGGACTTCTCCTCGACTTCCGGCAGTTCGGCTTCAAGCTGCGGTGGATTGCCTTTGGGCAGGGTGAACAGGAAGCGTGCCCCGCCCGTCGGCCGGTTTTCGGCGCGGATTTCACCGCCGTGCGCGGCAATGATCGCCCGGCAGATGGCCAGGCCCAGGCCGACGCCGGGCGTCGCGCTTTCCGTCTGGCCGCGTTCGAATTTCTTGAAAATCATCTCTTCCTTGCCGCCGGGAAAACCGGGACCGTTGTCCTCGACCCATATTTCGATGGCACTGGCCGTGGCGCGCGCACCGATGCTCACCTGGCTGTCCGGCGGCGTGTATTTCGCGGCATTTTCCAGCAGGTTGCAGAACACCCGTTCCATCAAGGTAAAGTCGATTTCCACCAGGGGCAGTTCATCGTCCAGCGCCACTTTGACGGTGCGTCCGGCCAGCGCGCGTTCGACGATTTTCAGGGAGCTGCCGATGACTTCATCCAGCGGTTGCCATTGCCGGTTCAATTCCACCCGGCCGGCCTGCAGGCGGGCCATGTCGAGCAGGTTGTTGACCTGGCCGCTGACGCGCAGCGCCTCCTCCTTCAGCGAGCGGGCGATCTCGGCCTGGGCGCCGGTCGGCGGCGGCTGGGTCAGGAACATCGAGTCGGCGAGGCCGACCAGGACGCTCATCGGTGTCCGCAGGTCGTGCGAGATGGCCGACAGCACCGAGTTGCGCAGGCGTTCGGATTCCATCTGCACGGTGGTGCTCTGCGCCACTTCGACGTAATGCACGCGTTCCAGGGCGATGGCGATCAGCGAGGCAAAGGTGTCGAGCAGGCGCCGTTGTTCCGGGATGAGCAGGCGGTCGGAGTGATGCATTTCCAGCGCCAGTACGCCGCGCAGGCGCATCGGCGCTTTCAGGGGCAGATACAGGATGGGGCTGGCGGCCAGGGTGTTGGTACCTTGCCCGGCGGCTTCGCCGTGATCGAAGGCCCACTGGGCGATGCCCAGGTCGACGGCGGGCAGACCGTTGGCCGAGGGCAGGGCCGGCTGCAACTGGTCGTTGTCGTCGGTCAACAGGAAGGCGGCCCGGGCGCCGAGTTCGGCGACGATGAAACGCTCGCCGATTTCGGCAATTTGTTCCGGCATCAACGCACCGGAGAGGTCGCGCGACATTTCATAGAGGGAACGGACCCGCTGCTCGCGGCGCGTCGCCACCTTGGCCTGGTATTTCGAGCCGGCGGTGAGCTGGCCGGTAATCAGCCCGACCACCAGCATGACGACAAAAGTCATCAGGTACTGGACGTCGCTGACGGCGAAGGAGAAGCGCGGCGGAACGTAGAAGAAGTCGAAAATGGCCACCGACAGGAAAGAGGCCAGGACGCCCGGGCCGCGGCCATAACGCACGCTGACCAGCACTACCGCCAGTAGAAAGACCATGACGATGTTGGGCAGATCGACAATCGGGAACAAGGCGGCGGCGGCAACGCCGGCCAGCGCGCAACCGGCAGCCGCCTTGGCGTAGCTGGGCCACTGGTCAAATATGCTTTCGTTGACGGCTGCCCGGGAGTGTTTGCCGGAATCGTGCTCGGTTTCGGAGCGGGCGACCTGCAGCACATCGAGATCGGGTGCCTGTTGCCCGACCCGGTCGGCGAAGGAGCGGTACCAGGGGCGCCAGGAACGCGGGTGATCGCGGCCGACAACGATCTTTGCCAGATTGTGGTCGCGGGCGTATTTGATCGCCACCTGATCGGCCTCGCTGCCCGACAGGGTTGCCGTTTGCGCCCCCAGTTCCTCGGCCAGTTTGAGGTTGCGCAGGATGCGATGGCGGCTGGCTTCCGACAGGCGCTGCAGTGTTGGTGTCTCGATATAGATGGCGTGCCACGGGGCTTCCAGGCGGTTGGCAATGCGGGATGTGGTGCGCACGACCTTTTCCGCGCCGGCGCCGGTGCCGATGCAGGCCAGCAAAGAGTCCCGCGTCTGCCAGACCGAGGAGACGAACTGGTCGCGCCGGTATTGCAACATCTGGTCGTCGACGCGGTCGGCCGTGCGCCGGAGTGCCAGTTCGCGCAGGGCGATCAGGTTGCCCTTGCGGAAAAAATTGCGGATGGCGCGTTCCGCCTGATGGGGCAAATAGACCTTGCCGGCCTGCAGGCGTTGCAGGAGTTCGTCGGGGGGCAGGTCGACCAGCACGACCTCGTCGGCGGCATCGAACACCTTGTCGGGCACCGTTTCCCAGACGCGGATGCCGGTAATGCCGGTGACCACGTCGTTGAGGCTTTCCAGGTGCTGGACGTTGACCGTCGAATAGACGTCGATGCCGGCCGCCAGTAATTCGTCGACGTCCTGCCAGCGCTTGGCATGACGTGAGCCGGCAACATTCGAATGGGCCAGTTCGTCCATCAGGATCAAGGCCGGCTGGCGGGCCAGCGCGCCGTCCAGGTCGAATTCCTTGAGCACCCGGTCACGGTAGGGAATGTCACGCAAGGGCAGGCATTCGAGGCCGTCGGCCATGACTTCCGTTTCCATCCGGCCATGCGTCTCGACGATGCCGATGACCACATCCACCCCGGCCAGCAGTTGCTGGCGGGCAGCCCCCAGCATGGCGTAGGTTTTGCCGACACCGGCCGAGGCGCCGAAAAAGATCTTCAGCTTGCCGCGCCGGGTCCGGGCCTCTTCCTCATTCAGGCGACTCAGCAGTTGGTCGGGATCAGGGCGTTGATCTGACATTGTTATAACCAACCGACTCGTTTGAAATTTGCGTAAAGAGCAACGCAGGCAACGCTGATCGCCAGAAGTGCCATCGGGTAACCGTACTCCCACTGCAGCTCGGGCATCGCCTTGAAATTCATCCCCCAGATGCCGGCAAACGCCGTGGCGACGGCAAAAATACCGGCCCAGGCCGCCAGCTTCTTGTTCACTTCGCTTTCTTCGATGGTCACCATCGAAAGATTGACCTGAATGGCTGTGCCGATGGTGTCCCTGATGTTATCGAGCGAGGCATTGATCCGGGAAAGATGGTCATAGACATCGCGGAAGTACTCCCGGCTGTTGGCACAGACCTCCGGCCCGCGACCGCCCGACAGCTTGCCGGTGGCCTCCATCATCGGCGCGACCGCATGCTTGAGAAAAGTGATCTTGCGCTTCAGGTCGTAAAGCCGTTCGATATTGCTGCGGGCGGCATCTTTGGCAAAGATCTGCTCCTCGATTTCTTCGAGTTCCGACTCCAGGCGATCCATGATCGGAAAGTAGCGATCGACAACCGCATCCATCAGCGCATAGAGGACAAAGCCAGACCCATGGCTGAGCAGATGCGGCTCCCGCTCACAGCGCTCGCGCACCCCGAGAAAGCCCTGCTGACTATGGTTTCTGACCGACAGGACGTAGTTTTTCCCGACGAAGACATTGACCTCACCGATATTGAACTCGCCCTTGTCCTCTTCCAGCAGGTGCATGACGGCGAAAACCGAGTCGCCGTATTCCTCCATCTTCGGCCGCTGGTGGCCATGCCGGGCATCCTCGACGGCCAGTGCATGCAGGCCGAACTCTTCCTGCATCTTATCGAGTTCCTGTGGCGTCGCGTCGCGCAGGGCAACCCAGACAAATGCGTCCGGCCTGAGCAGATAGTCGCTGATTTCTTCGACCGACAGATCCGCCAGGCGCGAACCGTTTTCGTAGGCGACACAATTGATCAGCATTCTTTATCCCCCGGCTTTTCGACAGTCTCCATCCTGCGCGTTTTTGCTCATTTCAGCGAGTACCCGGGCGCGAACCAGCCCGGGGAAAACTGACTTGCAGTGCGGAGAGCAGGTCTTGTGCCGACCGTAGGACAATTGATCGAGCACGGCATGGACCTCGTGAGGCTTGCCGCAAACCGGGCAGATATGTCGGGCCATGGCGATTCATGCCGCATGTTCGGCATAACGCGCCAGGGCCACTGCCTGATCGGCGATGCTGGAGGAAACGACAAAGGTTTCCCGCCCGCAGACATTGCCCAGGCTCAGCGCCACACTCAGCGCCGCGACACCGGCCACCGCCATGCGCACCGGATTGCTGTAACCGGACAAAAAGACCCTGATCCCTTCGACGCCCATTCCCGTCGCCGGGAATTTCATCACCACGGCAGCCTTGCCGGGTTCCAGGGCAGCGATCTCAAGCGCGTCATTCGTCGCAGCAATACCGATGCATAAGTCTGAGTTCATGTGATCCTTCACTTTCGATTGATAAACAACCAGGCCAGTCCCAATGGAATGATAAAAACGGCCACCGCCAGCAGAAAATTCACGGCATCCATGTCTCTCGTCTCAACGGGTCCGGTACATGGCAAATACTAGCCAGGGCAATTTCAAGATTTTGCAAAATATCGGGGGCTGGATATAAAAAGAACGTAAAGAAGCGGCTGCGGAATCAGGCCGGAACGGGCCAGTCGGCAAACAATTGCTTTACCGCGACCGGCTGTCCGCACTGATGCAGACGCTCACGGAAGCGGGCATCGGAAAACCGCCGTGTCGCTTCGGCCAGGATGGTCAGGTGCTCCTGCGTCGCCTGCTTGGGCACCAGCAGAACAAGAATGTCGGAGACCGGCTTGCCGTCCGGGGCATCGAACGGAATCGGTGATTTGAGACGAACGTAGGCCAGTTGTATGCAAAGAAGATCCTTGATGCGGGCGTGCGGAATGGCCACCCCTTCGCCCAGCCCCGTTGATCCGACCTGTTCCCGACGTGCCAGGCTGAGGACGACCCACTCCTTCGGCATGCCGTGGTTCGCCTCCATGTGGCGGCCGATTGCATCGAAGAGTTGGTCCTTGTTCGCCACTTCCAGGTCAAGGATGATGTCCCGTGCGGGAAGAAGATCAGCGATCGGTTTCAATGGGAATTCCTCCTCTGGATGATGGGTCCGCCAGCGTTTGATCGGCTGGCGGAATGACTGCGCTGCATTGCAACTGTCTGTTCCTGGTTTAACGCAGTGCATCAAGCGCGATATTGAGTTGCAGGACATTGACCCGCGGCTCGCCGAAGATGCCCCATTGCCGGCCTTCGGTGTGCTGGGCGACCAGCGCCTTGACATCGGCCGGCAGCAGATGGCGCTGGCTGGCGACGCGAACCACCTGGTACGCCGCTGCTTCGGGGCTGATGTGCGGATCGAGACCGCTGGCCGAGGCATTGACCAGATCGGCCGGAATCGGCAGCTTGTTGTCGGGGTCGGCTGCCTTCAGGGCGTCGATCCGCCCCTTGACGGCATCAACCAGGGCCGGGTTGAGCGGCCCCTGATTGGAGCCGCTGGAAGCGCTGGCGTTGTAGGACATCGGCCCGGTAGCCGACGGGCGGCCCCAGAAGTACTTGGAATCGCTGAAGTTCTGGCCGATTAGGCGCGAGCCGACCGCCTTGCCATCCTTGACGATCAAGCTGCCATCGGCCGCCTCGGGAAAGACTGTCTTGGCGACGCCGGTGACAGCCAGCGGATAAAGCACACCGGTGACGGCAGTGAGCAGGACAAAGAGACTGACGGCGGGACGTAACAGGGTTTTCATGAGTTTCTCCTCAGGCCAGACCGACGGCGGCAATCGCCATGTCGATCAGCTTGATGCCGATAAAGGGAACGATGACGCCACCCAGGCCGTAGATCGCCAGGTTCTGGCGCAACAACGTCGCGGCGCCGAGCGGCCGGTACTTGACGCCTTTCAGGGCGAGCGGAATCAGGAAGACGATGATCAGCGCATTGAAGATCACCGCCGACAGGATGGCTGAACTCGGACTGGCCAGGCCCATGACGTTGAGTGCGGCAAGCTGCGGATAGGTACTGACGAAAGCCGCCGGGATGATGGCGAAATACTTGGCGATGTCGTTGGCGATGGAAAACGTCGTCAGCGAACCGCGCGTCATCAGCATTTGCTTGCCGGTTTCGACCACTTCGATGAGCTTGGTCGGGTTGGAATCCAGATCGACCATGTTGCCGGCTTCCTTGGCCGCCTGCGTGCCGGTGTTCATGGCCACCGCGACGTCAGCCTGGGCCAGCGCCGGCGCGTCGTTGGTGCCGTCGCCGGTCATCGCGACCAGACGGCCTTCCGCCTGGTACTGGCGGATCAGCGCCAGCTTGGCTTCCGGTGTCGCTTCCGGCAGGAAATCGTCAACCCCGGCTTCGGCGGCGATCGCCGCCGCAGTAATCCGGTTGTCGCCGGTCACCATGATGGTCTTGATGCCCATCTGGCGCAGTTCGGCAAAACGCTCCTTGATACCGCCCTTGACGATGTCCTTGAGCTCAACGACGCCCATGACGCGCGTCCCGTCGGTGACGACCAGCGGCGTACTACCGCGCCGAGCGACCTCATCGACCTTGCCGATGACGGATTTTGGAAAACTGCCACCCAGGGCTTCGACATGTTTCCTGATGGCTTCGGCCGCACCCTTGCGGATCTGACGGCCTGCCATGTCCACGCCGCTCATCCGGGTATTGGCCGAAAAATGCACGAAATGGGCATCCAGCGCGTGGATATCACGCTCCCGCAGCTGGAAACGCTGCTTGGCCAGCACCACGATACTGCGGCCTTCCGGCGTTTCGTCGGCAAGCGAGGCGAGTTGGGCGGCATCGGCCAGTTCGGCCTCGGTCACGCCATCGGCTGGCAGGAAAGTGGAAGCCTGACGATTGCCCAGCGTGATCGTGCCGGTCTTGTCCATCAGCAGCACATCGACGTCACCGGCGGCTTCGACGGCGCGACCGGAAGTCGCAATCACGTTGGCCTGCATCATGCGGCTCATGCCGGCCACACCGATGGCCGAGAGCAGGCCGGCGATGGTGGTCGGGATCAGGCAGACGAGCAACGCGATCAGCACGGTGATGCTGATCGGCGTGCCGGCCCCGGCCACTTCGACGCTGAACATCGAGAACGGCAGCAGGGTGACGACGACACCGAGGAAGACGATGGTCAGCGCCACCAGCAAAATGGTCAGGGCGATTTCGTTCGGCGTCTTCTGGCGCTTGGCGTTTTCAACCATGGCGATCATGCGGTCGACAAAGGTTTCACCCGGATTTACCGTGACCCGAACGACGATCCAGTCGGACAGCACGCGGGTACCGCCGGTGACGGCCGAGAAATCACCACCGGATTCGCGGATGACCGGCGCCGATTCGCCGGTGATGGCAGATTCGTCCACCGAGGCGACGCCTTCGATGACTTCGCCGTCGGCCGGGATGGTTTCCTGGGCCTGGACGAAGATCACGTCGCCCTTGCGCAGGTCGGTGGCCGGGACCAGATTCCACTGGGCCCCATACTTCGGCTCGAGCAGTTTCTTGGCCCAGGTTTCCTTTTTCAGGCCGCGCAGCGAAGCGGCCTGCGCCTTGCTGCGCCCTTCGGCCAGCGCTTCGGCAAAATTGGCGAAGAGCACGGTAAACCACAGCCAGATGGTGATCGCCAGGATGAAACCGGCCGGGGCTTCGCCTTGCCCACCGAGGGCTTGCACCCAGAGGATGGTGGTCAGGATGCTGCCGACGTAGACGACGAACATCACCGGATTGCGCCATTGCACGGCCGGATTCAGCTTGCGGAAGGCATCGGCGATGGCTGGCAGGGCCAGGGCCGGATCGAACAGGGTAAAAGTCTTGCGGGTCATTATTTTCTCTCCCCTAGCTTAGTGACCGGCCCAGAGCACGAGGTGCTCGATGACGGGGCCGAGAGCCAACGCCGGGACGTAATTCAGGAGGCCGACCAGCAATACCGTGCCGATCAGCAGCGTGACAAACAGCGGGCCATGCGTCGGCAGCGTGCCGGCCCCGACGGCGATGCGCTTCTTGGCGGCCAGCGAACCGGCAATCGCCAGCACCGGCACGATCACGCCGAAGCGGCCGAACCACATGGCGATGCCGAGCATCACGTTGTAGAACGGCGTGTTGGCGGACAGCCCGGCAAAGGCGCTGCCGTTGTTGTTGGCGGCCGAGGTGAAGGCATAAAGGATTTCCGAGAAACCATGGGCGCCCGGGTTGGCGATGCCGGCCCTGCCGTCGACCGCCATGACGGCGATGGCGGTGCCGACCAGCACGAGCAGCGGGGTGACCAGAATGGCGATCGAGACCATCTTCATTTCGAAGGCTTCGATCTTCTTGCCCAGGTATTCCGGCGTGCGACCGATCATCAGGCCGGCGATGAAGACGGCCATGATGGCGAAGACGAGCATGCCGTAGAGGCCGGTACCGACACCACCAAAGACCACTTCGCCAAGCTGCATGTCGATCAGCGGCACCAGGCCACCAAGCGGCGTAAACGAATCGTGCATGGCGTTGACCGCACCGCAGGAGGCGAGCGTCGTGATGGTCGCGAACAGGCCGGAATCGGCAACGCCGAAGCGGGTTTCCTTGCCTTCCATATTGCCGGCCGCCGGATCGACGCCGAGTTGGGTGAGCAGCGGATTGGCCTGCTGTTCGAAATGCATGGCGCCATAGGCCAGGGCGACGAACATCAGGGTCATCGCCGCGAGCACCGCCCAGCCCTGGCGCGTATCGCCGACCATGCGGCCGAAGGTGAAGCACAACGCGGCCGGGATCAGGAAGATGGACAGCATCTGGATGAAGTTGCTCAGCGGCGTCGGGTTTTCATAGGGGTGCGCCGAGTTGGCGTTCAGGAAACCGCCGCCGTTGGTACCCAGCATCTTGATCGCCTCCTGCGAAGCGACCGGGCCCATGGCCAGCGTTTGGGTTGGCGTCTGGGCCGGCTCGGTGATGGCGGCGCCCTTGTCATCCTTCATCGGCTGGCCAGCAGCGTCGAGCTTGGGCGTCTCGAAACTGGTCACTTCCAGCGTCGTCACGTCCTTGTAGGCATCGAAATTCTGGATGACGCCCTGGCCGGTCAGGAAGACCGCGTAAACGACGGAAATCGGCAGCAACACATGCAGCGTGATGCGGGTCAGGTCGACCCAGGCATTGCCGACCGTCTTGGCGCTATGCCGGGCAAAACCGCGGATCAGGGCGATGACGACGACGATGCCGGTGGCGGCCGAGAAAAAGTTCTGAACGGCCAGCGCCAGCATCTGGGTCAGGTAGCTCATCGTCGCTTCGCCGACGTAGCCCTGCCAGTTGGTATTGGTGGCGAAACTGATCGCCGTATTGAAGGCCGAATCCGGGCTGACCGCGGGGAAAGCCTGCGGATTGAGCGGCAGATCGGCCTGCAGGCGTTGCAGGGCATAAACGGCCAGGGCGCCGAGTACGTTGAACAGCAGGATGGCGAAGGCGTATTTCAGCCAGCCCATTTCCTCATCCTGGCGGATGCCGCACAGGCGATAGATCGGGCTTTCGATCCTGCCGGCCAGACGGAAGCGGCCTTCCATCACATTGGCGAGGTAGGTCCCCAGGGGTTTGACGGTCAGCAGCAGGACGACCAGAAAAAGGCCGAGAAGTATCCAGGCATGATTGCTCATGAGAAGTTCTCCGGATTGAGCAGCGCGGCGACGAGATAGACCAGCAGGCCGGCGGCGACGGCGCCGCTAAGAACGAAAAGCCAGGTCATTTGGCACCTCCCAGCCGGGCACAGCCGGTGGCGAGGGCGAGCATCAGGGCAAAGAACAGCCCGATGCCGGCGAGATAGACGAGATCCATGAGTACTCCCCTTGTTGGTATTGCGATAGGGTCATACTAGGAAAACTGATATCAAAATTTTCGAAAAATAGCGGAGGCCGATATAAAGAATCGGGAAAAATCCGGTTTTCGGGCCGGGGCGGCAAGGGCGTGTTTGTCCGCCGCCCGTTGCCGGCGCTATGCCTTGGGCAGTTGCGCCAGTTGCCGGTCGTGCCAGGCAGCGAAGAAGGCAATCGCCAGGCTGGAACCGATCAGGGCCATCAGCATGTCGGACTGGGTGTCCCAGGGATCGCCCTGGGTGCCGAGGAATTCGTCGGCGCCCTGACCCAGCCACAGGGCGGCGCCCCATTCGATGAGTTCGTAACAGGCGCTGATCGCCATGGCGATGCAGATGCACAGGAAACCGGCCATCCGGCGGCCATGGACATAGGCACCACGCAGCAGGATTTCGCGAGCGACCAGGGCCGGTACGAAACCCTGCAGCAGGTGGCCGAGCTTGTCGTAGGGATTGCGGGCGGTGCCGAGCAGATCCTGCAGCCAGAAGCCGAATGGTACCCGGGCGTAGCTGTAGGCCCCGCCGGCGATGAGAACCAGGGCGTGGGCGGCGATCAGGACGTAGAGCAGCGTGGTCAGCGGATAACTTTTGCGCGTGGCGGCGAGCAGCACCAGCGCGATCACTGCTGGTGCAACTTCCATGATCCAGGTGGCGCGGTCGAAGGGGGCGATGCCGGAAACGACTAGGGCGGCGACGACGATGGTGGCCAGACTGGTGGTCAGCAGATGGCGGTTTTTCATCTCAGCCCTCGTTGCGGATCAGGTTGAGCAGTTCTTCGCCGTAGTGCTCGATCTTGGCGCTGCCCATGCCGGTGATGCCGGCCAGCATGCCGTGGCTGGTCGGCCGGACTTCGGCCAGTTCACGCAGGGTTTTGTCGTGCAGGATGACGTAGGCCGGCACCCCCTGTTCGCGGGCGGTGTCGCCGCGCCAACTCCGCAGGAGCTGGAACAGTGCTTCGTCGGCCGGCGCCAGTTCGCTACGCACGACCGTACTGCTGCTGCGTGACGGGCTGCTGCTCTTGCGTTTGAGCGGCCGGCGCAGTTCGACGCGCTGGCCGCCCTTCAGGACCTGGCGGGCAGCATCGGTCAGTTGCAGGGCGCCATGTTCTGCCATATCGACATGCACCAGGCCGGCGGCGGCAAGCTGGCGGAAGACGCTTTTCCAGGCGTGGTCGTCGAGATCGGCGCCGACGCCGAAGGTTGGGAGCTGGTCATGGTGCCATTGTTTGACCTTGTCGGTCGCCTTGCCGCGCAGGATGTCGGTCAGGTGGGCGACGCCGAAGCGCATGCCGGTGCGGAAAATGGCCGATAGTGCCTTCTGTGCGGCGAGTGTGCCATCCCACAGTTCGGGCGGGTCCTGGCAGACATCGCAATTGCCGCAGGGCTCGCGTTCTTCGCCGAAGTAATTGAGCAAGACCTGGCGCCGGCAGCGCGGCGCTTCGCAGTAGGCGAGCAGGGCGGTTAGGCGTTGCGCTTCGAGAATTTTCTGGCCTTCGCCGGCCCCCGATTCGGCGATGCGCGCGTGTTGCAACGCGACGTCCTGCATGCCGTAGGTCATCCAGGCTTCGGCCGGTTCACCGTCGCGGCCGGCGCGGCCGGTTTCCTGATAGTAGGCCTCTATGCTCTTCGGCAGGTCGAGGTGGGCGACGAAGCGGACATCCGGCTTGTCGATGCCCATGCCGAAGGCAATGGTGGCGCACATGATCAGGCCTTCCTCGCGCAGGAAGCGGCGCTGGTTGGCGGCGCGCTCCGGCGCCGGCAGGCCGGCGTGGTAGGGCAGGGCCGGATAGCCCTGGCTGGAGAGCCATTCGGCCGTTTCCTCGACCTTTTTGCGCGACAGGCAATAGACGATGCCGGCCTGGCCCTGGCGGCCGGCGAGGAAGGTAAGTAGTTGTTTCTTTGGGGTATCCTTTTCGACTACCGTGTAGCGGATGTTCGGGCGGTCGAAACTGGAGAGGAAGACGCGGGCCCCATTGAGGCCGAGGCGGGTCTGGATCTCGTTGCGCGTCGCCTGGTCGGCGGTGGCGGTCAAGGCGATGCGCGGGACGTTCGGGTAGCGTTCGTGCAGGGCCGATAGCTGCAGGTATTCCGGGCGGAAGTCATGGCCCCATTGCGAGACGCAATGCGCTTCGTCAATGGCGAACAGCGCCAGCTTGCCGGCTTCGTAAAGGCTGTCGAGCATGGCCAGCGTGCGGTCGAGCAGTAGGCGTTCCGGGGCGATGTAGACGAGGTCGAGATTGCCGCTGAAAATCGCCTGCTCGACGGCCTGCGCTTCGCGCCAGTCGAGCGTCGAATTGAGGCAGGCCGCCTTGACGCCGAGCTGGATCATGGCGTCGACCTGGTCCTGCATCAACGCGATCAGCGGCGAAACGACGACGGCGCAGCCCGGGCGGAGCAGGGCGGGGATCTGGTAGCACAGGCTCTTGCCGCCGCCGGTCGGCATCAGGACGAGCGCATCACCACCCTTGCCGATATGCTCGATGATTTCGGCCTGGGCGCCGCGGAAGGCGGGGTAGCCGAAGACATCGCGCAGGATGTCGAGGGCGCGGTTGGTCGTGGGCACCGGCTTACGACCGGTCTTCGGCGCGGAGGGCTTCGCGGCTCAGCGCCTTGCCGTCCCAGACCAGGCATTCGCCCCGGTCTTCCTGCCAGTCGGCGAGCACCCAGCGTTCGACATGGATGCCATCGATAATGTGGTCGTGTTTTGCCGGCTGATGGGTGTGGCCGTGAATGAAGGTGGCGTAGCCGTGGTCGCGCAGGAAGTCGTCGGTGGCGGCGGCGTGCAGGTCGGCATAAACCCAGGTGTGATGGCGTTTGCGGCGGCTGCTTTGCCAGCGGATGTAGCGACCGAGCAGGCGGCGCAGGAAGCGCGGCTTGGCGCGCATTTTCCGTTGCCACTCGGGATCGCGCACCTTAGCGCGATAAGCCTGGTAGGCGTGGTCATCCAGGCACAGGGCATCGCCGTGCGAGAGCACGAATTGCCATTCGGGCAGGATCAACGGGTAGGGGTCGGGCAGCAATTCGACCCTGGCAGCGCTGGCAAATTCCTGGCCAATGGCGAAATCGCGATTGCCATGCATCAGCCGAATCTTCAGGCCGGCGTCGCTGGCGGCACGCAGGGCGCTGATGATCTGCGCCGAGTAGGCATCGGTGACGTCGTCGCCGACCCAGACTTCGAACAGGTCGCCGAGGATGTACAGTTCGCTCGCCTGACGGGCCCGCCCGGCGAGAAAGCTGAGAAACAAAGCAGTCGCCCCGGGTGACCGGGGCGACAGGTGCAGATCGGAAATGAAGAGGATCAAACGATCTCGGCCTTTTCGATGATCACGTCTTCGGCCGGCACGTCCTGGTGAAAGCCCTTGTTGCCGGTCTTGACGGCGCGGATCTTGTCCACGACGTCCATCCCTTCGACGACTTCGCCGAAGACGCAGTAGCCCCAGCCCTGGCCGGACGGCGACTTGAAGTCGAGGAAATCGTTATCGACGGTATTGATGAAGAACTGCGCGGTGGCCGAGTGCGGATCGTTGGTGCGGGCCATGGCAACCGTGCCGCGCTTGTTCTTCAAGCCGTTGGCCGCTTCGTTTTCGATCGGGGCGCGGCACTCCTTCTGGTTCATGCCGGGTTCCATGCCGCCGCCCTGGATCATGAAGTTCTTGATGACGCGGTGGAAAATGGTGTTGTCGTAGTGGCCGGCTTTAACGTAGGAAATGAAGTTGGCAACCGTCTTCGGGGCCTTTTCGGCATCCAGGTTGAGGGTGATGACGCCGTGGTTGGTGGTGAGTTTGATCATTGGGGATCCTTACTTTTCGGAGATGATTTTGACGTTCTGGATAACGACCGGGGTCGTCGGAACGTTTTCGAAATAACCCGAGTTGCCGGTCGGCACACGGGCGATCTTGTCGACGACATCCATGCCCTGGGTCACCTTGCCGAATACGGCATAGCCCCAGCCGCGCGGATCGGCGGCCGTGCGATGGTTGAGGAAGTCGTTATTGTTGAGGTTGATGAAGAACTGGGCGCGGGCCGAATGCGGGTCGCCGGTGCGGGCCATGGCGACGGTGCCGCGATCGTTGCTCAGGCCGTTGGTGGCCTCGTTCTGCAAGGCGGGGGTGAGAACCTTCTTCTCTTCCATGGCGATGCTGAAACCGCCCCCCTGGATCATGAAGCCGTTGATCACGCGGTGGAAGATGGTGGCGTCGTAGAAGCCGCTTTTGGCATTTTTGAGGAAAGACTCGACCGTTTTCGGGGCCTTTTCCGGATACAACTCAAGGGTGATCTTGCCCAGCGAGGTGGTTATTTCGACACTCGGTGCCGCCCAGGCGGCGACAGAAAGCAGCAGGCCGGCGGCGAGGGCGGAGATTTTTTTCAACATCAGGCACTTCCTTCGTAGATGATTTTCCATTTGCCATCTTCGCGCAGCCAGTACTGGCGTTTCTTCATCACGTTATTCACGTTGTTGCTGCGGTAATCCTGGTCAAAGGTGACGACGACCACTTCTTCCTTGCCCGGGTTGCGGAACACGGAAAGGTTGCCGACCTTGATCTTGATCCATTCCTTGCTGGCATTGACCTGCTTTTTCTGGGTGGCGAACTGCTCGAAATTCTGCTCGCCGGCCTTGAAGCGTTTCGAATAATGCTTCAGGAAGCGGTCGGTGTCGCGGCTTTCCCAGTCGGTGCGCCAGGCATCGAGAGTCTTGTTGAGTTCGCTACGTTCCTTGCTCCAGTCGTCGAGCGACAGCCACTCGATGGAGTTGCTGATGATTACCGGGGTCATGCCGACCTGCAGGTTCTTGGCGACGGCGTCGAGATCCTGGTTGGTCAGTACGACGCAGCCATCGGAAGCGCGCGGTGGCCGGGCGAAGGTGTCGGAGGGCGTGCCGTGCAGCCAGATGCCGCTACCGTTGCGGCCCTGGCGCTTGTCCCATTCGTTCGGGTAGTTGAGCGGGTAGGCTCCGTTGCCGTAGAGATCGCCGAGTTTTTGCCGGGACAGATTGGAGGTGACGTGATAAACGCCGATCGGCGTCTTTTTGTCGCCCTCGGCGAGTTTTTCGGCACCCAGCTTGCCCTGGGTGACATAGTAGTCGGCAACGAAGCGCGGCCGGCCGCCATTGGCGACATCGTTCTCATAGACGTAGAGGCGCGAGCGCTTGGTGTCGACGACGATGGCGTAGCGCTGATCGGCCGGCATCTGGAGGAGATAGCGCGGCACAAAATTGGCCAGCGGCTTTTCGCGATAGCCTTTCAGGCGAACGATGGCCTCGGCGCGCAGATCGGCGACTTTGTCGGCCGGGGCGCCGCTCATTGCGCCGAAAGTCTGGATCGGCTGGTGGCGGGCGAGCAGCAGGTCGCCCTTGATCAGATTGGCCAGCCGGTAATTGGGATGCTGGCGGAGCAGTGATTCGGTCAGTTCCAGGGCGCGACCGAGCTGATTGGCCTCGATTTCCTTGAAGATGGTTGCCAGTTGCGCCTCCGGGCCAGAGTCGGAAATGCTGCTCGGCAGGCGCTTGGGCGATGCCGCCACCGGCGCCGGCTTACTCGCGCCGTGGCGGCTGGCGTGGCTTGTCGGCTTTTCGGGCGGTCTGGCACAAACGCTGCCGGCCAGACAACTGGCCAATCCAAGAAGTACTAACTGACGGCCCAACATTAGCGGGAAATTTCTTCCTTGATCAGCCATTTGTTACCGGTGCGGACGAAAACCAGGGTCTTGGTCGTCGAGGTTGCCAGGCTGCCGGCCTTGTAGTGCTGGCGGAACTTGGCGGTAGCCTTGTCGCCGTTGAACGAAATCTGCGGCTCGTCGATATCCACCGAAATCTTGCCTGGTTTGCCGGCGATGCGGTGCTCGCGTTCATTTTCCCAGGCCTTGCGAGCGAGGCCGTTCGACGGCGCGAAGTCGTTGGCGTAGGCGCCGAGATAAGCGCGCATATCCTTACGCGACCAGGCGTTAGCCCAGGCGTTGATGGCCTTGGCAACATCGTCGTGGGCGGCGTCGGTCTTGACGACTGCTGGGGCGACGGGGGTCGGGGCCGGAGCAGCGGCAACGGCCGGTTTGTTCTGGGCCGTCGAGGCGGCGCCCGGCGTCGTGGTGACAATGCTGGCGGTCGGCGTCACGGCGTTGGCCGGTTTGCTGGCGGCCAGCGGCGGAGCGGAAACGGCTGGCGCCGTAGCGGTCGGAGCGCTCGGCTTGACGTTGCCCTTGCCGGAGGTGGTGATCAGGTCGCGAATCAGGGACAGCTTGTTCTGCGTGGCCGGGTTCGAATTGTCGAGTTGCAGTGCCTTGTCATAGGCCTGGCTGGCCAGCTTGGCGTACACGTCGCCAAGGTTCTCGTAGGCGATGGCGTAGGACGGGTGAGTCCTTATTGCCATTTCCAGCGAGGTGCGCGCCTTGTCGTACTGCTTTTGCTGGGCGTAGAGGACAGCCAGGTTGTTGTAGGGCTCGGGCAGTTCCGGATAGTCTTCGGTCAGCTTGGTAAAGACGGCGATGGCGTCAGCCGGCTTGTTCATCTCTGTATAAATCAGCCCCTTGAGGAAGCGGCCCTGGGCGTCCTTGGGCTTGTTGCTGAGGTAGGCGTCGACCTTTTCCAGGGCTTGCGGATACTGACCCTGTTTGATCAGGCGCTGCACGTCCGGCAGGTTGTCGGCGAAGACCGGCGCGGCAAAGCCGATGGCCAAGCCAAGAGCCAGGGCGCGCAGCCCTTTGAGCTGCTGGAAACGGGGCTGGGGCAGAGAGGTCGTAGTCATCGCTGTGCTATAATTTCCAGAGTTATACAATCGTACAATTCTACCAAAAATGCCGCTTTTCCCATAGGCTTCTAGAGCCGGCGGTACCACGAATTTATCCCGGCATGCTGAAGATTTTCAATTCCCTGAAGCGGGAAAAACAGGTTTTTACCCCGATTGAAGCCAACAAGGTTCGCATGTATGTCTGCGGGATGACGGTTTACGACTATTGTCATCTTGGGCACGCCCGCGTCATGGTTGTCTTCGACATGGTTTATCGCTGGCTGAAGGTGCGTGGCTACGATGTGACCTATGTCCGCAATATTACCGACATCGATGACAAGATCATTCGGCGGGCGGCGGAAAACGGCGAGACGATCCAGCAGTTGACCAACCGCTTTATCGCTTTCATGCACGAGGATGCGGATGCCTTGGGCGTCCTGCGTCCCGATTATGAGCCGCGGGCAACCGAGTTCGTTCCCGAAATGCTCGCTCTGATTGGTCAGTTGGAAGCCAATGGCCTGGCTTATCGGGCGGTCGACGGCGATGTTAATTATGCGGTGCGCAAGTTTGACGGTTACGGCAAGCTATCCGGCAAGTCGCTCGACGACTTGCGAGCCGGCGAGCGGGTCGAGGTCGATACGGCGAAGCAGGATCCGCTCGATTTCGTACTCTGGAAACATGCCAAGCCCGGCGAGCCGGCCTGGCAATCCCCGTGGGGTGAAGGGCGGCCGGGCTGGCATATCGAGTGTTCGGCGATGAGTTCGAAAATTCTTGGTCAGCATTTCGATATACATGGCGGTGGTCAGGATTTGCAATTTCCCCACCACGAGAACGAAATCGCCCAGTCGGAGGGGGCGCATCGGTGCAACTTTGTCAATTATTGGATGCACAATGGTTTTGTCCGCGTCGACAACGAAAAAATGTCGAAGTCTCTGGGCAATTTCTTCACCATCCGCGAAGTGCTTGAGCGTTTCGATGCCGAAGTGGTGCGCTTCTTCATTCTGCGTGCCCATTACCGTAGTGCCCTGAATTATTCCGATGCCCATCTCGACGATGCTAAGCGCAGCCTGGATGGCCTGTACTTTGCCTTGCGCGATGTGCCACCGCGTGCCGTCGACATCGATTGGCAGAACGATTTCGCCGCCCGTTTTGCCGCAGCCCTGGATGAGGACTTCGATTCGCACGGCGCGATTGCCGTCCTCTTCGAGTTGGCCGGCGAGGTCAATCGCCAGCGCAGTGCCGAACTGGCTGGTTTGTTGCAGGCGCTGGGCGGCGTCATCGGCCTGCTCGTGCGCGAGCCGCTGGTTTATCTGCGTGGTGCAGCTCAGGTTGGAGGTCTCGACGAGGCGGCCATCGAAGGCTTGATCGCGGAGCGGACGGCGGCCAAGAAGGCGCGTGATTTTGCCGGGGCCGACCGTGTTCGCGATCAACTGAAAGCGGCGGGCATCGCTCTGGACGACAGTCCGCAGGGGACCACCTGGCGGCGGGCCTGATTCAGGTGTGGCAATAAAAACGGCCCGTCAGGGCCGTTTTTATTTTGGCGTATTGTCGCTTACTTGAGAATCTTGCCGCCCGGGCCGACGACGGTCAGTTCGACATGGCGGGAGCCTTGTCGGGTGTTGCTGCCGTAGTTGATGCGATAGCCGCCGAAATCGGTGTTGCTCAATCCTTCCAGCGCCGTCAGCAGTTTCTCGCGGCTCAGGTCTTTGCCGGCCCGGCGCAGCCCTTCGACCATGGTGCGGGCCATCAGATAGGCTTCCATGCCGTAGTAGGAATAGCTTCCCGCCTTGCTGCCGGGCAGGCGCTGATATTCGCGGACAATGGGAACGATATCGTTCCAGGGGTAGGGTACGACTTGCGAAATACCGATGCCGCGCGCCTCGGGGCCGAGTTCCTGGACCAGTTGTTCGGTACCGACCGGCGACAGGGTCATGAACATCGGGTTCTGGCCGACTTTTTTCATGGCCTTGACGAAAGCGGCGGTTGGCTTGTAAAGGGTAACCATGATGACGGCTTGGGGGTTGGCCTTGGCAATCGGCTCGACTGCCTTGCCGACGTCGAGCGAGTTGCGTTCCACCGTGCCGACGGCAGAGGGGGTCAGCTTGTGCTTTTTCAGTGCCTGGGTGACGCCGTCGAGGCCTGATTTGCCGAAGCCGTCATTCTGGTAGAACACGGCAATGCTTTTCAGACCGAGCGATACCAGTTGATTGACGATGGCTTCCGTCTCGTCGGCATAGCTCGCTCGGACGTTGAACATGTAGCGTGCATTGGCATTGCTGCTGATCGGTTCGCGCAGGGTGGCGGCGCCCGAGATGGTGCCGACCAGCGGGACGCGGGCCGGACCGAAAACGCTGTTCATGGCTTCGGTGGTCGGGCTGGAGCCGTAATAGGCAAGCAGCGCAAAGACGTGCTTGTCGTTGATCAGGGTTTTGGTGTTGGCGATCGTGCGTTCGGTTTCGTAGCCGTCGTCAAGCGCGGTAAGGTCGAGGCGACGGCCGTTGATGCCGCCGGATTTGTTGATCTGCTCGAAATAGTTCTGGATGGTTTGCCGCATGTCCAGGCCGTAGGCGCCGTTGGGCCCGGTCAATGGGGCGGACATGCCAAGGGTGATGCTGGTATCGGTAATTCCCGGCTCGCCGGCCCAAGTCAGGGCCGAACAGGCGATTGCGCCAAGCACGACCAGTCTCTTCAGGACTTGCATTGTGGTCTCCCCCAAAATGTATTTCCTGATTCTAACAGTCGAAAGCGTGCCGGGGGAACCTGTGGCGGCTTGCTTTCGCATATCGGGTGGGCGTTATGACGGGAAAGTTCTAGTTATTAGTCGCTAGCTGTTAGCGACTAGCGACTAGCGACTAACGACTAACGACTAACGACTAACGACTAACGACTAACGACTAACGACTAACGACTAACGACTAACGACTAACGCTCAGTCTTCAAAGAATTCCTTGACCTTGTCCATCCAGGACTTGGCGCGGGGGTTGTGCTTGGCGCCGCTATCCCGGCTCGACTCTTCCAGTTCGCGCAGCAAATCCTTCTGGCGATCGGTCAGGTTGATCGGCGTTTCGACGACGACATGGCACATCAGGTCGCCATGGGTGTGACTGCGGACCCCCTTGATGCCTTTGCCGCGCAGGCGGAAGACACGTCCCGACTGCGTTTCGCCGGGAATCTTGATGCCAGCGGCGCCGTCCAGGGTGGGAATTTCGATTTCGCCACCGAGGGCTGCCGTGGTGAAGGAAATCGGCATTTCGCAATGCAGGTCGTTGTGGTCACGGGTAAAGACGGAGTGGGGCTTGAGGTGGATCTGGACGTAGAGGTCGCCCGGCGGGCCGCCATTGACGCCATGTTCACCTTCGCCGGCCAGCCGGATGCGATCGCCCTCATCGACCCCGGCCGGAATCTTCACGGCCAGCGTCTTGTGCTGCTTGATGCGGCCAGCACCGCCGCAGCTCTTGCAGGGATCGGCGATGAAGCGGCCGGTGCCGTGGCATTTGTGGCAGGTCTGCTGGATGGAGAAGAAACCCTGTTGCAGGCGAACCTGACCCGAGCCGCCGCAGGTTGGGCAGGTCTTGGGCTGGGTGCCGGCCTTGGAACCCGAGCCGTGGCAGGGTTCGCAGACTTCCATGGTGGGAATGCGGATCTTCGTTTCGGTGCCGTGCGCCGCCTGTTCCAGCGTGATTTCGAGGTTGTAGCGCAGGTCGGCGCCGCGGTAGATGTTGGAACGACCGCCGCCACCACCGCCGCCACGACCGCCGAAGATTTCGTCGAAAATGCCGCCGAAGGCATCGGCAAAACCGCCGCCGCCGAAACCGCCGCCGCCCATGCCGGCTTGCGGGTCGATGCCGGCGTGGCCGTACTGGTCATAGGCGGCACGTTTCTGGCCATCCGATAGAATCTCGTAGGCTTCCTTGGCTTCCTTGAACTTTTCCTCGGCCGCCGGATTGTCCGGATTGCGGTCGGGGTGGTGCTTCATGGCCAGCTTGCGGTAGGCCTTCTTGATCTCGTCTTCGCTGGCGTCGCGGTTGACGCCGAGAATTTCGTAAAAATCGCGTTTTGACATATAGGACCGAGGAATTAGGGGTTAGAGGATCGAGTGATCTTCAGGAGGGTCAAGGATCAGGATGCTCAAAACCGGGTCGGGAAATATTCCCCGACCCGGTTGCTGGCAGCAAATCGCTCGATCCTCGATCCTTATTTCTTTTCCTTGTTCACTTCGGTGAATTCGGCATCGACGACATCGCCTTCAACGGTTTTCTCGCCGCCCTCGGGTTGTTGCTGACCGGTGGCACCGGCGGCTGCGCCTGCAGCCTGTTGCTGGGCGTACATCTTTTCCCCCAGCTTCTGGGCGGCCTGGCTCAGGGCTTCGGTCTTGGCGACGATGGTTTCCTTGTCGCCGTCGCGCAGCACGGATTCGACGTCCTTGATCGCGGCTTCGATGG
>JAGTRU010000051.1 GCA_018261905.1 Pseudomonadota bacterium | reverse complement strand
ATTGCAGAATCACTTCCCTCAATGGCGAGGGGGTGAAGGTGCAGAATATGTCGTGCGGCTCAGTCAGGCGACTCCTCCGCGTAGCGGCTTCGTCCAACAATTCAGTCAACCGGACAGCCAACAAGCTGCGCTTGTTGGTGCCCTCGCTACGCTCGGCTGCCAGTTACCTCAAACGTTAGGGCTTCAAATGTACCGACTGCTATTGATCACTTTGTTCGTCGCGAGCGCCTCTGCGAAAGGCCAGCCACAAATTGACTGGCAAGCCGATCTTGCTGATAGAAATGCACGGGCTAAAGCGCAGTCTCACTGTGTTGCAGACGAAATGCCTGTATTTACCTGCAAGATTGGCAAAATGATCGCCTCCATTTGCGCCAGTAAGGTACTGGACGAAAATCAAGGCTATTTGCAGTATCGGTTTGGTGCAACAAACAAGATCGAGTTGGAAATTCCGTCCAAGCAGAATTACAAGCCGACCATGGTCGGGTACAAGAATGCACTGTGTGCAAGTTGTTATGCCAACTACGTCCGTTTCAAGAACGGTGACTTCCGCTATTACATATTCAACGCATCGTTTAGAGGTCCAGATGACCCAAAGACCGGAGCAAGTACGCGCGACGAACCATCGGGGGTCGTTGTTATGAAAAATGGCCGGGTGATCTTCTCGCGCCGCTGTACCACACCAGCCTTTGACCATAATGTGGGCGAGCATTTTTGGGGGAAGGCGGTTGTTACATTAGGAGCCGAAGATGATGTTGACCCGTTCGAGATTGCGTCGCCAACCAAGCCCTAACCCGGCGCTCAACCCCGTTCGCTTCGCTCTCTGGACGCTGCGCGATAAGGCCGCGCAGCGCCGGTTAGCTCTACGTTAGGGCTCTCGTGATAGCTATCATCAATCCAATATGTCGAATCAATTTCGGTACTCCCACAGGGGACTTACACCCCATTACATCGCGCCCATGCTGGGCGCACACCCATCCATCAACCCGGACGCTGCGCGATGAAGCCGCGCAGCGCCGGTTATGTCAGACGTTCCTGAACGTCCGGTTTTCAAGATGGCCTATGACGGCTTGGGCACATTCGAGCCAGTCAGGCTTATGCAATTCCGTAGTCAAAAAACAGGGAAAGGCCCTGACGCCCCCACAGTGAAAAAAGGCATCCCGCAGGATGCCTTTTTCACTGAACCAAAACCCCGTCAAACCCGCTTGAACAGCGGACTCCTTACCTGTTGCGCATCCGCCGCCGAGAAGAACTTCTCGATGTAGATGTCGCGTTCAAACAGGCGGCCCTGCATCAGGGTGGTGATGCAGGCTTCGATCATCACCGGCGGACCGCACAGGTAGGCTTTGCGGCCGCGAAAGTCGTTGTCGAAATGGGCCTTGGCGGCGTCGTGGACGAAGCCGCGGAAGCCGGTCCAGCCGCTGTCGGCCGGCTCGTCATTCAAGGCCGGGACATAGCTGAAGTTCGGGTATTTGGCGGCCAGGTCGAGGAATTCCTGATGGTAGTACAGTTCGCCCTGGTTGCGCGCGCCGTAGACCAGCGTGATCGGCAGTTCGCTGCCCTCTTCCAGCAGCTCGAGGATCATCGAACGCGGGCTGGACAGGCCGGAGCCGCCGGCCATGAACAGGGACGGCACGTTGGCCGACTTGTGCACGAAGAAGCGGCCGTAGGGGCCGGAGACGGTGATTTGGTCGCCGACCTTGAGTTCGTTGTGGATCCAGGTGGTGCCGACGCCGCCGGGCACGATGCGGATGTTGAGTTCGATCTCGTCACCGGTCGACGGCGAATTGGCGAGCGAAAAGGCGCGGTGGCCCAGATCGTTCGGCAGATTGAAATTGACGTACTGGCCGGCCTGGAAATCAAGCGCCTCGTCGAGCTTGAGCCAGATGCCCTTGATGGTCGGCGTCAGGTTCTCGATGCGGCTGACCACGCCCGGGAAATCCTTGACCGGAATGTCGCGCGCGTCCTCGTCGACTTCCATCTCGACTTCAATGGCGGTATCGGCTTCGAGCGTGGCGCAGCAGGCCAGCGCCTTGCCCTCTTCACGCTCGTAGTCCATCAGCGCGAAGCTCGATGAATTCTGGTGGTCGACTTCGCCGTCGGTGATGCACACCTTGCAGGTGGCGCAGTAACCCTGGCCGCAGGCGTGCGGCAGGTAGATGCCGGCGCGCAGCGCGGCGTCGAGGATGGTCTGCCCGTCCTCGACCTCGATGGTCCGGCCGAGCGGCTCGATACTCAGTTCGTAGCTCATTTTTTTCAGGATCCAGTTGTTAGGATCGGGGATCGAGCAAAGGCACTGTCGGGGCCACTCGATCCTCGATCCTGATAGCTAACAGCTCATCAATAGCCGGTGCCGGCAATGCCATCCAGGCCCGGCGTGCGGAAGCGGATCAGGTCCTTGTGGCCGATGCCGTTTTCCTTGAGGCTCTTGTTGCGATCCGGCGTGAAGGGCGTGTTGCCGTTCTGCCAGACAACCGTATTCCAGTCGATCTGCTTCCAGTCCGGGTGGTAGCTGAAGCAGTCGGTCATGTACTGGTCGATGATCACCGAGAACAGCGTTTCCGGCGGCAGCGCGAGCACGAAGGGACGCGAGAACATGCGGTGACGTTCCCAGTTCACGTAGAGCAGCTGCTTGCCCTTGTAGTTCTCGACGGCATCGCGCGACTTCACTTCGTAGGGCGCGAGGGTTTTCAACATGGTCATGGCTGTCTCCTTTAGTTCTTGGTGGCCTGCTCGCGCCAGGCGGCAAAGTTCTTCTGGTCCTCGGAACCGTTGAAGTCGCCGAGCGCCCGCTTGTCGAGCTTCCAGTAGTCGAGCATGTTCTGGCCCGGCTTGAAGTCGGCGGCATTGACGTCGGTGCCGTCCGGCTCGCAGTTGCCCTGCAGCACCTGGTGCGAGGAGATGAAGGTCTGGATGTACTTCTCCGGCTCGTTGTCGAAGATTTCCTTGCAGTGATCAGAACAGGTGTGGAACTTCTCGCCCTGGTAGATCGACTCGCGGAAGCACATTTCCATCGGATCGCCCGGCTCGTTGAACTTCATGGTGCTGACGCAGACCTGGCAGTTCATCGGCGCCGTCTTGTTGTCGAAGCGGTTGCCGGCCTTTTCCTGGGCATCGAGATGCTCGAGCACCGGACGGTAGTACTTGTCGAAGGTGTTCGGGTACTTCTCGGACAGCCAGTCCATTTCGTCCGGCGTCGGGATCCAGGTGTGGAAGGGCGTCGCCTGTGGCTTCATGTAGAAACCGATCCACGACTGGTGGGTGACGTGTTCCTTTTCCTCGATGGTCTGGCCGAAGCACTTCGGGATGGTGATGCCGTAGCGGGCGAGGTCCTTGAACAGCGCTCCGCCGTTTTCCTCGACGTACATTTCCCAGGCTTCCTTGAAGCTCATGATGCGCTTGGGCAGCATGTAATCCATCATCATGCCGACCGAAGCGAGCTTGCGCGTACCGCGCCAGGTCCATTTGTCGATCCAGCGCTGGACGATGGGCAGGTTGTCCGGGTCCTGTTCGAGCATGAACTTGATGCATTCGAGGCCGAGCGTCATGTGACGCGCTTCGTCGGACTGGGCCGAGAAGCCGACGGTCATCGCCGCCATGTCGCCGTTGTAGGCGGCACCGGAGATGAACGGTACGAACAGGATGTTGGTCAGTACGTATTCGAAGGCGAAGCCGATGGCGACCATGAACTCGAACGGGCCGGCGGTGATTGCGTCGTCGAAGAAGGACTTGCCATCCGACAGGTACCACATGCGGGATTGCTGATGGGCGAACTCGTCCATCCCGTTGTAGTACTTGTTGTAGTTGGAGATCGAGTGGATCTGCGTCTGGAAGTGACGGTACTCATCGACTGCCTGCATCTGGCAGGCAACGCGCGGACCGGCGCCGTTCATCTGCCGGCCCATCATCGAGAAGCCGCGGGCGGCCATCAGTTCGAGCGGCGGCGTCGAGCCGAGGAAGAGCTTGAGCACGTTGATGTAGCGCGCATCGGTGACCGACAGGTGGCCGTTGTTCTGGTTGAAGCCGTCGAGGATGGCGTACAGCTTGCGCTCCTTCTCGGCCTGGTACTTCCAGTAGGCATCCATGGTCAGGCGGAACGGATCTTCCCACTTGTCCCAGTCGTGAATCTTGATGCCCTCGTAGGTCGTCTGCGGGAAGACCTTGTCCATCGGCTGGTAGGTCGTGTCCCACGCGAGCGGAATCAGGAATTCCAGCTCAGGGTGAATTCGTCGTCGGTCTCGTCGAGGTGACCGGAAATGGTGATCAGGTGCAGTTGCAGTTCCTGCAGATCGAACTCGCGGCCCATCTTTTCCTCGACGGTTTCGCGCTTGATGACCAGGCGGTTCGGCACGTCGATCTTCACCATCGACGGCTGGTCGTCGACCATGGCGCCCGGGTTGTCTTCAAGGATGGCCTCGACGATGCAGCGGGAGTCGTCGTTCTTCTGGAATGCGATAAATGCGTTGGACATGCGACTTCCTTTACAGGGTGATACCGGCCTTGGCGGCGCGGGCATTCAGGTTCTGGACCAGTTCGTCCAGGATGGCATCGGCGTCGCCGCCGAAGGCGAGCACGGCAACCGGCTTGATCGCCTTCAGGGCACGTTCGCGCCAGTGCTTGATCCACTCGGCCAGTTGCGCCTTGTTGCCGGCGTTTTCGGCGGCGGTCACCTTGAGGATGGAATCCAGCCACTTGGTGGTTTCGCCGAACCATTCGCGCTGGAAGCGCGTCAGCATCGAGAAGACCGGGCTGTAGGCAGCGTTGAGCTTTTCGTTGTAGCGCTCGAAGATCAGCGGATAGAGCAGGCCTTCGAGGGCGAAGTCCTGGGCGACGAGGACTTCGAACCAGTCCTTCTCGACCATCAGGTCTTCGACGTAGCGGCGCATTTCCTGCCATTCGGCGCCTTCCAGCCAGGCCGTCTTGGCGGCGCTCAGCGCATCGAGATCATTGAATGCAAGGCCGAGGCGGCTGGTGTATTGGGCGACGCCGAGCTGGTCCATGCTGGCGTAGCAGGTGGCTTGCGAAATGGCGATGCCGTAGCCGTAGGAGGAAACGTAAGCCTTGTTCAGGTTCGAAGCCCAGGCCACGTGGCGCAGCGGCAGGAAGACCTTGAGGGCTTCTTCCTTGCCGGCAGCCGAATAGGCGGCGGCAAGACCGAGTTCATCGACCAGATCGAAGTCGCCTTCGGCGATTTCCTGCATCTTGCCGCGTGCCAGCGTCCAGGCGCCGTAGTAGTACTGGCGCGGATCCTTAAGCGCGTACCAGTCTTTCATCGTGACCTTGGTGCGGGTCTCGTCGAAGATTTCGTACTGCGGCTCCCAGGTCGGACGGTAGTGATAGTTCTCGACCGGTTGCAGGTCCATGGTGGCTTCCATGTAGCGCGAAGCCGGCTTGTCGGCGCCCATGCGGCGGGCCAGGTGGCCAAAGGTCTGGCGCAGCGGTGTGATGCTGACCGTCCTCAAATCAATTGCCATGTTTGTCTCCTGAAAATACTGAAAATGGAACGGTCGACCGCTCCGGAAAGGCAAAAACCCTTAGCGGAAACGCTGATGCGTTGCCTGGTGCAGGTTCCAGTGGAAGTCGGCGTCAGCCGCCTCGGCGTCGAAAGCGACGGCGGGACTGGCGCTCAAAAGCTCGACCTGGTTGTTCGCGCAGAACTCGTCGAAGGCCGCCTTGGGCATGACCAGTTCGACCGCGACATCGGGATCGCCGACGGCGAACTCGAATTCGATCAAACCGTTGGCCCGGGTGCGCATGACGCGCACAAACTTGCGCGTGATGTCGAAACTGCCTGTCGCCATGTCGTCTCACTCCTCATTTTTTTACTGCCCTGAGAGCAGCTATCTGATGAGACGTATTAAATCTTTTACTAAGATATTAATGAATGGACGTTTGGGGAAATGACTTGTACTTTTCGTAATCGGGAATGGATCAGCCCTGCCCGGCCAGACGGAACTGGCTGGGTGGCGTACCGGTGCGCTTGGTGAAGAAGCGCGAGAAATAGGCCGGGTCGGCAAAACCCAGCTGGTAGCTGATCTCGCTGACCGGCACCGCCGAGAACAGCAGCAACCGGCGCGCCTCCTGCAGCAGGCGCTCGTGCACGACTTCCTTGGACGGCCGTTCGGCCATGCGCCGGCAGATGTCGTTGAGGCGCGCCTCGGTGATCAGCAGGCGGCCGGCGTAGTCGGTCAGGGTCAGGTGATCGCGGAAATGCGCCTCGACCAGGTCGCAGAAATTGAGGAAGAGGCGCAGGTCCTCGCTGCGTTCCGGGCGCTGCGCCGCGGCCGGTTCATGCGCCAGCAGCAGGCGGCTCAAATGAATGAAGGCACTCTCGCCAAGTGCGCGCAGCAATGCGGAATGTCCCTTCGCGTCGCGATCCGCCTCGCGTTGCAGCAGTTCGACGGTGTGCACCAGCGCCGCAAAATCCTCGCCGCTAGTCGCTGGCAGACTGGCCAGCTCAATGAAAGCCGCTTCGCGCAGCAAGGCATCCGGCCACTGACCGGGCATGCCGCGATACCAACTGCGCACGACTTCCTGGCGCACGGTCAACACATGGCCGTCGGTATCTTCCTCGGAGTAAAAGGAATGCGGAATGGTCGGCGGCGTGAAGATCAGCAGCGGCGCGGCGCCGCCATAGACCTGGCCGTCGAGATTGAGGCGGATGCTGCCCTTGACCAGGATATGCACCTGGTAGAAGCAGTAATGCCGGTGCGGCGGCGTGTTGCGCCCGAAAAACTGGGCGAGGCGGCCGAAGGTCTCGTAGTGAATTTCGCATTCCGGATCACGCTGGTCATAAACCCGACCGATGTGGATATCGGGAATCGCCTGCACGGGAGCCACTACCATTTTCTTCACCTGAACTGAAGCGCGAGACGAGAGCGGCTCGCCGTTGTCTGTACGGCCCGGGCGGCCTACTGCCCATCGGCCGGCCATATAATCACTAACATATTAAGCAGTCAACTGGTATCATGGCGGCAAACGAATGCCATTCTTCCCCTACCCGGCATTCCCCGCCTGGAGAGCCTTATTCTATGCCACGCAAGCTAGCCTACCGCAACCTGCCCCAACTCTTCCTCAAAGCCCGCGAAGAGTTGCTCTGCCATTTCCGCCCGATCATCACCCACTTCGGACTCACCGAACAGCAGTGGCGGATCCTGCGCACGCTCAGCGAAATGGAACAACTGGAACCGCGCGAGATCTGCGACCACTGCCATATCCTCAGCCCCAGCCTGACCGGTGTGCTGTCGCGGATGGAGGAAATGGGCCTGGTCACGCGCAGCCGCGTGCCCGAAGACCAACGCCGGGTAATCGTCCGGCTGACCCCGAAAAGCGAAAAACTGGTCGGCGAACTCGGTCCACTGATCGTCGCCCAGTACAAGATCATCGAACAGGCCTTCGGCCCGGAACTGATCAAGCAGCTCTACGAAGTCATGGACAAGGTCATCGCCGCCGAACGCGGCCCGATTTCCCGCATCGCCCTGCCCCCGAAAAAGGACTGGTCGGCGATCGAGGCCTGAGCACGGCAACACGGCAGCCGCACCACTTGCCAGGCTGAACCCAAAAAAACTCCCCGGTTTCCCGGGGAGGCAAAGGCGAACGCATCGGGGGAAAAGCGTCGCTAAGGAGCTTTTTTGGCGTATTGACGACCAGCGGTCGGACGCCCATTCTTATCGGGGAGATGTTTAAAACTGATAGGCGTAATCGATGTAGAAGCGATGCTGTTCCCAATCCTGGCGCGGCATGCCCTTGATGGTGGCGGCGGTGGAACCGCCGGTGACCTTCGAGTCGTAGTTGTAATAGATGTAACGCAGGCTGAGGTTCTTGACGAAGGGCAAGGCGTACTGCACGTCGAACTCGCGATAGTTTTCCGAACCTTCGGCGCCGTTGCTCAGGTTGCTGCTGTGCGCGCCAGTGCCGCGGGCGTACTTGAAGGCGGTCTTCAGGCCGCTGACGTAGTCTTTCCAGTCGTAGCCGAGGCGGACGGAAAAGACCGTCTCGTCGTTATTGGAAAAATCCGGTCCGAGTCCGGCCGAGGTCGGGAAGGGATTGGTGCCGTGGTCCTGGGTCAGGCTTCCATCCTTGGTGGCATTGACGGCGAAGTTGTCTTCGATCCAGAAACCGTCGAACTTGGCGACGGCGCCGCCAACGGTGAAATTACGGACTTTCCACTCGGCATCCAGGTAGGCGCCCATGCCCTTGTTGTGGATACGCCCGGTCCCCGTGCAATCGAGTTCCTTTTCGGCGGAGCAGACAAACAGCGAGCCGGCATCGCGTGAGGTGAAGACGCCGCCGGAAAGCTTGAGGGCATCCTTACCGAGCGGAATGGTGTAGGCACCGACCAGGCCGAATTTGGAAAGATAGCTTTTGGCGTTCAGATACTCGGCAGTCACGGCGAGCGGGCCATTGACGTAGGAAGCACCGAGGATGCCGACATAGTCGATGGTCTTGGGCACGCTGGCGGCCGTCGCCTCGCTCCTGAATTTTTCGAATTCGCCGGTACTGCGCGCCCGCCACTGGTCGTACAGCGCGCTGTAAATGCTCATCCCGGCCAGCGGCTTGAGTGCGGCGGAAAAGCCGGAATAGGTATCGGGCACGGTACGGGTGCTGGTGCTCTTCAACAACAGGCTGTTCTGCAACTGGCGGCCGAGCTTGGCTTGGGCAAAGTCCTGGTATTTCAGCTTGATCAGGGCCTGGCCAAGCGTCGCGTAGGCGTCCTCGAGTTGGCCGCTGTTACCGACATCGAGCAGATTCGAAGTCGGCGTGCCGCTGTCGTCGAGCTTCACCACCCCGTAGGCCGAGGCATCGACGCCGATGATTCCCGCCCAGTACGGCGATTGATAATTGAGCTGCAGACCGAGGGCGCTCTGCTCGTAACTGCTGGCGACGGGATTCGGCGTCGCGCTGGTCGGATAGGCCAGACTTTCATCGTTCCAATAGACCCCGCGCAGCTTCAGGTCGAACCGATGCTCGCCTTCCGCGGCCAGGGCCAGCGCCGGGAGCAAGAATCCACCGATCAGGACCGACACGGCGCCCGCTTTCATTTTCTGTTGCATAAACACTCCTCCGAAGATTTTCATTTGCCGTCATTGATGGGGCAATCTGTACGTCCGCCCCCTGCTCGGCGAACGTTAATTACATTTTATGCAAGCGATTTACTTGCTGGAAATGAATATAAGTTTTTGATTAATGCGAATTTCGCATCAACGAATCTCATCTGACCGGCGCCGTTCAGCGCCCGCTGGTATCCTCGAAGGGCAGCATCACCCGGCCCATGAACAACTTGCGGGCGGTACGGATGAGGCCGGCCGAGGTAATCCGCGGTTCGGGGTCGTGCCCATCGCCGTCAATCTGCAGACGGATATCGAGCCGCCCGGCCGGCTGCTCGATGGTGACCAGGAGCGGATCGGCCACCTTCGGCCGGGCCAGGGCATGGACCACCGTACCGGGCAGCAGGCTGGCCGCCGCCAGACAGAGCGCCCCGGTCACGGCATAGGCCGAGTGGCAACTCCAGGGGGTGAAATAGCGCGAAGCGATCACCCCGTCGTGTTGCGGCGGAGCCACCAGTGCGATCTTCGGCAACACCTTGGCGCGGACATCGCCCAAGCCGGCCCGCTCGGCAATCTGCCGGCGGATCGATTCCAGTCGCTGCTTGAGGACGAGATCGGCGTCCAGTTCCTGCTTACTCTCGTAGCCGGTCTTGCCCAGCGCACTGGCGGCGACGAAGACCAGCGGCGTCGCGAAATCGATCAGGGAAACCGCGATGTCGTCGATGACGTCAATCCGCTCTCCGGTCGGAAACAGGCGTCCCGTCTTGGCCCCGCTGGCATCGCGGAAATTGAGCTGGATCGGGGCGCCGCTGCCCGGCACCCCGTCGATCCTCGCCTCACCCTCATACGTCACCTGGCCACCGGGCGTCTGGATGACGGCCTCGACCACCTTGGCGGTATTGACATTGAAGATGCGCAGCGTGGTGATCGGGTCGCCGGCGGCGACCAGGCCGTTTTCGATGGCAAAGGGGCCGACGCCAGCCAGCATGTTGCCGCAATTGGGCGTCGTATCGACCGTCGCCGTCTCGACCGAAACCTGGGCGAACAGATAGTCGATATCGATGCCGGGGCGGACCGAGGGGCTGACGATGACCACCTTGCTGGTCAGGGTATCGCCACCGCCGATGCCGTCGATCTGCCGCACGTGCGGCGAGCCCATGGCGGCGAGCAGCAACTGGTTGCGCGCCGCGGCATCGGCCGGCAGGTCCGTGGCGTGAAAAAAGGGGCCTTTGGAGGTGCCGCCCCGCATCAAGGTACAGGGAATACTAATCAACATTATGAAAACCTCGGAATGGGTGACAGGACGACATTCTTGACCCTCCCACCCATTCCGTAAAATGAATTAATCAGTAATTCTATTGCGAAATCCGCAACACCCTACCCCACTAAGGATGCCCTGAATAAATCCGAACCATGAATCCTGTGTCCCGGAGCGGCTTTAGCCGCGAAAACCCATTGAGCAGATCGCCATTCGCGGCTAAAGCCGCTCCGCGAGCTTCTCGAAGCATTGACCATAGCTTCGCCGGGCTCGGCCCGACGGCTGAGGAATAAATCAGCGTTTCCCCAAAGGGGGCCAACTCAGCCGCCGATGCGGAAATGACTGATCTCGCCGGTGACGCTGCTGGCCAGGTCTTCCAGGCTCTTCGCCTCGTTGGCGGCGCGCGATACCGCCTGGTTGTTGCCGGCCGCCATGCGCAGGATTTCCCCGACGTGCGCCGAAATCTGCCGGCTGGCCAGCAGTTGCGCTTGCACGGCAGCGCCTATCGAGCGCACGCCATCGGTCGTGCTATGCACCGACTCGGTCGCCCCGGCCAGGATCTGCGAAACGTTCTGCGCCTGTTCGGTGCTCGCGCGCAGGGCGCCGGTACCGCTCCGGATGGCGCCCTCGACATTGCCGATACGGTCGCTGACGGCCTGCGTCAGGCGGTCGATCTCGTTCGCCGACTGGGCCGATTTTTCGGCCAGCTTGCGCACCTCGTCGGCCACCACGGCAAAGCCCCGCCCGGCCTCCCCGGCCCGCGCCGCCTCGATCGCCGCATTGAGCGCCAGCAGGTTGGTCTGATCGGCGATATCGCGGACCTGGGCGGTCATCCGGCAGATATCCAGCGTCACCTTGACAAATTCGCTGACCGTCGCCGCAATCTTGCCGACGGCGCTTTCGGCGACGCCGATATCGCGCAACATCAGGCTCAGGCTGTGCCGGCCCAGTTCGGTCTGTTGATGGCTGCGCGTCGCCACGGCATTGACCTCGGTGGCGCTGGCGGCGACATCGCGGATGGTCTCGGCGATCGAATCGACGGCCTCGGCCGCCTGCAGCGACAGCGCCTCCTGCGCCGAGGAAGCGCTGGCCACTTCGCCGGTCGCGGCGGCCAGCGTATGGGCCGCATCGCGGACATTGCCGGCATTGTGCTGCAAGGTGTTGATGACGCGCCGGAAGGAGTCGGCCATACGGTTGAAGCTGTCGGCGATGTCGGCAAACTCGTCGCGCGCCGCGATCCGGATTTCGTGGCGGAGATCGCCATCGGCCAGGCGGCGGCTGCCACCGATGATATCGGCACTGCCCCGGCGCAGGGAGAAATGGAAACAGGCGGAAAAATAGACAGCGACCAGGAAGCCCAGGGCAACCAGCAACAGGTTGACCAGGCGCTCCGCCTGGAGGCGGGTCTGGCGCACGGCCAGGGCCTCGAGCAGGGTCTGCTCGACGGCGCCGAAGACGCCCGCCAGACTGGCGACGGCGGGGTCGGTCGCGAGCAGCACCTGGCGCGGCGTGACCTGGATGGCGGACTGGTTGATGAACTCCTTGCTAACGAACTGTTCAAGCCCCGCCAAATCGCCATCGAGCTTGCCGAGCGCCGCCGCGATGGCCGGCAGCGAACCGCTCTGGGCCGCCACCCGGGCCAGCGTCTCCTGGCTGCGCAGGTATTGCCGTCGCGCATCGCCGAGCAGTTTATCCAGCCGCCCGCGATCGCCCCCATCGATGCTCTGGGTTTCCGCGATGGCCGCCGTCTTCAGGCGAATCTGCGACAGACTGGCCTGCAACTGGGGTAGAACGTTGATCTGGGCATCGTTCAGATAGTAGGTGGCGACCTCGCCGTCCAGGGTCAGCGCCGAAAAGTCGGCGACATTGCGGGCTTGCGAAGCCAGCTTTTCCTCGAGCTGTTCGGTGATTTTGCGGATGACCGGGGTCGGCGCCGCGGCCAGGCCGCTTTTCGCCGCCGCCCAGTCCTTGGCGAGGGCGCTCCAGGTTGCCTGCTCGGCCCAGACGGCAGGCATCGCCGCCCGACCATCGGCCAGCAGTTGCTCGAGGCGCAGCCCCGAAGCCTTCGCCTGGTCTTCCAGAGCGTCGTCGGCAGCGCCCACCGAGAGCAGGGTGAGGCGCAGCGCATGTTCCTGGAGCGCCGCCGTGACTTGCCGCATGGGCGCCACCGCGCGGGCCCCGGCAATCTCGTCACGGGTGGCGGCCAATTGCTGGCTGACCCCCCACATGAACTGGGCCAGCAAACCGACAATCAGGGTACCGGATGCCGTGCCGATAACGAGAAAACGCGCGGCAAAGCGCAGGCGATTCATCAGGCGAACGCCGGGTTCGAAAAAAAACATGGTTGTCTCCGAGGGTTATTTTTGCTCCAACTCGTTTCGTTGACGGTTGAAGTCGGGGTGAAGCATTAACTAAAGAACGGCCGCCGGCACGACGGCAACCGCCGCCCGCCAGCTTGCCAGGGATGATAGAAAAGATCCCCGCCCGGCGAAATACGCACTAACCACAACTCAGCGCGGCGGGCCGGCGGCGAAGAAATCGCGGAGGTGGGCAAAGGCCTCGCTGAAATAGGCTTCATAGGTATCCTGCTCGACGAAGCCCAGGTGCGGCGTACACAGGACGGCCGGATGGGCCATGAATTCGGCCGCCCCGGCCGGTTCGTCGGCAAACACGTCGAGCGCCGCCGCCCCCGGTCGTCCGGCCCGCAGCGCCGCGAGCAGCGCCCCGGGGGCCAGCAGTTCGGCGCGACTGGTATTGACCAGCAAGGCATCCGGACGCATTGCGGCCAGTTCCTCGGGACCCAGCAGATGGCGCGTTTCGGCGCACAAGCGCAGGTGCAGGGTCAAGACATCAACCTGCCCGAGAAAGTCGCGCCGTTCCGCGATGTAGCCGAGGCCGGCCGCCTCGGCAGCGGCCCGGGACGGCTGGCGACCGTGCACGACGACCGTCATGCCGAGCGCCTGTCCGACTTGCGCCACCCGTTTGCCGATCTTGCCGTAACCCCAGATGCCCAGGGTGCGGCCGCTTAGGACGCGGCCCAGGCGCTCGTCGGCGAGGGCCGGCGTAGTGCGTTGCCAAAGCCCCTGTTCGAGCTGGCGGACGTAGGGGACGATGCGCCGCGAGGCGGCGAGGATCAGGGCCCAGGTCAGCTCGGCCGGCGCCTGCGGATTGCCCGTCCCGTCGCGCACCGCGACGCCATGCCGGGCGCAGGCCTCAAGGTCGAGGCAATGGCTCAGCCGGCCGGTCTGCACGATCAGCCGCAGACGCGGCAGGGCGGCGATGATCTGGGCACTGATCGTCGTCCGCTCGCGGATCAGAACCAGCCCATCGCTGTCCCGCAAGGCCGCGATCAAGGCCCCCTCCTCCCTGATCGGCTTGGTCAGGATAGCCAGTTCGATGTCCGCCCCAGCGAGCCGCCGCCGGGCGGCAAGCTTGCCGACGACGCCCTGATAGTCGTCGAGTATGGTAACTTTTTTCATGATCTATCCTTCCCCGGCACCGTTTGCCGTTTGATGCCCAGGCGGGCGTAGATCGGCCGCAGATGCATGCGGAACAGCTCCAGCCGAAGACGGAAAAAGAGCGCCGCGCCGATCAGCACACAGGCCAGCGCGAGCAGGGTTGGCCCCGGCCCGAGGTGCTCCGCCAGCGCCCCGCTGCACAGGCCGCCGAGCGCCGCGGCGCCGAGATTGGCGGCGCTATAGACGGCCAGCACGCGACCGCGCAGGTGTTCGGGGAGAATGGTTTGTAGGATGGTGTTGCTCGAAGCATTGCCGTTGATCAGGCCGAAACCGAGCAGGAACAGCATGAGCTGCGCCAGCCGCTCGTTGCCGCTCAAGGCAAAGGCCAGCAAGGCCAGGCCGGCCAGCAGGTTGCCGTTGGTGATCGCGCCGCTCAGCCCGCGCACCGTCGGGCGGGCGGCCAGCCCCAGGGAGGCGAACAGGGCGCCGGCCCCGGCGCTGCCGAGCAGAGCGCCCAGGGTAGCCGGGCCGCCCGCGAAGACATCGCGGGCAAAGGCCGGCATCAGCGGCAGGTAATTGGCGGCAAGAAAATTGAGCAGCGCCACCTGCCACAGGATGTGGCGCACCGGAAAGCTGCCCCGGATATAGCGCCCCCCTTCCACCATGGCCTCCCGAAAGCCGGCCGAACTGTGGGCGGCGGAAGTTGTCCGCAGGATGAGCAGGACCAGCAGGATGGCGACGAAGGAAAGCCCGTTGAGGGCAAAACAGAGCGCTTCGGAACTGAGCGTCAGAATGACGCCGGCCAACGGCGGCCCGACGAAGCGGGCCATGTTGAAAAACAGCGAATTGAGGGCGATGGCATTGGGCAGGTCGCGCCGATCGCTGAGCAACTGGCTGGTGTAGGCGTGGCGCAAGGGCACGTCGAAACTATTGAGGACGCCGAAGACAGCGGCGCCGAGCAGCAGGTGCCAGGGCTCGACCCAGCCATAATGGGTGATCGCGGCGAGGCCGAGGGCCTGCAGGCACATGCCGGATTGGACCAGCAACATCAGCCGCCGGATATTCGAGCGGTCGATGACGATACCGGCCAGCGGCGCCACGAACAATTGCGGAATCTGGGCCAGGAAGGCGGTAGCGCCGAGCAGCATGGCCGAACCGCTGAGCCGGTAGACCAGCCAGCCGAGGGCCACCTGCTGCATCCAGCTACCGAGGATGGAAACCGCCTGCCCCATGAAATACCAGCGGTAGTTGGCCTGGCGCAGGGCCCGCCAAGCGTGCCCCCATTTTGGCCGGGAAACACGCCGGCGGGCGAACCATCCGGCGCTAGCGGGCAGGCGTGGCATCGGCGGGCGGCTATTCCGAACCCAGTTGCAGCTTGTTCGGCAGGCGCTTCTCGATCGACCACTTAAGCAGGGACGCCGAGCGGAAGATGCCGTGCGCGAACTTGCCGTAGGGCAGCGTCAGGAAGAGCGCCATGACCACCCCGAGATGCACCGCCAGAAAGAGGCCCATCGCCGCCGTGTCGCGCAGGCCGAGGAGCGCCAGGCCGCTCAGGCTGGTCAGCAGGAGCAGCGCGATGAAGCCGCGGTCCATCGGTTTCTGGGCGGCGTCGCCCTGCAAGGGATGGCGCTTGAGGTTCAGCCAGAGCAGTCCGGCCGGGCCGATCAGCAGACCGATGCCGCCGGCGCTGCCGAGCAGTACCGGCAAGCTGCTCAGAGCGTACGGGGCGGGCAGGCCGAGCAGATAGTGGTAGAGCGTGGCGACGCCGGTCGCGGCGAAACAGAGCAGGAAGCCATAGAAGGTGAAGTGATGGAAACGGCGACGCAGCAGCGTGAAGGCGTCATCGGCGTTGTTGCAGCCCTGGCCGTGACCGCCGTCGAGGTATTTCAATTGCAGGACGTTGCCGGCCGCTTCGGCGCCGGCCTCGCCGCTCATTTCGCCGGGCGAGATCTCGCGCCAGAAGCGGCGCACGCCAAGACTCAGGGCGAGCCCGGCGAACCCGAAGACGGCGCCGAACATCAGGGCCAGCGTATTGTGCGGAAAGATGGCGTAGAAATTGCCGGCCAGCGGCGCATGCAGGAGGCCGCCGGTGACCTGCAGGGTCAGCACGAGGAACAGCGCCAGGCCGGCGGCCAGGGCCAACGCCACGGTCAGGCCGTTGTTCTGGTAAAGGCCGCCGAAGGCCCGCGGCCAGGCGTAGCTGGCATAGGTTTCGCCGCGCACCCTGGCCATTGCCTGCGGCACATTCACCGCAAACTCGTGCGGCGGCGCGTACTGGCAGGCGTGTAGACAGGAGCCGCAGTTGTGGCAGAGGTTGGCCAGATAATGGATGTCGGCCTGGCCGAACTCCAGGCGCCGGGTCATTGCCGGGAAGACTGCGCAGAAGCCTTCGCAGTAGCGGCAGGCATTGCAGATTTTCAGGATCCGTTCGACTTCGCCTTCCTTTTCCGTCAGGCCGGTTTCGCCCGCCGCCAGGCCGCGCGCCTGACCGACCAGTTGCTCAAGCATGTGCATGTTCTGCTCCCTGTTGCATGACTGCCGCCGCGGCCTGCGCCCCGGCGATGCGCCCGAATACCGTGCCGATGGTCATACCAACCCCGGCGGTGTAGCCCTGGCCGAGGACATTGCCGGCCATCATTTCGCCGGCCACGAAGAGATTGCGGCTGGGCTGGCCGGCGAAATGGACGGCGGCTTCCTCGTTAACCTTCAAACCGAGATAGGTGAAGGTGATGCCCGGTTTCAACGGGTAGGCGTAGTACGGCGCCGTGTCGAGCGGCAGCGCCCAGTGCGTCTTGGCCGGCGTGACGCCTGCGGTATGGCAGTCGTCGAGCGCCGTGTGGTCGAAGGTGCCGACCCGGCAGCCGGCGTTGTAGTCGGCGACAGTACGAACGAAATCCGTAGCGTCGAGGCCGAGCTGGCCGGCCAGTTCTTCCAGGGTATTGGCCCGGGCGCCGGGAAAAACCGGCGGCATGAAGTGGCCGATGGCCTTGGCGTCGATGATCGAATAGCCGACCTGCCCCGGTTGCTGGGCGACCAGGCGGCCCCAGATGGCGTAGCGCTTGGGCCAGAAATCCTCGCCTTCGTCGTAGAAGCGCCGGGCGAACTTATTGACCACGATGCCGAGCGAGACGCAGTCGATGCGGGTGCAAATACCACCATCGTAGAGCGGCGCCCGGGCGTCGATGGCGACGCAATGCGACTGCGACGGATCGCCGATGAAATCGGCGCCGGCCCCCTGCATGGCCTTGAGCAGCACGCCCTGGTTGAAACGGGTGCCGCGGATGGCGAAATTATCGGCCGGCCATTCGCCGTCGGCATTCTGCCCCCAGGCTTCGCGCAGCCATTCGCGGTTGGACTCGAAGCCGCCGGCCGCCATGACGCAGCTCTTGGCCTTGATCCGTTCTCCGTTGACCCAGGCGGCCCGGAACAGGCCATCCACAACTTCCACGCGGTCGACCGGCGATTCATAGCGAATTCTCACGCCGAGCGCTTCGGCGCTGCGATAGTAGGCATTGACCAGGGCCTTGCCACCGCCCATGAAGAAGGCATTGGTCCGCGACAGTTGCAGGGTGCCCGACAGCGACGGCTGGAAATGCACGCCGTGCTTGCGCATCCAGCTGCGACAGGTGGCCGATTGGCGGATCGCCAGGCGGGCCAGTCGTTCGTTGGTATTGCCGCCAGTGACCTTGCGCAGGTCCTGCCAGAACTCCTCCTCCGGGTAGGCCTCGGTCAGCACGTCCTGAGGGGCGTCGTGCATGCAGCGCAGGTTGCGGGTATGGCTGGAATTGCCGCCCCGCCAGGCGCGCGGCGCGGCCTCCAGCAGCAGCACCGAGGCGCCGGCCTCACGCGCCGTCAGGGCGGCGCACAGCGCCGCGTTGCCGCCACCGATGACCAGCACATCGACAGCCGTTGAATTGTTGTCACTCATCATTCGCTCCTTTTGAGCCTTTATTGATTGCAGCGATGACACTATGTTGCAGCCGCCGGCGCACGCCCTAAGCCGGCCCGATATGCCCCTATCTCGATTCGAGATGGCCGGTCGTTACCCCCTTCCACTGCCCGCTGTCGACCAGTTGCCGGACCACCTGGCGGAGGACGCTGCGGGTGGCCAGGGCAGCCGGCGACAACTCCTCGTCGGAGAGGCTGCACAGCAGGTTGCGCCGCGCCGTGCCGGCGTCGGTGATTTCCGCCCAGCGCAGCCGGCTGCCCGCCGCTGGCTGGCGCGCCAGGGCCGACCAGGGTTGCAGGCTGGCCGCCATGCCCGCGGCCAGCATGTCCATGAGCACGGTCAGCGAATCGACTTCGGCAACGATATTGGCCGGCCGGTTCAATGCCGCGCAGGCCGTATCGATGACCCGGCGCAAGCCGTGGCGATGGGTCGGCAGGACCAGCGGCCAGTCGCCGATGCCGGCCAGCGTCGTCGGCAGCACCGGCGGTCCGGCCGCGGCGCCGCAGACGAAGAACAGCCGCTCGTCAAGCAGCGGCTGCACCGTCCACCGTCTGGCCTGCTCGGCGCCGAAGAGCACGGCGAGATCGATTTCGCGGGCATTGAGCATCTGTCCGAGATGGCCCGACATGCCTTCGACGAGGTGGATGCGGATGTCCGGATACTGTTGCTGCATGGCCTGCAGCAGCGGCACACCGAGCACCGCGGCGGTGGTCGGCGCCAGGCCGAGGCCGACGACACCGGAGAGCCGCGCCTGGCGGGCCGCCAGCATCGCCTCGTCGGCATGGCGCAAGGCCAGTTGGGCGTGCGATAAAAAGGCGATCCCGGCATCCGTCGGCACGACGCCGCTCGAGGTGCGTTGCAGCAGACGGCTGGCGAGTTCACCTTCCAGACGCTGGATTTGCAGGCTGACGGCCGACTGAGCGACGCCCAGGTCGAGCGCCGCCTGGCTGATGCTGCCCAGCTCGACGGTGCGCACCAGGTAACGTAGTTGCCGCAGTTCCATGCGCAACGCCTCAGCGCGATTCGGCGGCGCGCTTGAGCACCTTGTCCACCATCACCCCGGCCTGGCCGAGGTAATTGGCCGGATCGCAGAGCTTGGCGAGCGCCGCCCGGTCGAGATGGGGGGTGATCTCCGGATGCTCGGCGAGCAGGTCGAGGAGCGGCCGGTTGCTCTTGATCGCCGTGCGGCACAGGTCATAGACCAGGTCGTGGGCGTATTCGCGACCGATGTAGGGGCCGAGGCCCATCATCACGGCTTCCGACATCACCAGGCCATTGGTCAGTTCGATATTGGCCAGCATCGCCGCCGGATCGACTTCCAGGCCTTCGAGCACGAAACGTGTCTGCTTCAGGGCGCCGGCGATCAGGCAGAAGGCTTCCGGCAGCGCGATCCATTCGATCTCCCAGGGGCCGGTCGAGCGTTCGTGGTCGGCGATCATCGCGTCCATCAGCGCCGCCGCATGCTGGCGGACGACCGAGACGGCGGCGTGGATGTAACAGCTAGAGATCGGGTTGCGCTTCTGCGGCATGGTGCTGCTCGAACCGCGGCCCGGGGCGAAGGGCTCGAAGACTTCGGCGACTTCGTGCTGCATCATCAACTTGACGTCCATCGCGATCTTGCCCAGCGAACCGCCGAGCAGACCGAGGAAGGCGCCGACTTCGGCAATCGTGTCGCGCACCGTGTGCCAGGCGATGTCGGGCTGGGCCAGGCCGAGTTCGGCCATCAGGCCGGCCTGGGTTGCCATGGCGCCTTTCTCGATCGAGGCCAGGGTGCCGCAGGCGCCGCCGAATTCGCCCATCAGGACGCGCGGGCGCAATTGCTGCAGGCGTTCGCGATGACGTTCCATGCCGGCCAGGATGGCCGCCATCTTGAAGCCGAAGGTCACCGGAATCGCCTGCTGCAGGTTGCTGCGGCCGATCACCGGGGTGTCGCGGTAGCGCCGGGAAAGATCGTTGAGGGCGGCGCAGATGGCCTCGATTTCCGTTTCGACCAGGACGAGGCCTTCGCGGATCTGCATGACGGTAGCGGTGTCGGTGATGTCCTGGGTCGTCGCGCCCCAGTGGCAGTATTCGCCGAGGCGGTCGCGGCACAGGGCGTTCAGTTGCGAGACGACGCCCAATACCGGATAGCCGATGCGCTCGGTCTGGGCGCGCAGCTTGTCCATGTCGATCTGGTCGATAGCGCAGTTCTTGACGATTTCGTCGGCCGCCTCCTGCGGGATGATGCCGAGCCGCCCCTGGACGACGGCCAGCGCCCGCTCGATATCGAGATATTTCTCGGTACGGTTGCGGTCGGACCAGACCTGACGCATAGCGTCGGTACTGAAGATGTTGCCGAAAATACTAGAGTCGATGATGCTCGCGCCCATGGTGCGGTCTCCTGATTCAATGTGGGGAAAGATGGCTGTTTTGTCGTTCGTTGTTCAGCGAAGTTTTTCTGTTTTGCGGCGAGCGATAATCGCCTCGGCCTTGAGTACCACCGGCCGATCGACCATCTTGCCGTCCACCTGCACGGCACCGGACGAGTTTTCGGCGGCGGCGAGGACTCGCTCGGCCCACGCCACTTCCTGCTCGCTCGGCCGGCTCAAGCGCTCGACGACCTCGACCTGTTTCGGATGGATGCACAGCTTGGCGGTACAGCCAAAGGCTCGGGCAAAAGCAAAGTCCGATTCGGTCCGCGCCAGATCGTCGAGATTCGGCGTGACGCCGGCAATCGGCGGCGCCAGTTCGGCCGAGCGGGAGGCGATGGCGATCTTGCTGTAGGGATAGATCAGCCCACGTTCGTCGCCCGACAGGTTCAAATCGGCGGCGTAATCGAGGGTGCCGAAGGCGATGCGTTGCACGCCATCGGCCAGCGCGATCGGCTCGACGTTGTTGATGCCGCGCGCCGTTTCGACCAGCGGCAGGATGAGAACATCGGCGGCCGTGTCGGCGATGGTCATTTTCACCTGCTCGGCGAATTCCGTTTTCGGCAGCATCACCTGCTTGATCCCGACCGCCCGGATCATCGCCAGATCGTCGGCATACCAGGGCGACAGCGTGTCGTTGATACGCACAACCAGCCGTTCGGGCGCAATGCCGGCCCTACAGACCCAGGCGGCGATCGCCTGCCGGGCGGCCACCTTGTCGGCCGGCGCCACCGCGTCCTCGAGATCGAGGATGATCGCCCCCGCCCCGGCGGCCAGCGCCTTGGCGAAGCGCTCGGGGCGATTGCCGGGCACGAACAGGTAGCTGACCGGCAACATCAGATGGCTCCGGCGGCGCGCAGCTCGGCAATGTCGCCGGCGGTGTAGCCCAGCCCGCCGAGGATGGCCTCGGTATGCTGGCCGAGGGCCGGCACGGCGTCCATGCGCGGTTCGCACTCGCTCCACGAACCGGGCGGCAGCAGCGCCGGCACCTTGCCGACGGCGGTGTCGATTTCGCGCCAGCGCTGGCGCCCCTTCAGTTGCGGGTGATCCCAGACGTCCTGCATGGTGTTGAGATGGGCGTTGGCGATCTGGGCGCTTTCCAGGCGCTCGATGACCTGTTCGGCGGTCAGCGGCGCGAAGGTATCGACGATGATCTGACGCAGTTCGTCGCGTGCCGCGCTGCGCTTGGAGTTGGACGAAAAGCGTTCTTCCTTGCCCAGTTCCGGGCGCAGCAGCACCTTCTCGCAGAAAGCGGACCATTCGCGCTCGTTCTGCAGGCCGAGCATGACGTTCTTGCCGTCGCCGGCCGGGAACGGGCCGTAGGGGTAGATCGTGGCGTGGCTGGCGCCGGTGCGGCGCGGCGGTGGTGCACCATCGATCGAGTAATAGAGCGGATAGTTCATCCACTCGACCAGGCTTTCCAGCATCGAAATATCGAGATGCTGGCCGCGACCGGTGATCTGCTTCTGCAACAGGGCTGCCAGGATATTGCTGTAGGCGTACATGCCAGCCGAGATGTCGGCAATCGATGGCCCGGCCTTCGAGGGCTCGGCCTCGGTGCCGGTCACCGAGACGAAGCCCGACTCGCTCTGGATCAGCAGGTCGTAGGCCTTCTTGTCGCGGTAGGGGCCGTCGTTGCCGTAGCCGGAGATGTCGCAGACGATGATTTCCGGCTTGATCGCCGACAGCGCCTCGTAGGACAAACCCAGGCGGGCGGCGGCGCCGGGCGCCAGATTCTGGACCAGGATATCGGCTTCCTCGGCCACCAGGCGTTGCAGGATTTTCTGCGCTTCCGGGTGCTTGACGTCTAGGGTCAGGCTTTCCTTCGAGCGGTTGGTCCACACGAAATGCGAGGCCAGGCCATGCACACGCTCGTCGTAGCCGCGGGCGAAGTCGCCGACGCCGGGGCGCTCGACCTTGATGACGCGGGCCCCGAGGTCGGCCAGTTGACGGGTGGCGAACGGGCCGGCGATGGCGTGTTCGAGAGTGATGACGGTAATGCCTTCGAGCGGTCTCATGCTGCGTTCCTTATTTCAGTACGACGGTGGCGTCCATGGTCAGCCAGCCTTCATGGTCTTCTGCCCACAGGTGGATGGTCTTGCCATCGGCCTGCGGCGTCCCGTTTACAAAGAAGTGATTGATGTCGAAGGTCGGCCGCACGGCGCGGAATTCGAACTTGGCGACCTCGGCATCTGGCATCTTGTGGCGCAACAGGTCGAGCAAGAGCGTGGCGATCATTGGCCCATGCACGATCAGGCCGGGATAGCCCTCGACTTCGGTGACGTATTTGCGGTCGTAGTGAATGCGGTGGCCGTTGAAGGTCAGCGCCGAGTAGCGAAAGAGCAGCACGTCGTCGGGCACCCATTGGGTCCGCCAGACGGGGTCCGGGTAGGATGCCTTGGGCGGCGGCGCGACGTCGTTCGGACCGGCCGCCTCGCGATAGACGATGTCGTGGAACTCGCTCAGCGCGACGGCGCTCTCGCCGGCCCGGCGCAGTTCGTGGCGGACCTTGACGAAAACCAGCGGACCGGTGCGGCCGCTCTTCTCGGTGACGTCATGGATGGTCGATGTGCGGGTCACGGTTTCGCCGATGCGCAGCGGGGCATGGAACTCGAACTGGCTGCCCGCCCACATCCGGCGCGGCAAGGGTACTGGCGGCAGGAAGCCGCCGCGCTTGGCATGGCCGTCGGCGCCGATTTCAGATTGGCGGTGCAGCGGCAGGAAATACAGCCAGTGCCACAGCGCCGGCAGCGGCGTGCCGTTGGCCGGGCGCTCGGCGGGGCGGTCGAAGGTGGCCGACAGCGCGGCATAGGGGGTGGCCGTGAAGAGATCCGTCACCTCTTCCGAGCGGCCGATCCAGTCCTGCAGATTCATGGAAATTCTCCTTGTTTGAGGGTGGGTGGGCGGGCCCAGCGCCGGGCGGCAAAGCCCGGCGCCGGCTTCACATCAGCCCGAGGGTCTTGGGCAGCCAGAGCGAGAGGCCCGGCCAATAGGTGACGACGACCAGGAAGCACAACATCGAGAGCAGCCACGGCCAGACCGCCACGGTCAGCTCGGTGATGCCCATCTTGGTGATGCCCGAGGCGACGTAGAGGTTGAGGCCGACCGGCGGGTGACACATGCCGACTTCCATATTCACCGTCATCAGGATGCCGAAATGGATCGGGTCGATGCCCAGCTTGACGGCGACCGGGAACAGGATGGGCGCGAAGATCAGGACGATCGACGACGGCTCCATGAAGTTGCCGGCGAGCAGCAGGATCACGTTGACCGCCAGGAGGAAGGCGATCTGCCCCAGACCGTGGCCCAGCATCCAGTCGGCCAGCGCCTGCGGAATGCTCTCGTTGGTCATGATGAAGGAGAACAACACGGCATTGGTGATGATGTAGAGCAGCATCGCCGACATATTGGCCGAGTTGAGCAGCACTTTCGGCACGTCCTTCAAGCCCAGGTCGCGATAGATGAACACGGCGCAGATGAAGGCATAGACCGCCGACATCGCCGCGGCTTCAGTCGGCGTGAAGATGCCGGTATAGATGCCGCCCATCACCACGACGATCAGCAGCAGGCCCCAGACGGAAGCGCGAAAGGCTTTCCAGCGCTCGCCCCAGGTGGCTTTCTGCATGCGCGGGTAATTGAACTTGCGGGCCCGGTACCAGGTGACGCCGAACAGGGTCGCCGCCAGCGCCAGGCCGGGCATGACGCCGGCCATGAACAGCGCGCCGACCGAGGTATTGGTCGCCACCGAGTACATCACCATGCAGATCGAGGGCGGAATCAGGATGCCCAGGGCGCCGGAGGTGGTGATGACGCCGGCCCCGAATTTCTTCGGGAAGCCGGCCTTGACCATGGCCGGCAGCAGGATCGAGCCGATCGCCACGACGCAGGCCGGACTCGAACCCGAGACCGCGGCGAACAGGGCGCAGGCCAGCACGCCGGCGAGACCGAGACCGCCGTGCCAGTGACCGACCATCGAGGTGGCGAAATTGATCATCCGTTTCGCCACCCCGCCGTGGGTCAGGAAATTGCCGGCCAGGATGAAGAAGGGAATGGCCATGATTTCGAACTTTTCGATGCCGGTGAACAGCTTGAGGGCCACCGATTCGAGCGGTACCTGGGTCATCGTAAACAGGAAGGTGAGGACGGTCAGGCCGAGCGAGATGGAGATCGGCATGCCGGTCAGCATGAGAACGGCCAGCAGGCCGAAAATTACCAGGGCGCTCATTTCGGTTCTCCTCCGAGATCATCCTTGCGACGATCGACAGCCACCGGCTGGTCGTGCCCGCGACGATCTTCGCCAATCACGTTGTGCTTCAGGTCGAGCGGATGCAGGTTGTCGTCGAGGTCGAATTCGTTGACCTCGACATCGCCCGGCTCCTCGTCCAGGCCATCGACATGGCCATGGTCGTGATGCGGCAGTTCGCCGGTGCGAACGAACGAAAAGCAGACCTGCAGGAAACGGAAACACATCAACGACGAGCCGAGCGGGATGGCGCTATAGACGATCCAGGTCGGCAATTCCAGGTCGGGCGTCGTCGGACCTTCCATGACATCGTCGAGAGCGAGACCGAAAAGCTTGTAGAAGGCGTGATGGGCGCCGTTTTCCCAGACGAAATGGCCGCCCATGCTGGCCACGATGCCGGTAAAGGTAGCCCCGGCCAGCAGGCCGAAGACGATGAAGCGGAAACGATTGGTGTCGCTCAGGCGATTGATCAGGACATCGACCCCGACGTGGATGCCGGTGCGCACGCCGTAAGCGGCGCCGAACTTGGCCATCCAGACGAACATGATGATGGTCAGTTCCTGCGCCCAGCTGACATCCATCGCCAGCAGCCAGTCCTGGACGCCGGGAATGGCGTAGCCGGAGGTATAGCGATGGACGACGGCGAAAAAGGTGATGAGGGTCGCCGCGCCGATCAACAGCGTGATGATCCACTCTTCGAGTTTATCGAGAACTTTCATAGTTTCTCCCGTGAGAAAAGATCGGAGCGGCGCGACCGGGCGGCCGCGCCTGCCTCGCCGTCGTCTTACTTGGCGATCCCGGTTTCCTTGCGGATCGCGTCGATCAGCTCCTTGCCGATGCGCGGCGCCAGTTCGTCCTGAACCGGGCTCATCGCCTTGACCCAGCGGGATTTTTCTTCACTGTTCGGGGTGGAAATCACGCTCTTGCCGGAAGCCTTGATGGCCGCCATGGCCTTGGCGTCGTCCTCTTCCGCAACCTTGTCGTTGTAGGCCGTGGCATCCTGCATCGCGGCGCTGATCTCGGTCTTCAGGTCGGCCGGCAGTTTTTCCCAGAAGGCCTTGTTGATCACCACGACATAGCCGCTGTAGGTGTGGCGGGTCAGCGTGATGTGTTTTTGCACTTCGTATTGTTTCTGGGTGTACAGGTTGGGCAGATTGCCATCGGCGCCATCGACGACGCCCGTCTGCAAGGCCTGGTAGACCTCGGAGAAGGCCATGGTCTGGGGCATGGCGCCGATCGACTTCATGATCGCCTGGTTGACCTTGGAAGAATTGATGCGGATCTTCTGGCCTTTGGCCTCATCTGGGGTGCGGATCGGCTTGTTCGAGCTGAGCACGCGAAAGCCGGCATCCCAGTACGATAGGCCGACCATGCCGCGGGCTTCGAGTTTCTTCAGCAGCCCGGCGCCGATCGGGCCGCGGGTGACGCGGTGCAGGGCCGCTTCATCCGGGAAGATGTAGGGCAGATCGAACACTTCGAATTCCTTGACACCGGCCGGCCCGAACTTGCCGGCCACCGGGGCCAACATCTGGACGCTGCCCAACTGCAGGGCCTCGAGTTCTTCCTTGTCCTTGTACAGCGTCGAGTTGGCGAAGATCTCGACCTTGACCCGACCCTTGGTGCGTTTTTCGACCTGCTGCTTGAAATATTCCGCAGCCTGCCCCTTCGGCGTATCGACCGCGGCGACGTGCGAAAACTTGATGACCATCGGCTCCTCGGCCTGGGACAGGCCGGCAAAGGCCAGCCCGAGAATGGCGGTCAGCGTGAGAATCGGTTTCATGTGTTGTCTCCTTTTTGGATGGAATAGCTACTGGCAATGCTTGGTGAAAGTAATGAGTGAAAACTAGCCGGTCAGGTCCTTTCCCGCTTCGGCTTTAAGACAGTGATCGGCGACGAAAACTTCGCCGGCCAGCAGGGGACGAGCCGAGGTCAGCAAAGCGGCGCCGACCAGCTTGGGGACGCCGGTCCAGGGATCGGCCGACGACACGATGTGGCAACTCATCTTGCCGCTCGGGTGTTCGATAACGATGCGCTGCGCCTCGTTCTGGTCGAGTTCAGCCAGTTCCTCGGCAATCGTGTCCGGGGTGTGGCAGGCGGCGGCCAGGGCCATGGCGCCGGTGGCAGCAAAAACCGGGTGACAGTTGGAGGAGACGAAATAGCGCGAGGCAATGGTGCCGCCTGCGCGCGGCGCGGCGATCACGGCAATTTTCGGGATGCCGCGGTCCGGCGCGTCGGACAACCCCATTAGCTGCGCAGCCGCCGCCCGCACCTGTTCCAAGCGCTGCAGGAAGACCGCATCGCCGTCGAGCAGTTGCTTGCTCTCGTAACCCGTCTTACCCAGCGATTCGGCCTTGATGAAGACGATGGGAATGGCAAAATCGATGCAGGTGACCGGCAGGCCAAAAATCACGTCCTGCGGTGAGCCGGTCGGCAACAGGCGTCCCGTCTTGGTACCGGTCGGATCGAAGAACTGCAGGGCGATGGGTGCCGACTTGCCGGGCACGCCGTCGAGTTCGAAATTGCCGAGGTAGGAGACTTTGCCGCCCGGCGTGTGGACCGTTGCCTCGACGACTTTCTGGCTGTTGGTATTGAGGATGCGCACCTTGGTGATCGGCGATGCGGCTTTGACCAGACCGTATTCGATGGCAAACGGCGCCACGCCGGCCAACATGTTGCCGCTGTTGGGCAGGATATCGACCAAGTCGCGGGCCACTGAAACCTGGGCGAAGAGATACTCGACATCGGCATCCGGCTGCGCTGACGGGCCGACGATCACCACCTTGCTGCTATGATCGTTGCCGCCGCCCATACCGTCGATCTGCCGGGCGTCGGGCGAGCCCATGGCGGCCAGCAGCATGCGGTCGCGAGCCGCCGGATCGGCCGGCAAGTCCTTGGCGAAGAAGAACAGGCCCTTCGATGAACCGCCTCGCATCAGAACGCAGGGTATGCGCAATTTGTTCTCCTCTTGACCAGATGTTTCCGTGGTTTTGATAATAGGGAATCCATTACACAAAATGAAATGCAATAATTTTTGATTTTGTTGCGATCTGCGCATATATTCCAGGCACCGTAGCCGGCTCACCGAAGACACCCGGGCAGCACCGGAAAAGCCGCTCGTCAAGCGCAGGAGACAAAAATGAAAATCGACTTTGATGGCATCCAGGCCTTCGTCGTGATCGCCGAACTCGGTGGTTTCAACAAGGCTGCCGAGCACATGCACGTCACCCAGACGGCCCTGACCCGCCGCATCCAGAAACTCGAGTCCTATCTCGGCCTCAAGTTGCTTGATCGCACCACCCGCTATGTCGAGTTGACCGCCGTCGGCCGCGACTTCCTGCCGCAAGCCCGCGTCATCGTCAGCGAAATGACGGCTGCCGTCGGCCGCCTCAAGGACATGTCGAAATATTCCCGGGGCAGCTTTACCCTGGCCTGCGTTCCGACCATGGCAGCACATATCCTGCCCAAGCTGATCCGCGAATATGCCGAGACCAGTCCGAAAAACCGCATTCGCCTGCTCGATGCCACCTCGTATGAAGTACGCGACGCCGTTCTCAGCAGCCAGGCCGAGCTGGGAATCGGGGTCCATGGCGAGCAACATCCCGACCTCATCGAAACGCCCCTGTTCGATGACCCCCTGATGTTTTTTTGCCGCGAATCGAATCCGCTGAGCCGCATGAAATCGGTCACTTGGTCCGACATGAGCGGTGCCGAGTTGATCGTCGTCAGCAATCTGACGGCCACCCGGGTCTTCATGGATTATCAACTCGCCAAGCGTGGCATCAGTTTGAGCGGCGCCTACGAAGTCCAGCACCACGCCACGGCGATCAGCCTGGTCGCCGCCGGCGTCGGCTGCGCCATCCTGCCCGCCTCGACCTTCCAGGAAGGCGATCGGCCCGGCGTCCGGCGCATTCCGCTGGTCAGCCCGGTGGTCAAACGCAAGGTCATCCTGGTCCGCCGCCGCAACAGCACCTTGTCACCGGCGGCCGAAGCATTCTATGAACTGGTCAAGAGAACCCACGGCAAAATCGACCAGGAAACGGCGCCCGACTAACACCGCCCGACCCGGACCGTAAAATGCCGCCGCCATCGGGCAGTGGCCCGGCCCGTTTGCCCCTGCCCAGCCCAATCCGGCGGCAAGAATTTCGCTGTCAAGACTTGACTTATTCACAAAGCAAAAATTCGGAAAGCGCCCCGGACGAGAAAAAATCGGCGCTTAACTGATGTCAACAAAAATAATTAAACGCTTTATTTTCATATAGATAAAACATTGCATAGAGTTTTTGCAGAGTAAGGCAAAGTCTTTAGCGACGGGAGTTTAAAGGCGATTTCTACAGCTTATCCCCATAGTTATCCACAGGTTTTGTGGGTAACCTGATTTTCTTCTTTGCGGTTATGAACTTAGCTCATTTCCTTAAGCAACTTCATAACGATCAAGAACATCGACCACTGGGTGAAATGGGTGGCCGCCGCGCAGGTCGCCAGAAAATATTTTTTGCCTGACGGCCATCTAATTTTCCGACACCGCCCTGTCGACCGCGCACCAGGACCTTGTTCAAGCAAACTTGAAGGCCAATTGCGGCGATTCCTCGGGCTCGGCGACAGGCTCGAGCTTGAGTGCACCGGGCGCCGGGTCCGCCAGCAAAAGTGCCAACTCGGCCGCCGGAAATTCCGGAAAGTCCTCCAGCCAGAAGGCCGCTGCCTCCCGGCTCAAAATGACCGGCATCCGCTCATGGGCCGCCCCTAACGCAGCCTTGGCGGAAGTCGTCAGAATCGCACAGGTCGTCCCGGCCCGCGGATGCTGGTCGAAAACCCCGGCAAACAGCAGGATGTCGCCCTGCGGCTGGCTGATCCGCTGCTTCTGTTTGGCGCCCGCCGCCACCGGCCAGGCAAAGAAAGCCGTGGCCGGGATCAGGCAACGCTTGCCGCGCAGGATCTTGCCGTAAAACGGCATCGACGCCAGGCCTTCACTGCGCAAAATGCTGACCGGAATTTGCGGCTCGTCGCTAAGAAAACTGCCGACCAGCCCCCAGCGGGCGCGGCTGGCCACATGGCCACGATCGCCCGCCGTCAGCATCAGCACCCAATCCCGAGGGTGCAGTTCCGCGGCCCACGGCATCTCGGACGGGTTCAGTCGCAGATGCTGGAAATACTTGGTCAACGCCCTGGCTTTCGCCTTGAGTTCAAAACAGCCACACATAACGGCCCCCGTCTCAATATACTGTTCAAATATACAGTATTCAAACGAGGTACACAAGCTTGCTGATGAGGACTGCTCAACGCGTGGCCGAGACGGGCCACCCGGCAAGAATAACCGAGAGCCCACAAAAAACCCGCCGAGCCTTACGCTGAGCGGGTTTCTGTTTTCTCTTGAATGGTGGGCGGTACTGGGATCGAACCAGTGACCCCTGCCGTGTGAAGGCAGTGCTCTACCGCTGAGCTAACCGCCCACTTGAGAGGCGCGCATTTAACCACAACTCGGGAAGCGGGTCAAACGCGGGTCGGATAGAATACCGCCTTTGTTTCCGCATAGATTCCGTCTCCCATGAAGCCCGTCCGCACCCGTTTTGCCCCCAGTCCTACCGGTTACCTCCATATCGGCGGCGCCCGTACCGCCCTCTTTTCCTGGGCCTATGCCCGCCGCCACGGCGGCACGTTCATTCTGCGCATCGAAGATACCGATGTCGCACGATCGACGCCGGAAGCCGTCCAGGCGATCATCGACGGCATGCAGTGGCTGGGCCTGGAGCACGACGAAGGTCCGTTCTACCAGATGCAGCGCATGGCGCGTTACAAGGAAGTGATCCAGGAAATGCTGGCCAAGGGCTCGGCTTATTACTGCTACACGACGCGCGAAGAACTCGATGCCCTGCGCGCCGAACAGGAAGCCAAGAAGGAAAAGCCGCGTTACGACGGGCGCTGGCGCCCGGAAGCCGGCAAGACTTTGCCGACACCGCCGGCCGACGTGCCGCCGGTCATCCGCTTCAAGAACCCGAAGGACGGCGTCGTTGCCTGGGACGACCAGGTCAAGGGCCGCATCGAGATCGCCAATGGCGAACTGGACGACCTGATCATCGCCCGCGCCGACGGCACGCCGACCTATAACTTCTGCGTCTGCGTCGACGACTGGGACATGGGTATCACCCACGTCATCCGCGGCGACGACCACGTCAACAACACGCCGCGCCAGATCAACATCCTCGCCGCCCTCGGTGCCGAAGTGCCGCAATACGCCCACCTCTCGATGATCCTCGGCGATGACGGAACGAAGCTGTCGAAGCGCCATGGCGCGGTCTCGGTCATGCAGTACGACGAAGACGGCTTCCTGTGTGAAGCCGTGATCAACTATCTGGCCCGCCTCGGCTGGTCGCACGGCGACGAAGAAGTCTTCTCGCGCCAGCAATTCGTCGAATGGTTCGACCTTGACCACATCACCGCCTCGGCCGCCCAGTTCAACACCGAAAAACTGCTCTGGCTCAACCAGCATTACATGAAGGCCTTGCCGGCCGCCGAACTGGCCGCCAAGGTCGCGCCGCGACTCGCTGCCCGCGGCGTCGATAGCGCGACCGGCCCCGATCTCGAAAAGGCCGTCGCCCTCTACGTCGACCGCTGCAACACACTGAACCTGCTGGCCGATGCCGTCGAAGTCTTTTACGTCCATGTCACGCCCAATCCGGAACTGCTCGCCCAGCATCTGAGCGAAGAAGCAAAACCGGCGCTGGCCGATTTTGCCGCGGGGATCGCCACAGTCGCCTGGGAAGCGCCGGCCATCAATGCGTTGATCAAGGAAACGGTGAGCAAGCATGGCCTGAAAATGCCGAAACTGGCGATGCCGCTCCGCGTCATCCTGACCGGCCAGGCACAGACCCCATCCGTCGATGCGGTAATCGCGCTGATCGGGCGCGAGAAGGTCGTCGCCGCCCTGGCGCAAAATATCTAGAAAACGCCAGTAGGTTTTTGCAGTACTGGAGTGGTAGTTCAGTTGGTTAGAATACCGGCCTGTCACGCCGGGGGTCGCGGGTTCGAGTCCCGTCCACTCCGCCAATTCTGAAAACCGGATTCATCCGGTTTTTTTATGCAGGTTGCGGCAATTTCGCAGTCTGGGCTGAAAAGCCAAAGTTGGTTCGGCTGTCTCTCGAATGGGGGTATAGCTCAGCTGGGAGAGCGCTTGCATGGCATGCAAGAGGTCCGCGGTTCGATCCCGCGTACCTCCACCAGATTCCGAACCAGCAGTTGTCGGTTGTAGCACCAACGTCCGGGTCCCCATCGTCTAGAGGCCTAGGACACCGCCCTTTCACGGCGGCGACCGGGGTTCGAATCCCCGTGGGGACGCCAAGAATTTGGCAGAAGATTTTGCAGTACTGGAGTGGTAGTTCAGTTGGTTAGAATACCGGCCTGTCACGCCGGGGGTCGCGGGTTCGAGTCCCGTCCACTCCGCCAACCATTAAACCCGTTGAAAATCACCGCGATTTTCAGCGGGTTTTTCGTTTCCATCCCCGAACTGCGAACAGATAAGGCGCGACGAAAACGCCGCTAACGATCACATCCCGATCAACTTCCTGATGCCGGGCAGTGGACAAAACCGATCGCCCCTGCCCCGGCGCTTTATGTTAGCTTTGATCGTCTTTCGAGCCGGGAGTGCGTCAGGTGCAAATTGTCCAGAAAAGCATAGGAAAGCCGGAACAACTGACTAGCCAGTTGGCCACGCTGAACATGCCCGATGCCAGTTTGCTGCTGGCTTTCGGTTCGGTTGCCCATTTTTCGGCAACGGGCTTCGTCGATGCCCTGCGTTCGGCCTGCCCGCAGGCCATTCTGTTGGGTTGCTCGACCGCCGGCGAAATTACCGGCGACGGCGTTGAAGACGGCAGTTGCACGCTCACCGCCATTCGTTTTGACAAGATTACCGCTAGCTGTGCCAGCACCCCCCTCGCCGAGATGGCCGACTCCTATGCCGCCGGTCAGCGACTCGGCCTGCAACTGGCCGCCCCCGATCTGAAGAGCGTTCTCGTTTTCGGGCCCGGCGTCGAGATCAACGGCAGCGCCCTGGTCAACGGCCTGACCGCCGTTCTCGGCAGCAGCATGCCGATTACCGGCGGCCTGGCCGGCGATGGCGGCGCCTTCCGCCAGACCTTTACGCTCGGCCCGCAGGGCATCAGCGACCGGACCGTGGTCGCTCTCGGTCTGCATGGCGAGCACCTGCACTTTGGTCACGGCTCGTTCGGCGGCTGGGAAGCTTTCGGCCCGGCTCGCAAGGTTACGCGCTGTGCCGGCAACGTTCTATTCGAATTGGACGGCGAGCCGGCGCTCGCCGTTTATAAACGCTACCTCGGCGAACACGCCAAGGACCTGCCCGCCTCCGGCCTGCTTTTTCCGCTTGCCATGCTCGGCGAAGACCACAACAGCATCGGCCTGATCCGGACCATACTCGGCATCGACGAAGCAGCCGGCAGCCTGACCCTGGCCGGCGAAATACTCGCCGACGGCTACCTCAAGCTGATGCATTCGAGCACCGAAAAATTGGTCCATGGCGCCGAAACGGCGGCCCGCGCCGCTGCCCAAATGCTAGCCGCGCCGACCGAGCAGCTCGCCCTGCTGGTCAGTTGCGTCGGCCGCAAACTGGTCATGGGCGGCCGGGTCGATGAAGAAGTCGACGCGGTCAGCGAGGTCTTCGGCAAGCAGACCGTCCTCACCGGTTTCTACTCCTACGGCGAGATCAGCCCCTTCATGCCCGGCTCATCCTGCCTGCTGCACAACCAGACGATGACCATCACCTGCCTGAGCGAAGACTGAGCCGCCCCGGGACAAGAAGCATGCAAAAAGCCCTGCTCCGACAACTCAAACGTACCATCGGCATCGAAGACGAGGCGGCCCTCACGCTGCTCCTCGAAAAACTGCACGCCGCCGCCAGTTCGGCCGAAACCGACAGTGCCGGGCTGTTCAACGGCCTGCGTGAGCTGCTCGAGCGGATCGATGCCTCATACGAGCAGTACGAACGCGATCTGCAATTGCGCACGCGCAGCCTGGAAATTTCCTCGCGGGAATTGTCGGCGCTCAATGACCAACTGCGCCAGGAACTGCTAGCACGGGAAAATGCGCTGATTTCGCTACGCGACGCGGTCCGCGTCCTGCTCCCCAACACCGCCGCCGGCAACGACTCGATCATCCTCGCCGAAGCCGATCTCGGCGCCCTCTCGCAACGCCTGGCCGATCTGGTGGCGGAAAGCGAAACCAGCCGGCGCGCCCTGACCAACCAGAAATTCGCCCTCGACCAGCATGCCATCGTCAGCATCACCGATACTGCCGGCAACATCATCTACGCCAACGACCGCTTCTGCCAGATCAGCGAATTCAGCCGCCAGCAACTGCTCGGCCAGAATCACCGTATCATCAATTCCGGCCTCCATTCGGCGGAATTTTTCCGCGACATGTGGCAAACCATCAGCCAAGGCCGGGTCTGGCACGGCGAGCTGCGCAATCGCTCGAAATCGGGGAAACTCTACTGGGTGAACGCCACGGTCGTCCCCTTCCCCGGCGAAGATGGATTACCCGAGCAGTACATCAGCATCCGCACCGACATTACCGACCGCAAGCAAATGGAAGCCCAGCTTTCCGAGCAATTGCACCTGGTCGAGGAACTGGTCGAAGCCATTCCGCTGCCCATGTATCTGAAGGACGCCGAAGGACGCTATCTCCGCCTCAACCGGGCCTTCGAACTGTTCTTCAATCTCCGTCGCGAGGACTTTATCGGGCGCACGCTGCACGACCTGCTCAGCCCGCAGGATGCGGCCGTGCATCTCGTCAAGGACCGCGAGCTGATGCGCAAGCCGGGCACCCAAACCTACGAGGCCGTGGTCCATGGGCGCGACGGCGTACGCCACGAAGCCATTTACCGCAAGGCGGCCCTGACCCAGCTCGACGGCACGGTCTACGGCGTACTCGGCGTCATCATCGACATCACCGAGCGCAAACTGGCGGAACGGGAAACCTTGCTCGCCAAGGAAGCGGCGGAAGCCGCCAGTCGCGCCAAGAGCGAATTCCTGGCCAATATGAGCCACGAAATCCGCACCCCGATGAACGGCATCATCGGCATGACCGACCTCGCCCTCGATACGGCGCTCACCGACGAGCAGCGCGAATACATGGCGGCCGTCAAATCATCGGCCGATTCGCTGCTCACCATCATCAACGACATTCTCGACTTTTCAAAAATCGAAGCCGGCAAACTGCTCGTCGAACACATCTCCTTCGATCTCCACCGGCTCCTCGCCGAAACCCTGAAACCCCTGGCCCTGCGCGCCTATGAAAAGAATATCGAAATTGTCTGCGAAATCCTGCCCGCCGTACCGAGCCACGTTTTCGGCGACCCCGGACGGATTCGCCAGGTCCTGATCAACCTGATTGGCAATGCCATCAAATTCACCGAACAAGGCGAAATCGACCTGCGCGTCAGCCTGCAGGAGCCGGCCGACAACCCGGCCCGGGTGCATTTTGCCGTCCGCGACACGGGCATCGGCATCGCCCCGGAAAAACAGCAGCTAATTTTTGACGCCTTCTCCCAGGAAGACAGTTCGACCACCCGCAAATATGGCGGCACCGGCCTCGGCCTTTCCATTTCCCGCCGCCTGGTCGACCTGATGGGCGGCGAAATGTGGCTGGAGAGCGAAATCGACCGGGGCAGCACCTTTCATTTCGCAATCCCGCTGCAGATCGACGAATTCCCACCGCAAGCCCGGCCGGCCCAGATCAAGATGCGCGGCCATCGCATCCTGATCGTCGATGACAACGAGACCAACCGGCGTGTCCTGGCCGGCATGCTGGAGGCCTGGGAAATCATCCCGACCCTGGCCGCCTCCGGCCAGATGGCCCTCGAACTACTGCAGAAAAACGAGACGGCGTTCGACTGCATCCTGCTCGACGCCCACATGCCGGAATTGGACGGCTACCAGCTCGCCGCCCGGCTCCGGCGCAGCTTCGCCACCCTGCCCCCGATGCTCATGCTGTCTTCCGGGGCGATGCGCGGCGATGCCCAGCGCTGCCAGGAGGTCGGCATCGCCGGTTTCTTTTCCAAACCGATTGCCGCCGAAGAATTGCTCGCCGCCCTCTGCCGGATTTTCGACAGTACCCGCAATCACCAACCCCTGCCAGCCGACCGGCTGGTCACCCGCCACTCCTTGCGCGAACTGCAACCGGCGCTGGACGTGCTGCTGGTCGAAGACCATCCGCTCAATCAGAAACTCGCCGTCAGCTTGCTGGAAAAATGGGGGCATCGCACCACCATTGCCAACAATGGCCAGGAAGCCGTGGTTCGTTACGCCGAACGCAGTTTCGACGTCATCCTGATGGACATGCAGATGCCGGTGATGAGCGGCATCGAAGCGACCCGCCGCATCCGGCACTATGAAAAACAATCCGCCCTGCCGCACACCCCGATCATCGCGATGACCGCCAACGCCATGCAGAGCGATCGCGATGCCTGCCTCGCCGCCGGCATGGATGACTACCTGGCAAAGCCGATCAGCGCCAAGGAATTGCTGGAAAAACTGTTGACCTGCGGCGCCCCGGCGCTGGCGCCGGCAACGCCGATAGCCCGGTTCGATTACGGGGAAGCCTTGCGGCTGGCCGATCGCGAAATGGTGGACATGATCGCCGGGGTATTCCTCGACACCTGGGAACACAATATTCAGCGCCTGCGCGATGGCCTCGCGAACAACGACAGCCGACCGATCGCCCGCACCGCCCAGTGCCTACACCGCCTTCTCATCACCTTCAAGGCCGAGCCGGCGGCACGCCTGGCCGGCGAAATCGAGGGCCAGGCGAGGCTCGGACAACTGGCCGAACTCGCCCCGAGCATCGACCAACTGGCCGGTGAAATCGACCAACTGGCCGGGCTGCTGTCGGCTCTTGCCGATTACCCCTAAAAACCTTACCGCGGAGTCGCAAAGGCGCAGAGAAGAAGGTGTGCCGAATATCCCGGCAAGCCTTTGTTTTTCCTCAGCACCTCTGCGTCTCTGCGGTTCAATTGCATTTTCTAGGTTAGCGCCGGACGACACCACTCCCGCCCTATTTCTCGACGAAGGCCCGTTCGATGACGTAGTCGCCGGCCACGCCGATATGCGGCGAAATCTCGAAACCAAGGGCATCGAGCATAGCCGCGGTATCGTTCAGCATATCCGGACCGCCGCAGATCATGGCGCGATCGGTGGCCGCATCGAGCGGCGCCTCGCCGATATCGGCATAGAGTTTGCCCGACTTGACGAGATCGGTCAGCCGACCATTGTTGCGGAAACGTTCGCGCGTCACCGTCGGGTAATAGATCAGCTTCTCCCTCGCCCAGTCGCCGAAAAACTCATGTCCGGCCAGCTCCTGCGTGATGTAGTCGTGGTACGCCAGTTCGTTGCTCCAGCGCACGCCGTGGATGAGGATGATCTTGTCGAAATTCTCGTAAGTTTCCGGATCGTGGATCAGGCTCATGAAGGGCGCCAGACCGGTGCCGGTGGCGAACATGAAGAGCCGCTTGCCCGGTCGCAGATCGCGCAGCACCAGCGTGCCGGTCGGCTTCTTGCTGACGATGATCGGGTCACCCGGTTCGAGATGCTGCAGGCGCGAAGTCAGCGGACCATTCGGCACCTTGATGCTGAAAAATTCCAGATGTTCTTCATGATTGGCACTGGCGATGCTGTAGGCGCGCGTCAGCGGCCGCCCATCGACTTCCAGACCGATCATCACGAACTGGCCGTTGATGAAACGCAGCCCCGGATCGCGCGTCGTGCGAAAGGAAAACAGGGTGTCGTTCCAGTGATGGACGGAAATGACTTTTTCGGTGGCTAGTGAACTCATGGTGGCGGTCCTCGGCTTTTGCATTGGACAGATCATAGGCTTTCCCGTTTATTTGTATTAGCGGATAATTTCGCTATTGCTTACCCATAAAATCGATATGCGAATTACCCTGCGCCAGATCGAAATCTTCGCCGCCATCGCCGCCAGCGAAAACGTTTCGCGGGCCGCCGCCGCACTGGCCATGTCGCAATCGGCGGCGAGCAGCGCCCTGGTCGAACTGGAGCGGCAATTCGACTGCCCGCTCTTCGACCGCATCGGCAAATCCCTGCGTCTCAATGCCACCGGCCGCGGCCTGTTGCCGCAGGCCGAGGAAATGCTGGCCCGGGCCGCCGACCTCGAAAGCTATCTGGCCGGCAACATCCTCGGCCCGCTGGCGGTCGGCGCCACACTGACCATCGGCAACTACCTGGCGACGCTGATCGTCGCCGAACACCTGCGGCGCCATCCGGCGTCGAAAACCCGGCTCCAGGTCGCCAACACCGACAGTATCGTCGCCCGCCTGTTGCGCTTCGAACTCGATATCGGCCTCATCGAAGGCGAAGCCAGCGACCCCGACCTGCTGCTCGAACCCTGGCTCGACGACGCGCTGGTTGTCTTCTGCGCCCCGCAGCACCCCCTGGCCGGCCGCGCCGACAGCGGCATGGCCAGCCTCAACCGCCAGTCGTGGATCGTCCGCGAAGCGGGCTCGGGCACCCGCGCCCTGTTCGACCGGGTAATCGCCCGGGCGCTACCCGACCTCCACATCCAACTCGAACTCGAACACACCGAAGCCATCAAGCGCGCCGTCGAATCCGGCCTCGGCATTGGCTGCCTGTCCCGGCTGGCCTTGCGCGAAGCCTTCCGGCGCGGCAGTCTGGTCGAAATCAAGACGCCGCAGTTCGATCTGCGCCGCCATTTCTATTTTGCCCGCCACCGCCTGCGCCACGTCAGCCCCGCCACCCGCAGCTTTCTGGCACTGTGCCGGGAAACCAGCGGCGACGCCCTGGGCACCGACAGCCTGCAATTACCCTTTATCTATTGACGGCGGCGCGCTGACGGGAGCGCCAGAACAGGCCAAGCAACGCCAGCCCGCAGAACGCCGCCCCGCCGTAGAAGGTCCACGCCGCACCGTAACGATCCCAGACCAGGCCGGCCGTCGCACTGGCCAGCAGCAGGGCGATACCGCTCAGCAGATTGAAGAAGCCAAAGGCCGTCCCGCGCAGGTCGGCCGGCGCCGTATCGGCCACCATGGTCGCCAGCAGTCCCTGCGTCATGCCCATATGGATGCCCCACAGAGCCACGCCGAGCAACAGCACCGCCCAGTGAGCACTGGCCGCCAGCACGAGGTCGGCGGCAACCAGGACAAGCAGTCCGTAGACCAGCAAACGGCGGTGACTCATGACATCGGACAATTTCCCGAAGGGGTAGGCCGTGGCGGCGTAGATCAGGTTCATGGCAACCATCACCAACGGCACCAGAGCCAGCGCCATGCCGCTCTGCTCGGCCCGCAGGACGAGAAAGGCTTCACTGAAACGGGCCAGCGTGAATAGCGCGCCGATGGCCACTACCGACCAGTAATTGCCATCCAGCCGGCGCAGGTTTTCCCGGCGGATCGGGTTGTGGCGCCGGACGTCGCGGTGCCCGGCCGGCTCGCGAATGCCAAACAGCAGCAAGGCGACGGCGAGCAGACCGGGAATCAGGGCGACCCAGAACACCGCCCGGAAATCGTTGGCCCACCAGAACATCAAAGCCACCGCCAGCAAGGGGCCGAGAAAAGCGCCCACCGTATCGAGCGCCTGGCGCAGGCCAAAGGCCGCTCCGCGCAGATGCGGCGGGGCGATATCGGCCACCAGCGCATCGCGCGGCGCGCCGCGAATACCTTTGCCGACCCGATCGAGCAGGCGGGCGCCGAGCACCACCCCGAGCGTCGGCGCCAGGGCGAACAATGGCTTGCTCAGGGCGCCCAGCGCATAGCCGAAAAGGGCCAGCCCCTTGCGCCGACCGAGATAATCGCTCAAAACCCCGGAAAACACCTTGACGATCAGCGCCGTCGCCTCGGCCAGCCCCTCGATCATGCCGACCATCAAGGCACTCGCCCCCAAGGTCGTGACCATGAACAAGGGCAACAGGCTGTGGATCATTTCCGACGAGACATCCATCAGCAAGCTGACAAAGCCGAGCACCCAGATGCCGGTCGGGATCCGTTGCGACGGTGCGGGGTACTGTGGCATGGGCGCTCCGGAACAAGGTGGGGCAGCCAGTGTAGCGAGTTGCGGCAAAGATATCCGCCCCACCACACCCGGCAACGGCCGGCGCCGGGCTCGGAACTTGGGACCGGGCGCCGCGAGCTCGGGTATAATGCCCGATTAAGTCGCGCCGTTCGCGTCAGGAGCCCCCCTCTTTATGCATCATCGCAACGTTCTGCCGCTTGTTCGCCGTATTGCCGGAATGGTTCTGGGGGCCGTCTTGCTCGCCCAAACCTTGCCTGCCCTGGCGGAAAAACCGGCTGAAGAGGCGCGCGACAGTTTCCCGCTGATCTCGCTGCTCATGCCCTCCCTGCTCTCGCCCACGCCGGCCGAGCCGAATGCCGGCGAAGCGGAAGGGGCACTCAACACTTTCGAGCTGCGCGCCGCCCCGCTACCGAGCGGCAGCATCGACCTGACGGCCAACTCGGACAATCTGTGGGATCGCCTGCGCAACGGCTTCTCGATGCCCGATCTCAACGACGACCTGACCCTGTATTACCAGCAGTGGTATCAAAATCGGCCAGATGCCTTGCGCCGCATGGTCGAACGCAGTCGTCCCTACATGCATTTCATCGTCCAGGAACTGGAAGCGCGCGGCATGCCGACCGAACTGGCGCTGCTGCCGATGGTCGAGAGCTCCTTCAACCCGATGGCCAATTCCCGCTCCAATGCCTCCGGCCTCTGGCAATTCATCCCGGCCACCGGCAAACGCTTCAATCTCGAACAAAACTGGTGGCAGGACAAGCGGCGCGACATCGTCGCCTCGACCGGCGCCGCCCTCGATTACCTGCAAACCATTTACGAAATGCACGGCGACTGGCAACTGGCGCTGGCCTCCTACAACTGGGGCGAAGGCGCCGTCAAACGGGCGATTGAAAAGAACAATTCGCGCGGTCTGCCGACCGATTACGTCAATCTGACCATGCCGAACGAAACCCGGCATTACGTTCCCAAACTGCAGGCGCTGAAGAACATTTTCGGCAACCCGGCCCTGATGGTCCAGTTGCACCTGCCGGAAATCCTCAATCGCCCCTACTTTGCGACCATCGACACGCCCCACCCAATCGACGTCAAGACCGCGGCCCGCCTGGCCAACATGCCGCTCGACGAGTTCATCGCCCTCAATCCCTCGCACAATCGCCCGGTCATCAAGGCCGACACGCCGCTGGTCCTCCCCGCCGACAAGCTGACCCTCTTCCGCAGCAATCTCGAGAAAAACGCCGCTCCGCTTTCCGAATGGCAAGCCTACACGCTGAAGCACGGCGAACGGCTACGTCAGATCGCACCCCGTTTCGGCATCTCGCTGCCCGAACTGGCGCGCATCAACAGCCTGCCCAGCGGCATCCGACTGGGGGCCGGCACCACCCTGCTGGTTCCGGCCGGCCAGGGCGGCGACGACCTGAACAGTGTGGCGCGCGGTGTCGCACCGACCCAAATCGTCGAAGCCGAACCGGAAGTGGTTTGCCGCAAGCATTGCCGGCCAGCCTCCGCCAGGGGCGACAAAGCGGCGAAAAGCCATGCCGAGCGCGGCGAAACCAGGCTCAGTGCGAGGGAAGCCAATGCCCACGGCAAACGCGCCGAGCGCGCCTCCGGCAAGGGCAGTCACAAAGTGGCCGCCGCCGAGCCCGGCAAGAACCCGGCCAAGAGCGCCCGGGCCACAAGCAGCGAAAGCAAGCACAAAACCGCCAGCAGCAAAGCCGGCAGCCCCGCCAAGGTGGCCAAATCGACCACCGGCCGGCGCGGCTAAGGCACCGCCCGACTCACCCACCCGGGCCAGCATCCGCCCCCTTACTTCTCCGGCGCGGCGCCGCTGTTGATCAGCATCTTCACCCCGCCGAGCGCGGCATTCAGCAGCAGCGGCTTGCCGTAGCCGCCTTCGGTCGGCCATTTGGCAAGCACTTCCGGCACCACCGTTTGCGGCCAAGAAGCGCATGCGTGATCGGCGGACGATAGCGGCGAGCCCCGACGGATTTTGCCAAGAACTGCCGCGAAACGAACACCAAAGCGGCGAGCGGAATTATTGAAGCCGCCGGAAAAGCCAGAAGCAGCCATTCGACCGGCAATACAAACAATAAGAATCAGGCATTTATCATCACCCCGCGCCCTCTCATGGCAACCCGGCAATCCCGCCACCGCAAGGCCCGCCGCACGACCGGGAGCGGCAGGCAAGGGCGGATACCGAAAAACCGCAAGCCCGACAATTCAGGCCAGATGCCGAATCCTGCCCGCCGTTTGCCTTTCGGCCGGCGGCGCGGTCCGTTGTTGTGGAGTTTTCCCGGTGCGGCGGGTAAGCTAGGCAAGTAAAGCGTTGACATTTGATGAGGCAATCATGGCTACCGAAGACACCGAATCCACCAAGACACCCCCGAAGGCACCCAATCCGCTCAAACTATTGAGCATACTGGCGGGCGGGGCGTTTGTGCTCTCCCTTGTCAATACCGTTTTATTGGTACTGAATCCGACAGCGGGCAAAATCGAACAATTCAATGAAAGTCTGAAAACCGATGTCGCCGACAGCATTGCTTCGGTGCACAAGAAAATTGACGGATTACGCAGCGCTGAAGTGGAGTGGCAAGCCGTACTCAAGAAATCGAGCGAGAAGCCGGATGCCATCTACAAAATCGTCAATTCAGCCGACGGTCTATTGACCCTGACCGAGATTCAAAAGCCGCTATCCGACGCCGGGGAAGCGCCGCGCCAGGAGCCGAAGAAATAATTCTTCGCCCTTGCCCGCTCGGTGACGGGCGGCACGTAAAGCTTGGTGCGTCCTGACGGGCTCGAACCGCCGACATTCGCCTTGTAAGGGCGACGCTCTACCAACTGAGCTAAGAACGCTTTCCCGACAAGCCGCTGACCGGATCTCGCCCGACCACGCCTGCAATGAACTGGAGCGGCAGAAGAGTCTCGAACTCTCGACCTCAACCTTGGCAAGGTTGCGCTCTACCAACTGAGCTACTGCCGCTCGACTGATCCTCAGATTCGCTACTGAGGAGGGCCCGCATTATAAATTCCCGGCCAGGTTTTGCAAGCCCCCAAGGCAAAGAATCCGGAATTCCCATCCAGGCAGGGCCAGGAAAAGGGACTTAACACCGCTACCTATAACCTTGGTCATATTCCTTTCGTCAAAAAGCAATGCGATACTGAGCATCTCGATACAGTTTTGATGACCTGACGATTGCTTACGTGTCATCCCGGACTCGACATTCGCCACCACCATGAGATCGAACAATTGTCTGAGCTTAACGCCATGGATGACAGCTTGCTTCTCGGCAGCCCGGAGATTGATGCTCAGCATCGAGCGCTACTGGCGACACTCGACAAACTGAAATCGACCAGCCAGAGCAAATACCCGGAAGAGGCACTGAGCGACGCCCTATCGGATTTCGGCAGCCAGATTTTTCAACACTTCGTCAGCGAAGAAGCCTTGATGAGCCAGCTGGCGATCCCGGCGCCCCTGCAGAGCGAGCACCGAAAAGCGCACGAACGGATACTGGAAGAATTGACCCAGATACACTTCGATGCAATGGACGGAAAAACCACCGACTTACCGGACATCATCGCCGCTGTTTCGATCTGGATCAAACGGCACGTTATCGAATTCGACCTTGGACTGAAGCCCTACGTCGCCGACAAGAGCTCGTCGCCACGCAGCGCCGAGGCGCCGGGAGATCGAATGGCTACCGAGACGCCCCGCTCAAGCTAAGCGCCCTACAGGTCTGCGCGAGCGTAGCCCGGGCGATGATGGTATTTAACCGGAGGGATATCCGCCCCCCCCTTTAACGACCACCAGTTCAGCTAGACAATCAATAGGGCTGCGCCTGAACAGCCTGCCAACCTTCCGGACAATCGCGCGTGTATGGGTAGTACAGTGCGCTTGAAGCACAGTAATACCATGTCCCGGCTGGATTCGCTGCAGGCACGGCATCCGGCGATTGCTCGACGTAGACGGGGGGCGGCACGTAGGCTGGCCGGGCATAATAAGGATCGACATAGCTCTGCCGGTTTTGCTCGGACAGAATCGCCAGCCCGGTCAGGACGCCAAAAATGGCCAGTCCGGCGGCCACCGAACCGCCCCCATGGTGACCATATCCACCACGATGACCATAACCCCGGTCCGCATGCACGGGAAGCGCCAGCAGTGATAGCGCAGCAAAGACGGTGATGAGCAATTTACGCATGGCTGACTCCCAAACCTGACGACGCCATCCGGCGCCTTGTTCAAGTATAGGCAATCGACCGAACCGTTGGGGGAATGGATTGCCGCCCGGCCCTCTTAGAAAAAGCCGGGGCACTCCGGGGCGGCATGGGGAAGACGCTTGAAAACTGTCTGAATTCGGATAACATCGCGCCCGCATCGGTTTCACAAGCTAGCCCGGGCATCGCTCAACCCCTCTGGATAGCGGGCGTCTTTGCCCGGCACAACAAAAAAGCGCCCGGCAAGGCGCTTGTTTATTCGCTGGCGGAGAGGGTGGGATTCGAACCCACGGTACCTTGCAGTACGCCTGATTTCGAATCAGGTACATTCGACCACTCTGCCACCTCTCCGCAGCGGCCGAGATAATAGCACAAAAGTAGATATGCGCAGCTTCAAAAACACACTTGTTGGCTTATCGATTTTCTGGCTCGCCGCCTGCGACAGCGCATGGTTCGGCCGCGCCCTGCCCTTTCCGACACCGGCCCAGCACGACCTGGTGGTCTTGGCGACGACCGGCCCGCTCACCCACAGCGAGGATGACAGCGACCCGGCCAGCGGCCTGGAGCACGATCTGATCGAGGCCTTTGCCCGGGAACTCGGGGTCGGCGTCAAATATCTTATCGCCGAACCGACGGAAATCGCCGCCCGGATGGCGGCCGGCGAAGCGCATATCGCGATCGGCTGGTTGTCCTTGCCGGACGACGCAGCGCAGCGGGTAACGCCGCCGCTGCTGCACAGTCACGACGTCCTGGTGCAAAACACCGCCGCCCCGCCGATCACCGCAACAACCGACCTAGATGGCCGAAGCGTCCATGCCCTGAGCGCCTCCCGGCAATTGGCCACCCTGAAAAAATTACAGCAGAGCGTTCCCGGCCTGAAAGTGATCGAGGAAAAGGAAGGCGACATCTTCGACCTGCTGGACACCGTCGACAGTACGCCCAGCCATCTGGCGGCGATCGATTCTAGCCTGGTCGACATCGCCAGCCAATTCACCCCGTCGCTGCAGACGACGCTCGACCTTAGCGCCGACACGCCGATCGTCTGGTGGCTGGGCCGCAAGCCCAACACCGAATTGCTGGCCCGGGTTTGCGGCTTTGTCGAGCAGGCCCAACTCGACGGCACCATGGCCCGCCTGGAAGATCGTTACTACGGCCATGTCCGGCGCCTGAAACAACCCGACATCATCAAATTTCTGGGCCGTACCGAGAGCATGCTGCCCAAATTGCGCCACCATTTCCAGGCCGGGCAAAGCATCGCCGGCATCGACTGGCGCCTGCTCGCCGCCGTGGCCTACCAGGAGTCGCAATGGGAGGCGGAAGCGACCAGCCCGACCGGCGTCCGCGGCATCATGATGCTCACCGAGGAAACGGCCGACCGCCTCGGCGTCAGCAACCGACTGGACCCGCGCGAAAGCATCCTGGCCGGCGCCCGTTACCTGACCCTGCTGAAGGACCAGGTCACCCCGCAAATCGCCGAACCGGACCGCACCTGGCTGGCCCTTGCCGCCTACAACATCGGCCCCGGCCATTTCAATGTCGCCCGTAACCTGGCCCGGCAACTGGGCGCCGACCCCGGCATCTGGTTCGACATGAAGCGCATCCTACCCCTGCTCGCCCAGCCCAAGTATTACCGCCGCCTGAAATCCGGGCGGGCGCGCGGCGGCGAGGCGGTCATCCTGGTCGAAAACATTCGCAGCTATTACGACATCCTCGTCCGCAACGAGGAATCGTTTCAGCCGATCTCGCCCCGGCTCGGGCGAATGATCGGCCTCCCCACCCCGAGGTCCGGCCCCCGGATCAGGCCGTAAGCTTGTCCAGACCGCCCATGTAGGGACGCAGCACAGCGGGAATCGTCACGCTGCCGTCGGCATTCTGAAAATTCTCCAGCACGGCGACCAGCGTCCGCCCGACCGCCAGGCCGGAGCCGTTCAAGGTGTGCACCAGCTCCGGCTTGTTCTTGTCGTTGCGGAAACGGGCCTGCATGCGACGGGCCTGGAAGGCGCCGAAATTGGAGCAGGAGGAAATCTCGCGATAGGTATTCTGGGCCGGCAACCAGACTTCGAGGTCGTAGGTCTTGGCGGCGGAGAAGCCCATGTCGCCGGAACACAGCGCCATCCGGCGATACGGCAGCTCGAGCTTCTCGAGAATGATTTCGGCCTGCCGGGTCAACTCTTCGTGTGCTTCGGCCGACCGCTCCGGATGCACGACCTGCACCAACTCGACCTTATCGAACTGGTGCTGGCGGATCATGCCGCGTACGTCACGGCCGCCGGAACCGGCTTCGGAACGGAAACACGGGGTGTGGCAGACGAACTTCAGCGGCAGGACCTCGGCGGCCAGGATTTCATCGCGCACGATATTGGTCACCGGCACTTCGGCGGTCGGGATCAGGTAGAGCGGGTCCTGCTCGCCGCGCAGCACCTTGAACAGGTCTTCCTCGAACTTCGGCAACTGGCCGGTGCCCATCAGGCTGGCGGCATTCACCAGATATGGCGCGTACAGCTCGGTATAGCCATGCTGTTCGGTATGGGTATCGAGCATGAACTGGGCAAGCGCCCGGTGCAGGCGGGCCAGGCCGCCCTTCAACAGCGAGAAGCGGGCGCCGGCGATCTTCGCGGCAGTAGTGAAATCGAGCTGGCCGAGGGCCTCGCCGACATCGGTGTGATCCTTGACCGGGAAATCGAAAACGCGCGGCGTGCCCCAGCGTTTGATTTCGACATTGCCGGACTCATCGCTGCCGACCGGCACCGACTCGTCGGGAATGTTCGGCAGCGCCGCCAGAATGGCGTTGAATCGTTCCAGCAATTCGCCGAGCCGAACTTCCGAGGCCTTCAGCTCGTCGCCCAGGGCACCGACCTGGGCCATCACCTCGGAAGCATCCTGCCCCTTGCCCTTCAACATGCCGATCTGCTTCGACAGGCTGTTGCGCTGCGCCTGCAGTTCCTGGGTACGGCTTTGCAAGGTCTTGCGCTCGGCTTCCAGCGTCTTGAATTCGGAAAAGTCGATAGGCTTGCCGCGCTTGGCCAGGCCTTCGGCGACGGCGTCGAGATTGGAGCGGAGTTGTTGGATGTCGAGCATGATTTGACCTGTAACAAGCGGAGCATCGGCTCCGGGAAGAGCGTGATTATACGCGAGGCGCCTAACGCCCAGCGGCAACGGGAAACGGGACACAGACAAACCCCCCGTCGACGATTATCATGACGCCAAGTTAAAACAACACTGTCGTCCCCATGCATCGTATAGCCCCCACTCTTTTGCTCGCCCTGGCTTCCCTGTCGCTATCGTCGCCCGCCCGGGCCATCGCTTCCCCACCGCCCCCGACCGAAGACTGGTGTGCGGCGATCGGCAAACGCCTGGGCAGTGTGCCGCCGCCGGTCTGCCGCAGTCTCGGCCTGCAAGCCGCCACGGTGACCTCGGCCCGCGGCCACGCCCTGATGTCGCGCGACATTGCGCCGCCCACCCGCAAGATCGCCCAGGCTGGCAAAGCGCCGGCCCGCGCCCGGCGCATCCTGCTGATCGGCGGCATCCATGGCGACGAGCTGACCTCGGCCTCGATCGTCTTCCGCTGGCTGCAATGGCTCGACGATGCCAACAGCGAAGCCCGCCAGTACCACTGGCGGGTCATTCCCGTGGCCAATCCGGACGGTCTGCTGAACAATCCGCCGCAACGGGTGAATAGCCATGGCGTCGATCTCAACCGCAACTTTCCGACCACCGACTGGAACAGCGACGCCCATGCCTACTGGGCCAAAAAGACCGGCCGCGACCCGCGCCGCTTCCCCGGCCAGAGCGCCAATTCGGAAACGGAAACCCGCTGGTTGCGCGAGCAAATAGAAAGTTTCCAGCCCGATGTCGTGGTCAGCGTACACGCCCCCTTCGGCATTCTCGACTATGACGGCCCGGCCCATCAGCCGCGGCGTTTTGGCCATCTCAACCTGAACCGCCTGGGCATCTACCCGGGTTCGCTCGGCAACTACGGCGGCATCGCGAAAAACCTGCCGGTAATCACCATCGAATTGCCCAACGCCACCAGCATGCCGCCCCCCCGCGAACAGCGGGAAATCTGGGACGACATGCTGACCTGGCTGCGCCGCAACATCGCCAGCAAGACCACGTCCTAACCCGGCCCCTGAGAAAACGCCAGTCAAGCGCCGAGACGCCGAGAGAAACAACGGCTCGCCCGGATTATCCGGCGCGCCGTTCTGACTCTTCGCTGCACCATGGCGCGACGGTTTCCAATTTACTGTTCGCCGCCCTCGTTGCGACGCGGTCGGCGGCGAGCCTGCTGATCGAGGGCACGCAAATGTTCGAGCTTTTCGCCGATCTTGCCTTCCAGACCGCGCGGCGTCGGCTGGTACCAGCCCGGCTCCGGCATACCCTCCGGCAGATAGCTTTCGCCTGCGGCGTAGGCTTCCGGCTCATCGTGCGCGTAGCGATAGGCGTGGCCGTAGCCGAGTTCCTTCATCAGCTTGGTCGGCGCATTGCGCAGATGCACCGGCACCGGCCGCGAGCCGTCCTTGCCGACAAAGGCGCGGGCCGCGTTGTAGGCGTTGTAACCGGCATTCGACTTGGCGGCGACAGCTAGGTAAAGCACCGCCTGGCCGAGCGCCAGTTCGCCTTCCGGCGAACCGAGGCGTTCATAGGTTTCCGCCGCATCGTTGGCCAGTTGCATGGCACGCGGATCGGCCAGGCCGATGTCTTCCCAGGCCATGCGGATGATGCGCCGGGCCAGGTAGCGCGGATCGGCGCCGCCGTCGAGCATGCGGGTGAACCAGTAGAGCGCCGCATCCGGGTTGGAGCCGCGCACCGACTTGTGCAAGGCTGAAATCTGGTCGTAGAAGGCATCGCCGCCCTTGTCGAAACGACGCAGGCTCTGGGCCAGCGTGGCCTCGATGAAAGCCCCGTCGACCACGCTTAAACCCGCCGTATGCGCTGCCGTACGCACCTGTTCGAGCAAGTTGAGCAAGCGCCGGGCATCGCCGTCAGCCAGGCCGACCAGCCGTTCGCGGGCCGTCGCATCAAATTCGAGATCGGCCAGCGCCCGCTGGCAGGCCCGGTCGAACAGCGTCCCCATTTCGCTCTCATCCAGGGACTTCAGTACATAGACGGAAGCCCGCGAGAGCAGCGCCGAATTGACCTCGAACGACGGGTTCTCGGTCGTCGCGCCAATGAAGGTAAACAACCCGGATTCGACAAAAGGCAAAAACCCGTCCTGCTGCGCCTTGTTGAAGCGGTGGATTTCATCGACGAACAGAATGGTGCGCTTGCCCTGCCCCCGCCACATCTCGGCCTGCACCACCGCCTCGCGCACCTCCTTGATGCCGGAAAACACCGCCGACAGGGCGATGAACTCGCAGTTGAACTGCGTCGCCATCATCCGCGCCAGCGTGGTTTTACCCACCCCCGGCGGCCCCCAGAGGATCATCGAATGCGGCTGGCCGGAAGCGAACGCCAGGCGCAGCGGCTTGCCCGGCCCGAGCAAATGCTGCTGGCCGATTACCTCGTCCGGGGTTTGCGGACGCAGTTGCTCGGCCAGCGGCACGTTGGTTTCAGGTCCACCTTGGGAAAACAAATCGCTCATCAGTTCCGCTTCCGCAGTGTCGTCAAGGGTTCAACCCGGTTGGCCCGACAATGGCCAGCCGGGGGAAGTAGTTGCAATAGCGCTTCACGTCGCGGGTCAACAAGCGCATGCCGCGCACCAGGGCGTGGGCACCAATGTAAAAGTCGGGCATCGGCGAGCTCTTGACGCTCTCGCCCAGGCGATAGACACGAAATGCCTGCCCGGCCAGAAAGGCCGCATCCCAGGGCAGATTTTCGCGCACCAGCGGCAATCCGGCGAGCGCCGCCTCAAGGTCGTCGGCGCGCTCGTAACGCGGGCTGATTTCCGCCAGGATGAGCGGATTGATGACCAGCGGCCCCTGTTGCCCCAGTTTTTCCAATTGATCAAGCGACCAGTTTGCCCAAACCGGGTCATCGGCCAGTACGTCGATCAACACACAGCTATCCACCAGGGTGGCGGACGATGGCGTCACAAAATGGCGGACAGACGGCTCGCTCGCGGCGGGGAGAGCAGTCGCCTCAACCACGCAGGAAAGCCATGAATTCGTCGGTGTTCATGCTTTTGAATTGCGCCGCGTTGGCCGAGCCGCGAACCCGCGCAAAAGCGGCGCGTATCCCGGAAGCAGCAGGCGACACGGGACGAATGACCACATCGCCATTGTCCAGAACGGCGAACTCGACCTCGCCATGCGGATGCAGCCCCGCCTTTTCCCGCACGGCCAAGGGAATGGTGACCTGCCCTTTGCTGGTGATTTTCATAGCACACTTTAACTTTCTTACTCTTACCCTAGAGTATTACCTGACAAGCCTCCTGTAAAGCCCACGTCAGACGGTTTATCCCCGCACCGCGTCAAGTGGCGAGATAGAAGACTCACAACGACCGCCGTATAGGTCAAACCTTGGCGAGTCCCCCGGCAGAGCCGTGGGATTACCCCAATGGTTTATTAATTCTACTTTGTCAGATTCGCTCGCAGTCATCTGAAAGCGTCATGTGATAAAATGCAACGTATTGTTTTAAATGATTTTAATGAGGCTTTAACTCACCATGACGGCCTCAATATTCCAAATGCATTGGCGGCCTGGTCAGATCGGCGCTGGCCCACTTTGACGACCATTTCAGCCCTTATCTGCGCTGCTTCCAGCGACAAACCCGCTCTGTTGAACACGCTGCCAAGCTCTATCTCCACGGACTATTCCAGTGCGACCGGCGCAACATGGAACACATGGCCGAGCAGGTGGCAGGTAGCCACTACCAACGGCTCCATCACATGCTGAGCGAATCCAACTGGTCGCGCGCCGAGGTCAGGCAGCAACTGATTGTCGATGCCAATGCCCACTTTGGCCACGGCGCCGCTTTGGTCTTCGATGAGTCTGCCTTTGAGAAGAAGGGTGACAAGTCCGTTGGCGTCGCGCGCCAATGGAATGGCCGCCTGGGCAAGACCGAGAACAGTCAGGTGGGCGTCTTTGCCGCCCTGGTGCGGGATCGCGCCTGCGCTCTGGTGGATGGCGAGCTGTTTGTACCCGAGCACTGGTTCGATGATTTGCAACGTTGCCGGGAGGCGGGCATGCCGGAATCCCTGGAATTCCGGACCAAGGGGGAAATCACCTTGGCCTTGTTACTGCGTTTGCGGCGTGAAGGACTACGCTACAGCCATGTCGTATTTGATGCGGGTTACGGCCATTTGCCCTGGCTGTTGAACGATCTTGATGATGAAGGCGAAACCTTTCTGGCTGAGATTCACGCTGACCGGGGGATTTATCTGGAGAACCCGCAGCCGGCCATTCCTGAGCGCACGTCCCCCCGCGGCAAAGCGCCCAAGACCTTGCGCGCCCAAACCGAGGCCCAGACAGTCACCGACTGGGCGCGTGCCCAACCCGATAGTGCCTGGCGCCGTTTGTCGGTACGCCCCGGCGAAAAGGGCGAGGTCATCGCCGAGTATCTGACCCGGCGGGTCTATGTTTGGGATGGCAAGGCGACAACAGCACGCTGCTGGCATCTCTTGGTCCGCCGAGAAATCGACGGTAGCAAACTCAAGTTCTGTTTCAGCAATGCCAAGCCCCAGGCGTCATTGCGCCGACTGGCCAGCATGCAGGCTGACCGCCATTTCGTCGAACGGGCTTTTGAAGATGCCAAGAGCACCTGCGGCATGGCCGACTATCAGGTTCGGGGCTGGCAAGCCTGGCATCACCACATGGCGCTGGTCATGATTGCCTTGATGTTCCTCGCCAAAGAGCGCCTGGCGCATCGGGAAATCACCGCCAGCATGCTCTCTTGCCATGACCTGATCGACATCCTGCGGCACAAACTACCCAGCAAGGTCAAAACCGATGATGACCTTGTCGGCATGATCGAGGATCGTCACCGACGACGCTTCAAGGCCATGCAATCCGCTTATCGAAAACAGGCCGAATCCCTTGGCGCATCAAAGTGAAGATCAATCTGACAAAGTAGAATTAATAGGCCCCCGTCGATTTCCCGACAAGGCCTTTTGTTACGCTCAACGCCCCGAAAGGCGCCGATTTTCGCAACTTACATCTCGACAGTCGCCGCCTGCTCCACAAACTCCCGAATCTGGCCGAAGTTCATGTAGCGTTAATTTCGACCACGTAACGACGGGCTTTTTTGGCCAGCCAGTCTTCGAGACAATACAATCCATGGACTGTATTTATATCTTACAAATTTTGCTTTGTATTTTACATATACAAACCACAAACTGTTAATGTAAAGTACAGTTCAAATTCTACAGTCCCGAATGGACATGGTTCAGGAGGCGATGATGACTTACCCGATTAAAACACTGAATCAGCTTCCTTTGGTTCTCAAAGCGTTTCGCAAGGAACAAGAGCTTACCCAGGCGGCCATGGCAGAAAAACTGGGTATCACCCAGCAAAGCTATGCCTACTTTGAAGCCAAGCCGGCAACAGCAACCTTGGAGCGCCTGTTTACGGTATTGCGTCTGTTGAACGTCAATATCTCGCTAGACCGGGCAGCCCCGACACTCGTGCCAGAGATTGACGTGCCGACGGCACAAACCACCGATTGCCCGTCGCCCCCGCCTCGCCCCCCCTCGACCAAGTCCGCCCCGCTTGCCGTACCGCCGAAGAAGAAAGAAAGCTGGTAAATATGGGCCGACGGGCAAAAACCCGGCGCTTGAATATCTGGATGAACGGCATCCCGGTCGGCTATTGGGAAACCGGCCGCCAGGGCGACCGCCTGACGTATTTCGCTGCCTGGCTGGGCGATGAGCAAGCCCGCCCGTTATCCCTGTCCTTACCCTTCCTGCCGGGCAATGCGCCCTATCAAGGGGAAATTGTCAGTCACTACTTCGACAACCTGTTGCCGGACAACGACGCGATTCGCCGCCGCCTGGCGCAGCGTTACCAGGCCGGCGGCACCGATGCCTTCCAGTTGCTGTACCAACTCGGGCGCGATTGCGTCGGGGCGATACAACTGCTGCCCGAAGATGAATCGCCCACCGACATCTATGAGATCAAGGGCGAGGAACTGAGCGTCGCCGCGATCGCCCGGCATTTACGCAACACACCCTCGGCCCAAGTCCTCGGGCAACAGGATGAGCTGGGTGACTTGCGCCTGTCCATCGCCGGTGCCCAGGAAAAAACCGCCTTATTGCGCCAGGGCGAGAAATGGCTGCTTCCCCACGGCAGCACCCCGACCACACATATTTTCAAATTACCCCTGGGCCTGGTCGGCAACATGCAAGCCGACATGCGCAGTTCAATCGAGAACGAATGGCTGTGCTCGAAAATTCTGGCGGCCTACGGCATTCCCGTCGCCCACTGCGAGATGGCTGTTTTCGAGGAGCAGAAAGCCCTCGTCGTCGAACGCTTCGATCGCACACCATCGAGCGACGGCACCTGGATCATCCGCTTGCCGCAGGAAGACCTGTGCCAGGCAACCGGCACCTCTCCCCTGCGCAAATACCAGGCAGACGGCGGACCGGGGATCGCCGCGATCATGGCAATCCTGCTCGGCTCGGAACAGGCCGAACAAGACCGCATCAACTTCTTCAAGACGCAGATCCTGTTCTGGTTGCTGGCCGCCACCGATGGTCACGCCAAAAATTTCAGCATCGCCCTCCGGCTGGGCGGACGTTACCGAGCGACACCCATCTACGACGTACTTTCGGCACACCCGGTCATCGGCAAAGGCAAGAACCAGATCGCGCCTAATAAAGCCAAACTCGCGATGGCGATCCGTGACAGTAGCAACCATTACCTGATCGAAAAAATCCAGCGCCGGCACTGGCTTACACAAGCGCAGCAAGTGGGCCTCGGCGCGGCGATGGCAGAGCGATTGATTGGGGAAGTCGTCGGGGTGACGGAGGTAGTCATCGCACAAATAAGCCAGATACTGCCCAAGGACTTCCCCATGGATGTGGCGGAAGCAATTTTTGAGGGCTTGCGCAGACAGTCAGTGCGATTAACCACCTCGTAACCAGATCAACTCCGCAGCGACGCGTCCGAAAACCGCTCCACCCATCCTGTCGGAGGTCGTCGCCTTGACCGGTTATTAGAATTAGAAATTGAGAGCGACCAGCCTTCCCTCTGGTCGGCGGTAATGTCCCACTATTGGATAAGTAAACCCTGAATCCGATCCAGCAACAGGAACCGCGATACTTGTGCAGCAGTCTGCTGCACAAGTATCGTACTCCGACCAGGCGGAGGCAAAGGCAACCAGACCGGAAACAGCAGGCAGTTCAGCCAAGCGTGGATGATGCCGTCGCCCGGACGAAACGCAAAGGCGTCAGATGCTGACGAAGGACTGCGGTTCGCGGTGCATCTTGACATCGAACAGGAGAGCAATCCGCATATACTTGCACTTAGCCCGATATAAACAGGACAACTGCGCACCATGCTGACAGAAGCACAATTGAAAGCACTGTTATCAGATCTTGAGACAGATCGCGTTGAACGAACGATATCCACCAACAACACTGACAAATTCGGGCAAGCAATATGTGCATTCGCCAATGACTTGCCCAATCATCGGCAGCCAGGCTATTTGCTCGTCGGAGTACATGACAACGGAACACTTTCCGGGCTGGCTGTTACCGACGAGCTTCTAAAAAATCTTGGGGCCATTCGCTCTGATGGCAATGTCCTGCCGCAACCCGTCATCAACGTTGCCAAATATTCATTCGAGGGTGGCGACATTGCGGTTGTAGAAGTTATTCCGTCCGACCTGCCCCCGGTACGTTTCAAAGGACGTATTCACATCCGCGTTGGACCAAGAAAGGCAATTGCAAACGAACAGGAAGAACGCGTTTTATCAGAGCGCCGGGTTGCTTTGGCCCGCTCATTCGATGCGCGCCCCTGTCCGGAAGGAACGCTTGACGACTTGGCTTTGGGTCAATTTGATGCCTATCGCAGAGCAGTCGTCGATCAAGAAACCATTGCAGCCAATCACCGTCCGATTGAGCTCCAACTCGCTTCCCTGCGCTTATTTGACCCTGAACGTGCATGCCCGACCCACGCGGGAATTCTTCTCTTCGGCAAGAACCCCCGCTTTTTTCTGCCGGGAAGCTATGTCCAATACCTGAAACTGCCAGCCACCGATCTGACTGACCTGCCCGAAGACCAAGCGGAAATCTCCGGCGATCTGCACTCCGTACTACGTGAATTGGAAGGCAGGCTAAAATTGTTGATAAAAACCTCAATGCAGCCGGTCAGCGCGCTTGAGGAAAAACTGCTGCCGGATTATCCGGAATGGGCGTTGCGCGAACTACTGATGAACGCCGTCATGCATCGAAATTACGACAGCAACAGCCCCATCCGCTTCTACGCATTTTCCGACCATATTGAAATCCAAAGCCCTGGTGGGCTCTATGGTGAAGCCACCCCAGAGAATTTTCCGACACGTAATAGCTACCGAAACCCCATAATCGCCGAAGCCATGAAGTCTTTGGGATTTGTGAATAGATTTGGCTATGGCGTCCAACGCGCCCAGGCATTGCTCGCACAAAACGGCAACCCGCCAGCCCAATTCGAGTTCGATGAACATAGCGTGCTGGCCAAGATTTTCCGGAGGTCGGTGTGAAAACCATCGCTTTCTTCAACAATAAGGGAGGGGTGGGTAAAACCTCTCTCGTTTACCATCTGGCTTGGATGTTTGCCGACCATGGCATCAAAACCCTGGCTGTTGATTTGGACCCCCAGGCCAACCTCACTGCGATGTTTCTGGACGAAGATCGCTTGGAAAGCCTCTGGCCGGACGACGAGCATCCTGACACTGTCTATGGCGCAATTCGGCCGATACTCAGGGGGATTGGGGATATTGCCCACCCTCATGTAGAAAAAATCCACCCGAAGCTTGGCCTCCTACCAGGCGACCTCGGTTTATCCAGATTTGAAGACAAACTGTCCGACGCTTGGCCTCGTTGCCATAATCGTGACGAATCTGCCTTTCGCACCATGACAGCATTCCACAGACTCGCGCAACAAGGTACCGAGTGGGGCGCTGAACTCGTATTGATTGATGTCGGCCCTAACCTCGGCGCGATCAATCGCGCTGCCCTTATTGCCTCTGATCAAGTTTGTTTGCCGTTGGCTCCCGATCTTTTCTCATTACAAGGTTTGAAAAACCTGGGGCCTACACTTCGCGAATGGAGACAAGTCTGGTCGGACCTGCTATCCAAAGCACCAGCGGATTTGTCATTACCCAAAGGCTCCATGCAACCGATTGGCTACATCGTTATGCAACACGGAATTCTCGATAGTCGCCCAGTCAAAGCCTACAAGCGATGGATGGATCGCATACCAGGCGTGTACCGAGAGTCGGTACTGGGAGATGAAAACAAAATCCTTCCCAATGTAGCGCAAGATCCCTATTGCCTATCTTTGCTAAAGCATTATCGAAGCCTGATGCCCATGGCCATGGAAGCACGCAAGCCGATTTTTTTCCTAAAATCGTCAGATGGTGCGATTGGCGCCCATATTGAAGCCGTGAAAAGCTGTTACACCGACTTTAACAAGCTCGCATCAAAGATCGCAGCGCAAGCTGGCATCGCATTTAATTGACCGTTACCAGCCATAAAACCCCCCCGCCGGTTTCCCGGCGGGGGGGTTTCATCTTGCTGCGGTCGACCGGCAAAACCGGCCGATTTTCGCGAATTACATCTCGACCGTAGCCGCCTGTTCCACAAACTCCGGAATCTGGTCGAAGTTCATGTAGCGATAGACTTCACCGGCCTTGGCGTTCACCAGCTTGATCTGCTCCATGTACTCGGCAACGGTCACAATCCGGCCGGCCAGGGCGCACATGGCGGCCAGTTCGGCGGAACCGAGGTAGACCTGGGTATCGATACCGAGGCGGTTCGGGAAGTTGCGGGTGGAGGTAGAGATCGCGGTGGAGCCCTTGCGGATCTGTGCCTGGTTACCCATGCATGCCCCAAGGGCACTTCCTTACGGGCGCAGCGAGCAGCCCGGCATTTCAATGCGCGTGCCGGACTTGCCGAGGACGCCGTGAGCCTTCTTCGGTCAGGATCAGCGCGTCTATCTTGGTCGGCGGCGCGATCCACTGACGGGTCGCGCGGTTGGTAACGGCGTCGGACTTGCCTTCGAGGACCTTGCCGGCGGCATGGAAGTGGCCGATGCTGGTCATGCAGGAGCCGCTCATTTGCCAATACTCGGCTTCGTCGATCTTGGCGCTGGCGACTTCGGAGAGGATATTGACGTCGTCCCGCTGTAGGCAAACCCGGTTCGGGCAGGCCAGGATCGGCTCGGTGACTTCGGCCAGGTCGATTTCGATAACTGCGGCGTACTGCGCATTGGCGTCGGCCTTGAGCAGTTCGCCGTTGGCGAACCACTTTTCCATCGACTTGATGCGGCGCGTCAGGGTGCGGGCAACGGCGTAGCCTTCGGCGATCATCCACTTCATCAGGGTGATGTTCGAACCCATGTACTCGACCATCAGTTCCTTGTTCAGGCAGGTTGCACAGGGTGGGCGCTGGAGCAGGCGGAGGGGTGTCGGAGGCGTGCGGCACCGGCAAAAATTGCCAGTTGCGGCAATTGGATCTATCGAAAATATCGCTGAGGCTTCCTTGCTGGGGGCTCAAGCAGATACCGGAGATATCTGGCCTATAACTTGCTGCAAATCGCTGCAAGAAGCTGAATCCAACCGTGCCGGGAGAACAAGCATGACCTTGAGTATTAACACCAATAGTTCGAAATTCTTAAGTCAATTGATGAATTCACGCATGAACACTTCGGGCAATCCAACTGCGTTGTCATTTGCGGAAAAATTGAGCATCGCGCAGAAGAGCGGTGCAGAAAAAACGTCCGCTTCAGCGTCAAACGAAACCGCTTTGAACAATTCGGTGCAGAAGAGCGGCGATGCTGCAAGTGGCGGGATGCCTATGGCCGCACTGGATTATTTTTCATTTGGCGAGGGGGAGGCAATGGGGCTGCCAAAGGGAGTCTCTCGTCTGGAATACAACGTCTACCGTCCCGATGGCTTGGATATTGACGGACGATCCTATCCTTTTGTTGTCAAATCGACCGGTGAAAAACTCAGTGGATCTGTTGCCGACAAATACCAAAAGATGCTTCTGGAAATAACCAGGCAGAGAATCGATATTTATAACGAAGGAAAAGCTAAAGGACTATCTGACGACCAGCTATTGTCAAGTCTTCAAGCATTCGACAATAGCCTGCCAGATTCATATCGCACTTTAGTTGGAAAGTCCGACATGGTTGCCCCCTCGACGAGGTACAACATGCCAACGTATGACGAGGTGATGCAGGCTTGAAACATGAGCCAAGCGAAAATGCTGCATGCTCAGGCCACATCACTCTTATGAAAAATGGCTCACGGCGCCATCGGCGAATCATTTCGGAGGAGTTTCATAGAGCCGGATAAAAATCTCGGCCTACGTAATAAAATCGCATATACCGTCGTCCAAAACGATAGGAAATTCAACGATAAACCTCATTTTTCCTCCCCTACCAAACGACGCGCTGATCCCGAAAAAAAGCCCCCGCCAGTTTCCCGACGGGGGCTTTTTCATATTGCTACGCTCGACCGGCAAAACCGGCCGATTTTCGCAACTTACATCTCGACCGTCGCCGCCTGTTCCACAAACTCCGGAATCTGGTCGAAGTTCATGTAGCGATAGACTTCACCGGCCTTGGCGTTAACCAGCTTGATCTGCTCCATGTATTCCGCAACCGTCACGATACGGCCGGCCAGGGCGCACATGGCGGCCAGTTCGGCGGAACCGAGGTATACCTGGGTATCGATACCGAGGCGGTTTGGGAAGTTGCGGGTGGAGGTGGAGATCGCCGTGGAGCCCTTGCGAATCTGCGCCTGGTTACCCATGCATGCCCCAAGGGCACTTCCTTACGGGCGTACCCCAAGGGCACTTCCTTACGGGCGCAGCGAGCAGCCCGGCATTTCAATGCGCGCGCCGGACTTGCCGAGGACGCCGTGAGCCTTCTTCGGTCAGGATCAGCGCATCCATCTTGGTCGGCGGAGCGATCCACAGACGGGTCGGGATGTCAGACTTGCCTTCGAGGACCTTGCCGGCGGCACGGAAGTGGCCGATGTTGGTCATGCAGGAGCCGATGAAGACTTCGTCGATCTTGGCGCCGGCGACTTCG
>JAGTRU010000013.1 GCA_018261905.1 Pseudomonadota bacterium | reverse complement strand
CTGCTCCTGCAAGCCGACTCCGAGGGGCCTACCCTCATCTTTGGTAAAGCACCGCTTCCACCCAAACAGCGGCGGTCGCGTTCGTAGCACACGATGATCGAGATATTTCTGGATCAAGACCCACGCATGCAGGCCTGGCGCAGCCAGTCCGCCGTCGATGATCGCGGCCGGTACCGGCGCGGCGGTGATGGTTTCGCAGCGGCGGCAGGCGTACTGCGGACGGATGTGACGATGGACGAAGAAACGAGCCGGTTCAACGTCGAGTTGTTCGCTGATGTCTTCGCCGATCTGGACCAGATCGTGCCCGCATTGGCCGCAGGCGCACGATTCCGGTTCGTGGCGATGCTCGATGCGCGGCAGTTCGGGCGGCAAGGGATTGCGGCCGCTGCGTTTGTATTGACGTGGCGCATCGGCGGGTTTCTGCTGTTGTTCCAGTTCGGCCGCGATGGCGGCGCCATCTTCGTCGCAGGACTCGGCAAACAGATCGCGCTGTTCGGGCGACAGCGCTTCGCTCTTGCAACCGAAACGGATGCGCTTGTGGTGCGCGAGTTCGAGGGTAAGCTGCTGGATCTTCAGTTCGCGCCGCTTGAGTTCAGCGTCGCGCTCGATGAGTTTTGCATCGCGTTCGGCGAGCTGGCTTTGCAAAGCAAGAAGCTGCGCCAGGACCTCTTCCTGTTGTGCGAAATCAATGCCGTTCCGAGTCGGTGCAAAGCTCAAATTCATGAGCAGAATTATACCATTCAGAAGGTCTAAAAGCCTTGCCAATACTGGATTTATGGGTGCTTTTAGCCAGTTCATACTTGCCATTGTGCGGAGGGTTTGGCATGCAATCGCCGCCAGTCGACGCCGCTCGTCAGCCACTGCCATTCGGCATCACTGAGCGTGCAGACGGCCTCACTGCTCTGCGGCCAAGTGAAGCGCCCTTGATGCAAACGCCGCACGCACAACCACACGCCAGTGCCGTCCCAGATCAGCAGTTTGATCCGGTTGCCGGCGCGATTGCGAAACGCGTAGGCGCTGCCGTCGCACGGCGAACGTCCCAGCGCTTGCTGAACCTTGAGCGACAAGCCATCGATGCCCAGGCGCATATCCACCGGCTCGACCGCCAGCCACAGTTGCTCGGCACGGATCATCGCAACAAATCGCGCAACCACTGCGCACAAGAACTCGCCTCGGACGCCGGCCAGCGGATCGCGACGACCGTTTGTTGCCGACGGATTTCGACTTCGATGGTGCCGGAGGGCTCGCCACTTGGCGCTTGTACGCGTACCGGCACCAGGGTCGGTGCTGCACGTTTCGCCGGCACACCGCCAACGCCAATCGTGACGTCGCTGCGCTGTTGATCGCGATACGCCTTGACCCAACTGCGCAGAAAATTGGCGTTCAGTCCATTGGCCAGCGCAACCGCCGCAATCGATACGCCCGGCTGCAAGCAGGCGGCAATTACCCGCGCCTTGAATTCCGGAGCGTGCCGCCGATTCCGCCGCGGTGCCGGTGCCGGTGCCGTAAGTACATTTGTGTCCATGTGTCCACCAAAAATATCGTGGACACAATCGTCTCCTCCGGACACGGCCTCAACAAGGTGGGATGGCTAAACGCTTACACATCAAATCGCTTGTCCAGTTTGTCCGAAAAATCGCTTCCTAAAGCCTTGCCTAAGTTATTCCAGAGCTTCTGCTTCAAGGTCGGCGAACTACGAACCGCCGCCTCAATCGAATTTGCAAGATCAATTAACCCCAGCCCTCCGGACAAAGGTTGCAGCAGTAATGATGCAACATAGCCAACCCCATTCATCGGACTCATCAACTGTTCGAGAGCGAAGTGGTGGAGCCGAACCGCCTGTGTGGAAGCCTTTACCTCCAGACATCCTTGTTCCCATGAGAAGTCAAACCGATCGAATGGATCTTCATGCCAAGCGGCCAAAGCACCCGCGATATCGCCGCTATTGGCGATCACATAGAGTTCGCCCCAGAGGCCAGAAACGTCTTTCACACTGGGCAGGGAGAGAGCCCTGAAAAGATCGAGAAGTTTTTGAATGCATGCATTCAATTCACGGGTTCCAGAATTGGCTGGCAATTCCTCAATCGCGGCACCGAAACATCGAATAAAAATCTCATGCAAGTCCGGCACAGTCCCGTCGCAGGCAACAAGTGCGAACTGCTCCTGAAAATCCGTATCGTCCGTATATACGCGGCAAGTAGCGTGAAACAAGGCTGTCAAATGCCTGAAATGCACGCCTGGGCTGTACTGTGTCTCGCTAGCGTCATGCAACAGAAAGACTGGAGCACCGTCAGCCCTTTTTGAGAGGAAATCTCTGCGTTTCGTGGACAAGGGGATCGCTGTAAAACTCGCCTCCTCTGCTGCGCAAGGGAGTCCAGAAAATTGATCAAATAGGTCCATGTTACGACCGAACCTCGATGAGGAGGTCCCTTCTCAACTTAGTAGGCAGGTGCAATGCAAACCACGTCACATCCTTGATGTCGGCGCTACCCGAATCACGCTGCGTGGTACCCAGGTTGAATCGACGTAGTTGGAGTGAGACGCGCTCTGTAGAACAAAAGCTTCGGTCATTGACGGCGGCAGCACTCTGACTGAAGTACTGGTTAATCGGTGCAAAGCGGTGCTTTGCATCCACTCCGCGTCCGGCATCCCGCGTCCGATAGCCTGCAACCAGGTTATTCATGAGAAATACGTCTGCTTCGAGGTCCGGCGTTTTCCGCAACAGAGCCGCTATCGCGATCAGCATCGCGCTATGCTCTTCCGCGTCGGAGGGGTCTTTTACCTTCACCTCCAGCAGGAAATCTTCGAGTACGGCCTTCAGTGGAATGTGCTCCAGAACAAAGTGCGGTGATGAATCCTTGGCACCTTTGAACAGGGGAAACTCCGCTGCATTGACAGGGGCGCTATACGCTGCAGTCCATTTCTTTCGTACGTGCACAAGCAGCTTCCGATTCACCTCAGCCGCATCGTCGTCCCTCTGCAGCACATCAGGCACCATCCATCCATCGGCAGGGATTCGGCGCGTGCCGAGACCGACGACATTCGCTCGAGTTGCCTTCAACATTGAGGTGAGGACGAAGTCTCGACGCCAATCGGTAAGCGGCTTGCCTCGCGAGTTCTCAAGCGCCTCCCGGACGAACTCCTCGTGCTCGACATACTCGGCAAAAGCCTCGCTGACGTTCTTCTGAATAAAGACACGGCACAGCCCTAAGTACGCCCGCTTGTACCCAAAGAATCGAGCTCGTTGCTGCAACGTATCTGCCGCGGGCGATGTCCCCAGAGGTCGCGGCATATAGGTCACACAAAGACCTTCGACTGTGTAGCCCCGATCCAATTTAGCACCGCCCACCAGAATCCAGTAAGGCGTTGCTTTCCAGTCGATCTTCTTTTCAGCGTCTTTAGTTCCATTGACCACGACATGGTTCAATTCGCCAAACACCTCATCGACCATCGCCACAAGCAGTTCATCCAGTGGTTTGATTTTGGGGTACGTCTTCTTAAGCGAGTCATACTCGACCTGAAATCTCCGCGCGACTTCATCAGGTTTGGCCTTGTATTGCCTTTCAACAAATGACTTGAGCGTCCTTAGCGATTTATCCATCCACTCCATGTAGTGCGTGTGCGACGCCGTCTGCATCGCAGGATGAACCATCATCGAGCGATTTCGGTCCTTCTTTCGCTCCCGCGTTAGCGCATGATGGGCACACGCCAACAAGAAGTAGCGCAAGGCGCTCAGCAAGCTCTTCGGCGAGGCCGTCAGCGTATTGGTGGGCCAGGTACTTCTTCCGGGGGGATCTCTTTGAGCAGCGGCGTCTTCTTGTCAAAGAAAGATTTTCCACCGGTGTAGGCCTCGCCGGGTGTCACCAACTCCGCAAATTTCGGACAAATTCTTGCCAATATCCGAAAAAGTAAATAAATATCGGCTTGAAGACTCAGTCGTAGGTCAAATCGACATCCTCCGAAAACCGGCGGATAACACCATAGGCCTTGGACAGAGATGTGCCGCCCTTGAAAACCAGATGACCGGCATGGGGGCCATCGAACAGGTGTCGAAGCGACCAGACAACCCAGATATCTTTTTCGAGCAGATGAGGCAGTCGGCCGGAACTGCTGGCAGCCACGTTGAGCGCCTCCAGACGCTCAGCAGTGGAAAGTTCAAAAAACTCAGCCATGAGGCAGCAAAGCGCTAACTTCTTGCGCCATCCAGGTTGGCAGGCGCGCCCGCGCCGATGCGACTTCTTCAAGTTCGGACGGTTGCAGTTTGGATCGAAGCTTGCTCAGCGCCTCGCCAGCCTTCTCCGGACCCAACCAAGCGAGCGCCCGCACTACCTCTCCCGCAGGACGGCCAGGAAAGATCAGTTGCCAGATGGGTGCATGCCGGAACTCGACCGTTTGCGCTCCGACCTTCAGATGCCGATTGCGCCCGGATGTCAGATAGATGGCTTTCATTGGCACTTGGGTGGTGAGACCAAGCGCATTAGCCGCGGCAGCCCCATGGAGCACAATCGTTTCTCCACGCTGGCTAGCCAGCCCCTCGACCATTTTTCTGGCGGACGGTGCGTGCGTCCCGAAACGGCTCTCCACGGGCAAAACGTAAATACCTCGCCCAGCCCGCAGCAGGGCACCGCGCTTCACTAGACGAGAGAGCACCTGATCAACGGCAGCTCTTCCACCCAAATGCAGAAGCTCTTTCGCGACCAAAGGGGTGCCTTCCGGCAACCCGGCTGCGTATTCCAGCACTTGTTTAGCAATGGTCTGCATGACGAAACCCTCCCATGTGTCAGAATTATGCGAATACTTCTGACACTTGTCAAGTTGGCTGGCGAATGACTTGGCAGCTCCTTGCCCAAGTACGCCCGAGCGAGTTGTCCACAAGACTGCCGAAAGTCACCATTGCTCTACGTGACCAATTCCGAACGATGACTCATCAAGCATCGTCCCTTGGTGGAGTAAACGATGGATAACCAAGATTCCAGGCAGCTCGACCGCATCGACGTTCGCAGCACATCGGACAAACCGCCTCGCGGTGTGGCCGGATACGAAGAACGCCCCCAGCTTGTCGTTGCGCGCCCTCTTCCCTTTCGGCGCACCATCCGCCGAACCGAACTGCACCAGTTGGTTCCGCTTGCCGATACGACTATCTATGACATGGAGCGCCGTGGCGAATTTCCGAGACGCTTCAATCTGACATCGCGTTGCGTCGTGTGGGATCTTGCCGAAGTGGAGGCTTGGCTGGCAGCACGCCGCCAAGCCTCGGATGCAGACACGCTGAAACGAGCCCCTTCACCGGACGTACGTCAACGCAAGCGACGCCCCATCAAACAAGCGCCCGCAACGTAGGCACCGACAGAGAGGCCGGGAGCAGCGTGGCGGTATAAGCACCACCCTCCACCCAAGCATCGACCATATTCGCCCATTCCTGCAGCATGTGCCGGCGCTGCTCGGCGTACTCGGCTTTGTTGTAGACCGCGCGCGACGACCGTCCATCCTCGTGCGCCAGGCACTTCTCAATCCAGTCCCGGTTGAAGCCCACCTCATTGAGCAACGTCGATCCGGTTCGCCTCAGGTCGTGCACCGTGAACGATTCCAAGGGCAAGCCTGCCACCTTCGCCCGCTCAGCCACGATTTGCGTCACTCGGTTCAGGGTTGCCTGAGACATGCACCGATCTGCGTCATAGCGTGACGGCAGCACGTATTTGGAACCGCCGGCGCAAGTGTGCAGCGCCACCATGATGTCGAGTGCTTGGCTGGACAGATAGACATTGTGCGGATTGCGGCCCTTCATGCGGGACTTCGGAATGGTCCATAGAGCCGCTTCGAAATCAACCTCATCCCAAGTCGCCTGGATCAACTCGCTCTTGCGCACCAGGGTGAGGAGAATCATCCGCAGCGCCAGCCGGATGGTGGGGTATGTTGCCACTGACTCCATTTGCCGGTGCATCAAGCGGATTTCGGTTGGCGTAAGCGCCCGGTCCTTTGGCACGAACGTAGCAATCGACGCTGCCCCCACATCGTCCGCAGGATTGACGACCTTCTCACCGTGCAGGATCGCAAAGACGTAAATCTGTTTGACGATGTCGCGGACGTGGACGGCTGTGGCCGGCGCTCCCCGTGCCTTGACCTTCTGGCAGAGCGCTCGCAGATCATCAGCACCGATCTCGCCGAGTAGCCGATTTTTGAAAACAGGCGTGATGTCGCGGTCGATGATGCTCTTGCGCATTGAACGCGTGGTTTCCGCCATCTTGGCGCCCGCCAGCCACTTGACGGTAAACTCGCCGAAAGTCTTGGCCTCGGTCAGACGGCGTTTTTCGCGCTGCTTCTCCATTGCCGGGGACTTGCCGCCGCCTATTGCGCGCTTGGCGTCCAACAGCTTTTCCCGCGCCATTGCCAGCGAGATCCCCGCCGGCCCATAACGACCGATGGTCAGCGTCTCTCGACGCCCATTGAGACGGTAGTCGTAGCGGAAAGCGATCGTTCCCGCCGTTGATACCGTGACGTACATACCGTCACGGTCGGCGAGCTTGTACGGAGCCGCGCCAGGCTTGAGGTTCCGGAGGGCGGTGTCGGTAAGCATCTTGGTTTTTCTCCTGTTCGAGACGGTTTTTTACCGTCAAGGGTCAGAAGACCTAAAGATGCCCGAAAACCCGCATGAAACCTAGCTTTCCGGGTTGATTTTTACCGTCAAGACCAAAATAGTCATAACGGTAAAAAACGGGGTCTGAATCCGAGGCCAAAACTTTACCGTCAGCTTTACCGGCAAGTTGTTTTGCTTGGGGTCGATAGCTAGCGATAGACCGCGTGACGTAAATTATTATAAATCATCAACTTACGACATTTTTTCGATAGTTACCGATAGTCCCCAAACAACCTCAAATCACTCCCACTCGATGGTCGCCGGCGGCTTGCCGGAAATGTCGTACACCACCCGGTTCAAACCGCGCACTTCATTGATGATGCGATTCGAGACGCGGCCGAGCAGTTCGTAGGGCAGATGCGCCCAATGGGCGGTCATGAAGTCGCTGGTGACCACGGCGCGCAGGGCGACGACATTTTCGTAAGTACGGCCATCGCCCATGACGCCGACGCTCTTGACCGGCAGGAAGACGGCGAAGGCCTGGCTGGTCAGGTCGTACCAGCTCTTGCCGAGATCGCCCGCGGTACAGGCGCCGGACGCCACGTCACGCTCGGTGGCATGGGTCGCCCGCAGTTCGTCGATGAAGATCGCGTCGGCCCGTTGCAGCAGATGCGCCGCCTTCAGCGTCACTTCGCCGAGGATGCGCACGCCCAGGCCGGGGCCGGGGAACGGATGACGATAGACCATCTCGCGCGGCAGGCCGAGGGCGATGCCGAGTTCGCGGACTTCGTCCTTGAACAGTTCGCGCAGCGGCTCAAGCAGCTTCAGATGCATATCTTCCGGCAGACCGCCAACGTTGTGGTGGCTCTTGATGGTATGGGCGCCCTTCTTGCCCTTGCCAGCCGATTCGATCACGTCCGGGTAGATCGTGCCCTGGGCCAGCCACTTGGCGGACACCAGCTTTTTCGATTCGGCCTGGAAGACCTCGACGAATTCCTTGCCGATGATCTTGCGCTTTTGTTCCGGGTCGGAGACGCCGGCCAGTTTGCCCATGAAGTCATCGACAGCATCGACGCGGATCACCTTGACGCCGAGGTTGCGGGCGAACATGTCCATCACCATGTCGCCTTCGTTGAGGCGCAACAGGCCGTGATCGACGAAAACGCAGGTGAGCTGGTCGCCGATGGCACGATGGATGAGCGCCGCGGCAACACTGGAGTCCACGCCGCCGGAGAGACCGAGGATGACGTCATCGGTCCCCACCTGTTCCTGGATGGCGCGTACCGCTTCGGCAATGTAATCGCCCATCACCCAGTCGGTGCCGCAGCCGCAGATGCCATGCACAAAGCTTTCGAGAATGGCGCGGCCCTGCAGGGTGTGCGTCACTTCCGGATGGAACTGGACGGCGTAGAACTTGCGCTCTTCGTCGGCCATCCCGGCGATCGGGCAGGACGGCGTCGAGGCCATGATCTTGAAGCCGGGCGGCAGCTCCATGACGGAATCGCCATGGCTCATCCAGACCTTGAGCATGCCGTAGCCTTCGGCCGTATAGAAGTCGGCGATGTCGTTCAGCAAGGCCATGTGGCCATGAGCGCGCACTTCGGAATAGCCGAATTCGCGCGCCTTGCCGGCGGCTTCGGCGCTCATCACGCGGCCGCCCAGTTGCTGGGCCATGGTCTGCATGCCGTAGCAGATGCCGAGCACCGGAACGCCCAGATTGAAGACCACCTCGGGCGCCCGTGGCGTATCGCCTTCGGTCACCGAACTCGGCCCGCCGGACAGAATGATGCCCTGGGCGCCGTAGTTGCGGATGAAATCTTCCGACACGTCGTACGGATGAATTTCGCAGAAGACCTTGGCTTCGCGCACGCGGCGGGCGATCAGCTGGGTGACCTGAGAACCAAAATCGAGGATGAGGATTTTCTGGTGAGCCATTTTCAAAACCTTGAATAAAAAGGGCGGCTCCCGGAGCCGCCCTCAGTAACACGGGAAAGATCAGTCGAGGTGATAGTTCGGCGCTTCCTTGGTGATCTGCACGTCGTGGACGTGAGACTCGCGGATACCGGCCGAGGTGATTTCGACGAAACAGGCGTTGTCGTGCATGTGGGCGATGGTCGGGCTGCCGAGGTAACCCATCGAGGAGCGCAGGCCGCCCATCAACTGGTGGATCACGGCGAGCACCGAGCCCTTGTAGGGGACACGGCCTTCGATCCCTTCCGGCACAAATTTGTCGACATTCGACGTGGTTTCCTGGAAGTAACGGTCGGACGAACCGGCCTGCATGGCACCCAGCGAACCCATGCCACGGTAGGATTTGTAGGAGCGGCCCTGGAACAGCTCGACCTCGCCCGGCGCTTCTTCGGTACCGGCGAACAGGCCGCCGAGCATGACCGTGTCGGCACCGGCGGCGATCGCCTTGGCGATGTCGCCGGAGTAGCGGATACCGCCGTCGGCGATCATCGGCACACCGGTCCCCTTGAGGGCTTCGGAAACGTTCTGGATGGCGGTGATTTGCGGCACGCCGACGCCGGCAACGATGCGGGTCGTGCAGATGGAGCCCGGGCCGATACCGACCTTGACGCCATCGGCACCCATGTCGAGCAAGGCTCGCGCCGCATCGGCCGTGGCGATATTGCCGCCAATGACCTCGATTTGCGGAAAATTCTTCTTGACCCATTGGACGCGGTCGAGCACACCTTGTGAATGGCCATGTGCCGTATCGACGACGATTACATCAACGCCGGCCTCGGCCAGGGCCTCGACCCGCTCTTCGGTACCAGCCCCGACGCCGACCGCCGCACCGGCCCGCAAACGACCTCGGGCATCCTTGTTGGCCAGCGGATGTTCGGTGGATTTGAGAATATCCTTGACGGTAATCAGACCGCGCAAATGGTATTGATCATCGATGACCAGTACGCGTTCCAGGCGATGCACCCGGATCAGTTCCTTGGCATCCTCGACACTGGCTTCTTCATTGACGGTAACTAGGCGCTTGCGGGGCGTCATGATCAGCTTGACCGGCTGGTCAAGATTGGTTTCGAAGCGCAAGTCGCGGTTGGTGACTATGCCGACGACCTTACCCTCCTTGTCGATCACCGGCAGACCGGAAATCTTGTGCTGGCGGGTAATTTCGATCACGTCGCGGACCGTCATCAGCGGTGAGACGGTGATCGGATCGCGCAGGATACCGGATTCGAAACGCTTGACTTTGGCCACTTCAGCCGCCTGCGCTTTCGCGGACAAATTCTTGTGGACGATACCGATGCCACCTTCCTGGGCCAGCGCGATGGCCAGACGGCCTTCCGTCACGGTATCCATGGCGGCGGAGAGCAGCGGCAGGTTCAGGGTAATGTTGCGGGTCAGCCGGGTGGCCAGACTTACATCGCGGGGCAGGATTTGGGAATGAGCGGGAACGAGCAGGACGTCGTCGAAAGTGAGGGCTTTTTGCAGCAGTCGCATGGCCTTTAGCCTTTAATCCAAGGTCACAAAATCGTATTATACAGAAAACCTACGAAAAGCCCGATAGCCATGAAGACAGCACTCGTTATTGCCCTGGCCGTGACATCCCTGATAGCGCAGGCCCAAACCTATCAATGGAAGGATACGAACGGGCGAACCGTCATTTCCGACACCCCGCCTCCGGGCTCGGCCAAGACCTCAAAAACCATAGGCGGCGCCCCGACTGCACCGGTTGTCGCCAGCGCCGAAAAATCCAACGACGCCCCCAAAACAATGGCCGACAAGGAACTGGAGTTCAAAAAACGGCAGCAGGAAGCCAAAGAGAAAGCCGACAAGGAGAGCAAGGAGAAAGCCGCCGAAACGGAAAAGGCAGCAAACTGCGAAAGAGCCCGGCGCAATCTCGCCGCCTTGGAAAGCAACCAGCCGCTGGCTCAAATCGACGAACAGGGCCGGCGCCAGGCCATGGACAACAGTCAGCGCGAGCAGGAAATGGAAAGGGCCCGAAAATTCATGGCTGACACCTGCAAGTAAATTACTGGTCAGGCGTCCTCAAGCCTCGGGGGCGTCGGCATCACCGGCGCCCTTTTTCATGACCTTGCCTTCAGCGGCACGCTGCTTGCGCACCTCTTTCGGATCGGCAATCAGCGGCCGATAGATTTCTACCCGATCCTTGTCGCGCAAAACGGCATCGGGCTTGGAAAGCTTGGCAAAGATGCCGAACTTGTTTTTCTTGAGATCGATTTCCGGATTCTTCGCAAGCAAGCCGGAAGCCTCCAGGGCCTGCAACAGGGTCGCCCCGGCCGGCAGCTTGACATTGATCAGGTGCTGTTTATCGGACAGTGCGTAGCACACTTCAACAGTAATCATCTCAGCCATGACTGGCTCCATAAATCTGGGTAGCGCGGCGCACGAAAGCATCCACAAAGGTATTGGCGATATGGCTGAACACCGGCCCGATCACCTTTTCAAAAAGCTTGCTGGAAAATTCGTAGCGCAATTGAAACTCGATTTTGCAGGCATTCTCGGCCAGCGCCCGGAAATGCCACGAACCTTCCAGGTGACGAAAGGGGCCATCAAGCAGGCGGATCTTCATCAACAGCGGTTCTTCTTTATCATTCTCCGTCGTAAAGCTGGATTTTACGGAGTGATAGTTGATATGCAGCGTCGCCACGGTCTTCTGCGCGTCACGGAACTTGACCTCGGTCCGGCTGCACCAGGGCAGAAAAGCCGGATAATCCTCACAGGCGTCCACCAAGCCGAACATGCGGGCGGCAGATTGTTCAATCAATACGGTTTTTTCGACCAGAGCCATGCGGCGGCAACGTTCCTGTATCCTGTAAAATAGCGATTTTAATGGATCAGCAGCGGCATGAGCATTACGGTCAACAAAAAAGCCTTTCACGAATATTTCGTTGAAGAGCAGCACGAAGCGGGAATTGCCCTCCAGGGATGGGAGGTCAAGGCGATTCGGGCTGGCCGGATGAACATCAAGGAGTCCTACGTCATTATCAAAAATGGCGAACTCTACCTGATCGGCATGCACATCACGCCACTCCCCACCGCCTCGACGCACTACGTCGTCGACCCAACCCGGACCCGGAAACTGTTGTTGCATTCGCATGAAATCATGAAATTGGTCGGCAAGGTCGAACGCGCCGGCTACACCCTGATTCCGCTCGACCTGCACTTCACGCGCGGCCGCATCAAGCTCGACGTCGGCCTGGCCAAGGGCAAGAAACAGCATGACAAGCGCAGCGACGAAGCCGAGCGCGAATGGAAGCGCGAAGCCGAGCGCGCCATGAAAGAACGCCAGCGCTAACCGTGGGCATGGATCCCCTGCTCTATTGGGTGGGCCTGGCGGCGGTTGCCGTCAATGCACTGACCGGCGTGCTCGACTCGGGGCGCAAGCAGATGGACCTGATCGGCGCCCTGCTCGTCGGCGTTGCGACGGCACTCGGCGGCGGCACGGTGCGCGACCTGCTGCTCGATCGCAATGTGTTCTGGGTGGTCGACCAAAGCTACCTGATCACCGCGCTCGGCACCGGCTTCCTGACCTTCTTCATCGCCCGCGCCCTGCCGCTGCCGCCAAAACTTTTTCTGATCCCCGATGCCGTCGGACTCGCCTTATTCACCATCGTCGGCACCCAGGTTGCGCTGCAGTGGCACACCCCCTGGCTGGTCGCCAGCCTGATGGGCGTCACCACCGGCATCGTCGGTGGCGTCTTGCGCGACATCCTGTGCAATGACGTTCCGCTGGTTTTTCTCAAGGGCGAGCTTTACGCCAGCGCCGCCTGGCTCGGCGCCCTGACCTTGATTGTCCTGCAGGCGCTTGGCCTGCCCGCCGTAACCTCGACCTGGATTGCGCTGGCTGTCATTCTGGTCTTGCGCCTCGCCGCCATGCGCTTTCATCTGACCTTGCCGGAGTTCCGGCAACACAAGACACCGCAAGCCTAAAGCGCCGAAAGCCCGGCCAGATTGACGGCAAAGCTGCGCGTCGCATGGACGCCGCAAATCTTTACTGGCAACAGCACGGCCGCCCGTTCCAGCCGTTTGACAATCCGCGAAATGGTTTCAAAGCGTAGATCGGTAATATCGGCAATATCCTGCCGGGTCGGCAACACTACGCTGCCGGAAGCATCGGTCAGCAAACGCACCAGATTGACGACACGCGCCAGGGCTTCCCCGCCCCGCAGGGCCACCACGTCGGCTGCCCGCTTCTGGGCAACCGCCAGCGATTGCAGCAAGGACTCGCCAGCGGGCGCCGTATCCCCCTCCGGCCAAGGTGCGAGTTCGCATTGGGTCAGCGCCGTGGCGCTAAAGGTGTAGCCGCCAAACAACAGGGCTTCGCAGCCGATGATATCGCCTGCCATCGCCAGACTGGCAAATTGGCTATCGCCGGAAGCGGACAGCGCATCAAGCCGGACCACTCCGCAACTGACGCGCCAGGCGAGCCCGTCGTTGCCGGAACGATAGATTCCTTCACCCACCGCGCAGGCCCGCGAAAGGCGCGGCGGCACCAACGTGTTACGCTCGATCAACGACAACAAACGCATACCAAACCTCTCGAAGACTGCTATTCAAACGCCCCGGCAAAAGTACCGAAACAGTACGCCAGCGGCAAAAACAGCCCAACGCTCTGATCTTACCGACGAATCGGACGTCATGAAATGCGACGGATTGCCGCAGTCCAGATCACCCGATTTGGCCGGCACCGGCTAGCCGTGCTTGCGGCGGCGCGCTATAGTCGGATTTCATTCTGAGCAATCCCCCAATCGTCAATCAGGAGAGTCAAATGGATCGAAGAGCCGCCCTCGGCACCCTAGCCGCCGCCGGTTTTGCTGCGTTTGCCGCAAACTCGGCAAGCGCAGAAGAGCATAATCATCACCATCATCAGGCGGGGCCGAAATATCAGGCGCTGGTGGACAGCGCCCAGAGTTGCCTGGCCACCGGCGAGGCCTGCCTCTCCCATTGCCTGGAACTGCTCGGCAATGGCGACAAGGAAATGGCCGCCTGCGCCAAAAGCGTAAACCAGATGTTATCCATGGTCGAAACCTTGCGCAAACTAGCCATTGCGGAAAGCAAATTTCTGCCGCGCTACGCCAGCTTGTGTGCCGAAATGTGCGCCGACTGCGAGAAAGAATGCCGCAAACACGAAAACAAGCATGCCGAATGCAAGGCCTGCGCCAACTCGTGCGCCGCCTGCCTCAAGGAATGCAAGAGCGTTTCGGCCTAAGAAAGCCGCCGCACAACAAAAAAGCCAACGACAAGGTTGGCTTTTTTGTTGGCGGAGTGGACGGGACTCGAACCCGCGACCCCCGGCGTGACAGGCCGGTATTCTAACCAACTGAACTACCACTCCGCGACAAGCCAAGCGGCGCGGCGCCGGCCTGACTGGAACGGGGCGGATAGTATCACAGAGTGGACAACGCCCACGACCTTCGTCACTGGCTCGGGGTGCGGCACGATCGCCCGCTACCGACATTGGTTTAGTCATCAAAGAAGGATTTCTAGGCCACAATTTGGCCGCGTCAAATTACTGCGAAAAGGACCTGCCCGTAGTATCCTCAAGCCATACTTCTTGCTGCCACCTCCGTTCACCGGCGATCCAACAAAGTCGCCAATCGACCCCTCTGCCAGGCCTATGAACGACATAATCCGCGACTACATCGAGCAACAGTTCCTCATCGAATTCGACGAATCATTTCCCGAGGACTCCGATCTGTTCAAGGAAGGCGTCATAGACTCCTTCGGTTACGTGCAGCTATGCCGCTTCCTGGAAAAGGAATTCAATTTCCGCTTTCAGGAAAACGAGATGACTGGCAATGTACTGACCAGCCTGAGCCGCATTCGGGAATTCGTCCGGCAGAAGAACTCGCCGGCCGTCACCGCGCCCGCCCCCTGAGCGGCGCTTGCCATGTGCGGCATTGCCGGGTTTTTTCATCCAACGCTGGCCAGCGAGGCCTACCCGGCCACCCTGCTCGCGATGTTGCGGGCCATTGCCCACCGCGGCCCGGACGCCACCGGCTATGTCCTGGATGAACACTGCGGCCTGGGCTCGACCCGGCTGTCGATCATCGACATTGCCGCCGGCGTGCAACCGCTTGCCGATCCAAGCGGCCGTTACTGGCTCTGCTACAACGGCGAAATCTACAATTACCTCGAACTGCGCACCGAGTTGGAGGGACTGGGACGAAGCTTCCTCACCCACTCGGACACCGAAGTCCTGCTGCAGGCCTGGCTGCACTGGGGCCCGGCCTGTCTCTCGCGCTTCAACGGCGGTTTCGCCTTCGCCCTTTACGACCGGCTGCAGGATGAACTGATCTTGGCCCGCGACCGCTACGGCAAACGCCCGCTGTTTTATGCCCCGCAGGGTCGCGGCTGCTTGTTTGCCTCGGAAATGAAGGCCTTCCTGCCCTTCCCCGGCTTTCGGTTCGAGCACGACCCGGCGCAACTGGCCTCCATCCTTGGTGTGTGGACACCGCTGCCAGCGCAGACCGGCTACGCCGGTATCCACAGTTTGCCGATGGGCCACTGGCTCAAGCTCAAGGCCGAGCGAATCGAGCTGTTCCGCTACGACACGCTGGATTTCCAGGGCACGACCACCGTCGCCAGCGCCGAAGAAGCGCAGGAACTGATCCGGCAACGCCTGCGCGCCAGCGTCGCCCTGCGCCTGCGCAGCGATGTCGAAGTCGGTGTTTATCTGAGCGGTGGCATCGATTCGGCCATCGTCGCCAGACTGGCCCAGGAAGCCAGTTCCCGTCCCTTGTCGACGTTCTCGGTGGAATTTGCCGACCGGCAGTACGACGAATCCACTGAACAGCAGGAAATGGCAAGTTTCCTGGGCAGTCGCCACCATGCCCTGCGCATCACTCACCAGGACATCGTCGACCATTTCCCGGCCGCCGCCTGGCATGCCGAAATTCCCGCCTTCCGCAGCGCTTTTGTGCCGATGTACCTGCTCTCCCGGCAAACCCGGGCCGCCGGCATCAAGGTGGTTCTTTCCGGTGAAGGCGCCGACGAGGCCTTCCTCGGCTACGACATCTTCAAGGAAACCCTGCTCCGTCGCGACTGGCAAAGCCTGGGCGACGAGCCTCGGCGCGCCCGACTGGCCAGTCTCTACCCGCACCTGGAACATTACGGCCCGCAGGATCTGGCGGCGATTACCGGGCTCTATCAGCAATTTGCCGAAGAGCGCTTGCCGGGGCTGTTCTCCCACGAACTGCGTTTCCAGAACGGGCGCTTCTCGGCGCGCCTGATCAAGGAGGCCGGCGATCCCTTGCAGGCCATTGCGGCACTGGTTGCGGCGGAACCCGGCTATGCCGCGCTCGGCGCGGTCCACAAGGCGCAATGGCTGGAGTTCCGTACGCTGCTTGCCGGCTATTTGCTGTCCACTCAGGGCGAACGGATGAGCCTCGCCCATGGGGTGGAAAACCGCTGCCCCTTCCTCGATCCGGCAGTGGTCGAACTGGCCAGTTCGATCAACCTGCGTTTCGACGACGGTTTTGCCGAGAAGTGGCAGTTGCGCCAGGCCTTCCGCGAAGATCTGCCGGCCAGCATCGTCAACAAGCGCAAATTCCCCTACCGCGCGCCGGACAGCGCGGCTTTCGTCGATTGCCGGCCGGACTACCTCGAACTGCTGCTGTCAGCCGATGAAGTGGCGAAGATTCCCTTCCTCGACGGCAAATTCGTCCGCGCCCTGAGCAAAAAGATCATGACCACGCCGGCGGCGGAAATCAGCACCAAGGAAAACCAGACCTTCATTTTCCTGCTCGGCATCGCGCTGCAGCATCGCTTTTTCGTCCAGCGGAGCGGTTTGCCGCAGCTTCCGGAAGTCGTTTCGCCGCTCGGCCGGGCGATCGATCTGCGAGCCCGCTGATCAGGCTTCCCAGGGAAATCTTCCGGACGCTGTGTAGCGACGGATGTTGTGCTGGATTTCCGGATCGCCGAACAGCGCCCGGTTGGCCTCCAGAGCGGCCGGTTTCAAGGCCTCAAGCTGACCGGCCAGGCCCGTCAGATAGGTCTTGTAACGCCCGATGGCCGGCCGGCTCAGCCGTTGCAGACGCAACAGGTGGCGGCGCAGCAGGGCTTCAGCATCGTCATCGACGGCATCGACCAAGCCGGCCGCCAGCGCTTCGTCAGCCGCGCAAGCGCGCGTCATCAGCGTCAGGTAATGGGCTTTCTGCAAGCCGATGCGGCGTACCAGAAAAGGCAGCACGCAGGCCGGGAAAATACCGAACAGCATCTCCGACAAACCGAAGGCGGCACTGCGATCAGCCAGCACGATATCCGCAGCGGCGACAAAGCCCATCCCGCCCGCATTGACCCGGCCGCGGACCAGGCTGATGCTGATGAAAGGCCCGCCGGCCAGGCGCTGCCAGAGCCGGTACAAGGGTTCCGGGTCGGCGACTTCGTCGCTCGCCGCAATGGCGGTGAAATCGCCGCCGGAGCAGAACACCTCGGGCGTCCCTTCGAGGACCAGGATACTGACCGGCGGCTGCCTCGCCTCGCTTTCGCAAAGGCCGACCACCGCCTCCAGTTCGGCGATCAACCGGGCATTGATCGCGTTTTGCGCTTCCGCTCGCTGGATGCGCACCCGGCAAATCCCCTTGTCGAAAGAAACCGCCAGGGTCTGATAGTCCATGCTCAATGTCCTTGCTGCGGCGCACCGATCACCAGCGCGCTGTCAATACCGCCAAAGCCGAAGGCCAGCTTCAGGGCATGGTGAAAATGGTGTTCCCGGGCCGCGTCGCGCACCCAGTCGAATTCCGGGGCCAGGGGATCGTTGAGCTGCGCGCAGGGATGCAGCCGAGCGGCCTGCATCTGTAGCAGCACGGCCGCCGTCTCGACCGCCCCGGCGGCGCTCAGGCCATGGCCAATCAGCGACTTGCTGGCATTGATCGCCGCCCCGTGCAGGCCCGCTGCCTGCAATGCCGCCAGTTCCGTCAGATCGCCGCGCGGTGTGCCGGTGCCGTGGGTATTGACGTAATCGATGTCGGCGGCGCGCAAACCGGCCGCCGCCAGGGCCTCGCGAATGACCCGCAACTCGCCGTCCAGGGACGGCTCCGGCCCGCGCTGCCCATTCGCCCCGTGGGCTCCGCCGAGCAGGCTGCCGTAGCCCGGAGTCCCGACCTCAGCCCGACGGATGACCAGCGCCGCACAGGCTTCGCCGAACATGAAACCGTCGTGCCCCCGGTCGAAGGGGCGACAGGCCAGCCCCGGGCTAAGTGCGCCAAGGGCGCTGAGCGCCTGCAATTCGAAACAGGACAGATCCTGCAAGGCGCCGAGGGCGATACAGGCCTCGACGCGGCCGCTACGCACCGCGTCGGTTGCCTGCAAAATCGCCAGCAGACCGCTGGCCGAAGCCCCGCCGACACTGTAACCAAAGCCGCGGATGGGAAATTCAGCGCAGCACAAGCCGCACAGATCGGTATCGAAACAGGTATAGCCGTGGCTGGGCAAGAGGTAGGCCATGCGCTCGGCGTAGGCTTGCTGGGTGAGCAGCAATTCCCGGGACTGCAGGTTGCTGCCACCGACCACCAGGCCGATGCGTTCCGGCGCGACATCATCCAGACCGGCTTCCTGCCAGGCCTCGGCCAGCACCGCCACGGCGACCCGCCCGCCGAAACCGGTCACCCGGGCGACGCGGGGCGCCAGCAAAGCGGGCGGCTCGGCCAGTTCGGCCCCGCGAAACAGCGACTGCCCATCCGGCAACTGCCGGCCTGGCCGCTGCAATGGCCCGAAAACCGAACGCGGCGTCAGCATTCCCTCGAGCAGCGCCGCCTTGCCGTAACCGAAGGCTGTCGCCACGCCAATGCCGGTCACCACCGGCGCCTTCCCCGCCAAGCTGCAATCAGCCGACAAGTTTGGCCCGCAGCAGGTCAGCCAGCTCGCCCAGGTTGCGCGGGCCGAATAGCTGGACCATGGGCAGGTTGAGGCCGAGGGCCTCCATGCTCATGATCAGCACATCCTGGCGAGACACCGAATCGATGCCGATATCGACCATCGAATCTTCCGCCGTGATTGGCCGCTCGGCCATCGCCGGCTCGACGACCCGAATCTGTTCGATGATGATGGCTAAAATTGCGTCGCGCTCCAAACCCATTCTCCTTGTTTCGTTCTTGTCTTCAGGCCCAGCGGTATTCCCGGTGGTACGCGGTCACCCGCTCCAGGACCAGCCGCTGGCCGGCCGCAAAGGCGGGCCAGGCGCCGGGGATCAGTTGATGATCGAGTTCGGCGTCGCGGGTGCCGAAACGAATCACCGCGCTACCCCGCAACAGGGTCTCATATTCTTCCATGGACAGGCGATATCGCCGATCCAGAGCCGCCCCGATGCCCATCCGGCGCAGCCGCGCCTGGCCTTCGGCACTGGCCACGCCGCTGTAGAACTCCGAGCAGCAACCCGAACCGTAGGAAAACATGCCGATTCGTCGGGCTTGACTGAAATCGCCAACTTCCAGCGTGCCAGCCAGGGCCAGCAAGACCGAGGCGCCTGCCGTATTGCCGACGCGCTGGCCGAAATGCAGGCTGCTCGCGACACGCTGGCTGAAATCGGCTTCCGTTTCGGCCGGTGTCGCCTTGGCGATCTTGCGCATCAACTGGCGGTGCGCCCCCTTCGCCATGCCGCCGAAGGGTGTGTGGAAACACAGATAGTCGAAACTGCGGCGCAGATCGACGCCATCCACCCGGCGCGCGTAGTCGCGATAAGCCTGCTCGCAGCAATCGAGATAGGCCATCAGCGAGAGATCGGCATTGCCCGCCTCATTGTCGGGACCGGGGCGGCAGGTATCCATCACTTCGAAGGCGTGATTGCCATAGGCGCCGGGATCGATGCGCCACAGGGCCGGCGTCTCGGAAACCAGGACGGCCACGGCACCGGCCCCCGAAGTCGGCTCCGAGTAGGCCCATTCCTGGATGGCGCTGGCATCATCCAGCGCGAACCGGGAAATGTCACTGGCGATAACCAGGGCCTTGGCGCCGGGCGAGGTGCCGGAGAGAATGAAATTGATCGCCATCTGCAGGCCGGCAGTCCCGGAATAGCAGGCCTGCTTGATTTCGAACAGCCGGCAGTTCGCTTTCAGCCCGAGGAGGCCATGGACGTAGGTGCTCAGCGACTTGCCGAAATCGATGCCGGACTCGGTGCAGGTGATGACCATCTCGATCCGCCCCCGCTCTTCCTCCGACAATGCGGCGACCAGCGGCTGGGCGGCATTGACGGCGAAGCTGACCGGGTCCTCGTAGGGCAGCGCCACCGCCTTTTCCTTCATCAGCAGATTCTCGAAACGCGGCATGTCCAGACCACGGTACAGGCACAGTTCGTGAACATCGATGTAGGCGCTGCCCCCGTAGACATTGAGGGCCTCGATACCGGCAGCAATCACCCGCCTCTCCCCAGGCGCACGGGCAGGTTTTCCAGCCCCCGCGCATTGACCCGGTCCAGACGCCAGCGTGCCTCGCCCGCCAGTTCGATGCTGGGGAAGCGGTCAAGCAAGGCGTCGAAGGCGATCTGTCCTTCCAGGCGGGCCAGACCGGCACCGATGCAGGTATACGCACCGGCGCCAAAGGTGAAGTGATGATTCGGGCTGCGGCCGACGTCCAGTTGGTCCGGATCGACGAAACTGAGCGGGTCGCGGTTGACCGCACCAATCAGGCCAAGGACCATGCAACCGGCGGGAATCACCTTATCACCCACCGGAAAATCCTCGGTGGCGACGCGCAGGATCATGTTGCCGCCCGGCTCATAGCGGAGGAACTCCTCCACCGCCAGCGGCGTCAGGCTACGGTCGGCGCGCAGTCTGGCCAATTGATCCGGATGCCGCAGCAGGGAAAGCATGCCGTTGCCGATCAAGGTCACCGTGGTCTCATGGCCGGCGATCAACATGGAAACCAGGTTCATCAAGGTTTCCTCCGGATTCAGGATGCCGGCATCGGAAGCCGCCAGCAAGGCAGCGATGATCCCCTCGCCCGGGTCCTTCCGCCGCTCCGCCAGGAAGCCGGTCAGGTAGGCCTTGAACTCGTGCAGCGCCACCAGCGCTTCATGCCGGGTTTCCTGCGTGGTCATGATGTCAAGCACGCGGATCATCGAGGCGCTCCAGTTCCGGATGCTTTCGTCCATCTCGGCGGGGATGTCGAGCAGATTGCACAGTACCCGTAGCGGCATTGGCGCGGCGAAGCACTTGATCAGATCGACCTCGCCGCCGTCGCCCAGCGCTTCGAGCAGGCGGTCCGCCTCGGCCTTGATCATCGGCGCCATGGCAGCAATCGCCGCCGGCCGGAAGGCGTTTTCGAAAACGCCCCGCATGCGCGCATGATCGGCGCCATTGACGTTGATCATCTGCGGCTGGATTTCGGAGAACAACTGATAGGACTCGGGATTCCGCGCGCGCGCTTCCGGCGAAGCCCAACCGTCGCGCCACTTGCTGGTGTCGCGACCCATTTGCGGCGCCCGGGCCATCTTGGCGAACTCCTTGTGCCCCAGGACAAAGTAAATATCCGAAGCCCGATCATGGTGCACGGCGCCAAGCTCACGCCACGCTTTCAACTGCGGATAGGGATCGGTGAGAAATGACTTGTCCTGCAGCGTTCCCCACCAGTTAATCTCGTCGACGATGGCATTCATTGCACTCTCCCTTTTTAGTTGAGACGTTTAGCATAAATGTGAAAAACCGGCATGACGGCATTGGCCAATGGATGATGGCCGATCGTGGTGTGAAAACCGCGTGCCGCGATTTGTTGCTGCATCAGATCCGTCTCGGCCCGCCCGAGGTGAACCTCGACGACCAACTGCCGGACCAGATTCCAGTTGGCCTCGCCTAGGCCGGCCAGCACATCCTTCTCGGCGCCCTCGGTATCGATCTTGAGCAGGTCGATGCGGCTCAGTCCATGTTTCTCGATCTGGTTCGCCAGCGTATCGATCGAAGCCCGGACCGTGCGGGACGAGAACAAGCTTTCGAGCGATGCCGGGTCCGCCACGCTCCGTTCGCTGGCCCCGGTCTTCTCCAGTAGCTCCGCCACCTCCTGATCGGCCGGTGCGCCGAACAATATTTCCCGCATCCCCTTGACCAGTTCCTCACGCACCGCGCCATGGCTTGAGGACAGCGCGGTGATGCCGGGAAAGTACTCGAACTCGATCTCCCCCGGCGTCGCTCCCAGCCCCATCGCGAAAGCCTGCGCTTTGCCGGCGAGATTGCGCTCCAGGGCGGCAAAGGCTTCCGGCATCGGCTCATAGGCATAGACCTGAGCGGCAGGACAGAGATCGAGCAGATGCAGGGAAAACAGGCCGATATTGGCGCCGACGTCCAGGAAAACGCCGTCCGGCGGCAGTTCGATGCCATGTTTGGCAAGATCGTCGTTGAAAATTTCGTGAACCGAAAAATCCACTTCGTAGGCATTGACGCAGTGGATTTGCCGGCCGTCCGGCAAGGTCGTGAGATTCGGGATCGAGGGCATTTTGTGTCCAATCATAGGGGCAAGTATCTATTTGGCAAACTGGCGAGGATCATCAAGACCGGCCAGCAGGTGGTCTGCCAGTTGAAGCACCCCCGGCGCCTGCAGCAGTTGGTAATGGTCGCCTGGCAACTCGACCACCGACAGTTCGCCACGAACCCACTCCCGCCAGCCGTGGGTCGGCTCGGCAGGGGCTGGCTGGCTGGCGGTAAACAACAGCACGGCACCGGCATAGGGCGCCGGCTGGTAATTCCGGAGGGCCTGGGCATGGGTCTGGAAAATCTCCGACAGGTGGGCCGCCTGTTCCGCCGGCAGAACGACGTCAGCCCCCTCGATCGCCGCCAGATCCTCGGCAAAGCCCTGGGCCAACGAGAGACCCGCCGGGCCTTCGGCTGTTTCCAGACTATTCAGCAAGGCCGGCGTGTAGCTGTCGATCAGGGCCAGTAATTTCACCCGTTCGCCGGCCTGAGACAGTTGCTGCGCCATCTCGTAGGCCAGCACGCCGCCCAGCGACCAACCGATCATGTGATAAGGCCCCGTCGCCTGCACCGTGCGCAGCGCGGCCAGTAGACAGGCCGCCATGGCCGGCAGATCGGCGGGCGGCATGGCCCCGTCGAGGGCCGGCGATTGCAGGCCATAGATCGGACGGCGGGTCGCGAGCTGGTCGGCCAGTTGGCGATAGCAGCCGACCCCGCCACCCACCGGATGCAGGCAGAACAGCGGCGCCCCGACCCCGGCGCGCAGCGGCACGAGCACCGTGGCGGCCGCCGCTGCGGCTTCGCCGCGCAACAGTTGGGCTTGCTGACGCAGGCTGGGCGCGGCCAACAGCGCGGCCATCGACAACTGCAGACCGAATTCGCGGCGCAGCGCCGCCAGCAAGCCGAGGGCGAGCAGCGAATGCCCGCCGCAGAGAAAGAAATCATCGCCCGGGGCAACGCTCGGCAGACCCAGTAACGAGCACCAGATCCCGGCCAATTGACGTTCGGTCGGATCAGCCAGGACTTCCGGTCGGTCACCGCCAAGCGGCCCGGGCGCCGGCAAGGCCGAACGATCCAGTTTGCCGCCCGCCGTCAGCGGCAAGGCATCGAGAAAGACGTAAGCGCCGGGAAGCATCGCGGCGGGCAGGCGGGCGGCAAGAAAGCAGCGCAGCGCCGCCTCGTCAGGCGGCCCCTCGGACACCGCATAAACCACCAGGGCGGGCTCGCCGTTGTCCCGCTTGCGGGCCAGGACGATCACATCCCGCAGACCGGCGGCGCGCAGGGTGGCTTCGATTTCGCCCAGCTCGATGCGAAAGCCGCGAATCTTGAGCTGATGATCCCGGCGCCCGTGAAAGGAGATCAGCCCCTGGCTGCCCGGGATGAAACTGGCCAGGTCGCCGCTGCGGTAGATGCGCTCCGCGCCCGAGGCAAAGGGATCGGCCAGGAAACTGCCGGCCGTCAGGGCCGGCTGCCCGTAATAACCAAGCGCGACCCGCTCGCCGCCGATGAACAGTTCGCCCGGCACGCCTTCCGGCAGCGGATTGCCATCCGGATCGAGAATATAGACCCGGCCGCCCGCCAAGGGGCGGCCAATCGGCAGCGGCCCGGCCGGGTCACTGGCCGGGACTTCATGAACGGTCGCGGTGATCGTCGTTTCGGTCGGCCCGTAGGCGTTCAGCAGGCGGGCGCCGGCCAGCGGACTTTGCCGCCACAGACGGACCAGTTCCGGCGTCAGGGCTTCGCCGCCGACGATCAGCAAGCGCGGACAATGGACACGCTCCCGCCCCTCCCTCGCCCAGGCCAGCAGTACGTCGCGCAGATAGGCGGGCGGCAGGTCGGCAACGCTGATCGACTGCTCATCCAAAACGGCGGCCAATGTCTCGGCTGGCCAGATTTCCCGCTCCCGCATCAACAACTGGGCGCCACAGGCCAGGCTGGGCAGGATTTGCTCGAGCGCGGCATCGACGTGCAGCGCCGCGAATTGCAATACCCGGTCCGCCGGGATCAGTCGATAGTGCTCGATCACCGCCGCGCAGTGGGCCGCCAGCGCGCGGTGGGCAACGGCAACGCCCTTCGGCTGGCCGGTCGACCCCGAGGTGTAGATCAGGTAGGCCGCGCTGTCCGGGTCGATGCTCGACAGGGCGCCTGGCAGCACCGCATCTTCGGTGACGGCCGGGAGTTTCTCGATCAACAGCACGGGCACGGTTTCGACCGGCAAACGCCGCCAGGTCGTCGCTTCGGCGATCACCAGAGCCGGCGCTGCATCTTGCAGGATCAAGGCCAGGCGCGGATCCGGACTGTCGGCGTCGAGCGGCAACCAGATGGCCCCGGTCTGAAGGACGGCCAGCAACGCAACGATACTGTCGGCGCCGCGCTCGAGCAACACGCCGACCGGCTGACCGGGACGCACGCCCCAGTTGCTCAGGCAGAGTGCCAGCCCCTGGGCGCGCAGCAGCAGTTGCCGATAAGTCAGGCGCTGATCGCCGACAACCAGCGCCGTGGCGCCGGGTGTCCGGGCGGCCTGCCCGGCGATCCAGTCGATGACCGTGCCGGGCGCCATCGCCGGTGCCGGCGCGACGTTCCAGTCGACCAGCAGTTGCTGGCGCTCGACCGGCGTCAGCATCTCCAGCCGGCCGAGCGGCGTTTCGACCTGGGCGCAGAGCGAGGCAATCAACTGCTGGTAATGATCGAGCAGGCGTTCGATGCGCGATGCAGCAAAGCGGCCTTGATCGAAAACCGCCACCAGGCGCAGCGTTTCGCCATCCGGGTAGATTTCCAGCGCCAGCGGCACATCGCCTTCCTGGCGTAGTTCCCCGCAGTGACTGAGCGAAATGCCGGCCAGGCTGGCGAGATCCTCGGGCACCAGGAAATTCTGCCAGGCAAACGCTACGTCGAGCGGCGCCTGGCCCGGCAGCCGCGTTCCCGTCCCCTGGCTCGCCGGCGCTGCCGATGGCTGACACAAACCGGCAAACGGCCAGGCCGCATGATCCAGGCCGGCACTCAAGCGCGCCTGGACGGTGCGCAGGAACTCGCCGGCCGGCAGTTCGCCGCGCGGCCCACAACGAATCGCCAGCAGATTGGCGAAATAGCCGATCGACCGTTCAAACCGCTGGGCCGGCCGGCCCAGCGTCGGGACGCCGATCAGGATGTCCGTCTGCCCGGTATAGCGGTAGAGCAGGATCTGCAGGGCACCGAGGAAAAAGGCCGAGAGGTCGATACCCAGCGCCCGCGCCGAAGCCCGCGCGGCAAGGTTCAGGGTTTGCGGCAGGCGTCTTTCCAGGCTGGCCCCGAGCAGCGCCTGCCCGGGTTCGGGGCGGTGGTCGGCGGGCAAGCCCAGGACGGGTAATTCGCCCGCCAGTTGCTCCTGCCAGTAAGCCAGATCGGTTTGCCCGGCCGGGCTCTGCAGATAAGCCTGCTCCCAGCCGACGAACTCGGCGAAATCCGCCGCGACGGGCGGGGCCGGGCGGGGCCGGCCGGCCGCCAGGCAGCCATAGCATTGCCAGAAATAACGGCTGAAATGCAGCGCCGAAAGCCCGTCGAAGACAATGTGGTGGACCAGAATGAGCAGGACATCCGGCTCGCCACGCAGCAATTCGAAGCGAATCGGCCGCTCGCCGAAGAGATCGAAAGGACGCTGGCTGCGCGCCCGAAGAAAGGCTTCCGGCGCAACATCGGCGGGCAGGGGCAGTTGCTTGAGCAAGGCCGCAGGAGCGGTTTTCGTTGCCTGCCAGCGCGGCGCCGTCCCCTCCGTTGCGCTCAGGTGCTGATCGAGTAGCGGCCAGGCGTCCAGCATTGCCTGGCAACTGCCTTCCAGTGCGCTCAGGTCGACGGGCCCGAGCCGGAAAGCCAGGGGCACGTTATAGGCCGACGATGCCGGATAGAGCTGTTGCCACAGCCACAAGCCCTTCTGGCCTTCCGAGAGACAAGCGGTAGCGACCGGTGCGGGCTCCACCAACGTCACGGTAGCGCGCTGGCGATCCTGCACTTCGGCGGCCAGGGCGGCCGGCGTCGGAAAATCCCGCAGATCGGCATGGCGCAATTGCACGCCGGTCGCCTCGCCGATGCCGTAAATCAGGCGCAGGCCGGTCATCGAGTCGGCCCCGAGATCGCGGAATGACGTGTCGCCGGTCACCTGCTCCGGCGGCAGGCGCAATTCGCTGGCCAGCAGATCGAGAATCAGCGCCAGGATTTCCGGGGGACTGTCGGGAGTTGCGGTCGATGGCTGAGCGTCGATAGCAGATGCGCCATTCACGGCGGCCGGGGCCGGCAACCAGTAATGCTCGCGGGCAAAGGGATAGTCGGGCAGGACGAGGGGCGGCAGGCTGGGATCGGCCGGCGCCACGGACGCGCCGCTCGCCGTTGGAGACGGATCGGCAGTTGTTAGCTGAGCGAGCAGTTCCTGGCGAGTGCTGGCGACCAGTTCGCAGCCGCAGCCGAGATTTTCCCGTCGATACTGCAAGGTGGCGGCCAGGCGGGCCAGCGACAGATCGGGATGCTGCTCGACATAGTCGGCGAGCAAGGCCCGCCAGGCCGCCAGGCCTCGCGGATCGCGTGCCGACAGCGGAAAACGCTGCGCCCGGGGCGGCGCTTCCGGCGCCAGGGCCATTGCCGGCGCTTCTTCGAGGATCAGGTGCACATTCGAGCCGCCGGCGCCGAAGGAACTGACGGTGGCTCGGCGCGGCCATTCCCGACCATCGAGTTGCGCCCGGGGCCAGGCGGCCAGTTGGCGCTGCAGGCGAAACGGCGTGCCAGCGAAATCGAGGTGGGGATTGGGCGGCGTCTCGCGCACGCCGGGGACCAGTTGCCGGTGTTGCAGTTGCAGCAGGACCTTGGTCAGTTGGGCCAGGCCGGAGGCGGCCTCGGCATGGCCCATGTTCGATTTCACCGAACCGATGGCACAGGAGGCGGGAGGCAAGGAAAATTTGCCGAAGGCCCGGCTGAGCGCGCGGAGTTCCAGTGCATCACCTAGCGCCGAACCGTTGGCAGCAGCTTCGACATAGCTGATGCTGCGCGGATCGATGCCGGCGCCTTGCAGGTTTTCCTCGATCAGGCGGGCCTGCGCTTCGGCGCTGGGCACCCCGTAACCGGCCGAATGCCCGCCATGGTTGGCGGCGCTGCCCTTGATCACGGCGAGAACCGGATCGCCATCACGCAAGGCGTCGGCCAAGGGCTTGAGGAGGACCGCGCCAACCCCTTCGGCCGGCAGGTAACCGTCGCCGTCGGCAAAACTGCGGCTGTCGGCATGGCTGCCCAGCAAGCCGCCCTGGGCCAGACCGAGGTACTTGGCCGGATGCAGGCTGAGATTCACGCCGCCGGCAATGGCCAGCCGGCATTCGCCGCGCTGCAGGCTGTGTACCGCCAGATGGACGGCCTGCAGGCCGGAGGAACACATGTTGTCCACCGCCACGCTCGGCCCCTGGAGGTCGAAAAAGAAGGACACCCGATTGGCCAGCGAGGCATGGGACGACAGCGAAACCAGGGTACGGCTCTCGGCATCGGTTTCAACCGCATGGTAGGGCTGATACATGGCTCCGACATAGACCCCGACCCGCGCCGCGTAGTGTTCCTGCAACAGGCTGCGCGGATGCCCCGCCCGCTCCAGCAGATGCCAGACGGTTTGCAGGAACAGCCGCTCCTGGGGGTCCATCAGGATCGCATCACGCGGCGTCAGCCCGAAAAACGCCGGATCGAAACAATCGACATCGGAAAGAAAACCGCCCCACTGGCAGTAACTGCTGCCCGGCTTGCCCTTCTCCGGCGAATACAGGCGGCTATGGTCCCAGCGCTCGGGCGGCACGGTGCTGACGCAATCCCGCCCTTCACGCAAGACATCCCAGAACGCCTCGATGCTGTCGGCGCCCGGATAGCGGCCGGCAACGGCGAGCACGGCGATATCCCGCTCGGAATTCGCCGTTGGCCCGCTGCTGGTGGGCGCCAACGATGCCGCACTGTCCGGTGTCTGGCTAGCCGCTGCCGGCGGCGGCTCGGGATCACCGAGCAGCGCCGCGAGTTGGTGGCCATGCGACGCAAGCAGCGCCGCCGCCAGTTGCGCCAGACTCGGGTACTCAAAGAGCAGGGTCTTGGCCAGCGGGCCGAGATCGCGCTCCAGCGCCTCGATCATCTGCATGGCGAGGACCGAGTCGATGCCATAACGATCCACCGTCTGCTGCGGGTCGATCTCTTCGGGTCGCAGGCCGATGATTTCGCCCAGTTGCTCGGCCAGCCAGGTCAGCGTTCTGGCCTTCAGGGCTGCGGGCTGAATCCCGGCGCTATCCGGTGGCGGCAGGGTAGCGGCAGGGGCGCCGTTCCCCGCTTCCGTCGACGTCTGCAACAGGCGACGCAGGCGCCCGGCTTCGCCGTCGAGCACCAAGACCTGGTCCTGCTCCGCCGCCCAGGCCAGGTCGAGGGCTTGCATGGCCCGCCCGGTACTCAGCGGCAGCAGCCCGCTGGCGGCGGTCATCGCCTCGATCTGCCCGGCGCTCAGGCGCATGCCGCCATCCTGCCAATAGGGCCAGTCGATGGCCAGGGTCCATCCCTGGCGCCGGCCTTGCCGGCAAAGTTCGTTGCGCTGGCTGGCGAAGGCATCGAGCCAGGCGTTGGCACAGGCGTAGTCGGCTTGCCCGGGATTGCCCAGGGCGCCGGTCGCCGAGGCGAACAGCAGCATGAAGTCGAGGGCGCAGCCGGCACTCGCCTGATCGAGGTGATGCAGGCCGGCGACCTTGGGCGCCAGCACTTCGCGTATTTCCCCGGCGTTCTTGCGCAGCAGCATTTTGTCCCGATTCAGGCCAGCCGCATGGACGATGCCGTTAAGTTGGCCGCAGGTTTGCTGGAGTTCGGCAATCAGCCCGGCCACTGCCGCCGCGTCGCCAACATCGACGGCCCGATGGATGACGTGGGCCGGCAAGTTTGACAGGCGGGCCGCCAGGGCTTCGTTCGGCGCCTGCCGGCTGACCAGGCAGAGCACCGTGTCGCGCGCCCGGCGGGCAATTTCCTCGGCCAGGAGCAGGCCGACGCCGCCGCTGCCGCCGGTGATCAGGTAAACGCCGCCCGCTTTCCAGGGCACGCCTGCGCCACCGGAAGGCAGCAGCTCCTGCCATTGCCGCACCCAGCGCTGGCCGGCCGGACGCCGAACCTGGAGATCGTCGCTGCTTGATTCCTGATCCAGTATCCCGAGCAATTCATCGCCGCTTGCCGAGCAGGCGAGCAGTTGGCAGCGCAATGCCGGGTGCTCCAGTTGGGCGCTGCGCAGCAGTCCGGCCAGGCCCTCGAAGAGGCGCCCTTCCCCGCTTTCCGGCACCACCACCTGGAGCAAAGCCCGCGCCGGACGCTCGCGCAACAGGTCCTGCAGCAAGCCAAGCAGCGCCACGGCATAGCCGGTATAGCGCACATCCACCGGCGCCGGGCGTTGATCGAGAAGATGGCAATCCGCCGACGCCAGGGCAGCCAGTGCGCTGGCGTCCAATGCCGCCCGCGGTTCGCAAAAGACGAGCAGCCGACGTTCGGCCGGCGGCTGGCTGGCCGTACAGGGCTGCGACTGCCAGTGCGGGGCAAACAGCAAGGGCGGCGTCGCCGACCCGCTTTCCGTCTCGGGCGGAATGCTGCGCCTTGCCGCCGCCGGCTCGATCGTGCTGGCCACGGCGCGGGCCGGCGTCGCCTCCGCTGCCCCCGGAATCCAGCAGCGCTGGCGGGCAAAAGGATAGGTCGGCAGGCTGATCTTGCGCGGCCGAGGCCCGGCCGGCCACAACCCCGCCCAATCGACCGGCTGCCCCGCCGCCCACTGGCGGGCCAGGGCTGGCACCGCGCCGGCCTGAGCAAGAGAGAGAGTGAAAGCGGGCGGCATATGGACGCGACCGGCCAGCCCACCGTCGGCGAGCAGTTGGGCATCGAGGCCTTCCAGCAAGCTCCGGCGGTCGGTGGCCAACAGCACGAGGCGTTGTTCAAAAGCCTCGCGCCCGGCTTGCAGCCCATTGGCCAATGCCGGCAGGGCAGCGTCGTCAAGCCGGGCCAGCGCCTGCCGCATCCGCCGCAGCACTTCCCGCAGCCCCCGCTCGTCGCGCGCCGAAAAGGGAAAGACACCCGGGTTAGCCAGGCTGAACGCCGGCAACGGCGCGGCAAGCGGTGCGACATATTCCTCGATCAGCAGATGGGCATTGCTGCCGCCGGCGCCGAAGGACGACAGCCCGGCCAGCCGGGCGCCTCCGACCGGGCGCGGCCAGGGCGCAAGTTGTTGCTGGACGACGAAAGGCGTGGTGGCGAAATCGATCCCCGGATTAAGCCGGGCGCTGTGCAGCGAGGGCACCAACTGGCCATGCTGCATCTGCAGCAATACCTTGCTCAGGCCGGCGATGCCGGCGGCGCTTTCGGCGTGGCCGATGTTCGATTTGACCGAACCGATGGCGCAATAGCCCCTGGCCTCGGTCCGGCTGCGGAAGGCCCGGGTCAGCGCGGCAATTTCAATCGGATCGCCGAGCCGGGTACCGGTGCCGTGCGCCTCGATATAACTGATCGCTTCCGGATCGACCTGGGCCCGGGCCAGCGCCCGCTCGATCACGGCGGTCTGGGCCTGCGGATTGGGCACCGCGTAGCCGTTGGTCTTGCCGCCGTGATTGAGCGCCGAGGCGCGGATCACCCCGTAAATCCGGTCGCCGTCGGCCACCGCCCGCGACAGCGGCTTGAGCAGCGCGGCACCGACGCCTTCGCCCGGCACATAGCCGTCGCCGCCTTCGCCAAAACTCTCACAACGCCCCTGGCTCGAGGTGAACCGCCCCTGGGCAAGGGCCAGGTACTTGTTCGGATGCAGGGTCAGATTGACCCCACCGGCCAGCGCCACGTCGCAACTGCCGGCGCGCAGGCTTTCGCAGGCCAGGTGGATGGCGGCCAGCGAGGACGAACACATGCTGTCCACGGCCAGACTGGGACCGTGAAAATTGCAGAAGTAGGAGACCCGGTTGGCAATCGACGCGGCACTGCCGGAAAGGGCCAGCGGTTCGCCGCGCTGCGTGCTCTCGGCACCGTACAACTGGTATTCCTCGTACATCACACCGACAAAGACACCGACACTGGCGCCGGACATCGGCGGCGTGGCGCGGCCCAGGCTGGCGCGGGTATAACCGGCATCCTCCAGGGTTTCCCAGGCACATTGCAGGAACAGGCGTTCCTGCGGATCGAGGTAGCCGGCTTCACGCGGCGCCATGTTGAAGAACAGCGGATCGAAACAATCGTGATCGGCGATGAAACCGCCCCATTTGCTGTTGGTCTTGCCCGGCACGCCGCGTTGCGGATCGTAATAGCGGCTATGGTCCCAGCGACTGAGCGGCACTTCGCTGATGGCGTCGTGCCCGGCCGCCAGATTGGCCCAGAATTCCTCGAGGTTGTTGGCGCCCGGGTAACGGCCGGCCAGACCGATGATGGCAATGCCTTCATCGGCGGCAAGGCTGGCCGAAGAACTGGCCGGCGCCGCCGCCCGGGCAATGTCGGTGGCTGGCATTTCGGCCTGGCTGCCGCACAGCGTCGCCAGGCGTCCGGCATGGTTGGCCAGGAAATATCCAGCCAGCGCCGCCAGCGTCTGGTACTCGAAGAACAGGGTCTTCGGCAGGCTGCCGAAATCCTGCTCCAGACGTTCGGTCAGGCGGGTGATCATGATCGAATCGATGCCGTAGGCTTCGAGCGCCGCCTCCGGCTCGATGGCTTCCACCGCCAGCGCCGCTTCGGCCGCCACCAGGCCGGCCAGGTAAGCCTGGGCCGCTCCCGCCAGGGGCGCCCCGGCCGGCACGCTCAGCGGCTGCGGGGCGAGCAGGCGCAGCGAAAAGCCGCGGACTTGGAGACAGATCCGGCCCTCGGCATCCGCCAGATCGAGATCGATCCGGCGAACCGCGCCCTGCCCCGGCAACAGGCGACCATGAACCCACATTTGCGCGGGCGTCGGGCGATAGGAATGCAGTTGTTCGAGCACGAAAGGCAAGGCGGCGCGGGCCGCGCCGGGCCCATCGCCGGGCGCCGCGAAAAGCCCCAGGCAGGCCTGGAAGGCACCGTCGAGCAATACCGGGTGGATGCCGAAAGTCTCGCTGCTTGCCGCCGCTGCCGGCAATTCGAGGTGGGCGAGGAACTCGTCGGCACCGAGATGCAGTTCGCTGATCACCCGGAAAGCCGGACCGTAATCGAGACCGAGCGCCGCATAGCGCTCATACAACCAGTCCCGTCCCGCCGGATTCGGGCAACGTTGACGCAAGCTGTCGATGGCCAGCGGCTGCGGCGCCGGCGCGCCGGTCAGCGGCCCGATCAGGCCCTGGACATGGACGACACCGCCCGGCGCGCTGCCGGCGCGAAGCTGGAAGCGGCTCGGCGCGGCGTCGCCGGCTGGTTCGTCGAGCAGGTCGAGGCGCATGACCAGCGCCCCGTCCCCCGCCGTCACCGCTTGCTGCCAGACCACCTGGGTCAGCGTCAGCGGCGCCGGGCCGTGTTGCAAAACATGGGCCTGGCGGGCGAGTTCGACGCTCAGCGCGCCCGGCAGGACGCGCTGGCCCTGGACCCGGTGATCGCGCAGATAGAAAGCCTGGGCATCGAGCGTCACCAGCGCCTCCCCTTCCCCCGTCCGGCGCACGAGCGCGGCGCTGGCCGGGAGCGGCGATGGCGTGGACGGGGCCGGGACCGACCCGATCCGGTAGGTATCGCGGGCGAACGGGTAGCTCGGCAGACTGAGTCGGCAACGCGAGCCCCCGGCCAGCCCCGGCCAATCGACTTCGGCGCCGCGCACCCATTGCGCCGCCATTTCCGGCAGCGCCCTGACGGCCGCGGGCAGGCCGCTTTCGACCCGGGCGCTGCATACCGAACACGCCTGCCCTGCCTGCCAGGCCTGCAACTCGGCGGCCAGTTCCGAGAGGCTGGAAACGACGACGGCCAAGCGATATTTCATCGCTTCCCGACCGACTTGCAGGGTCCACGCCAGGTCGGGCAGATCCGCCTCGCCATAGCGGCCACTCTGCACGGCGGCCAGCAATTGCTCGACCTGCTCGCCCAGGCGCGTCTCGTCGCGCGCCGACAGGGGCACGATGAGCGGCCGACCAGGCTCGGGCACCGGCTCGGCGGAGAGCGCCGGCAAATATTCCTCAAGCACGACGTGGGCATTCACCCCGCCGAAGCCGAAACTGCTGACCCCGGCCCGGCGCGGCATTTCCTGCCCATCTTCGTCGAGCAAGGCGGGCCACGGCTGGTTTTCACCGACGATGAAAAACGGGCTGCCGCCAAGATCGATATAGGGATTCAGGGGGGTGCAATGCAGGCTGCGCACCAGCGTGCGGTGCCGCATCTGCAGCAGCACCTTGATGATGCCGGCCATGCCGGCCGCCAGTTCGAGATGGCCGATACTGCTCTTGACGGCGCCGATGCCGCAATGCGCGGTCGCCCCGGCCGGCACGCCAAGGTCGCGGAAAGCTGACTTCAAGGCGTTGATTTCGACCGGGTCGCCGAGTGGCGTGCCGGTGCCGTGCGCCTCGATGTAGCCGACGCTGTCGGCCGCCACCCCGGCTCGTTGATAGGCCGCTTTGAGTACCGCCGACTGGGCGGCGGTATTCGGCGCGGTCAGCGAATTGGCCCGCCCGCCGTGGTTGATTGCCGTCCCCCGGACCAGGCCGTAGATGTGGTCCCCGTCGCGTTGCGCGTCGGCCAGCCGGCGCAGGACGATCATGCCAACCCCCTCGCCCCGCGCGTAACCGTTGGCCTCGGCCGAAAAAGTGTGGCAATGACCGTCCGGCGACAGCATGCCGGCCTTGGCGAAATTGATATGGGCTTCCGGTGTGACGATGGTATTGACGCCACCGACCAGGGCCATTTCGCAATCGCCGTTGCGCATCGCCTGCAGGGCGCGATGCAGCGCCACCAGGGAACTTGAGCAGGCGGTTTCGACCGGCTCGCTGGGGCCATGCCAGTCGAGGAAATAGCTGACCCGGTTGGGGCCGACCGAGGGCACGGCACCGGTCGCGACATAGCCTTCGCCGCCGGTATCGGCGCCGATCATTTCGCGATAGCCGCTCGACGAAGTGGCGACGAACAGGCCGACCGCCCGGCCGGCGAAGGAACGAGGATTGTGCCCGGCATCTTCCAATGCCTTCCAGACATGGGTGAGCAGCAGGCGCTGCTGCGGATCCATCAGCTTGGCTTCGCGCGGCGAAATCCCGAAAAACAGCGGATCGAACTCGAACACGCCGTCGATGAAGCCGGCCCAGCGGATATTGGTCTTGGTCGGCTCCTTTTTCGGGTCACCGTAGACTTCCCGCCAGTCCCAGCGCTCGGCCGGGATTTCGCTGATGCAGTCGCGGCCGTCCACCAGGTTCTGCCAGAAAGCATCGAGATCGATGGCCATCGGCAGGCGGCAACTGATGCCGACGATGGCTACCGCATCATCGGTCGGCTCGGACAACGGCAGGCGGCGCTCGGCCGAAGCGGCCATCCGCGCTGCCGGCAAGGCGCCCGGCGAGCGGGTGACCGCCGCGAATGCTGGGGCGGCGGCGATATGGCGGGCCAGGCGGGCCAGCGTGGCGAATTCGAAAAAGTCCGCCGGGCTCAGGGCAAGGCCCAGTTCGGCATTGGTCCGGCTGGCAAAACCGGTCATGGTGATCGAATCGAAACCGTATTCACCGAGTTCGGTATCGGCTTCGAGGACCGCAGGTTCAACCTCCAGCACGCGGGCGGCGATATCGACCAGCGCGGCGAGCGCCCGGGCGACCCGATTCGCGGCGGAATCCACGGGAAGTTCGGCAACGGGCGGCATTTCCGTTGCCGGGGTGACAAGCGGCGCAATTTCAGCGTCCACCGCCGCCTTCGGCGCCGGCACCGCGTCCACCACCGTGCTGCTGGCGGGCTGAGCTGCCCCCTCGCCCGGCCAGTAACGGGTCCGGGCAAAGGGATAACCGGGCAGCATGAGCCGCGCCGGCCGGCGGGCGCCGTTCAGCAGGCTGGGCCAATCGACCAGCAAGCCGCGCACCCAGAGTTGCAGTAGGCTGTCGTGCTTGCCACGGGCCGGCAGGCTGGCCACGGCCCGGCGCATTTCCTCGTCGCCGTCGATGATGGCCAGGGTGTCGCGGTTGGCCTTGACCTGGCCGAGATGTATCCCCGGCTCGCTGCGCCCTTCGGCAAAAGCCAGCAGACGCTGACGCAACTCGGCGTGACTGCTCGCCGCGAAGGCCAGCCGGTGTTCCATGGCGTTGCGCCCGACCTGCAGGGTCCAGGCGATTTCGGCCAGCGCCATGTGGTCGTCGATGCCGGCCGCCAGTTGCCGCGCCGACTGCACCAATTGTTCGGCCGTGCGCGCCGACAGCAGGATCAGCGCCGGCGTTACCGGATATTCGGCCGCCGCGGCCGGCGGCGGCAGGTATTCCTCGACCACCAGGTGGGCGTTGCTGCCGCCGAAGCCGAAACTGCTGACCCCGGCCCGACGCGGCAATTCGCGCCCGGCGGCATCGCGCGGCCGAACCCAGGGGCGGTTTTCGCGCACCACCTGGAAACGACCGTCGGCCAGTTTCAGATAGGGATTGAGCGTCGTGCAATGCAGGGTGGACACCAGCGTGCCGTGCGCCATCTGCAGCAGCACCTTGCTCAGGCCGGCGACGCCGGCCGCCAGTTCGAGGTGGCCGATATTCGACTTCACCGAGCCGATGGCGCAGGGCACCGTCGGTTGCGGCCCGTAGATCGCCTCGGCCTCGCGCTCGAGGTCGGCGAAAGCGGCGCCCAGCGCTTCCATCTCGATGGGATCGCCCAGGGGCGTGCCGGTGCCGTGCGCTTCGATATAGCTCACCGTGCGCGGATCGACCCCGGCCCGCCGCCAGGTCTGGCGCAGCAGTTCGGCCTGCGCCCGGGGATTGGGCGCGGTCAGCGAAGCGGCGCGGCCGCCATGGTTTTCCAGGCTGGCGCGGATGACGCCGAGAATCCGGTCGCCGTCGCGCTCGGCGGCGGCCAGCGGCTTCAGGAAAACCAGGCCGACCCCCTCGCCGCGCGCATAGCCATCGGCCTCGGCCGAAAAGGGTTTGCACCGCCCGTCCGGCGCCAGCATGCCGGCCTTGCTGAAGCCGACGAAGGCCTCGGCCGACAGCAGGGCATTGATGCCGCCGGCGATGGCCGTGTCGCAACTGCCGCCGCGCATCGCCTCGATGGCCCGGTGAATGGCGACCAGGGCGCTCGAACAGGCGGTTTCGACGGCAACGCTGGGGCCGTGGAAGTCAAAGAAATAGCTGATCCGGTTGGGCCCCAGCGAGGGCGCCAGACCGGTCATCGAATAGCCTTCGACCCCCATCCCGGCAGCGGCGGCGAGCCGCCCGTAACCGGTATCGGCGGTGCCGATGAAGACCCCGGTGCGCGAGCCGGCCAGGCTGCGCGGCGCATAGCCGGCACCTTCGAGCAAACGCCAGGTCTGGGTCAGCAACAGGCGCTGCTGCGGATCCATGGCGCGAGCTTCCGGGCCGGAGAGGCCGAAGAACCCCGGGTCGAATTCCGCCATGCCGTCGATGAAACCGCCCCACTTGATCTTGCAGCGGTCCGCCTGGGTCGCCGGATCGCCCCACCAGTCGCGCCAGTCCCAACGTTCGGCCGGCACTTCGCTGATGCAGTCGCGGCCGGCCAGCAGGTTTTGCCAGAATTGTTCGAGATCGGGCGCCTGCGGGAAGATGCCGCTCAGGCCGATGATGGCGATCGGCTCCGCGGCGCCCGGCGGCAGCACGGTCGGAGGTGGCGGCGGCAGGAGCGGCGCCGCGGGCGGTGGCAGCGGCGTCTCGATATTGGGCGCCAGCGGCGGCGCGACGAGACCCAGGCGGGCGGCGATGGCGGCGCCATGGTCGGCCATCAGGCAGGCGCCGAGCCCAGCCAGGGTGGGATATTCGAAAAACAGGGTGGGCGTCAGTTCGAGCCCGAGGCGTTCGTTCAGATCGTTGGCCAACTGGGTGAAACTGATCGAATCGAAACCGTATTCCGTCAGCTCGACATCCGGATCGAGATCGCTCTCGGCGACCTTGAGCTGGCGGCTGACGCTGTGCATCAGAGCGGCCTGCAGCGGCCCGGCCAGGGCCGGCTCGACGGCCGCTGAAAGCGGCGCCGGCGCCGATGGCGCCGCCGGCTGATGCAGCGCCGCAACGCGCTGGCGGAGGCGCGGCGGATCGCCGGCCAGCACCATCAGGCGGGCACTTTCCCCGGCCAGCGCCCGGGCCAGGGCGTCAACCCCGGCCGCACTGTCGAGTTCGCCGAGACCGGTACTCTGCCGCATCAGGCGTCGGGCATCGGCCGCCATGCGCATGCCGCCCTGGCGCCACAGCGGCCAGGCGATGGCGACCGTTCGTCCCTGGCACAAACCGGCCGCCCGACGGGCTTCGCGGGCCTCGGCAAAACGGTCGAGGAAGGCATTGGCGGCGGCGTAATCGGCCTGCCCGGGATTGCCGAAGACGCCGCTGAGCGAACTGAACAACACCAGGAAATCGAGCTCGCCGTCGCCCAGGGCGTGATCCAGATGCAGCGTGCCGGCCAGCTTGGGGGCCAGGACGCGGTCCAGGTCGACCGAACTTTTTTGCCGCAACGGCTGATCGCAGATCACCCCGGCGGCGTGCATGACGCCGTGCAGACGACCGTATTGCTGCCGCAGGGCGGCAATCAGCGCCTCCACGACGGCTCCGTCGGTGAGATCGGCGACGCGATAATCGAGCTTGGCGCCGGCCGCTTGCCGGGCCGCCAGCCAGTCCGCCAGCTCGCCGCCGGGCGCCGAACGTCCGACCACGATGAGGCGGGCGTCTGGCGCCTGCGCAAGGATGTCGCCGACCAGCAGACGACCGATGCCGCCCGCTCCGCCGGTGATCAGATAAACGCCGTCGGAGCGCCACGGCCGCGCCACCGGGCGGTCCATCGCCAGCTCCCGCCAGGCCGGCCGGAACAGCCGGCCCGCCACCTGGCGAAACTCGCCGATCTCGGGGAATTCGCCGGCGCGCTGGGCCAGGGCGGCCAGCCCGGCGCTGTCGCCGAGCGTTTCGACGGCCAACAGTTGGCCGCAGAGCCAGGGATATTCCAGGCGCGCCGTCTGCAGCATGCCGGCCAGACCGCCGAACAAGGCCGCCTGGTCAGCCGCCAGCAGCACCTGCAGCAAGACCGGCGAGGCCGGGCGCCGGGCGCCGCCGATCTCTTGCAACAAGTGCAGCAAATGCCCGGCGGCGGCGCCGAAACGCTGTTCGTCGGTCGCCCCGGTGATCGCCAGCACCTGGCTTTCCCAGGCCGGCAGCACGGCGGCCAGCGCGCCCGGATCAGCCCCGGCGCCGAGCACCGCGAGGCGCCGGGCAAAGACCGCCGGCGCCGCGGGTGCCGGGCCGGCCGGAAGTTCCTGCCAGTCGGCGGCGAACATCAGCGTACTTTCCGCGACCTCGGCGGCCGGCGCCAGGCGGCGGGTACTGAAGCCGTGCAGGCTGACCAAGCAGCCGCCCGCTTCATCGAACAGGTCGAGATCGAGTGCGCGCACCGCCGCGTTTTCCGTGGACTGATCGGCCTGGCGCACCAGGACCCACATCCGCGCCACGCAGGGGGCATGCATTTCGACCCGGTCGAGGGCGAAGGGCAAGGCCGTTTCCGCTTCCGCCTGGCCCAGGCTAAGGCCAATGGTGGCCTGGAAAGCGCCATCAAGCAGGCCGGGATGCAATCCGAACGCGTCCAGGCTGGCGCGGCTCTCCTCGGGCAGCCGCAGTTCGCCGAGCAGCTGCGGCCGCCCCGCCGCATCGCGGCCGACGGCCAGCGAGTGCAGGAGGCGATGGGCCGGCCCGTAGTCGAGGCCGATGGCGCTGAAGGCCTGATAGATTCTCGTCTGGTCGAAGACCTGCGGCTGCGCCGGGCGCAGGCTGTCGATGCCGGGCACCGGGCGGGCGAAAATCTCCCGCGCCGCCAGGCGGGCCTGGGCGTGCACCTGACGCTGACCGCCGGCCGCCCGGCTGCTCATCTCGACCCGCGGCCAGGCGCCGCTGTCGGCCAGCAAGCGGATTTCGAGGGTGACCGGCGCGGTCACCGCCAGGGGCTTTTGCCAGATCATCTGGCGGATACAGAAATCGTCCAGGCCATGCGCCACGGCCGCCCGCCGGACCACTTCCAGATAGGCCACACCGGGCAGCACGGGGACGCCGTTAACCCGGTGGTCGGCGAGAAAGAATTCCTTGCCGGTCAATTCCAGGAAATAACAGCCGGGCTCACCCGGCCGCAGTTCGAGCCCGCCGCCCGGGGCGGCAGCGGGAAGCGCCGTCGGCAGCCAGAAAGCCTGACGCTGGAACGGATAGGTCGGCAACTGCAGGCGCTGCGGCGGACTACCCGGCCAGCCGGCCAGCCAGTCGACGGGCGCCCCTTCGACCCACCGGCGGGCCAGTTCGAGCGGCGGTAGCTGATCGGCCGGGAGAGTGTCCTGGACGTCGGCCGTGCTCCGCGCCACCTGCCCGAGGATAACCCGGCTGTTATCGCCGGCCAGATAAGCGGCCAGTTGCTCGGCCAACTCGGCGGCATCGGCCGCGACGCAGGCCAGGCGGTGGCGCAGGGCATCGCGCCCGGTCTGCAGGGTGAAGGCCAGGCCGGCGAATTGTTCTGCCCCCTGCCCCAGCCAGGCCAGCAGATCGCTGGCCACCGCCCGCAGGCCGGCGGCGTTGCGGGCCGAGAGCGGGATCAGCGCCGGGCCGGCGAGGTGCCAGGCCGGCCCGGCGGCTGGTCGATATTCCTCGAGCACCAGGTGGGCATTGGCGCCGCCCGCCCCGAAGGAACTGAGAGCGGCCCGCCGCGGCAGTTCCTGCCCGTCGACCAATGGCCGCGGCCAGGGCCGGGCCGTCGCCAAGAGCTGAAAGGGGGTGTCGGTCAGGTCGATCAGCGGATTCGGCTCGGCGCAATGCAGGCTCTGGTAGCGCAGGCCGTCGGCCATGCCGAACACGACCTTGATCAGACCGGCGATGCCGGCCGCCGTTTCGGCATGGCCGATATTCGACTTGACCGAACCGAGGCCGCAATGGGGCTGGCTGGGCGGCGGCAGGCCGCGTTCCCGGTAGAGTTCGGCGAAGGCCATTTTCAGGCCTTCGATTTCGATCGGGTCGCCGAGCCGGGTGCCGGTGCCGTGACACTCGATCAATCCGACGCTGCGCGGGTCGATCCCCGCCTGGCGATGGGCCTCGATAATCAACTCGGCCTGCGCCCGCGGATTCGGGGCGGTCAGCGAACTCGCCGCGCCGCCGTGGTTTTCGGCCGAACCGCGGATCACCGCCAGGATGCGATCGCCGTCCCGCTCGGCGAGATCGAGGCGTTTCAAGAGGATGGCGCCGACCCCGTCGGCCCGGGCGTAGCCGTCGGCAGTGGCGGCAAAGCTCCGGCAACGGCCGCTCGGGCTGAGCATCCCGACCTTGGCGAACATGATGTGCTGGGTCGCCGTCAGCATCAGGTTGGCGCCGCCGGCGACGGCCATCTCGCAACCCTCGTGGCGGATACTCATGAGCGCCCGGTGCACCGCCACCAGGGAACTCGAGCAGGCGGTGTCGATGACCTGGCTGGGACCATGCACGTCGAGCAGGAAGGACAGCCGATTGGGGCAGAAGACATGCCCGAGGCCGGTCATCTGCACCGCCTCCATCAGCCCCTGACGATTCGCCAGATCGACGTAATCCTGCAGATTGATGCCGAGAAAGATGCCCACCTTGCGCCCGGCCAAGGCACCGGGCGCGTAGCCGGCACTTTCGATCAACTGCCAGACGCATTCGATGAACAGCCGGTGCTGAGGGTCCATCAGCTCGGCTTCCTTCGGCGAAATATTGAAGAAGGCAGCATCGAACAGGTCGTGGCCGGGCACGAAGCCGCCGTATTTGACATTGCTGTACGACCCCTTTTTCGGGTCGCCCCACACCGCCCGCCAATCCCAGCGATTGGCGGGAATTTCCTCGATACAGTCGGTGCCCTGCCGCAGGTGCGCGCGGAAAGTCTCGAGATCCGGACTCTGCGGAAATTTCCCGGCCATGGCGATGATCGCCACCGGGGCGGCGGCCAGCGCCGCCGGCTCGGCGACCGCCAAAGTGGCGGCTACGGCGTGCACTCCATGCCGCTGCAACCACTTGGCCATGGCCGGCTGGCCCCCCGCCGCCATGACCGGCGGAGCGTGCCGGGCCTCCTCCGGCCGGTTGGTCAGGATCGGTGCCGGCGCCGGCGGCACGGTCCGGACGCTTGGCGCAACGACCGCCGCTGCGCCGTAATGGGCGGCGATGGCCGGGCCGTAGCGGCGGCGCAGGATGGCGCACAGTTCGTTGAGATGCTTGGCTTCGAAGAAGGTGGTGGGCGCGATGGAGATGGCGAGAAAACGGGAAATCTGGGCCATCAGTTCGGTGATGGCGATCGAGTCAACGCCGTAATTGGCCAGATTTTCCCGGGCATTGAAACGCTCGGCCGGGACCCCCAGGGCAGCGATCGCCAGGCGTTCGACATCCTCTTCCAGGCGCCGGTCGGCGGCCGCCGCCGGGGCTGCGGCCGGCCCTGCCGGCACCGCCGGGACGACCGGACGCCGGGCCTTGACCTTGGCCAGCAGTTCCTGCTCGATCAGGTTGCGCATTCCGTCGCGCAAGTCCTGTCCTGCTTTTTTGTCAGCGTCCATGTCCCAGTTCCAATTTGAAGCGAAAAACCCGCCGGCCAGCCGCCTATTGCTCGAGCATATCCCGGTATTTGCGCATCTGCCCGAGTAGTTTCCAGAGGTCCGCCTCCCACTGGTGGCGATAGGACTTGACGAAATACTCCTGGCCGATATCCGGCTTGTCGCTCTGCTTGGCGCGCAGGAAAGCCTGCAGCCCGGGCGTCCGGCCGGCCAGGGCGCGGGCGTAGGCGCGCACGAAGGAACCCTGGTTCTTCAGGCCGTCGCCCAGACCGGCGGCGGTATTGATGAAACCCATGAAGAGCAGGTTGTCATGATTGCGCGGCACCGAATGCAGGAAGAGATCGGGAATCTCGCCCTTCCATTCGAGCAACTGGCGATCGAGGAAGGAAAGATCGCGTTCGTAGCCGGTGGCGTAGAGAACCATGTCGACTTCGACCGTGCTGCCATCCTGGAAACGCACCTGCTTGCCTTCAAAAGCGGCGACGTCGCCCTTGGCCACAATATCGCCGTGCCCGATGTAATACAGCAACTGGGAATTCATCACCGGATGGGCACCATCGAGCGGATAGTCGGGCTGCGGCAAACCGTAGTCGGTACCGTCGAAACCGGCCAACTGGAAAACCTGTTCGATATAGGCCAGGGTTTCTTCCTTGCTGCCGAACTTGCTGCCCAGTTCCATCATCCATTGCGGCGTCGGCTTGCCGGCGATGAACTTGGGCTGGTAGTAGTAGCCGCGCCGGGTGCTGTGCCAGACGCCGCTGGCGTGATGCACGGCATCGACCGCCAGATCGCAGCCGGTATTGCCGCCGCCGATCACCAGGACGCGTTTGCCGCGCAACTGGTCGGGCGACTTGTAGGCGCCGGCATGCAGGATTTCCCCGGAAAACTGGCCGGGAAAGGGAATTTCCGGGTAGCGCGGCTTGTTCTGCAGACCGTTGCAGATCACCACCAGCGCATAGAAGGCGCTCTCTCCGGCGCCCCAGTGCAGGCGCCAGCCATTGTCGGCCGGTTCCAGACGCTCGATCCGGGCGTTGAAGCGGGCGTGCTCATAGACCCCGAAACGGCGGGCAAAGGCGCGGATGTAGTCGAGCATCTGCGAGTGATTGGGATAGACCGGGAACTCCTCGGGCATCGGAAAATCCGGGACCTGGGTATTGAACTTGGGCGAGATCAGGTGCAGGGACGGATAGGTCTTGCCGCAAGCGGCCTCGCCGTGCCAGACGCCGCCGAAGTCGTCGGCCGCCTCGTAGAGGTCGAAGTCGATGCCGCCTTCGATCAATTCACGGGCGATGCCAATGCCGGTCGGGCCGCCGCCGATGATGGCGATCTTGATGGGTAATGTCATACAGATTCCTCCGCTAATAACAACAAGTCCGACAAGGCCCCGAGCTGTTCGCTGACGAGGCCCTCCAGGTACAGGCGCGGCCTGCCTTCCAGGTCCACCACCTGGACCTGCAGCGCCGGGCTCCCCTGCCCGACCGGTTGCAGCCAGATCCAGACTTCTTCCGCCGCGGCGCCGGCCGCGACATGGCGCAGACTTTCCAGGGCCAGCGGCAAACGCGGCCCGGGCCGGCCCTGCTCGCTGTCATGGAAGGCCACCAGTTGCCAGACGGCAGCCAGCAGCCGCGGATCGATCGGCAACGCCGGCTCGCCGCCGGGATGCCGCCAGCGCCCGCCCAGCCAGGTGCCGCAGCGCACCACTTCAAGCAGGCCGGGCCCGGCCGGCGCCGTCCGCCGGAAGGCCGCCGTGCAATCCCGGCCGCTGCCCGGGGCCGGCAAAGCCGGCCAATTGTCGGCGGCGCCGGCGGCCTCGGCGAACAGCAATTCGCCGACCTGGCACACCGCGTCGTCACCGTCGGCACAGATCCGGTACAACCAGTCGCTGCCCTGCGCCGTCGGCAATACCGTCAGCCGGCGCGCCGCGCCGTTGAGGCACAGCGGCCGGCCCCAGACCAGGTGGCGCAGACCGACGACCGGCCGGCCGCTGGCCAGTTCGCCGGCGGCGCGGGCCATTTCCGGGTAGAACAAACCGGGTAGCAGGCGCTCGCCGGCGACCCAAAGCGGGCTGAGCCAGACTTCGTCGCCCCGGAAGGATCCGGCAAAACTGAGTCCCGGCCCCTGGCCGAGCAGCGGATGGCGCTCGGCCGGCGGCTCGAGCCGGGCCGGAGCGGCCGGCTTGAGCCAATGCCGTTGCCGGGCGAAGGAATAGCCGGGCAGGCGCAGACGGCGGCGCCGGCCGGCCTGCAGCAGACGCGACCAGTCGATATCGCAGCCCTGGCACCAGGCTTCCGCCAAGTCGTCGAGCTGACCGCCGGCCAGCCATTTGTCGAGCTCTTGGCGGCCCTCGGCGGTACTGGCGAACGCCGGCGCCGCCGGATTTTGGCGCGGGCTGCGCACCACGCCGGGCGCCGACTCGCCGCCGGCCACCGCCCGCAGTTGGCGGAGCAAGGCGGCGGGCTCGGTGCACACGAAGGCGGCGCGACATTCGAAAGCGCTACGCCCGACCTGCAGGGTCGAGCAGAAGTCGGCCACCTCGAGCCCCGGCGTGGCCTCGACGAAGGCCGCCAGGGAAGCCGCCTGGGCCGCCAGTTGGGCCGTGCTGCGGGCCGACAAAAGGCAGAGGCTGGGCGTCGTTGGCGCCTCCGCCGCCGGCCGGGCCGGGGCATATTCCTCGAGTACCAGGTGGGCGTTGGTGCCGCTGAAGCCGAAGGCGCTGACCGCGGCACGCCGTGGCAGACCGGCGCTGGCCGGCCACGGACGGCGCCGGGTATTGACGTAGAAAGGCGAACCGGCCAGCGCCAGGTGCTCGTTCTGCCGTTCGAAATGAATGCTCGGCGGCAGTTCGCCATGTTCCAGGGCCAACATCGCCTTGATCGCCCCGGCCACCCCGGCCGCGGCCAAGAGATGGCCGACATTGCTTTTCACCGAACCGATGGCGACCTGGCCGACGCCTTCGAAGGGCGCGAAGCCGGCGCGCAGGCCTTCGATTTCGATCGGGTCGCCGAGCGGCGTGCCGGTCCCGTGCGTTTCGACCAGGCCGATACTGCCCGGCGCAATCGCGAAGCGGCGATAGACGGCCTGCAGCAATTCGCCCTGGGCGACCGGGTTGGGCGCCGTGATGCCGTTCGTACGGCCGTCCTGGTTCATGCCCCAGCCCCGGATCACCGCCCGGATCGGATCGCCGTCCCGCTCGGCGTCGGCCAGCCGCTTGAGGAGCAGGACGCCGACCCCTTCGCCGGGGACGAAACCGTTGGCCCGCTGGTCGAAGCTGTAGCAGCGCCCATCCGGCGACAGCATGCCGACCTTGCTGGTGTCGATATGCATTTTCGGGCCAAGCATGACGCAGGCGCCGCCCGCCAGCGCCAGGTCGCTGTTGCCCGCCAGCAGGCTGTTGCAGGCTTCGGCGATGGCAACCAGGGAAGTCGAGCAGGCGGTATCGAGGGCGATGCAGGGACCGCGCAGATCGAGCAGGTAGGAGAGGCGCGCCGCGAGGATGGACGAGGCGCTGCCGATCAGGCTATAGGCGTTGGTTTCACTGATCAGCTCGCCATAGCCGCTGTTGCCGCTGCCGACGAAAACGCCGCAGCGGGCCCCGGCCAGGCGGAGGGGATCGATCGCCGCATCCTCGATGGCCTGCCAGGCATGCTGCAGGAAGAGGCGCTGCTGCGGATCCATCAATTCCGCTTCGCGGGCGGTGATGTTGAAGAAGGCGGCATCGAACAAGTCGATGTCGTCGATCGCCCCCATCCACTTGCTGTTGCTCTTGCCCGGCGCCTGCGGATCGGCGTCGTAATGGCGCGCGATATCCCAGCGGCTGGGCGGGATTTCGCTGATGCAATCGCGCCCATTGCTGATGTTCTCCCAGAACGCCGGCAGATCGGCCGCCATCGGGAAGCGCCCGGCGGCGCCGATGATGGCTATTGCCTCGGGGTCGGCCGGCCGGCCGGCGGCCGGCGGCTCGACGACATCCTGGACCACCTCCGCTGGCGGTTGCGGCGCCGGCGCCACGGCGAGCGCGGCGCCGGGCAAGAGGCGGCCGACCTCGGCAAGCAGGGCGCCGAATGTCGGGTGGGCATAGACGCAGGTGGCCGGCAAGGCGATGCCGAGTTGCTGATTGAGTTTGCGGATCCAGGTCAGGGCCAGGATCGAATCCAGGCCCAGTTCGAGGAAGCCGTTGCGGTCGCTGATTTCGTCGGCGGGCAACAGCAATTCTTCGGCCAGACTGCTGACCAGGATCTGGCGCAGGTGTCCCGGCGCGGCTACCGCCGGCTGGGCGGCGGGTGAATGGGTAGCGGGCGGCGGCGCAACCTGGCTGACGGCAGCAGCAGGCGCCGGCACCAGGGCGAGCACCCGTTCGAGCAGGGCACCGACCGTCGGCTGGGCATAGACGGCGGTCGCCGGCAACTCGATCGCCAGTTCGCGGTTGAGGCGGCGGATCCAGGTCAGGGCCAGGATGGAGTCGAGCCCCAGCTCGAGGAAACCGGCGGCGTCGCCGATTTCGCCCGGGGCGATCAGCAACTCTTCGCCCAGCGTCGTCACCAGCACCTGGCGCAGCGCAGCCCGCCGCTCGGGGCCGGGGGACACCGGGGCCGCCGCGGCAGGGGGCGGCAGCTCGGGAAAACTGCTGGCAATCCGCTCGAGGACACGCGGATTGCCGATGAAGGTGATCTCGTGCATGGCCAGTTCCCTGGCCAATACGGCCTCTAGCTGACCGCGCCAGGCGGCCGTCGCGGCGGCCTTGGCGGCCACCAGTTGCGGGCGGCTGGCGCCGGCCAGGCGGTGGGCCGCGGCCAGCGCCCGGGGCAGGACCTCGGCGGCCGGGAAAACCGCCAGCGCCGGCAGGCGTTGGGCAAGTTCGCGGCCCTTGTACGGGCGGGCCGAGAACAGCACCTCGCGGCCGAGGTCGTCGCCCAGCCGCTGCGGAAAGGCCAGCGTCGCCCCGGCCCCCGGCGTAAAGCCATACCACAGGTAATTGCTGTGATAGACGCTGTCGGCGGCATACACGGCGCGATCGCAGAACATCCCGAGCGACCAGCCGGCGCCGATGGCATGGCCCTGCAGGGCGGCGATCACCGGCAGCGGGCAGCTCAAGGGCAGACTGTAGATACGTTGATCGGTAAAGTGGCTGGCGCCGCGCTGCAGGCTCTCCAGGCCGGCGCGGGTGCCGCCGCAGGCAAAATAGCCGGCGTGCCCGGTCAGTACCACGACCTTGCAGGCCGGCGTCCGCTCGATCAGGTCGAACGCCTCTTGCAGGCCGGCCATGAAGGCCGGGGTAAAGGTGTTCTTGTGCTGGCGTTCCTGCATGTGCAGCACGACGACACCGTCAGCCAATAATTCGAGTTCCATCACCGGTGTCGCCAACGCCAGCCGCTGCCCCGCCCCGCGCCCCGCCAGGGCGTCCGCCTCGGCCGCCGAGGGGGCGGCAAAGTCGAGCGACCAAGGGTCCGCCGGAGGCCACTCGGTCGGCACCTGGGGGCCCTGGCGCATGTGTCGTTTCAGTTCAACCAGGGCCGGGCGCGGCGCGCCGGCCAGTTGTTGCGCCAGTTCCCGGGCCCCCGCCACGACTTGTTCCGCCGTCCGCCGCGGCAAACCGCTGGGCAATTCGGCAGTACCGGCGCCGTCGGCCAGCAGCCGCTCGGTCATTGCCCGGCCGAAACGGCGGCGCAGCAAGGGTGCGGCCGCCGCCGGCGCGCCGCCGTAGCGGCCGCCCTCGGCGAGGACCAGAAAGTCGGCATGGGCGGCCAGGCCGAGCCCGCTGCCGTGGGCGGCGGGCAGCGCTGCGACCACCGGCAGGGGGCAGCGCAAGGGCGCCGCCAGCCCACCGCTGGCCGGCCGCGCGCCGGGCGCCGCCTGCCAGTCGCCGCTCAACAAGACGACGCGTACCGTCGGGTCGCCGCCGGCCGCATCGAGCGCCGCAGCCAGTTCGGCCAACAGGTCGTCGTTCCAGGGACCGACGATCTGCCAGTGACGCACGCCGTCCGCCGTCCCCAGGCCGAGCAGGCGGCCGGAAACGGGAGCTGCCGCGAGGGGCGCCAAGCTCACCCGCGGCAGCGGCCGACCTGGCTGTTGGCCGCTGCCCGCCAGTTCTTCCGGCTCACCCAGGCGGATCAGGCGCCGGCTGCTGGCCGCCGGCCCCCCCGCCGCGGCGGCCGGCGCCGGCATGGCCCGGACGGCCGGCGCCGGGCTGTCGCCGACGGGCGGCTTGGTCACCCAATAGGACTGGCCGGCAAAGGGATAGGTCGGCAAGGCGACCCGTTGCCCCCGGCCCCCCGGAAATTGTTCGCCCAGCAGCTCGTCGCAGCCGGCCAGGAAGAGCCGGCCCAGTTCATCGAGGAGCCTCCGATAAGTTGCCGCCTCGCCATGCAGGGCAGCGGCCAGCCGGGCTGGCAGGGCCTGCCCGGCGGCCTGTTGGGCGGCAGCCGGCGGCCCGGCCAGTTCGCCGCTGAAGGCGCCGGAATCGGCCTGGCCGGCCAGCCAGCCGGCCAGCCGGGTCTGCAGTTCGGCCGCCTGGCCGGCCACCACGACCAGGCGATGGGCGAAATGCCGGCGGCCGAGGCACAGGGTATAGGCCATGGCCGCGCAGTCGGCGGTCGGCTGGCTGGCCAGATGGGCCAGCAAGGCCGCCGCCTGACGCCGCAACTGTTCGGCGGAACGGGCGGAAAGCGGCAGCAGCCAGGCCGTAGCGGGGCTCGCTGGCGCAGCCGGCGGCGGCCCCTCCTCGACCACTAGATGGGCATTGGTGCCCCCGAAACCGAAAGAGCTGATGGCCGCCTGCCGGGGCCGGCCCGCCGTCACCGGCCAGGGCAGCGGCCGGCTGTTCAGGAGAAAAGGACTGTCGGCCAGGGCCAATGCCGGATTGGCCGGTTCGGCATGCAGGGTGGGCGGGATTTTCTCGTGCTGCAGGGCGAGCAGCACCTTGATCAGGCCGGCTACCCCGGCCGCCGTCGTGGCGTGGCCGAGATTGGACTTGATCGAACCCAGGGCGCAATAGCCGGCTGGCTGCGCCGCATCTTCGTAGGCCCGGCGCAGGGCGGCGAATTCGATCGGGTCGCCGAGCGGCGTACCGGTGCCGTGCGCCTCGAGCATTGCGATGCGGCCGGGATCAATGCCGTACTGCCGGTACACGTCGCGGATCAACTGTTCCTGCGACAGGGCGCTGGGCGCCGTGATGCCGTTGGTCGCCCCATCCTGGTTGATGCCGGTCGCCACGATCAGGCCGTGGATAGAGTCGCCGTCGGCCAGGGCCTGGGAGAGCGGACGCAAGAGCACGGCGCCGACCGCCTCGCCGGGAACGATGCCATCGGCCGCGGCGCCAAAGGCGGCGCAACGGCCGCTCGGCGAGAGCATCTGGGCCTGATTGGCGTAGCGGTAGAAACGGGCTGACGACTGGATGAAGACGCCGCCGGCCAGGGCCATTTCGGATTCGCCCTGCCACAGGCTGTGACAGGCCAGATGTACCGCCACCAGCGAACTGGAGCAGGCGGTATCGACGGCGACGGCCGGCCCCTTCAGGTTCAGGTGATAGGCGATGCGGGCCGGAATCAGCGAGCAAGTATTGCCCCAGAAGGCCTGGCCCGGCGGCTGGCTCGCGAACAGTTCCTGATAATCGCCGTGGGCGCAGCCAACGAAGACACCGCAGCGCCGCCCCTCAATGTCGGCCCCGGCATGCCCGGCCTGTTCCAGGGTGCGCCAGGCTTCCTGCAGGAAGAGGCGCTGCTGCGGGTCCATGTAGGTGGCTTCGAGGCCGGATATATTGAAGAAGCGGGCGTCGAACTGTTCGATGCCATCGATGAAGCTGCCGTGATTGCACCAACTGCCCGGTGCCGCCTCGCGGTAGAACGGGGCGAGGTCGAAACGGCTGACCGGACGCACCAGATCGTCGCCGGCCAGCAGGTGCTGCCACAATTGCTGGGCGTCGTCGGAGCCGGCGAAACGGCCGCTGAAGCCGACAATGGCGATCGGCTCGCGGCTGGCCGGGGCGGCACTGGCGATCGGCGCCGGGGGGGCGCTGGGCTGCGGCGCGCGAGCGGCGGCCGGCCAGCCCGGGCTGGCCGCCGCCGGCTCGGCAGCGAGTGCGGCGGCCAGTGCCGCGCCGCCCTGCCGTTCGAGGAAGGCGGTCAGTTGCTGGGCGCTCGGGTAGTCGAAAAGGTCGGTCTGCGCCAAGCGGATGCCGAGCTCCTGGCGCAGACGGTCGACCAGTTCAGCGCCGAGAATGGAATCGAGGCCGTAATCGGCGAAGGACAGCGTGGCGTCGATGCTGCCCGACGCCACGTTGAGGGTCGCCGCCAGGGCGGCGACGACCCGCTGGCCCAGCCCGGCCGGGCTGGCGACCGGGTCGGCGGTCGGGCTCGGCGCCGGCGGCGGCCGCACTGGCGGTGCCGGCAGTTCCCCGGCCGGCCGCTGCGCCGCCAGCACCTGCTGGCCGAGCGCCTGTTCGGCCGCGCTGCTGCCGCCCACCCAGAGCAGGCCGCCGGCTTCGACCAGGCGACGCCAACTGGCCGCGGTCAGGGCCGGCGAACCGGGGATCCGCCACTCGCCATCGGTAAAACGCCACCAGCCTTCGAGCAGGCCGAACGTCAGATGGGTAAACAAGGTCGCGCAACTCGTTTCATTGATCAGCAACAGGCCGCCGGGCGCCAACAGGGCGCCGACCTGAGCCATGCTCTGCGTCATCTGGCGGGTAGCGTGGAGGACGTTGGCGGCGATCACCAGGTCGTAGGCCCCGGCCTCGACATCCTGGCCGGCGAGCGGCTTTTCGACGTCGAAGAGGGCCGTGCGCAGGGCGGGATGGGCAGCCGCGAAATGCCGCTCGCCATGGATCAGGAAGGCCCGCGAAAGATCGGTGTAACGGTATTCGGCGACGGCATCGCGGTACGGCGCCAGGGCTTCGAGTACGGCAGCGCTGGTGCCGCCGGTGCCGGCGCCGATTTCCAGGATGCGCAGCCGGCCGCCCGTCGCCCGCCGCTGCGCGACGAAAGCCGCCGCCGCCCGGGCCAGCGTGGCGTTGAAGCGGGCGGCGACGGCATTCTGCTTGTACACCGCCTCGACCAATTCGAGACGACCGGCCGGGAACATGATCGCGGTCGCCGGCTGGCGGTTGGCCAGGATGTCCGGCAAGGCCCGCAGCACCGTGTCGACCAAGCGGACCTGGGCGAGCGGCCCCGGCGTCGCTTCGAGCCGCGCCCGGTAGGCCGCCCATTCGGCCCAGGCCGTCGTCTCACTCGCCGGGGCGACGCCGCGCGCCGCCAGCAAGGCGTCAAGCGCCACCCGCCAGCGCTGCCAGTTGTCGCCCTCCCCGGCACCCGCCAGGCAGGCCGGCAGCAGGCGGGCCAGTTGCCGTTCCAGTTCGTCATGCTGGCGCTGCAATTCTTCCCGGCCCTCGGCTTCTTCCGCCAGGAGCTGTACCAGCCGTGCCGCGCCGGCCCGTGGCGGGAGCGGCAACCAGTAGCGTTGGCGGGCAAAGGGATAGGTCGGGGCGCTGACGATGCGCGGCGGCCGGGGGCGCGGCAGACGGCGCCAGTCGATGTCCAGGCCGAGCACCCAGAGGCCGAGCACGCGGGCCATTTCGCCAGCGCCTAGCCAGCGTTCGATCAGCCCGAGCAGGTCCGGCTCGCCGGCCAACAGGCCGAGGCTGCCGCGCTGGGCGCTGGCCGAGCCGCGCCAGACACCGGCCACGGCTTCGCCCTCGGCGGCCTGCAGCCAGGCCTGCAGCGTGGCGAGCAGTTCGGCCGGGGTGGCGGCCACCAGCGCCAGACGCTGATCCATCGCCTCCCGCCCGACTTGCAGGGTCCACGCCAGATCGGCCAGATCCAGCCCGCCCTCGCCGAGTGTCACAGCCGCCGCCGGTTCGCCGAGCAACGCGGCGAGTTGGCTGATGCTCGGGCCGCCGGCCAGGTCGGCAAGCGCCAGCGGGCGGTTGAAATGTTGCTCCAGCGCCCGGCCCAGCGCATGGCGGTGGATCGGCTCGAACCCGTAGGCGTCGAGCGACTCGTCGACATCGAGTTGGTCGGCGTCGACGGCGAGAATTTCCGCCACCAGCCGGCGGATTTCGCCCGCCGCGACGGGCGCCCCGGCCCGTGGCGCCGGGCCGTCGGCCACGACGAAATCGTGCAGGGCCTGGGCGGCTTCTCGCAGGCGCTCGCCATCGCGGGCCGAGAGGACGATCGCCTGGGGCTGTGGCCCGGCCGCTGGCAGGTGGGTCTCGGCGGCGAGCGGGAAGGACGGCGTCGGCCATTCCTCGACGATCAAGTGGGCGTTGGCGCCGCCCGCCCCGAACGACGAGACGCCGGCCAGCCGGGGCAAGCCGGCGGCCGGGGCCGGCCAGGGGGCAAGCTGGCGCTGCAGGCGGAAAGGCGAGCCGGAAAAATCGAGATTGGGGTTGATCGTTTCAGCGTGCAGGCTGGGCACCAACTGGCGGTGCCGCATCTGCAGCAGGACCTTGGTCAGGCCGGCGATGCCGGCCGCCGCTTCGAGGTGGCCGATGCCCGACTTCACCGAACCGAGGGCGCACTGAGCGGCTGGCAGACCTTCGCCAAAGGCCTTGCGCAAGCCGTTGAACTCGATCGGATCGCCGAGTTCGGTGCCGGTACCGTGGGCTTCGACATAACTGATGGCCCGACTCTCAACTCCGGCCTGACGCAGCGCGGCTTGCACCACGGCGGCCTGGGCGAGCGGATCGGGCACCGTGTAGCCGGCCGTCCGCCCGCCGTGATTGACGGCACTGCCCCGGATCAGCCCATGAATCCGGTCGCCATCGGCGAGGGCGGCGGAGAGCGGCTTCAAGACCAGGCAGCCGACCCCTTCACCGGGCACGAAGCCCTTGCCGCCGGCGCCGAAACTGCGGCAATGGCCATCCGCACTGAGCATGCGGGCGGCGCACAGGGCGGCGTAATTGTCCGGGTGGAGATAGAGATTGACGCCGCCGGCCAGTGCCACGTCGCACTCGCCCTGGCGCAATTGGGCGCAGGCCAGGTGAATGGCGGTCAGCGACGACGAACACATGGTATCGACCGGCAGACTGGGGCCCTTCAGGTCGAGGCATGAGGAGACCCGGTTGGCGACACTGGCGAACGAGGTCACCGGCCGGACCCGCGCGCCGTTCTCGCTTTGCCAGGCGCCGTGCAGTTCGTAACCGGTCTTGCTGACGCCGACAAAGACGCCGACCCGCGACGCATGCTGGCTGGCGAAGCGGGCCCGGGTATAGCCGGCATCCTCGCAGGCCGCCCAGGCCTGCATCAGGAACAGGCGTTCCTGCGGGTCCATGGCCGCCGCCTCGCGCGGCGAGAGGCGGAAGAAGGCCGGATCGAAATCGGCGAAGCCCTCGAGGAAGCCGCCCCGTCGGGCATAACTCAGGCCGCCGGCAATCGCCCGCTCGGGGTCGGCATCGTAATACTCGTCCACCGCCCAGCGCTCGGCCGGTATCTCGCCGATGCTTTCCCGCCCGGCCACAAGGTTGGCCCAGAACTGCGCCAGGGTCGGCGCCCCCGGGTAACTGCCGCTCAGACCGATGATGGCGATCGCTTCGGGCGGCTCGCCACTGACCGGGGTGGCGCGGCGCAGCGCGGCAGCAGGGGCCGGCGCGGCGATGGCCGGCCGCTCCGTGGCGTCCAGGCCAAGCCAGCGCCGACAGGCCGCCGCCTGCCGCTCGGCGAGATGAGTGGCGACCTGGGCGAGGGTCCGGTATTCGAAGAACAGGGTTTTCGACAGGCTGGCGAAATGCTCGCCCAATTCGCGGTTGAGGCGGTTGATCAGTAAGGAGTCGATGCCGTAATTTTCCAGCGGCTCATCGAGCAGTATCTGCCCGGCCGACAAACCGGCCAGCCGGCCGAGCAGCCCGCCCAGCGCTTGCCCGACCCGCTGGCGCAGCAGATCGTCGGCCGCCTCGGCCGGCCCCGCCTGATTTTCCGTCCTCGCCGGCGAAGCGTCGGGGGTACTGCCCAGGCCCGCTGCCGACTGGAAAAATTCCCGTATCCGCCGACCGTCGCCGCCGATCACCGCCACCTGCGGCCAGGCGCTGCGCCGACAGGCCGCGAGCGCCGCCAGGCCGGCGGCGGTGGCCAGCGGCCGCTGCCCCATGGTTTCGAAGAAGGCCTGTTCACCGGCCGGGCTGACGTGCATCCCGCCCTCCCGCCAGAGCGGCCAGTCGATGGCCTGGAGCGGCGCCCCGCGCCACTCGGCGAGCGCGTCGAGGAAACCGTTGGCGGCCGCATAGTCGGTCTGGCCGGCATTGCCGACGGCCCCGGCGAGTGACGAGAACAGGATGAAACAGTCGAGCGGCAGGCCCCGGCAGGCCTGTTCCAGGGCCAACACCCCGGCCACCTTGGGGGCGAGGACGGCGGCCAGTTGCTCCGGGGTCTTGCGAATCAGGGCGCTATCGCGATGGATGCCGGCGCAATGGATGACGCCGTGCAGGGCGCCATAGCGGCGCCGGATGTCCTCGACCAGGGCGGTCACGGCGCTGGCGTCGGTGATGTCGACGGGCCGGTAATCGAGCCGCGCTCCGGCCTGGCGCAACTCGTCCAAGGCCCGTTGCCGGGCGGCATCGAGCTCGCCCCGACCAACCAGGACCAGGGTGGCGCCCGGCGCCTGGCGGGCGATCTCGGTCGCCAGCCGGCGCCCGAGAGCGCCCAGGCCGCCGCTGATCAGGTAGACCCCGGCCGGACGCCAGTCGGCACTTCCCGGACCGCCCGGCGGCAGGTCGCGCCACACCCGGAGCTGGCGCCGGCCCGCCTGGTAACGGACGCGCCGCGCCTGCGGCTGACGCGCTTCGGCGGCCAGAAGAGCAAGGACTTCACCGGCCGCCAAGGCGCCGGGCAGCGCGATGACCTGCCCGACCAGGCGCGGGTTTTCGGCCCGGGCGCTGTCGAGCAGCGCGCCCAGACCGGCGTACACGCTGCGTTCGTCATCCGCCGGAACCAGCAATTGCAGCAGCAATTCGCCGTCCAGTCCGGCCGCCGCTTCGCCTTGCAGGGTCTGGAGCAGCAGGCTGGCCAGGGCCCCGTAGCGTTGGCCCAGATCGCCGCTTAGCTGCGGTACGGCGATAAGGCCCGGGGTAGCAGCCGGCAGTGCGAATTCACAGGGCAGGATGCGGCGCCGACTGGCGGCCGGTCCGGTCCCGGCCGGCACGGGCTGGTCTTCCCAGCGCGGAGCGAGGAGCACGGTCTCGGCGGCGGCCTGCGGCAACCAGTAGCGGGTCGCCGCGAACGGCCGGGCCGGCAGCGGCTGACGACGCGGCAAGCGCGGGCCGGCGGGATATTCCTCAAGCACGACATGGGCATTGCTGCCGCCGAAACCGAAACTGCTAACGCCGGCCCGGCGCGCCAGAGGCCGCCCTGCGGCATCGACCGGCCGCCGCCAGGGCTGGCGTTCGCGCACCAGGTAGAAGGGACTGCCCGACAACTCGAGGTAGGGGTTGATCTCGGCGCAATGCAGGGTGGGCGGCAATTCTTCAGCCTGCAAGGCGAGCAGCACCTTGAGGACGCCGGCCAGGCCGGCAGCGGCTTCCAGGTGGCCGATATTCGATTTCACCGAGCCGAGGCCGATGTGCGGCGCAGCGCCCTCTTCCAGGCGGCCGTAGGCCAGGCGCAGGCCGTTGATTTCCACCGGGTCGCCGAGGCTGGTGCCGGTGCCGTGGGCCTCGATGTAACCGATCGAGGCCGGCGGAATACCGGCCATCGCCTGGCACACCAGCTCGGCCTGGGCCCTGGTATTGGGCGCCGTCAGCGAACCGGCATGACCGCCGTGATTCTCGGCGCCGCCGGCCAGCAGGCCGAGGATGCGGTCGCCGTCATGCTCGGCCGCGGCCCGCCCCTTGAGGAGCAGGGCGACGACGCCCTCGCCGCGGACATAGCCGTCGGCGGCGCGGGAAAAGGTCTGGCAGCGTCCGCTCGGGCTCAACATGCCGGCCTGCCAGGGTCCGGTGAAGCCTTCGAGGGCGAGCGCCAGATTGACCCCGGCGACCAGCGCCAGGCGACAGCGGCCGCTGCGGATGGCCTCGGCGGCGCGCAGGAGGGCGACCAGCGAACTGGAACAGGCGGTATCCACCGCCTCGCTCGGCCCCTGCAGGTCGAAGTGCCAGGAGACCCGGTTGGCGACCATGGCCAGGGAATTGCCGGTCGCCACATAGCCATCGCTGTCGACACCGTGGGCCTGCAACAGGCTGCCGTAGTCACGACCGCTGACGCCGACGAAAACGCCCGTCTCGGCGGGCAGTTCGTCGGCCGCATAGCCGGCATTCTCGAGCGTCCGGTAGACCGTTTCGAGGACCAGGCGCTGCTGCGGGTCGAGGCGCTCGGCCTCGTGCGGCGAGATCTTGAAAAAGGCCGCGTCGAAGCGGTCGATATCGCTCAGGAAGCCGCCGCGCAACGGAAAGCCGGCCGCCACCAGACGTTCCCGATAGGCCGGCGGATAGCGTTCGAGCGGCAGATCGCCGAGCAGATCGTCGCCGGCCAGCAGATGCTGGAAGAAATCCGCCGCATCGCTGCACCCCGGCAGCCGCGCCGCCAGGCCGATGATCGCGATAGCCGCGTCCGGCGCGCCAGGCGTGGCGCCCGGCACGCCACGACCGAGCGGCAGCGCCCCGGGCAGCGCCGACCGGGGCGCCGTTTCCACCGCCGTTTCCACCGCCGCCTCAGCCCCCCCATCCGCCGCCACCGGCCAGCGGCGGGCCAGCCAAGCGGCCAGGGCCTCGATATGCTCGCACTCGTAGAAAATCGCCGGGGTCAGGTTGCTGCCGTAGCGACCGTTGATTTCATTGGCCAACCGGGTCAGCGAAATGGAGTCGAAGCCGAGATCGTAAAATGGCGAGCGCGGGCTGATCTCGGCCGCATCGAATTTCAGTAGCTGCCCGACCAGTTGGCGCAGATCTCGACTGTAACGGGCCATGGCCGCCGCCGCGGCTTCGGTGACGGGCGCCAGCGTCAGGCGCGCCGCCGCTTCGACCGCTGCTGCCCGGCCACCGGGCGGCGTAAGCGGCAGCGCCGCCGGGCGCCCCAGGTCGGCGGCGGCGTGCAGCGCCAAGCCCTGGCATGCAGCAACGACTTGCCCATCGGCGTCGAGGAACAGCGCATCCCACAGCGCCGGCATCGGCGCCGGGCGCAACAAGAGCTGGCTGGCGTGGCCGGCGGCCAGGTAAAGCCGGCCGAGACGGCCCAGCGTCGAGCGAGCGGCCGCCGCTTCGACCAGCAACAAGGCCTGCCAGAGGGCGCCCAAGAGGCGCGGCGGCAGCAGCAAATGGCGTTTGAACGGGTCCTGTTCGGGATGACTGGCCAGGAGTTGACACAACACCCCACCCTGCGGCAAATGGCGGACGCTTTCCACCACTTCCAGGTAAGGCTTGAAGAGCCACTGGGCGGCCGCCAACTGCTGGTAGAACTGCTCGCCGCTGAGGGCTTGGCCAGCGGCGGGCGGCACGGCTTCCCGCCACACCGGCGGCGCGGCATCGGGGCTCGGGCGCAGCACCCGGGCGCCGGCCAGCGGCAGACGGTGGCCGGCGGCCAGTTCGACCGTCAGTTCGATCTGCAGATCGCTCCCCGCCGCCGTCACTTCGGCTGTCAGCGTCTTGACCGCCGCCCAGTCCACGGCCTGGCCGACTTCCAGGTCGACCAGCGAAAAGCCCGTCGCGCAACCGGCCAGACTTGCCACCGCGGCCATCATCTCGACCACCGCCGTCGGCAGCAAGCGGGGCTGGCGGGCCTCTGTATAGACGTAATCGAGCAATTCGTTGAGGTAGATCGGCGTCCGGTAGCACAGGCCCTGCAGGTCGGAATGATTGCTGCCGACGAAGGGATGCAGCTTCCGGGTGGCGCCCAGGGGATGGACGACCGACGGGGCGTCCGGATATTCCTGGTACCAGCAGCGTACTTTCTCGAAGGGATAGGCCGGCAGCGCCAGGCGCCGCGGCCGCGCAGCGCCGTACAGGGCCGGCCAGGCGATGCTCACCCCCTGGCTCCACCACGCCGCCAACTGCGCCAACTGGCGCTCGGCCAGGGCCTGTTCGAGTTGCGCCGGGGCGACCTGCGGGTCGCAATCGAGAATGCTCGGCGTATAGAACAGGTTCGCCGCCCCGCCGCTGCTGTCGGCCGCCAGGAAAGCGCGCAGACGCTGCAGCAGTTGCGCCTGATCGCTAATGACCAGGGCCAGGCGACAGGGCAATTCGTTGCGGCCGACCTGCAGGGTCCACGCCAGATCGGCCAGGGGCAAATCCGGGTGTGCTTCGAGATGGGTGCAAAAACGCTCGAGCACGGCCCGCAGGCGTTCGCTGCTCATCGCCGAGAAAACGCCCAGCACGGGGTTCCCCGCGCCCCCGGCAAGCGGCGCCGGGGGCCGGTATTCTTCGAGAATGAGATGGGCGTTCATGCCGCCGGCGCCGATCGAGGTGACCCCGGCCCGCCGCGGCCACTCCCGCCCGGCCGCATCCTTCTTGCGCGGCCAGTCGGTCAATTCCCGCTGGACGTAGAACGGCGTCTGGGCAAAGGGGATATTCGGATTCAGGGTGGCGGCGTGCAGCGACGGCGCCAGTTTGCCGTGCTGCATCTGCAACAGCACCTTGACGATGCCCGGCAGCGCGGCGGCGCCCAGCAGATGAGCGACGTTCGACTTGACGGTGCCGAGCGGGCAGACCTGGGGCTGACTGAAGTAGGGACCGTAGGCCTCGCTCAGGGCCCGGACCTCGATCGGATCGCCGAGCGCGGTGCCGGAACCGTGGCCCTCGATGTAGCCGATGCTGGCCGGTTCGATGCCGCTGTCCAGCAGGGCCTTTTCGATGGCCACCGCCTGCTGGCGCGGATTGGGCACGGTGAAGCCGTTGCGCACCCCGGCATTGCTCACGGCGCTGCCCTTGATCACGCCGTAGATGCGGTCGCCATCGCGTTCGGCATCGGCCAGCCGCTTCATGACCAGGGCGCCGACGCCTTCGCCGAGGATGGTGCCGTCGGCGCCGAGGCCGTAACCGCGGATCACTTCGGCGCTCTTGCTGGTGAAATGTTCCTGCGAGGTGGCGATCAGTTTCTGCGGATGGAGCAGCAGGCTGATGCCGCCGGCCAGGGCCATCTGGCTGCGCCCGCTGCGCAGCATGTGCACGGCTTCATGGACGCAGGTGGCGGCGGCCGAACACATGGTGTCGAGGAAATAGGACGGCCCGGTGAAACCGTAGTAATACGACACCATGTTCGGCACCGTGCCGGTGTAACTGCCGCTGGCCAGCGCCCCCCGCTGCAGCATGTTCTGGAAGCCGTACAGGTTGTAGTCGTTGGTCATCGAACCGACGATCACCGCGACCTCGCCGCCGTACTCGCGCTGCAGGGTTTCCCGCGAATAGCCGGCATCCTCGAAGGCTTCGACGCAAGACTGCAGGAAGAGCCGGACCTCGGGCGACATCAGTTCGGCTTCGGCCTGGGAAATGCGGAAATAGCGGGGATCGAAGAGATCGATGCCATTCATGAAGGCGCCGGTCTGGACCACCGTCTTGCCCAGCACATCGCGTTCCGGATGGACCAGCGCCTCGTGGTTCCAGCGTTCCGGCGGATAGCGCCGGAAGCCGTGCAGCCCCTGTTCCAGCATCTGCCAGAAACTTTCCTGGTCGTCGGCCCCGGCGACATGCAACGATAGACCGACAATGGCGATGTCGTGTTCGCCGAGCCCCGCCGCCGCTGCCGGACTGTCGGGCGCGGCCGGCGTCGGCGCCTCGCCGGCCGCGGCCAGCGCCGCCTCGCCGCCGCCCAGCAGCGCGTTCAGGGCCGCCCCGTGGCTTTCCAGCAAATGACCGGCAACACCGTCGAGATCGACATATTCGAAAAACAGGGTTTTCGCCAGCGGACCGAGGGACGCTTCCATCCGGCTGGTCATTTCGACGATCACGATCGAATCCAGACCGTATTCCGCCAACTGGCGATTGGCCCGGAGACGCGCCGGGTCCATCTGGATCAGTTCGCCCAACAGGTCTTTCAGCCAGTCGATGACCCGCGGCCGCAGTGTGTCGCCCGCGAACTCCCGGTGATCGCCCGGCGCGGCAGCCAGGGCCGGCGCCGCTGGCGGGCTGTCGGCCAGGTCGGCGCCATACTCAGCAATAACCTGCTGCAGGCGGCCCGGTGGGCCGTACTGCACGGTCACCCGGCTCGGTTCGGGCGCATTGAGCAGGCGTTCGAGGGTCTCCAGCGCCACCCCGGTCGGCAACGGCAGGGTACCGAAACGACGCTGCAGGGCGGCCCGCGTCGTCGCCTCCACCGTCATTCCGCCCGCCGCCCACAACGGCCAGGCCACTGCCAGCGTCCGCCCCTGCCGCTGGCCGGCCGCCACCTGGCGGTGGCGCGTCTCGGCCCAGGCATCGAGGCAGGCATTGGCGGCGGCATAGCTGCTCTGTCCGGGATTGCCGAAGGTAGCGGCAATGGATGAGCAGAGCACGAAGAAATCGAGGGCACAATGCTGCGTCGCCACATCGATGTTGAGCAGCCCCGCCACCTTCGGCGCAAACACCGCATCGACATCCGCCGCCTGCTGCTGCAACAGGTAGGCGTCACGCAGGACGCCGGCGGCATGGATGACGCCGCGCAAGGGACCGATGTCCCGCTCGATCCAGCCCACCAGTTCGACCACTTGCTCGGCGACGGCGACATCGCAGGGACGATAATGGATGCTCAGCCCGTCGATCGGCTCGATCGCCGCCCCGGCCGCCGGCCGCCGGCCGGCGAGGACGACCTGGCGGACGCCGCGGGCGGCCAGCCAGGTCAGGAAATGGCGCCCCAGCCCGCCCTGCCCGCCGCTGATCCAGACCACCCCGTCGGCGCCTGGCGAACGGGGACCGTCAGCCGGCAGGGCAAGAAGGACTTGCGGCCGACAAACCTGGCGCTCGTCGGCCGCGTCATAACGAATCTCGGTATAGCTGTCGGCGCCGCTCGCTTCACTGGCGACAAGGGCGGCCAGGCGAGCGGCGCTGAGCTCCCCGGCGACCCAGAGCAGTGCCCCGGAAAATTTCGGCTGCTCGGCCGCCGCGCTACGCAGCAAGGCGGCCAGGGCCGCGCCGGGCAATTCCTCGGCCCCGGCCGGCAACACGACCAGCCAGTGCTGCCGGGGTTTGCGGCGTTCGGCCAACGCCGCCTGCAACTCGGCCTGGAGCACGCCGTACCAGGCCCGGGCGGCGCTTCCCGCCGGCTCGACGGCCGGCAACAGCGTCACCGGCAAGCCGCTCAGGGCGGCCAGCGGTTCCGCCAGGGCGGCCAGCGAAGGGGCCAGCAGCAGGCGGCTCTGGCGCCCCGCCGGGATTACCGCCGGGCGCTGCGGGCAGGCTTCCCAGTGCGGCGTGGACAACAGCAGTTCGGCCGCCCCGGCCGGTTCCGCCATCAGGCGCAGCGCCAGTTCATGGAAGCGCAGGCAGACCTGGCCGGCGCCGTTACACAGGGTGATGTCGAAACGCCGCAGACTGCCATCGCCCTTCCCGGGAATCGGCGTCAGCAAGGCCCACATGCTTTCGCTGCACGCCGCGAATACTTCCACCCGGCGACAGGCGAAGGGGACCGCCGCGCCGGAACGGCCGCCGCCCTCCTCTTCGAGGCCGATCCAGGCCTGGATGGCGCCGTCGAGCAAGAGCGGGTGGAGGCGGAAGCTTTCCAGGCTGGCCCGCCAATGGCGCGGCAATTTGAGGCTGGCCAGCAGATAGCCGGCCCCGCGATAGAGCTCGCCGAGGGTCTGGAAATTGGCGCCGTGCACCATGCCGCTGGCCCGCAGCCGGGCATAGAGGTCCGCCGCCTGCGGGCGGCTGGTGGCCCGGGCGCGCCAGTCGGCCAGGTCGAGGACCTCGGCCACCGCCGGCATCGCCGGCCGGATGCTGCCCTCGGCATTGACGCCCGGCAGCGCCCGGTTTTCGATGGCAAAGGCCAGTTGCTCCGCGGCCTGCGGCTGCAGGCTGATGTCCACCGTCACCGGCGCCTCGCCGGCCGGCAGGGGGCGGCTCCACAGCAGGTTGTCGATGACCAGATGCAGGGCGGCTTCGCCCTCCCGGCCGGTGGCCAGGGCCCAGGCCGCCCGCGCCATTTCGAGGCAGGTCACGCCGGGCAGGATCTGGACGCCGCCGACCAGATGCCCGGCCCAGAAAAACTCGCGGCCGGAGAACGTCGCCTGATAGCGTTGCCGCCCCAGTTGCGAGACGTTGCGCTGGACCAGCGGATGGACGAAGGGTTCCGGGTCCTTGGCACCGAGCGAAAGATCCATCCAGTGCCGCTCGCGGGCAAAAACATAGGTCGGGGCGTGCAGGCGCCGGGGGAGCTCGGCGCCATAGAGCTGACGCCAGTCCACCGTCGCCCCGCTCAACCACTGGCTGGCCATTGGCTCGGCCGGGCCGGGTTCGCCCGCGGCGGCGCCGGGCGCCGCCAGCCACACCCGGGAATCGCTGCGACCGGCGAGGAAAGCGGCGAGCGCCGCGGCGAGGTCGGCGAGGTCGGCAACCCGCAACAGCAGGCGGCTGGCCATCGCCTCGCGGGCGCTTTGCAGCGTCCAGGCGAGGTCAGCCAGACGGACCGGCTCGGCCGCCAGGAAACCGGCCAGGGCAGCGGCGTTGGCCCGCAGTCGCGCGTCGTCGCGAGCCGCCAGGGGCAACCAGAACGGGCCGGCGAAATCGGCCGAGGGCGGGGCGAACGGCGCTTCCTCGAGCAGCACGTGACCGTTGCTGCCGCCAAAGCCGAAAGCGCTGACCCCGGCCCGCCGGGGTTGGCCCGGCGTAATCGGCCAGGCGGCCAGGCTGTCCTGGATCCGGAAGGGTGTGCCGGCCAGATCGATCAGCGAATTGAGCTCGGCAAAATTGGCATTGGCCGGCAGGGCCTGGTGCTCCAGGGCGGCCAGCACTTTGACCAGACCGGCCACACCGGCGGCGCCTTCGAGGTGGCCGATATTGGTTTTGACCGAGCCGATGCCGCAACTGTCGGCCACCGGCGAGCGGCCCGCCTCTTCGTAGAGCGCGGCGAAGGCCTGCTTGAGGCCGGCGATTTCAATCGGGTCGCCGAGCGGCGTCCCGGTGCCGTGGGCCTCGATGTAACTGATGCTGTCCGGTGCCACCCCGGCTTCGCGGATCACCCCGGCGATCAATGCGGCCTGCGCCTGCGGATTGGTCACGGTCAGGGAGTTGGTCCGTCCGCCGTGATTGACGCCGATGCCGCGAATGACGCCGTGGATCGGATCGCCATCGGCCTGGGCTTGGGCCAGCGGTTTGAGCAGCAGCATGGCGCCGCCCTCGCCGCGCACGTAGCCGTCGGCCGCGGCATCGAAGGCCTTGCTTTGGCCGGTGCGGGACAACATGCCGTTTTTCGAGAAGGCGACGAAATGGTTCGGCGACCAGATCAGATTGACCCCGCCGGCCAGGGCCAGATCGCATTCCCCGGCCTGCAGCGCCCGCACCGCCTCATAGACGGAAGTCAGCGAGGCGGCGCAGGCCGTGTCGTTGGCGATGCTCGGACCGCGCAGGTCGAAAAAGTGGGAAACCCGGTTGGCGATGATCGAGAAGGCGATGCCGGTCGGCGTATAGGCATCGACCTGGGCCAGGTGCTTTTCCAGCAGTTCGGCGTAGTCCCAGTGGCAGACGCCCATATAGACGCCGGTCCGGGAACCGGCCAGGGCACTGGCCCGATAGCCGCCATCCTCGATCGCCTGCCAGGCGAGTTCCAGGGCAAAGCGTTGCTGCGGGTCCATCCAGGCGGCTTCGCGCGGCGAGATGTTGAAGAAGGCAGCATCGAAGCAGTCGGCATCATCGACGAAGCCGCCCCAGATGCTGCCCGTCTTGTTGCCCTGGGCCGGATTGCCGCGCAGTGCCGCCTTGTCCCAGCGCCCGGCCGGCACTTCGCTGATCAGCGAGCGACCGGCCGCCAGGTGGGCCCAGAATTCGTCGAGCGACCCGGCCCCCGGCAGGCGCAGCCCGACACCGATAATGGCGATGGCTTCCTGGGCGGACTGGCGACTCACGAAATCACCGCCCGGGGCTCTGCAGCAGGGCAAAACGGCTCAGCAAGAGGGCCGCCGTCTCACTCATCAGGCGTTCCGCCAGGCGATCGACGTGACGCGCCCGCCAGGGCGCCAACTCGCTGCCGGCCACCCACTGGTTGAAGGCCCCCAGCGCCGGACCGCAATGAATCTGGAAATCGACCTTGTGGGCGCTATCGCCGGCCAGCGCCCAGCGGCTGGCATCGCGGAAATACCGTTTGAAAATGAGCGCCATCCGGTGTTTCGGACTGCGTTCGGCGCGCTCCAGCTCGGCCGCCGGACAGTGCCCGCGCAATTCCTCGAAGACCGCCTCCAGACTGCGCTGAAAGTAGCGTTCCTCGAGCTGCTGCCGGGTCTTGGCATCGAGTTCGTCGATCGATTCGTGCTGCCGGTAGAGGGCGACCAGCTTGTTGGCGCGGGCCGGAAAGAATATGCCTTTTTTCAGGACCTGGACCTGGGAACCCATTTCGAACATTTCGCCGGACGGGGCGTAGTCGGTGTCATAGACCTGCATGTCCTGCAGCAGGTCCTTGACCAGGTCGCTGGTCCCCGCCTCGACGGTACATTGATTGATCGAACCGGTGAGGATGAAATCGGCCCCCATGACGAACGCCGCGGCAGCCGCTTCCGGCGTACCGATGCCGCCGGCGGCTCCGACATAGAGGGGGTGGGCCGGATAATTCGGCTGCAGCGCATCGCGCACCCGCAAGACGGCCGGGATCAGCGTAAACGGCATGCCCTGGTCGGTGTGGCCGCCCGAATCGGCCTCGACGCAAAGGGCATCGGCCATCGGCACGAGCGCCAGGAGGTCCGCTTCGCCGGGGGTAATGGCCCCGCTGGCCAGCAATTTGTCCACCACCCGGGAGGGCGCCGGGGCAAAGAACTGGGCGCCGACGTCAGGCCGGGAAACCTTGGCGATGATCCGGTTGCGCGCCACGATCCGTCCACCACCCTCGTCCACCAGGCCCTTGGCGCGATAGCGGACGAGCGCCGGCGTCACCTCCATGAAGGCCGAGGCCTCGATGGTGCGCACGCCGTGGATCAGCAACAACTCGGCCAACTGCTCCTCGAGCTCGGGGTAATGGGTGTGGGCGATGAAATTGACGCCGTATGGGGCGCCGGGCGGAATACTTTCCTGGATGCGGACAATGGCATCCTCGATCGTACTGAGGGCCAGGCCACCGCCGCCAAAGAAGCCGAGCAGGCCGCTGCGGGCCAGCGCCACCACCATGTCGACGGAGGAAATGCCGTGGTACATGCCACCGGCCAGGTAGGCGTATTTCAGATTGAAGGCCGAGCAGAAGGCGGCGGAACCGAGGGAAGCCGCAGAAAACTGCCGGGTCGCCGGCGTCGGCTCCGGCCTGCTAGCGGCGGGCTCGGCGACGGCGGGCGGCGCACTCGGCACGGCGACGGGGAGCGGGCCGCCCTCGCTCAGGGTGCGGCGCACCATCGGTTTGACCACGGCGACGCCGGCCGGCCCGATTTCCTCGAAATCATCGACCGCCAGGCCCAGGCCCAGCAGGTAGCGCAGACTGGCCGCCCAGCGGACCGGGGCGGTGATCTGCTCGATCATCGCCTGGCGAATCCCCACCGGGTCATGCGGACGACCGCTGACATTGGAAATCACCGGAATCTGCGGCGCCGCAAAATCGACGGCGCCGACAAAGTCACGAAACTCGTCGCGGGCCGGCGCCATGAACGGCGTATGGAAGGCGCCGCTGACCTGCAGCATCTTGTAGAAACCGGCCCCGGCTGCCATGAACAGCGGCTCGGCCTCGAGCACCGCCGCCCGCCGCCCGGAAAGCACGATCTGCCGGGGCGTATTGACATTGGCGGCATAGACATCGCTGATCCCATGCTGTACCAGGACGGCCTGCACCTGCTCCTCGCTGAGGCCGAGGACGGCCGCCATGCCCCCGCCGCTGGCCAGGCTCATCAGTTGGCCGCGCTTGTTGACCAGGCGCAATGCCGTCTCGAAATCGAGCACCCCGGCGGCGAAGAGCGCGACGTATTCGGCAACGCTATGACCGAGCAGGAAATCCGGCCGCGTGCCGTCGGCGATGCGCTGCAGATAGCTCAGGGCATTGACCACGAACAATGCCGGTTGGGTGAATTCGGTCTGCGTCAGGCGCTCGATCGGGCCTTCCAGACAGAGCTCAGCCAATGAATAACCGAGGACCGCATCGGCCCGGCGCAAGAGTTCTGGGAAGGCGCCGAACAACTCGCCCCCCATGCCGATGCGCTGGGCGCCCTGACCGGGAAACATGAACGCCTTCATGATTTATCCTCCAGGTCCCGCCCCAGGCGTTCCCACTCGACCCGGCCGAGATCGAGCTTGACGACGCGATCCGCCAGGTGCCAGAAACGATCGTCATGGCTCACCACGACCACGGTTTTCCCCCTGGCCTTCAGTTCGGGCAGGATGCGGGTATAGAAGTAACGCCGGAAATGAATGTCCTGTTCAGCCGACCATTCGTCGAAGACATAGATCGGCCGATCCTCGAGCAACGCGGCAATGAGGGCCAGGCGCTTGCGCTGGCCGGTGGACAGGTTGAGGTCGGAAAAGCGGCCATCGACGTAGCGCACCTTGCCGGCCAGTCCCATTTCTTCGATCAGCCGCTCGACTTCCCCGACATCCACCTGCTCCAGGCCGTAAAGCCGGTCGAAGAGATGGAAATCGGCGAAGATGGCCGAAAAAAGCTCGCGGAAACCGCCGATCGCCTCGCCTTGCAGGGCCACGCCATCGACCAGGATTTCTCCCTGCTCGGCCGGATAGAGAGCGGTCATCAAGCGTAGCGTGGTGGACTTGCCGCTACCGTTGCCGCCGACCAGGAAAAGGATTTCCCCCGACGCGATGGCGAGATCCAGCGGGCCGGCGGTAAACACCGGCTGGCCGGCCTTGTCGCGATAACTGAAGGACAGGCCGCGGTAGGCGATGTGCTGGAAATTCCGGTACTGGGCGGCCAGTTCCCGGGCCCGGGCCGGCTCGATGGTCGGCCCGGCGTCGAGTTGCTGTTCGACGGCCAAGATGGCGTGCAAACCGACATCGGCCCGCACGAACATCGGCGATTGGGCGACAATCCTGGTCAGCGGCCCGATGCAGAACAACAGGGTGGGCACCAACTGGAAAACGATGGTGCTGTGCTGATCGATGTAGCGGGGGAAAATAAAACCGACCACCCCGAGCATGAAATAGACGACGAAGCCGCTGAGCAGGATCATCTCGGCCCAGTGTTCGCCGGAACGGGTCAACAACACCTGCCCGGCCTGGGATATCCGCTGATAGGCCTGATAGACCGCGTTGCTGCGCCGGCTGTTGAGGCGCAATTCCTTGCCGCCGTCGATGATATCGACGATCGCATCGAGCATCTGGGCCTGGCGCCCGGTCAGGCGTTGCAAGGTGTCGCGGAAATTCTCGTTGATCCGCAGATAGCCCAGGATACCGAGCAGCACGGCAACGCCGAAGACGGCCAGGGCGGGCCACGAGAGATAGCCGAGATAGATCAGCGAAACGCTCATCAGGACGGCCTGCTGAAAACTCTCGATCAACAGCGGAAAGGTTACCGACAGGTGATTCGTTTCCTGCGCCACCATGGTGTAGAGATGGCCGCGCCCGAGGCCATCGACCGTCGGTAGTTCGGCGCGCCGCAACTTGGCCACGACACTCAGGCGCAGATCGCGCAACAAGCCTTCGATGATGCCGTTCGAGAGCAGCAGAGCCCGCTTGTCGCACAGGAAATAGAGGGCAAAGGCGAGGACGAAGGCAGCCCACAACCAGATTCCCGGACGTGCGCCATCGGCCACCAGTCCGGCCACCTGATTGACGACGACGACCAGGAAGGCATTGGCAAAGCCGGCCACCGTGGTCAGCAGCGCCATGCGGCGTAAATCACGAGGGCTGGCGCGCTTGACGAAATCGATCAAAACCATGCTAGGCCTCCCCTGCCCGGGGGCCGGCCGGCATCACCCGGCCCAGGTCGAGGCTGACGCTGCGGTCGCTCAGATGCCAGAAACGGTCGTCATGGGTGACCACGACGACGGTTTTACCCCGCTCTTTCAGCTCAGGCAGGATCTCGGTGTAGAAGGCGGCGCGGAAATGCGCATCCTGGTCGGCGGCCCATTCGTCGAAGAAATAGATCTCGCGGTCTTCGAGGAGGGCGACGATCATCGCCAGGCGCTTGCGCTGGCCGGTGGACAGGTCCTGGGTGGAAAAACGACCGTTGGCATAGCTCACCTTGTCGCTCAGTTCCATGCGCTCGATCAAGGCCTGGACCCGTTCGGGGGCGACCTGTTCGAGGCCATGCAGACGGTCGAAGAGGTGAAAATCGGGAAAAATGCCGGCGAACAGTTCGCGGTAGGCCTGCATGGCCGAGGCCTCGACCGGCGTCCCATCAACCAGGATGCGGCCGCTCTCGACCGGATACAGACCGCACATCAGCTTCAGCGCCGTTGATTTGCCGCTGCCGTTACCGCCGAGCAGAAAGAGCCGCTCCCCGCGCTGCAGTTGCAGGTCCCAGGGGCCGGTACTGAAGGTCTGGGCCCCCTCGGCATCGCGATAGGCAAAGCCGATGCCGACGAAATCGATGCGGGCAAAACCGCCGAAGCGCGACGGCACGTCGGCTTGCTGCCGGGGCTGGCGGGCGATCCCGCTATCCAGCGTTTCCTCAAGCCGGAAGGCATGGCCGAGACCGATGCTGGCCCGCGAAAAGAGCGGCGCCGCCGAAGTCACCGCGGTCACCGGACCGACGCAGAAAATGGCGGCCGCCGCGATCTTGTAGATGATGTCCGTATACCCGGAAAAAAAGCCGGGCAAGACAAAAATCACCACGCCGAGCAAGCCATACAGGAAAGCATTGCTGAACAGTAGGAGGATGACCCACTTGCCGCCGATACCGACGACCAGACTCTGCAAATCATCGACAATCCGGGTGTAGCGGGCGAACAACGCGTCGTTCTTGCTTCCGTTCAAGCGAATTTCCTGGAACCCCTCGGTGAAGTGGGTCAACGATTCGAGCATCGCCCCCTCCTGGGCATGCACGGACGTCATCGCCAGATTCAGGGCCGCGCGTCGGCTATAGAATAGCCACAAGGCAATGACCGTGACCAGGCTGACGACGAGGAAGGAAATCAGCGACAGCGTGGCGATGTAGAACAGGCAGAAGACGAGCAGAAACAGGCTTTGCGAGGCAGCCACCAGCAGGGGAAAGTTCTGCGACAGGTGATTGGTTTCCTGGGCGACGATGGCGTAGAGTTGCCCCCGCCCGAGGCCCTCGAGAGTGCGCAGTTCGGAGCGCCGGATCTTGTCGGCCAAGCGCAGGCGCAAATCGCCCAGGCGGTGCTGCAGGAAATCGTTGGCCCGGCGCAGGGAAGCGCGGTTGGCCAGGGTATAGATGGCGAAGGCGAGGACGTAGAGAATCATCAGACGCGCCCCGACCGGCTCGCCGAGAGCGGCCTCCTCGGCAGCCATATTGATCAAACCGATCAATACCGCATTGGCCAGACCAGCCAGACAGGTCACATACAACGCGCCTGTCAGCCCTCCCGGCCGACCTGTCTGAAGCAAACGCAGGATGTTCAGTTGGTTGTCCTTTTTCGTTGGAAAACCCGGAGCCATAGGGCAACTGGGTCCGAATCGGTTTTATGCCAGAGTATAAAGGAGTTGGCACGCCAAATTCATGTCGGGCAATAGAACATTGGGAAATCACCAATCGGCCGCGACCGACCGGCCTTTCAGCAAATTCGGGAAAAGCTGAAAAGCCTTGTTAATTGCCTGCCACATGGGCAAAGTTCCTGCTCGGACAGCCAATTCCCCCATTGCCAGGATGCAAATGCCCCCGTTTCCGGCCGCGCACGCCGCCATCATCAGATTGCACTGGGACGAAGTCGCCCCCGCTCCCGCGCTGCCCAGCGGGGAATGTCACATCTGGTCGTTTGCCTTGGGGCAGACGGAAGCGCGCCAGCGTCACTTGGCGCAGTCCCTGTCGGCAGAGGAAATAGAACGGGCCGCCGCCTTTCTCCGCCCCGCCCCGCGCCACCAGTTCATCGTCTGCCGCGGTGCCCTGCGCCTGCTGCTTGCCGCCTATCTGGCCAGGCCGCCGACCGAGTGCCGGTTCACGCTGGATCAATTTGGCAAACCGTCGCTGCTGGCGCCGGCTGCCAACTTGCGCTTCAATCTCAGCCACTCGGGCGAGCAGGCCATGATTGCCATTGCCCGCGATTTTGAGGTCGGCGTCGATATCGAAATTCATCGCCCGGCACACGATGCTTCCGGCCTCGCCCGCATGATCTTCGCACCGCCGGATCTGGAGGCCTGGCTGGCCTTGCCGGAGGCGGCGCGGACAGCGGCTTTCTACCGCGCCTGGACCGCCAAGGAAGCGGTGGCCAAAGCCATTGGTTGCGGCTTGGCGCTCGATTTCCCGAGCCTGCGCGTCAGTTTTCTGCCCGACCACGCCCCGGCCATCCTGGACATCGAGCCGGCCCGGGGTGCCGCCCGGGACTGGCGCCTGGCGACCATTCCCACGAGCCCCGGCTACTCGGCGGCGATCGCCGCTGCGACCAGCGAACTGCGACTGGTGCACCGTATCCTGAGCGACTGAAGTTGCTATTTTGCTGCCGACGGGAGGGGCGTGACAGGCGGCCCCGCGGCACCGGAACTTTCCATATTGAGCAACAGGGGCAAACTGTTCTGGCCGCTCCCCATGAAAATAATCTTGGCATTGGGCGACTTGGCCAATTCCATGGTGGCCTCGATACCCCGCCATTTAAGCATGGAGAGCCGGGCGGTCTGCTCGAACCCCTTGATTCCTTCGGCTTCGATCAACTTGCGCTTCTTCTCCTCCGTTTCTCCCCGCAAACGAAAGTCGTACGACAACAGGTTCTGCTCAAAGAGCAGTTTTTCGACGATCCCCTTGGACATTTCCTCGGGCAACTCCAGTTGCAGGAGCAGGATGGTCTCGAACAGGATGGGATGAAATAGCTCAATCCGCGCTCTCACCTGTTTGTCGATTTCGCTGATCAGCGAGAGCTCGTCCCGGGCATAAATCTGGTCGGCGGAATAGACCCCGAGAACTTTACGCAACGAAGAAACCACTTCCGGGACGACGACCTTCTCGGCATATTGCGGTCCCAGGTTGCGGTGCAGTTCCGGCAAGTGCGCCGGATCGACCCGGTAGCGTACCGACCAATCGACGCGGATGAGCATTCCGTCGATGGTCAGCAGCTTGGTAGTGGCATGGCTTTCCTGAACCCGGGTGCTGTAAATATATATTTCATCCCAGGGGAATTTCAGGTGCGTTCCCTCGCCAAGCTCCCAGTCCAAGGTGCCGCCAAAGAAACGCGACCAATAGACGCCCCGCTCGCCGGCATGTTTGAAGACCAGGATGTCGCGGCCCATGACCAGCAGCCCGAAAGCCACGACCAGCAAGGTCAGGATCAGCCCGAAACGGTAGCGCTGGAAGCGGCGCCGGGGAAAGGCCAGGAGCAACGCCCGACCGGCGCGTCGCCTAAGGCTGGGCATGCTCGGTAGATATCATCGCTTGGCGGAAAAATATTCTTCGATGTATTTACGATAGGTCGCGTTATAGCGGCCATCGCGCCGCAGGGTGGCGAGGCCACGATTGAAGTCATCGCGCACCTTGGGATCAATGAAGGCGGCTTTGAACGGAGTGGGCGGAAAGAGCGGGAAGATATCGACCTCGACCGAACGTTCGATCTTGCCTTCCGCAATCAGCTTTTCCCGGTAAAAACGAAAAATATTCTCGTCCATCACGGCAACCTCGACCTGCCCCTGCAACAGCAGTAGAACTTGCTTTTCCTGGTTGGAAATTTCCTGGTAATGCCGATCGCTGCTCACCACCCGGGCAAACTCATCGCCCAGGTATTTATGCGCGTCCTGAAAGGCGACGATGCTTCTATCCTTCAGGTCGGCAACGCTCTTGATCGAAAGTTTGGCCGTCTTCAGGGCGAAGGCCCGATTCGGATACTGCATCAGGTCGTCGGAATAATTGGTCACCAGACGTGAGTCCTCACGAATGATGGTCGTCCCATCTACCCGCTTTTTGGCGAACAGATCGGAGCCCCGGCCGATCGGCAAATAGACCGGGGATATCTGGTAGCCGGCCGGCTCCAGGGCAGCGCGAACGATATCGACCACGATGCCCCCGCCATTCTCGAAAACATAGGGTGGCGTGTATTGAAAGAAGACAATCTTGAGCTCGCGGGAAATCGCCTGCCCCCAAGACAGGGTGAGACAGACCAGGAAAAGCGTGCGGCAGAGGCGAGACATCACGTTAGGCCTTGAGAAATAATTAGCAAATAAAACGGTGACTTTCGGGCGATCGGCTATTGCGCTTTCCCGACCGGCGACGCTTTCTGCGGCGCCACAAGGGGGGCCGAGCTATCCCCGTTCAAGAGCAGCGGCAGATTATTTTGCCCGCTTCCCATCATAATGATCTTGGCATTGGGGGATTTGGCCAATTCCATGGTCGCATCGATGCCCCGCCATTTCAACATCGAAATCTTGCTGGTCGCTTCGAAGTCCCTGATCCCTTCGGCCTCGATCAACTTACGCTTCTTTTCCTGCTCCTCGGCCCGTACACGGAAGTTGTAAGAGAGCAGCCGTTGTTCGTAGAGCAATTTTTCGACGATGCCCTTTTGCATCTCGCTAGGCAAGTCGAGACGCAACAAAAGCACGGTCTCGAACAAGATCGGATGAAACATCTCGATCCTCGACTTGACCCTGTCCTCGATCTCTTCAATCAGGTCGATCTCGGCCTTGGCATAGATTTGATCGGCCGAGTAGTTGCCGATCACCTGCCGCAGGGCCGAAATCACTTCCGGGACGACGACCCGCTCCGCATAGTCCGGCCCCAGGACGCGATGCAATTCCGGCAAACGCGTCGGATCGACCCGGTAACGCACAGCCCACTCGACGTTGATTTCCATCCCGTCCTTGGTCAGTAGCACGGTCTTCTTGGTACTCATCATCACCCGGGTGCTATAGATGAAAATTTCATCCCAGGGGAACTTCAGATGCGTCCCCTCGCCAAGCACGATATCGGAGGTGCCGCCGAAAAAGCGCGACCAGTAAACCCCCTGCTCGCCCGGATACTTGGAAACCAGGATATCTCGCCACAGAACGACCAGGATGAAGGCGGCAATCAGCAGTGACAGCGTCAAGCCAAAACGATAGCCGCGCAGGCGGTGCAGCCGCCCCGCGCCGGACTCGGATTCGAGGGGCAGGTCTTCGGCCGCGCCGGCGTCATCGGCCTTGATCATGTCAGTACCCAAAAAGAGAAAGGGGAGTGCCGGCCGTTACGCGGTGAGAATTCGAGCCAACTCACTTTGCCGCGGGAGTGCGACCGAAAAGAACAACCAGCATGAGGGAGACGACCGGCGTCAGGAAGACTCCGGCCATCAACACGCCCCAAAAGCCAAGCCGGGAAGATTTTCCCAGGTAGGCGGCGATCACGCACAGCAGAAAATATGCAATCCAGAACACCTGCGCCCTCCCAGCCTAGCGTTTTATCGTCACGGCACCAGCCATCAGGCGGCCGCGCCGTTCTTTGCGGAATCCGGGGTGATCGTTGCCTTGGCCACTTTGATGCCATTGGCGAATTCGCTACGGAAATACTCGCGTACTTTGGCCGAATCGAAATCGAGCAGCGAACCACCGGCCTCGAAGTGGGCCACGAATACCTTGCCGATGGCGTAGGTGATGGCCGCCGACAAGGCCGGCACCGAGGCCACGGCGACGGCATGACCGAAAACGGGAATGGCGCGCAAACTACTCATGGCGATCATCTTGCCCAGGGTGACGCTGCCCAGGCTACCGATCAGCGAAAGCACCGCCGCCTTGGCCAGATCCTTGCGGTAGTCGGCACCGTAGAGATCGGCCAATTCCTTGACCAGCTTGAGTTCTACCGCCGTGATCGCCACCAGTTCGAGCATCGGCACCGGCAAGACACCGGCACCGGCGGCCCAGAGCATGTTGCGCTTGACCATTTCCGAGGCCTTGGCAAAGCGCGCCTCGATTTCGTAGTTGGCCCCGGCAGACTCACTGGAGGCACTCTCGTTTACGCTGCTGGCATCGATTACGACATCATTACTTTGAGCGGGGAGCTGATCGGACATATTTCCTCCAGTAGGCTAGGGATTATTCCGCCAGACTATAGCAACTAACATCAGCGCAAGCAATGCAAGCTTGGCTTAAGATGTCGGTCGATACTCGTCGTTTTCCCCCAAATTTGACCATCCCCTACCGATACCTCGTTCCCATCCGGGGCAACCCGCAGCGCGCCTCCCTTTTCCTGGTGCACAGCGTGGCCGGCGAACTGACCTGGCTCCAACTCCTCGCCCAAAAGCTGAGTCCGGAACTGGCTCTTTACGGCTTTGCCGCACCGGGTCTGAACGCAGACGCCCCCTTCTTCTTCCGCCTGGAAAACATGGCGGCGGCCTATTTGCATGAGTTGCGCCAAGCCCAGCCGGAGGGCCCCTATCGACTCGGCGGCTATTCCTTGGGCGGCGTCATTGCTTTCGAAATGGCCCAGCAATTGCAACGGGAGGGAGAGCTAGTCGACCTATTGATCATGATTGACGCCTTTGCCCCCCAGCCCGAGCGTACCGCCGACATCGCCTCCTGGAGCCGCAATGGCCTGCTGATGCAGGTCGTCGCCAACCAGCTGGCATTGCAGTGGCAAGCCGAGACGCTGCTGCCGGCCGATGCCCTGGGCAAATTGCCGTTCAGCGAGCACAGTGCATTCGCCGCCCGCCATCTGCTGGCCCATAGCCAAACCCCGCATGCTTTTCGCCCCCTGCAATCCTATCTCCGGCGCTGCCAGACCATGATGCGCGTCCATACCCAGTTGCTTGCCGACTACCAGGCGCAAGCCCTGCCGCAGCCGGTCCAGACCCTGCTCTATCGCAACACGCGGGGCCTGATTGCCCGGCAGAGCGCTCTGCAACTACCGCAACTGCCCGAGACCCAGCGCGATCCGCCCCATGACTGGGCGCCCCTGCTCGGACAGGCCCCGGTCACCGTCGATGTCGACGAAGAACACTTCATGTTCGGTCGCGAACCGGTGATGGCTGTTATCGCCCAATCTCTCAACGAATATCTGGGCGCCCGGGCGCTGCCGTGAATAGCTGGCTCTTTCAGGCTAAACTGCCCGCCCGTTTTGCGCCCGACCGCCTGGCAGACGACCAACTTTCCTATAATTCCACCTTTGCTTGCCCGCGCCTCCACTGACGGACTCCCGACATGGCCCCGGCACCTGATCCATTTCCAGAAAAATCACCAACCAGCCAATGAGCAATAAAGCATCTTCCGAACATAAACCGCATTCCCCCTACATGCAGCAGTACCTTGGGCTGAAAGCCGCGCATGCGCCAGACAAGCTGATGTTTTTCCGGATGGGCGATTTCTATGAACTGTTCTTCGAAGATGCGGAAAAAGCCTCCCGCCTGCTCGACATCACGCTAACCACGCGCGGCCAGTCGGCCGGCCGGCCGATCAAGATGGCCGGCGTGCCCTACCATGCCGCTGAACAATACCTGGCGCGCCTGGTAAAGATGGGCGAATCGGTCGTCATCTGCGAGCAGATCGGCGACCCGGCGACCAGCAAGGGCCCGGTCGAACGCGCCGTCGCCCGCATCGTGACCCCCGGCACGCTGACCGACGCGGCGCTGCTCGACGACCGTCGCGATAGCTGGTTGTTGGCGCTCTGCGTGCAGCGCAACAGCGTCGGCCTGGCTCGCCTGAACCTGGCGAGCGGCCAATTCATCCTGACCGAAACCGGCCTCGAGCAACTGGCGGCGACACTGGAACGCATCCGCCCAGCGGAAATCCTTTACCCGGAAAGCTGGCCGCCGACCCTGCCGCTTGAGGTGGCCCGCACCCGGCAGCCGGACTGGTATTTCGAGGTCGATTCGGCCAAACGCCTGCTCTGCGAACATTTCAAGGTCGCCTCGCTGGCCGGCTTCGGCGCCGAAGGTCTGCGCCCCGCCGTGGCCGCCGCCGGCGCCCTGCTGCAGTACGCCCAGACGACGCAAGCCGGCAGCCTGCCGCATCTGCGAGCCTTGAGCGTCGAGCTCGAAGGCGCCTACCTCGGCCTCGACACCGCCACCCGGCGCAATCTGGAACTGACCGAAACCCTGCGCGGCCAGCCGTCGCCGACGCTCTTTTCGCTGCTCGATAACTGCATCACCAGCATGGGTGCCCGCTTGCTCCGTCACACCCTGCATCATCCGCTGCGCGAACGGATGGTTCCGGCCGCCCGGCATGCGGCCGTCGAAGGATTACTTGAAGATTATGGCCGCGCTGCCGGCGAAATTCGCCGCGAATTGCGCGGCATCGGCGACATCGAACGCATTGCCGGGCGCATTGCGCTGAAGAATGCCCGGCCGCGCGACCTGGCCAGCCTGCGCGATTCGCTGGCCCGCCTGCCAGCGCTGCGTGCTCCGCTGGCCGAACAACCCGCACCGCTGCTGCAACAGCTCTGCCTTGAGATGCAGACACCGGACGCGGCACTCGACCTGCTGATCCGTTCGATTGCCGTCGAGCCATCAGCCCAGATCCGCGACGGCGGCGCCATTGCGCCCGGTTACGACGGCGAACTCGACGAACTGCGCTCGCTCAATGACAACTGCGGCGCCTTCCTGGTCGACATGGAGATCCGCGAGCGCGAGCGTAGCGGCATCAACAGCCTCAAGGTCGAATTCAACAAGGTGCATGGCTTCTACATCGAAGTCACCCACGCCAATACCGACAAGATTCCCGACGACTACCGCCGCCGGCAGACGCTAAAGAATGCCGAGCGTTACATCACGCCGGAACTCAAGGCTTTCGAGGACAAGGCACTGTCCGCCCAGGAACGCTCGCTGGCCCGCGAAAAACTGCTCTACGAGGGCATCCTCAACGAACTGGCAGCGGCCGTCCCGACCTTGCAGGTCATCGCCGGCGCCGTCGCCCAGCTCGACCTGCTGGCCGGCTTTGCCGACACGGCGCTCAAGCGCAACTGGAGCAAACCGGAATTCAGCGATGAAATCGGCCTCTGCATTACCGACGGGCGCCACCCGGTAGTCGAAGCCGAAATGGCCAACAGCGCCGAGACCTTCATCGCCAACGACGTGCTGTTGGCCGAAAACCGCCGCCTGCTGCTGATTACCGGCCCCAACATGGGCGGTAAATCGACCTACATGCGGCAGACGGCGCTGATCGCCCTGCTCGCCCACATCGGCTGCTACGTGCCGGCCGGGCGCGTCGTGCTCGGGCCGCTCGACCGCATCTTCACGCGCATCGGCGCTTCCGACGACCTGGCTTCCGGGCGTTCGACCTTCATGGTCGAAATGACCGAAGCCGCCGCCATCCTGCACCACGCCACGGCCAACAGCCTGGTGCTGATGGACGAGATCGGGCGCGGTACCTCGACCTTCGACGGCATGTCGCTGGCCTTCGCCATCCTGCGCCACCTGATCGACAAGAACCGCTGCCTGACGCTGTTCGCCACGCATTATTTCGAGATGACGCGGCTGTCGCACGAATACAGCGAACTGGCCAACGTGCACCTCGATGCCGTCGAGCACAACGACCGCATCGTCTTCATGCACTCGGTCGAGGAAGGTCCGGCCAACCAGAGCTACGGTATCCAGGTCGCCGCCCTGGCCGGCATTCCGAATGCCGTGGTGCGCGCCGCCCGCAAGCAGTTGCGCGAATTCGAGCAACGCGCCACGGCCGATCCGCTGCAACCGGACCTGTTCGCCCAGGGCGAACCGGAACCTGAAGAATTACCACCGCATCCGGCACTCGAACAATTGTCAGCCATCGACCCCGATCGCCTGACCCCACGCGAGGCGCTCGATGCACTCTATGCATTGAAAGGCCTGCTCAAGTGAAAATCTGGCTAACGGCGCTGCTGCTGGTGATGAGCGGGCTCACCCGGGCCGCAACCTTCAGTTTTGCCCTGATCGGCGACGTCCCCTATTCCGATTACGAACGACACCAACTGCCCCAGATGCTGGCGACCATGGCCGAGCACAATGTCGCCTTCGTGGCCCACATCGGCGACATCAAGCGTGGCAGCGACCGTTGCGACGACAGCCTGTTCGCCGACCGTTACCAGCTCTTCGAGAGCAGCGGCGTTCCTTTTGTCTTCGTTCCCGGCGACAACGAATGGACCGATTGCGACCGCCTGTCCAACGGGGCCTACGACCCGCTGGAGCGTCTCGGCAAGTTGCGCAGCCTGTTCTGGAAAGATGGATTTTCCCTCGGCCAGAGAAAATTGCACCTTGAGCAACAACCCGGCGACTACCCGGAGCATGCCCGCTTTCGCATCGGACCGGTGCTATTCGTGACACTGAACATCCCTGGCGGCAATAACTACGGACTGGCGCCGGAACCCAACCCGGAGTTTCTCGCCCGCAATCCGCTGGTTATTCGTTGGCTGAAGGAGAGTTTCGCGCTGGCCCGGCACGAAAAGTTGGCCGGCATCGTGCTACTTTTTCAGGCCGATCCGGCTTTCAAACATTTTTCGCAAGGCCTCGGCCATCGCGCTTACCGCGAATTCCAGGAGAGTTTGCGCCACGAAACGCTAAACTTCACCGGCCAGGTCGTCGCCGTGCACGGAGATTCGCACATCAGCCGCATCGACCAGCCGCTGCGCGACACGAAGGGAAAAACTATCAGCAACTTCGTTCGCGTCGAGACTTTCGGTTACCCGATGATGGGGTGGACCCGCGGGGTGGTGGACACCGATTTACCAAGCCTCTTCCGCTTTGAAACCAATCCCTGGCCGCCTCGGCAACCGTAAGTCGAAGCTTTGACACGGGGAGGGCGCCGGGCACCGGCGAAAAAATGGCGCCGAGGGTTCGGCGCCATTTTTCTGGTCAGGCCGCCAAACTTAGTGGCAGCTTTCCTCGTCATCGTCCGCACCATGGACGTGCCCATGTTCCAACTCCTCGGCACTGGCCGGACGGATTGCCGTCACGGTACAGGTGAAGACCAGGGCCATGCCGGCCAACGGGTGATTGCCATCGAGCACGACCTTGTCGTCGGCGATATCGGTGACGCGGTAGATGATGAAATCTTCTTCATTGCCGTCTTCAGCACCGCCTTCAAATTGCATGCCGACCTGCAATTCTTTCGGAAAATCCTTGCGCGGCTCGATCTGCACCAGTTCGGCGTCGTAATCACCAAAACCTTCGTCCGGCTGCAGCTTGACCTGCACCGACTCGCCGACAGCCTTACCCTGCAGGGCTTCCTCGATTTTCGGGAAAATGTCTTCGTAACCGCCATGCAAGTACACCAGCGGCTCGCGGCCTTCGTCCACCACTTCGCCATCCGGATCGGTGACGTGGTAATCGAGGGTGATGACGGTATTTCTGGCAACCTGCGTATTCATGAATTCAGTTCCTTGACCAGGCGCAGCACTTCCAGTGCGTGACCCTTGTAATTAACGTTGTAGAGCGCATGGCGAATAATACCGCCGCGATCAATGATAAAGGTGGAACGGACGATGCCGTATTTTTTATGGCCATCCACCTCCCTGGCCTGCCAGACGCCGAACTGCTTGCACACCACGCCTTCGGCATCCGACAGCAAGGCCAGCCCGATGCCTTCCTTGTCGCGAAATTCCGCATGTTTCATGCAGTCATCGCGATTGACGCCGAGCAGGATGCAATCCTGCCGGCCAAAATCCTCATCGTGGTCCGAGAAATCGGTCACCTCCTTGGTACAGCAAGGGGTGCCGTCTTTCGGATAGAAAAAAAGCACGACGTGTTTCTTGCCCTGATATACCGCCGTATCGACAGTCTCCATGTCGGCATCCGGCAGAGCAAACACAGGAGCTTTTTCTCCAACCTTGAGCAGCATGGTGTTCTCCTTGGGCGCTCTGTGTGGGGGACTGCTGAGCGCGATTCTAACGGAGGCCAATGCCGATGACTACTGCGGTTGCTGCCTTTTTCCGGCTATTTCCCGGGAACCTTTTCCGGAATCTGCACGAAGGTTTCGTCCTGCTTGATCATACCCAGCTCGAAACGAGCCCGTTCTTCGATGGCGTCATAGCCCTGCTTCAGGTCGCGGGACTCGGCGTCGAGACCCGCATTCCTGATTTCCAGCTTCTTGGTGACTTCCTTCTGTTGCTGCAATTGACGGTCGTACTCCCAGACCCTCAGCCAGCCCCCCTTACCCAGCCAGAGCGGGTACTGGAGCAGGCCGATGGCTGCGAGGAGGCCGACCGTCAGCCAGCGCATGGACGATTAGCGCAGGTTGTAGAAGGTTTCGCGACCGGGATAGGAAGCGGTATCGCCGAGATCTTCTTCGATGCGCAGCAACTGGTTGTACTTGGCGATACGGTCGGAGCGCGACAGCGAACCGGTCTTGATCTGGCCGGCATTGAGGCCGACGGCGATGTCGGCGATGGTGCTGTCTTCGGTTTCACCGGAACGGTGCGAAATCACCGCGGTGTAACCAGCGCGCTTGGCCATTTCGACGGCAGCGAAGGTTTCCGACAGGGTGCCGATCTGATTGATCTTGACCAGAATGGAGTTGCAGATCCCCTTCTTGATGCCTTCCTTGAAGATCTTGGTGTTGGTGACGAAGATGTCGTCGCCAACGATCTGCACGGTCTTGCCCAGACGGTCGGTGAGCAGCTTCCAGCCATCCCAGTCCGCTTCGGACATGCCGTCTTCGATCGAGACGATGGGGAACTGATCAGCCAGGTTGGCCAGGTAATCGACGAACTGGGCCGAGGTCAGTTGCAGGCCTTCGCCGGCCAGATGGTACTTGCCATCCTTGTAGAACTCGGAAGCGGCACAGTCGAGCGCCAGCAGCACATCCTGACCGGGCACGTAACCAGCGGTTTCGATGGCTTGCATGATGACCTGCAGCGCTTCGGCATGGCTGCCCAGATTCGGGGCGAAGCCGCCTTCGTCGCCGACGGCGGTCGAGTGGCCCTTCTTGTCGAGCAGCTTCTTCAGCGCATGGAAGATTTCCGCGCCACAACGCAGGGCTTCGCGGAAATTGGCGGCACCGACCGGCATGATCATGAATTCCTGGATATCCAGGCTGTTGTTGGCGTGCTCGCCACCGTTGATGATGTTCATCATCGGCACCGGCATCTGCATCGGGCCCATGCCGCCGAAATAGCGGTAGAGCGGCAGGCCGGATTCTTCGGCCGCCGCCTTGGCAACCGCCATGGAGACGGCGAGGATGGCGTTGGCACCGAGACGCGACTTGTTTTCGGTACCGTCGAGGTCGATCATCGTCTGATCGATGAAAGCCTGCTCCTGGGCATCGAGACCGATGATGGCTTCGGAGATTTCGGTATTGACGTTCTCGACCGCCTGCATGACGCCCTTGCCAAGATAACGGCTGCCGTCGCCGTCACGCAGCTCGATGGCTTCGCGGGTGCCGGTCGAAGCGCCCGACGGAACCGCTGCCCGGCCCATGACGCCGCTCTCCAACAGCACATCAGCCTCAACGGTGGGATTGCCACGGGAATCCAGAATCTCTCGTGCAACAACATCAACGATGGAACTCATATTTCTTCCTTATTATCAACAGATTGAAAGAACTACTTAAACTAAATCATCAACACCGGTCGCAACCAGCATATTCATTTCGCCGGCATTTTCGCGCACTTTGCGCGCCGCCTGGTACTCGTCGGAGGAATAAAAGAGTTTCGCCTGTTCGACGGAGTCGAACTCGACGACGATCAGGCGCTGCGGCGCGGCCCACGGACCTTCGAGAATTTCGGCAGCCCCACCGCGAACGAGGAAGCGCCCACCGTACTGTTCGACGGCCGCGGTAGACAAGGCCCGGTATCGAGCGAAGGCCGCCACATCATGCACTTTGACTTCGGCAATGACGTAGCCCTTCTGGCTCACTGCAATTCCTCGAAACCGGCCGACTTGACCGCCTTGTCCAGCGCTGACAACGTGGCCAGCAGACTTTCCATGCGCGCCAGCGGCCAACTATTCGGGCCGTCCGACCAGGCTTTTTCCGGACAGGGATGGGTTTCCATGAACAGACCGGAAATCCCGACGGCGACGGCGGCACGCGCCAGCACCGGGACGAATTCGCGCTGCCCACCCGAGGTCGTGCCCTGCCCGCCCGGCAACTGCACGCTGTGCGTCGCATCGAAAACGACCGGACAGCCGGTTTCGCGCATGATCGCCAGGCTGCGCATGTCGGACACCAGATTGTTGTAGCCGAAGGAGGCGCCGCGTTCGCAGACCATGATGTTGTCGGCGCCGTTATTCACTTCGCGCGCCTTGTCGACGACGTTCTTCATGTCGCCCGGCGCCAGGAACTGACCCTTCTTGATATTGACCGGCTTGCCGCAGGTCGCCACGGCATGGATGAAATCGGTCTGCCGGCAGAGGAAGGCCGGCGTCTGCAACACATCGACAACGCTCGCCACGGCCGGAATATCTTCAATGGTATGCACGTCGGTCAAGACCGGCACACCGATCTGGCGCTGCACTTCCGAAAAGATGCGCAAGCCTTCATCCAGCCCCAGGCCGCGCACCGACTTGCCGGAGCTGCGATTGGCCTTGTCGTAGGACGCCTTGAAGATGTAGTTGACACCCAGACGGGCACAAACTTCCTTCATGTGACCAGCAACATCCAGGCACAAAGCTTCAGATTCAGCCGTACAAGGCCCGGCAATCAGGAAAAAAGGCTGGTCAAGACCAGCCTCGAAACCACAGAGCTTCATTTAGCCATGGCCTGCTGATTGACCAGCGCGGCCTTCACGAAGGAAGTAAACAGCGGATGGCCCTGACGCGGGTTAGAGGTAAATTCCGGATGGAACTGGCAACCGACGAACCACGGATGGACATCGGCCGGCAATTCGACCATTTCACACAGATCGGTACCCGGCGCCCGGCCGGCGACCTTCAGGCCCTTGTCTTCGAGCTGGGCGAGCAGCGTGTTGTTCACTTCGTAGCGATGACGGTGGCGCTCGGTAATCTCGGCCTTGCCGTAGATATCCCGGGCCAGCGAGCCTTCGGCCAGCTTGCAGACCTGAGCACCGAGACGCATGGTGCCGCCGATATCGGAATCCTCACTGCGCTTCTCGACCTTGCCGGAGGCATCGAGCCACTCGGTGATCAGGCCGATCACTGGGTAAGGCGTTTCCGGCACGAACTCGGTGGAATGCGCGCCGGCCATGCCGGCAACGTCGCGGGCGAACTCGACCACAGCGAGTTGCATGCCGAGACAGATACCGAGGTAAGGCACCTTGTTCTCGCGGGCATAGCGGATGGCGGCGATCTTGCCTTCGGTACCGCGCCGGCCGAAACCACCCGGCACCAGGATGGCGTCGACGCCCTTGAGCACGCCGATACCGTTCTTCTCGATATCTTCGGAATCGAGATAGACGATATTGACCTGGCTGCGCGTATGGATGCCGGCGTGCTTGATGGCTTCGATCAGCGACTTGTAGGACTCGGTCAGATCGACGTACTTGCCGACGAAAGCGATGGTCACTTCGTGCAGCGGATGCTCCAGGGCGTCGATCAGCTTTTCCCAGACCGTCAGGTCGGCCGCCTTGGCCAGGATATTCAACTTGTGGCAGACGATTTCGTCGAGCATCTGTTCGTGCAGCATGCCGGGAATCTTGTAGATCGAGTCGGCATCGAGACACTCGATGACGGCTTCCGACATGACGTTACAGAACAGCGCGATCTTGCGGCGTTCCTCGACCGGAATCGAACGGTCGGCGCGGCAGAGCAGGATGTCCGGCTGGATACCGATTTCACGCAATTCCTTGACCGAGTGCTGGGTCGGCTTGGTTTTCAATTCGCCGGCCGTCGGGATATAGGGCAGCAGCGTCAGGTGCATGTAGCAGACGTTGTGGCGGCCTTCCTCGAAACCGATCTGGCGGATCGCTTCCAGGAAAGGCAGCGACTCGATGTCACCAACCGTTCCGCCAACTTCGACGATGGCCACATCGGCCCCTTCAGCGCCAGCCTTGATCTTGCACTTGATCTCGTCGGTGATGTGCGGAATGACCTGCACGGTCTTGCCAAGATATTCGCCGCGCCGCTCTTTCTTGAGCACGGTGTCGTAAATCTGGCCGGTCGTGAAGTTGTTGCGCTTGCCCATCTTGGCGCTGGTGAAGCGCTCATAGTGCCCGAGATCGAGATCGGTCTCGGCGCCGTCATCGGTGACGAAAACCTCGCCGTGCTGGAACGGACTCATCGTGCCGGGGTCGACGTTGATGTAGGGGTCAAGCTTGAGATGGGTGACTTTGATGCCGCGGGATTCCAGAATGGCCCCGAGCGACGCGGCG
>JAGTRU010000064.1 GCA_018261905.1 Pseudomonadota bacterium | reverse complement strand
TGGGTGACTTTGATGCCGCGGGATTCCAGAATGGCCCCGAGCGACGCGGCGGCGATGCCTTTGCCCAGAGAGGACACGACACCACCTGTAACGAAAACGAATTTGGTCATGGAAAGACAGGCTGCGGGAAAGCCGAATGATAGCCGAAAAGGAACTAAACCCCCAAGCACGTCGACAATATCCAACATTCTAGCTGAGTTACTGGCATTCAACGTAAGCCGCCGACGTTTTGTTAGAATCCGGGGTCAGCCCGCCACCAGAAAACACCTTGAAAAACGTTCTCGTCGTCAATTACTCGCAAACCGGGCAGCTTGCCGACATCACCGCCCAACTGATTGGACCGCTGCGGGCGGCGGGGCATCAGGTGCATCTGGAAACACTGGTTCCCGCCACTCCGTTTCCCTGGCCATGGCCAATCGTCGATTTTGTCGATATTTTCCCCGAATGCGTGCAACTCGATGCGCCGCCGCTCAAGCCGCTGGGTGTTGCCCCGAACGCCCAATTCGATCTGGTCATCCTAACCTACCAGGTCTGGTACCTGTCGCCCGCTCTGCCGATGACGGCATTCCTGAAAAGCCCGGCCGGACAACACCTGATCCGCAACAAGCCGGTGATTACGCTGGTCGCCTGCCGCAACATGTGGCTATCCGCCCAGCGCACCATGCAGCAGTTGATCGCCGAGGCCGGCGGCCAATTGCGCGACCACCTGGCGTTCACCGACCAAGGCCACGCCCTGGCCACCTTTATCACGACGCCGCGCTGGGTGCTGACCGGCAAGCGCGACAGCTTCCTCGGCTTGCCGCCGGCCGGGGTGGCGCCACAGGAAATTCGGGCGGCCAAACGCTTCGGCCGGGCCTTGGCCGATGCGCTCGACAACGATGCCGAGCGAACCGCCGCCCCGCTGTTGTCCGGCTTGCGTGCCTGTACCGTCGATCCGCGACTGGCCATCAGCGAGCAGGCCGGCCTCCGCGCCTTTCGCTTCTGGTCGAAATTCATCCGCTGCTTCGGGAAACGCGGCCAATGGCAGCGTCGCCCCATCCTGCTGCTGTTTGCCGTCTATTTGCTGGCCATGGTCTTGACCATCGTCCCCCTCAGCCTGTTGCTACAATGGTTGTTTTCTCCCCTGCTCAAACCGCGCCTTGACCGGCTGCGCGCCGAACTGGAACTACCTTCCGGCTCGCAGGAATTCAATATGAAGAATTATGAATCCTAGCGGCAAGGTCTATATCACCCGCAGTTCGGCTTTCCTGCCGAATGCCCCGGTGTGTAACGACGAGATTGAAAGCGTGCTGGGCATGATCGGTGGCAAGCCGTCACGCGCCCGCCGCATCGTGTTGCGCAACAATGGCATTCGGGAACGTTATTACGCCATTGATCCAGCGACCGGCCACACCACCCATACCAACGCCCAACTGACTGCCGCTGCCATCCGCGGTCTGGGCAGCACGGCGAACATCGACTGCCTGGCCACCGGCACTTCAATACCGGACCAGCTATTGCCCAATCATGGCGTCATGGTGCATGGCGAACTGGGCATTCCGGCCTGTGAAGTGGTATCCACCGCCGGCATCTGCCTGGCCGGGCTGACCGCGCTCAAATATGCCTATATGGCAGTCCTCTGCGGCCTGGCCAAAAATGCCGTGGCGACCGGTTCGGAAGCGGTATCAGGCGTCTTGCATGCACGCAACTTCGCGGCCGAATCCGAACATCGCATCACCGAACTGGACAAACACCCGGAAATCGCCTTCGAGAAGGATTTCCTGCGCTGGATGCTCTCCGACGGAGCCGGCGCTTTTCTGCTGCAAAACCGGCCGGCGGACAGCAAGCTCTCGCTGCGCATCGACTGGATCGACATTCAATCGCAAGCCGACAAGATGGAAGTTTGCATGTACGCCGGCGGCGAGAAGCAGGCGGACGGCTCACTGAAGGGCTGGCACGCTTTCCCGGCCGGTGAATGGGCCGGTCGTTCGCTTTTTGCCATCAAGCAGGATGTCCGTTTGCTCAACGAAAACGTCGTTCGGCAAACCTTCGGCAAATTGCTCGAAAAAATCATGGCTAGCCGCGGCCTGACGCCAGCCGCCGTAGACTGGTTCCTGCCGCACATGTCCTCCGAATACTTCCGCCAGCCCCTGGCCGAACACATGCAGGCACTTGGCTTCGCGGTGCCGCCGGAAAAATGGTTTACCAACCTGCACACCAAAGGCAACACCGGCTCGGCATCGATTTTCATCATGCTCGACGAACTGCTGAAAAGCGGCAACTTGCAAGCCGGCCACCGCCTGCTTTGTTTCGTCCCGGAAAGCGGCCGCTTCACCGGCTCATTGATGTATCTGACGGCAGTCGACCATGCGGGATAGCGACGTCCCCCAGGAAGGCAACTGCACGCTCGGCGGTCACCGCAAGGCGCTCTATGCGCGCGGCGCCGATGGCAAATTGCATATGGTCCAGTCGACCGGCTGGGAAGTCGAAGAAATCGTCACCCGCCAAGCCGTCGACGATCTCAACCGCCTGGCCGAGGAAGCCCGCCAACGCGTCATTGCCGGACAAACCTCGGCCCTCGAATATCACATGCACAGGACGCGCATGGATTTGCCCATGCTGGCGCAGACCACCGGCCTCTGGCAATGGCGCATCCGGCGCCACTTCCGCCCCGCCACGTTCGCCAGACTGTCGACTGGCCTGCTGGCCCGTTACGCCGGGGTGATGGGCCTCAGCATCGAACAACTGAAAAAGGTCGATTGATGGATTTCCAACATAGCCAGGCTTCGCACTGCGAAAGCGGCGTCATGTCCACGATGCTCAGCCATCACGGCCTGCCGATCTCTGAAGCGATGGCCTTCGGGCTATCGTCGGCACTTTCCTTCGCCTACCTGCCCATCGTCAAGATCAATGGTTTGCCGCTCGTCGCCTACCGGATGCCACCCAAATTCATCATCAAAGGCCTGCAAAAACGACTCGGCCTGAAGATGCGCTTCGAAACCTTCCGCCGGCCGGCCGACGGCTCGCGCCGCCTCGATGAACTGCTGGCCGCCGGCCACATCGTCGGCCTGCAGACCTCGGTTTTCTGGCTGCCCTATATGCCGGAAGACCTGCGCTTTCATTTCAATGCCCACAATGTTCTGGCTTACGGCCGCGACACGACGAGCGGCGATTACCTACTCTCCGACCCGGTTTTCGACACGCCGGTTAGCTGTGCCGCCGGACCGCTGGAAAGCGCCCGCTTTGCCAAAGGCGCCCTGGCTCCCAAGGGTCTGCTCTACTACCCCACCGAGAAGCCGATGCCGCCGGATTGGAGCAAGGCGATTCCACAAGCCTTGAAGAAAACGACGCGCATCATGCTCGACACACCACTACCGATCATCGGCGTGCGTGGCATCCGGCGTCTGGCCGGGGCGATCGAGAGACTGGCTGGCCAGAACGATCCGGCGGCAGCCAAGATGTTCATCGGCCAGGTGGTGCGCATGCAGGAGGAAATCGGTACCGGCGGCGGCGGTTTCCGTTTCATTTACGCCTCCTTCCTGCAGGAAGCAGCCGATCTGCTGGCCCAGCCCCGCCTCAACGAGCTGGCCGAGGCGCTGATCGAGATCGGCGACGAATGGCGCGAATTTGCCCTCGCCGCCGCGCGCATGATCCGCGACCGCGAAGCATTGGCCCCGGCCAGTCTGGCCGACAAACTGCGGCAACTCGCCGAGCGCGAACAAGCGTTTTTCCGCGACCTGCGCCGCGCCGCCTGATGCTCTCCATCGACGGTATTTCCTACCGTTACCGCGGCACGGCCGGCCCGGCCCTGCATAATATTTCGCTGAGCGTCCCGGCCGGTGGCGTCTACGGCCTGCTCGGTCCGAACGGGGCCGGCAAGACGACGTTGATTTCCCTGCTCGCCGGCCTCCTCAACACGGCGACCGGAAAAATTTGTCTGAACGGCCAGCCGCTAGCTGAGGCGCGTGCCGCCAACCGGCACGCCGTCGCGCTGGTACCGCAGGATTATGCGTTCTACCCAATGCTGACCGTCGGTGAAAATCTGCGTTTTTTTGCCGGCATACTGGACCTGACCGGGGCGGCGCGCAGCGCCCGGATTGATGCCGCCATCAGCTTCGCCCGTCTGCAACAGGTCGTCGCCCAGCGCGCCGAACAACTCTCCGGCGGTCTGCGCCGACGCCTGAATCTGGCCATCGGCCTGCTCGGTCGGCCGCAATTGCTGCTCCTCGACGAACCGACGGTCGGCGTCGATCCGCAATCGCGACATTTCCTGCTCGAATCCATCGCCGCCCTGCCCGCCGCCGGCACGACGGTGATCTACACCAGCCATTACATGGAAGAGGTCGAGGCCATCTGCCAGCAGATCGCCATCATCGATCAGGGCACGGTGCTGGCCGCAGGCCGGCTGGCCGACATCCTGAGCAGCCCGGAGCCACTCCTCGAAATTGGGCTCGACCGCGAACTACCGGCCGACATCGCGATACGCCATGCGGCCAGCACCAGCGGCGAGCTGAAATATGTCCTGAAACTGGCGTCGCCCGCCGTCCTGCCGCGCCTGCTCGACGAACTCGCCGCCGCCGGCTGCGCCGTGCGCCAATTGAACTTTGGCCAGCACGACCTGGAACAGGTATTCATGCGCCTGACCAAGCGTTCGCTCCGGGATTAGACCATGTCGCCCCGCCTGTTCGCCCTCTGGTTCAAGGAATCCATTGCCCTGCTGCGCGACCGCCATGGTTTGCTGGCGCTGTTCATCATGCCGACCATTTTCATCCTGGTCATGACCCTGGCCCTGCGCGACAGCTTTACGCCGGGCGCCCGCATCGACGCCAGCTATGCGCTGGTCGATCTTGACCGGAGTGCCAGTTCGGCGGCCTTGAGCAAACGCCTGGCCAAAGACGCCTCGTTCAGGCGCATGGAAAGCCCCGGCGATCTCGACACCGCGCGCGCCGCCGTGCTCGCCGGCCGGCTTAACCTCGTCCTCATTGTGCCGAAAGGCTTCGGCGAACGCCTGCTGACACCCGGCGGCGCCGACGGCAAGTCAGCCGAGCCGCTGATCCTGTTGCTCGACCCGGCGCTGTCGCCCGCCCTGCAACTCGCCTTCCGTAACCAGGTCATGGCGGCGCTGGGCGGGGTGCGGGCCGACGAACTGACGGTCAAGGCCGGCAAACTTTTCGGCCTGCCGGTTGCCCCCGGTTCCGTAGCTGACAAGGATTGGCCGGACGAAATCCGCAGCGCAGCGGTGCGCAACGATCTCAACGCCACACTGCCCTCGTCGGTTCAGCAGAACGTCCCGGCCTGGCTGATTTTCGCGATGTTTTTCGTCGTCATCCCGATTTCCGCCATTTTCATCATCGAGCGCCAGCAGGGCACGCTACAACGCTTGCGTGCCATGGGCCTGCCCTTCCGGCTGGTACTGGCGGGCAAACTCCTCCCCTTCTTTGTCGTCAACCAGGTGCAGGCCCTGCTCATGGTCCTGGTCGGCATCTACCTGGTGCCGCTGTTCGGCAGCGAAGCCCTGGCATTTCCCGCCAGCCCGTCGCAGCTCTTCAACTGGTGGGCGGTATCGGCGGCCGTCAGTCTGGCCGCTGTCGCCTGGGCGCTGCTCATTGCCAGCCTGGCCAAAACCTCAGAACAGGCGACCATCATCGGCGGCGTCGGCAATATTCTGATGGGGGCGATCGGCGGCATCATGGTGCCCAAATTCATCATGCCAGCCGCCCTGCAGAAACTCGCTGCGCTATCGCCAATGGCCTGGGGACTGGAGGGTTTCCATACGGTCATGCTGCGCCACGGCAGCTTTACCGATATCCTGCCCAACCTGGCTCAGCTCCTCATTTTTTCCGGAATCGCCCTTCTCCTCGCCATCTGGCTCAACCAACGCTCTACCGCCGCCCGCTCATGAATCAAGCCCTTCGCCTCGAACTGAAATCCCTGATTATTGAAGCCTGCGACAAGGACTGCGGACCGGCTGCGATCAGCGACGACGAGCCGCTGTTCGGGCCGGATGCGCCGCTGCAGCTTGACTCGCTCGACGCCTTGCAGGTCTCGATGGCGATCAAGAAAAAATACGGGCTGCGTCTGCCGGACAGCAAGGAAACGCGGCGCATCCTGGCCAGCATCGCCAATCTTGCCGAGCATCTCGAAAACTGGCAGGCCAGCCGCCGGTGAAACGAGCCGTCTATATCGACGACTACGGGTTGTTGAGTGCCGCCGGCCAGTCCCCGGGCGCCGTCAGCACCGCCTTGTGGGCCGGCGAAAGTGCGGCCAGCCGACATCGCCTGGGCGAACGCGAATTTCCCTATTTTTCCCTGCCGCCGAGCCCCGGCCTCTGGCTGGCGCGGGCCGCCCGGGCGATACAGCAGGTGGCCGGCCAACTCGGACCTTTGGCCGAAAATATCCCGCTTTTTGTCGCTTCCTCGTCATTCCAGATCGGCTATTTCGAAGAACAGGGTGCCCCCTTCCTGCTGCCCGCCGCCAGCGCCCAATTCAGTCGGCAAATCGCCGAATGGCTGGGCATCTCAGGCCCCATCTACAGTTTTTCGAATGCCTGCACTTCCGGTTTTTCGGCCATCGATGCAGCACGTAGCTTGATCGCCAGCGGCCTGATCGATGAAGCGATCGTCATCGGCGTCGAACTTCCCAACCGCGCGACGCTGGCCGGCTTTGCCGCCATGGAGCTGCTCTCGCCAAGCACCTGCCGTCCTTTCGATCGCCGTCGCGACGGCCTGGTACTCGGCGAAGCCGTCGCCGCCGTGCGCCTGACCAGCCAACCGAGGAACTGGCGCATCGCGGCATTGCGCACCGGCCTCGACGCCTACTCGACGACCGGCCCCGACCCGTCGGGCAAACCGCTCGCCGAACTGATCGCCGATTGTCTGCGGGAAGCCGCCAGGTCAGCCGCCGACATCGAACTGGTCAAGTTGCAGGCAGCCGGCTCGCCGGGCAGCGATCTGGCCGAAGCCAACGCCCTGCGCCGGATTTTCGCCAACAGCATGCCACCGCTGTTTTCTCTCAAGCCGGTTCTCGGCCACACGCTGGGGGCCAGCGGTATTGCCGAACTGGCCGCCCTGCTGGCTTGCCTGGAGGCGGAACAGATTCCCGCCACCCAGGGCTTCGCCGAAAGCGACCCGGAAATCGCCCTGAAGCCGACCGTCAGCCGCAGCAACGCCTACCTGCAATGCGCCCTGCTCAACCTGATCGGTTTTGGGGGTGGCCTGGCCAGCCTGATCGTCGAGCGCCAACGATGACTTACCTGAGCGCCGCTTTCAGCCAGCATTTCTCGCCTGGCGAACTGCCGCCTGCCGTACGCGCCGTACTCGGCAAACCGCTGCGCCGCGCCGCGGTGCTTAGCCAACTCGCCGTGCTCGGCGCCCTGGCCGGCCTGCCCGCCGACCGTCGCCAGTTGCCGACCGCCCTGCTTTGGCAAACAACCGGTGGAGCGCGCGCCGAAACGCTGCTTCTGCTGGATGAAGTCTGCGCCGGTTCGGCCGAACCTTTGCCCTACGACTTTCTGGCTACCCAGCCGGCCATCGCCGCCGCCCAGCTCAAGGCATTCCTGCCCGGTCTGCGCTCGGCGACCTGTTGCCCGCTGGCCAGCAGCGACTCGGCAAACTGGTCGCTGCTCTTTTGCCTGGCCGACACCTGGCTGCAAGAAGGACGTTACGCCCAGATCCTCTGCGCCCATCTCGACCACAATACCGAGCGGGCAAGCGGACATTGGCTCGCCCTGACGGCCAATCCACTTGAAAACCCGCTGGCCCGCCTCCAACTACCAGCCGTGGCTGCGACTCGGGCCGAGCCCGACACCCCCGACTTTCCGGCGGCCCTGAGCGCGTGGCTGAACAGTCCAACCAGCCCCACCCTGCATCTGCATTCCGCCGTCGGCAACTGCCTGGCGGTAGAATTCTCCCGATCCTAAATTTCCCCGAGAACACCATGTCCCAATTTTCCTTTGACGTTTCCATCGAAGAATTCGAAACCAAAGTTCTGCTGCCGGCCCAGGAAGTCCCGGTGGTCGTCGACTTCTGGGCGCCCTGGTGCGAACCGTGCAAGATTCTGAAACCCTTGCTCGAGAAGCTGGCCGAGGAATACGCCGGCCGTTTCCTGCTGGCCATGGTCAATTCCGACGAAAACCCTGAACTTGCCCAGCATTTTGGCGTGCGCAGCATCCCCTCGGTCAAAGTGCTCTTCCAGGGGCAATTGGTCGACGAATTCAGTGGCACGCTGCCGGAAGGCCAGATTCGCGCTTTCCTCGACCGTATTGCGCTGCCCGCCACGACCGGCGGCAACCCGCGCGAGGAAGCCGCCGCCCTGGTCGCCGACGGCAAACCGGAGGAAGCTTTGGCCAAACTGGTTGAGGCCAGCCACGCCAAGCCGGACGATCAGGCCATCCAGCTCGACGCCGTCGAGGTACTTCTGCAGCTCGGTCGCCACGATGAAGCCGGACAATTGCTGGCTGGCGAATACGCCCAGGAAACGGCCCGTGCCAATGCCCTGCGCGCGCGTCTGGCACTCGCCGCCGGGGCGGCCGACACGGCCGAAATTGAAGCCCGGCTGACAGCCAATCCAGCCGACCACGCAGCCCGCCTTGAGCTCTCCCGGGCCCTTGCCGCCGATAGTCGCTTCCGCGAAGCGATGGAAGCCGCTCTCGAAGTCGTTGTCCGCGACCGAGCCTTCGACGAAGGTGCCGGCCGCAAGGCCTTATTGCAACTTTTCGAAGCTCTTGCCGGCAGCGAACAGTACGACGATCTGGTCCGCGAATTCCGGCGCAAGTTGTCCGCCGCACTGAACTGAGGCGACCTTATTCAGGTCGCTGCCGTTCGCTTTCGCGGATTCTGGATAAGCACGATTCTTTCCCGGTCATCGTGATCGGCATAGGGCGCAGCCATTCTAAGCTGCGCCCCTGCCACACCACCCGGCAGGCCCCCCGCAGGAGTGCGCACAGGCGGCGCACACAACGGAAAACGGCCCGCCAAAGCGGGCCGTTTGTTCGCCAAATATCGCTTAGTCGACTTTCAGCTTGCTGCTATCCAATAGTTTCTGAATCAGCGCACCATCCTCGCCCGGCGTGACACCGTAGGTCGTATACAGATTGACATTGGACAGGCTGATACGCTGGTCCTCGGCGTTGCTCGAATAGCTTCCATTGCTGAAGCCGCCACTGGAACTGACGCGAATGACCGTGTTGCCACCACTTGTTGTGATATCGAGATAATTGGCCAGATTCCCAATACCGATATCATGGTTCTCGCCTTGCAACAGATCGCGCAGATCCAGGGCCTCGCCGGAAGTTGTCGTTGAGAAGCCATAGACCGTGTCGGTCGCCGGCGAGCCGGCCCCACCCTTGTCGGCAAACAGCCAGCGGAAAACGTCAGCCCCCGCATCACCGGTCAAGGAATCATTGCCCAGTCCGCCGATCAGCAGATCATTGCCCTCCCCGCCATAGAACGTGTCGTTCCCGGCATTCCCGACCAGAACATCGTTGCCGGCGTAGCCGTAAAGCACTTCACCGCTCGTATCGCCAACGATGATGTTGTCGAGTCCGGTTCCATACAAGCCCGTACTGCTCGTGGTCGTCAGCGCCACCTGCGCCTCGTCGGTCTTCGAACCATTATCAAGGACGTAGGAGAAACTTCCCGTTCCGTTGTTGCTGGCCGAAACCGCGTCGACCACCTGCCCACCGGTATGCGAGACAGCATTGCTCACCGAACTGATTGACAAGGCATTGCCGCCAATATCGCTGTCGTTCCAGGCCAGCCAGGAGTCCTGAATGGTGACCGAGTTGCTGCTCACGTTGCCGCTGGCCACGATCACGTTATCGTCTCGGGCAATTGGTGCCGCACCGATGGAAGCAAAATCAATGACGAAAATCGAGGAGGAGCTATCGCCATCATGATCGAGCAAGGTATAGCCGAACTGCTCTTCGGTCACCATGGTGCCAATGCTGGTCGTGTAACTGTAGGCCCCACTGTCCATATCGACGACAAATGTCCCGCCAACGGCGGAAATGCTCAGTGCGTGCGTTGCAACATCGAAAGAATAGGCCGTCATTCCAGAACCACTGCGCGTCAGGCCGCTGCCGCCATCAAACGAGAACACGTTGTTGCCATAGGAAATGTTCCCGAGATAGCCGCCATCGGCGCCGAAACCATCCCCCGTCACCAGAAGAGAACCGGCAACCGTACTCTGCACCAGAGAAACCAGAGTCGACCGCAAGGTGCTCATATCCGTCACCGAAATGGCATCCCGATCCTGATTTTGGATACCGTCGTAAGCGACGGGACTCATCGTTTCCACGGTAACACCGGTTCCCAAGCCGATGGCGAAGGCATTGATATCGTTGGCGGAGAGGAAGTTGGTCCACACGGATTGCTCGGCGGTTTGAATACCGTCGTCACTCCCCCCGGACGCGTTCAAGAGCAGGTTGGCATTACCATCCCCGGTATTCGGGGCGCCGTCGGAAAGGAAATAGAGCACGTTCTGGACATTCTGCCCGGACAGTTTGACGCCGTTGGAATAGGCAGACATTGCCGCCGCCAGCGCAGCATCATAGTTCGTCGTGCCGGCATTGGCCGATACCGTGTCGAGGAAGGCCTCGGCCTGACTGACCGTCAGCCAAGAGCCAGAAGTCGCGGTTGTACCGAAGGTCGAAATATTAACCTTGACGTCGCCAATACTTCCGTATTGCTCCAGCACTTCCTTGATAGCCGCTACGGTTGCCTCCAGGCGAGACAAGCCTTGCATCCCGCTGTCCGAATCCATTGACCCAGAAAGATCGAGAACAAACATCAGGTTGCTATCCACGGTACTGGTGCCAACAACGGCATTGGTTACCGGTTGCGACTGCGGTGCATCGTCCTCGATATTGACAGTGATCGCCGTCGGATTGCTGGTCGTCTGGGTGCCATCCGAGACATTGACACCGAAGTTCGCGGTCAGAATATTCTCGCCGCCGCCCGACGCCTGATCGATAGCCCCCAGCAAATGCACCGTGTAATTTCCGCCGTTGTCGATACTGACATCGATAATTTCTGTACTGCCGACCGAGCCCACCAAGTGACCGGTACCCGTCCCTGACCAGGTCAATACGGTGCCAGCGGAGGTTATGGCCGTCGTCGGCGCACTTAAGGTAACGGTCACGCTATCACCATCGGCGTCTGAAACCGGCACCGTACCTCTGACGATAACCTCATCAGTGCTGTCATTCGGATTACCACTGGAATCGGCCAGACCGCCCAGCGCCGTCAAACCTTCTTCGGAAACCGCGACGGCAACCGCACTACCGACGACGGGCGCGGTATCGTTGAGGTTCTTTTCGCTCAGACCTATGCTTGCTGCATTGGAATTACCCGCCGCATCAAGCGCAAATACCAGATACGACCAGCTATTGGGCGAGCGCTCAAAATCGTTGGCCCCGGAAGCCACACCAACGGCGGTAAGGGAAATCACGCCGGCCGAGTTGATCGCGAAATAGCCGTCCTCCGAGGTGGCATGTAGACTGTTGTCGGCCCATTTGAACTGGTAGTCGACGACCGACTCGTTATCAGAAGCAAGCACGGTTGCCACCGCTGCACCGACCACCTGATCCTCATCATAAGAGAAGGCCTGCGCCCCGATGGTGGGCGCCGTAAAGTCGAGTTCGAGGGCGTAGGCCGGGCTGCGCGGACTGCTGTTGCCGGCCGCATCGACCGATTCCGCCGTGAAGCTGTGCAGCCCTTCGCCCAAGCCGGTGCCCGGGGTG
>JAGTRU010000050.1 GCA_018261905.1 Pseudomonadota bacterium | reverse complement strand
TGGCCCTGCGAGCCGTAACCAACGATGGTGACCTTCTTGCCCTTGATGAGGGAGAGATCGGCGTCCTTGTCGTAATAAACTTTCATGAAATCCTCTTTATTTATAAATAGTTAGACTTTAAGAATACGATCACCGCGACCGATGCCACAGACACCGGTACGGACGGTTTCGAGAATCAGGCCGGCATCGAGCGCGGCGATGAAGGAATCGAGCTTGGAGCTGGCGCCGGTCAACTCGATCACATAGGTCGACTCCGTGACATCGATGATGCGGCCACGGAAAATATCGGCCATCCGCTTCATCTCTTCGCGATCCTTGCCGGTGGCGCGAACCTTGATCAGCATCAGTTCGCGTTCGACATGGGCGGCTTCGGAGAGATCGACCACCTTGACCACATCAACCAGCTTGTTGAGCTGCTTGGTGATCTGTTCGAGGACCTCGTCGGAACCCCAGGTCAGGATGGTCATCCGCGACAGCGAGGGATCTTCCGTCGGTGCCACGGTCAGCGTTTCAATATTGTAGCCGCGCGCCGAGAACAGCCCGGCGACACGGGAAAGTGCACCCGATTCGTTTTCGATCAGGATGGAAATGATATGACGCATTTTTTCTTTTCCTCCCCCGCTCACAGATCTTCAGCGAGGATCATTTCGGTCAGGCCCTTGCCGGCCGCCACCATCGGGAAGACGTTGGCACGCGGATCAATGATGAAGTCCATGAAGACCAGATCATTCTTGTGTTCCGTGAAGGCCTTGCGCAGTGCCGGCTCGACATCTTCCGGGCGCTCGATCTTCATGCCGACGTGACCGTAGGCTTCGGCCAGCTTGACGAAGTCAGGCAGCGAAGTGACGTAGGACTGCGAGTAGCGCTTGGAATAGAACATTTCCTGCCACTGGCGGACCATGCCGAGCATGCCGTTGTTCAGGTTGATGATCTTGACCGGCAGACCGTACTGCTTGCAGGTCGACATTTCCTGGATGCACATCTGGATTGAGCCTTCACCGGTGACGCAGGCAACCTGCGCATCGGGATTGGCCATCAGCACGCCCATGCCGTACGGCAGGCCGACGCCCATCGTGCCCAGACCACCGGAATTGATCCAGCGGCGCGGCTTGTCGAACTTGTAGTACTGGGCGGCGAACATCTGGTGCTGGCCGACATCGGAGGTGATGAAGGCGTCGCCACCGGTCACTTCGTAGAGCTTCTCGATGACATACTGCGGCATGATGTGCTCGCTCTGGCGATAACGCAGCGAGTCGCGGCCGCGCCATTCGTCGATCTGCTTCCACCAGCCAGCCACTTCCGGATCGGTCTTGAAATTGCTGTCCATCAGCTTGATGATTTCATCGATCACATCCGGCACATTGCCGACGATGGGCACATCGACCTTGACCCGCTTGGAAATCGACGACGGGTCGATGTCGATATGGATGACACGACGCTTTTCACCACCGAAATGTTCCGGATTGCCGATTACGCGGTCGTCGAAACGGGCACCGATGGCCAGGATCACATCGGCATAGTGCATCGCGTTATTGGCTTCGAAAGTCCCGTGCATGCCGAGCATGCCGACAAACTGACGGTCGGTGGCGGGATAGCCGCCGAGGCCCATCAGCGTGTTGGTCACCGGAAAATTCAGCTTGCGGGCCAGTTCGGTCAGTTTCGGCGCGGCATCGGAAAGAATCACACCGCCACCGGTATAGATGATCGGCCGCTTGGCTTCCTGCAATAGCTGCACGGCTTTCTTGATCTGCCCGAGATGCCCCTTGACCACCGGGTTGTACGAACGCATCTGAATAGTCTTCGGATAGTCGAACTCGCAGAGCTGGGCCGTGATGTCCTTGGGAATATCCACCACGACCGGGCCGGGACGGCCGGTGGAGGCGATATGGAAGGCCTTCTTGATGGTCACCGCCAGGTCCTTGACGTCCTTGACCAGGAAATTGTGCTTGACGCAGGGCCGCGTGATGCCGACCGTATCGCACTCCTGGAAGGCATCCTGACCGATGTACTGGGTCGGCACCTGACCGCAGAGCACAACCATCGGGATCGAATCCATGTAGGCGGTAGCAATGCCGGTCACGGTATTGGTCACCCCCGGACCGGAAGTCACCAAGGCGACGCCGATCTTTTGCGAGGACCGCGAGTAGGCATCAGCCGCATGGACGGCCGCCTGTTCATGGCGAACCAGAACGTGCTTGACCTGATCCTGCTTGAAAAGGGCATCATAAATGTGCAGCACGGACCCACCGGGGTAACCGAACACACAATCGACCTTTTCTTCCTGCAGGCACCTGATTACAATTTCCGCACCGCTGATCATCATTCTTGAGCCCAAAAAGCTGTTGCCTAAAGGGCGTAACCTTAATCGACCGTCCCTGTTCGGTCAAGGTTTGCCAGCATAACCATATAATGCTCAAGGCTTTAACCCGGAAGAGACTACCCTGGCATCCTCCAACGAATTATCGAATTTTCTCGAATCGGTCGAGCGCCGAGCCTTCAAGCAGGCGATGTTTGCCGTGCATGACGAAGAAGCCGCCTTGGACATCGTCCAGGACAGCATGCTTAAGCTCGCCGAAAAATATGGTGACCGCCCGGTCGAAGAGTTCCCCATGCTCTTCCAGCGCATCACCCAGAACACCATCCGCGACTACTATCGACGCAGCAAGGTCCGCTCGATGTGGACCACCCTGCTCTCCGCCTTTTCGCCGGACGACGACGACGATTACGACCCGCTGGAAACCCTCGCCGCCGACGAAGACGCGGGCGGCACCAGAACCCCGGAAAGCCAGCTACTGCAAGCGCAAACCCTCAACGCCATCGATGACGAAATAAAAAAATTGCCGGCACGTCAACGCGAAGCCTTTCTCATGCGTTATTGGGAAGACATGGACGTAGCCGAAACCGCGGCTGCGATGGGCTGCTCAGAAGGCAGCGTCAAAACCCATTGCTCGCGCGCCACACACGCACTGGCAGCCGCCCTGTCGGCAAAAGGTATAAAGCTATGAACGAAGAACGTTACGCCTACCGCGTTCGGCAAGCGCTGAACCATGGATTGAAGGACATTTCCCCGGCAGCCTCGCGGCGCCTGGAAGCAGCCCGCCACCTCGCCCTGTCGAAACAGAAGCAGACCGCCCGCCAACTGGCGATGGCCGGACACAGCTCATCGTCTTCCGGTAGCGGTTCGCATCTGCCGTACTTCAAGCAAATCATCGCCATCCTGGCCCTGCTGGTTGGCATGTGGCTTTCCTTCTACTGGCAGAGCGTCCAATACACCAGCGACCTCGAAGAGGTCGACAGCGCTCTGCTTTCCGACGATCTGCCACCCGAGGCTTTTTTGGATAACGATTTCTTCGAATGGCTAAAAGACAACTCGCCGGAGGAATAATCCTCTGTCTGGCACTGACCACCCCACTCGGCGCAGACACTCCGACAGCTGTCGTCATCGGCACGCCACCGCAACCGGGCTGGGCCCAACTTAACCCACAGCAAAAGAACATCTTGTCCCCGCTCTCGGTAGACTGGGACAACATGGAGAACATCCGCCGGAAAAAATGGTTGGGCATTGCCGAACGCTATCCGAACATGAAGCCGGATGAGCAAGGTCGCGTCCAGAACCGGATGCGCGAGTGGGCCAGCCTGACGTCGGAGCAGCGCAACAAGGTCCGGGACAGCTACAAGGGTTTCAACCAACTCCCCGCCGAGCAAAAACAGGTGGTCAAACAAAAGTGGGAGGCCTACTCCAACCTTCCCGAAGATGAGAAGCAGCGTATTCGCAGCAGCGGAAAATCATCCAAATTATTGTCCCCGTCCCCGGAAATTCCGCCCCCTGCTCCTGCCCCGACGGCGGAGAGCGCCACTCAACCGGTGCCGGCCGAAGCCGGCGTCGCCGAATCGATCAAACGCTGATGTCAACACAAACTCCCGGTCTGGGCCGCCGCCTGGCCTGCCTGCTCTATGAAACCCTGGTCGTTTTTTCGGTACTGCTGATCGGTTTCCTGATGCCCCAGATCGTGCTTTCCGGCTTCGGCATGGCAATCACCGCAAAAATGCTCTGGCTGCATGTATTCGCGCTGCTGATGGTGTATTTCGTTTGGTTCTGGCTGAACGGCGGCCAAACCCTGCCGATGAAGACCTGGAAAATGCGCCTGGCCAATGCCGACGGCAGCCGCTTGCGGCCGCTTCAGGCTCTGCTCCGCTACTTGGCCGCCTGGCCAAGCTACTGCCTATTCGGGATCGGCATCCTGTGGGCACTGTTCGACAAGGACAAGCAATTCCTGCACGACCGCATTGCCGGCTCCCGCATCATCGCGACCACCCCCTGATCAACGGCGCTCGACCCACCACAACATGCCCATCGCCGCCGCCATGAACAGCGCGGACGGCACCGTGGCGCTGGCCAAAGGAGGCCAGGAGTTGATCACGCCAAGGTTAGAAAACAGGCCATTCAGAGCATAGAAAAGTATCCCCGTCATAACGCCGAGGAACATTTTCAAACTACCGCTGCTGACGCGACTGTGGGAATAGCCGAAAGGCAAGGCCAGGGCAACCATGACCAGCGCCGCCAACGGATAAAATATCTTTTTCCAGATGGCAACCTCATAGCGTTCGGTCTTCTGGTGATTATCCAGCAAATGCTGCGTGTAATTGACCAGCCCGAAAAGCGACATTCGCTCGGGAGCCACCATCAGGACCGACAACAAATCCGGATTGACCGCCGAGATCCATTCGCTACTCGCCTCGCGCTCGACACGCGACGTCTCGCCAGCAAGAACGGTGCGCACCACCCCTTTGAGCAGCCAATGTCCGGGCGGGACAAAACTCGCCTCCTCGGCATCCGTCACCGACTCGAGGGCACTGAGTTCATTAAATTTGTAGATGCGCAGGCCCTGCAACCTGGCGTCCAGCGTGGCCTGCCGAATATTGATGAAACTGCGACCATCCTTGATCCACAACCCCGACTCGAAACCTTGCTGGGCAATCACGCGACTCATGGCACGGGCCCGCATTTCCTGGGCGACCCGTTCGGAAAACGGAACCAGCCCCTCACCAACGACAAAAGTCAGCAGAGCCAGCAAACCCGCCACCCGGAACAGGGTCATCAACAAATCGCGCGTCGCCAGCCCGGAAGCACGCAAGACCGTGATTTCAGAATGTCGCGCCAGGGTCGTCAAGGCATAGAGCGTTCCGATCAGGGCAGCGATCGGAATCAATTCGTACACCAAGCCCGGCACACTCAAGGCAACGGAAATCAGGGCATGCTGTAGCTGATAACCATTATTGCCGACGCTACGCAGCTCATTGATCAGGTCGAAAAAAGCAAACAGCGCCAGGAAGGCGGCCAGCACCAGGGCGATCGCCGCCAGGATTTCGCGCATCAAGTAGCGTTGGTAAAGCTGCAAGCGGAACATCAGCCGCCCCTCCTTTGCCAGGGAAAACGCACCGCAATCCGGCGATAGAACAGGAGCAACAGGGGCAGCAACATCACGGCATGGACGACCCAAACCCCCAGCCAGAACGATATCTTGCCCTGCGCCACCCAGGCCTGGCTGACCGACAGCATGTTGCTGTAGATAGCGTAGATCAGGATGGCGATCAGCATATTGGCCGAACGCCCGGCCCGCGGATTGACGTAAGACAGGGGGATAGCCAGCAAGGCCAGGATCAAGGCCGAGATCGGCACGCCGATTCGCCACAGCAGATCGCCGCGCGCCTGATTGCTGTTCTCCAGGACCAGTTCGGTGATCGGCAGACGGTTTGGCACCCGCTCAGCCGGCTTGGCTTCGCTGTCTTCGGTCCGCACCCGGTAACGCTCGAACTCCATGACCTTGAAGGCGGGCGACCCGGGCTCGACTTCATAGCGTCGCCCATGCTCGAGCACCACGAAGCGATCACCGTTTGCCGCAGTTTCCTGATAACCGGTATCGGACATCACGACACCTAGCTTGCCATCCTGAAACGAGGCGACAAAGACGTTGCCGACGCGACTGGCATCCTCGGCCAGGGCCTCGACGAAAAACACGCGCCGCCCCCGCTTGGCCTCACGAAAGGTTCCCGGCGCCACCTGCGAAACATCGCTGCGCGCCGACAGACGTAGTTTGTAATCAGCCGTACTGTAATTGGCCCACGGCGACAGAAAGCCGGAAAGGATGGCAATAGCCAGCACCACGGGCAGGGAAAACTTGAGTACCGGCCGCACCCAGGCGGTCAGCGGCAGGCCGCAGGACAACCAGACGACCATCTCCGAATCGCGGTAGGCGCGCGTCAAACTGAGCAAAATCGCGACAAAAAGCATCAGCGTCAGCAGGAGCGGCATAAAGCTCAAGATCGAGAAGCCGAGCAAGGACGCCACGGCTTCTGGCGCAATACGTCCGCCGACCGCATCCTTGAGCAGGCGTATCAACATTATGGAGGCCAGGATCGCCACCAATGCGACACTGATGCCGGCGGCTGCCTGAGCGAATTCACGCCGCACGGCGCGCTCGAATATCATGCTTTGACGAAACCAAAAAAATACGAGGATAATCCCTCGAATACTGATATTTCCCTGAACAGGAGCAGCCTGTGGAATTTAGCATAAAAAGTGGTAGCCCGGAAAAGCAACGTAGCGCCTGTGTCGTGGTCGGCGTTTTTGAACCGAGGAAACTCACGCTGCCGGCAGAACTCCTGGACAAGGCCGCCAACAGTTACATTTCCGATATCGTGCGGCGCGGCGACATGGAAGGCAAAAGCGGCACCACGCTGCTCCTGCACAACGTCCCCGGCACCCTGAGCGACCGTATCCTGCTGGTCGGTCTGGGCAAGGAAAAGGATTTTCGCGAGAAGGAATTCTCCGGCGCCGTGCGCACCGCCGTCAAAACCCTCAACGAAACCGGAGCCTTCGACGCCACCATTTTCCTCACCGAACTGGCCGTCAAGAAGCGCAGCATCGCCTGGCGGGTTCGCCAGACCGCAATTATTGCGCTCGATGCCACCTACAAGTTCGATCAATTCAAGAGCAAGAAAGACGAAGTACGCCGCCCACTGCGCAAACTGACCTTGAGCGTCGAACGGCGCAACGAGCTAACCCTGGCCGAAGAGGCGCTGACCCAGGGCCTCGCCATCGCCGAAGGCGTCACCCTGTGCAAGACCCTCGGCAACCTGCCACCCAATGTCTGCCACCCGAGCTACCTGGCCGAACAAGCCCTGGCCATCGCCGCGGAATTCAAGCTCGAGTGCGAAATTCTCGAACGGGCCGACATGGAAAAACTCGGCATGCACTCACTGCTTTCGGTGGCCAACGGTTCACACCAGCCGCCCAAGTTCATCGTGCTGCGCCATAAGGGCGCCCGAGCCAGTGAAAAGCCGATCGTACTGGTTGGCAAGGGCGTCACCTTCGACACCGGCGGCATTTCCCTGAAGCCGGCTGCCGAGATGGACGAAATGAAATACGACATGTGCGGTGCCGCCAGCGTCCTCGGCACCCTGCAAGCGGTGGCCCGTATGGCCCTGCCGATCAACCTGACGGTGATCGTGCCGGCCACCGAGAACATGCCCGGCGGTAGCGCGAGCCGGCCCGGCGACATCGTTGCTTCGCTGTCCGGGCAAACCATTGAGATCCTCAACACCGATGCCGAGGGCCGCCTGATCCTCTGTGACGCCCTGACCTACGCCGAACGCTTCGAGCCCGACACGGTGATCGACGTCGCCACCCTGACCGGTGCCTGCGTCGTCGCTCTCGGTGACGTCGCTACCGGCCTCTTCGCCAACAAGGACAGCCTAGCCCGGGACCTGCTCGAGGCCGGCGACGAAGCTCACGACCGCGCCTGGCACATGCCGCTGTGGGACGATTATCAGGACCAATTGAAAAGCCCCTTCGCCGACATGGCCAATATCGGCGGCCGTTTGGGCGGCGCCATCACGGCCGCCTGCTTCCTGTCACGCTTTACCAAGAAATTCGACTGGGCTCACCTCGACATCGCCGGCACCGCCTGGAAATCGGGCAGCAACAAGGGCGCCACCGGGCGCCCGGTACCGCTGCTGACGCATTATTTGTTGCAACGCGCCGGCAAACTCAATTGACCCAGGTCTTCTTCTACCACGGGGCGGCGGACCGCATTGCCGCCGCCTGCGCCCTGCTCGGCGGCGCCTTTGCCAAGAAAAAAGCGATGCTGGTTTTCGCCCCCGACAAAGGGGTGGCCGACAACCTGGACCGCATGCTGTGGACCCACCCGGCGCTGAGCTTCGTGCCGCACTGCCGGAACAACTCGCCACTGGCCGCCGAAACGCCGATCCTGATTACCGACAATCTCGATGCCCTGCCCCAGGACGAGCGCCTGATGAACCTGAGCCGCGACATCCCGCCGGGTTTCTCGCGCTTCCAAAGCCTGATCGAGGTCGTCGGCCAGGATGAGGAGGACCGAAAGGCGGCACGCGAACGCGTCGCTTTTTACAAAGAGCGCGGCTATGAGGTGCGTTATTTTGACCTCAGCGATCGTTAAGGAGACCCGGTGCCGAGCCCCATCATCGCCCGTGCTGATGCCCTGATGCAACGTCGGCGCCAAAGCAACACCGGCCCCGACGAAGTCCCCATCCTGACCGACGCACTGGATGACGACGACGTTCCCATCCTGCTCGAAGTCGACGCTGCCGCGCCCGCTCCGCCCGCTCCGCCCGCTCCGCTCGCCCCCACCGCGCCGGAACCCGCCGAGCCGCCCGGCGAGGAAGCCGCAGAACCGCCCCCCCGGCTCGACACGCCGCCCATGCCCCCGAACGCCGAAGCCGCCCTCGGCGCAGGCCTGGCTTCGAGTCTTGACGAAGCCGTCGTCCGCGAACTGGCACGACGCATCGAAGAACGCCTGGCCAGCGAGCTGCCCCGGATTATCGAAGCCACCGTCCGCGATTACCTGGCCCACCGGAAAATGCCCGAAATCACCCCGCCGCGCCCCTAGCCCGGCCGCCGAAACAGTAGCCCAATGAAGCATACCAACCCGGTCGCCGCCGACCTCGCCGGAGGCGCTCGCTTTCCCTTTACCCTACCCGGCGTTGTCCTGATCGTCGCCATTTATGCCCTGGTCCACGCCACCACCCGCTTGCTGGCCTCCGGCAACCTGGGCGAGGACGACACCCTCGACAATCTCCTGATCCAGACCCTGAGCCCGGGCTACAGCACCCACACCGGCCCGCTCTACGACTGGCTGCTATGGCTCTTGCAACAAGCTTTCGGCACCGGCCTGGCGCCTTTCCTGGCATTGAAATACACGCTGCTGGTGGTGATGGCCGGCGGCCTCTTCCTGATCACCCGGCGCCTGAGCGGCAGCGCCTTATGGGCCTTCATCGCCGTCGAGTCGATGGCCACCGTGTATCAGATATTCTGGCGTTTCCACGAAGGCTTTACGCACCGGGTCGGCGCCATGGCGCTGGTAATCGCCACCTTGCTACTCTTCCTTCGTCTGCTCGACAACGGCAACTGGCGCCATTACCTGGCTTTCGGCGTACTGGCCGGACTCGGCCTGCTCAGCGAACACACTTACGCCTTTTTCCTGATCGCCCTCCTGGCCGCCGCCAGCCTGCAACCCGACCTGCGGCGCCGGACATGGCGGGCTCCAATCCTCGCCAGCCTGCCGCCGGTTGTCCTGATCACCGCCCCCTACGTGCTCTGGCTGCTGGCCGAACCGTCACGCCTGAGCGCCCTGGTGGCGGAGTATTACCCGCCAACCCCGGTGCATTCCTGGGCCGCCCTGTGGGCCAGCCTGCGCGACGCGATCACTTTTCCGCTGCTGGTGCTGGCCCCCTATAGCGTGATCGTCCCACTGGTCTTCCCGGCGCTCTTCAAGTCGATCTTCAAACCACCGGCCCGCCGCCCGGGTCCGGCCGTCCCGGCTGATCTCTCCCGACTGCTGACGCATCTGCTGCTCATTGAATTTTGCGGCCTGATCGTCGGCAATCTGCTTTATGCGCGCGCTGGCTACGCCGTCCATAGCATCCTGCCGATATTCGTCGTCGCCATTGTCTGGCTTACCGAAAAAGCCCGCCAGACCAACCCCGAACCACGCCGTATCAAGCTCTTCATGCTCATCCTGCTCGCCTTCACGATGACCGCCTATGCCATGCGCTGGAGCAACCTTTTTATTGAAGAGCCCTTCTGTTCCCGATGCCGGTGGGGCATTCCCTACAACGATCTGGCCGACAACCTGCGCCGACTGGGCTTCAGCGACGGCACGCTGGTCAGCAACGATGAGCGGATGAGCGGCAATCTCCGGCGCTTTTTTCCACAAGCCCGTTTCATACTGAGCACGGGGGCACCGATAATGACAGCGGAGCGCAGCCAGCAAGGCGGCAAACTGGCCGCCGTCTGGTCGGTGAGCTCCGAACACGAAACTATGCCGGGCGACCTCCAACACTATCTGGGTAGCGGGGCGGCCGCACTGCAACCGGTGGTCATTCGCTCACCCTGGCAACACCTGTGGCGACCTACCGGCTACCGGAATTCAAGCTGGGCGGTTGTCGTCACCGAGTGGCCGGTGTCGGCCAAGCCATAAGGCAGCCCCCGGGCGAAGCAGGCCGGGCGGCAATTGCCGGGGAAGGCAAGCGACGCTCCGGTATAATTGCCGGTTTTCCGCTCTTCCGACACCGCCATGGAACTCGCCAAAGCCTTTGAACCCGCCGATATCGAACGCCGCTGGTATCCCGAATGGGAAGCCAACAACTATTTCGCCGCCGGCGTAGATAGCAGCAAGGCCGACAATTTCTGCATCCTGCTGCCGCCGCCGAACGTCACCGGCACGCTGCACATGGGCCACGGCTTCAACCAGACGATCATGGACGCGCTCACCCGCTACTACCGGATGCGCGGCCACAACACGCTGTGGCAACCGGGCACCGACCACGCTGGCATCGCCACGCAGATCGTCGTCGAACGCCAGCTCGATGCGCAAGGCATTTCGCGCCACGATCTCGGCCGCGAGAAGTTCCTGGAAAAGGTCTGGGAATGGAAGGAATACTCGGGCAACACCATCACCAAACAGATGCGCCGCATGGGCACCAGCCCCGACTGGACGCGCGAGCGTTTCACCATGGATGCCGGCCTCAACAAGGTCGTCACCGAAACCTTCGTCCGCCTCTTTAACGAAGGCCTGATCTACCGCGGCAAGCGCCTGGTGAACTGGGACCCGAAACTCAATACCGCCGTCTCCGATCTCGAAGTGGTGCAGGAAGAAGAAGACGGCTTCATGTGGCACATCCGCTATCCGCTGGCCGATGGCAGCGATAGCCTGGTGGTCGCCACGACGCGACCGGAAACCATGCTCGGCGACACCGCCGTCATGGTGCATCCGGAAGACGAGCGCTACAAGCACATGATCGGTAAGCTGGTAAAACTGCCGCTGACCGACCGCGAAATCCCGATCATTGCCGACAGCTACGTCGATCTCGCATTCGGCACCGGCTGCGTCAAGGTCACGCCGGCACATGACTTCAACGACTATGCCGTCGGCCAGCGCCACAATCTGCCGCTGATTTCGATCCTGACGCTCGACGCCAAGATCAACGACAACGCCCCGGAAAAATACCGTGGCCTCGACCGCTTCGACGCCCGCAAGGCCGTCGTCGCCGACCTCGAAGCCCTCGGCATCCTGGAAAAAACCGACAAGCACAAACTGAAAGTGCCGCGCGGCGACCGGACCAATGTCGTCATCGAGCCGATGCTCACCGACCAGTGGTTCGTCGCCATGTCCAAGCCGGGCGAGGACGGCAAATCGATCACCGAAAAAGCGCTCGATGTCGTGCATTCCGGCGAAATCAAGTTCTACCCGGAAAACTGGGTCAATACCTACAACCAGTGGCTGAACAATATCCAGGACTGGTGCATTTCCCGCCAACTGTGGTGGGGCCACCAGATTCCAGCCTGGTACGGCGACAACGGCGAGATTTTCGTCGCCCACAGCGAAGAAGAAGCCAAGGCCGAAGCCGCCAGGCAAGGCTACAGCGGCGCACTGAAGCGTGACGACGACGTCCTCGACACCTGGTTCTCCTCCGCCCTGTGGCCGTTCTCGACCCTGGACTGGACCGGCGACGAGGCCATCGACGCGGCCAATCCGCTGCTCCAGCAATACCTGCCGTCCTCGGTGCTGGTCACCGGCTTCGACATCATCTTTTTCTGGGTCGCCCGCATGGTCATGATGACCAAGCAGATCACCGGCCAGATCCCGTTCAAGCATGTCTATGTGCATGGCCTGATCCGCGACGGCGAAGGCCAGAAGATGTCGAAATCCAAGGGCAACGTGCTCGACCCGATCGACCTGATCGACGGCATCGGCCTGGAAAAACTCATCGAAAAGCGCACCACCGGCCTGATGAACCCGAAGCAGGCGGAAAGCATCGCCAAGAAGACGAAGAAGGAATTCCCGGAAGGCATCGCTGCCTTCGGTACCGACGCCCTGCGCTTCACCTTCGCCTCGCTCGCCTCGCCGGGCCGCGACATCAAGTTCGACCTCAACCGCTGCGACGGCTACCGCAATTTCTGCAACAAGCTGTGGAACGCGACGCGCTTCGTGCTCATGAACGTCGAAGGCCACGACCTGGCCCTGGAACACCAGCAGAACGGCCCGGCCTGCGGCGGCAACGCGCCGCTCGAGTTCAGCTTCGCCGACCGCTGGATCGTCAGCCAGTTGCAGCGCGTCGAACAGGAAGTCGAACGCCATTTCATCGACTACCGTTTCGACCTGATTGCCCAAGCCATCTACAAGTTCGTCTGGGACGAGTTCTGCGACTGGTACCTGGAAATCGCCAAGGTCGAGGTCATGACCGGCAATGATGCCCAGCAGCGCGGCGCCCGCCGGACCCTGATCCGCACGCTGGAAGCCGTGCTGCGCCTGGCCCATCCGCTGATTCCCTTCATCACCGAAGAGCTCTGGCAGACCGTGGCACCGATCGCCGGGCGCAAGACGCACGATTCGATCATGCTCGCCGCCTACCCGCGCGCCGAAGAGTACAAGATCGACCCGGCCAGCGAAGCCAAGGTCGAGCGCCTGAAAGCCCTGGCCTATGCCTGCCGCAACCTGCGCGGCGAGATGAATGTCTCGCCCGCCCTGCGCATGCCCATGCTGGTCGCCGGCGGTGGTGCCGAAATTTCCGAGTTCGCCGCCATCCTGCAAGCTCTGGGTAAGCTCTCCGAGGTACAAATCGTGGATGACCTGCCGGCCGACGCCATGGCGCCAGTCGCCGTGGTCGGCGAAATCCGCCTCATGCTCAAGGTGGAAATCGACGTCGCGGCCGAACGCGTGCGCATTGCCAAGGAAATCGAGAAACTGGAAAAGCAGATTTCAAGTGCCCAAGGCAAGCTCGCCAACGAAGCTTTCGTTGCCCGCGCTCCGGCCGCCGTGATCGAGCAGGAAAAGCAGCGGGTTGCCGACTTCTCGGCGACGCTGGAAAAACTCAAGTCCCAGTTGGAAAAACTGGGCAAGTAAAGGAAACCGATGTCCCAAGAAAAACGCGGCTTTTTCGCCAAAGCCTTCCTTCTGTTGATGATCTTCTGCGGCTTGGTGTGGATCTGGACGGTCACCTTCATCGTCGCCTGGCCCTGGGACAAGAGCGACATCTGGAAACCGGAATTCCGCGTCGTCGCCGTCTGCGACCAGGAGGAACCTTGCGGTTTCGCTTATGGCCAATTGGCCGACGCCAAGGCCAAGGGACTCTACAAGACCCTGACCCCGTCGGGCGACGCCGGTGAAGTTCTGGAAAAGGACGGCTGGTTGCAGTGGAAGATGGTCAATGGCCTGATCGAGGCGAAATCGTCGTCCTGGTACTTCCAGACCACCATCCGTTACAAAGTGGAAAATGAGCAGCCGGTCCTCGTCGAATACCAGGATGTCAGCGCCAAGGCCTTCTACTACGGCATTGCCGCCGCCTTGTTGTCGCTGCTCGGCATCTACCTGCGCAAATTCCGCCAGTAGGTTTTCACGCCGCCCCGCCGCCCGCCGGCGGCAGGGCGGCGATTACTCCAGCTCGACGGGCAGCAGACCTCGCAAGGCATTGCCGAGCAGGCAAGCAGCGCCCAGGTCCGCCGGGTAAAGCACCTGTTCCCGCGCCCGCCCATCGGCCAGCAAAGCCGCCCGCAATACGCCGGGCAAGGCCCCGCTGCTTAACGGCGGCGTCAACAACACCCCATCCCGCTCGACAAAAACGTTGCTACGGGCGCCTTCAGCGACCTCGCCGCGCTCGTTGAGAAAAACCACGTCAAACACCGACGAAGCGGTCGGCAAACTCCGCAGGGCCGCATCGTATACCTGGCGCTCGGTCGTCTTGTGCCGACGCAGGGGATCCGCCGAATCGATCCGCCGTTCGGCCAGCCGCGCCGTCGGCGAGGCTGCGGTATCGCCCAAGGGCGAGGATTGCACGACAATGTTCCCAACCTTGTCCAGCGTCAGGCGAACCCGCCAGAGACCTTGCCCCGGCTGCGCCGCCAGGTGCCGGTGCAGCGTCGCTTCATCCCACGAAAACCCGAACCACTGCGCAGAGCGCCGCAAACGTGCCAGGTGCCCGGCCAACATCGGATATTCGCCATTTTCCCGGCGCAGGGTTTCGATCAGCTTGAGCCCGGGATCGCAGTCGCGCAGGAAATTCGCTTTCAGCAGGCATTCCCGCCACTCGGCAGCGGGCTCCGAATCGGCCACGATACCGCTCCCGATGCCCAGCTTGCCTCGCCTATCGGCCGCCAGTTCAAGGGTGCGGATTGCCACGTTGAGGCGAAAATCGCCATCCGGCGCCAGCCAGCCGAGCGCCCCCGTATACAAGAGACGCTCCCGGTTTTCCAGCTCGCCGGCAATCTGCATGGCGCGGATTTTCGGGGCGCCGGTAATTGAACCGCAGGGAAACAGCGCCCCCAGGATTTCGCCCAGACCGCGCCCGCTGACCTGCGCCGAAACGGCAGACACCATCTGCCACAACGTCGGATATTCCTCGATCTCGAAAAGGCGGTCGACGCGGACAGTACCGTTGTCGGCGACACGCCCCAGATCATTGCGCAATAGATCGACGATCATCAGGTTTTCGGCCCGGTCCTTGGCCGAATTGCGCAACGCCTCCGCCGCCATGCTGCGCGGCGCCGTGCCCTTCATCGGCTTGGTCAGCAGGCGATCGCCGCGCCGCTCAAGAAACAACTCGGGTGAGAGGCTGACAATCCCCTGCTGCGAGTCGCCGACAAAACCGCCGTAACGCACCGGTTGGCGCTGGCGCAGTCGCGCATAGAGCGCCAGCGGCGAGCCAAACCAGTCGAAATCGAGGGGCAAGGTGTAATTGACCTGATAGCAGTCGCCTGCCGTGATGAATTGCTTGATGCGGTCAACCGCAACGCAATATGGCGCCTCGGCAATTGCCGGCGCGAGCCCACCGACCCCGGCGACCGCCTCGCCCACCTGCGCCTGGAGCCAGGCTTCGGCGGCCGCCGCCGTCAGCGGCTGGCCATCGGCAAACCGCCAGAAGCGGGCCAGTGGCCGGTCTAGGGCGGGTTGCCAGCCAGCCGGAGCGGCCTTCGGCTCGAACAGGTAGCCCAACTCATAATCGAGCGCCAACACGGTCCACCCCGGTTGGCGCTGCAGACGATCGAGAATCTCGGTCAGGCTGACGCCATCATGGGCCACCAGGCAATCGAGCGGGCAACCGAAAAGCCAAGCGGCGGGTTCGCCGGGAGGCGCCCGCCGGTCTTCGAGAAAAGCGTGAAACGACGAAGTTATTTGCGTTTCAGGAAAAATTCAAAAACGCGATCTTCCTCGTTTTGGGCCAGCAGTTCGTTGCCGGTCTGCTTGGCAAAGGCGGGAAAATCTTTGAGCGAACCGGGATCGGTCGCCTGGACACGCAAAATCTTGCCGCTTTCCATCTCGGCCAGCGCCTTCTTGGTGCGCAGGATCGGCAACGGGCAGTTCAGCCCCTTTACATCAAGATCGCGATCAAATTCCATGGTTGATATGCCGGCAAATAAGACGGGCCGATTTTAACCTCAATTACGTTTTTCCTTGAGCATCTCAAGCTGACGCTGTTTCATTTCGCGCAGACGGGCATCGATTACCGACATTTCGTAGAAATTCGCATCGCCGGCGGCCTGCGCCAGTTGCAATTGTTCGACCGCCGCCGCCGCATCGCCCTGCACCGCAAAGGCCTCGGCCAGCGCCTGATGCTCCTGAGCGCGGCGCCCGAGGCCGGCGTAACTTTCGGCGCGCATCTTGTGCAGGCGAACATCCTGCGGGTAATTCTGCAATTGGAGCTCGGCAAAATGCAGGGCATCGGCGAAGCGCCGGCTGGCAATCAAGGAAGCACCGTAGCCGTAGGACAAACCCTGATTCAGCGGGAAACGCTGCATCGCCTCGCGGTAAATGGCCTGGCCGCCGGCCACATCCCCCTGGGCGAGACGGATATCGGCCAACAAACGCTCGAGCATCGCCGCCGAGATTTTCAATTTGCGGGCGGCCCGCACTTCGCGCTCGGCCGCCTCCCAATCCCTGGCCCGAAACAGGGCATAGGCCAGACCGTAACGAGTCGCGGCTTGCGACGCATATTTCTTCTCGCGCAACAAGGTCGTGAAATCCTTGATCGCTTCACTGGGAATCCCCTGCATGGCGCGCAGCTTGGCCCGCACGAGCTGGAAATCATCGCTATCGGCGATCTGGTGATAGGAGACCGCTTGTTCGCGGTTCTGCATGTCGGTCATCCGCTCGCCGGTCATCGGGTGCGTCCGCAGATAAGCCGTGGCGTTGTTTTCGTAAAGGCGTACCGCTTTTTGCAGGCGCTCGAAAAAGTCAGACATGCCGCGCACGTCGAAACCCGAGCGGCGCATGATTTCAAAACCCTGGCGATCGGCCTCACGCTCGAAATCCCGCGAGAAAGCCAACTGCGCCGAAGCCATCCCGGCCTGCGATGTAACGATCGTCGCCCCGGCCACCTGGCTGTTCGAACGGGCCGCCAACAGCGCCAAGCCCATCGCCACCATCGAAGCGATACCGAGCTTGTTGGACTGGAAGACCTGGCGGGCGATATGCCGCTGCGTCACGTGCGATATTTCGTGCGCCAGAACACCGGCCAACTCCGACTCACTCTGCGCCGAGAGCAACAGACCGGTGTGCACACCAATGAATCCGCCGGGCATGGCGAAGGCGTTGACACTCGGATCGTTGATCGGAAAGAAATAGAAACCCAGGCCGGGATCGTTGCTCACCGCCACCAAGCGCCCGCCCAACTGATTCAGGTAAGCCTCGACGTCGGCATCATCGAGATAGCTGGGCTCGCGCCAGCGAATTTCATGCATGATCTGCTGACCGATTTTCTTTTCGGTGGCCAATGACAGATCGTTGCTGGCGACATCGCCCAGCTCGGGCAGGTCGTCGGCATGCAGGGGCTGAACGAGCAACAAAACGGCCAGCAGGCCAGCAGCGAGGCGTCGAGAATAAAGCATGGTGTTATGATAGCGCAGCCATCCTGACAAGCCCCCGACAGATCGTAACCAGACGTGACAAACCAGACACTGACCCACTTCAACAGCGCCGGACAAGCCCATATGGTCGACGTCGGCAGCAAAGCCGAAACCGCCCGCCTGGCCCGCGCCGCTGGCAGCATATTCATGGAAGCCGCCACACTGGCCCTGATCCAATCGGGATCGGCAAAAAAAGGCGACGTCCTGGGCATTGCCCGGATCGCCGCCATCCAGGCGTCAAAACGGACCGGCGAGCTGATCCCGCTCTGCCATCCGATCGCCCTGACCCGGGTGAACGCCGACTTCGTCATCGACACCGCCAACAACGCCGTTCATTGCGAGGTGACGGCCGAATGCTTCGGCAAGACCGGCGTCGAAATGGAAGCCCTGACCGCCACCTCGGTCGGCCTGCTGACCATTTATGACATGTGCAAGGCCGTGGATCGCGGCATGCGCATCGAGGGCATCCGCCTGCTCGAAAAAGCCGGCGGTAAATCCGGCCACTGGCTGGCCAAGTAAAACCCTACCGCCATCCCGGCGATATTTTTCGCGCACCGATTCAGGGCAAGACAGCCGCCCCCGCACCCGAATGCGGCACTCGCCGGACCAGCGATAAGCAACGCCTGGTTGACCAGCGACCGCTGCCATAAAAAATCGGGAACACCCAAGAAAAAAGCCCGTCTGAAACCAGACGGGCTTTTGTATCACCGCTATCCGTTGCTTAGGTGCTTTGGATATTGGAAGCCTGCTTGCCCTTGGGGCCTTGCACGACATCGAAGGAAACTTTTTGACCTTCCTTGAGCGTCTTGAAACCATTCATGTTGATAGCGGAGAAATGAGCGAAGAGGTCTTCGCTGCCATCGTCAGGAGTGATAAAACCAAAACCCTTGGAATCATTGAACCACTTGACAGTACCGATTGCCATGTTTGCAACTTTCTTACAAAAAACGAACAAATTTCCGGGTCTCCCCGACTCCCTGTTTGCGCCCAGTGACCCGGTCCATTGCAGCAACCTTGATGCAGCTTGAAGCCAAACACGATTGCTTTCTACGCCACTTGAATTATGTCGTCAACAAGTATCGATGCGGCAGCGCAGCAAAAGCCAGGCAAGGGAATTGCTTGTGTTTACCATCGAAAATGGACGCTAACGAATATTTTTGCCAGTTGCACATTGGAACGAACTGTTTAGAATCGAAAGCATGGCTACAAAGATTCAGGAAGGCGGACTGCTGGAGGCGCAACGCGCCCAGCTACAACCGCCAAAAATGTATAAGGTGATGTTGTTGAACGACGATTTCACGCCGATGGAATTCGTCATTACGGTTCTCCAACGTTTTTTTTCTCTGGATACTGAACAAGCGACGCGAATCATGCTCAAAGTTCACAACGAGGGTCGTGGTGTCTGCGGAATCTTTCCGCGCGACATTGCCGCCACCAAGGTGGAACAAGTCAGCGCATTTGCCCGCCAGCACCAACACCCGCTTGCTTGCGTCATGGAGGAAAACTGATGATTGCCCAGGAACTCGAAGTCAGCCTGCATATGGCCTTTGTCGAGGCGCGTCAAAAACGCCACGAGTTCATTACCGTCGAGCACCTGCTGCTCGCGCTGATCGACAACCCATCCGCCGCCGATGCGCTGCGCTCCTGCGGCGCCAAACCGGATGCCCTGCGCAAGGATCTGACCAATTTCGTCGTCGAACACACGCCCACTGTTTCCGGTGAGGACGATATCGACACCCAGCCGACCCTCGGTTTCCAGCGCGTTATCCAACGCGCCATCCTGCATGTCCAGTCTTCCGGCAAAAAGGAAGTCAATGGCGCCAACGTGCTGGTCGCCATTTATGGCGAGAAGGATTCGCACGCCGTCTATTTCCTGCAGAAACAGGGCATCACCCGGCTCGACGTGGTGAATTACATTTCGCACGGCATCAGCAAGGTGCCGCAGCCCAAGGCCCCGGCCGAGGGCGAGGTCGAGAGCGAAGGTGAAAAGGATCAAAGCGGACCGCTTGAGCAATACACCATCAACCTCAACGCCCTTGCCCTGCAAGGCAAGATTGACCCGTTGATCGGTCGCGACAAGGAGTTGGAGCGCGTCATCCAGACGCTGTGCCGGCGGCGCAAGAACAACCCGCTGCTGGTCGGCGAAGCCGGTGTCGGCAAGACGGCGATCGCCGAAGGCCTGGCCCGCAAGGTGGTCGAGGGCGAGGTGCCGGAAGTCCTGGCCAAGGCCAATGTTTACGCCCTCGACATGGGCTCCCTGCTGGCCGGCACCAAGTATCGCGGCGACTTCGAGCAGCGCCTGAAGGGCGTCCTCAAGGCCCTGCAGGATAACCCGCATGCCATTTTGTTCATCGACGAAATCCACACCCTGATCGGCGCCGGCGCCGCTTCCGGCGGCACGCTCGACGCCTCCAACCTGTTGAAGCCAGCGCTCTCCTCCGGTCAGTTGAAGTGCATCGGGGCGACCACCTACACCGAGTACCGGGGCATTTTCGAGAAGGACGGCGCACTCTCCCGCCGCTTCCAGAAAATCGACGTCAATGAGCCGTCGATTGCCGAAACCATCGAAATCCTCAAGGGTCTCAAGGCCCGTTTCGAGGCGCACCACGGCATCAAGTACTCGGCCACGGCGCTGACTTCGGCCGTCGAACTGGCGGCCCGCTACATCACCGACCGGCACCTACCGGACAAGGCGATCGACGTCATCGACGAAGCCGGTGCGGCGCAACGCATCCTGCCCAAATCGAAGCAGAAGAAGGTCATCAACAAGACCGACATCGAGGAAATCGTCGCCAAGATCGCCCGCATCCCGTCGCAGCATGTCACCCTCGACGACCGCGGCGCGCTGAGGAATCTCGACCGCGACCTGAAGGCCGTTGTCTTTGGCCAGGACAAGGCCATCGACGCCCTGGCCAAGGCCATCAAGATGGCCCGTTCCGGCCTCGGCAATCCCGGCAAGCCGATCGGCTCCTTCCTGTTCAGCGGCCCGACCGGCGTCGGCAAAACCGAAGTCGCCAAGCAACTGGCCTACTGCCTGGGCATCGAACTGCAGCGCTTCGACATGTCGGAATACATGGAACGTCACGCCGTTTCGCGGCTGATCGGCGCCCCACCGGGCTATGTCGGTTTCGACCAGGGCGGCTTGCTGACCGAGGCGATCACCAAGAAACCTTACACCGTGTTGCTGCTCGACGAAATCGAGAAGGCGCACCCGGACATCTACAACATCCTGCTGCAGGTCATGGACCACGGCACACTGACCGACAACAACGGTCGCAAGGCGGATTTCCGCAATGTCGTGATCATCATGACGACCAATGCCGGTGCCGCCGACTTGCAAAAATCGAGCATGGGCTTCACCAACTCGAAGCAGAGCGGCGACGAAATGGCGGAGATCAAGCGGTTGTTCACGCCCGAGTTCCGTAACCGCCTGGATGCCACCATTTCCTTCGCCCCGCTCGACCGGGAAGTCATCCTGCGCGTCGTCGACAAGTTCCTGATGCAACTCGAGGAACAACTGCACGAGAAGAAGGTGGACGCCCATTTCACCGAGGCGGTGAAGAGCATGCTGGCCGACAAGGGCTTCGATCCGCAGATGGGTGCCCGCCCGATGTCGCGTCTGATCCAGGACACCATCCGCTCGGCGCTGGCCGACGAACTGCTCTTCGGCAAGCTGGCCAACGGCGGCCACGTCAGGGTCGACCTCGACAAGGATGGCAAGATCAAGCTCAATTTCACGGAAGAAAAAAGCGAAGCTGTCGTCTGACGATTGCCAGACACCCCGAAAGCCGTGCACCATTGCACGGCTTTTTTATTTCCGGAGACAAAACGATGAGTTTCAAAACCCCCGACCTGTGCGACGAATTCGAAGCCGAACTCGGCCTGAGCGTGCGCGTCGTCGCCCCAATGTTCCAACCTTACGGTGGCCGCCCGAGCTTTGCCGGCGAAATCGTCACCTTGAAAATTTTCGAAGACAACTCGCTGGTCCGTGCCGCCGTCGGTGAAAACGGCCGCGGCAAGGTCCTGGTCATCGACGGTGGCGGCTCGCTGCGCTGTGCGCTGGTCGGCGACCAACTGGCCATCCTGGCTCACAGCAACGGCTGGGAAGGCATGGTCGTGTACGGCTGCATCCGCGACTCGGGCGACATCAACGGCATCGATATCGGCATCCGCGCCCTGAACACCCATCCGCAGAAAAGCATCAAGAAAGGGGTCGGCGATCGCAATCTGGCCGTCACCTTCGGCGGGGTCACCTTCCACCCCGGCGAATGGCTCTATGCCGACGAAGACGGCGTCCTGGTCAGCGCCAAGCCGCTGCTCTAAGGCGCGGCGAGGAACCACGGCGCCGCCTGGCGCCGTGGTTCAAATTTCCAGCAAGACGTTGCTGTCGCAACCGACCCGGACATTACCCCAAAGCCGTCCGTCGATACGGATCGGCATATTGATTTCCGACAGCACCTCGCCGGTATCGCGGGCGTAGGTCTGGACGAGCAAGACTTCGCTATTTTTCGCCGCCCGCTGGCCGGTCGCATCGTCCCAGATGCGCCGGGCGCGATTGCCGAGCAGATCGGCCTGATAATCGCCGGTCAGGGGCTGCGACACCTTGCGGTTGTGGATCGCCGCGTAGCCGCCGGTATCGATGATCAGCGCGTAGGCGCCGCCGCGTAGCGCGTTCAGCGCATCCTCGAGCAAGGGCTGAACTTCCTGCTCGAAGGTCGATAAATAACTGACATCGTATTTTTGCGGATTGGTCCCGGGAACCCGTCGGTAGTTCTGATCCCAGATATCGACCCCGCGGTGGGCCAGCGCCGCCAGTTTGACCTGCACGGCATCCCGGAAGCGGTGCGTCTGATCGACATTGAAATCGAAGGCGCCACGCCCGATCTTGAAACGCGACACCAATTCCTGGACGCTTTCCGCCGCCCGCGACAAATTGGCCGTCGCCGCCTCGGACTGCTGCATGCTGCCGCTGACTTCAGCCGACAAGCCATGCACCTGGGCAACGCTTTCATGAACCTGGGCATTGGTGCTGCTCAACTCTTCCATGGAGCCGGCAATTTGTCCGAGTTGGCGATTGGTTTGTTCGAAATCGCCAACCATCTTGCGGAATTCTTCCGACGAACGCGTAACGACATCCCGCGTCTGCCGGATATCGCTATTGATGAGTTCGTTCTCGAGTTGCGTTTCCTTTACCAGATCGGTCATCCCGCCAATATTGTCGGCAATCTCGACGGTGGCCGTATTGACCCGCTCGGCCAGCTTGCGCACCTCGTCGGCGACCACGGCAAAACCGCGCCCTTGCTCCCCGGCCCGCGCCGCCTCGATGGCGGCATTGAGCGCCAGCAAATTGGTCTGATTGGCAATATCCTTGATCAAACCGGCAATTTGCCGAATGCTGTCAGAACGCTGGGCCAGATTGCCCACCGTATCGTTGAACGACACCAGCTTGCTGCTCACGCCCTCGACTTTGCCGGCAATATCGAGCATCTCGTTACAGGAAGCACGCGCCATTTCCAGGTTATTCTCCGTCGAATGGGCGATCACCTCGGTCGAGCCGGAGACTTCCTGGATGGAACGGCTGGCCTGGGCACTGGCGCCGAATACCAGATCGGCGATTTCCCCCTGCTGCCGGGCCCGCCCGGCCGTGGCCGCGACATTCTTCCTGACCTGGACCGCCTCGCGGGCGATATTGACGCTGGCCTTCCTGACCTCGCTGATGATTTGCCGCATCTTGTCGGCAAAGCGGTTGTAGCTCTCGGCCAACTGGCGCAACTCGTCATGCGACATGACCGGCAGGTCGCGCGAAAAATCCCCCTCACCGCGACCGATCTCGTCGAAGATCACGGTGATGGCGCGCACCGGTCGAACGATAAGAAACCGGATATAAGCGATTTGCCCGACATTCCAGAGCAAGGCAAAGACGGTCAGAACAATCATCCACAGCAAACCGCGATCCAGCGAATCGGCCACCGTCTTAGCCAGCTCGGCAGCGATGCCGGCGTTGGCCAACTGCTCATTGATACTGTTTTTCTCGCTGAAATAGATGGCCAGGTAAGAGAGATCAACGAAAAACAGCAACAGGAAGCTCAGCAATTTCTTGGTCAGGCTGTTCCAGAAGGTACGCTCGTTCCAGTCGTATAGTTTCCAGAAAAGATCCATCGCGTCCTCGACATTCCTCGGCAAAGAAAGCATTCAAAGGGCGGACGACGGCCTCGTCAAGGGAAATCTCAGGCCGCAGGTCTGCGCATCGTCCGGCGCCGCCGCTAAAAAAATCCCGCAGTGCGGGAGGATGTCATTTCATAAAAGCAAATAACGTTTCACATTGCGAAAAGCAACATCTAATCAATTGTTTTTAAAATGGAATAAATTGTCTTATGTCTTATATAAGACTATTGCTGCCCTGCATGAAAAAACCTATACTTCTTCCATCGACCGACGCCTGCGGACTATCAGCCCAGACGACGTCGAGTAACCCAACAACAGCCAACTTTCGAGGAACAGACATGAGCACACGCGAACAGCAAATCGCCGAACTGGAAAAAGACTGGGCAACCAACCCCCGCTGGAAGGGCATCAAGCGCGGCTACACCGCTGCTGACGTCGTCCGCCTGCGCGGTTCCGTCAAGGTCGAATACACCCTCGCCCGTCGCGGTGCCGAAAAGCTGTGGGACCTGGTCAACAACGAGCCCTACGTCAACTGCCTGGGCGCCCTGACCGGCGGCCAGGCCATGCAACAGGTCAAGGCCGGCATCAAGGCCATCTACCTGTCCGGCTGGCAAGTTGCTGCTGACAACAACGAATACGCCGCCATGTACCCGGACCAGTCCCTGTACCCGGTTGATTCCGTGCCGAAGGTTGTCGAGCGCATCAACAACGCCTTCACCCGTGCCGACGAAATCCAGTGGTCGAAGGGTGCCAACCCGGGCGACGCTGGTTACATCGACCACTTCGCCCCGATCGTGGCCGATGCCGAAGCCGGTTTCGGCGGCGTGCTGAACGCCTTCGAACTGATGAAGGCGATGATCCGCTCCGGCGCTGCCGGCGTGCATTGGGAAGACCAACTGGCTTCCGTCAAGAAGTGCGGCCACATGGGCGGCAAGGTGCTGGTGCCGACCGCCGAAGCCATCCAGAAGCTGATCGCTGCCCGTATGGCGGCCGACGTCTGCGGCGTGCCGACCCTGGTCATCGCCCGTACCGATGCCGAAGCGGCTGACCTGCTGACCTCGGATTACGACGCCAACGACAAGCCATTCCTGACCGGCGAGCGCACTGCCGAAGGCTTCTACAAGACCAAGAAGGGTCTCGACCAGGCCATCTCCCGTGCCGTTGCCTACGCCGAATACGCCGACCTGGTGTGGTGTGAAACCGGTACGCCGGATCTGGAATACGCCAAGCGTTTTGCTGACGCCGTGCATGCCAAGTTCCCGGGCAAGATGCTGGCTTACAACTGCTCGCCGTCCTTCAACTGGAAGAAGAACCTCGACGATGCCACCATCGCCAAGTTCCAGAAAGAGCTGGGCGCCATGGGCTACAAGTACCAGTTCATCACCCTGGCTGGCATCCACTCCATGTGGTACAACATGTTCGATCTGGCCCAGGATTACGTTGCCCGTGGCATGTCGGCCTACGTCGAGAAGGTCCAGGAGCCGGAATTCGCCGCCCGCGATCGTGGCTACTCCTTCGTCTCGCACCAGCAGGAAGTCGGTACCGGTTACTTCGACGAAGTCACCACCGTCATCCAGGGTGGCAAGTCCAGCGTTACCGCGCTGACCGGCTCGACCGAAGAAGAGCAGTTCCACTAAGCAGCAGCCCGTTTGAATTGCCGCCCCCAACCGGGCGGTAAACGAAGGCCGACACTCACGAGGGGTCGGCCTTTTTCATTGACCACAAAGCAGCGCCCGCAACATCCCTCATCCCGGACGGCGCAACCGATTGCCGTCCGGCCGGGACCGAACGCTAGCGGTGGTGCTTCCAGTCGCTGGCCCGGCGCGCCGGCTCGCCGAGAAACACCCGGCCGATGACGCTGGACGGCACGCCCTCGTCACTCATCACTTTGACACCCGACGGAACATTGACCAATAAAGCCGCCGCCAGTCCCTTGTTCACTGCGGCAGCGGTTTTGGCATCACGACGCATCTTGAACATAACGCACCTCAACTCCAAACGACCGCCCCTCCCGACGATCCAGCGATCGGACCCGGAGAATTCCGCGTCCCTGGTCATTTGACGCGGCTTATATCGCCCTTGTTCCCTGCCGCGAGGGCCGGCCGGGGTAAAATGGCGGCCCTCACCCACCTTGGCGGAATCTCGTGAATCAGTTCTGGAACGCGATCAGTCAACACATCGTTGCGCCGACCCGCCTCAGCGGCCTGCAAGTCATGGCCTTGCTGCACCCTTTTGGCCGCACCCTGCACCTGCGCCGGCACGCCGCCTCGGTGATTATTGCCCGGGTGCAACTGATTTCCGCCCTGTTTGCACTGCTCGTACCGCTGTGGAGCCTGATCGACCTGCTGGTTTTTCCGGCGGCCACCGCCGGCAGCATGTTCATCCTGCGCCTGGGCTCTTCAATCATCTTCGTCATCCTGGCCTGGCCACGCGAACTCTCTACCACCTCACCCTATCGCCAGGCGGCGACCATGCTGCTGCTGATGCTGATGGTCCCGCCGATCTTTTATCTGCTGTCACTGCAAATCATCGACCCGCAGAGCCTGGACCAAACACAACGATTGGTCGCCCAGCTCTACACTTTCATGCCGACCATCGTCCTCGGCGGCCTGGCGATCTTTCCGCTGACCGCCCTGGAAACCCTGCTCTTTTCATTGCCCGTACTGCTTACCGCGGTGGCCGGCATGTTTCAGGGTGGCGCCCACTTCAGTCTGGAACAGCACGGCGCCGCCCTCTGGTTCATGTTCATGATGATCGGCGTGGCCATTTTTTCCGGCATGAGCCAGAGCCACTACATGGCCACCCTGGTCCTCAAGGCGATGAATGACCCGCTGACCGGGGCCTACACCCGGCAATCCGGCGGCGAAGCACTCGACCTGATGTTCCGTCTCGCCTCGATGAGCGGCAAACCACTCAGCGTCGTTTTCCTCGATCTCGACCATTTCAAGGCCATCAACGACAACTATGGCCACGAGGCCGGCGACCAGGCTCTGCAGACCCTGGCCGAAGGCGTGCGGCACAGTTTGCGGCGTAGCGACATCCTGATCCGCTGGGGCGGCGAGGAATTCGTCGCGGTACTGCCCGACACCCCGACCGGGAGCATCATGACCTTGCTGCAACGTTTGCGTAGCGAGGGCTTCGGCCGGCGTCCGGAGGGCACGCCGATCACCGCCTCGATCGGCGTCGCCGAAAGTCTGACCGACGATGTCAATAACTGGCCAGCCCTGGTCGCCCTGGCCGACCAGCGGATGTACGAAGCCAAGCGCCAGGGCCGCGACTGCGTCGTCCTGCCCGGCAATGTCCGGCTGTCGCTGGCTTAGCGCGCCGTCGGCAGGCTCAGCGCAATTCCCAATAGCTGGCCCGGCCGTAGGTTTCCTTCAGCAAATCGATGAACAGGCGGACCCGCAGCGGCAAATGCCGGCGTTGCGGAAAGACCGCATAGATGCCCATCGGCGGCGCCTGCCAGGGGTCGAGCACGGAGCTCAGCCGACCTTCCTGTAAGTCCTGCCCGACCTCCCACAGTGAGCGCCAGGCCAGCCCCTGGCCGGCCAGCGCCCATTCGTGCAGCACCGCGCCATCGTTGCACTCGAAAGTCCCACTGACCTTCAGCGTATCGACCGCGCCGCTTTGCGGATCGCGAAATACCCAGCCCCGTTGCTGGCCGAGCGACAGACAGTTGTGCTGCGCCAGGTCCGCCGGCTGGCGCGGCACGCCATGCGCCACCAGGTAGGCCGGACTGGCGACCACCATGCGCCGCATCTCACCCAGGCGCACGCTGACCAGACTCGAATCGGTCAATTCGCCGATGCGGATGGCGCAGTCGATGTTTTCGTTAAGCAGGTCGACCAAACGGTCGCTCAAATTCAAATTGACCCGGACCTCGGGATTGGCCCGCATGAATTCGCCGACCAGTGGCGCCACATGCCGGCGCCCAAACCCCGAAGGTGCCGAAACGCGCAACTGCCCGCTGGCCCGCAAACTGCCTAAAGAAACGGCCGCTTCGGCATTGGCCAGGTCGTTCAGGACCTTCTGGCAATCCTCGAGAAAGGCCTGGCCTTCAAAGGTCAGTGTCAGCTTGCGCGTCGTGCGGATCAGCAGCTTGACGCCGAGCCGCGCTTCCAGCGCATCAAGCCGGCGGCCGATAATGGCCGGCGTGACGTTCTCGCTACGTGCCGCGGCAGATAGACTGCCACGCGTCGAAACGTTTACAAATGCCGAAATCTGCTTGAAAGTATCCATTGATTATTTACTTTTAGTAAATGAAGACACGCCGTTATTGCCCCTTATCTTATCTTAATAGTAACAATAAACTCCATGTCCATAATGACACTGCCCGCCGACTCTCCGCTCAAAGCCATTGCCTTCGACGCCTACGCGACGCTGTTCGACGTCTATTGCATGGAAGCCCTGGCCGAGGAATATTTCCCCGGCCAAGGTGCCGCCTTGACCGTGCAGTGGCGCCTGAAGCAGATCGAATACACCCGTGTGCGAAGCATGAGCGGCCAATTCAAGACTTTCTGGGAAGTCACCCGCGACGCGCTGATTTTCGCGGCGCGCCGCCTGGAAATCGCGATGAGCGACAGCCAGCGTCAGCACCTGATGAACCAGTACGCCTGCCTGCGCCCCTTCCCGGAAAACCTGGCGACCCTGGAAGCGCTGAAAGCCATGGGCTTTCCGCTGGTCATCCTGTCCAACGGCACGCATTCGATGCTCGACATCGCCGTCAAGTACAACGACATGAACCACCTGTTCAGCCATATTCTGTCGGCCGACAGCGTGCAGAAATTCAAGACGGCACCCGAGGTCTACCAACTGGCGGTCGACGCCTTCCAGTTGCCGAAGAAGGAAATTCTCTTCGTCTCGGCCAATGCCTGGGATGCCTGTGCCGCCACCTGGTTCGGCTTCACCACCTTCTGGGTCAATCGCCACAACCAGCCGGACGAAGTCCTCGACATTGCCCCGACGGCCACCGGCCGGCAGCTTTCCGACGTCTTGGCCTACGTCGGCGGACTGCACGGCTGACCGATTTTTCATTTTCAACCTTAGACAAGGAGTTCACCATGAGCCTCAACCTGCCCCAAGGCGTGCAAATCACCGGCCCGATCAAGCCGGGTTACGAATCCGTTCTGACCTTCGAAGCCCTCGAACTGGTCGCCAAGCTGCACCGCGCCTGCGAAGCCCGTCGCCAGGAACTGCTCAAGGCCCGCGTTGCCCGCCAGGCCCGCATCGATGCCGGCGAAATGCCGGATTTCCTGCCGGAAACCGCCCACATCCGCGCCGGCGACTGGAAGGTCGCCCCGGTGCCGCCGGCCCTGCACTGCCGTCGCGTCGAAATCACCGGCCCGGTCGAAGCCAAGATGATCATCAACGCCTTCAACTCCGGCGCTGATTCCTACATGACCGACTTCGAGGATTCCAACTCGCCGAACTGGGACAACCAGATTCAGGGCCAGATCAACCTCTACAAGGCGATCCGCCGCGAACTCTCGTTCAAGGGCGACAACGGCAAGGAATACAAGCTCAACGACAAGATCGCCACCCTGCAGATCCGTCCGCGCGGCTGGCACCTCGACGAAAAGCACGTCCTCGTTGACGGCCAGCGCGTCGGCGGCGGCATCTTCGACTTCGCCGTCGTCTTCTTCCACAACGCCAAGGAACAGATCGCCCGCGGCGCCGGCCCCTTCTTCTACCTGCCGAAGATGGAAAGCCACCTCGAAGCCCGCCTGTGGAACGACATTTTCGTCATGGCCCAGGACCACATCGGCCTGCCGCAAGGCACCATCAA
>JAGTRU010000012.1 GCA_018261905.1 Pseudomonadota bacterium | reverse complement strand
CATCCGTGTGATTGCCTTTAATACTTTGTGTGACCGAAGTCACTGCGTATCAAGGCACCCACACCTATCGATTGTTCAAATTGTTAAAGAACTGCTTGCCCCGCTGCGCCGTCTCGTTTGATTCGTCTGCAGCAGAGAGGCGAGATTATGAAGAACTTCCTAAACTTCGTCAAGCATTTCGATGAATCTTTTTTGCTCGCCGCCGTTCAAACTTCCTCATCCACCGCTTCCTCCCCACCCCGCCAAAACCCAAGCGCTGTAAGGAGGGGCGCATTATATAGAGTTTCGATCGCGGGTCAACAGCAAACCAAAAAATAATCCAAAGCCCTTAGCAAGCTTAGCCTTTTCTAGACACCAAAAAGCCGACTGCATACTTCAGTCGGCTTTTGGTGAGCTGGCGAAACAGTTATGAGGTTAGCGCTCTTTGGCTTCCAGCGCAGCCTTGTTGACATCAACTTTATACCGATCGCGCAAGGCGACCAGATAGAGCCTGATTTCTTCCTGCGCCCCAAGCGCGCCGATTTGACCCAAGGAGGCCTGACGGCGGGCATCGTCCATTTTTTCACCAGCCTCCAGCTTGCTAATTTTGAATAGGACGTAGCCGGTACCCGGCAACTCGACACCGGTATAGGCCGGCAGCTTGGTGACATCTGTCTTGAAAACCGCTGACGCAGCCGGCGGCGGGATGGGACGGGAATCCATCCGGGAGATACTCTTGCCCCCCCCCCAGGCCAGCTTGTCTTCGCCCTTCTTCAACGCCTCTAGGCGAAGCTCTCCGTCCTTTTTAGCCTGAGCTTGCGCTTCGCGGTATTTGAGCTGGCTTTCGATAGCGGCTTTTACGCTATCGAAGGGTTGTAGCGACGCCGGCTTGTGGTCGAGAATACGCGCCGCAACCAGGGTATTCGGCGCAACTTCCACCGCCTCGGTATTGCGCTTGTTCTTGATCGAGTCTTCGGAGAAAAGTGCCGCCAACAGTTTTTCATTACCCAAGGGGCCGTTGGCCGGATTGGCCTGACGCCCCAACCAGTCGGATTGCTTGATGCTCAACTTGAACTTTTCGGCCGCCGGTTTCAGGCTGTCGGACTGTTCATAAACGGTATTACTAAAGGCTTCGGCAGCCTCGGCGAATTTGCGAGCGGCAGCCGTCTTTTTCAATTCAGCCTCGATTTCCCCCTTGACCTCGGCCAGCGCTCTTTCCTTACTGGCATGGATGCCGGTAACCTTGATAATGTGGAAACCGAAGTCGGATTCGACGATACCGGAGATTTCGCCTTCCTTCTGTTTGAAAGCGACATCCTCAAAAGGCTTGACCATCATGCCGCGGCCGAAGAAACCAAGGTCACCACCTTTGGCAGCAGACCCCGGATCATCCGAATTCTTCTTGGCCAGCTCAGCGAAGGCGGCAGGATTCTTCTGGACTTCCTTGAGAACATCTTCTGCCTTAGCCTTGGCTTTGGCCTTGCCGATCTTTTCCGAGCCGATCAGGATATGACTAGCGCGCCGCTCTTCCGGCTGCTGGAAACGAGACCGGTGATCGTCGTACCAGGACTTGATCTCAGCCTCGCCAACCGTCAATTGCGCCCCAATGGTATCCATCGACAACACCAGATATTCAGCCTTCGCCTGCTCCGGGACGGCGAATTGTTTACTGTTTTCGTCATAAAATTTCCTGACTTCGCCATCCGCCAGCTTGACCTTATCAAGATAGCCATCCACCGGAAAACGGAACTCCAGCACTTCGCGCTTCTCGGTTTGCAAAGCCAGCACTCGTTCGCCGACGCTTTGCGCCGTCACGCCCGACTGAGCGAGCGCGCCAGCCAATTGTTGCAGGATCAGGTCCTGACGCAATTGCGCTTCGAAGCCGGCCGGCGTCATCCCTTGGCCACGTAGCGCTGCTTCATAACGCTCACTGGAAAAACTGCCATCGACCTTGAAAGCTTCGATTGAACCGATAGTCCGCCGAATGGCATCATCGCCGACGAATAGGCCCTTTTTGCTGGCCTCCTGCAGCAGCAGACGCTGACTGATCAAATCATCGAGAATTGCGCTGCGCGCTTCGGGGGTATCGAGTATTTTCGGATCGAACTGACCACCCAATTGGGCGCGCAGTTTTTCCTGCTGCTCACGGAGGGCCTGCTGAAATTGTGGCTGAGTGATTTTGCTATCACCAATCTTGGCCACGTCTTCCCCTGCTCCGGTGCTACGCACATAGGACTCGACGCCGAAAAAGGCAAACGGCAGTGTAATCAGCGCCAGAAAAATCTGGACGATCTTCTTGTTGTTCCGGACTGCGTCAAACATGAGAGGACAAACCCTTCGGATGCAAGATAAGAAGCGGACCCATGCCCGCCTTCAATTTTGATGCCTGGCCATTTCGGGCCAAAGGCGAATGATACCGTAGTTTTTGTGCCCCAAAATTGGTGCGCTCAGGGCTTTTCCATCAAGGCACCGAGACGGCGCACCGCATCATCGATTTCCGGGGTATGCGGATTGCCGCAATTCAGGCGCAGGCAATTGCGGTACATGCTACTGGCCGAGAATAGTTCGCCCGGCACATAAGCCAGATTTTCCGCGACCGCCCGCTGGTGCAAACGCGAAGCATCAAATTCTTCCGGCAATTCCACCCACAGCACGAAACCGCCTTGCGGCTGGGCCATGCGGGTTGCCGCCGGGAAATACCGACCGACCGCTGCCCGCATGCTTTCGACCTGACTTTCATAACAGCGCCGCAAGCCGCGCAGGTGCCGCTCGAACGAACCGGATGCCAGGTATTCGGCCAACACATGCTGGGTGATCGGATTGGTCGCGCCGCTGGTAATAGTTTTCTGCAAGGCAATCGCCGCCCGGTAGCGGCCGGCCGCGACAAAACCGATGCGCAGCGATGGCGTCAGACTCTTCGAAAAGGAGGAACAAAGCATGACGTTGCCGGCCGTGTCGAACGCCTTGATCGGCCACGGCCGCTGGCTAGCGAAATGCAGATCGCCGTAAATATCGTCCTCGATTACCGCAACATTGCGACTGGCCAGCAGATTCGCCAGCCGGCGCTTGCTGTCGTCGGGCATGACACTGCCCAGCGGGTTGCTGGCATTGGGTACCAGCAGGCAGGCGGCGATGCCGCCATGGCGCGTCGCCAGATCGAGCGCCTCAACCGAAATACCGGTACGTGGATCGGTCGGAATCTCCAGCGCCTTCAGGCCCAAGGTCTCGAGTAACTGCAGCATCAGGTAATAGGCCGGCGATTCGACGGCTACCGTATCGCCCGGTTGGGTGACCGCGCGCAGGCAAAGGCTGAGTGCCTCGGTACAGGAATTGGTAACGACAATTTCCTCCCCCGCCAGCGGCCCGCCCCAGGCCAGCGAACGACGCACCAACTGGCGGACCAGGGCCGGTTCGTCCATATTGACGTGGCTGCCGCCTTCGAGGAGTTTCGGGTGACGGCGGGCGACGCCGGCATACAGGCGATGCAACGCCGCCAGGGGCAATAACGAGGGCGCCGGCAAAGCTGCGGCAAACGGTGCCACGCCGGGCTGCATTCCGGCCTGCAAAACACGAACCAGGCGTTGCGAGACATCGACCGGTACCGGCGATACCGGTGTCGTGCGCGCTCGCGGCTCAGCCCTCGCCTGCCCAGCCGGCCGGACGAAGTAGCCGGATTGCGGCCGTGCCTCGACCAGCGAGCGCTCTTCCAGTTGCCGCAAAGCCTGGAGCACCGTCGAAATGGACAATCGGCGTTCCAGCGACAGGCGCCGCACCGATGGCAGGCGATCGCCATGGCGCAACGCGCCGCTGGCAATCATGCCTTCCAGTTCGGCAGCCAACTTTTCATAACGAAGCATGCTCATCATTCACCCGTACAGTTTGCCCAGTCAGCTACCAGCACAGTTATAAAACAAAACGACTGTACTGGTCACAATTTAACTTTACTGGAACTGTATCAAACAATCCGCGCCTTCTACACTTTGTCTCCTGTAGGAGCATCGGAGAGGACCATGAAAATCGAATTGCGCTCCGGCGAAATTGATCTACCCGCCGATCGCCCGATACGCCTGAGCAAGGCGCAGGGGATTCGCCTGCACTGCACCTCGGGAACGATCTGGATCACGGTCACCGGCCAAACGGAAGACGTTTTCCTGTCCCCCGGCGAATCCTGGCAGATTGCCGGCATGGGCCTCTGTCTCGTCGAAAGCATCGCGGACGGGCGGTTTCGGCTGGACATGCCGCGCCGGGAGAGCGGGCTGAAAACTTGGCTGAACAGCATCCGAAATTTTTGGGGGAAATCCGGATTCCAGGCACTTACCCGACAGCAGGAAATTCCGCCTGCTTGACGATTTAGCGGAAAGACTCAGTCGAACAAATCCGGCTGCATCGGCGCCAGATTCGTCTGCTTGACGGTCAGCCGCACCAGTACGCCTTGGCGGCCGACGGCCTCGACCACCATGCGTCCGGCCGAGGCCTCGGCCAGCACCCGGACATTGCGCAGCGAACGGCGACTGCGGCCGCGATAGGTCGCCAGCGTACCGGCCGGGGGCAACCAGGCTGATTTTGCGCGCGACATCGTGGGTCTCCCGTCCCTTGAGAATGCCGCAAGCCTACTCTGGATAAAAGTATTTTCGAATACTGTACATACATACAGCTTTCGGTTATTCTGCACCCGAACGCCAGACACTGTTCATCCATACAGCCACCAATAAAGGAGTTGCCACCATGAAACGTCTTCAACACTGGTTCGACCTGATTGCCGGCATTGCCCACGACGAACAGGCCCGCCTCGAGCGCGCCCGCCAGATCTTCGGCTCCCGTGGTCCGAATATCGAGGCCCTGCAGACTCCGGCCTGCTGGCGCCGGCGGTCCCGCATCTGCGCTGCCTGAACGACGCCCGTCGAACGAAAAGAAGCCGGGAGACAGCTATCATGTCGCTAACCGGTAAAGAACTCAGCCATGCAACCCGCCCTCCACCACTATCTCAACGGCCGCATCGCCCTATACCTCGGCGATCTCACCGAGCACGCCGTCGATGCCATCGTCAATGCCGCCAATAGCAGCCTGCTCGGCGGCGGCGGTGTCGATGGCGCCATCCATCGGCGCGGCGGCCCGGCCATCCTCGAAGCCTGCCGCGCCCTGCGCCGTGACCGGTGGCCGGACGGGCTGCCGACCGGCCAGGTAGCGATAACGCCAGGCGGCAAGCTGGCGGCGCCTTTCGTTATCCATACCGTCGGCCCGATTTACGGCCAAGAGCACGGAGAAGAACCGGCACTGCTCGCCGCCTGCTATCACAACGCCATTGAACTGGCGACCAGCCACGCTCTGAAAAGTCTGGCTTTCCCGGCCATCTCGACCGGCGTCTACGGCTATCCGCCGGAACAGGCCGCCATTGTCGTGTCGACCACACTGAGCCAGGTCCTCGCCGATACTCCGATGATCGACGAAGTCAGACTGGTGTTTTTCGCTGGCGAACAACTGGAAACATTCGTCGCCCACCAGCGTTTTCCGATTTAAAGCCGCGCGCCCCCTTGCCCATAAACGGCCCTGCGGCATAATTCAGCCTTCGGCAAGAAGCGGCAACCGAGCCGCTCGCCTTCAATTTTCCGGAGACAGTCCATGAAGCGTATCGATATCGATCACGCCATACGCTTGCATACCCAGTGGCGACGCCAGTTCATGAATGCTTTTGCCGGCGGCGCCTATGCCGACATGCCTCTTTCCGAACACCGGGGCTGCCTCCTGGCCAGCACCTTGAACGAAGCCACCGGCACCGGCGTCACGTCTGCTGATTACCAGCAACTGGTGGTCATCCACGAGCGCTTCCATCACCTGGCCAACGAAATCGTCGAACTCAGCAACAGCGGCCTCGGCGACTCGGCCGACCTGCTGCTGCCGGAACTCAACGAATCCTCGCACCAACTGGTCGGCCAACTCGACAGACTGCGCGAATACCGAGAGTCATGAGCCTGCAGTCAGTCCGCGACTTCTTCGCGGCTCGCCAGTTGGACATCCCGATCATCGAACTGGAAGTCAGCACGGCAACCGTCGCGCTGGCCGCCGCCGCGCATGGCGTCGAAGCCGGCCGCATTGCCAAGACCCTGGCTTTTCGCGTGAACGGTGGACAGGCCATGCTTCTGGTCGCGCGCGGCGATGCCCGCATCGACAACCGCAAATTCAAGGACCGTTTCGGCAAGGGCAAGATGCTCCCGGCCGAGGAAGTCGTCGAACTGACCGGGCATCCGGTCGGTGGCGTCTGTCCCTTCGGCCTGACCAACGAGCTGCCGATCTACCTCGACCAGTCGCTGCAGGCTTTCGACGAAGTCCTGCCCGCCGCCGGCGCCGTCCACAGCGCGGTCCGCATCAGCCCGCAGCAACTGGCTGAAATTACCGGCGGCCGGTGGGTCGACGTCTGCCAGGCCTGATTCGCCACAAGTAACCGCTTCCCCGCTTCAATCAAGCCCTGCATCTTGATTGACGAAAGCACTACGAGAGCGGCGAGCGGCAGTGCTAGTCTTTATTCCATCGCAATCCGGAGCAAGACGATGGACGCCACGACCGAACCACTCAGGGCACGCCTGATCCAGGCGGCGCTGCAATGTTTCCTGGCCGACGACTACCACCGGGTGACCACCCGGCTGATTGCCGAAAAAGCCGACGCCAATGTCTCGATGATCCGCTACTACTTCGGCAGCAAGGAAGGCCTCTACGAAGAGATGATACGTGAGACGATGCAGCCGCTGCTGGCCGTTCTCGACGGCCCGATGCTGGCCTCGGTTGGCGGCTTCAGCGATTTCCTGCGTCTCTACTACATGACGATGACGGCGCATCCTGAATTCCCCAAGCTCATTCTCAAGGTTCTCGCACTCAAGCAAGGTCCCGGCCGACGCTTCATCCAGCAATTGCTCGAACGCGGCCGCAGCCGCGGCGCCAGCCGGATCAACGAGCTGCAAGCCGACCACCAGGTCGCCGCCGGCACCGACCCCGACATCGTGCGCATGGCCTTCGTCAGCCTGGCGATGACGCCGATGCTGTTGAAGGAAATTTTCGAGGAACAGATGGAACAGCCGATGGATGCGGCCTTTCTGGAAAAACTGGCGGTTTTCAACGGCCGCCTGTTCTCGGCCGGCCTGGCGCCCGAAGCCTGAAAGGACAGCCATGTCATTCCAGAAAAATGCCGGCGCCGTGCGCCGCTTCGCCCGACTAACCCGATTCGGTGCCTGGCTGCAGGCCCTGCACCACAAGCTGACGCCGCCGCCCTTCCGCCTGCTGCAGATCGGCTCCGCCTTCTGGCAATCGCGCGCCCTTTATGTCGCCGCCCGGCTCGACATCGCCGGCGCGCTGGGCGATGACGAACTCGCCGCAACGGATATCGCCGCCCGCCTCGGCACGAATCCCGACGCCACCGGCCGCCTGCTGCGCCTGCTCGCCGCCATGGGCATTTTCGAAGAAACCTCGGCGCAGCGCTTTCGCAACAACAAGACCTCGAATTTTCTGCGCCCGGAGCGGCCCGATAACGTGCGCGCCATGATCCTGCTGCACAACGCCGACGCCATGAGCCGCCCCTGGTACGAACAGCTCGAAAATGGCATTCGACGGGGCGTGCCGCCCTTCCAGCTAAGCCACGGCAAGGAGCTGTTTGCTTACCTCGACGACAATGCCGAACTCGACGCCCTGTTTTCGCAAGCCATGAGCAGCGTCGAAGCCCTGACCGGCGACAGCTTCGCCACCGATTTCGACTGGGGCCGCTTCGCCCGCATCATCGACGTCGGCGGCTCACTCGGCGCCAAGTCGGCGGCCATCCTGAAACATCACCCGAAGCTGACTGCCCTGGTCATCGACCGGCCGCAAGTCATCGCCCAGGCGGAAAATCGCAAGACCGAACGCCAGCAATTCGCGGCCGGCAACATGCTGGCTTCGGTGCCGCCGGCCCGTGACGAGCAGGACATTTATCTGCTTTCTGCCATCCTCCACGCCTTCGATGACGCCACCTGCCGGCAGGTGCTGGGTAACCTGGCCACGGCCTGCGGCCGCACCGGGGCGCGCATCGCGCTGCTGGAAATGGTCCTGCCGGAAAGCCATGCCGACCTGGTCGGCGCCTCGTTCGACCTGCAGATGTTGATGGGCACGCGCGGCCGGGAACGCACGCTGAGCCATTGGCAGGCGCTGTTCACCGCCAGCCGACTGCAACTCGAAGAAGTGGTCGGGCTGCAATCCTTCGGCAATATCCTGCTGCTGCGCACCCAGCCCCAATAGAGAAAGGAACTCCGCGGAGTTCCTTTCCCGTCACTTCAAACCGCTGGGCGCCGCCGGCGAACAACGACTCTGCTCAGCGATCCTCGGCCATCGCCAGCACCTGATCGCCATAGCTGTCGGCAACCGTTTTCTCGACTTGCAGCAAGGCGTACCAGCGCCGGAAAGCCTCGACGAAAACGATGGTCATCAGCACCATCAGGACCACCGACATGCCGGCCAGCAGATACAAGCCCTTGGGCAGGAAGTTGGCGGTGATATTGAGGTAGCCCGCCCACATCACGATCGGCAACATGAACAGCCCGGGCACGGCGGTCACCCAGGCGTATTTCGCCTTGCCCAGACGGATCAGCATCGAGGTGCCGACAATCAGCGCACAAGTGGCAAGAAGCTGGTTGCTCATGCCGAACAGCGGCCAGATGGTGGAGATATCGCCGGTATACACTAGGTAGCCCCAGGCCGAGGTGAACAGCGCGCTGGTCACGACGATGCCGGGAATCCAGGTGTTGTCGGCGAACGGGGCATAGACCTTGCCGAGCATTTCCTGCAGCAGGTAGCGACCGGCACGGGTACCCGCATCGACGGCGGTCAGGATGAAGACCGCCTCGAACATGATGGCGAAGTGATACCAGTAGGCCATCATCCCTTCCAGGAAGGGCACCGAAGAGAAGATAAAGGCCATGCCGACAGCCAGCGAAACGGCACCGCCCGGCCGCCCCTGGACCTGTTCGCCGACCTGGGCGGCCAGCTCCGGCAGATTGACCGGCAGCATGCCGAGGGTGGCGAACACCTTGGGTGCCGCATTGATGGCGAAGTAATCGGCCGGCACCAGGACGCAGGCGGCGATCAGGGCCATGATGCCGACGAAGCCTTCCATCAGCATGGCGCCGTAGCCGACGAAGATGATGTCCTTCTCGTTGGCGATCATCTTCGGCGTCGTCCCCGAACCGATGATGGCGTGGAAGCCCGACAGCGCGCCGCAAGCAATGGTAATGAAAACGAAGGGGAAAGCCGCGCCCGGGATGATCGGGCCGCCACCGTAGAAGTACGACGTCACGGCCGGCATTTGCAGGTCGGGATGGACGAAGACGATGCCCAAGGCGAGGAGCGCGATAGTGCCGATCTTCAGGTAGGTGGACAGGTAATCGCGCGGCACCAGCAGGAACCAGACCGGCAGCACCGAGGCGGCAAAGCCGTAGGCCGGAATGATGACGGCGAGTTCCTTCTTGGAGAAGGTGAGCATGGCGGCGAGAACCGGATCGGCAGCGACATACGGCCCGACCAGGATGGACAGCGCCAGCAATACGACGCCGATGATACTGCCGCCGCGGATGTCGCCGGGACGGACTTTCTGCATGTACACCCCCATGATCATGGCGATCGGGATGGTGGCGAAGACGGTGAAGGTGCCCCAGGGACTGTTGAACATGGCATTGACCACGGCGATGGAAAGCCCGGCCAGGGTCAGGATCAGGATGAACAGAATGGCCACCGAAGCGACCTTGCCGGCCGCCTTGCTGATTTCGGCCTCGGCGATGCGCGACAGACTTCGTCCCTTATGGCGAACCGAGGCGAAGAGCACGATCGCATCGTGCACGCCGCCGGCCAATACGGCGCCGATCAGTATCCACAAGGCACCCGGCAGAAAGCCGAACTGGGCGGCCAGCACCGGCCCGAGCAGCGGACCGGCGGCGGCGATGGCAGCGAAATGGTGACCGAACAGCACGTACTTGTCGGTCTTCACGAAATCGTGACCATCGGCCTGAGTGACGGCGGGCGTTTCCCGGTCGTCGCGCAGGTTCATCACCTTGCTGCCGATGAAGATCCCGTAGAAGCGATAGGCAATCGCGAAAATGCAGGCCGCCGCGAATATGAGTGTTAGAGCGTTCATCTGAATTCCCCCTGTGCAGTTCAAATCGATTTTGCCTTCGTCTCCGCCCTAACCACGCTGCCGAATTGCCGCTGGTTACGCGGCAAAGCAATCGCATGGCCCAACCTTTATTTCTTATGGAGTAGTTCTAACCCCCTCATTTCCCTTAATCAATCACAACTAGGAACGTGAAGGTATGGGTGTTCCATCCTGACACACCCTTTTTACCCCCCCGATCACAGTCATGCTGTACTCAGCTACCGGCGGCCAGTCTCAGTTCTCACCGCCAACACTCGCTCGCCGTGTAAACCTAGCAAAGAACATAGGTAGGCAGCGCAATGCTTTCTGGCCAACATAAATACTCGTTGGACATGGGCAGCGGTAGCCAGCCGCCCTCGACGAGGCGTCGCCGAAAAGCCATATGAGTAGGCACCACAACCCAGAAAGGGAAAAGCGATGACATCAATCTCAATAGATGCCGCCAGCGTGCAACAGATCAACGTTCTCATCGTGATCGACACCGAGTATGTCAAGAAGAATTACCCCAATCCCAGCACAGATCCAGCCCACCCAACCGGCATCAACCATAGCAGTCAGTTCATGATTTGCACGGGATCGCGCGGCATCATCGGGGGCCAGGGAACCGCCGACCTTAACTTCCGGGCCAACGTCGGCGATTACGTGGGGTTCACCGGCACTTCGATCTATAACAACTCCGATGATGCGGTAATCATTTACGGCATCAAATATTGGAGCGGCGACTCTGTCTTCAACACCTTCGTGCCCAACATCGTGACACGGTCGAAAGCGGTGATCCCGAACACCAGCACCTCGAACGGGATTCCCCCGGTGCAAGCCTCGATCAATTTCTCAAGCCTTGACTCGAAAGTCGCCAAGGCGGGCAGCGAGAATTTCTACGTCAATTTTGGGCTTTACACACTGGCTCCCGACGGGGAAACGCAACAGCTATTTGGTTACTACTACTGGGATCCGACGATTACCGTAGGTTGACGGATTTCGCTTCAACGCTCCGAACGATGGCGCTTGACTCTCGAGCGCCGTCGTCTTGCCGAGTCACCCGGCGAAGACCTTCTTCGCCAAACCGCGGAGATGTCATATTGCAATGCCGCTTGTCATCAAGATTTTTGGCGCTCGTTAGCCTCACGGTCGGCGCAACGTTTTGAATTCGCAAGAGAGGACTCATCATGCAATCAGACGTGGATGCTGTTTCTACCGCCATCATCAACATACTGGTCGTCGTTGACACGGCAAACGTCAAGGCGACGCTCCCCGCTCCCAGCCAAGACCCCGCCGCCCCAACCCCGGTCGATCAGGAAAATCTGTTCATACTCGGCAGCGGCGCTCGCGGAAATATCGCGGGGCAATGCAGCGCCAACCTGCAATTCAGCGCCAATGCCGGCGACTACGTCTCGATCTCCGGCACCTCGATCTACCACAATTCGGATGATGCTGTAGTCGTGTACAGCCTTGAATACACGGCCGGAGAGATGGCATTCAACGCATTTTCACCATCGTTTCTGACCCGCTCCTACGCAGTAACGCCAGACCCCGAGGTTGAAACCGGCATCCCCCCAGGCCATACCAGCATCGATTTTTCCAGCCTCGAATCAAGAACAAAAGGACATGGCATGGAGAAGCTCAGCATATGCTTTGGGCTATACACCCTGGCAAAAGATGGCGAAACGCAGGAATTGTTCGGATATTACTGCTCGCGTCCTTCGCTAACCGTAAGCGTCCCTCTCCTTGCCGGCTAACGGAGCACCTCGACCAGCCCTCGCCGGATCGAAAAATGGCCCACGACCCGAATCGATTCGACAAGGCTCAGGCCGCCTGCGGCAAGGCACCGCAAATACGCTCGTAGGTTTTGCCGACATCAACATATAGCGCCACCGCATTCTCGACACCGATCCTCATATCCGGTCCGAGACGGGCAATGGAAACACCGGCGCGACGCAAGAGCCGCTCAATAGCAGTAGTGGTCACCGTGACATAGAAGCGGATGCCACTCCGATGCCCATAGGCGATGATTTCCCGTATCGACTCCATGGCAACCTCGGAAAAACCAAAGCTATGGCGGCCATCGGTATCGATAGCAAAGCGACTCAATTCCCACACATCGGGATCCTGTGGCGCGACTTGGCCATGCAGCAATTGCGGGAACGAGTCTTTCAACATGTAGGGGCCCTCGGTTGGCAATATACGCCAGCATCCCCGCAACTCGCCCCCCGCCTCCCTGATCAGCATGTAATAGGGATCGATCGCGTCGTAACCATCGATTTCCATCCCACTCATCACCGCCACCTCCCAACCCATCCGATCCCGGAAGACTTTGGCACGAAGTTTGTGCATTTCCCACAGCACTTTGCTCTGAAATTCCCGCCGGGGAGCAATTTGAATCTGCAGCGACATGATGGGCCTCTCTTTCTTTCGCCTCGATGACTTCAGGCGGCCCATGATATGCGTATCGGGTAATCCGGCAATCATCACAACAGACAGGTTGAAATGCTTCGAGAGAGACTGGATTATTCCTCTCCCATTCGCCCAGGGTGCTGAAATAGTCCGCCCAGCAGAGAACCTGACTCAAGAAGCCATATGAAAGAACATCCATCCAAAACGATCGGCAGGTTTGCAGTAAGTGCTGCAGAATTGCGTGCATTGCGCAAGAGAAAGCGCGAAAGTCAGACCCGTTTCTGGCAGCGTTTTGGTGTTTCACAGTCACGAGGGAGTCGCTTTGAACTCGGTATGGAAATACCTTTCCCTGTTGCCATCCTGCTCAGTCTCTATCTGGACGGAGCTGTCAGCGACAGCGATTTACGTTCGGCCCGCACCACCCCGGCACCGAAGCCCCCGACGATGCCCCCGAGGCAGTCGGAACTCAGCCCACGCTAATCAAACCAAGGCGGATTGCCTTTACCACCGCCTGACGACGTGTGGTCACGTCGAACTTGCGCCGGATATTCGCCACATGAAAATTTACCGTCGCCTCCGAGCAACACAATATTCGGGCGATCTCCCATGAGGACTTGCCTTCCATGCTCCATTGCAGGCACTCCCGCTCACGCGGCGTGAGATGCACTGTGCGTTCGGCCGATCGCCCCCCCGGTGCGAAACGCAAACAGGACTCAAAAACGTAATCCCGAATCAACGCCAGATCGGGCAAGGTATGGCCAAATTCGCTGATGAAGTCACGGCTACCCAGATTTCCAGTCGCCAAGCTCAATACGCCGAACTCACCCCGTGGGCCGTGAATGGGGAAGGTAATCCCGGAACGAATCCCGTAGGCCGATGCCTCCTCGTAAAGGCGTTTCTGGCAGCTACTGCGAAAAATCGAAGGTGACCACACGACTGGCACATTCCTCGCCAGACAATGCTCGACCGTCGGATCGACATAGTGCAATTTCTCCGTATCGTAGGTAGCGCGCCAGCGGGGGGCATAACTGCTGTGCACGAAAGCACTCTCCAATGCCACATGCCGACTCGGCACCACCGCAAACAATGCCAGATCGAAACCCTGACCACGGCAGAGCGAGAAGAACACCTCCTGCCAATCGCTCTCCGTCGCACAATTCAACAATGCCTGCAAGTGTTCCATATCGACCATAGCGTCTTCTTTCCTCACGCTCAACCACTGACCCGGCGAAATGGATCAGGCATCTATTCAGACAGAATGAATTATGACATACGTCAGATAGGCGTGATTCCTGTGCAAGGCGGAGCGTTCCGCCAACCCGCGCTTCCCGGGAAAACAAAAACCTGCTTTGACAGCAGCGCGATGGCCGTTCGGGCGTAAAAAAAAGGAACTCCTCAGAGTTCCTTTTATAGCAGTTACTGTCTCAGCCCACCCAGCGCCGCGCGTTGCGGAACATGCGCAGCCACGGCGAATCCTCGCCCCAGCTTTCCGGGTGCCAGGACATCTGAACGGTGCGGAAGACACGTTCCGGGTGCGGCATCATGATCGTGAAGCGGCCGTCAGCCGTGGTCACCGCGGTCAAACCGTTCGGCGAACCGTTCGGGTTGTAGGGATAGACTTCGGTCGGTTCGCCCTTGTTGTCGACGTAGCGCACGGCCGACAGCACCTTGGCTTGGTCGTCGGTATTGTCGAACACCGCCCGGCCTTCGCCGTGCGAGACGACGATGGGCACTTGCGAGCCTTCCATGCCGGCAAAGAAGATCGACGGCGAATCGAGGATTTCGGTCATCACGAAACGCGCTTCGAACTGCTCGACCTTGTTGCGACGGAAGGCCGGCCAGTGTTCGGCACCGGGAATGATGGACTTCAGCGCGCTCATCATCTGGCAGCCGTTGCAGACGCCGAGAGCAAAGGTGTCCTTGCGATTGAAGAAGGCGGCGAATTCGTCGCGGCAACCGTCGTGCATCAGGATGGTCCGCGCCCAGCCGAGGCCGGCGCCGAGCACGTCGCCATAGGAGAAACCACCGCAGGCGACCAAGCCCTTGAAATCCTTGAGGCTGACGCGGCCGGCCAGGATGTCGCTCATATGCACGTCGACCGAGGCGAAACCGGCCTTGTCGAAGGCGGCGGCCATTTCGTAATGGCTATTGACGCCCTGCTCGCGCAGGATGGCGACGCGCGGGCGGCCGCTGACATCCTGGTAAACCTTGGTGAAATCTTCCTGCGGATCAAACGTCAGCTTCGGCGTCAGGCCGGGATCGGCGACGTCGAGGATACGGTCGAATTCCTGCTGCGCGCAGCTCGGGTTGTCGCGCATGGCCTGCATCTGGTAGCTGGTCTCCGACCAGGCGCGTTGCAGGTCGACGCGCTTTTCACGCAGCACGCGCTTGGCGTTGCGAGTAACGCGGATTTCGTCCCACTCGTTCATGGTGCCGACGAAATGGTAAGGCACACGCAGGGCGCGCAGGATGGGCGTGACCTTTTCGCGGTCGGCGCGGCGGATCTGGATCAGGGCGCCGAGTTCTTCGTTGAACAGGGCGCGCACGATGTTCTCGAAATCGCGGCCGGCCAGCAGGTTGGTCAGTTTTTCCGAACCATCGACATCGCCGGCACCGGCGTCGTAACAGATGCCGTCGAGATCGAGTGACACGCCGCGACGGCTGGCAAAGGCCATTTCGCAGGCGGCGACGAACAGGCCGCCATCGGAACGGTCGTGATAGGCGAGCAGCAGGCCGTCGCGATTGAGTTTCTGCACGGCGTCGAACAAGCCTTTCAACTTGGCCGGATCATCAACGTCCGGCACATCGTTGCCGGTGGCGTTGTACACCTGCGCCAGCGCCGAGCCGCCGAGGCGGTTCTGGCCAAGATCGAGCAGCAGCAGTTCGGTTTCGCCCTGATCGACAGCCAGTTGCGGCGTTTTCGTCTTGCGCACGTCGTCCACCGCGGCAAACGAGGTGATGACCAGCGACAGCGGCGACACCACCTGTTTCTTGACGCCCTGATCTTCCCAGGCGGTGCGCATCGACAGCGAATCCTTACCGACCGGGATCGACACGCCGATCGCCTTGCACAACTCGGAAATACCTTCAACCGTGTCGTACAGGCGCGCATCCTCGCCCGGCACACCGCACGGCGCCATCCAGTTGGCCGAGAGCTTGACCTTGCCGAGATCGCCGATGTCGGCGGCGGCCAGGTTGGTCAGCGCTTCGCCGATGGCCATGCGGCCGGAGGCCGGCGCATCAAGCACGGCGAGCGGCGTGCGTTCGCCCATGGCGAAGGCTTCACCCAAGTAACCCTGATAACCCATCGTCGTCACCGCGACGTCGGCCACCGGCACCTGCCACGGGCCGACCATCTGGTCGCGGGCGGTCATGCCGCCGACCGAGCGGTCACCAATGGAGATCAGGAAGGTCTTGTCGGCGATAGTCGGCAGACGCATCAGGCGATAGGCGGCATCCTTGAGTTCGATGGAGGCGGCGTCGAAGGAGACGAAAGTTTCCGGCTGGTGCGTCACGTCGCGCGTCATGCGCGGCGGCTTGCCCAAAAGGGCTTCCATTTCCATGTCCACAGGATTGACGCCGAAATGCGCGTCGGTCACCGTCAGGTGGCCGTCACCGGTGGCTTCGCCGACCACGGCAAACGGGCAGCGCTCGCGTTCGCACATCGCCTGGAATTCGCCAATGCGGTTCGGCGGAATGGCCAGCACGTAACGTTCCTGCGATTCATTGGACCAGATTTCGGCCGGTGACATGCCCGGCTCTTCGGTCGGCACCTTGCGCAGATCGAACACCGCGCCAACGCCGCCCGAGTGGGCCAGTTCCGGCAGGGCGTTGGAAACGCCGCCGGCACCGACGTCGTGAATCGACAGGATCGGGTTATTGGCGCCGAGTTGCCAGCAGCGGTCGATGACTTCCTGCGCCCGTCGCTGGATTTCCGGATTGCCACGCTGCACCGAGGCGAAATCAAGGTCTTCAGCATTGGTGCCGGCCGTCATTGACGAGGCTGCGCCGCCGCCCAGGCCGATCAGCATGCCGGGGCCGCCGAGTTGCACGAATTTCGTGCCGACCGGGAAAGTTTCTTCCTTGAACGACTGGCCGGCCTGGATGGAACCGAGGCCGCCGGCGATCATGATCGGCTTGTGGTAGCCGCGCACCGTGCCGGCGACATCCTGCTCGTAGGTACGGAAATAGCCGGTCAGGTTCGGGCGGCCGAATTCGTTGTTGAAGGCAGCGGCGCCGATCGGGCCTTCGAGCATGATGTCGAGCGCCGAAGCGATACGCGACGGACGGCCGTAGGCGTGTTCCCACGGCTGCGGGGCGTCCGGCAGATTGAGGTTGGAGACCGAGAAACCGCACAGGCCGGCCTTCGGCTTGGACCCCTTGCCGGTGGCGCCTTCGTCGCGGATCTCGCCGCCGCTGCCGGTGGCCGCGCCGGGGAAGGGAGAAATGGCGGTCGGGTGGTTGTGCGTCTCGACCTTGGTCAGGATGTGGGTCAGCTCTTCCTTGTAGGAATAGCCGCGGTCGGCATCCGGGTAGAAACGCTGGATGCTGGCGCCTTCGATGATCGAGGAATTGTCGGCATAGGCCATCACCGTCCCCTGCGGGTGGGCGGCGTGGGTTTCGCGAATCATGCCGAACAGCGTTTTATCCTTCTTCTCGCCGTCGATCACCCAGGAGGCGTTGAAAATCTTGTGGCGGCAGTGCTCGGAATTGGCCTGGGCGAACATCATCAGTTCGACATCAGTCGGATTGCGGCCGGCCTTGGTGAAGACGTCGAGCAGGTAATCGATTTCGTCGTCGGACAGCGCCAGACCGAGCGAAGCATTGGCTTCGACCAGGGCGCTTTTGCCGCCGGCCAGCACATCGACGGTATTCAGCGGCTTCGGCTCGAAATGGCGGAACAGTTCGCCGGCCGCCGCGAAACCGGGCAGCACCGATTCGGTCATGCGGTCGTGCAACAACGCGGCAACCGTCTTCTTTTCCTCGCCATTCAAGGCACGACCACCCTTGAGCACGACGTGGAAGGCGATGACGCGCTCGATGCGCTCGATGGCATCCAGGTCGCAATTCCAGGCGATGTCGGTGGCTTTCGACGACCACGGCGAAATAGTGCCGATGCGCGGTGCCACCAGGAACAGTTCGCCGGCATCAGCACCGGCTGCCTTCTCTTCCAGCAGCGTCGCCAGCTTGGCGCGCTCGTCGGCATTCAGGACGCGCTTTTGCGCCACGACATGCCAGTAATCTGCCGCCACGGATTCGATATCCGACACGGCCGCCACCAGGCGGGCTTGCAGGCGTTGCAGACGGAAGGCGGAAAAGGCGGCGTCGCCCTTGAGGCAAAGAATGTCGGCCATGGGGAGTGGGGTCTGGTTAGGCGGAGAGGCCGGCATTATACCCGAGGCGCGGAAACGGCCGGGCATCGCCTTGCGCAAAGGCCGCCTCCGGCCAGGCCACTAAATCCCGAAACGGTCCGTCGCTGCCGGAGCCTTTCGAGCGCCCGGCAACTGACCAGAGGACAAAGTTGTAGCGAAAACCCATCGATCTATTACAATAGTAATAATTTGATTAATTTGAAAGTCGTCAAGCGCTTTATGGGAAGCCCGTTTTTTCCCTTGGCTCACCCTGGCGTACCGTCCGATATTTCAAAATGCATAAAAATAGAACAGACAATATTTCAGCGTCCCACCGCAACAATCTGATCAGCGGCTAGCGGTCAGGCAAAAACGGGAAGTGGGCGCCCGTTGCCAGTGGAGGGTGCAATGATTCAAACAGTCGATATTTTCCCGTGGAACGACAACTTCAATACTGGAATTGAAGAAATTGATCAGCAGCACCGGGGCTTGATCAGTCTGCTCAACCAATTGGTCGGATACTTGAGCAAGCCGGACGATGTTCCGGGCATCAACGCCATCTTTGAGCAACTCCGGGAGTACACCGCCGTCCATTTCGCCACCGAAGAGCGTATCTGGGCCGGTTACTTCGGCAACGACACATGGGAGTCCGGGCACCGCATCGGCCATGTCGATTTCATCGACCAGGTGGCCGCGATGCGAGCGCACGGCGGCGAGCAGACGCCGGAAGATGTCATCGACGAGATCGTCCGGTTTCTCAGCCACTGGCTGGCCCTGCACATTCTCGAATCCGACAAGCGCATGGCCAAGGCGGCGCTGGCCCGGCGCGCCGGCCTTTCGCTGGAACAGGCAAAACAACTCGCCGATGATGAAATGAGCGGGGCAACACCGCTTCTCATCGAAACCGTGATGAGCATGTACGACAAACTGGCCAGTCGCACGCTGCAATTAAGCCGTGAGATCAGCCGGCGAAAGACCGTCGAGGAAGAACTGAAAGCCGCCAAAGAGGCGGCCGAGCGGGCCAATCGCGCCAAATCGCTATTTCTCAGCAACATGTCGCACGAGATCCGTACCCCGCTCAATGCCATTACCGGGATCGCCCACATCATCAAGCGCGAAGGCGTCTTACCGCATCAGGCGGTGCAACTCGACAAGATCAACGCGGCCGGCCATCACCTGCTGGAAGTGGTCAATGGCATCCTCGACTTATCGAAAATCGAAGCCGGCAAACTCGTTCTCGAAGAAATCGACCTCAGCATCGAGAGCATTACCGCCAACATCGTTTCCATGCTGGGCGACAAGGCGAAAAGCAAAAAACTGGAATTGCGCGTCGAGACCGACAAGGCCCTGCCCCGCAACCTGCGTGGCGACCCGACCCGGCTCCAGCAGGCGCTACTCAATTTCGCGGCAAATGCCCTGAAGTTTACAGAAACCGGCAGCGTCACCCTGCGCGTGCGACTCGACGAAGACAACGGCGAACATGCGCTGCTGCGTTTCGAGGTGCGCGATAGCGGCATCGGGCTCAGCCCGGAACACCTGCGCAGCATTTTCTCGGAATTCGCGCAGGCCGACAGTTCGACCAGCCGCACGCACGGCGGCACCGGGCTGGGGTTGAGCATTACCCGGAAACTGGCGCACCTGATGGGCGGCGAAGCCGGTGCCGAAAGCACGCTGGGCGTCGGCAGTTGCTTCTGGTTTACGGCCCGCCTCAAGGCGGCGAGCGGCGTCAGCAAAACGCTAGCCAAACCGCCGGCCGGCTTGGCCGAAGCCACCCTGGCCCGCGAGCACCGGGGGCGCCGAATTCTGCTGGCGGAAGACGAACCGATCAATCGGGAAATCGTTCAGGAACTGCTCCGCGACATCGGCCAGATCGTCGATCTGGCCGAAAACGGCCTGCAAGCCATGGAACTCGTTCGCCGCAACAGCTACGACCTGATCCTGATGGACATGCAGATGCCCTACATGAACGGTCTGGAAGCGGCGCGCAACATCCGCCATTTGCCGCGCGGCGCTCACGTCCCGATCCTGGCGATGACGGCCAATGCCTTTGCCGAAGACAAGAAGCGCTGCTTTGCCGCGGGCATGGACGACTTCATCGCCAAACCGGTCAGCCCGGAAAAACTTTTCGAGATCCTGCTCCGATGGCAGGCGCCGATGCAGTTCAGCAAGCCGCTGGCAAAAGCCGGCTGAGGCGGAGAGGATTCACGAGCCGAGAAATGCTCGCCAGCCCGGGCGAAATATCGAAAACGCATCACCCAAAGTCCGGCCGACGCCTAACCTGGACGGCCCGGCAAAAACGACGGTCAGCCTTCCACGCCCGACTAATCGCGCCTGATATACAAGCCCAGGCAGAGCGCGGTACCGACGGCATAGAGTTGGGCGGTGCCGGAAATCGCATAGGGATAAAGCATCAGGGCGACGCCAATCCATTTCACCCGGTTGCGCGACATCCGCTTGCCGTAGCGGTAGGCGGCAAAGCCGATGATGCCGAACAGGAGGGCACCGATCAGGTAGGCCGGAGTGGGCAGCGTCCAACCGAGGCCGGCCAGGGAATTCAGCTCATCCATGACGCTTGCCCGGCCGCCCCGGCTTTACCCAGTACTGGAACTCATCCTCGTACACCTCGACATCAAGTTCCGCGACCCGGGCCTGCAGCCGCGCCTGGGCATCGGCAATCGCCTTGTTGTAGATCAGGGGGCCAATTTCCTTGAGGAAAAACCCGAGCAGGGCACCGGCCGCCAGCCCCCCGATCTCCTCCTCCAGGTTTTCGGAAAAATAGCGCTGGATTGAAACGATGGCGGCCTTGCTGGCGTCGGCGGAAATTTCGATGGTCATGGCATTTTGGCGGGGAAGCAAGAAGCGCTAATTGTAGGGGCAAAGCTGAGCGCAAATACGGGCGGAAAAATCCCCTGCCCGGAGCCGCCAAACTTAGGCCGAATACATTCGCTACTTTTGCTTTAAAACCCCGGTGCTAACATAGCTTCCCCAAAAGAGTCGGCAGCGAGGAGATTGAGAATGAGGGCGAACGAGGACAACGCGCATTGGCCAGCCGCATGACGGCGCTCGTCATTTGGCATTGTGCCACCTGCCACCGGGCCCGTTCATGAAGTGCCCCGGCCCAGCGGGCAGCGCTGCCGAGACGCCAGCGCCATGGTACCGCCAGATAGCGGTGATGATTTTCCGCCATGGCTATCTCAAGGCAATCGGCACGACCGTTTTCATCAGCCTGTTCTTCAACGCCTATTTTTATTTGCTCAGGAATCCGGCTTATCCGGCAACGATAATGCCCGTCACCTGGGTCGATCGCCTGATCGACGTGCAGCCGCTGGCCATGCCGTTCTATGTCTCGATGTGGGTCTATGTCTCGCTGCCCCCCGCCTTGCTGGCGACCCGCCGCGAACTGTGGAACTACGCCCGGGATATCGGCCTGACCTGTCTGGCCGGCCTGACCATTTTCTACTTCTGGCCGACCACCGTCCCCCCGGCCGATATCGACTGGACACGGTTTCCCGAGCTCGACTTCCTGAAGGGCATCGACGCCGCCGGCAACGCCTGCCCTTCGCTGCATGTCGCCACCTCGGTTTTCTCGGCGCTGTGGTTGCACCACCTGCTGCAGCGTTTTGCCTGCCCGCCGTGGGTCCTGGCCGGCAACTGGGCCTGGTGTCTCGGTATCGCCTATTCGACCATGGCCATCCGTCAGCACGTCTTTCTCGATGTTCTCGGCGGTCTGGGCCTCGGCCTGCTGGCGGCGTGGCTCTCCTTGCGCTATCGCCGGGCAAGCGCCGCACACTAAAAGCCCTGCCCCAAGGGGGGCCGACGGCAAGGCAAGAGTGGCGCCCAATTCTATCCGCGGTGCCGCCTTGACTTGAAAATATCGTCAAGCAAAACCGTTCGCATACCCCCGGCGCATCGCCACCGCCCGGCATCCCAAGCCAAGCAAGGAAAGTGGAACAACGCCGCGCCACCCGACGAAAAAGCCAGACCGCAGCGGGCTTTGGCAGCCCGGCGCTGGGTGTTGAACATTGCCGCCTGCCGGCTATAAACTGGCGGCACTCTGGCGCACCGGATGGCTTTGGTCACCCCCTGCCCGGTCGTTGAACCCTTGCAATTCATCGCCGGATAACTCGGTCACCGATAATTAAAATGAACAGCGCCCCCACCATGCCCCCCTCCCCCCCCGCCGCCGGCGACCAGGCTTGCGCCATCGGCAACCTAGCCGACCTCCAGGAGGGCGAAATCGCGCTACCTTCGTTCATCAGCCAACGTCCGGACGGCCTCTATGTCGATCTGGCCGAGGCAACGCAGAACGATCAGTTTTTTGCCTTTGTCGAACGCAGCTTCGCCATCGGCACCTTCTTCAGCCAGCTCGATTACCCGCCTTTCATTGCCCTTCTGTTCGACGACCCGGCCAGCCTGGGGGGGCGCTATCCGCCGACCCTGCGCTTTGCCGGCAACATCCTGAGCTTCGCCCCGGAGCGGCAGGCCCTCTACCGCCAGCTCAAGGTCGACAACGGCGAAGCCGTTTATCTGTTCGAGCCGGCCTACCTTGAAACCGTGGTCGACGAACCGATCATGGGCGACCTCGAAGATGGCAGTTTCGGCCTCTTGCGCGTCGAACAGCGCACGTTGAATGAGCGCACCAGCCTCGATGTCGATGAGTTCATCGCCGCCGCCTGGTTGCAGGACATCCGCTACGGCATCGACTATGCCGCCGTCGCCCAGGCGATACAGAGCGGCAAGACCGAGCGCCTCGTCGTCGCCCGGCCGCGCCCCTTCATTCCCGGCAAGGACGCCGAGATCAAGCCGGAATCGAGCAACCTGCAGCGCAGCAATGCCCCGAAAAGACTGTCGGGCGGCCGTATCGACCTGACCCAGTTCGAAAACCGCCACCCGCAGGTGACCAAGGACTTGCGGCTATTCAAGAAATTTCCCCGGCAGCCCGGCGAAGACGGACTCGAAATCAGCGGCAAGCCGATTCCCGCCCCCCTTCCGGCCGACCTCGACCTGAGCCACTGCGCCGGCCCCGGCACCCAGATCGTCAACGAAGCCGATGGCGAATGCCTGATCACCACCGCCGCCGGATTTCTCAATATCGACGCGGCCAGCGGCCTGATCTCGATCACCGCCAAGATCGTCAGTCGCGAAGGGGTCAGCCTGCGCACCACCGGCGACCTCCAGCTCGCCGGTGAAGAGTACGAAGAGTTCGGCGAAATCCAGGAAAAACGCACCGTCAAATGTCACAGCATCACTGTCCACGGCGACGTTTTCGGCAACATCGTTTCACAGGGCGGTGAAGTCCTGCTCAAACACAACCTGGTCGGCGGCAGCGCCAGCAACGCAGCCGGCGACATCAGCGTCGAAGGCGTCTGCTCGGGGGCGACGCTGCTTGCCCCGGCCGGTTGCCTGCACCTGAAAAAAGCCGAGAACTGCCTGCTCATCGGCCGCGAAGTGCATATCGATCAGGCCCGCTGCTGCGATATCCTGGCCGACCGGATCGTCATCGCCAACGCCGAAAGCTGCGCCATCGCCGGGCACCAGGTCGAAGTCGTCCAGGCCCGCAACGCCCGCGAGGTAGAGAACGTCTTTTCCCTGCTCGTCCCCGACCTCTCCGCCTTTCACGCCAAACGCAACCACCTGCACGAGGAAGAAGCCAGGCTCAAGACCGCCCTCGAGGAGCAGCAGCGCAAGATAGACAGCATCCGGCAGCAAAAGGAAATCAGCCATTACCTGAAAATCGCCAGCAAACTGCAGCGCAAGGAGCTGACGCTGGCCCCGGAACAGCAGGAGGGCTGGAAAAAACTGGCCACCCAGGTCGCTCCCGCCCTGCGTGCCCTGCGCCTGTTGAGCGACAGCGGGCATGCCCTGCAGGCCAACATCGAGGACGTACACAGCCAGTTGGCCGCCCTCGACAGCGCCGAACAGGAAGCCGGCGTCGGCGTCGCCTGCACGGTCGGCCAGATCGTCGGCGAAACCCGCATCCGCAGCCTGACCGTCAAGCTCGATGCGCCACCGCTCGCCCAGTTGCCGGCCAAGGAGTTGCGTCTGCGCCTGCGCGCCACCGACAACGCAAGCCGGCCGCTCTTTTCCGGCGACAGCGGTCAATTCGCCTGGCAATACGCCAAGACCCAGGTTAACGCTGAACTAAACCACCCGCCTGAGCCGCCTGCTTGATTGCGCCAAAGACCGGAGGACGCCCGGCGACGGGCAATTGACAATCGCTACGTCGGGCTCGGCCCAAACGCTGGGGAATAAACCCAGCAACCGCAAGTAAGCCACAGAGATGCGGAGGAAAAACAGCGGCTTGCGTGGATTATTCGGCCAACCTTTGGGGTGAGCTGCAAAAACGACGCAAGCCACTGTTTTCACGTTCTTCTCTACTCCTCTGCGACGCTGCGGCAAGGCTTTCAGGATAAATCCGTGATTTCCTTGGCCGACACGGCTTATTCCCGGTCCAAAATAAATCCCTCGACCAAGCGCCGAAGGGCTTAGGCTGTCTACGCTTGGCCGTCCAATTTTAGGATGACCGGTCACCCTAAAAGGAAAGCCATGCCCCCCGCAGCCTTGCCCGGGCCGCCGAATTTCATTCTGGCCGGGCTGAGCAGCAGCGAACTGGCCTTATTGCAGGACGATCTTGAACTCCTTGCGCTGCCGGCCGGCGCCGTCCTGCAGAACGCCGGCGAGGTGCTGAGCGACGTCTATTTCCCGACCACCTGCATCGTTTCGCTGATCGCCAGCACCGCCAACGGCGCCTCGACGGAGTTGGCCATGGTCGGCAACGAGGGACTGGTCGGCGTTTCGCTGGTGCTGGGCGACACCGTGAGCAGCCAGCAACTGGTCGTTCAATGTGCCGGCCAGGCCTATCGTCTGAAAGCCGGGATCATGGCTTGGGAATTGGCCCAGGGCGGCCGCTTGCAGCGCCTCGCCCTGCGCTATGCCAAGGCCCTGCTGGCCCAGACCGGGCAGAATTTCGTCTGTGCCAATCACCATCCGATCGCCCAGCAGCTCTGCCGCTGGTTGTTGCTTTGCCTCGACCGGCGACCCGGCGAGGCGATCAACATGACCCAGGACCGTATTGCCAGCCTGCTCGGTGTCCGGCGCGAAGCGGTCACCGACGGCGCCGGCAAGCTGCAGGCGGCCGGTCTGATCCAGTACCAGCGTGGCAAGATCGTCGTCCTCGACCGGCCCGGCCTGGAGGACGCGGCCTGCGAGTGTTACAGGGCCATCCGTGGCGAATATGGGCGCTACTTCCAGGCGATGGCGGAAAGTCTCTTGCCCAGCCGCGCGCGCCCACCGCCGGCAAGCTTGCGGCAACGGGCCGAAGCGCGCTGGCGCGACTTGCCGACGGCGAACCCGGAAAGCCCTTCGGACAGTGCGCGCCTGCTGCATGAGCTGGAAATCCGCAAGATCGAACTGGAAATCAGCAACGAGGCGCTGCATCAGGCCTTTGACACGGCGGATGCACGGAGCGAGCGCTATGCCGACATCTACGACTTTGCGCCGATCGGCTATTTCACGCTGGATGCCCGGGGCTACATTCTTGATCTCAACCTGGCCGGCGCCATTCTGCTCGGCCTGAAACGCTCGCAGAAAAGCCGGCTGCGTTTCGGCAGCTATCTGGCGCCGGAATGCCAGGCGGCCTTCGACAAGTTTGTCGACCAGGTGCTGCACGAGAAAACGCGCAACCTGTGCGAGATCGTACTGGCCGCGACGCCCTGGCGCCCGGCCGCCACCGTCCGGGTCGAAGCGGTGCCGGACGAGGCCGGCCACGAGTGCCGGATGGTGCTACTGGACATCACCGAGCAGCGCGCCACGCTGCAGGCGCTGGAACATTCGGAAATGCGCTACCGCCGTTTCATTGAAAACCTGCCCCTCGGCCAGGGCATCACGACCCGACGCGCCAACGACAAACGCTGAGCGCCGGGCAACGACGGCGGACCTTGAAGTCCGACCGTCGCCGCAGATCAGGCGGCCTTGGGGCGCAGTTCCTTGGTGTGCGACTCGAAACTCTTGACCTGGGTTTCGGCCTCTTCCGGACTCACGGCGTAGAGTTCCTGCACCTTGCTGACCAGACCTTCGCGCTTGCTGTCGATGGCGACGAGCACGGCTTCGTTGATCTTGCCCCAGCGCGACTTGATTTTGCCCCGAACCAGCTTCCATGCTTCCGCGTCAATATCCCAGCTCATATCCAGACTCCATGTGTTTGGCAGACCGGCGAAATTGCCCGTCGCCCACCCCGCTGCCGCCGTCGTCCCTGCCGCGAAGCAAGGCAACGGCCGCCGACGGGGCGACCCTGCAGAGCGCCAGCAGGCCGCTCCGGGAGGCGAAATCCAGACTACCGAGCCCGGGCCGCACTGTCGGTGCGATATCGCACTTAGGGCGAAAAAGCCGGAAAACGAGGCCGATCAATCGATGCCCCGGGAGGCGGCGCCAGACCCTCGGCCCGTTCCGGAGACGCCTAAATCAGGCGTCGGCCAGGGCTTTCTCGATCAGCGGCAGGAGCGCTGGCGGCAACGTGATGCCGCCCGAGGTGGCGAAGGCATGGGCGTTGTCGGACATTTTTTTCCACGTCTTGCGGATGATGCCGAGCCACTTTTCTTCGCTGTAGTCGGCGTGCTGGCCGGCGAAGCCCTGCATGTAATGTTCGAGGAAAACCAGGCTGCTGACGTCTTCGAGCATCTGCGTCGCCGGGTTGCTCTTCATCTCCTGCTTGCTGACCGCCGTTTTCACCTGCTCGATCATCGCCACGTCGTAACCGGCCTGCCGCATCAGGTCCGCCGCCGTTTCGGCGTGAAAGCGGTAGAGACCGGTGCGCCAGGCAAAGTAACCGGGTTTGCCGAGGGGATAATTGTGGCGCGGCACGGTCCACCGCCGGATGTGCTGGGCGCGCACGGCGAGTTGGGCGACTTCGCTGGCGGCCGGGGCAAAACGGCCGATCATCTCGGTCATCCGGATGGCGTAAAGCAGTTCCTTGGGCTGGCCTTCGTCGAGATTGGGGTCCTCGGCATTGGCGGCGTCGAACAGGGCGATGGCTTTATTGAAACGTTCCTGGTTGGCGATCATTGCTTTTCTCTGGGCAGTGGTTGGCCCGGACCGCTGACGGCCGGGCGACAAACCGCAGGGTAGCCCCGGGGCGGCCGGCGCGGCAAGCCGCGTTGACCGCGGCCGGCGCCGACGAACATACTCGGCGGCATGTCCTGGCTTTCCCTACCGCTCCCGCACCATGGCTTTCAGCTCGACGACTGGCGCCGCTTGCACCGCCCGCTGCTCGCCTCCCTGCTGATCCATGCCCTGCTCCTGGCGCCAACGCCCGGCCGGCTGCCGGCGCCGGCCTCGCCAGCCGCCCACGGGAGCCTGCGCGCCAGTTTGCAAGCGATGCCGGTCGCCCCACCACCACCGCCAGCCGTCGCCCGCCGACCTGGGGCCGCCGCCGAACCAGCCGCCCCCCGGCCAGCGACCGAGCGCCGCTATCCGCCACAGCCGGCCGAAGCGCCGCCCGCGACGAGCAATGAGGGCATCGACTTGGCCGGCTTGCGCCAATATCACCTCGCCCTCGGCCAACAAGCCAGGCAGTTTCGCCGCTACCCACCGGCCGCCCGCGCGGCCGGCTGGCAAGGCCGGGTCAGCCTGCGTCTGGTGGTCGCCGAAAGCGGTGCCCCGCTCAACCTGGAGTTGCTGGGCAGCAGCAGTTTCCCGGTTCTCGACCAGGCGGCGCTGGAAATGATGGGGCTCGCCGCCAGCCACACCGAGGTACCGGCCAGCCTGCGCGGCCGCAGCTTCAGCATCGACCTGGCCGTCGATTTCAACCCCGCCGAAGCCCCGCCCTAGGCCTCCTCCGGTTAGCTGACGCAAGCGTGCGGCACTGCAGGAGCGAAGGATTTGGCCGGCCGGAGAATGCCCAAGCGACATAAAGCCGCTCCGGGACGGAGGGGATTCGGAGCGACAGGATTGATGTTTTTTTGGCAGATCGTGAGCCGGCTGTTCGGTGAAGGAAGGGCACGCCATGGCAGTGCCGAGGTCTAATCGGTATAGTGCGCAGCTCAACGCCGTCCCGAGTAGTTCGACCATGCCCCCCGCCCACCTTCGCCCGCCCACACCCGCCGCCGTTCGAGCCTGGCAACTGGTTTTCGCCGCTTGGCTGGTGGCCAGCACGTCGACCCTCGGCGCCCTTTTCTTTGGCGAAGTGATGCATTACCCAACCTGCACCTTGTGCTGGTATCAGCGCATCTTCATGTTTCCGCTGGCCGTGCTCCTTCCCTTCGGCCTCTTTCCCTACGATCCTAAGGTCGTCCGCTATACCCTGCCGCTGGCCGGCATCGGCGGCCTGATCGCCATCTTTCACCAATTGCTGGTGGCCGGGGTCATTCCGGAAAGCATCAAGCCCTGCATGCCGGGCGTCCCCTGCTCGGTCACGGTGGTGACCTGGTTCGGATTCCTGACCATCCCGCTGCTCTCCATCTTCGCTTTCATTTCCATCGCCGCGCTGCTGCTCGCCGCGCACTCCAGGAGTCCCCGATGAACCAGAAAACCCTTTTCGTCGTCGCCTTGACGTTCCTGCTCATTGCCTTCTCGGGCGGCGCCTATTTCTACTCGGCGCAACAGGAAAAGGCGGCCGGCCAACTGGCCACCGCCAACCGCTCGGCGTTGGTGCGCCTGCACTCGCCGGCCCTCGGCAAGGTCGAGGCACCGGTCGTCATCGTCGAATTTTTCGACCCGGCCTGCGAAACCTGCCGGGACTTCTATCCGCGGGTCAAAGCAATCTTGCAAGCCAACCCCGAGCAGATTCGCCTCGTGCTGCGCTATGCCCCTTTCCATAACGGTTCCGACAAGGTCGTCGGGCTGCTCGAAGCGGCTCGTCTGCAGGGTAAATTCTGGCCGGTGCTGGAGGCCATCCTGGCGGCGCAACCCGACTGGGTAGCCAACCACACGGCGCAGGTCGATCGGGTCTGGAAGCATCTCGACGGCTTGGGACTGAACATGGAACAGATGGCTTTCGACCTGACTTCGCCGGAAATCGCCAAGGTCATCGCCCAAGACCTGGCCGACGCCAAGACCCTGAACGTGACGATGACCCCGGAGTATTTCGTCAACGGCAAGCCGCTGCCGAGCTTTGGTTTCGAACAACTGCAGCGCCTGATCGACGACGAACTGCAGGCCACCCGCCGCCGCTAAACCGGCCCCCGGCGCGGGCCGGCCAGACTGCCCGCGAGCGGCGCTGCCGCATCCCTCGGAGAGCCGGCTATACTGGCCGGACACCGCTTGCCGGAGATCCGCATGGAAGTCCGTTCCGACCAGTTCGTCCTGGCCCTCGACCAGGGCACGACCAGCGCCCGCGCCATCCTGTTCGACCGGCGGGGCAATATCCACGGCCTCGCCCAGCAGGAAATCACCCAGTACTACCCGCAGCCCGACTGGGTCGAGCATGACGCCGATGAAATCTGGCAGGCCCAGCTTGGCGTCGCCCGCGCCGTCCTGCGCCAGCACGGCGTCACCGCGGCGCAGATCGCCGCCGTCGGCATCGCCAACCAGCGCGAGACGACGGTGCTCTGGGAGCGCGCCAGCGGCCGCCCGGTGCACCGCGCCATCGTCTGGCAGGACCGGCGCACCGCCGGCATCTGCGACGAACTGACGGCCGCCGGCCATGGCGACTTGTTCCGGGCGCGCACCGGGCTCGTCCTCGACGCCTACTTTTCCGGCCCCAAGTTGCAATGGCTGCTCGACCATGTGCCCGGCGCCCGCGCCCGGGCCGAACGCGGCGAACTGGCCGGCGGCACCATCGATAGCTGGCTGGCCTGGAATCTGACGGGCCGCCGCCAGCACCTCACCGACCCGTCGAATGCCTCGCGCACCCTGCTTTTCGACATCCATCGCCGGTGCTGGGACGAGGAATTGCTGGCCCGGCTCAAGATCCCGGCGGCGCTGTTGCCGCGCCTAGTCGACAGCAGCGGCAACATCGCCAGCCTCGACCCGGCCTGGCTGGGCGCCGCCATTCCCCTCTGCGGCATGGCCGGCGACCAGCAGGCGGCAACCTTCGGCCAGGCCTGCCTGGAACACGGCATGGCCAAGAACACCTACGGCACCGGCTGCTTCCTGTTGATGAACACCGGAGCGCAGCCGATGGCTTCGCGCCATCAACTGCTGACCACCATCGGCTGGCAACGCCGGGGAAGCACCACCTACCTGCTCGAAGGCAGCGTCTTCATGGGCGGCGCCACCGTGCAATGGCTGCGCGACGGCCTCGGCCTGATCAGCCGTACCGACCAGATCGAAGGGCTCGCCGCCTCGGTCCCGGACAACGGCGGCGTCTACCTGGTGCCGGCCCACACCGGCCTCGGCGCACCGTACTGGGACCCCGACGCCCGCGGCGCCCTGTTCGGCATGACGCGCGGCACCAACCGCGGCCATATCGCGCGCGCCGCGCTGGAAGCGATCGCCTTCCAGAGTGCCGAAGTCCTGCAGGCGATGGAAGGCGATGCCGGCCAGCCGATGCGCGAACTGCGCGTCGATGGCGGGGCCGCCCGCAACGACCTGCTGCTGCAGTTCCAGGCCGATCTCCTCGGCGTCCCCGTGGTCCGGCCGCGGGTTACCGAAACGACGGCGCTCGGCGCCGCCTACCTGGCCGGTCTGGCCGTCGGCTTCTGGCAGGACGAAGAGGAACTGACGACGCTGTGGCAAGCCGAACGCCGCTTCGAGCCGGCCATGGCGGAAGACCAGCGGGCCGCCCGGTTCGCCGACTGGCGACGTGCCGTCAGCCGCACGCTGAACTGGGCCCGGGCGACATGAGCCAGCCCCCGTCCGGCCGCGCCGAGCAACTCGCCGCCCTGCGCCAAGCCCGTCCCTGGGATGTGCTGATCATCGGCGGCGGGGCCAGCGGGCTGGGCGCGGCGGTCGATGCGGCGGCCCGCGGCTATCGCACGCTGCTCGTCGAAGCCCGCGACTTTGCCTCCGGTACCTCGTCGTGCAGCACCAAGCTGATCCACGGCGGCGTCCGCTACCTGCGCCAGGGCGATTTCGCCCTGGTCCGCAATGCGCTGCGCGAACGCGCCTACCTGTTGCAGAACGCCGCCCACCTGGTGCATCCGCTGGCCTTCGTGATTCCCGCCCGGCGCCAGGTCGACCGCCTGCTCTACGCCGCCGGGCTCAAGCTCTACGACTTGCTGGCCGGCCACCACAACCTGGCCGCGGCGCACAGCCTGGACCGCCGGCAGGTCATCGCCGCCCTGCCCGGCCTGCGCCGGGCCGGCCTGTGCGGCGGCATCCGCTACTGGGACGGCCAGTTCGACGACGCCCGGCTGGCCATCGCGCTGATGCGCACGGCGAGCGAGTTCGGCGCCTGCTGCCTGAACTACCTGCCGGCGATCGGCCTGCTCAAGACCGGGGGGCGCCTCGCCAGCGCCGTGCTGCGCGACGCCGAAAGCGGCGAGGAATTCGAGGTCGCCGCCCGTGTCGTCATCAACGCCAGCGGCGTGTATGCCGACCGCGTGCGCCACCTCGACGATCCGGCCGCCGCCCCGCTGCTGACCCCGAGCCAGGGCATCCATCTGGTCCTCGACGCCGATTTCCTGCCCGGCGAGCAGGCCCTGCTCATTCCGGAAACCGAGGACGGCCGCGTCATGTTCGCCATTCCCTGGCAGGGCAAGGTCCTGCTTGGCACCACCGACACGCCGCGCCCGACGCTGACCGAGTTCGACGATCCGCAACCGCTGACCAGCGAGATCGACTTCCTGCTCCGCACCGCGGCCGGCGTGCTGCAACGGGCGCCGGGCCGGGCCGACATCCGCAGCGCCTTCGCCGGTCTGCGCCCGCTGATCCATCCGGCCAGCGCCGACCACCGGAGCACCGCCGCCATGTCGCGCGAACACGCCGTATTGGTCAGCGCCAGCGGCCTGGTCACCGTCGCCGGCGGCAAATGGACCAGCTACCGGCTGATGGCCGAGCAGGTCGTCGACCGGGCGAGCCAAGTTGGCGGCCTGCCCGCCGAACCTTGCCCGACCCGGACCTTGAAACTGCACGGCAGCCCGGATGCCCCGAGCAACGACGCCTATGGCACCGATGCCCCGCTCTTGGCCGCGCTGCCCGGCCACGACCGGCGGCTCCACCCCGCCCTGCCCTATAGCGAAGCGATGGTGCGCTTCGCCGTGCGCTACGAAGCGGCGCGCCGCATCGAGGATGTGCTGGCCCGCCGGACGCGAGCCCTCTTTCTCGACGCCACGGCGGCGACGGCGGTGATCGGCCGGGTGGGCGAGCTATTGGTCGAGGAACTGAACTGGCCGGCGGACCGGCTGACCGCCCTGATCGCCAGCGCCCAAACCGGGGCGCGGCGCTTCCGGGTCGGCCTTGAAGAGGCGGAAGAGTTAGCGGGAAAGGCTGATTTATCCTAGAAAACGCCATTGAACCGCGGAGAGGCAGAGACGCACAGTTTTCAGCCGGCGGCTCAGGCAAACTGATTTGTTGAACGTGTCCTTGAACACCGCTCACCGCTTGAGAAATGCGAATCGCCGAACGCAGCAACGGCTCCACCCCGCACAGCAGCCCAGGGCGCAACCAAGATCAGGTCGACGGCTTGCCGCCGCTGGTCAGATCGCAGGAATTGACGCCGAGCACGGCGTAAAGCGGGCAAAAGCGGAAGCCGGCAGTGGCCAGGGGGACGATGCCGATCCACCCCCAGACGCCGATCAAGCCGGCCAGGCTGGCGCCGATAAGAACAATGCCGATCACGGCACGGGCGATGCGATCGATGTTGCCGATATTCGCTTTCATCTGACTCTCCTCAAGGTACGGCGAAAAACCCGCCTCGCCAGAAGCTCACCAAGGCGTTGAATATCCTCGACCCACAAGGACCACGCTTGACCGAACAACGGCGCGAAGCGACTTCCGCTCAGCGTGTCAGACCGCTCCGGGCGCCTTTGGTTCGTGCGTCGGCAGCCCGCCGGCCGGACGTCGCCGTTCGGCGACAGGCAATTTCACCGAAATGGCCGCGCTGACCGGCCCATCCGCCGAGCGGCGTCGCTCCCCGGCGACAGAAAGGCCGGGCACGGGCGCCAGCAACGCGACAAGTCATTGATTTAACGACGACTCTCCAAGCTGGCCCGCTATCTGCGTTAGCCATTCGGCAGGACCGGAAACGACTTGCCCCCCAACCGCAATTGGAGATCGATAATATGAAATTACTACAGACGGAATTTTTCAAGGAACTGAGCACGGTCATCCTCGGCACGCTGTTATTCACCGCCAACTGTGCCTTCGTCTTCCTGCCCTCCGCCCTCGGCAGAATTCCCGGGCAACCCCTGGCTAGCCCGCCGGTCGCACTGCAGCAGGCCGAAAACGCCGCGGCCAGCGAGCGCATCCAACTGGCGGCCCTGCCCCCCGGCCTCTCCGCCGACCACTGAGCCCCGGCCGCCCCCCGGCTGCGCGCCGCCCTCCCGTCGTCGCCAGCGCCGACGGGATTTTTTGCCCGGCCGGGTTGAGCAATCGCCAGGCCATGGGCATGGAGAAAGACGGCCCACCCGGGCCTTGATCGAAACTCTGGCCGGCTCGCCCGGCGGCCATTTCCCCGGCTGTCGGCTTTGGTACATAATGGCCGCTCTCCGGCCCCGTTCATGCTGCATGTACCGACCACGCAACCCGCCCAATCCGCTCTCCAGTGCTTTTCTCAAGTTGCCGGATACCCTGTTGCTGGTTTTCGATCGCCAAGGGCGGCTGGCCATGATCAGCGATGCCTGGGTCGAGGCCCTGGGTTACGACCTGGGCGAACTGAAGCAATACTGTTTTTTCGACCTGTTGTACGAAAACGACCGCAGCGCCTGCCGGCAAAAACTCGCCGCCATGAATGCCGAGGCCCCCACCCTGCGTTTTTCCAGTCGCTGCTGCCGCAAGGAAGGCGGCTACCTGGGGGTGGTCTGGAACCTGACGTTCGACAGCGACCTCGAACTGTTCTACGCAGCGGCGCATCAAACGGCCGTCCACCTTTCGCCGGATGAACCGCAACTGCCGGAGATGTTCGTCGACGGCCTGACCGGCCTGCCCAATCGCAGCCTGTTTCTCGACCGTCTCGAACACACCTTCCGCCGCGCCGAGCGCCGCAAGGACATCCAGTTCGCCGTCCTACACTGCGGCATCGACCGTTTCAAGGTGATCAACCACAGCCTCGGGCACCGCATGGGCGACCTGCTGTTGATGTGCGTCGCCAACCTGATCCGCAACACCATCCGGCCGACCGACATGGTGGCCCGCCTGGCCGGCGACGAATTCGGCATCCTGCTTGAGGACATCCGCGATGTCAGCTCGACCCTGCAGGTGGTCAGCCGCATCCTGCAAAAGCTGCAACTGCCGTTCATGCTGCACGAACACGAGGTGTTCAGCACCATTTCATTCGGCATCGTTGCCAGCGGCGCCGAATACCTGGTGCCCGACGCCATGCTGCGCGATGCCAACCTGGCCATGCTCGGCGCCAAGCAGCAGGGCGGCGGCGCCTACCAGGTCTTCAACCGCGGCATGCACGACCAGGCGGTGCGGCGCATGGAACTGGAAATGGATCTGCGCCACGCCCTCGAACATGGCGAATTCCAGGCCTATTACCAGCCCATCGTCAAACTGGCGGACGGCACGCTGGCCGGCTTCGAGGCCCTGGTGCGCTGGAACCACCCGAACAAGGGCCTGATTTCCCCGGTCGAATTCATTCCGGTCAGCGAGGAAAGCGGGCTGATCGTGGCGCTCGGCCGCTGGATGTTGGGCGAAGCCTGCCGCCAGTTGCGGCACTGGCAGAACACGTTGCCGAACGCGGCGGCGCTGACCGTCAGCGTCAATCTTTCCGGCAAACAGATGCAACACCCCGGCCTGCTCGACGATGTGCGCGAGGCCTTGGCGACGAGCGGCCTGTCGCCGCACTCGCTGAAGCTGGAAATCACCGAAAGCGCGATGATGCAGGATACGGAGAAAGCCGCCCTGCTGCTCGAACAACTCCAGGCCATGGGCATCCGCATCCTGCTCGACGACTTCGGCACCGGCTACTCCTCCCTCGCCTACCTACACCGTCTGCCCATCGACACCCTCAAGGTCGATCGCTCCTTCGTCCGCCACCTGCACGAGAACCCGACCGACCGCCATTTCGTCGAAACCATCGTGCACCTGGCACAGCGCCTGGAGCAGGACGTTATCTGTGAAGGGGTCGAACTGGCAGAGCAGGCCGCCATCCTGGCCGCCATGGGCGTCGGTTACACGCAGGGTTTTCTCTACTCCCGCCCGGTCGCCGCCAACGAAGCGCAAATCCTGATTCTCACCGGTTTCGAGACGAACGACTGAAGCGAAAAACCTCACCGCAGAGTCGCAGAGAAGCGGAGAGGATCTTGAAAGCAGTTGCTGGCATCGCTTATTGGGCCACGCCCAAAGCGGGCCGCGCAATTCAGGCTCATCTTTGTTTTTCCTCAGCATCTCTACGGTTCAATTGGGCAGTTGGGACGAAAAGGCTTCTGCCCAGCGGCTAAAGCCGGCCCCGCCAGGCGTTGCCAGCGTCGTCCGCAGCGTAGAATTCACCCTTTTCCGGTTCGATCGCCCGCATGCGCCTCCTCCACACCTCCGACTGGCACCTCGGCCAGCACTTCATGGGCAAAAGCCGCCAGGCCGAGCATCAGGCGCTGATCGCCTGGCTGCTTGAGCAGGTGACAGCGCAGGCGGTCGACGCGGTGCTCGTCGCCGGCGACATTTTCGACACCGGCACGCCACCCAGCTACGCCCGCGAGTTGTACAACCAGTTGGTCGGGCAACTGTTCAAGGCCGGTGTGCCGCTGCTGGTGCTCGGCGGCAATCACGATTCGCCGGCCACCCTGGGCGAAAGCCGCGAACTGCTCGCCCACCTCGGCACCACCGTCATCGCCGCGACGCATGAAGATGTCGCCACGCAGGTCATCGTCCTGCCGCAGCGTAACGGCGAGCCCGGCTGCCTCGTCTGCGCCGTGCCTTTCGTCCGGCCGCGCGACGTGCTGCACAGCCAGGCCGGGCAAAGCGCCGAGGACAAGCAGTTGTCGCTGCAAACCGCCATCCAGGAACACTACGCCGCAGTGCACGCCGCCGCCCTGGCCAAAATGGCCGAACTCCCCGGCAAACTGCCCATCGTCGCCACCGGCCACCTGACCACGGTCGGCGCCAGCACCAGCGAATCGGTGCGCGAAATCTACGTCGGCGCCCTCGAAGCCTTCCCGACTTCCGCCTTTCCGCCGGCCGACTACATCGCGCTCGGCCACATCCATCGACCGCAGAAAGTCGGCGGCCTGGAACACATCCGCTACTGCGGCTCGCCGATCCCGCTCGGCTTCGACGAAGCGAAGCAGCAGAAGGAAATGCTGCTCGTCGAACTCGACTGCGACGGCCTGAAAAGCGTCACGCCGCTGCCCGTACCGTGCTTCCAGGGTCTGGTCGCAGTCAGCGGCAATCTCGAAACCCTGGCCGGCGCCATCGGCGCCGCGGCTGCCCAAGGCACGCGCGAATGCCCGGCCTGGCTGGAAGTCACCGTCGCCGAAGACGATTACCTGGCCGACCTGCCGGCGCGCATCGAAGCATTGACCGAAGGCTGGCCGGTCGAAGTCCTGCGCATCCGCCGTCAGCGCGGCAACGCCGTCGCCAGCCTGGCGACGGAAGCCCGCGAAACCCTGGACGAACTCAGCCCGCACGACGTCTTCGCCCGCCGCCTGCAACAGGAAGAACTCGGCGAAGAGATGCAACAAGCCTTGAATGAACGCTACCGCGCCATCGTCGCCGGCCTGCAAGGCGAAGAAGCATGAAGATCCTGACCCTGCGCCTGAAGAACCTCAATTCGCTGAAGGGCGAATGGTTCGTCGACTTCACCAAGCAGCCCTTCACCGACAACTGCCTGTTCGCCATCACCGGCCCGACCGGCGCCGGCAAGTCGACGCTGCTCGACGCCATCTGCCTTGCGCTTTACCACCAGACGCCGCGCCTGAAGAGCATCTCGGCATCCGACAACGACATCATGACGCGGCACACCGCCGACTGCCTGGCCGAGGTCGAATTCGAAGTGAAAGGCGCCGTCTACCGCGCCTTCTGGAGCCAGCGCCGCTCGCGCGACAAGATCGACGGCGCATTGCAGGCGCCCAAAGTTGAATTAGCCACCGGCGACGGCACCATCCTCAGCACGCAGACCAACGACAAACTCAAGCGCATCGCCGAGATCACCGGCCTCGATTTTCCGCGCTTCACCAAGTCCATGCTGCTCGCCCAGGGCGGCTTCGCGGCCTTCCTGAACGCCAGCGCCAACGAACGCGCCGAACTGCTCGAAGAACTGACCGGCACCGAGATCTACGGCGAAATTTCGCGCAAGGTTTTCGAGCAGGCGCGCGAGGCAAAAAGCCAGCTCGACCAGCTCAAAGCCCGCGCTGACGGCATGGAACTGCTCTCTGACGAGCAACGTACCGCGATGCAAACCGAAGTCGCCCGCCTCGATATGCAACTCGCCGACGTCCAGCGCCACCACGATCAAACCCAAGCCCAGCGCCAGTGGCGCCTCGACCTGGCGCAAGGCGAGCAGGAAGTCAAAGCCGCCGAAGGCAAGCAGCAGGAAGCCGAGGCTGCGCTGACTGCCGCCGCGCCCGAACTGGCCAGGCTCACCGCCAGCGAACCGGCCGAAACGCTCAAACCGCTGCACCTGCAATGGCAACAGGCCGGTGCCGCCTGCCAGCACAGCGAAAACGAACTCAAAACCCTGCACGCCGCCCGCGAAAAGCTGCAAACCGAACAGCTCGCCCAGCACGCCGCCGCCCGGCACTACAGCGCCGCAGTCGCCACCCTGGCGCAGCAGGCCCTGCAACTCAGCCAGAGCGAAGCCAAACAAATCGACGACTTCTGCGCCGCCCAGCCGCAACGCGCCCAACTCGGCGAACGCCTCGGCGTCTGGCGCCAGCAGTTCGAGCAAAAGGCAAAACTGGGCCGTGACCTCGCCGCCCAGCAGCAGGCGCAGCAAAAATTGGCCGATGAACTCGCCGCCACCGCCCGCCAACTCGCCACGCAAGCCACAGCGGTCGTCCTCTCAGAAAAGGCAAAAACCGCCGCCGACGCCGCGCTGGAAAAAATCCAGTCCGAACAAAACCAGCGCCTGGCCGGCCAGACCCTGGCCGAACTGCGCCAGCACTGGCAGCGCGAACAAACCGGCCTGAATCGCTGGCAACAACTCGAAGCCCTCGCCCAGCGCCGGCGCGAACTCGCCGCGACGCAAAGCGCGCAGGCGACGCAATTACAGCAGGCGCAGGCGAAGATCGAAGCACAGGAGAAAAAGCTGGTCGCCCTGCGCGAACAGCACAAGGAACTCGCCGCCCAGGTCGCCGACAAGAAAAAACTGCTCGAACAGGAACAGCGCATCCGCAGCCTGGAAGAGCATCGCCGGCAACTGCAGCCGGGCGACGCCTGCCCGCTGTGCGGCGCGCACGAACACCCGGCGATTGCCGACTACGCGGCGCTCGACGTTTCCACGACCGAAAACGCGCTCAAGGAAAAGCAGGCGGCGCTCGACGCGCTGGTGGAAACCGGCCAGCAAGCCCGCAACGAGCAAACCGCGGCGCAAACGACGCAAAAGGTCCTGCTCGAGCAGCAAAGCAAGACGGCCGCGGATGGCGCCCACCTGCAAGCGGAATGGGCCGAACTGGTCGCCAACCTCGCCAGCACCACACCCCTCGCGGTCGACGCCTGGCAGGACGCAAAAATCCTGGCTGCCAGCCGCGCCGCCGCCGAACAGGCGCTGGCCCAACTCGCCCAACGCCTGCAAGCCGCCGATCAGGGCGAACAGGCGCTCAACGCCGCCCGCAAAACCGCCGCCGAAGCCGCGCAGACGCTGCTCAACGCCGGCAACCAGCAGAAACTGCTGCAACAGGCGACGCAAACCGGCCAGCAACGCCAGGCCGAACTCGCCAAAGCCGCACAAGCCATCGCCCAGGAACAGGTCGACCTCGACGCCAAACTCGGCGCCACGCTGAGCGCCGCCGGCTACGAAATCCCCGCCGAACCCGCCGCCTGGCTGCAGGAGCGCGACGGCGAATGGCAACACTGGCAGCAGACGCAGAAACGCCGCCAGGAACTCGGCGAAATTCTCGTCAAGCAGCAGGACCGCACTGAGGCCGCGCAGGCGCAAGCCGCGCACTGGCAGGACCGCTGGAAAATCGTCGCCGCCGAACGGTCGACCGCCCAGGAAGGGCAAAAACTGGCGGAAGTCAGCGCCAACCCGGCCGCCGCCCTCGCCCGCTGCGCCGAAGCCATCGCCGACCTGACGCAGCAACTCGCCGCCCAGCAAGGCCGGCAGGCGCAGCTCGCCGCCAATCTGGCAGAACAGAAAAAGGCCCTCGCCGACGCGTCGACCGCCTGGCAAACCGACCTCGCCGCCAGCCCCTTCGCCGACCTCGCCGCCTACGCGGCGGCGCTGCTCCCCGCCGAAGAACGCCAGCGCCTGCTGCAATTGAAGGAAGCCCGGCAACTCGCCCAGCAGCAGGCCGCTGCCGTGCTCAAGGCCGCCAGCGAAAAGCTGCTGCGCCTGCAAAGCAGCCCGCCGGCCAAACTCCTCCCCCTTCAAGGGGGAGGCTGGGAGGGGGATGGGTTCCCAACCCTCCCTGAACTGGAATACCTCCTAACTCAACTCGACACCACGCGCCGCGAACTCAGCGAACAACTCGGCGCCCAGCGCGCCCTGCTCACCCGCGACGAACAGGCGCGCCAGAACCAGCAAGCGCTGTTCAAGGAAATCGCCGCGCAGACCACCGAAAGCGACCTCTGGCAACGCCTCGACAGCCTGATCGGCTCGGCCAAAGGCGACAAGTTCCGCAAGTTCGCCCAGGGCCTGACCCTCGACCACCTGCTGCACCTCGCCAACGCCCACCTCGCCCGCCTGCACGGCCGCTACCTGCTGCGCCGCAAAAGCAGCGGCGAACTGGAACTCGACATCGTCGATAGCTGGCAAGGCGAAGTCGCCCGCGACACGCGCACGCTATCGGGCGGCGAAAGCTTCCTGGTCAGTCTGGCGCTCGCCCTCGCCCTCTCCGACCTGGTCAGCCACAAGACCTCAATCGACTCGCTATTCCTCGACGAAGGCTTCGGCACCCTCGACGCCGACACCCTGGAAATCGCGCTCAACGCCCTCGACACCCTGAACGCCAGCGGGAAGATGATCGGCGTCATCAGCCACGTCGAAGGCATGAAGGAACGGATTCCGGCGCAGATACGGGTTGAGAAGGGCGGCGGGGTTGGGTATTCGCGGTTGAGGATATAAGGGATGGGAGTGCTAGATTGGATTGACCACTCCCCGCGACTGAATACTTGCGCCATAAACAGCCGTCAACTAGCCTGGGGGCTTCTTACTCATTGCACGCTTGGCGATACAATCCTTTGCCATTTATGGATAAGCGGCAATATGAATATGTATCGAGCCTCGGCCAAACATAGTCCATTTATATATTTCGGTTAGGTTAATTTATACGATCATGCTGCTAGAAGAATGGACTCTACTAATAACACGGGCCAAAGATATTCAATCTAAATGCCAATATATTCAGATATCAGAAGAACTAACAACAATGCTCATTGTTGCAGAAGACCATCGATTTTGGTCACATGCAGGTGTTGATCTTCAATCGTTAGCTCGCGCGGCTTGGAAAATGCTTCGGGGAAACAAAATCGAAGGCGGCTCAACCATTGCGATGCAACTAGTAAGAGTACTAACTGGACGCTATCAGAGAACACTCAAAAGAAAGTTAATCGAAATAATTTTTGCATTAGGGATAACAAAAATTATTGGAAAGAATGATATTCCAAGAATATACCTAATGATTGCCTATTATGGATGGCAGATGAATGGAATCAAACAAGCTGCTATACGTCTAAATTTTGACCCTAAATCTATCACCTCATACTTAGCTGCCGAAATAGTTGCTAGACTAAAATACCCAGAGCCCCAAACCCCTAGCATTGATAGAATTAAAAAAATAAAAACCCGAGCCAGTTATATTCTTCAGCGCCACACAACGTCCATTCCGAAAAAATAGGCCTAAAACGATGGAAGCTTTTAAAGTACCAAGCGAATTGGCTAAGCTTACAGGCACATATCCTGAAGCCAGTGCACTTCTCGATGCTGCAAAAAAAGGAGGCGAGCAGTCGAAGATTGCCATAGCCCGACTATGGATGTCCGAAGGAATCCCTTATGCTTTTCGAGACAATCCTGCACTTTACGAGTCAGTTAGAGGCTGGCTTAGCATTCGGCTAGATGTAGATCCAAAAGATCTTCATTTATCTGGCAGCGCAAGAATTGGCCAATCACTCGCGCCCAATAAATTGGGCAAAACTTTTGGCCCACACTCTGATCTAGATATATTCATAATCTCAGAGAAATTGTTTGAAAAAATGAAAGATGAATTTAATTATTGGTCATACAACTTCGAGTCAAGAAATATCGAACCAAAGAATGAAAGAGAAAAAAACTTTTGGCAAGAAAATATTCACCGCGGCCCAAAAAACTTAAACAAAGGGTTCATTGACTCCGGAATTATTCCAAACCTTGATGCACACAAAACTATTAAAAACATATCTCAAACCATGTGGCTTCTAAAAGAAAAACTTGATGTAACGGAAGGTGCTCCATCAGTTAAATCTGCCTCGATAAGATGTTACCGAGACTGGGGAAGTTATGTGCGCCAAATGGTACTTAGCTTCACATAATTTGCACAAACCAAAGGCATCACAAACCGAAAGGGTCAGAGAGATTAGCAACAACAGCGGCCAGACCACGGTTTGACTCCCCCAGCTCAAAATTGACCAACCGTAATCGAACGACTACACTTTACCCATGTACTCGATCAAGCTCCTCCCCGAGTTCACCGCATGGCTGAACGGCCTCAAGGACGGTATGACGCATCGTCGTCTGGCGCGCCGCCTGGAGAAAGCCCAGAAAGGCAATCTTGGCGATGTGAAGTCGGTTGGCGATGGCGTGTTTGAGATGCGGGAGCACTTCGGACCCGGCTGGCGCATGTATTACGTGCAACGCGGCGAGGTGCTGATTGTGATGCTGGGTGGTGGCGACAAAGGCACGCAGACAACTGATATTGCCAAGGCCGTCAGGTTGGCCGCCATGCTGGAGGATTGAACGATGACCCGAAAAATCAAAATCACCGATCTGCCCGAATTCGACATGGCAGAGCATTTGCCGGACGAGCAGTCCGTTGCCGAGTATCTGACCGTGATACTGGAAGAAAATGATCCGGCGGCGCTGGCGGATGCGCTGGGCACCATTGCGCGGGCGCGGGGCATGAGCGACATTGCCAAGGCGTCCGGGATTACCCGCGAAGCCCTCTACAAGGCGCTGCGCCCGGATGCCAGCCCGCGTTTTGAAACCATCAGCAAGGTTTGCGCGGCGCTCGGCGTTCGCCTGGTCGCCCAGCCGATTCACACACCTTCGTAGGCCACAGGAATCAGGCGGGCGAGGCTCTTTTTACGACCTTGCCTCTCCCGCACGCCAAAAGGGCCTGACTCAAAGTTCGAGAATTTCGCTTGATGACCGTCGCAAGCTAGCCCCGCCCCACATCCTTCCACCCGGTAAGAAAACAGCGCTCCCGCTCATGGCTGTCCTCGCCGCCATAAATCAGGATGGGCTTCAGGGTCGGTGTATCGCCGGCGATTTTCTGCCATTTCTTCAGCCCATCCACCCAGTCCGCTGCGAAGGTGCTACCGGACTTGATTTCAACTGCCTGTAAACCGGCGGCGGTTTCGAATACCACGTCGATTTCGTGCCCGGCGCTATCGCGCCAGAAGTACAGGTCGGCCGGCTGGCCATCATTAAAGCGTTGTTTGATCAGTTCTGACACCACCCAGGTTTCAAACAGGGCGCCTCGGGCGGCGTGGGTGGCTAGCGATGCTTCGTCGCGGATTCCCAGCAGCCAGGCCATCAGGCCGACATCGAGAAAATAGAGCTTGGGCGTTTTCACCAGGCGTTTGCCGAAATTCTGGAAGTACGGCGGCAGACGGGTCACCAGATAGCTGGCTTCCAGCACCGACAGCCAGTCGCGCGCCGTCACCGCCGAGATGCCGCAATCGGCACCCAGGGCCGCCAGATTGAGCAATTGCCCGGAGCGTGCCGCGCACATCCGCACGAAGCGCTGGAACTGCGACAGATCGCGCACGGCGATGATCTGCCGGACATCGCGCTCCAGATAGGTTGCCACATAGTTGGGAAACCAGTCCGTCGCCGCCAGGTCGCGCTGATAGATGGCCGGGTAAGCGCCGTTGAGCAGCAAGCGGTCCAGCGTCGGCGGCAGACAGTCGCCATCCTGCATTTCGGTCAGCGACAGCGGCAACAGTTCGACCCGCCCTACCCGGCCGGCCAGCGACTGGCTCATGCCGGCAATCAGATCAAACTGGGCCGAACCGGTCAGCACAAACTGGCCCATTACCGGGCATTCGTCGACCACGCCTTGTAACCAGGACAACAACGCCGGGCAACGCTGCACTTCATCCAGAATCGCCCCTTCGGGAAAGCGCGCCAGGAAGCGCTTGGGGTCATGCTCGGCAAAGTCCCGTTCGTCTAGGTTTTCCAGCGAAATATAAGGTTTGTCGGGAAAACCGGCCCGCGCCAGCGTCGTCTTGCCGGACTGACGCGGCCCGGTCAAGGCCAGCACAGGGAAGCCCCGGGCTAGCCGGTCCAAGGTGTTGCGGGCTTGACGTAGGTACATGAGCGCTCAATTCTTGCAAATCGAAAGTTTAAGTTTCGATTTGCAAGATTAGCAGAAGTCCGCCTGCATGTTCAGAGAAAACACTTGGCTGGCACCGATCAAAGGGGCAATTGAAAATCCAATTCATCCGGCCCCTCTTTGTCCGTTGTGCAATTTTGAAGCCAGAGACATTTACGAAAGATCGGGAGTCGGCCACGCCATAGGTTTGTGCGCAGAACGACAAGATGTTCGCTCAATGCCCCCCATTTTCCACCAACCCCAAGCTCGTGCCTGCTGCCAGCAGCCGTTTATCACGCGTCCACAATGCGGCGCCCGGGGCAAGACGTACCGCGGCCAGCAAATGCGCGTCGATGTAGCCGATGCCCATACCGTAGAGGGCATTTTGCTGGATGAAGCTCAGGAGCTCGCCTTCCGTGGCAACCGGTGCTTGCGGCAAATCCTGTAACGCGCCGAGGATCGCCGCGCGGTTTTGCAGGCTGCCCAAGGCCAGTTCGCCGATCACGAAGGGATGGGCCAGCACCTGGCCCTGATTGAGCAGTTTGCTCAGGCGCTCGTCGCGCTGACGTAGATGGTCGATCCAGATCGAGGTATCGACCAGGATCATGCCGGCTCCGTCTGGCGCCGTGGTACGGAATCGAGTTGCGGCTCGGAACCGCCGAGCAGCGCCAGACGCTTGGCGCTTTCGCGCTGGATCAGCGCGCGCAGGGCTTCGCGGATCAAGGCGGTTTTTTCCGAAACCCCAGTCAAGGCCTGGGCCTTGGCAAGCAAATCATCATCGAGGGCGAGCGTCGTGCGCATGGGGTTCTCCTTCTGTGGAACGCTTCAACGATAGCATCACATGACGCGAATTTCCATGCCTAATTGTGCCCAAGATTAACCAAAAGTAATTGCCCGAGTACAACTCAACCACCCACTCAATCAAGCCCCTGCCCGAGTTCACGGCATGGCAGAACGGCCTCAGGGACGACATGACACGTCGCCGGCTGGCGGGCTGCCTGACAAAAGTCCAGAAGCCAAGGGGGCTGCCATATGCACAAGGATCAATCCCGGGATTGGCAACCACAGTCCAATGCCCAAGTACAAAAAATGGCTCGAAGATATTTCATTGAAAATATCTCCGAGCCATTTGGCCTTTCTCCGACATCAAGCCGATCAAAGCTGACTGAGCAATTCCATTTTCTTGGTGGTGAATTCCTGCTCGGTCAGGATGCCCTTTTGAAAGAGATCGGCCAGTCGCTCGATTTTGGCAAAGACATCGCCTTCCTGGGCAGTTGGCGCCGGCTGGGGCGGCGCTTCGTTGAAGTTCTGGGCTGGCGCGATGAAGTTTTGTTGCGGTTGTTGTTGCAGGTAGCCGTTGATACTGATGAGCGGCAGGCTGCTGACGCTGATCGTTCCGTACTGGCTGCTGAAGGTCATCGAATCGTTGCCGCCCTGCTGCTGCGAAACGCCGCCGATCTGGTTGTCGAGCGTGTCGTAGACCGTGACCTGGCCACCGATGTCGACCACCAGGCGCCGCGAGCCGGGAAACACCGCATAGCGCACGTTGTTCTGACCGCCGGTTGATGATGGCGAACCGAGATCGCCGGGCCACCATTGGCCGGCCGCTGCTGCCGAGACGAACAGATTGACGCCGGGGGCGTTGCCGGACGACTGGAATTGCGACTGGGCCGGCTGGAAATAGCCCGGCTGGTTCATCAACTGGTTGGAGATTTCGCTGCACAGCCCATCGACCTTGGCTTTCAGCCCGTAGTTGAACATGTCGCCGACCATGGTCATGCCGCCCTGCATCCATTGGCCAGAGCCGCCCAGTTCCGGATGGCTGAATTGCGCCATCGTCCCGTTACCGTTCATCACCGCATAAAGCATGCTGATCGCCGCGTCGGTGCTGATACCGTAGCGCTGCGCCAAACCCTGAATGAACTGCTGCCCCTGCGCTGATAACTGTTGCATGACCGACTCCTGGCTGAAACGCCCAAATTTTGAATAATCCCTGGCGTCAGTTTACATAGCTTTTCTTTCACTCAATCGCTCGCTGCGGTGGCCGGTGGAATACGCTGGCAAGCGGATACCTGACGCCGGTGCCGCCCAGGCCCCAGTAGCTGTATGGGTTTTGAACAGGTAGTCCGGGTGGTGTTCCTCGGCCTCGATGAATTTCTTGAGCGGGGCGATCTCGGTGGCGAGCAAAGAGGTAAAGAGAATACACAAAGTCGCTGAGCCCCCTTTTCCCCTGGCGACGGCAGAAGTTGGGCCCGCTTGCACGGGTACGGGGGATGACGACATTGCCAAGGCATCCGGGATTACCCGCGGAGCGCTCTACAAGGCGCTGCGTCCCGATGCCAGCCAACGTTTTTCAACCATCAGCAAAGTTTGCACAGCACTCGGCGCCCCTGGTCGCGCAGCCGATTCACTGCCCTCGTAGACAGCAGCGAGCAAGCGGGCGCTGATGCCTTCTGATTTCGGGCATTACAATCTCTTTCACGAAACCAAGAAAAGTCCCGAATGTTTTTTGTCATCATCTTCCTGTGTCTGGCCAGCCTGGCCAGTTATCTCTTCCCGGAATGGTCCTGGGCGACAATTCTCGTAGTCTCCCTGGGCTGCGTTACCGCCCTTCGCCTTGCCCTATTTTTCACGGATCGCTCAAGCAAGGCATCGGTAAGCCCGAAAAAGTGAAGTAGCGCAATGGAATGCTGAGGGGGGCTTCCCTCTGTTATTTTCTTCGCCAACCGCCACCTCGCCCGCCAGCACCGCCTCTACCTGCAGTGCCACAAGAACAGCTACGACCGGGTAGTCACGGTTAAGAAATTAGGCGGCAAAACGGCGGCAGTGGTCGACACGGAAAACCGGAGATTTTCCCCATCGACCGCTGGATTGGGCTGCGATTCCGGCCGTCGGCCATCTATCCAATTCAAATACAAATGCTTGTGACATACGCACTAGTCAACTAAGCTGCGCCTTCTTTTTTTGCTCGCCTGCCCAACGAGGCCGGGAAGCGCCAGCAAGGCGGCAATGCTGAAAAAGATTCCGGAACCGGTCAAACAGGCAGCCCTCGATGGACCGCTCTATGCGCTGCTGCTGTGCTACACGCAGGAAGACTTCGAGGCCGCCTGGCCACCGTTTCTGGTCTGGGGTCGGCAATCCTGGCGAGAGCAAACTTCAGAGCAGGTAGGCTATTTCCTGTGGGCACCGGACGAGATTCGCGGTAGCGGCACCGAGCACGAACTCTGGCTGGATTGCGACGAGGAAATCGCCGGCCTGTGCCTACGCCACAAAATGCTGATGTCAGACAAGGGCAGCTACACCTCGGGCAAGAAACTTCTGGTGGAAGTGGCCAAACAGCTCAATGAACTCGACTGGCCGACAATCACCCCGGTGACCGACGACTTCGTAGTAGTGGTGGTTGATAACTCTTGTGAAGTCGATCCACACCAGGACATGAAAGCTTGCCTGCCCCCTGAACGCTTTGCGCTACTCAAGGGACGTGGCTGGCTGAGGACCTGACCCACCGTACCTGACCGCCAGAACAGGGTACTTACGGAGCCTCCTGTTTTTGTCACGAAAGGGGGGGTGAAGCATGGCTTTTGTAAGCGCCCCCTCCTCCCCATCAGCCGGATCAATGGGGCTAACACACTTACATCAGCGCTGCACCAACGCTTCACAACCGCCTTCCAGCTTGACGAACCCGTCGATCGAGGTACGCACCTCGGCGGTGTAGCCATCGTAGGATAGCGCTACGGCTTGACGGTTAGCTGTCGTGCGAAAGAGCATCGCGGGCGGGGCTTCGGCGACGATGCGATCACGGATTTCGAGGGTTCCCAGCGGTTGCGGAAATTCGGCTTCGAAGCGCGGCGATTGAATCTGTCGTTTCGCGGTGATAGTTGAGAAGTCGCCCAGGAGCCCGGCCAGGTCAGGCGAGGTCAGGCATTGCTGGGGCTTTCGGCCATCGGCAAAGGTGATCTGGACGGCGAACGGATCGGCGGGCTTCGAGCGTTGTGCGGTCAAGGTCAGCGCCTCCGTGTGGTAGGTCAGCGACATCACTTCCTCGCCCAGGAGGCTGATGATTTGGGTATCGGCAGCGATCTTCTGCTCGGGACTTGCTGTCACCTGATCATGGGAGACGAATTGGCTCAGGCCCGCCCCGAAAAACAATCCGCCGAGAAAAACCAGGCCAAATATTCCATATCGCTTGATCGCCGAATTCATGAGACCTGCACCGTTGTACCCACCGAAGCCCACCCGTAAAGCACTTTCGCATCAGCCTCGCTCAAGCGCACACAGCCGTGTGAGCCGAACCAGTCGCCGACGCTACCGCGAGCGGTGCGCACGACGGACAGTGGCACGACCCCGTGGTACTGATGCAGTGCCTTGCCGTCGTGGGTAAAGAACAAGGCATAGTCCATCTGCACATTATAGGTATGGCTGCGGTAGGGATGAACCGTCCGCAAGACTCTGAAAACTCCCCGATACGTTGGATGCTCGTTGTCACCAGTCACGCAGTCGAAACTGAATACCTTCGTACTTCCTTCACAAGCTTGAACGATTTGTTGCGCCAGGTTCACCTTGATGCTCTTTGCCGCTGATGCCATGCGACTCTCCCCAATGTTGCTGTCGATCGGCCGATCCGTCATCGGCCGGAGCGAATACTAAAACAACATTGTCATAATGCGCAGCAATTCCCGTTTCTGGATGCTGGAATCACTTCTCGCCGACGCCGCCTGTCGCAATCCTCGTCATCAAATTAAAGCGGCCTGACGCGAGAGCTAGGTTTCTCGATAGTAGGCAAAAACGCCGTCAGCAGCCCGATCAGCGGCAGGAAGGCGCAGACCTGGTACACCGTTTCGATGCTCGTCGCGTCGGCCAGTTGGCCGAGCAGCGCGGCGCCGATGCCACCCATGCCGAAGGCGAAACCGAAGAACAGGCCGGAAATGGCGCCGACCTTGCCGGGCAGCAGTTCCTGGGCGTACACCAGGATGGCCGAGAAGGCCGAGGCGAGGATCATGCCGATGATCACCGAGAGGATGCCGGTCCAGAAGAGGCCGACATGCGGCAGCAGCAAGGTGAACGGGGCGACGCCGAGGATCGAACCCCAGATCACGCGCTTGCGCCCGACCCGGTCGCCGATCGGCCCGCCCGCCACGGTGCCCGCGGCGACGGCGAAGAGGAAGACGAACAGGTAGATCTGGGCGTGCGGCAGCGTCAGGCCGAACTTGTCCATCAGGTAGAAGGTGTAATAGCTGCTCAGGCTGGCCATGTAGAAGAACTTGGAGAAGATCAGCAGGCCGAGGATGGCCAGCGACCAGCCGATCTGGCTGCGCGTCAGGCCGTTGGCGGCGTGCGCCTGCATCCGCTTGCGGAAATTGGCGACATGGTGGCTCGACCAGCGCCCGACAAAACTCAGCACGACGACGCCAACCAGCGCAAACAGCGAGAACCAGGCGGCACTGCCCTGCCCGTACGGCACGACGATCAGCGCAGCGAGCAGCGGCCCGATCGCCGAGCCGAGATTGCCGCCGATCTGGAACAGCGACTGCGCCAGGCCGGGCTGGCTGCCGGCCGCCATGCGGGCGACGCGCGAGGATTCCGGGTGGAAGACCGAGGACCCCATGCCGATCAGCATCGCCGAAACCAGCACTGCCTCGAAGCTGCCGGCCTGCGACAGCGACAACAGGCCGACCAGGGTAAAGGCCATGCCGACCGGCAGCGAATACGGTTTCGGCCGGTGGTCGGTATACAGGCCGATCAGCGGTTGCAGCAGCGAGGCGGTGAGCTGGTAGGTCAGCGTGATCAGGCCGATCTGGCCGAAGCTCAGGTTGAGGCCGAGTTTGAGCATCGGGTAGATGGCGAGCAGCACCGACTGCATCATGTCGTTCAACAGGTGCGAGAAGCTGATCGCGGCAATCACCGGGTAAGTGGTGGCGCTGAGCGCGTCGGCCGCGCGCGGCGCGGCGGGATGGGCAGCGGCGGTGAGCGTCTTTTCCATGCGGGACTTTCAGTTTTCCGGAACTGCAGTCTAGAATGACTGATCCTCACATGTCCGGACAGAAAATATCGTGAATTGGACAATCGCCGGCCCAACCATGAGTTGCGGCCACGACGACGAACATCAGACCCTGCCCCACCCGGTCACCGCCAAGGCACGCAATTACCGCGGTGGTGAAACGCCGGTGCACAGCCACCTGCGGGCGCAACTGATCTATGCCGGCAGCGGCGTCATGCGCGTCGAGACCGAGGCCGGCAGCTGGGTGGTGCCGCCGGTGCGCGGCGTGTGGATTCCCGCCAACACGGCGCACCGCGTGATCATGCTGGGGACGGTGGAAATGCGCACGCTCTATATCCGGACGGACGCCGCGCCCGGCCTGCCCGACAGTTGCTGCCTGCTGGAAGTCAGCCCGCTGCTGCGCGCCCTGATCCTCGCCCTGATCGACGAACCGCTGGCCTACGACCGCGCCGGCCGGGCCGGCCAGATCGCGGCGCTGGTGCTGAGCGAACTGCGTTTCCTGAAAATCCCGGCGCTGCATCTACCGATGCCCGGCGAAGCGCGCCTGCACCGGTTGTGCGAAGAACTGGTCGGCAACCCGGATAGCCGCGAAACCCTGGAAACCCTGGCCGAACAACAGGCGACCAGCAGCCGCACGCTGGCCCGCCAGTTCCAGCGCGAAACCGGCATGAGCTTTCGCCAGTGGCGGCAGCAGGCACGGCTGGTCGAAGCCCTCGGCCACCTGGCCAATGGCATGCCGGTCGCGCTGGTCGCCGAAAAACTCGGCTACCGCAGCGCCAGTGCCTTTACCGCAATGTTCAAGCGGACCCTGGGCATGGAACCGCGCCGCTATTTTTCCGGCGAGCCGGCGATGACCTGAGCCGGGGATTTACGCTTCGCGGAATGCCCAGTACTGTTCCGAAGTACGCAGGCGCAAACCGCCGGCTTCATCGCCGGCAAGCATCTCCAGCCCGGCGCAATCCATGACGAAGGCCACGTCGAAACGGGGCTGGTTGGCGCCGACGATGTAACCGATTTCGATCTGCCCGGCGGCCGGCCGGATTTCGAGGCGCCCCTGGCAATACGGGCAGCGCGCCGAAAGTACGCCAAGCTCGGCGTCGACCAGTTCGTCGCAGGCATTGAGCAAATCCAGGGCGGTCAGCTTGCCGCCGCATAGTGGGCAGCCCGAGTGTCGATGGCTCATGGTTGTGGCGTCCGGCAAGGCATTGAGGGAATGCGTCAGCTTACCGCGAAACCCCGCTCAATCCCTGGCATTGAGTTGAACTTCCTTGGGATTCAGCCGGTACTTGTCGCTATCCGCATTCAAGGTCCAGGCTTGCTCGACCGGCTTGAAGCTTGGTGTTGCCACTACCACTCCGTTCAAACCCGGTGCTCTTGGCGCCGTCACAGTCTTCTCGGGAACCGGCAAACCGACCGGCTTTTCGACTGGCGGGCTAACTTTGACAAGGTTTGCCATCTCGCGCTGCATAGACTTAATGATCGCGGCACTTCTTTGCTCTTCGTGGCGAACCGCCTCCTGAACAGCCGGATCCTGATAGACCGATCGTGGCCACAGACGCGCATTGGCGCAGTTGATCACCTGCCGTTCGAAGGCCGGACCGAACTGGATGAGCGACTGGGTGGTACCAATTTTGAAAACCAGCGTCAGCCGACTGATTTCATCACACTTTTCCAGGTTCGGCTTACCACTTACGAGTGCCGACAATTGCGACTTGGAAGGTGGCACCGGCCTGTTCTCGGGTACTTTCAGCGGATCAGCCTGGAATGCATCAGCAGCCGAAGAGGAATAGGGAAAGGCGCCAGAAGCATTTACGTGGCGCGCTCCACCGGGCAGGCTCCCTGGCGCACCACCCTGTTGCTGGAAAGCACTCGGCAGACCGGACGTCGAAACGACGGGTGGCGGCGAATCGCTACTTGTCATGCCAGAGACGACTCTGAAAAACACATAAACAAGAAATACCATGCTCCAACGCCAATTTATGCCTTGACTCGCGGGGACATGCGCAAATTTCAAAGAATCCTTGGCTGTTCCTTTCTTCTGGAAAGAAAGGCGGCGTTTCCAGGAGGGCACCCGGGAATCCAGTTCCCGCCATAGCCGCAGGTTCTCCATGTTAGTAATCAACGGTAGCCATGCAGGAAATCGGGAAAAGGTCCACTCGAGCAGTGGCATCTTGGCAATCAGTTCGCCGTGACTAGGCTGCGCTGGATCGCGCAGGCGCGCGATCAGATCGCGCTGCGCCTTTTTAGCGCTCTCCGGTTGCTGATCGAATACCGCCCGCTCGGTGATCGCGCGATTCAGGGTATCGCCAACCCAGCCAAAGCGGGCCAGACGCCGCGGATCATCCTGCCAGGCAAAAACCCGTGTGGCAGCAACCAGCAGAGCCTCCTGGCCGGGCCGCCAAGCACTGGCCAGGAGTTCGGCGACGTACCACTCGAAGACATCACGGGCGGCAATCGAGAGCAGACGGGGATCGTCGAGGCAGCGCAGTAACTTGTCGTGGTGCACCTTGTCGGACGACCAGCCAGCCGCAGTAGACGATGCGGCAAGTTCCGCCACCAACTCGTTGAAGACGGCCTGCGCCGCCACTTCGGGCGGGACGGTATCGAGTTCCCCCTCTCGAATTGAGGCCAGCCCCGGCTTGTCCTCCCTCCCCGGCGCCGGGGCGGACGGCTCGTTGCCAACCGGAGTCACCTCCGCAACAATCCCTTCTTTCGACCCGGCCGCCTGCTGCGCGGCCTGTTGCTGTTGCCAGCGCGCCCATTGCAACGCCACTTCATAGGCCTCGCGCAGCGCCTGAAAACCGGCAGCGTCCGTCTCCTGGTTAATCAGCTTCAACTTGCGAGCGTAGACACGGCGGACGGCGCGCTCATCGGCGGTGTTGTCGAGTTCCAAGTATTCCAGGAAGGCGAGTTTATTCGTCATGATATTGCCGACTTCTAGGTCAGATCCGCCCCCGGCGGGTTGATGAAGGCGTCGCGTTCGAGATATTCGAGGATATCCTCGAATTTCTTGCGGCGCTGGTCTATCACCCGACGATCCTGCGACGCCAGGGCTTTTTCGAAGCTCAGAATCTGTAGGGCAAACCATTCGCGCTGCTCGCCACGCAACTGCTGATATAGGCGCTCGGCTCGCGCTAGCAAGGTCCGATGCTCGATACGGTCACGCGGGTGTATCTTCAAGTCGGCCAGCGAGACCAGTCGGAATGCAATCTCTTCCTGACTCAGCAGCCCAGGGTTGCCCTCGATGATCAGCGAAAAACTTTCACCGGTTTTCAGGACAGAGGCTTCGACTTGCAGTAGGCCATTGACATCGTAGGTGAAGCGGACGTCGATACCGCATTCGTCGAGTCTTCCCCCGGGCATGGGAATTTTCAGGGTGCCTAGGTGAATGTTGTCTTTGACCATCCTGGCTTCGCCCTGGAAGACCTCCAGGTTCAACAGGCGCTGCCCTTCACGGACGGGAAAATACTGTTTCACCCGGCTGATCGGAACCGCGCAATTTCTCTCGATGACCGGATCGAAATGCCCCTCCGAAAACTGATTATCGCCAATCTGAATGGACAGCGCGATGCCCAGCGAATACGGCGTAACATCGGTCATCACCACCTCGCTCAGGGCGGCATCCTTCATTTTGAGGCCGGCCTGAACCGCGGCACCGAGCGCGACAACCTCGTCCGGATTGATCTCGCTCGCCGGAAAACGTCCGAACATGCGTGCCACCAGGCGCCGCACGATGGGCATGCGCGTCGCCCCACCTGCCAGGACAATATTATCGAGTTCGTTGCTGCGCAGGTTCGCATCCCGTAAAGCCCGTTCCACCGGTGTCCGCAGCCGGAGGAGAAGTGGTGCGCAAAGGCGTTCGAGCAGCGGCTCGTCGAGAGGCATCGAATATTCGTTGTCATCATGATGCAGACGGATTGTTGTCTGTCCCACCTCGCTGAGCTTGCGCTTGGCGATTTCGACCTGGGCCGCCAGACGCTGCATGAACTCCCTATGGTTCTTGAGCTTGGCTGGCAACTTGTTCTGCTCGAAAAAGTGATCGACCAGGCAGGAAACAAAATCCTCCCCGCCCAGGCAGTTGTCGCCAGCTGACGCACGAACTTCCATAACTCCCTCGAAGAGGTCGAGCACGGACACGTCGAAGGTACCGCCACCTAAATCGAAGACCAGAAAACGTGATTCGCCATCGCGGTTGTGTATGCCGTAGGCCAGCGCGGCGCCGGTCGGCTCATTGAGCAGGCGCTCGACACGTAGCCCGGCCAGTTCACCGGCGGCGCGCGTCGCCTTGCGCTGGGCATCCGAGAAATAGGCGGGTACGGTAATGATCGCCTCGGTCACCGGTTGCCCGAGGGCTGCCTCGGCATCCTCGCGCAACGAACGGAGAACCAGAGCAGACAATTCTTCGGCCCGGAAGTCGCGTTTACCGAGCCTGATCTGCTTGTTGCTCCCCATGAAGCGTTTGAAGGCGCTTGCCGTCAACTCGGGATGGGTTTGCAAACGTTCGCGGGCGGCACGTCCGACGAGAACGGTGCCGTCATCGTCGAGGCTGACACAAGAAGGCGTCAGCACCTCTCCGAGACTGTTCTTTATCAGACGCGGTCCGTTTCCCTCCCAGACCGCGATCAAGCTGTTGGTCGTACCAAGATCAATGCCGACAATCATTCACCACACCCCGCCATGAAGATAGGCGGATGCTATCAGAATAGTATTTATCGCCAAACCTTCATGCCTGTGGAATCACTCCAACCTCACAGCACTAGGCCAAAAGATTATATGTCTGCCGCTTGGCATCCCGAGTATCTCGCCACCGTACTACCGGTCGCCTGGACTTTCTCTCAGACCCTACCTGCTAGCTGGCCTGCACCGCCAGATGCGTGTGCGCCAGGCGCAGCAAATCCATGGGTAAACCGAGGGCCATGCCGCGCTCGGCCATGGCGCCAAGAATGTGCTGGTGTTCCGTGCGCTGCCCAGCCAGCAGGTCGCGCAGCATCGAGGCGGTAAATGGGGAACCGGGCGCGATCAGCATGCCGAGCGCCCTTTGCGTCGCCGCCGGACCGGTGGGATAGCCGCTCAGGCGGGCAACCGCGCAGCACTCCTCGTACATCTGGCGAATCAGGCCTTCACCGTAGGGCGTCGCCAGGATTTCGCCGACCGATCCGCGGCACAGCGTGGTCATGCCGGCCAGCGCGGCGAGGAAGACCCATTTGTCCCACAACGCCTGTTCGATATCCTCGGCATAAACGCTGGTAAATGGCGCTTTGCCGCACAGTGCGATGAAATCCTTGGCCAGTTCGGCGTGCGCCGGGTCGCGCGGCCCGACGGTCAGGCTGTGAATATCGTTCAATTGCCGGACGGCGCCGCTTTCGGTAATCATCGCGGCGATGTGGGCGACCCCGCCCATCACCTTTGCCCGACCGAACTCGCGGTCGAGCACCGCCAGATGTTCGATGCCGTTCAGGAAAGGCAGCACGACCGCGCTACCCCGGGCATTTCCCAGCGAAGCCAGGGCGTCGCCGAGGTCGTAGGACTTCGGCGCCAGGATGATCAGGTCGTAGATCGGCTGGACGCTGGCCGCCGTCACGGTCGGCGGCTGCACCGTGAAATTGCCGTGCGGCGTCTCGATGCGCAGGCCCTCGGTGGCGATCAGCGCCTGGCGCTTTTCGCGCAGCAGGAAAGTCACGTCGGCGCCGCTGCGCAGCAACTGGGCGCCGAAATAGCCGCCGATGCCGCCGGCGCCGAGAATGAGGATTTTCATGGATGGATGCTCCCGCAGGAATCGGACGGCGCCAGTATATTCGCAACTCGCCAGCCAGCGGACTCGCGACGCCCGGCGCCGCGAGCCGCCGCGCGGCAATTACCGCAAAGCGCCTTTGACCAGTTCGGTCAGCGGCGCCGTCGAACGGCCAATCAGTTGGCTCAACTGGTGGCTCTCGTCGAACAAACCACCTTGCGCGGCGCCAACGTCGGACTCAGCCAACAGCGTTGCCAGCCCCGCCGGCAGACCGGCGCCGAGCAAAGCCGCCGTGAATTCGCTTTCCGGCAAATCCTGGTAAGCCACGGCCTTGCCCGATTGAGCCGCGATTTCGCCGGCCAGCTCGGCCAGCGTGTAGGCCTCGTCGCCGGCCAGCTCGTAGATGCGCCCGGCCTGGTTGTCCAGCGTCAGCACGGCGGCGGCCGCTGCGGCATAGTCGGCGCGCGCCGCCGAGGCGATCCGGCCCGGCCCGGCGCTACCGAGCAGTACACCGTATTGCAGCGCGGCCGGGATGCCGGCGAGGTAGTTTTCGGTGTACCAGCCGTTGCGCAGGATGACTGCCGGCAGGCCGGAGGCGCGGATCAGGCTTTCCGTTTCCTTGTGCTCGGCGGCCAGCGGCAGCGGCGAAGTATCGGCATGCAGGATGCTGGTATAGGCCAGCAGGCCGACGCCGGCTACTTTGGCGGCGTCGATCACGGCGCGATGCTGCGGCACGCGGCGACCGACCTCGCTGGACGAAATCAGCAGCAGCTTGTCGGCGCCATGGAAGGCGGCGACCAGGCTGGCCGGCTGCTCGTAATCAGCCTGACGAACCTGCACGCCGCGCGCTGCCAGATCGGCAACTTTCTCGGGATGGCGCACGGCGGCAACGATCTCGCCGGCCGGCAGTTTCTGCAGCAGGGCTTCAATGACAAGGCGGCCCAATTGGCCGGCGGCTCCGGTAACCACGATCATGATGAATTTCCTTTATTTCGATGAGGGGAGCCGGCAGAATAGCGACATCGCTAACTTTTCGTAAGTACGCACCTAAAGGTAAGTTCAAAATGCATAACGCCGATGGAAATGCCGCCCAGCCCGCCCTTGCCGACCTCATGCGGCGCGGCGAGCTATTCTCGGAAAAATGCCCGTCACGCGAAGTGTTGAAGCATGTCACCAGTCGCTGGGGCGTCCTGCTGCTGGTCGCCCTGTTGAGCGGCACGCACCGCTTCAGCGACCTACGCCGCAAGGTCAACGGCATCAGCGAAAAAATGCTCGCCCAGACCCTGCAATGGCTGGAAGGTGATGGTTTCGTCGAACGCATCGCCTACCCCGTCGTACCGCCCCATGTCGAATACCGGCTGACGCCGCTGGGCGAGGAAATCGGCGGCAAGGTGGAAGCGCTGGCCGACTGGATCGAGGTGAAGTTGCCGGAGATTCTGGCGGCGCAGAGGGAGAAACGCTAGGCGCTTTCAATCCCTCGTTTTGACGACATCGGGAAGCGCGCAAACGGAACGAAAAAACACGCATTGCCGCTGGCCAGGGGGGTCACCCCGACCAGCGCTTGCCGGTTTTTACTCGCGCCCGTCCTGATTCATGGCCCTATTCCGCCGGCCGGTCAATCCCTGTCTTCCCAATGACGATGCCGCCCATGTCGGCGCCAACCGTGACGGTAACCACGATCGTAGCCATAGTAGCCAGGGTTGACGTAGCGCGGCCCATAGACCGGCACCGGCCCGTAAACCATGGGTGGGGGCGGCAGGTAGACCACCGGTGGCGGCGGCGCGTAGTAGACGGGCGGCGGAACATAGCCCGGATAGCCCAACTGGACGCTGAAACCGACGCGCGGCTCATGCGCCTGGGCACCTGACACCAATCCGGCCGAGAGCACCAAGCCGAGCAGAGCGATGTGGATAGTTTTCATATCAGACCTCCTTAAAGATAAAGCCAACCCCAGAGGATCGCCCTATGCAGATAAGAACGCGCCAGACGGCGCCTGGTTTCGCCCCCTTAACAATTGGAAACAAAATGGCGGTATCGGCCCGCGTCTCCTGCTCCTCCGTTTCCGACCAAACGCGGCGAGCGACGTGATACGCAGTTAGCACCAATGGTTACAGAACGTTGCCTGGGCGACGGGCCGAAGGGCTAAACTAGCGGCCTCGGCGACTGGCCAGCCCAGCGTCTTCAACCGCCCGAATGGTGCAGGACTCGGCCGGGCACTCATGCCAGGACCAGTAAGTGAGCATATTTTCGACTGCTGTTAAGTTTCTGACCCTTCCCTTTGCGACAGCAAATTACCGCGCTCAGTTACGGCGAACGCTGCTCGCCGTGGCCGCCGACGGCGCCCTGCTGGTGGTGCTGCTGCTCGCGTTCATGCTGCTCACCGTGCTGCCGACGCTGCCGCCCCTGGATATCGTCACCGACTATCGGCCGAAGATCCCCTTGCGCATTTACACGGCCGACGGCGCGCTACTCGGCGAATTCGGCGAGGAACACCGGGACTTCGTGCCGATCCAGGAAATTCCGCCGCTCCTCAAGGATGCCTTGTTGTCGATCGAGGATTCGCGTTTCTACGAACATGGCGGGGTCGATTACCGGGGCGTGACGCGGGCGCTGGTCGCCGACCTGACCGGCGGCTTCCACCAAGGCGCTTCAACCATCACCATGCAGGTGGCGCGCAATTTCTTCCTGTCGCGGGAAAAGACGCTGACCCGCAAGCTGACCGAAGCCCTGCTCGCCTACCGCATCGAGGCGGCACTGAGCAAGGACCAGATTCTCGAGCTGTACATGAACCAGATTTATCTCGGGCAAAGAACGCACGGCTTCGCCAGCGCCGCCCGCACCTATTTCAACAAGCGCCTGCCGGAACTGAGCCTGGCCGAAGCGGCAATGCTGGCCGGCATCCCCCAGAACCCGGCGAAGCATAATCCGGCGGTCAATCCGGTGCGGGCCAAGGCGCGCCAGCAATTGGTCCTGAAGCGCATGCTGCAGCTCGGTCGAATCACCCAGGCGCAATATACCGAGGCCGTCGACCAGCCGCTGAAGGTAAGCAGTCGCCAGCAATTCGAAGTGCATGCCGACCATGTCGCCGAACTGGTCCGCCAGGAGCTCTATGCGGAATACAAGGAAGAGACCTACACCCGCGGCCTGAATGTCTATACCACGCTCAACAAGGCCGAACAGAACGCCGCCTACAGTTCGCTGCGCAACAATGTGCTGGCCTACGACCAGCGCCACGGCTATCGCGGACCGGAAGACTTCGTCGATTTACCGAGCGACGAGGACGAGCGGGACGACGCCATCGATCAGATCCTGGCCAAGCACCCGACCAGCGACAACCTGGTATCAGCCGTAGTTACCGCCGTCTCGGCCAAACAGGTGCGCGCCGAACCGGCTTCCGGCGACACCCTGGAAATCAGCGGAGACGGCCTGCGCTTCGCCGCCCGCGCCCTGCAGACGAACGCCAAGCCGGACCTGAAGATCCGTGTCGGCTCGGTGATCCGGGCCAGTCAGGATGGCAAGGGGCGCTGGGCGATCAGCCAGATGCCGGAGGTCGATGCCGCCTTCGTCGCCCTCAACGCTGAAGACGGTTCCTACCGCGCCCTGGTCGGTGGCTTCGATTTTTCGCGCAAGCAGTTCAACCATGTCACCAGCGCCTGGCGCCAACCGGGCTCGAGCATCAAGCCCTTCGTCTATTCGGCGGCGCTGGAAAAAGGCTTTTCGCCGGCCACGCTGGTCAACGACGCGCCGCTTTCGCTGCCCGGCGGCGAGAACGGCCAGGCCTGGGAGCCGCAGAACGACGACGGCTACGATGGCCCGATCAGCCTGCGCCGGGCGCTGGCCCGCTCCAAGAATATCGTCGCCGTGCGGCTACTGCGCGCCATCTCGCCGCAATATGCCCGCGACTACATGGGGCGCTTCGGTTTCGACGCCGCCAAGCATCCGGCCAACCTGACCATGACCCTGGGCAGCGGCTCGGTGACGCCGCTGCAGATGGCCGGCGCCTACGCGGTGTTCGCCAACGGTGGCTACAAGGTCACGCCGCACCTGATCCAGAAAATCACCGACGCCCGCGGCACCGTGCTGCATGAAACCCCGCCGCTGCCCGTCCGGCAGGACGAACAACGGGTGATCGACAGCCGCAACGCCTTCATTATGGACAGCATGCTGCGCGAAGTCGCCCATAGCGGCACCGGCGCCCTGGCCGGTGCGCGCCTCGGACGCCCCGACGTGGCCGGCAAGACCGGCACGACGAGCGATGCCTTCGACGGCTGGTTTGCCGGCTACGCCGGCGATGTCGTAGCCGTCGCCTGGATGGGCTTCGACCAACCGAAATCGCTGGGCGGCCGGGAATTCGGCGCCACCCTGGCGCTCCCGATCTGGATCGACTACATGCGGCAGGCGCTGGCCGGCAAGCCGAACAACGAAAGAACGCCGCCGCCGGGCGTCTCGTTCATCGACGGCGAATGGCTCTACGACGAATTCAACGGCGACAGCGGGATCAGGGCCCTGGACATGGAGGAAATCATGGCCCCCGACGCGCCGCCGGGCACGCTGCCAACTACCCCGCCGGGCGCCCCAAGCAAGGACTTTATTCCGCAGTTGTCGGGGCAAGGCTGAGGGAAAGCCGCTCCCGGCCGGCCACTCGTCATCAGCAGGATATCCGGCACACTGGCGGCCACGTTCGCCCGGCCGAAGCCGGAGGCGAAATAAGCCGGGGCTTCGGGCTGACGGCCAGCCGACCAGCCCGCGGCCAGCCATGCAACGCCAGCACGGCCGTCGGCGAAGACGTGACCGAGGTGGATGCCGGAGCTGGCTCTGCGCACTTCGACTCACCTGACTTGGGTATTTAGCTGCGCAAAGACTCTGAAGGCAGTTCGCCGAACAGGCGGCGGTAATCCTGGGCGAACTGGCTGAGGTGCGAGAAGCCCCAGTCGTAGGCGATGCAGGAAATCGGGCGCGCCGTGTTGGCGCGCAGCTGGCGGCGCACTTCGTTGAGGCGCAGGCTGCGCACGTAGGCGAGCGGCGGCAGGCCGGTGGCGTCTTCGAAGCAGTTCTGCAGGGCGCGCCGGCTGATGTGGAACTGCTCGCAGAGTTCGGCGACGCTGGGCGGCGCATCGGGCTGTTCAAGGACGCGGCGACGCACCTTGTCTACGACCTGCTGGTGTTGCAGGCGGGTGCGGCTGAGCGACGCCGGTTGCGAATCCTGGCTGGTCAGCACGCCGGCCAGGGCTTCGAAAATGCGCCCCTGCAGGTCGTCGACCGCGGCGCTGTCGGCTTCGCTGCTGTTGGCGTCGGCCAGGATGTTGGCCAGCTTGCGGCAAAGGTGTTCCTTGCGCCCCGGCGCCAGGTCGCGCACGTCGCCTTGCTGCAGCAGGCGGTCGAGATCGAGATGGCAGGTGGCATCGAGATGCCGGGCAAAACTTTCGCGGTCGACGACGACCCCGAACAGGTCGAAATCCGGCGCGGTGAGCAAATCGAACTCGGCACCGCCGTCGCGGATGCAGACGGCGCGCGAGGATAGCTGCTTGCCGCCCATCGCCATCAGGCCGTCGGCCATGTCGGGGATGCCGAACCACACCGAGTTGGGCCAGGCAGCGCAGGTCTGGCGCAATTGCTGATTGGCGCGTTCGACGAAAACCTGGGTCTTGGGCAGCCACAGTTCGGTGACTTCACCGCTGAAGCTGCCGGCCGAAAGCTGGTCGTAGCGCTGATCCCACTGCGACAGGTTGCGCGCATGCTCGTCCGCATCGCGCGCCCGGATCTCGCGGCGCAGTGGCCGGGCAAAGGCCGGATGGGATGTGGTGAGTGCGCTCATGGTGGCTTTCCGCTGTTGCTGTCGCGCGATTCAATGCAAGGCCCGTACCATCCGGCGCAAATTACCTATGCCGTTTTCGTGATTGGCGTCGGCAGCGGGCACGCCGCTTGCAGGTCATGACGAAAAAATAGGCAAAACCGGGCGCAATGCCGTCCGGCGTGGTGCATTTCCCGGTTTTCGGGCACTGCCGCGGTGCAAAACGCGGGTTTTTTTACGGTCGACCGCCATTTGTGCCGATTTTTGATATTGCGGTGCTGATTCTTGATATGTATCGTCCCGCCGCCTGTTCGAAGATGCAGTCACCAACATTTTTCGGAGCACATCATGACTACCCCTTCCCATTCGGCGCATGGCCTCTCGGCCAGCCTCGGCACCTGGCAACTGTGGGGCATTGCCGTCGGCCTGGTGATTTCCGGCGAGTATTTCGGCTGGAGTTTCGGCTGGGCGACGGCCGGCACCCTCGGTTTCCTGGTCACCACCATCATGGTCGCCATCATGTACGGTACCTTCATTTTCAGCTTCACCGAACTGACCGCCAGCATCCCGCACGCCGGCGGCCCCTTCGCCTACAGCTACCACGCCTTTGGCGCGACCGGCGGCTACCTGGCCGGGATGGCGACGCTGATCGAATTCATCTTCGCGCCGCCCGCCATCGCGCTCGCCATCGGCGCCTATCTCAACGTGCAGTTCCCGGCGCTCGATCCCAAGATCGCGGCGACCGGCGCCTACGTCGTGTTCATGGGCCTCAACATCATCGGCGTGACCATCGCCGCGACCTTCGAGCTGTTCGTCACCATCCTCGCCATCTTCGAACTGCTCGTCTTCATGGGCGTTGTCGCCCCAGGCTTCTCGCTCGCCAACTTCACGGCCGGCGGCTGGAGCGGCGCCGACGAGTTCTCGCTCGCTTCGCTGACCGGCATCTTCGCCGCCATCCCGTTCGCCATCTGGTTCTTCCTCGCCATCGAAGGCGTTGCCATGGCCGCCGAGGAAGTACGCGATCCGAAGCGTTCGATCCCGATCGCCTACACCGGCGGCATCCTCACTCTGGTCGTGCTGGCCATCGGCGTCATGGTCTTTGCCGGCGGCGTCGGCGACTGGACCAAGCTCGCCAACATCAACGACCCGCTGCCGCAGGCGATGAAGACCATCGTCGGCGAATCGAGCGGCTGGCTGCACATGCTGGTCTGGCTCGGCCTGTTCGGTCTGGTCGCTTCCTTCCACGGCATCATCCTCGGCTACTCGCGGCAGATCTACGCCCAGGCCCGCGCCGGCTACCTGCCGGGCTGGCTCGGCAAGATCCACCCGCGCTTCAAGACGCCGCACCGCGCCATCATCGCCGGCGGCCTGATCGGCATCGCCGCCATCTTCAGCGACGAGGTGCTGTCTTTCGGCGGCCAGAGCCTGACAGCCAACATCGTCACCATGTCGGTGTTCGGCGCCCTGCTCATGTACGCCCTGAGCATGGCCGCGCTGTTCAAGCTGCGCCGCAGCGAACCGCGTCTCGCCCGCCCGTACAAGGTACCGTTCTACCCGGTCTTCCCGGCCATCGCACTGGCCGGCGCCCTGGTCTGCCTGGGCACGGTAGCCTGGTTCAACCCGACCCTGGCCGGCCTCTTCGTGCTGATCCTGGCCATTGGCTACGGCTACTTCCGGATCACCCACGCCCAGCGCGCCGCCCTCCCTTTCGCTGAACTGGCTGCCGAAGCCGAATAAGCGAACGCCAGGAAACGCATCATGATCCACGCCTGCACCCTCGGCCTGCACCGCCACGTCTTCCCCGACCTCAAGGCTGTGCTGGCCAAGGCCAGTCCGGCCCGCTCCGGCGACATGCTGGCCGGCGTCGCCGCCGCCAGCGAGGAGGAACGGATGGCGGCGCGCCTCGTGCTCGCCGACATCCCGCTCGCCCACTTCCTCGACGAGGCGGTGATTCCCTACGAAGACGACGAGGTCACCCGCATCATCATCGACAGCCACGCCACCGGCGCCTTCCTGCCGGTGGCCGGTCTGACGGTGGGCGAGTTCCGCGACTGGCTGCTCTCCGATGCCGCCGACACGGCCAGCCTGGCCGCGCTGGCGCCCGGCCTGACGCCGGAGATGGTGGCGGCGGTGAGCAAGCTGATGCGCAACCAGGACCTGATCCTGGTCGCCGCCAAGTGCTCGGTCGTCACCCGTTTTCGCAACACCCTCGGCCTGCCCGGCCGGCTCGCCGTGCGCCTGCAACCCAACCACCCGACCGACGATCCGCGCGGCATCACCGCCTCGATGCTCGACGGCCTGCTCTACGGCGCCGGCGACGCGGTGATCGGCATCAACCCGGCGACCGACAGCCTGCCGGCGATCACCGCCCTGCTCCGCCTGATCGACGATTTCCGCGAGCAATACGCGGTGCCGACGCAGAGCTGCATCCTGACCCATGTCACCAATACGCTGCGCGCCATCGATCAGGGCGCGCCGGTCGATCTGGTCTTCCAGTCGATCGGCGGCAGCGAGGGCGTCAACAGCAGTTTCGGCGTGTCCGCCGCGCTCCTCGACGAAGCCAACACGGCGGCGCGCCAACTCGGCCGCGGCACGCTCGGCAACAACGTGATGTATTTCGAAACCGGCCAGGGCAGCGCCCTGTCGGCCAACGCCCACCACGGCGTCGACCAGCAAACCATCGAGGCGCGCGCCTACGGTCTGGCGCGGCGTTATCAGCCGCTGCTGGTCAATACCGTGGTCGGTTTCATCGGCCCGGAATATCTCTACGACGGCAAGCAGATCATCCGCGCCGGCCTCGAGGACCATTTCTGCGGCAAATTGCTCGGCCTGCCGATGGGCTGCGACATCTGCTACACCAACCATGCCGAAGCCGACCAGGACGACATGGACACCCTGCTCACGCTGCTCGGCGTCGCCGGCATCAATTTCATCATCGGCGTACCCGGCGCCGACGACATCATGCTCAATTACCAGAGCACCTCTTTTCACGACGCGCTCTACCTGCGTCGCGTGCTCGACCGCCGGCGCGCGCCGGAATTCGAGGAGTGGCTGGAAAAGATGCGCATCACCGACTACCGCGGCGAACTGCTCGCCCAGAGCAGCCAGTACCCGCTGCTCGGGCTGGCCGAAAGCATTCAGGAGGCGCCATGAGCCAGAAACCGGCCATTCTGACGCCCGATCCCTGGCAGCAACTGCAAGGCCTGACGCGCGCCCGCGTCGCCCTCGGCCGCGCCGGCGTCAGCCTGCCGACGCGCGAAGTGCTGCGCTTCGGCACGGCACATGCGCAGGCCCGCGATGCGGTGCACACGGCGCTCGACGTCGATCTGCTCGCCAGCGAATTGCAGGCCGACGGCTTCCGGCCCCTGGCCGTGCACAGTCAGGCCGCCGACCGCGCCACCTATCTGCGCCGTCCGGATTACGGGCGCCGGCTAGCTCCGGCCTGTAGCGGTCGACTCGTTGAAAACGGCAAAAACCACTGGCCGGCCCGGCCGCGACTCGCCATCGTCGTCGCCGACGGCCTGTCGTCGCTGGCGACCAGCCGCCATACGCGGGCCTTTCTCGCCGCCCTGCGCGCGCACATCCCTGACCTGAGCAGCCAGCCGCTGGTTATCGCCACCCAGGCGCGCGTCGCGCTCGGCGACGAGATCGGCCATCTGCTCGGCGCCGAACAGGTTGTGGTCTTGATCGGCGAACGGCCCGGCCTGTCGTCACCGGACAGTCTCGGCCTCTACCTGACCGCCGGGCCGCGCCCCGGCCTCAACGACGCACAGCGCAACTGCATCTCGAACGTCCGGCCGGAAGGCCTGCCCTACGCCGAGGCAGCGCGCAAACTCGCCTTCCTGATCGACGGCGCACGCCGCCTTGGCCGCACCGGCGTCGATCTCAAGGACGACAGCGACGCGCCGGCGCTTGCCGCCCCCGAAAACGGGCCGCGCATCGCCGCACCGGAAACCGCCATCCCTTTTCCCCCAAACGTGAACCTCCTGGAGATCCCTGCATGACATCCTCTTCCCGCAAGCTGCGCGCCGCCGTCCTGCTCGCCCTCACCGCCACAGCCCTCGGCACCACCGCCACCCCGGCCCTGGCCGACGGCGATGCCGCCTGGACCTTCCCGGTCAATGTCGGCGTCGTCAGCGATTACATCTTCCGCGGCCAGTCGCAGACCTGGGGCAAGCCCGCCCTGCAGGTCAGCGCCGAAGCCGACCATGCCTCCGGCGCCTATGTCGGCGTCGCCGCCTCCAACGTCTCCGACCACTGGCTGCCCGGCGCCACTGTCGAACTCGACATCTACGGCGGCTATCGCGGCAAGATCGCCGACACCGTCGGCTACGACATCGGCCTGATCTACTACACCTACCCCGGCGCCAACTGGAGCGACTCGGTATTCACCGGCTTCAATGCCAAGAACAGCCTGAACACGCTGGAAGCCTCAGTGGCGTTCAGCTACGAGTGGCTGACCTTGAAGACCGGCGCGACGCTGACCGAGTATTTCGGCTGGAGCACCAACAATTCGCCGGTCAATGGCGGTTTCGCCGGCGACCTGAACGCCGGCGTCACCGGCAGCACGCGCTACTCGCCCTTCGTCGAACTCAATGCCGCCTATGAAGTTGCCGAAGGCTGGACGGTCAACGGCCAGCTTGGGCATCAAATGATCCGCCACTCGACCGGCCTCGACATCACCTACTTCAAGGCCGGCGTCAGCAAGGCCTTCGCCGATGGCTGGACGGTCGGCGCCGCCTACTCGGCATCGAGCGAACCCAATGCCTACAAGAACTTCCTGAGCCTGGCCAACGGCACGTCGGCCTCCGACATCGCCCGCGACAAGTTCTTCGTCAGCGTGAACAAGGCCTTTTGAGCCCAATCCGGCGCTGAAACCGAACGGGGCCGGGAATGAATCCCGGCCCCGTTTTTTTACTTCGCCTTGTCCGGCACGAATTTCAGCACGTTGCCGTTGATGCAGTAGCGCTTGTGGGTCGGCGGCGGGCCGTCGTCGAAGACGTGGCCAAGGTGGATGCCGGAGCTCGCGCTGCGCACTTCGACCCGTTTCATGCCCAGGCTGACATCTTCATGCAGGGTGATCGAGCCGGGTTGTGGGTTGAAGAAACTCGGCCAACCGGTGCCGCTTTCAAACTTGGTGTCGCTGCGGAACAGCGCGACGCCGGTGATCGGATCGACGAAGGTGCCGGGGCGCTTTTCGTCGAGATTGGAGCCGGTGCCGGGGCGCTCGGTGCCCTGCTCGAAGGCGATTTTCTGCTGGGCCGGGGTCAGCAGGTGGAAGCCCAGCCATTGCCAGAAACGCGTCGTTTCGCCGCTGTAGCCGGTGTAACGGGAAACTTCCTTGCCCTTTTCAAAGAGCACCATCGTCGGCGTGGCGAACAAAGCCTTTTCCAGCGTCCAGCCAGCCGGCGCTTCCGGGTTCAGGGTGCGCGCAACGGCGACCGGCGAGGTCCAGTGGTCGAGCACCTCGGCCTTGAACTTGCGGCAGTAGGCACAGTCTTCGGCTTCGAAAACGATTAGCTGGCGCTCGAAATTCAGTGCCTTGGCCTCGAGTCGCGGCGCCTTGGCGGCGGTCGACGGCATCGGCGTGGTGGCGGCACCGGCCACCGGGTATTTGACACCGGTACCGCCCAGACCGCAGTAGCCGTTCGGGTTCTTGACCAGATAGTCCTGGTGGTATTCCTCGGCCGAAAAGTATTTCTTGAGCGGCGCGATATCCGTGGTGATCTTGCCGTAACCGGCCGCCTTCAGCACCCCCTGGTAGACGTCGCGGGTCTGCAGCGCCAGCGCCTGCTGGGCGTCGCTGTGGGTGTAAACCGCGCTGCGGTAATTGGTGCCGACATCGTTGCCCTGGCGGTCGCCCTGCGTCGGATTGTGGCTTTCCCAGAACTGGACGAGGATTTTTTCCAGATCGACCCTGGCCGGGTCGAATGTGACCTTGATGACTTCGGCGTGGTTGCGCTGGGCCGTTTTGCCGGCGCGCAGCATTTTTTCATGAGCGAGCACGGCATCGTAGGTGCCGGCGATCTCGCCGTTGGCGTAGCCGCTTTCGACGTCGAAGACGCCGGGAATGGCCGCCATGCGCTTTTCGGCGCCCCAGAAACAGCCCATGCCGAGCACGATGCTGTCGGTCACAGCCGGCTTTGCGGCCTTGGCGGGAGTCTTGGCGTCGGCGCAAGCGCCGATCAGGAAACTGGTGGAGAGGGTCAAGATGAGTCCTTGAATAAATCGTCGGGGTGACATTGCTGGCCTTTCGCTGGCAGGGGAAGCGGGCCGGGCAAAAATGCCGGCTCGCCGCCTTCCGCCTGTGGTGGACGGTCTGATTGCTCAGTGGTTCCCTTTAGTCGTTGAGGGCAAGCATTCCTTACAGCGGCAACGAAAATACCCGAACCGACGGCCGCCTGTGCACTTTTCCGACGCCCCCGGCGCACCACCTTTGCGCCGTTCCTTCCCCGCAACGATAGTGGTCCCCGTTTTCAAGACAGCGGAATCAGGCATCGGGAACTCATTTCCCGCCCGGAATGCCCCGCTCTCGCCACGAGCTCAAGCGATACCTACGCTCCGAAGGATAGAAAGATGGCACACGCCGCAACAGCAGAAGAACTTTTCAACGACCTCAAGCTCATGCCGACAATTGAGCGGCAGAAGTTCTTCGTTCTCCTCTCGACAAACCTTGCGCTGGAAGCGACATGGTTATTCGATTATTTTCAGGCCGTTTCCTGCAGCAGGCGCATGGCTTCACGATAGTCGAAATGCTGGATAGCACGCTCCATAACGGCAAAGCGCACGCTGCCAATAGTCGCTTCGAGGTCGGCACGCCGAGTGTTCAGGAGGTGGCTGGCCCTGATATCGTCACTTTCGAGCAGTGCCAGCAGTTCCTAGAGCAACATGTCTTGTTTCATGGTTTGTTCAGCGGCAGCCGCCACGGTTTGATGGGGCGCTTCTTGCAGCACAATCTGCAAGGCTTCGACCAGTTTGGGCAGACGTTCGGCCAACGGCGCCAGGGCGGCTGTTGCCGCCGGTAGGTCAGCGCGCTTAAGTGCGTCATTCAGTGTGCTAGCAAGCACATGGATAGGCAGCGCACCGACACTCCCCGCTGCACCCTTGAGCGCATGGGCGAGCCTTTCGGCAGCGACCAGATCGTTATGCGCGATTAAGTCAGTGATCTGTTGCGCATCCTTGCCGTGGGCGGCGGCGAAAAGCCGGAGAATCCGTCGGTAGCTTTCCAGCTTGCCGTTCATCAGGCGCAGGCCCGCTGCCAGATCGAGATCGGGTAGCGCCGCCAGCCGGGCGCCTAACGTGGCATCGTCAGCGTCACCGATAACGGTTGCGGCAGGGAGGGGCGTCGCCGTCGGCGATGCTGGCGCCGTCTCGCCAGCGCCGACAGTTATCCCGCTTGCCGGCAGCCACTTGAGCAGCGTGGCAAACAGCAGATCGGGATCGACCGGCTTGGCGATATGGTCGTCCATGCCAGCCACCTTGGCGGCCAGGCGATCATCGTTGAAGGCGTTGGCAGTCATGGCGAGGATGGGAATATTTCGCCAGCCCGGCAGCCTGCGGATGGAGCGGGTCGCTTCGAGACCGTCCAGATTGGGCATCTGGATATCCATCAGCACCAGATCGTAGCGGTGCTGACGTGCCATTTCGAGCGCCATGACACCGTCTTCGGCGACATCAACGGCCAGGCCGACGCCGCGCAGCAACTCCAGCGCCACTTCACGATTGACAGCGTTATCCTCTGCCAGCAGCAAGCGGGCACGTTGAGGCCGGCCCCGCAACTGCTGTTCGGCGTCGGTGACAGTGCTTTCCGGGCGTTGCTGCAACCCATGTCCGCGCTGCAGGTGTGCCGTAAACCAGAAGGTACTGCCCTGCCCCGGTGTACTCTCTGCACCCGCCTCGCCGCCCATGAGTTCGGCCAGGCGGCGGGTGATCACCAGCCCCAGCCCGGTGCCGCCATATTTACGGGTGGTCGAGACGTCGGCCTGGATGAAGGGCTGAAACAACGCGGCGAGTTTTTCCGGTGCGATGCCGCTGCCGGAGTCCCTGACTTCAAAGCGGATGAGCAGTTCGTCACCCTGTTCTTCCAATAGCTTGGCGGCGAGGGTAATGTGGCCATGCTCGGTGAACTTGAGCGCATTGCCGGCAAGGTTGAGCAGCCCCTGACTCAGGCGCAGGACGTCGCCGCGCAGCCAGGCCGGCATGTGATCCGAGTCGATGCGAATCTCCAGCCCCTTGAGGCGCGCGGTTTCGGCCAGTAGCGAGTAAACATGATCAAGCACTGCCGAGAGCTGAAAGTCGCTGTGCTCGAGTTGCAGCTTGCCGGCCTCGATCTTGGAGATGTCGAGAATGTCGTTGATGATCGAGAGCAGATGCTTGCCGGCAGCGTCAACCTTGCCCAGTCGCTCGACTTGCGTCGGGGTGGCTTCGCGACGCAGCAGATGGGTGAGGCCGAGGATGGCATTGAGCGGCGTACGAATCTCGTGCGACATGTTGGCGAGGAAACTGCTCTTCGCCTGATTGGCACTCTCGGCAGCATCTTTTGCTGCGGCGAGCTCGGCGGTGCGGGAGGCAACCTGTTTTTCCAGATGCTTGCGGTAGCTATCCAGTTCGGTTTCCGCTTGCCGATGCTCTTCGATTTCCTTTTTCAGGGCAGTATGTTGCTCGCCCAGCGTCGACCGCATGGCGCTAAAATCGCGCACCAGTTCGCCCAGGACATCCTGACCGGCTGCTGGCAGCGGGGTATCGAATTTTCCTTGGGCCAGCTCCGCAGCTGCCAGGGCCAGCCGGCGCAAGGGACGATGGATGACGAATTCCACCAGCAAAGCCAAGGTCACCGTTGCCAGCAGCAGCAGTGCCATCATGGCGAGGCCCGAGTTGATGACTTCCGAGCGCTGTTCAGACAGGTAGGCGGTCAGATCAGCGCGTGCCTCAAGGGTTGCCAGTATGCGTCTGCCAGACTGCAGGTCAGCCTTCAGTGAGCGGATATCCTTGTGCGCGACAGGCTGAGAAGCGGGTTCGCCACTCATCAGCGGATAGAGCTGCCGGTTACGCTCATCGACCAGGCGAATCGACAGCCAGTCGGGGTTCTTGGCTAGCAGGGAATCCAGGTTTTCATTGATGATATCGAGCTGTTGCCCCATCACCATCGGCACCAGGGATTCCGCCGTGGTCTCCAGATGACGCTGCATCGACAGCATGTGATCCCGCTCGATACGCTCCAGCGAACGCGGCAGCCAATAGGCCTCGATGCTTACCCCGGCGAGGCCAAGGGCGCACAACAACGGAAAGATCAGCTTCCAGCGTAGCGACATGGGGACTTATTGCGTCAGGTAACTGTCCAGCTTGAGCGTTTTCAAGACCTGGTAGTCCTCAACGTTCGCCGCGACGGCTTGACGCATCGGCACTTCGGCAAGCAGCGCACGCCCTTGCGGATCGGCGGACATATCCAGAAAGGCCTGGCGCACCTGCTCGCGCACCTTGACCGGCACCCGCTGGTGGACAGCGATGGGGTGCGAGGGTACGTCGCGCGTGCGGTGCAGCACCTTCAGGTTGTCGCGGATGCGCACATCCTGCTCGGCCAAGGCCTTCTGCACCGAACCGCCAGCATCGGCCAGACCATTGACGACATGCAGAAACACCGAACTGTGGGTCTTGGCAATGATCGGTTGGGGCTTCACCCCGAAATCCCGGTCGAGCTCGGCACGCAGCAGCAGGCTGGCGCCGAGTGCCGACATGGAGGGCACCGCGAGGGTCTTGCCGCTCAGGTCTTCCACCCGTTGTAGCGGGCTGTCCTTGCGCACCACCAGAATGCCGTGCAATGGCGCCGCGTCGCGGATCAGCGGCTGATAGCCAGGCTGCTTATCGATCAACGGCACCATGTAAGGATTGACATAGATGAAGTCGTAGCGCCCGTTCTTCACGTCGCTGTCGTAGTCACCTACCGATAGTGAGGTAACCAGCTCGAAACGCAGCCCGGTGCGCTTCTGCAGGTCATCGACAATGGGTTGCCAGACGCGGAATAGCTGACGCCGCTCGAACTGCGGTGCCACGGAAAAACTGTAGGTCGGCTCGACGGAAGGATTGGCCACCGCAGCGAAGGGCAACAAGCAAAACAGGCTGACCAGAAAGCTCAGCAAGCGGAGTTTCATCCCAGTCCCCTTGGTCGCAAATTTAGCACTCTTATTATCCTTGAAACCTCGGTTGAACGCGACTGTGGTGCGTTTGGGCGGGATACCCGCGCGAAGCGAGGACATCCCCCAGGCGTAACAGGGAACTATATCCCTTGCGGAGCGTCAGGGAACAATCGCCATACCGCCTGCAGCCCATCACTCCCCCGCCAAACTCGCCACCGTCACCGCCCACCACGGCCCTTGCGTCCGGCCGAGCTGCGCCGCCCAGTACCAGGCGGAAACGTCGCTCCACTGGCCGCCGGCCGGGGCGTAGATGCGTTCGGCCACTTCCAGCCGGACTTTGCCGCGCGTGGCAATGAAGCGCGACCAGAGTGCTTCGCCTTCGCGCTTGATCGGCAAGGCTTCGATGCGGTAGCCGTTGGCTTTGAAGCAGTCGCTGCTGGCGTGCAGCTTGCGGGTTTCCTGGGTTACCCAGCGCAGGATGATTTCGCGCTGGCCATCGCTGAAGCGCCCGACGCGCCCCGGGAACTCCTTTTGCAGGCTGTCTTCGAGCGGCGTCAGGGGCTGCATGGTCAAGGGCCGCCCTTCAAAATGCGTCGGCCAGCCGGGAAAGGCCGTGCTGGCTGCGGGTTCGCCGAGAAAGCCGCGGGCCAGCGGGGCCAGGGCGGCGCACAGGCAGATCAGCAGGAAATAGCGGGGGAACATGCCCGACCTCCCGTGCCACGTTCGATCCGGTACAGGCCATGCACGATGAGCAGGCCGGCCGCCAGGAAGACGCTCATGCCGGCCGCTTCGTGGGTCCAGCCCGGCAGGGGCAGCAGGCCGCTTTCGAGATAGAACAATGCTGCGGCGCGCACGGCATTGGCGGCGATGACGATGGCGCCGGTCAGAGCAGCGGCGAGCAGGGTCTGGCGCGGCGAAAAGCGGAACAGGGCCGCCGCGGCGGCCATCAGGTAGCCGCCCGCCCAGAGCATGCGCAGGCCGCTGCACGGGGCGTCGATGGCAATCTGCCGGCCGTCCCAGAGAAAGACGGCGCCGTCGAGGACGACCGCCAGACCGTTCGACTTGAGCAGGCCGACGGCCAGCCAGCCGGCCAGCACGCGCAGCGGATAGCCGCCGTAGAACTGCAGCGAGGCGGTCAGCGGCAAGGCCAGCAGGGCCAGCGCGAGGAGCGGCAGATCGAGCCGCCGGCCCAGATAGCAGGCGCTGGCCAGGGCCGTCATGGCCAGCGCGGCAAGCATGGCGCGCAGGGCAATCGGCAAACCGGCGATGCTTGCCAGGCTGTAGAGCAGCAGGAAAAAGCTGGGCAACAGCAGCGGCTGGCGCGGCGGCACGACCGACGGCGCCCGCCAGACGACGAGCGCCGCCGTGGCCAGGGCGAGCAGCCCCCAGGGCTCGTTGGAACCATCGAAACTGCCCCGCCCGTACCAGGCCAGCACCGGCCAGCAGGCCAGCGCAAGCAGCAAGAAGGGGGCGAAAGGCGGCATTTTCATGCCAGGGCCGGACGGCTGGCGCGATGCCGGCGCAGCATCCAGAACAACAGCAGGCCGACGACGAACATCAGCATCCATTCCTCGGGTTCCGGCACGGTCGGCACGCTGCCCTTGTCCACCGGCTTGAGGCCGGCCGCGTCGTACTGGACGGCGGTTTCGAGGACGACGGCACCGCTGACCGGGGTCACCAGGTGATATTTCAGCGCCAGCGCGGTGGCTGCCTGACGGCTGGGTTCGTCGCTCTTGAGCAGCAGCCGTTCGATGCGGTCGGCCGCCCACAGACGCACCAGGTGATCGGAAGTCTTCACCGCCGGCTCGCCGGCCAGGGCGGAAAATGCCTGCTCGGCGCGCAGCGCGCGGATTTCCGTGCTGCCCGGCTGCCAGCCCGCGAACAGACTTTCCAGATCGGTCTGCAACTTGGCGGCGCGCCGCACCGGCGCCATGCCGGCAAAACCATCCAGGGCTTCGAGCACCTCGTTCGGGCCGGCCACGGCTTCCAGCGGAAAAAAGCGAACCTGGCCGGGGGCGCGCTGATTGCGTTGCAACAGCGGCTCGACACTGCCGAGCACTACGGGCTGTGGGCCGTGTATCCACAGCAGGGCGCTGTCTGGCGTTTCGGCGGCCCAGTCCCAGGCCTTGCCCAGGGCATCGATATTATCCTGACCGCCGACGAAATCCATCCGGCGCAACTGTTTGGCGGCCACTGCAGGAGAGTTGCTGCCGGCCAGCGATTCACCGCTATCGCTCGCGACGAAAACCGCCAGTTCGATGCCGGCCGGGAGTTTGTCCAGCGCGCCGGCAATGTCGCCGGCCAGTGGCGCCAGCGCCTGCGAGCCGTCGATCACCAGGGCCAGGCGACGCGGCACGCTGACCGCATGTTCCTGCAGGCGCTGGACGACGACGCCGCCCGGCCCGGCGGCAACATCCGGGCTCCAGGTGGTACGCAACTGCGCATCGCGCGGCAGATCAATCAGGCTTGCCGCGCTGCCCAGTTGCTCGTCGGCCAATTCGCCGCGCAGGGCGTAGGCCTGCTCGCCGATCTGCTCCTGGCGCCAGATGCCGCTGGCGGTCAGCCGCTTTTCCGCTTCGAGCCAGACAGCATGCGTGAGCGCCTTGCCGATCTCGAAATTGCGCTCGCGCAGGGCCGGCAGCTGCAGCCGGGCCAGGGCGGGCGTCGCCAGCTGCAGGGGCGTAGTGATGCCGAGGCGCACCTTCATCTCGCCCCCACGCGGCGGGATGGGAAAGAGTTGCAGCATGACCCGGTCCTTGCCCGCCGTCGTCACCAGCACAGGATCGCGCCTGGCTTGCACGACGCTCTGGTAGGCCTGGCGGGTCTGGTTACGCGTGCCGAAAGCCGCCTCGCGCTCCTCGCCGTCGATCCACAGCGTCAGGCGCGAAACCACGGCGCCCGGCGGCAAGGCGATCTGGGCCCGGCCTTCCTGCTGCTGCGAGCTGTCGTTGCGAAAAACCATGGTCCATTCGAGATAGCCGAGTGCCGCATCGGCATCGATGCTGCCATCAAGGCGCGAATGGCTCAGGCTGACGCCGTCGACGCGGCGCCCAACGTTCTTGCCACCAAGATCGAGATCGCCATCCCACCAACGCTGGCGCCAGCCCCTGGCGACCGGTTCCGGCAGATGATTGAAGGCCTGGCCGGTGACCAGGTAATAGACCCGCCTGGCCTCGTCCGGCGTGACCGTGTCGCCGAAGTTGAAAAGCAGGCCGAGCGGGTCGATGGCGCGCCCGGAACGGCTGTAGCACGCCTGGCGCAACAGCTTCTCGTCACCCACGGCGCGCAGCCAGCGCACGCCGAACTGGCGGTCATCCGGCGCCGAATGGCGGGCCATTTGCAGGCCGATATGCGTCAAGCTGGCCAGCAGATTGACGACAACCAGGGCCAGCATGGCCAGACCGATGCCGCGCCAGAAACGCGTCGGGCCGGCGCCGCCCTGCTCCACCAGCCGCCGCTTGAGCAGCGCGCGGCCACGCCAGGCGGCAAGCAGCGCCAACAGGGGCGTCAGCGGCAGGAAGCCGAAACCGTAGAAAATCACCATGAAAGGCGCAAACGGCGTCAGCGGCAGGTAAAGCAGGGCATGAAAGGCAGCGATGCCGATTGCGAAAGCATTGCAGGCGCCCAGCCCGGGCGGCAGGCGTGGCACACGCCGGCCCAGTTCAAAAAGCAGCCAGGCATTGGCCAGCGGCACCAGGGAAAGCAAAAACAGGTGGGCAAGGGTGGGAATTGGGTCGAAAAAGGCTTCCCCACTGACATGGGTGGAAGCCTCGAAACCGAGGGTAAAGATCGGCAGGATAACGCCGGCCAGCAGGATGAACAGCCTGGATTTGCCGTAGCGCTCCGGCCCGGCAGGCGGCAGAACGACCTGGCTCGGCACCGGATCTTGTTGTTCGGACATGTCGTGCTCCCTGGGTTATCGGTCTGGCGGCAGTTTCCGCCCGGCCAATGAAGAGACCGCGAGGCGAATGTGAAGCGGGCGTGAAGATAGCAGATCGGCATTACTTGATGACATCAGGTTGACACTCTGAAACGCAGAGTTATAAACTCTGCAAATCAGAGTTAATTGACGAATCCCATGAGCCATCCCGCCAGCCAGCAACTCAGCGCCATCCACGCCATGCTTTCGGTCGGTCACCGCAACCTGCGCATTGAGCGCCACAGCCTGCTGCTGTGGGGCATTCCGGCCGGGCTGCTGTTTGCCATTTCCGACCGCATCCTGACGCCGGAGCAGATTCCCGCCCTCGAACAGCGCGCCCTCACCTGGCTGCTCCTGCTGACCGTCGTGCTCGGCGCCGTCGGCGGCCTCGACTGGTGGTGGACGCGCCGCGTCAAGGAAGCGCGCGACGAGGCCTGGTCCTTCATCCATCGCCAGGTGCAGAAGGTCTGGTGGCTGCTCATGGGCCTGGCCACGCTGTGCACCTTCGGCATGTTCTTCTTCGGCGGCGGCTACATGGTCTGCGCCCTGTGGTTGGTTGTCGTCGGCCTCGGGCTCTACCTGCACGGGCTGTTTTCCGAGGAGCTGCTCGAATGGGTCGGCGCGACGATCATCGTGCTCGGCATCGGCAGCCTGTTCGCCCAGTTGCCCTACGAAACCATGCGCTGGATCGCCGCCGCCGTGTTCGGCCTCGGCCTGCCGCTGCTCGCCGTGATGCTCGATCGCGGCCGGCACCGGGCGGTATATGTCCGCCTCGGCCAACTGCTGGCCTGGCTGCTCGCCGTGCTGGCCCTGCCGCTGTGGCTGGAAGGCCAGGCCCAGCGCAGCGTACTGCCCGACGAAGCGGCGATCAGCCTGGAAGATTTCCAGCGCAACGGCAACACCGCCGCCGGCCACACCATCGTCAACCTGCCGGCCGGCACCCGCGTGCCGGTCGAAATCGACGTCGAGGGCGACCTTTTCGTCAATAGCGGCGACAAGGCCGTGCTGCCGCTGACCCTGGCCCGCCCCATCGAACTGCTGCTGGTCGACGGCAAGCTCACCGGCGCCAACCGCTTTCCCGGCGAAACCTGGCAAGCCGCCCGCCAGACACGCTGGATCACCATCCCCTTCGTAAAAGCCGAACTGAGCCCCGAAAAAGGCCCGTTCGTCAGCAGCAAACTGATCGTCCAGATGCGCCAACCCTGATCCATCTCACCCCAGGAGTCATCATCATGAAAAACACCCTCTGCCTCACCGTCGCCGCCCTGTCGCTGTCCGCCTGCGCCAGCCTGATCCCGCCCACGGCCGAAGAAGCAGCCGCCCTGCCGACCATCCGTTTCGGCCAGACCGCCCCGGCCGGCAAGGATTACGTCCTGCTCTACCCAGCCGGTGCGCCGCTGCCCATGGATGTCTCGATCAGCGGCAACCTGTTCGAGAAGAACGAGCAGACCACGCTCAATCCGCGCCTCAAGCGCGACTTCTATCTCTACAAGACCTGGGGCAGCTACGACGGCAAGAGCTGGCAGCGCGCCAACCAGCTGGTCGGCGGCAAGATCGAACTGCACCTGCCCGGCGAAGACGACGGCCACAAGCCCGGCACGCTGAGTGTCGAATTTCACGAGAAATAAACGCCATGGAAGAACTCGACGCCCTCCTCCACCAGCCGCTGCGCACGCAGCTAGTGGCCTATCTCGCCGCGGCCGGCGAACTGACCTTCAGTGACCTGAAACGCCAGCTCGAGGTTTCCGACGGCAATCTCGACGCCCACCTGAAAAAGCTGCTGGCCGCCGATTACGTTGCCGTGCGCAAGGAATCCGGCAAGGGCCGGCCGCAGTCCTTTTTCGTGCTGACGCCGACGGGACTGGCAGCGCTGCAAACCTATGTCCAGCGCCTGCAGAAACTGCTGTCGTTGGAAAAGCCGGCGGACGACGGCGTGGCCGCGTCATTGCAGGCGGGACTTGCCCATTAGCCAGAGCAGACGACTGGCGGTCGGCCTGGCCGCTTCCCTGCTGCTGCATGGCAGTTTCCTTACATTCCCGAGCCGGCCGGCACCACCCCACTCAGGCGCGGGGCCCCGCCTGAGCCTTTACCTGCGGCCCGAAGCGCGCCCGCCGGCCGCGCCGGGGCGGCACGAACCGTCCGGCAAAACCCGGGGCGAGCCGCTCATCGCCGCCCGCCCGCTTGCCATCCCGGCCCCGAGCGCTGAATATCCGTCGCCAATCACCCCGGCACCGCAGCGCCCGGGCGACGGAGCGAGCCGGCTCGAACAGGCGAAAAGCGCTTTGGCCGAGGAATCCCGCCAACGCCTGCGCGACCCGATGTTCGCCCCGGCTGCCAGAAAGGAGGCGCCGCCTTCGCCGCTGGTCCGCGCCACGGCCCGCCCAGAACCCGGTGAAAAGATGCTCGGCGACGGCATCCTGCAATTGACCACGGCGGAGGGCAAGGTGCATTGCCTGCAACGCCCGCCCGAAGCCGCCAGCCGCGACATCCCGGGCGGCACCTGGGCCATTCCGGTGACCTGCCCGTTCTGAAGCCTGGTTGGAGGGAAACTACCGGCCTGCGCCGGGTTGCCTTCCCCGCCAGGAGTCACAGGCTATGGCTGGCCGTCACCCGGCTTTCCTGGCACTGATCGAACGCGGCCAGTACGGCGCTACGGAAAACCGCGGCATGAACGCTGGCCAGGCGGCTGGCACTTTCCGTGTCGCCGACGAGCATGGCCTGCAGCAATGCCGCCCGCTGCTCCGGCAAGAGGCCGCAGTCGACCTGGTCGAGCCACGGCCCCAGGCAGAGCTGGAGCTGCTGGCAAAGGTTGCGGCTGATCAGCGCGAACGGCGTATTGCCGAGGAGCTCCCGCAGTTGTCGGCAAAACAGCGACCAGGCACCGCCGGCATCCGCCTCGTACAGGTCAAGCAGCCCCCCCTTGTCGGGCTGCAGGGCAAGTTGGCGGATGGCGTGACTGTCGAGCAATTCGAGGACATCGAGCAGTTCGAGCAGATCGTTACGCCCCACTTCGGCCACCGTACAGCCATGGTGCGGGGTCAGGCTAAGCAGGCCCTCGTTCACCAGCACCTTGATCGCTTCACGAACTGGGGTGCGGCTGACACCGTAATGCCTGGCCAGCGCCACCTCGTCAACCGGCGAGCCGGGCGGCAGCAGATGCTCGAAAATCCGGTCGCGGATCGAATCGGCAACCCCTTCGTAAAAAGCCTGCGGACGAATCAGCCCGACCAGATCGCGCCCGCCGACCTCACCCCCGCTCATTTGCCACATGACGTCGCCCCCCTACTGCCAGCCGGGGCGGGAAATGGTTGTGCAAGCAGGAAACGGGAATGGACGATCATGCGGTTCTCCTTAAGCCATAACGATAGATGCGCCGAAATAAGACTTGTCAGCGCCCTTGGTTTTTCGCAATATACGCAAACAACTGGCGCAAAACAGGCCTGAAATGGCGTATTTTTGCGAAGACATTCGCGCAAACCTGCGAACTTTGCGAATTTTCTCTCAACGACAAGGACCGCCCCGCCGATGAAAAAAACCTTCATGGGCTTGCGTCTAAAACGCTTGCGCGAAGAGCGCGGCCTCACCCAGATCGCACTGGCCCGCGCCCTTGAGTTATCGCCCAGCTATCTCAACCAGTTGGAACAGAACCAGCGGCCGCTCACCGTACCGGTCCTGCTCAAGCTCAATGCGGTGTTCGGCGTCGATGTCCAACTCTTCTCCGAAGATGACGAAGCCCGGCTGATCACCGATCTGCGCGAACTGTTCAGTGCCGAGGCCGGCAACGAGAACATCGCGCAGGCCGAAATCCGCGAACTCGCCAGCAACATGCCGGCCGTCGCCCGCACCCTGCTCAGCCTGGGGCGCCGCCTACGCCAGGCGCAGGACCAGGAAGAAGCGTTGGCGGCGCGTCTCGGCATCGACCGCAGCGAACAAAGCCTGCTCAAGCCGATGCCCTTCGAGGAGGTACGCGACTTTTTTTACGCCCGCCACAACTACATCGACGAACTGGACAAGCTGGCCGAAACGCTGTGCGAAGGCTGGCAACTGCGGCCCGGCGCCATGGCGGAAGGATTGGCCCGCCGGCTGGCGCAGCAGCATGGCATCGACATCGTCCGCGGCAACCATGGCGATGCCGGCGGCGAAACGCTGCGCCGCTACGATCCGGGGCACAAGCTGCTGTACCTGTCGCCGGCCCTGAAAAGCGGCCAGCAGGCCTTTCACATGGCCACCCAGCTCGCCTTTCTCGAGGCCGGCGAATTGATCGATCAGCTCGCCGAATCGGCCGCCTTCGCCAGCAACGAGGCCAGACGCCTGGCGCGCATCGGCCTCGCCAATTATTTCGCCGGTGCCCTGCTGCTGCCCTACCGGGCTTACCTGGCGAAAGCCGAGGCCCTGCATTACGACATCGAACAGCTCGGACGCAGTTTCGGCGTCGAGTTTGAGACCGCCAGCCATCGCCTGTCCACGTTGCAACGCCCGGATGCCCGCGGCGTGCCGTTCTTTTTCGTGCGCGTCGACCGGGCCGGCAACATCTCCAAACGCCAGTCGGCGACCGACCTCCATTTCTCGCGTATCGGCGGTACCTGCCCGCAATGGAACGTCTACGAAGCCTTTGCCCGGCCCGGCCAGATCGTCACCCAGACCGCCGCCATGCCCGACGGACGGGCCTATCTCTGGGTGGCGCGCAGCATCTCCCGGCGCTACGGCGGCTATGGCTCGCCGAGCAAGACCTTTGCCATCGGCCTCGGCTGCGACATCCGCCATGCCGATCGCCTGGTCTATAGCCAGGGACTCAACCTGCAGGACAGCGCCGGCTTTACCCAGATCGGCGCCGGCTGCAAGGTTTGTCCCCGCCCGAGCTGTCCGCAGCGCGCATTCCCGGCCATTGGCAGCAACTTGCTGGTCGATGAGAACAGCAGCCGGTTTGCCCCGTACACCGCTCTCCTCAAATAATCCTTGAAACCTCAGTTGGACGAGGCTGTTGGTGCGTTTGGGCGGGATGGCCGGCGCGAAGCGACGACGCGGCAGGCTCATGCCTGCAAGGAGGAGCGACAAAGCCGGGCGCCCGACCAGACGTGCCAGCGGCCTCGTAGCGCTCTCGCCCTTTGGGGGAATCACCTCGAAGGCACATAAGTCAGTGCCCATGCTGTTCGTCTACGAAGGACAAGTGGTCAACTGAGGTTTCAAGGATAATTGCGCCAAGCACATCAGGCGACTTCTCCCGCCGGCCATGAGAAAATTCGCCGCATGCACCGCAAACCACTCGCCTTCGTCGACCTCGAAACCACCGGCGCCACCGCCACCTCTGACCGCATCACCGAAATCGGCATTGTCGAGGTCGATGCCGATGGTTCCGTGCGCGAGTGGCAGCAACTGGTTAATCCCGGCATCCGCATCCCGCCCTTCATCGAGCAACTGACCGGCATCAGCAATGCCATGGTGGCCGACGCGCCGCCGTTCGCGGAGGTCGCCGGCGAAGCCTTTCGCCGCCTGGAAGGGCGGCTTTTCATCGCGCACAATGCGCGCTTCGATTACGGTTTCCTGAAGAACGAGTTCCAGCGTTTGGGCATTACCTTCCGGGCGCCGGTGTTATGCACGGTAAAACTGTCGCGCACGCTGTTTCCCGAGCACAAGCGGCATAACCTCGATTCACTGATCGAACGCCACGGCCTGCACGCCGAAGCCCGGCACCGGGCGCTGGCCGATGCCCAGCTGATCCACCAGTTCTGGCAGCGCATCCACCTTGTGCCCGGCGAGGAAACCGTGCAGGCCGCGCTGCAGAAGCTGAACGCCCATCCCAGCCTGCCCTCGCAACTCGATCCGGGGATCATCGACGAATTGCCGGAGACCCCCGGCGTCTATCTGTTCTACGGCGAAAACGAACTGCCGCTCTACATCGGCAAGGCCAAGGACGTCCGCAAACGGGTGCTCTCGCACTTCGCCGCCGACCACAAGTCGCCCAAGGACCTGGCCCTGTCGCTGCAGATCCGGCGCATCGACTGGCAGGAAACGGCCGGCGAAATCGGCGCCCTGCTCAAGGAAGCGGCGCTGGTCAAGAGCATGCAGCCCAGTCACAACCGGCAATTGCGCAAGAACGACGAAGTCTGCACCTGGACGCTGATCGACGAGGGCGAAGGCTGGCTGCGCCCGGACCTGCGCTCGGCGCGCGACATCGAGTTCAGCCTGCGCGCCGCCTGCTACGGCCTGTTCAAGTCGAAGAAGGAAGCAACCGATGTGCTGCACGCCCTGGCCGATTCGCACAACCTCTGCGACACCCTGCTCGGCCTGGAAAAGGGCGTTCCCGGCAAACCCTGTTTCGGCCACCAGATCAAGCGCTGCAAGGGCGCCTGCGTCGGTCGCGAACCGTTGGCCAAACACAGCATGCGGCTGGTCGGCGCACTCACCGGCCTGAAACTCGTCGCCTGGCCCTACGCCGGCCCGGCGTTGATCCGCGAGGGCGAGGAAGCCCACCTGGTCGACAATTGGTGCTACCTGGGCACGGTTAAATCGGAAGAAGACATCCACGCCCTGCTCGCTGCATCGCGTCCGCCTTTCGAACGCGACACCTACAAGATTCTCTGCAAATACGTCGGCAAGATGACGCCGCTCCGCCTGAAACAGCCCGCCACCGAGGAAGAATGAAATGAAACTGCCGATTGCCCTGCTCCTCGCCAGCCTCGCCCTGCCCGCCATGGCAGAAGAAGTCAGTTGTGTCACCACGACCTGGAAACTGATCGGTGCCAACCATCGCGTCTGCGTCTATGCCTTCGACGACCCGGAAATTCCCGGCGTCACCTGCCACGTCAGCCAGGCCAAGACCGGCGGCCTGAAGGGCAGCTTCGGGTTGGCCGAGGATCCTTCGCAATTCTCGCTGGCCTGCCGCCAGATCGGCCCGATCAGCAAGCCGGCCAAGCTGCCCGAGGACAAGATCGTGTTCAGCGAAAACACCTCGCTGCTCTTCAAGGAAACCGCCATCCATCGCTCCTACGATGAAAAGCGCAATGTGCTGATCTACCTGGCGATCAGCCGCAAACTGATCGACGGCGCCCCGGCCAATTCGATTTCGACCGTCCCCATCCAGCCCTGGGGCACCAAGTGACAACCCGAACGGCGCGCCACCAGATCACGCCCTATGTCACCAAGGATGGCTCCGAAATCCGCGAATTGCTGCACCCGAGCCGGCATGCCGTGCGTCACCAGAGCCTGGCCGAAGCCGTCGTACCACCAGGCACCACGACTCTGTTGCACCGCCATGCCGTCAGCGAAGAGATTTACCACGTCACCCAAGGCTGCGGGCGGATGACCCTGGGTGCAGAAAAGTTCGCCATCGCCGTCGGCGACAGCATCCTGATTGCGCCGGGGACGCCGCACTGCGTCGAAAACACCGGCGACGCGGCGCTGCACATCCTGTGCTGCTGCGCCCCGGCCTACGCCCACCAGGATACCGAATTGCTCTGAAACGCTGCCGCACGGCGTGGCCCCAGGCAAATTACTACTGACAAACGGCGATTCTTGGCGTAGCTTGAAGGTAAGGGCAAGCCGCCTTACCTGACCGATTTTCCTGTCGCCCCGACACCATCCCGCAGGAGCGTGTCATGCTAACTCCCATCACTACCAGCAATCCGATTCGCCTCAGCGGCGAAACCGAAACGGCGAGCCCTAAGGTCGCCGGAACCCAAGCCAAGCTGAACGAAGCGAAAACGCAACTGAACGCCTCCATCGTGCAGGCTTCGATCGACGTTTCAATCAGCAGCAAGAACCAGCCGCTGGCCTTGTTGCTGAAAACCGCAATCAACGACATCAACGACCTGTTAGCCCCGGAGTTCGGCGAAAACGCCCTGCAGAACGCGGCCAGTCAGGACAACACACCGGAAGGTACGGCGGGCCGGATCGTCTCGCTATCCACCGGGTTTTACGAGTCCTTCAAAAAGCAGCACGTCGGCGAAGACGAGACTGAAGTCCTGAAGAAATTCATGGACACCGTCCGCAGCGGCTTCGAACAAGGCTTCAAGGAAGCCAGCGACATCCTGCACGGCATGGGCGTACTGAACGGCGATGTGGCGAGCGGTATCGAGCAGACCCGTAGCCTGGTCCAGCAAGGCTATGCCGATTTCGAAGCGGCGCAGAGCAGCCGCTTGGCGAGCAGCGCCGAGACGCAAAGTTGAGTCGCCGATGTTGCTTTTTCGGTAATGTTGTCTCGCTAACGGCGCCCTTTACCATCTGAAACAAAGGCAAGCCGGGGACAGGCAGAGAGTCCCCGGCTTGCCGGTAAAACGCTGGGCTCAAACCTTCACCACAGGCACCTCGTCATGCACACGACCGCCGCGCCGTTGCCGGTCGCCGGGCCGCTCGTTGTCGCCGCCGCGCGGCCCTTCGGCACCTTCGCGGGCAAGCAGCGGGTTGCCGGCCGGCGTATCGATCACTTTGCCACCCCGCCGTTGCCGGTCGCCGGGGCGCTCGTTGTCGCCACCACGCGGCCCTTCGGCGCCTTCGCGGGCGAGCAGCGGGTTGCCGGCTGGCGTATCGATCACTTTGCCACCCCGCCGTTGCCGGTCGCCGGGGCGCTCGTTGTCGCCACCACGCGGCCCTTCGGCGCCTTCGCGAGCGAGCAGCAGGTTGTCGGCCGGCGCACCGATTACCTTGCCGCCGCGCCGTTGCCGGTCGCCGGGGCGCTCGTTATCACCGCCACGCGGCCCTTCGGCGCCTTCGCGGGCGAGCTGGAATAAGGACGGCGGGGCAGCGAGCGCGGTGCGAATTTGCGGTACATCTCCTTGTCCACGCATTAGCGGCGTGTCTACTTCCTGCCGCGAATTAGCCTGCGAATTACCGGCGGCAAGCCCGAAAAGGGCAGCAATCATGGCAGCAATCAGTTTGGTTTTCATGGTCATCTCCGTTGTCAGTGAGGGGCGAAGCAGTTTCGGCTAGCGGATCCGCTTCGCCGACGCTTAGCTATGAGCAGCGAACGTGCCAGAACGTGGGAAATTTACACTCGACCAAAAAATCAATTGCTTAGGAAACATATTGCACATTTTTTCACGGAGATTGGGCACTCAGCACGGGGCATCTGACGCACCCTGGGTCATCTAACCCAGTGGTCACCCCCATAATTTGCCACCCCGGACGAGGCTCAGGTCGGCGACCGCAAGAACTGCCCTTACATCTCGCGATTGAGTTGATGCTTCTCCATGCGGTAACGCAGGGTGTCGCGCGAAATCCCGAGCAGGCGAGCCGCCTTGGTCACGTTCCAGGACTCGGCATCGAGCGCCTTGACGATCAGATCGCGCTCGACCTCGTCGAGATGCAGACTTGCCGGCGCAAGGTCGGCCAGCGCCGCTCCATTGGCCACAGTACTACCCGCCTCGGGCATGACGAAAAAGGCCATGTGGGCCGCCCGGATAACCGGCTCGCTGGCGAGCAGGACGGTCTGCTCGATCAGGTTGCGCAACTCGCGCACATTGCCCCGCCAGCGATGTCTGAGCAGCGCGGCCTCGGCATCGGCGGCAAAACGCAGATCGGGCTTGCCGTAGCGAGCCGACTGCTGGGCGAGGAAATGGCGGGCCAGCAACAAAATGTCATGGCCGCGTTCGCGCAGCGGCGGCAAGTGCAACTGCACGATACGCAGTCGGAAATAGAGGTCGGAACGAAAGCGGCCGTCGCTGATGAACTGTTCGAGGGGCTGATGGGTGGCGGCAACGATACGCACATTGACCTTGCGATCCCGCACGCTGCCCAAGGGGCGGACGATTTTCTCCTCGAGCATCTTGAGCAGCTTGACCTGCAGGGGCAGTCCCATATCCCCGATCTCGTCGAGAAAAAGCGTGCCGCCGTCGGCCGCCTGGACCAAGCCGATCTTTTTCTCCTTGGCATCGGTAAAAGCGCCACGCTCATAGCCGAAAAGCTCGGATTCGAGGAGTTGGGTCGGAATGGTTCCACAATTGAGCTCGATAAACGGACCGTTGCGCCGGGGCCCTTCGAAATGCAGGGCGCGGGCCAGGACCTCCTTGCCGCTACCGGTTTCTCCGGTAATCAGGACAGCCGGCGGCGCGTCGTCGCCAAGCGCCGCCTCGGCGGCCAGCAGGCGGCTCAGGGTCGCCTTCAGTTCGCGCATCGGCGCCGATTCGCCGATTAGCAGGTTGATCCCACTCTGGCGACTGTCCCGACTGTGATAGTAGGACAGCACCTGCCCGCTCTGCTCTTCGCTGAACAGCTTTTCGAGCAACAGGCGCATTTTTTCGAGCACCACCGGCTTGGTCAGGAAATCCGTCGCTCCCAGCTTCATCGCCTGCACGGCGAGGTCGACGCTGCCCTGCCCGGTCAGCATCACCACCTTGATCGCCGGATCGATCTTGCGCAGGGCCGCCAGCATTTCGATACCGTTCATGCCGGGCAATTGATAGTCGAGCAGCACGACGTCGGGTTTGAACAGATCGAGTTCGCGCAGCCCGTCCTCGGCACTGGTCGCGGCCCGCACTTCATAGCCGGCCCGTTCGAAATAGATGCGGATATTCTTGGCGAGGACGACTTCATCCTCGATGATCAGCAGCGCATGGCTCATGCTTGAGGCTCCTCCGCTACCACGCCATGGGTGCGCAGATAAAGGCGAACCCGGGTGCCGACCCCGACCTCGCTGGTGAATTCCACCGCCCCGCCGAGCCGCTCGATCACCCGCCGGACCAGCGGCAAGCCAAGCCCCAGGCCTTTTTGCTTGGTGGTAAAAAACGGTTTAAAAACGCTATCGACCTTTTCCGGGGCCATTCCCGGTCCGCTATCGACGACCTCGACAATGACCCCGGCCGCCGCGTCGGCCCGGGAGCGCAGAACGATTTCGCCGCCGTGGGGCATTGCCTCGCTGGCATTGGCGATCAGACTGCCGATCAGTTGTCCGAACATTGTAGCTTCGCCGCGTACTGCCGGCAGATCGGGGGCCAGTTCGAGACGGCAGGCGGTCTGCTGGCGCTCGAGATCATGCCGGTAGGCATCCAGCGTGTCGCTGAGCACGGCATTGATATCGACCGCTTCTATTTGCGCATTGGCCGGTCGGGCGTAGGTCAACAACTGGCGAATCCAGCCCTCCAGGCGATCGACCTGGGCGACGATGTCGCCCGTGTACTCGCGGGCATCGGCCGGCAATTCACCGCTCAGAGCAAGCTCGGCCGACGAGCGAATCGACGACAGCGGGTTGCGCAGGCCATGGGCAACCGCCGATCCCATTTCGCCGACGACGGCCAGCGCTTCGCTTTCGATCAGTTGCTCGCGTTGGCGTTCGATGATCCAGTGCGCCCGGCGGACGATCCAGAACAGCGCCGCATAGAGGAAGAGCCCGGCCGCCAGGGCAGCCAGCCAGATCAGGCGCTCGCCGCTCCGAATGGCGTCGAACAGGTCACGCGGCACCTTGTAGAGCTCGACCACGCCGATCACCTGGCGACTCTGCTGGTCGAAAATCGGAATATAGCTCTCGACAAATTGATGGACCCCGGCATCGAAATCGCGATGCTCGGATTTCGGCAGGCGCTCGCGATCGACGATGCCGCTATGGACGACCAGGGCGGCATTGAGCGCTTCTTCGAGCTCGTCGTTATGGTCGAAATAGCGGCCGATGAGCGGCGTGTCGCTCGACCAGATCATCTGCCGTTTGGGCGAATAGACATTGGTCCGGACAACGTCGGGCATCTGGGTCATATGCATGAAGATGTCGCCGGCCACGGGATCCGTAGTTTTGGGATAGCCCAGGAAAAAGCCGTAGGCGTTCTCGGAAGCAACGATACTGCGCACGAACCCGGCGGTCAGCGCCGCCTCCTGGCGGATCATGCGTTCGGTCAGAAAGGCCGACAAGGCCAGGGCGGCCACGATGCTCACCGCCGCCACGGAAAGCAAGGCGGTCAGCGAAAACCAACGCATCAAATTGAATTGCAGCCGGCCGGAGCGCGGCTGGCGACGATCATCGGCGGTCAGGAGGGAGTGCAGGGTCACAGGATCACCTCGCGTCGTCAGAAGCGGCAGCGGGGGATATCCCCCGATCTGCTGCCAAGCTAGGCGAGATGAGCGGGGCTGTCAAGCATGACTGAGCGCTGGGCCGATGACCGCAAGGGCCGCCCCGAGAATTTTTTGGCATACTACGCACGACCAATTTTTTAGATAACAAGGACCGGGGTTGATGACTGATATCCAGAAAAAAATTCTCGGCGCGCTGGCCCTCGCCGTTTTCGTCAGCAGCGCGCAGGGACAAGGGACGACGACAGTGAGCATCGGGCTCGACTATGCCGAAGGCAAATATGGCGAAGCGGACAAGTCGCGGGCGTGGACCATTCCGCTCGGGGTGAAGTACGAAACCGACTCAATGGTATTGAAGATGTCCATCCCCTACGTCAGCGCCTCCGGGCTCGCGGCCGCTGGCGGCGACCTGTTTGCACCGGTCAGCCAGACGCAATCGGGGGTGGGCGACTTGATTGCCAGCGGCGCCTGGACGGTCTACCGGGACAGTGCAACCGGCCTCGATTTGGACCTCGGCGGCAAGGTCAAGTTTGCCACGGCCGACAAAAGCAAGGACTTGCTGACTACCGGCGAGAACGACTACTCGCTATTCGCCGACGCCTACCACCCGTTCGGCCGTTTCAAGCTGTTCGGTTCGCTGGGCTGGACGCTGAAAGGGGATCCCGAAGGCATCGATTTCCGCAACCCGTGGTTCGGCAACATCGGTTTCAGCCACCAACTGTCCGAGGCCGATAGTTGGGGCGCTCTATACGACTATCGCCAGAAGCTGAGCAGACATGGTTCGCCGATCAGCGAGACGACGCTTTTCCTCAGCCACAAGTACAGCAAACAGTGGAAACTGCATGGCTACGTTGTCACCGGCTTCTCGAACGCCAGCCCCGATCTCGCCCTCGGCACGGTGCTCAGCTACAGCTACTGAAGGCCGGGCACCGACCTCCGACAAGCCAGCCGCATGATCAGCCAGCGGCCAAAGACCGGGCCCCGGGGCCCGGTCGAAGGTGGCAGGAAAAAGCCGCTTCCGGCTATTTGAACTGGATGCCGATACTGCTGCTGCCGCCGAGCACCGGCGAGCTCGAGAAGACCCGGATACTTCTCGGTTTCAACGACCAGGTCTTGGTGTCGTTGGGGTCGAGCGGGCCGCCGGGGGTGCCGACCCGGTCCAGGGCATAGTTGCCGTTGACATCGACCACTGCCGTACCGATGACACAGGATGGATTGCTCGCCGTCCCGTTGCAACTGCCGCCGGAGACCAGGGTTCCGTCGTTATACACCACGCTCAGGGTCTGGCCTTGCTTCACGGTATCGGCACCGGTCACCGTCCAGCGGGTCGATGCCACGCCACCGATCTTGCCGGCGCCGATGAAGATCGACTTGCTGAAGGTGATGCTTTCCGAACCGATGACCGTTACCGTCCCCGTGGCCACGTTGGTTGACAGCAAGTTGCTGGCATCCTTGACCTGGTAGCTGAAATTGAAGTTCCCGATGGCGCTTGGCGTATAGCTAATGGCTCCATTGACCGGCACGGGCTGGGCGCCGAGCGCCGCCGGCCAGCTAGTGATGACGGCATCCCTGACATCGCCGTTGCCGTCCGGATCGGTTGCCTTGGCGATCAAATTGAAGTTGTTGCTCCTGGCAAGCACGGCGCCGCTCGAGTTATTGACGGCCACCGGGGCATCGTTTACCGGTGTGACATTGATCGAAACGGCCGCCGGATTCGAAACCTGGCCATTGACCGTCACCGTATAGGTCATGCTGTCCGTACCATTGCTATTGGGATTCGGCACATAGGTGAGGACGCCATTGGCCAAACTCGCCGAGCCAAAACGCGGCGCCAGGGGCGTCACGGTGACGCTACCCGGAGTCGCGTCGGCCAGCGTCCGCAGATTGGCGATAGCACCATTGAGTTGCACCGTGTCGTTGGCCAGCAGGTCGACCACCACCCCCTGGCCGACGACGCAGGCGAGCGCCGCCGTCGGTGAGCAGTCCTCGTTGATCGTCGCGCTGTCATTGACGGCCGCCGGGATACCGACCAGTACCGCCGCGCCGGTCGTGGTAATGACCGGCTGCAACGCCGACCCTCCCTTCGACGAAAAGACCTGGGCGCGAGCCGGTGGCGCGCTTAGCGTGGCCACCGTCGCCACGTTGCCGGCCAGCACAAGCCCGGTGCCGGCCCCCTTGCCGTCCGCCATCCCCGGCGAGCCCGGCGCCGCCGGACCGTAACCGGCCAGCGTCAGGATCGCCGTCGGGTCGCTGGAAACGGCATGAACGGTCAGTGTGCCGTTGACCGGTCCGTCGAAGCTGGCAAGGCTGACCGTGACGTCGTCGGTTACGTTTTTGAGGTAGTAGGCCGGCACCACCTGACCGGCGGCATTGCGCGCCGTCGCATCCTCGACGCAGACATGGGTCGGCGGCGTGCCGCCGGGCTGACTCTGCCCCCAGTAGTCGCTATCGGTTTGCGCCATCGGGCTGGCGGCACCGAACGGCGCCGTATAGGGGGGCGGATTGACGATCATGCTGCCACTGAGCGGATCGGTGCTCACCGCGCCGCCACACGGCATGCTGTAGAAGGAGAGAATCGGAATTGCCGGAGCCGCTGGTAGCTGGGTCGGCAGGCGAGCCTGCGTGGTCGGAAAAGCCGAGGCGAAAACGTCGAGATCGGTAACGTTGCCGACCGCATCCGCCTTGTAGCTGGCCCGTTCGACCGCCGCCTTGCCCGGGATCGCCGTAGTCATCAGGCGGCCGCTCAGAACAAAATTATCCTGCCCCTCGATGGCGTAGATAACCGGGCCGTTGTGGGCCGGATCGGGCGCCTTGACTTCAATGCGGAAGGTATTGTGATTGCGCGAATTGCCGTTGCTGTCGGTGAAATTCGGCAGCGGGCTGCCGGTGACCGGACCGATGCGCGCCGGATCGGCAATGTATTTCTTGCCGGTCCCGGGGTCGGGGGTCGGCACGCCGGCACTGACCAGCAGGTCGTAGAACGGGTCGGTGCCGGCAGGTGCCGTTTGCAGGTCGGGCATCGGCGGCACCTCCGCGCCACCGGCCGTCGGCGACGGCAGCAGGTAGGGGCCGATGACAGTGCCGAGGGTACACTCGAACGTGTTGATGCAGGCAATGCCGACGTCGCTGGTTTCAAAAATCCGCTCGCCGGCTTTCTGGTCGAAATAGGTGATGTCGGTAAATGGCGTGATGATGCGGTAATCGCCATCGTAGGGCAGCCGGGGAATGAAGACACGGTGCCGACCGAAGGTCATCTGGTCGCCATCGATCACCGGACCGCTGGCGAAGGCTGCTTCCACCGCGATCACCAGGCGGGCCCGGAAGCCGCCGGCGACCGAAGGGTCACTGAGGCCGTTGTCGGCGGCAAAATAAAAGTGTTCGTCGAAGAACTGGCCGGGGTTGAAGAAATTTTCCGGATAGGACAGTCCCGGCGGGATCAGGGTGCACCAGCCGCCATCCAGTTCGGCCTGGCTTTTCAGGTCGCAGAACTCCATCGTTATTCCGCTCTTGTCCTGGAACCAGGCCGGATAGCCGCCGATGGTCGGAGCCCGGCTGACCGGCCCCATGCGTTCGAGAGCGGCGCCGGCGTTGCCGGCGGCGAGCGCCAGGCCGATGGCAACCGTAAGAAACTTGCGTTGCGGAGCATTCATGATTTTCCCCTTCAGAGAAAGTAGTGGGCTCTCGCCTTACGCCATTTATACCGTTCAGCGAGCCTGCGCCCCTCCTAGGCAACCGCCATGCCAAGGCCGGAAAATCAGAATTATTCGTTTATTTTCAATACAATACAGAACACCCACAGACACCCCAAACGGTTCAACAAGGCCATCACGGAAATTTCCGGGGCATATCGCCCGATACCCCCCCGGCATTGGGGAAGGCCCTTTGGCTGCGCCGCATCAGGCGCCCTCTACCGACCGTTGACCGCTCAAGGCGTGCACGGCAGCAGCCAGGCCGCCGACCACGATGGTTACCGGCACGGCCAGCATGAGGTTGAGCGGCAGGCCGAAATCCTCGACATACCAGCCCGCGCCATCGATCGGCCGGCCGCCGCGCTGCGCCAGCTTGCCGCCCGCGACGCGGGCCACCCGTTGCGCCGTCGTTTCGGCCCGGTCGACATAGCCGATCACCGGTTTACCCAGGGCCAGGGCCATACCGACCTCGACACAGGTGCCGGAATCCGGCTCGCAGCCGCGGAAGGGGTTGAGATTGGCGAGCAGCGCATCGGCACGGCGGATCAGTTCGCGATTGGCGAGGTAGATGCCCGCTGCGGTGGTCTCCTCGGCATCGAGCGGAATCAGTGCCCGATGGCCGGCGACAGCGCACAGTTGGCGAGACTCTTCGGCCCAGGCCAGGGCATCGGCACGAAAAACATCGGGGCCGGCAAGGTAGATATTCATATGCAATACTCCGCGAAACATCGTGATACAAACAGTCGCAAAAAGCCTACTTGAAAAATCCGACTTCTGGGCAAACATGGCATCTGTCCTTTTTTTGCAGAGGAAAGCGACATGTCCATCAGCGATCGCCGACAAGCCAGAATCATCGTCAACTTTCTGGCGACCTCACGCCTCCACCTCGGCCTGCCCGAACGGCGCCGCCCGAGCCGCTCGCCGCAGCGTTATTTGCGGCGCGCCGTCCTGCGCCTGATGCTGCTGGCCGGCAGTATCGGTTCCCTGTTCGGCGGCGTGGCCTTTGCCGAACATGATTACCGCCTTGCCCGCGCCGAGGAAAGAGGCGAGCAGAACATCCCCCAACCCCCGTCGCTGGCCCGGGTCGAGACCCCGGCGAGGGCATCGCTCGAACGCATGCCCTGAACATCTGGCGAGCGCGGCGGCCAGCTTTTGCTTCACCCCGTTTCTAAAAACATCAAATGGAGAATAAAGCCATGAACGTGCAAAAACTCAGACTCACCGTGATTGCCGTTGCCCTTGCCGCGGCACTCGGTGGCGCCTACTCCCTCGGCCATATCCAGACCATCGGGGCGGCCAACGCAGCCCCCCAGCCGGCCGCCCTGCTCGCCGCGCCGACGGCGCTGACGCCCGCCGCGGCCCTGCCCGACATGGGCGGTATCGTCGAGCGCAATGGCCCGGCCGTCGTCAATATCAGCGTCACCGGCAGCCACAAGACCAGCGCCGGCCGGCAGGACATGCCGCAGCTCGACCCCGACGATCCGTTCTACGAATTCTTTCGCCGCTTCCGGGTCCCCCAGCCCAACGGCGAAGCGCCGGTCCACGGCCAGGGCTCCGGCTTTATCGTCACCGCCGATGGCACTATTCTGACCAACGCCCACGTCGTCGATGGGGCTGATGAAGTCACCGTCAAACTCACGGACAAGCGCGAGTTCAAGGCCAAGGTCAAGGGCCTCGACAAGGCGAGCGACGTCGCCGTCCTGAAGATCGAGGCCAAGGATCTGCCGACCGTAAAAATCGGTAGCGCCGCCAATACCCGGGTCGGCGAATGGGTCCTCGCCATCGGCTCGCCCTTCGGCTTCGAAAACAGCGCCAGCGCCGGCATCGTCTCGGCCAAGTCGCGTTCCTTGCCGGACGGCAGCTACGTCCCCTTCATCCAGACCGACGTCGCAGTCAATCCCGGCAATTCCGGCGGGCCGTTGTTCAACATGGCCGGCGAAGTGATCGGCATCAATTCGCAGATCTACTCGCGGAGCGGCGGTTACCAGGGCCTTTCCTTCGCCATCCCGATCGAAGTGGCGATGAACGTCGAGCACCAGATCATCACCAGCGGCAAAGTGCAGCGCGGCCGGTTGGGCGTTTCGGTGCAGGATATCAACCAGTCGCTGGCCGAATCCTTTGGTCTGAAAAAGCCGGCCGGCGCGCTGGTCAGTTCGGTCGAAAAAGGCAGCCCGGCCGCCCAGGCCGGCCTCCAACCGGGCGACGTGATCCTCGGCGTCGATGGCCGGGAAATCACCAATCCAGGCGATTTGCCGGCGCTGATCGCCGGCATGGCGGCCGGCCAGACGGCCAAGCTGCAGGTCTGGCGCAAGGGGGTGGCCCGCGACATCGTGGTCAAGGTCGGCACCTTCAACGAGCCGAAAGTCGCGGCAACGGAAAACAGCGAAGGCAGCAAGAGCCGGTTGGGCGTCGCCAGCCGTCCGCTAACGCCGGAAGAACAGCGCCAGGCCGAGATTGAGGGCGGCGTGCTGGTTCAGGAGGTGAGCGGTGCTGCCGCCCGGGCCGGCATTCAGCCGGGTGACATCATTGTTTCGGTGAATGGCGAACGGATAACCAGCGCCGAGCAGTTGAGCAAGCTGATCGGCAAGGCCGGCAAACGCGTCGCCCTCCTCGTCGAACGCGGCGACTCGCGGCTTTTCGTGCCCATCGAACTGGGCTGATCGGGCGGCGGCGGGCGACCAGGCGGGCACTTCACCCGCCCTGGCGCAAGCCGCCGACGCTCAGTTCAGTTTTTCCGGCGAGCCGCAGCACTGCTTGAACTTGCGCCCACTGCCGCAGGGACAAGGATCGTTGCGCCCGGACTTCGGCTCTTCGCGCTTGAAGGTGCCGCCTTCGCGCTTGTTGCGCCAGAAGTTGTACAGGGTCTGCACGATGACCGGCAGGTTGTCCTGGATATCGGCCACCAGGCGGACCTCTTCGGCCGGCGCGAACCAGCGCTCGCCGCTTTTCTCGACATCTTCCTTGAGCATGCCGTTGAGCATGAACAGCGGCTCGAGCAATTCGGACAGGTCGTCGGCATGCTTGCCGGCCATTTCGTACCAGTCCCCGGCCATGCCGGCGCCGAAGATGTAGGAATCGGCCCAGGCCGCGTAGTCGTATTCTTCGCCGTTCTCGTCGAGCGGGTAGAGTACCGGGGCGACGGTTTCGTCGGCGAGCAGCGCCGCCGCGATGTCGTTGTTGAGGCGCATCAGCAGTTCGATGGTTTCGACGACCAGCGGATCGTTGGCATCGTCCATCCCCTTGCCCAGCACTTCGGGCAGCCAGACGGCCGGCGACACCGGCACCGGGCCGCTGACGATGGCGCAGAGGATGGCCTGGACTTCGTCGAGACGCATCGCGTCATCCTGGAAGACGTCGGCTTCGAGCAATTGTTCGAGACGGTCGAGGTCGCTTTCGCTGAGGGAATTCGGGTTCATTGTCGGTTTATCCTGAGAGTCTTTTTGAATCATAGCCGAGTATAGGTGTCTGAGCCGACACCGCCAACCGTGAGATCAGCCAAGATGCCGAAAATTGCAAAATCCGCGGCCGAATGGCGCGCCCAACTGAGCCCGGATGAATACCACATCACCCGCGAAAAAGGCACCGAGCGCGCCTTCACCGGTCAATACTGGGATTGCCACGACGACGGCACCTATCGCTGCCGCTGCTGCGGCGCCCCGCTCTTTCGCGCCCGGGACAAGTTCGAATCGGGTTGCGGCTGGCCGAGTTTCCACACGCCGCTCGCCGCCGGGCAGATCGACGAACATGCCGACAACAGTTTCGGCATGCGGCGCACCGAAGTCACCTGCCACGACTGCGGCGCCCACCTCGGTCACGTCTTCCCGGACGGCCCGGCGCCGAGCGGTAGCCGTTACTGCATCAACTCGGCATCGCTCAAACTGGAAAAAGACGCCAAGTCATAGACCGCGCGCCCAGGCCGGACGCAGCGGCGCCTTTTCCGGCGTCGCGATGGCCTGGCGCACCTCGCCCAGCAGGCGCGCCTTGTCGGTGCCCAGCGTGCCCTTCAAGACCAGCCAGTTGGAAGCGTGATCGCTGCGAAATACCGTGCGCTTCAACTCCAGCCCGGAGAGCAGCCGTTCGGTTTCGACGAACAGTTCATGCTGCGTCAATGGCTCCCAGCCGAGGAACCCGGCGCGCAGGCGTTGTTCGCCCTGGGGGAAACTGACCACCAGGGTCGCCAGGTATTCCGGCTGCGTGGCATTGATCAGGCGCGCCGAATTGTCGGCATGCTGCGCACTCAACACCTTGCCGCCGAGTCCATTGAGCAGCATCACCGAGCGCGTGATACCGGCCGCGCCCAGCTTGTCCAGCGCCTCGCGCGTCGATTCGAAAGTCTCGCCTTTGCTGACCGCGGCCAGCACGTCGTCATCGCCGGATTCGGCGCCGAGATAAACCATTTTCAGCCCGGCCGCCGCTAGCTCGTCGATTTCCTGCTGCGACTTCTTGCGCAGGTTGCGCGCCAGGCAGTAGCTGGAAATGCGCCGCACCGCCGGCATATGGGTGCGAATGGCCGCAAGGAAGGCGAGCAAGCGCCGGGTCGGCAGGACCAGCGCGTCGCCATCGGCAAGGAAGACCCGGCGCACCTGCTCGCCATAGCGTTGGCCGCTCCAGCGAATGCTGGCCAGCACCTCGGCCTCGTCGCGGGCGCGAAATTTCTTCTGCGGCGCCGTGTACATCTCACAGTAGGTGCATTTATTCCACGAGCAGCCGTCGGTGACCGGCAGGATCAACGACTCGGCCTCGCTCGGCGGGCGAAAGACCGGTTCGACGTAACGGATGGGGATCATCGCTTAGACCGTGACTTTGGCGATGAAGGCCGCTGGCGCCGCCGTCGGCTTGCGCACTGCGTAATCGAAGAAGACGATGCCGTGCTTGCCGCGCGCCACTTCGCGCCCGCTCGCCTGGTCCGACAGCCGCCAAACCAGGTCGCAGCCAAACTTGTTGAACTCATTGGCGCCCATCTCGACGACCAGCGTCTCGCCGTGAAACGCCTCGGATTTGTATTGCGCCGCGACATCGGCGACGACGATGCCGACGCCCTCGATATCCAGTTCGGTGTAGCCCAGCGACTTGAAGAAACGCACCCGCGCCTCGGCGACCAGCGAGATCAGCGCCGCGTTATCGAGGTGGTGGCCATAGTTGATGTAACTGATGTAGATGGGGATTTCGGTCGAGAAACTGAAGCGCTCGGGCAAATCGATCTTGATGCGGGGCATGGTGGGCAGGCGGAAATGGGTGAATCGGGATTCTAAGGGCTGCGTCGGGGGACCGCCAGAGCCGAAGGTCGAGAATGACTCCTTCGCGACGCAATGCCTTGCCGCGACGATCTTCGACATGTGTGCTAGCGCACAGTGCAGTCTGGTTGCGAAGCCGACGATGATAAATACCGTGCCGGTTCCGGTCCTCCGTTTGACGCTTCCGTGACCCGTCGCCGCATGACATCACGGGCTTTTTCGCTTGGCACTACGAATATTTTCGGGGCACACAATATGCCAGACATTTCCATGCACATGCCATTACTCCATCCGCGGCTCCGGGGCTTGCTGTTCGGCATCGCGGCCCTCGTTCTAAGTACAGGGGCGATGGCCGAGCCGCCTTCGCGCGCGGCGCGTCTGAGCTATATCAGCGGTACCGTGAGTTTCTCGCCGGCGGGCGATCCCGATTGGGTGCAGGCCACGGTCAACCGGCCGCTGACGACCGGCGACCGCCTGTGGGCGGACACCAATTCGCGCGCCGAGTTGCAGATCGGTGGCGCGGCGATCCGCATGGGAGCGGCAACCAGCGTGACTCTGCTCAACCTCGACAACCGCATGGCGCAGATGCGGCTTGCGCAAGGCACGCTGAAAGTGCGGGTGCGCCACATGGGAGCAAACCAGGTCTTCGAGGTGAATACGCCCAACGTCGCCTTTACCCTGCGCCGTCCCGGCGAATACCGCATCGATGTCGATCCGAACGACGACGCGACAGCAGTGATGGTGCAGAGCGGCCGGGCCGAAGTGTATGGTGAAGGCGCCTCGTATGCGGTCAGCCCGCAGCAAGGATATCGCTTTTACGGCACCGGTCTGTCCGACTATGAACTCCTGGCGGCGCGGCGCGACGACGATCTGGACAGATGGGCGCGCGAACGCGACCGCCGTGGCGACAATTCCGCGTCAGCGCGTTATGTGTCGTCCGAAGTGGTCGGCTACGAGGATCTCGATGCCAATGGGACATGGCGTTCTGACTCGGAATACGGCAACGTATGGACACCGACTCGCGTCGCCGCCGGCTGGACTCCTTACCACGATGGGCATTGGGCCTGGGTCGATCCGTGGGGATGGACTTGGGTGGACGATGCGCCCTGGGGGTTCGCCGTCTCGCACTATGGCCGCTGGGCCAAGATCAGGGGCGCCTGGGGCTGGGTCCCGGGGCCGTCGCGCGAGCCGGCGGTATATGCGCCGGCGCTGGTGGCGTTTGTCGGCGGCAAAAACATTCAGGTCTCGGTCGCCATCGGCAGCCCCCCCGCCGCCGTCGTCGGTTGGTTTCCGCTAGCGCCGCGCGAGGTTTATCAGCCCTCCTATCCGGTAAGCCGCGGCTATTTCGACAACATCAACCGCAGCAACGCGGTGATCGCCCCCACCACCATCACCAAGGTCTACAACACCACCAACGTCATCAATAACACCACGATCGTGAACAACAACATTAACGTGACCAAGGTGGTTTATGCCAACCAGCACGTGACGGGCGCGTTGGTCGCCGTGCCGGCTCAGGCGTTTGTGCAGTCGCAATCGGTGGCAAAGACGGCGGTGAAGATATCGAAAGAAGCGGTCGCCCGTGCGCCCGTAGGAAACGTCGCCACCGTGGCGCCGGTACAGCAAAGCGTGCACGGCGGCGCCCCGACAGCCGGCGCCAAGCCGCCGGCCCGCGAGCAAGCCGTCGTTGCCCGCACCGCGCCACCGCCACCACCGGTCGCCTTTGCCATCCAGCAACAGCAACTGGCCGCCAAACCAGGCACGCCGATCGACGAAGTTCAGCGCAAGCAATTGAAACCCGCTACCGCACCATCGCCCACGGTCAGCGTGGTGACCACCGCCCAAGCGACGGCACCGACCGCGCCGCCACCGGCAACTCCTCCGGCCGGCAAGTCGCCGGAGGCGCGCAAGGCCGACGCCGCCAAGGGCGCAGCCGGGAAAGAGGATGCCGCCAAAGCCGAAGCATCACGGGCCGAGGCCGCGCAGGCCGATGCCGCCAAAGCCAACGCCCTGAAAGCCGAAGCGGCCAAGACCTCAGCCGCCAAAGCCGAAGCATCCCGGGCCGAGGCCGCGCAGGCCGATGCAACCAAAACCAACACCCTGAAAGCCGAAGCCGCCAGAGCCGCAGCCGCCAAGGCCGACGCATCGCGGGCCGAGGCGGCGCAGGCCGATGCAACCAAAACCAACACCCTGAAAGCCGAAGCCGCCAAGACCTCAGCCGCCAAAGCCGAAGCATCGCGGGCCGAGGCCGCGCAGGCCGATGCAACCAAAACCAACACCCTGAAAGCCGAAGCGGCCAAGACCTCAGCCGCCAAAGCCGAAGCATCCCGGGCCGAGGCCGCGCAGGCCAATGCCGCCAAAGCCGACGCCCTGAAAGCCGAAGCCGCCAGGGCCGCAGCAGCCAAAGGCGAAGCATCACGGGCCGAGGCCGCGCAGGCCAATGCCGCCAAAGCCGACGCCCTGAAAACCGAAGCCGCCAGGGCCGCAGCAGCTAAGGCCGACGCATCCCGGGCCGAGGCGGCGCAGGCCAATGCCGCCAAAGCTGACGCCCTGAAGCAGCCAAGGCCGACGCATCACGGGCCGAGGCGGCGCAGGCCAATGCCGCCAAAACCGATGCCGCCCTGAAAGCCGAAGCCGCCAGGGCCGCAGCAGCAAATGCCGAAGCATCACGGGCCGAGGCCGCGCAGGGCGAGGCAGCGAAGGCCAATGCCGCTAAAGCCAATGCAAGGAAGGCGGAAGTAGAGAAGAAAAAAGCCGAGGACGAAGGACGGGGACGCTAGTCCGGTGTCTGTTGTCCCGACCTCCGGATTCCGGGTCGTTTACCAGCAGAATCCGGGCATGATCTCGGTGTTTCTAGGGAGAGAGGGCGTAATGAGTTTGTCTAACCTGACCGCGTACTTCATAGCCACGGCATCATGAGGACGAAGCAAGCGGCCTCGTTGAGGCGACCAGCCTTGGTTGAACAATGGAGACCAGCCAGTCCATGAAGACCCGAACGCGGCGCGGTTGGTGGCGGCGGTTGGCGTAGATCAGGGAAACCGGCAGCGGCGCGGCCCGGTATTGCGGCATCAACTCGACGAGTTGGCCGCTGCCCAGCGCCATCCGCACACTGGCCGCGGGTGCCTGGATAATGCCGAGCCCGGCCAGGCAAGCCGCGTAGTAGGCGTCGGAATTATTCACCGTGAGCGCGCCGGGCATCGCGATGTACCTGACGGTACCGGACGCCTCCGGGTCGAGGTATTCAAAGCCGCCGGGGCGCGCCCCCAACGTCGAAACATAGTGGATCAGGCGATGATTGGCCAACTCACCGAGCTGTTGCGGCTGGCCGAAAGCCTTGCAGTAGGCGGGACTGGCGCAATTGACCAGAGGGTAGTAACCGAGCGGCCGGGCGATATGACTGGCATCGTCGAGCAGGCCGACGCGCAGCACGCAATCGAAGCCTTCCCGAACCAGATCAACGCGGCGGTCGGTACTGGAAAGCTCAATCGCCAGTTCCGGGTAGGTCTGCATGAACTCGGGCAAATGCGGCAACACCACGTCCCTGGCCACGGCGCTCGGCATATCGACGCGCAGTCGGCCCTGCAGCGCAGTCTGGTCGTTGCGAAACAGGCCCAGCAATTCCTCGGTATCGGCCAGCAGATCCTTGCAACGCTCGTAGAACACCTGGCCGTCCTGTGTCATATGGACCCGGCGAGTCGTCCGGTGCAGGAGCCGTGTGCCCAGTTCGGATTCGAGCTGCTGGATGGCTGTCGATATGTTCGCCCTGGGCAGCCCCATGCTCTGGGCGGCTTGGGTAAAGCTTGAGAGCTCTGCGACGCGGACATAAATCTGCATGGCTTCGATCGGATTCATGCTCACCTCATTGGTTTGAATTTATGAACAGTGTAATCAGATTGGCCCGGTTTATCGGCTTCAAATCGTCCAATACACTGATTTCCGAAGCACTTCAGCCAATCCGGCGCCGACAAAGTCATCCCCAGCAGGAGGAATAAATGAACACCATCACTCACCCCAGCAAGGAAACAAAGATCGCCCTCATCACCGGCGGCAGCCGCGGCCTGGGCAGGAATACCGCCCTTCACCTGGCCCGCAAGGCGGTCGATAGCATCGTGACCTACCGCGGCGGGCGCGCCGAAGCCGAGGCAGTCGTCGCCGAAATTATTCAAGCGGGCGGCAAAGCCGTGGCATTGCACCTTGAGGTGGGCGACAGCAAGTCATTCTGCGCATTTGCCGAGCAGCTTCGCAACACCCTACATCGCCATTGGCAGCGCGATACCTTCGACTATCTGGTCAACAATGCCGGCATCGGCATTCACGCCAGTTTCTCCGAAACCAGCGAAGCACAGTTCGACGAACTGGTGAAGGTTCATCTAAAAGGCACGTTTTTCCTCACGCAGGCCCTGCTGCCATTGCTCGCCGATGGCGGGCGCATCGTCAATCTTTCCAGCGGCCTGACCCGCTTTGCCCTGCCGGGCAATGCGGCTTACGCCGCGATGAAAGGCGGGATCGAAGTGCTGAGCCGCTATCTTGCCAAGGAACTCGGCGGCCGCAGAATCACCGTAAACACGGTGGCGCCGGGCGCCATCGAAACCGATTTCGGCGGCGGCCTGGTGCGCGACAACGCCCAGGTGAATGCCTTTATCGGCGGACAAACTGCCTTGGGCCGCGCCGGCGTGCCCGACGATATTGGCGGAGCAATTGCCTCCTTGCTCTCTGAGGACAATCGCTGGATCAATGGCCAACGTATCGAAGCATCCGGCGGCATGTTTTTGTAAGAGCCGTCGCGGCGGCCCCTGGCCTTACGCGGTGCCCGCCAAAGAAGGCCGACCAACCGCCTGACATCTGGCGCGACCGGTATCCGAAGAGTTACCAGCCCTTCGCGCGGCTGGTTTTCTTGCGGTCGCGACGGCGGTTATGGACAACTCGAGTCGGATGGTCGGCCTGGTTGCGGTTGATCATGACGGAGGCTCTTACTGAGGAAGGCGGAATGACAGAAGAGTGTAGAGTAGAGATGTGACGCGGTAGCATTAGGCTTGGTATGTCTGTTGTCCGCCCCTTTCGTCTGGCGGTGCCCAAGTAACCTTGCCGTAACCCCGT
>JAGTRU010000011.1 GCA_018261905.1 Pseudomonadota bacterium | reverse complement strand
TTCCAGATCGACTGGTGCACGTGCATGCCCGAACCGTTGTCACCAACGATCGGCTTCGGCATGAAGGTGGCGGTCTTGCCGTACTGGTGGGCAACGTTGTGCACCACGTACTTGAGGATTTGCGTCCAGTCGGCACGCTTGACCAGGGTGGAGAACACGGTACCGATTTCGCACTGACCGGCCGTGGCGACTTCGTGGTGATGAACTTCAACCGGCACGCCCAGGGCTTCGAGGGCCAGGACCATGGCGGAACGGATGTCGTGCAGGCTGTCGACCGGGGGAACCGGGAAGTAGCCGCCCTTAACCGTCGGACGATGGCCGGAGGAACCGTTGTCGTCGTTCTTTTCGCCCGAGCCCCAGGCTGCCTCGGCAGAATGGATCTTCAGGTTGCAGCCCGACATGTCGACATTCCACTCAACGCCGTCGAAGATGAAGAATTCGGGTTCCGGACCGAAGTAGGCGGTGTCGCCGATGCCGGTGGACTTCAGGTAGGCTTCAGCACGCTTGGCGATGGAGCGCGGATCGCGGTCATAGCCACGGCCGTCGGCCGGGTCGACGACGTCACAGGTGAGGACGACGGTGGTTTCGTCAAAGAACGGGTCGATGTAGGCGGTGGCGGGATCCGGCATCAGTTGCATGTCGGAAGCCTGGATACCCTTCCAGCCAGCGATGGATGAGCCGTCGAAAGCGTGACCGTTTTCGAACTTGTCTTCGTCAAAAGCGGAGACCGGCACGGTGACGTGCTGTTCCTTGCCACGGGTGTCGGTGAAACGGAAATCGACGAACTTAGCGTCGTTTTCCTTGATCAGCTTGATCACGTCTTGCGGGGTTGCCATATGCGTCAGTCTCCTAACTAAACAAGTTGCCGGACGATCCGGCGACAATCAAAAAATCGGAACGCGAGGAATTTAGCAGAAATTGTGCCAAAGATCAGCGGCTAAGCTTTCTATTTTGCCACAAGGAGATGCGAGGATTAAGCAAAGATTTGTCGCACCAATATCGTGCCAAACCCGAAATAATTGCACCAAAGTAGTGCAGCCCGGATTAAGGAAACGGCCCACCGCAAATCCGTCGCCGCCCGACACGCATTGCCGGCCCCGACACCTGCCGATGGCGTGACGTCTACCTTTATACTGTCAGCACCAACTACCAAGGCAGCACTATCATGGGCAAGCTAACCGAGATCATCAACCTGGCCTACCAACGCGCCCAGACCCTGGGACTACCATACAAGGGCGCCCTGACGCCGCAGGAAGCCAACGCCCTGTGGTCACTCGCCCCCGGCGCCAAACTCGTCGATGTCCGCAGCCGCGCCGAATGGGACTGGGTCGGCCGGGTGCCCAACGCCGTCGAGATCGAATGGAATCAATACCCGGGCGGCGCCCGCAACCCGAATTTCCTCGCCGAACTGCAACGCCAGGTCGATCGGCAAGCCCTGGTCATGTTCCTCTGCCGCAGCGGCGCCCGCTCCGACGGCGCGGCCCGGGCGGCGACCGAGGCCGGCTACGGCGATTGCTACAACATCCTCGAGGGCTTTGAAGGCGACAAGGATGCCAACGGCCATCGCAACACCGTCGGCGGCTGGCGTCATGCCGGCCTGCCCTGGCACCAGGGATAAATTAGATACACCGGACCAGAGAGTCCGACTTCACAGAGAACAGCATGCAGACTGCCACCATTTCCTTCGACCCCTTCAACAATCTCTCCGACGCCGCCTGCCAGGAGCGCATCCGTGTCGCCCGCGCCAAGCTCGGCAAGAAGGCGGTCATCCTCTGCCACCACTACCAGCGCGCCGACATTTATCAGCACGCCGACCTGACCGGCGATTCGCTGAAACTGTCACGCCTCGCTTCGCAGACCGATTCCGAGTATGTCATTTTCTGCGGCGTGCATTTCATGGCCGAAGTCGCCGACATCATGACCGCGCCGCACCAGAAGGCCATCCTGCCCGACCTGGCGGCCGGCTGTTCGATGGCCGACATGGCCAACCTGGCCAAGGTCGAGCGCTGCTGGCGCGAGCTCAATTCAGTCCTGAATGCCGAAGAGCAGGTCACGCCGGTCACCTACATCAACTCAGCGGCCGACCTGAAAGCCTTCTGCGGCGAGCACGGCGGCATCGTGTGCACCTCGTCGAACGCCGGCACCATCGCCAAATGGGCCTTCGAACGCCGCCCCAAGGTGCTGTTCTTCCCCGACCAGCATCTCGGCCGGTGGACCGGCCACAACATGGGCATCCCGATGGACGAAATGGTCGTCTGGGACCCGGATCTCGAACTCGGCGGCCTCACCCCGGCGCAGATCAAGAAAGCCAAGATCCTGCTGTGGAAGGGCCATTGCTCGGTGCACCAGATGTTCCAGAAGTCGCACATCGATGCCTTCCGCGCCAAGTATCCCGAGGGCAAGGTGATCGCCCACCCGGAATGCAATTTCGAAGTGTGCGCCGCCTCCGACTACGTTGGTTCGACCGAGCACATCGTCAAGACCATCAAGGAAGCGCCGGCCGGTACGCGCTGGCTGGTCGGCACCGAACTCAACTTGGTCGACCGCCTGGCCAGGGAAGTCCTGCCGCAAAACAAGATCGTGCAATTCATGGCGACCACCATCTGCATGTGCTCAACGATGCAGCGCATCGACCCGCAGCACCTGGCCTGGACGCTGGAAAATCTGGTCGATGGCAAGATGGTCAACCAGATCAGCGTGCCGGAACACGAGGCGGTGCTCGCCAAGCTGGCACTCGACCGCATGCTGGCGATTTCCTGAGCCATGCCGAAGCCCGTCCTGCATGTCACGACCTTCAACATCCACAAGGGCTTCTCGCAATTCAACCGGCGGATGATGGTGCATGAGCTGCGTGAGCGACTGCGCCATCTGAATCCGGATATCGTTTTTTTGCAGGAAGTGCAGGGCCTGCATCTCGGTCATGTCGAAAAAATCGACGACTGGCCGGATGAACCGCAGTACGAGTTCCTGGCCGAAGATATCTGGCCGGCCACCGCCTACGGCCGCAACATGATTTACGACCACGGCCATCACGGCAACGCCATCCTGTCGCGTTTTCCCATCCTGAACTCGCACAACCAGGACGTCACCCACCTGCAATTCGAGAAACGCGGCCTGTTGCATTGCCGCATCGACTTGCCGCACGGCCCGGCCGTCCATTGCGTCTGCGTGCACCTGTCGCTGTTCGGCTATTCCCGCCGCAAGCAGATGGCGGCGCTGGCCGACTATCTTGAGCAATCGGCCGAACCGGCCGCCCCGCTGATCATCGCCGGCGACTTCAACGACTGGAGCAACCGCGCCGCCCGCCACCTGGCCCTGCGCCTCGGCCTGAGCGAAGCGTTCACGCCCCACGACGGCCGGCCGGCACGCAGTTTTCCAGCCGCCCTGCCGATGTTCCGGCTTGACCGCATCTATGTCCGCGGCTTCGACGTCCAGCGCACCGAGTTGCATTACGCGCCGCCGTGGTCGGCGATTTCCGACCACGCCGCCTTGTCGGCCCATTTGACCAGGCATGGCAACTGAGTTCCTGCCCGGCAACCGACTGACCCTGCTCAACTCGGGGGCCGAGTATTTCCCTGCGCTACTCCACGACATCGACGACGCCCAGTCGGAAATTTTCCTGGAAAGCTATATTTTTGCCGACGACGCCATCGGTCACGCCGTGGCCGATGCCCTCTGCCGAGCAGCGGCCCGCGGCGTGCAGGTCAACGTCACCGTCGACGGTTTCGGCGGCCGCAATTTCAGCACCGACTTCCTACCCCGCCTGAATGCCGCCGGCGTGCGCGCCATGATCTTCCGGCCGGAAATCGGCCGCTTTCATTTCTACCGCCATCGCCTGCGCCGCCTGCACCGCAAGCTGGTCGTCATCGACGCCCGCCTGCTCTTCGTCGGCGGCATCAACATCGTCGACGATAACAATGCCCAGGAAGACATGCGGCCGCGTTTCGACTACGCCGTCCGCCTCGAAGGACCGGTACTTGCCCAGGCCTACCCGGCCGTGCGGCGGATGTGGGAAATCGTCGCCTGGGTCAATTTCAAACGCCGCTTCCGCCTGACCAGCAGCGCCACCCCGGTTTGCCAGGCGGTCGGCGAGCAGCTTGCCGCCTTCCTGATCCGCGACAACATCCGGCATCGCAACGATATCCTCAACGCCTACATCGCGGCGATCGGCCAAGCCCGCCACGAAATCCTCATCGCCAATGCCTATTTCCTGCCCGGCGTGCGCTTCGGCCGCGCCCTGCAGGTCGCCGCCAAGCGCGGCGTCGAGATCACCGTGTTGCTCCAGGGCAAGACCGACCATCCGCTGCTCCGCTTCGCCACCCAGGCCCTGTACGTCGCCGTCCTGAAAAGCAAGATCCGCATCTTCGAGTACGAGAAGAGCTTCATGCACGCCAAGGTGGCGGTCATCGACGGCGAATGGGCCACCGTCGGCTCCTCCAATATTGACCCCTTCAGTCTGCTGCTCGCCAAGGAAGCCAACCTGGTGGTGCGCGATGCGGCATTCGCCGGACAACTGCGGCAAAGCCTGCAAGAGGCGCTGAGCGACGGAGCGCAGGAAGTGGTCAGCGCCAGCTTTGCCCGCCAGCACTTCCACTCGCGGCTGCTGCGCTGGTTGAGCTACGGCGTCGTGCGCCTGCTCGTCGGACTCACCGGCTACGGCCCGAAACACTGGCAGGCCGACGAGGAGACGCCCGGCGTCAATCCGGATTCGGCAGAGGAATAGAACGCTGCCGCGGGATAGCGGCAAACGACCAATGGGCCAGCGCCCAGGCCCAAACTTCCGAGACCGTGACCAATGCCAGATCAGCCGGGGCCGGCTGGCCGAGAAAGCGCAGGGCATGGAGCAGCGAGCGACTCGCCCGGGCCGGATCGAGGGCCGGGGCCAGGGTTTGCTTGGACAATTTCTCGCCGGCCGCGTTGCTCGCTACCGGCAGGTGGGCATAGGTCGGCGTGGCATAGCCAAGACAGCTCTGCAGCCAGATCTGGCGGGGCGTCGAAGCAAGCAGGTCGGCACCGCGGACGATATCGGTGATGCCCTGAAAATGGTCGTCAACCACCACCGCCAATTGATAGGCGAACAAGCCATCGGCCCGGCGCAGCACGAAATCGCCGACGGCTCGTTGCAGATCCTGGACCAGGCGCCCCTGGAGGCGGTCGACAAACGCCGTTTCGCCGCTCTCGACGCGCAGACGCCAGGCCCGTGCCGGCCGCCCGGGCGGCAGGCCGCCGCGACAACGGCCGGGATAGACCAGCCCGCCATCGACCGCCAGGTGCCCGGCGGAAGCGGCGATTTCCTGGCGCGAGCAGGCGCAGCCATAGAGCAGCCCAGCCCCCCGCAATTGTTGGAGGACCGCCGCATAGGCCTCAACGCGACGGCTTTGCCACAATACCGGGCCATCCCATTCGAAGCCGAAAGCCGCCAGCGTGGCCAGGATGCTCTCCGCCGCCCCCGGCACATTGCGCGGGGTATCGACATCTTCCATGCGCACCAGCCACTCGCCGCCCCGCGTCCGGGCCTCGAGATAGCTGCCGACGGCGGCGACCAGCGAACCGAAATGCAGCGGTCCGGTCGGCGAAGGGGCAAAACGCCCGCGATAGATTGGCTTCATCCAAAATACCTTAGCGCAGCGTCGCTAAGAAACCGAGAAGAACCCGAAAACAATGGCTTGCATTGTGTTTTCAGCACCACCAGAAGGTGCACTGAAGCATCCCGGCAAGCCATGGTTTTTCCTCCGCACCTCTGCCGCTCTGCGGTTCAATTGCGCAATTTAGGTTCATCCCTCTATTTTCCGGAAAAACCGGGCGCCGACCAGGCTTCGCCGAACAATTCGGCCAAGCGCGGTGCGTCGCGCACGTGCAGGCGGCCCGCCACCAGATCGAATTCAGCCAAGGTGCTCAGCGGCCCGCCGATGACCGCCGCCTGGTAGCTCATCAAGGCCAGTTTGCCGACCTCAAAACGCCACGGTTGACCGGTGGCGACGGTGGCCAGCCGGGCGAGCACCGTGGCCAGCGGCACGGCAACCCGATAGAGGCCGAAACTGACATGCGGCAGGTAGGGAACATCGTCCGGCGGCCGCTCACCGGCCAGGGCCAGGCGTAATTTTTCGATGCCGCGCGCCGGATCGTGCACCGAAAAATAAGCGGCCGAGGTAAAACTGTCCGGCCGCCCGATATCGATGGCAAACGGCACCCAGCGGATGCCGGCCAAGCTCGCCACCTGGGCGGCAAAAACATCGGCCGCGTAGTCGTCGGCCAGTTCGGCCCGGGGGGCCGGAAAGCCGCAAAGATGAACGGTCAGGTGCGGCGCCCGGCCATAGTCGGGCAACAGGCAATCGGCCAGATGGGCGCGGCAACGGGCACTGCGCTCATTCAACACCGGCCCGGCCAGATCGAGCGCCCACACCGCATAGGCCGGCCGCCCCCGACGCCATTCGGTGAAATCGCGCGACACATTGGCCAGCGTCAAGCCATCGGCGGACCCGACGCCGGGCGCCGCCATGTTTTCCAAGTCAGAAGTTTCCACGGGCGAACAATGGCGCAAAATGGACTTTCCGGGAAGCCGCCCGGCTCGAGCTCATTCACCCAACGGGTGAGAGCGCTACGCGGCCGCTGGCACGTCTGGTCGGGCGCCCGGCTTTGTCGCTCCTCCTTGCAGGCATGAGCCTGCGTCGTCCCTTCGCGCCGGCCATCCCGCCCAAACGTACCAACAGCCGCGCCCAACTGAGGTTTCAAGGATCATTCAGGAACTCGCCGCCCATCCCGGCATCAGAGCAGCACCCGCCAACAACCAGGAGATATTGATGACCCCGCTCAAACTACTCGGCATTTCCGGCAGCCTGCGCCGCCAATCCACCAACAGCGGCCTCTTGCGCGCCGCCCTGGCCGAACTGCCGGAAGGAGTCAGCATGGACATCGCCGATCTCTCCGACATTCCTTTCTACAACGCCGACCTGGAGGAAAAGCCGGCCGGCGTCAGCCGGGTGCTGGCCCAGATCGAGGCCGCCGATGCCCTGGTCTTTGCTTGCCCGGAATACAACTATTCGCTGGCCCCGGCCCTCAAGAACATTCTCGACTGGGCCTCGCGCCAACCGGGCAATACCCTGCTCGCCGGCAAGGCAGCGGCGGTCATGGGGGCCGGCGGCGGCATGGGAACCTCGCGCGCCCAATACCACCTGCGCCAGGTGTGCGTCTTCTTCGACCTGCACTTTGTGAACAAGCCCGAAGTCTTCGCCAACGCCTTCTCCGGCTCCTTCGACGCCGACGGCAACCTGACCGACCCCAAGCTGATGCAGCTAATTTCCGAGCAAATGAAAACCCTCGCCGCCTGGTCAAGGAAAATCAGGGCCTGACGACAGCCGCCGCGACGCACCGCTCCCTGGCTTGTCTCAGCATCCGCTACCGGAGAAGCCAGAAACCTTACCGCAGAGTCGATCATGGAATCAGCGGCTTTTGGAGTCACCCGGAAGGCCTACCGAACAATTCGGGCAACTCTTCGTTTTTCCTCCGCGTCTCCGCGGTTCAAATCCGTTTTCTAATATGAAACACCCGGTTTTCATCATCGTCCTTGCCCAATTGTTCGGCACCTCGCTGTGGTTTTCCGCCAACAGCGCGGCCGACGACCTGATCCGCCGTTGGGGCATCAGCCCGGCCGATATCGGCACGCTGACCAATGCGGTGCAACTGGGCTTCATCGTCGGCACGCTCAGTTTTGCCCTGAGCGGCCTGGCCGACCGTTTCGCCGCCAGCCGCATCTTCGCCCTGTGCGCCCTGCTCGGCGCCCTTTTCAACGCCGCCTTCGCGCTCTTCGCCAGCGACCTGGCGAGCGGCGTTCCCCTGCGCTTCGCGGTCGGCCTTTGTCTGGCCGGCGTGTACCCGCTGGGCATGAAACTGATCGTCAGTTGGGTGCCGGCCCAGGCCGGCGCGGCGCTGGCCTGGCTGGTCGGCATGCTGACCCTGGGGACGGCGCTACCGCACGGCATTCGCCTGGCCGGTGCGGGCACCGCATGGCAGGTCAGCCTGCTCGTTTCGTCGGGCCTCGCCCTACTCGCCGGCGGACTGATTTTCCGCCTCGGCGACGGCCCCTACCTGCAACGTCGGCACGATGCGCCGCCGCTCCGCCTGGGACAGGTCATCCATAGTTTCTCGATTCCCGCATTTCGCGCTTCGGCATTCGGCTATTTCGGCCACCAGTGGGAACTCTATGCCTTCTGGACCCTGACCCCGGCCCTCGTTGTCCTGGCCGGCCTGGCCGTTCCGGGCAGCGCCCGCGTCTCCGGCCTGGCCTTCGCCATCATCGGCATCGGCGCTCTCGGCTGTATTGCCGGCGGCTGGTGGAGCAAACGCCTCGGCAGCGCCCGCGTCGCGGCCACCGCCCTCGCCCTGTCGGCGCTGTGCTGCCTGTTTTATCCGCTGAGCGGCGGCCTGCCGGAGTGGGCCAAAATCACCCTGCTGCTCGTTTGGGGCGCCAGCGTCGTCGCCGACTCGCCGCATTTTTCCGCCCTTTCGGCACGCGCCTGTCGGCCGGAAACAATCGGCAGCGCCCTGGCTTTCCAGAACGCCATCGGTTTCGCCATCACCATGCTGTCGATCCGCCTCGGCACGCGCTGGCTGGATGACTGGGGGAGCGCCATTAGCTGGCTGCTGCTGCCCGGCCCGCTGCTCGGGCTGCTTGGCCTCTTCCCGCTATGGGCCAAAGCCGCCAAGCCATAGCCGTCGTTCGGCCGGCCACCAACGGCTTGCCGGCCGCCATCGGCTTAACCGATAATCCGCTCTTTCCAGCCCGCCGCGGCGCCCGCAGCACCGCCTACCCCGCCATGAACGAAGCACGTCCGATCAAGATCAAGTACGAGGTCCATCCGGAAGATGGCCTCTATGTCGCCCGCTGCCTGAACATCGACATCGTCAGCGATGGGGAAACCGAGGAAGAAGCCCTCGACAATCTGCGCGAAGCCATCGAACTGTACTTCGAGCGCAATGCCGAGGCCGCCATCAGCCAGCCCAACGCCGAAGACTGACCGGCGGCGCACCCGGGCGAACGAGCTTTTTCGCCGGGTCGCCCGCCAACCGGGCGAATCGGGTTACCATCCGGGACGGCCGGGCAACCACCCGGCCCCCCCCTCTTCTCGGCCATCAAGCTCGCTGATCGATGGCCGGAAGCCCGGACCACCGCCGCATCATCACCCGCAACGCCGCCACAAAACGTGTCAGACGCCACCCCACCATTCTCGCCATTACCCGCGCCGCCGCCGGCCGGGCGCGAGCATTGGCGGCGGGTAGCCATGGTGGCGCTGGCGATCGGCGCCCTCCTCACCTATCTCGGCCTGGTCTGGTATTACCTGGCGCAATCACACGCCCGGGAAATCGAATTTACCCGGCATAGCCTGGAAAGCCTGGCCAAGGTACTGGAAGGCCATACCCAGACCACCATCGACAAGATCGACACGGTACTGCAGGCCAGCCGCCTGGGCCTCGAGCGGGAACGCGCCGAGCAGGCCGGCGACGACGCGACGATCAATACCACGCTGCAGCACTTTCTCGCCCTCATCGGCGAATCGCAAAGCCTGCGGGTGGCCGACAAGAACGGGCACTTCGTCTTCGATGCGACGGGCAAACTGGCGACGGCGACCATTACCGACCGGGACTATTTTTTGCGCAACCGCAATGATGCCAGCGGCCGCCTGGTGATTTCCGAACCGATTTTTGCACGCATCACCAGCAACTGGGTGATTACCCTGAGCCGGCGCCTGAACGACCCGGCCGGCCAGTTCGCCGGCCTGGTACAGGCGGCGGTCCGGGCCGATCATTTCGAGAATTTTTTCACCTCCCTCGATCTCGGCGACGCCCGCAGCGTTGCCCTGATCGACGACCAGAGGCGCCTGATCGCCCGTTATCCGGCGGCCCCGGCCATGCTCGGCAAAGCGCTGAGCAGCAGCGAACTCAGCCGTTTCGTCGGCAGCGGGCAACGCCAGGTGGGGTATACCAGCGTCTCGCCGATCGATGCCATCGAACGCCTGTATGTCGCCCGCCAGGTCGGCAGCTACCCGTTATATGTCGTGGTCGGCCATAGCAAGACCGACTATCTCGCCAGTTGGCGCCAGCAGGTCATGTGGGGAGCCCTCAGCGGACTCACCCTGGCCCTCGTGCTGGCCGGCTGGATCGTCGTCTGGCTGCGCACCTACGATGAAGCACGGCGGCTGGCGACGGGGATGACCGAGGCCTATCTGACGACCATGCAGCGCACCCGCGCCCTGCTCGACAGCCTGCCCGATCCGGCCTGGCTCTCCGACCGCAACCACCGGATGATCGCCGTCAACGAAGCTTACAGCCGGGTATGCGGCCGACCGCCGACGCAGATCATCGGCCATACCGTCGGCGAAATCTGGCCGGCGGCGACGGCCGCCGCCTTGCAGCAGCAGGATGCCGCCGCGCTCAGCGAACAAATCCAGCAACGCCGGGAAGCGACGCAAAGCGTGGCGGCCGGTGGCGAACGTTGTTTCGAATACATTTCGACACCGGTCCGCGACAAGGGCGGACGACTGATCGGCGTCGCCGGCGTGGCCCGCGACATCACCCAGATCCGCGACGATCAGGCCCGGATTCGCCACCTGGCCGAATACGACATTCTGACCGACCTGCCCAACCGCGCCCAACTCAATGACCGGATGGCCGCCGCCCTGGTTGAAACGCTCGGCGCGCAGGCCGAAATCGCCCTCCTTTTCCTCGACCTCGATCAATTCAAGGACGTCAACGACACCCTCGGCCACGAACTCGGCGACCACCTGTTGCTGCAGGTCGCCCAACGCCTGCGCAACAGCGTCGATGAACGCGACACCATCAGCCGGCAGGGCGGCGACGAGTTTGCCGTGCTCCTCCAGCATTACGGCAGCCTGGCCCGGGTCGCCGACATCGCACAACGCTTGCTCGACGCCATCGCCGTGCCGTTCCTGGTGGACGGCCACGAATTGCAGATCACGGCCAGTATCGGCATCAGCGCCTATCCGCAGGACGGTGCCGAGATCAGCACCCTGCTGCGCAATGCCGATACCGCGATGTACCAGGCCAAGGCAGCCGGCGGCAATGCCTATCAATTCTTCGCGCCGGAAATGAATACCCGCATCGCCGAGCGGGTCGCCCTCGAAGGCAGCTTGCGCCGGGCCATCCCGAAACAGGAACTGGTGCTCCATTACCAACCGCAGGTCGATGGCGAGAGCGGTCGGCTACTCGGCCTCGAGGCCCTGGTCCGTTGGCAACACCCGGACTGGGGGCAAATCCCGCCCGGCCGTTTCATCCCGATCGCCGAAGAAAGCAACCTGATCAACACCATCGGCGAATGGGTGCTGCGCGAAGCCTGCCGGCAAAGCCGGGCGTGGTCCGCCCAGGGCTACGCGCCGGTGGTGATCGCCGTCAATCTTTCCGCCGTCCAGCTACGGCAGACCAATCTGGCCCAACGAGTCGCCGCCATCCTGGCCGAAACCGGCCTGGCCCCGGCCTGGCTCGAACTGGAAATCACCGAAAGCGCCTTCATCCGCGACACCGAGCGCATCGTCGAGATGCTGGGCGAACTGCGGGCCCTCGGCATCAAACTGTCGGTCGATGATTTCGGCACCGGTTATTCCAGCCTCGGTTACCTGAAGTGCCTGCCTTTCGACAAGATCAAGATCGACCAGTCCTTCGTCCGCGACCTGCCGGGCAACGCGGACGATGCGGCGATCACCCGGGCAATTATCGGCATCGCCGACAGCCTGCAAAAGGAAGTCATCGCCGAAGGCGTCGAACACCCCGCCCAGCGCGACTTCCTGCTTGCCCACGGTTGCCGCCAGATGCAAGGCTACTATTTCAGCCGGCCGCAACCGGCCGCCGCCATCGAAGCCTTGCTGAGCCGCGGCTGAACCGGCCGAGCGGGCGGCCGCGAGATTTTCGCCGCGCTCAGGCCGACTTCAGGTGCTCTTTATCGGGCGCCGGATGAGCCCGCCTGGCCGGCTCCCGATTGACCTCCGCCCCCGGCTTCTGCAACCAGGCCACCAGCCCGGCAGTGAGGGCCGTCAGACTCCAGAACATGAAAAAACCGACCGAATAAACCACCATCGGGCTCCAGTAAACCGGCTCACCGAACAGGTAAAGCAGCTTCGGGTCGATCAGGGCGAAAAATACCGTTTCCCCCAGAATGGCCGTCAAGAAAGACAGCCAGAGCAAATTGATCCATTTCGACATACGGGCCTCCCGGTCAAACAGCGGCTGGCGACGACTGCGCCAGCCGCTGTTTGACAAAGGCATGCGGCAAAGTTCAGGCCGAAGCTTCGTTCCCTGAAAAAAACTTTGCTGAAACCCCATTTAAAATGGCTTAATAATCAATAAACCATTACTTTTGTAATATTGCCGCAAGCCTTCTCCCCCGCTATATTCAACCGCCTCGTTGCCGACATCCACGGCCCCAGCCTGGCGGGAAACCGGATTTTGGCCGGTGCCAGGAACAGCCGATGACAGGCGGACGACAGCACACTTTTCAGCAGCTTGTAATTTCAGCGTAATCAAAATCGCTGAAAATTGGAGATCAGCTACCCGGTCGATTGCCGTCAGACGATTTCCTAACAAGCACTACCCACCATCGGTCAGAGACAGCCGAGGACAAAAATGAAACAAAAACTAGATCACTACGTCGGGCGAATCGTTCGCCTGAACCAGCAGGCATTTCAAGAAATCTGCCGACATGCCAAAAACCAGGGCGAGGTGTTGGAAAACTGCTTCCTGGTCGCCCAGGTCGGACGCGGAGTCCGGCAATTGGTTTGTTACGGTGCCAACCTGCGCATCACCGTCGGCGTCGCCGACGTCGTATTCATCTGAATCGCCGGTCGTTTCGCGCCCGACTTGAGGCCTGGCCGGGCGCTTAGCAACGGCCCGTAACGGCCAACAAGATTCAATCCATTCCGCCCTGCTGACTCATCCCAAGCGAGCGGTAAAACACTCGCCCGCCAGTCACGTTTGAAGGCGTCGGCGGAATCGCAGCGTACGGCCGGCGGAGGAGAAGGGAAGGATGAGCAGGCGACAGTGCTGGGCACCCAAATATCACGGAAACCTCCAGCAAGTCTGCGAACAGTCTAGCTGATCGCTCAAACTAGAGAATGCGAGTTCTCGACCCTTTGGAGTCCTTTTTTGTGTCGCAGGTTCAACGGCTAGCTCCCTCGAAAACATCTGAGCAAGATCCACAGCACGAATCTGATTGAACGCCTCAACGCTGAAATCAAGCATCGCACCGATGTGGCCAGCCCCATCCTGCTCGAGCAAAACAACAAGAGGACGGTACGGCGCTATTACATGACGCTGGAAACCTTGGCCAAGGTCGGCGACAATCCAAGCATCATCCTGTCCGCCATGACAGTTTGACAGGTAATCCAGTCATCTCTGCGTCCATGACTTCCTGATTGCCTCCTACGCTACATCTAGGGACACGATCTAGGAGAATCGCGCATGAGTGAAGATATGGGTCGGCTGCAAGGTGCAGCTCCTGTCATCGAAGTGTCTTCAACACCAGTTTTGCCTGCATCGGAAATTCGCCTAAAGGTCGCCGTTGTCGAGAAGTTAAATCTCGCCGACTTCCAAAACGCTGTACCCGCGCTTCACGAATTGGCAATTGTCAATGAAACGCTGGCTCCGGTCAGCGAATTGACGATCACCATCACATCAGAGCCGGCATTCCTGAAGCCCCGGACTTGGAGCATCGATACGGTCGGAACAGGAGAAACCTTTCATATCGCCGACTTGGATGTTCAATTGGATGGTTCCCTGCTGTCTCGTCTTACCGAGGCCGAGCCAGCAACACTGCTTTTCGAGCTTAGAGGGCGCAGAGCACCCGAAATAGTCATTGCCCAGCATGAGCGTGTGGTCGAACTGCTGGCTCGTAATCAATGGGGCGGTATCGGCTATGCCCCGGAGATGGTGGCTGCTTTCGTGCAGCCCAATGATCCGGCAGTCGACCACGTACTCAAGGCTGCAGCACAGGCTTTGCAGGGCAGCGGCAAGTCTGGCTCCATCGATGGCTATACCCACGGCGCCAAACGCGCCTGGGAATTGGCCTCCGGCATCTGGACCGCCGTCCTGCAACGCAAACTCCACTACGCCCTGCCGCCAGCCAGCTTCGAGCATAGGGGGCAGAAGGTGCGAAGCCCGGGGCAAATCCTCGATGCTGGTTTGGCTACCTGCCTAGACCTCGCACTACTATTTGCGTCCTGCCTGGAACAGGCGAACCTTAACCCACTACTGATCTTCACGCATGGCCATGCCTTTGTTGGGCTGTGGTTGCGCGATGAAGAGTTCTCTACCTCTGTCGTCGACGACATCACGGCTGTTCGCAAACGCCTCCAGCTCCAGGAGATGTTGGTTTTCGAGACGACATTGGCGGCTCAAGGCCACCCCGTCAGCTTCAGCCAGGCCATCTCCCAAGGTAACCGCCAGCTTTCCGAAGATAAGGACGACAAATTCGAGTTGGTAGTGGATGTGAAACGGGCACGCATGTCACGCATCAAGCCGTTGGCCTTGGCGCAGGCAGTGGCTGATCAAGCGCAGCCTATCCAAGACCTCGAGGTCGTGATTACGCTTGAGGACGCTCCCGACCTACCCGACGAGGTGGTACAGGAAGTCCCAACAGCCGAACTCGACCCGAAAGACCGGCTGGCTCGCTGGCAGCGCAAGCTGCTCGACCTGTCGCTGCGCAATGCCTTGCTCAACTTCAAGCAGGGAAAAAAGGCGCTACAGCTTGATGTTGCTGCCCCGACTCTTGAGGATGCGGTGGCCGATGGCCAGACCCTTAAGCTGCTGCCTAGCCCCGAGCTGATGCAGGGCCGCGACCCACGCAGCCAGCAACTGCACGAGGCTCGCAGCCTGGAGGACTTGCGCAAGGCTCACGCCGCCGACGCCTTGAAGCGCCGCGAGGTCTTCATTCGCCTCGAAGGACAGGAGCTTGATGGCCGCTTGGTCGATCTCTATCGTGGTGCCCGCAATGCCTTGCAGGAAGGTGGAGCCAATACGCTTTTCCTCGCGCTGGGTTTTCTGGTCTGGACTCGGCCCGACAAGCCGGACCACCGCGTCAAGGCGCCACTGATCCTTCTGCCGGTGACGCTTGATCGCAAGAGTGCCCGATCTGGTTTCTCGATTCGTGCGCATGATGACGAACCTCGTTTCAACCCCACGCTCGTCGAGATGCTACGCCAGGACTTCCAGCTCGAACTCGGTGTGCCACAAGGCGATTTGCCGCGTGATGACTCCGGGCTGGACATCGCTGGCATCTGGAAGCGTGTACGCACCGCCATCAAGGACATCCGGGGTTGGGAGGTCAGCGAAGATGTCGTACTGTCGATGTTCTCCTTCGCAAAATATCTGATGTGGAAGGATCTGGCGGAGCGTACAGAAGACCTGCGCAAGTCACCGGTGGTGGCTCACCTGATCGATACGCCCCGTGAGCCCTACCGGTCGACAGTGCCTTTTCCTGACGCACGCCGACTTGATGCCGACTACACGCCCCAGCAGGTCTTCTGCCCCCTGCCTGCTGACTCCTCTCAACTCTCAGCCGTGATGGCTGCAGCCAGAGGCAAGGACTTTGTCCTCATCGGCCCACCGGGTACAGGTAAGAGCCAAACCATCGCCAATCTCATTGCCCAATGCCTGGCCGAAGATAAACGCGTGCTTTTCGTGGCCGAAAAAATCGCCGCACTGGATGTTGTCTACCGCCGCCTTCGCGAAGTCGGCCTGGGCGAGTTCTGCCTCGAATTGCACTCCAACAAGACCCGCAAGCTTGATGTGCTGGCTCAACTGCAAAAGTCCTGGGAGTCCCGCAGCGAAGATGCTGCCGACTGGGCGACGAAGGCTCTGCAGCTCGGGCGAGTCCGTGAGCAGCTATCTACCTATGTCGAACGTCTGCACCACAGGCACCGCAACGGCCTGACGGTGTACCGCGCCATTGGCAGCGTGGTGGGGGGCGAAGATGTCCCGGACCTTCGCTTCTCATGGTCCTCGCCACGGGAGCATAACGAAGCCGCATTGGCAGCGCTGCGCGAGATAGCGGGACGATTGCAAGCCAACGCCATAGCTGTCGGTCCTCACAATCTCTCGGCAGGGCCTCTGACGCCAGTACACCTGAGCGACTGGTCTGCGCGCTGGCAGCAGGAGATGGTTCGCGCGGCACAAACATTGGGCGAAACTTGTGACCGCCTCATCGCCGCGTCTCATCAGTTGTGCGAGGAATTAGGGTTTGACGCTCCGGTCCTGCACCGTAACGTTCGGTCATCGCTGGGCGTTATCGCCAAGGCACTGCAGCAAGCTGCGGGCAAAGACTGGGGGTTCTGCGCTTTGCCGCAGAGTCCCGAGCTTTGCGCAGAGTTGAAGTTAGGCGGAGGGTTGCTTTCGCAGCATCGTGAGTGTTCGGCCGGGATGAGCGCGGCCTGGTCCTCCGAACGGCTGTCGCAACTGAGTCAGGCACTGGACCTGCTGGAGCAGTATCGCCGTGTGCATGGCGAACTTGGTGTGGCATGGTCCACTGCAGTAAGTGACGAACTGCAACACGGTGTTCAGCAGATCGAGGAGATCACGAAACAGCGTGAAAGCCTGTCCGTAAAGTATGGCTCGGGCGTCGCACAGCTCAACGTTACGCTGCTGCAACGCGAATGGGCCAAGGCAGAAAAGGCCATCTGGCCGATGTCGTGGCTGGGAAAACGCAAGGTGCGCAGCACGCTGGAAACCGTGATCGAAGGCACAAACGAGCCCCGCGTCGCCGAGGATTTGGCTGCATTGGTGAGAATCAAGAGCCTGCGAGACGAAGTGGGCGAGTTGAACCCGGGCTCGGTTCTCGAAGGTATCTGGTCCGGAGAGAAAACTCGTACTGACCATGCCCGAAGTGCACTGAAAGCCAACGCCGCATTATTGGCAGCTCGTGCGCGACGCCCTTACTCGCTGGATGGATTGGCCCCGGCGGCTGAGGGCTATTGCGGCGAGCGCTGGGTGGCCGAGGTGAAGCGGCTAAATATACTGCAGGATCTGGATCGGCGTATTGCCGATTGTGCTCACTTGGCAGAAGCCAGTGATAGTCTCTGGCGTGGTCATGAAACCGATGTTGATCTGCTCCGTGCGGCGCTTGCCTTTGAGCAAGAACGCCTGCGCTTGAAAGAGCGAGGCGCCCTCCAAGCTGGGCATCCTGCCGTCGCCGAAGGCCGCTGTGGCCCCCGGCTACAACAGGAGCACGCCAAGCTGCAAGAGCGTGACGCGCTGGAAAGCCGACTGGCATGCTTGAACTCCATCACAGCCCAGTGTCCTGGCGTTTGGGCGGGTCTGGACACCGAGGCCGATGCCATCACCCAAGCACAGCGCTTCCATTCGCTACTGCACGCGGGGCTCTCTGGGCTAGGACTGACCACAACGGCAATCGATGCCATGCGCCAGGCGCTGCATCGCGTACTGGTTGAACGGGTACATGAGCTGAACGAAGGGGCTGTGATCGGCAACGCCTGCCAACAGATGCTGGCGCGACTCGCGGAGCTGAACGCGGCTGTCACTGCCTTCAGCAGTTGCGCGGGCCAGCCCGAAGAGGTGAAGCGCGCATTTGCCGACCTTACTCCTGACGAGATGGCCGATGTTGCCCGCCAACTGGACAGTGCGCACGCTGGTTTGCATGCCTGGTGTGCTTGGCGCAACGCTCAGGTAGCGGCTCGCGATGTCGGACTGGCCGCACTGGTCGGCGTCATGGAGGAGGGCGGTATTGAACCCGCCCGCATACCCGCAGCTTTCGAGGTGAACTACGTGCGCTGGTGGCTGGCGGAAGCGGTGGACGAGGATGAAGTGCTCAAGCGCTTCGTCTCGGCCGAACACGAGCGCCGCATTAGCGAGTTCCGAGCGCTCGACGAGGAATTCACGAAGGTCACTCAGCAATGGATCCGCGCCAAGCTCTGCGCCGGCCTCCCTTCCCCGGAAAACCTGCAGCGCAACAGTGAATGGGGGGTGCTACGCCGCGAGATCACCAAAAAGCGCATGCATCTGCCGCTACGCCAATTGCTCGAAGAAATTCCTTCGGCGGTGCTGCGGCTTACGCCCTGCCTTCTGATGAGTCCGCTTTCCATCGCACAATACCTGTCAGCGGATGCCAGCAGCTTCGACATCGTCATCTTCGACGAAGCCTCGCAGATTCCGGTGTGGGACGCAGTCGGAGCCATGGCGCGCGGCAAGCAAGTGGTGATGGTCGGCGACCCCAAACAACTCCCACCCACGAATTTCTTTGACCGCGCTGAAGCATCCGACGGCGACTCGGAAGATGTTGAGGGCGACCTCGAGAGCATCCTCGACGAATGCCTGGGTGCAAGCCTGCCTACCCGCAACCTCTCCTGGCACTATCGTTCCCGCCACGAAAGCCTGATCGCATTTAGTAACTATCGCTATTACGGCGGTGGTCTGGTCACTTTTCCATCGCCGGTAACAAAGGACAGCGCGGTAAGCTTCCACTTTGTGGAAGGACAATACGAAAAGGGGGGCGCCCGCATCAACCAGTTGGAAGCACGTACCCTGGTCGCAGATCTCGTGGCGCGGCTCCAGTCGCCGGGCTTCCGGCAGTCGGGCCTCACCATTGGTGTAGTCACCTTCAACTCCGAACAGCAGGGTCTGATCGAAGATCTGCTCGATGCGGAGCGCCGCAATGATCCGGGCCTGGAACCTTTCTTCTCCGAGGTCGAACTCGAACCTGTGTTCGTCAAGAACCTGGAAAGCGTGCAGGGCGACGAGCGCGACATCATGTACTTCTCCATTACTTACGGGCCGGACATGAGCGGAGCGATGTCGATGAACTTCGGCCCGCTCAACCGCGATGGTGGCGAACGCCGGCTCAACGTCGCGGTGACGCGCGCCCGCCATGAACTGCGAGTGTTTTCCAGCCTGCGCGGCGAACAGATGGACCTCTCCCGCACCAAGGCCATCGGCGTCCGCGACCTCAAGCATTTCCTCGAATTTGCCGAATGCGGCGCCCGCGCGCTAGCCGAAGCACACCATGGCAGCCAAGGCGATTTCGACAGCCCCTTCGAAGCTGCTGTCGCTGTCGCGCTGAGTCGTAGAGGATGGCAGGTACATACGCAGATTGGTGCGTCTTCGTTCCGTATCGACCTGGGTGTGGTGCACCCTGATCTTGCCGGGCGTTACCTGGCAGGCATCGAGTGCGACGGAGCCACCTATCACCGCTCCGCCACCGCACGTGATCGCGACAAACTGCGCGAACAAGTGTTGCGTGGCTTGGGTTGGGAGATTGAACGCATCTGGTCGACCGACTGGTGGGTCGACCCAGGCGGCACGCTGGAGCGCGTGCATACGCGCTTGAATGACTTGCTGGCGCAGGACCGCGAGCGCCGGGCACTCGAAGCCAGCGCGCAGCAAGCAGTACGGGAGGCAGCTCAAACGGAAGACGAACCTACACCGGATACGGCCGCGGCACTGGAAGCAACGCTGGCCATCTCCCGCGCATCCGCAAAGCCACCAGAGGCTGCCAACGAAGCAATCGAGGCCATCGACGCACGCACCGCAACTGTCCCTGCCGCGGCTGAATTCAGAGTCACTAGGACCGATCGCCAGTTCCGCGTATCTCAACCGGAAGATGCTGTGGAGGTAGGTGCTGTCTCACCCGAGCAGTTCTATGAGCCTGTATATGACTTGGTGCTAATGCCGATGATCAAATGGGTTGTCCAGCATGAAGGTCCGGTGCTCGACGCCGTACTCGCTCGCCGTATCGCTCGTGCGCACGGCTTCCTGCGCACAGGCAGCCGCATACAGGAGCGTGTCGAATACATCGCTCGGCAATGCGTCGGCTCCACAGAAGAAGCCACCGGAACATTCTACTGGCCCGATGGCGTAACCCCAGGCGCCAAAGTCGCCTTCAGATGGCCTTTTGATGAGGACAGCACGCGCGGTGTGGATGAAATATGTGAGCAGGAGTTGCTGTCGCTCGCACGCTGGGTGGTTAGTTCTGGCAAATCAGGCGAAGAGGCTCTGATTGCGATGGCGCGGGAGATTGGCTTGATGAAGTTGAGGGTGGCGAGCAGGGGGCAGTTGGAGGCGGCACTGGCGCAAGCCCTGAGTTGAGTGTGTTGCACATCATTGAAGCGCTTTCACGCTGGCATTGGGGAAAACCGCCATAGCGTGCTTTCTGTTCGGCAAAACAAAGTGAGCGCCAACTCGCGGGTCCCCTATGCCGGCCAGCGTATGCTTTCGCAATTACTAGGCGACAGCAATGAGTTGGGAATTCGCATTCCCCTGGGCAGAAAGTCGACAATCCATGCTGTAATTATGCAAACAATCGGTATATGGCCCAGCAGAAGCCTGGGACCAATGAGGAGAGAGACCGTTTTGGCCGCCCCACGGACCGTGGTGACAGGCAGTTCGGCGTAGAAACCGACCAACGGAAGTGATAACGCCACGTAATCTGCTTTACCCCAGAAGTTCACTTTGGTCTCGACTGACTTTACTCCTTCCCGACAGACTCAAATCCTTGTCTTCAATCACCTCTGCGGAAACTTTTTCACTCGTTAGCACTCATAGGCATCGAGTGCTAGAATGTATTTGTAATTCTTGAAGGAGAAAACTTACGCTATGACCTACGCCATGTCACTTCCCATTCCATCAGCCGTCGGCAACATCGATGCCTATATCCAGGCCGCGAATCGTTACCCAATGCTGACCGAGACGGAAGAGATCCAGTTGGCCGAGCGTTTCCATAATGATGGTGATGTGGAAGCGGCCCGCCAGCTCGTTCTGTCGCATCTGCGTCTCGTCATTTCCATTGCCCGCGGTTACCTCGGTTACGGTCTGCCGCATGCCGACCTGATCCAGGAAGGCAATATCGGCCTGATGAAGGCGGTCAAGCGCTACGACCCGGCCCGCGGCGTACGCCTGGTTTCCTTTGCCATGCACTGGATCAAGGCCGAGATTCACGAATACATCCTGAAAAACTGGCGCCTGGTCAAAGTGGCGACGACCAAGGCCCAGCGCAAGCTGTTTTTCAACCTGCGCAGCCTGAAGAACGACTACGAAGGCGTCGATACGCTGTCCGGTACGCAAGCCGGCGAAGTGGCCAGCCGCCTCGGCGTCAAGCAGGAAGAAGTGGTCGAGATGGAAACCCGTCTCAGCGGCCGCGATCTGGCCCTTGATGGCAACCCGGACGAAGGCGACGAAGCCTTTGCGCCGATCGATTACCTGGCCGACTCGCGTTACGAGCCGACCCGGGTCATCGAGAACAAGGCCATCGCCCGGCAACAGAACGAAGGCCTGCACGAGGCGCTGACCGCCCTCGATCCGCGCAGCCGCCGCATTGTCGAAGCCCGCTGGCTGCACGAGGAAGGCGAAGGCGCCACCCTGCACGATCTGGCTGCCGAGTTCGCCGTTTCCGCCGAGCGGATCCGCCAGATCGAAGTCAAGGCGCTGCAAAAAATGCGCGGCCTGCTGGTCGCCGCCTGAGTTTCAGCCTGCTTCCCCAAAGGAATGCTGACAAATTGGCTGACGGAGCATGCCAACGTGACAGGAAGCAGGCGTAGGAACGGCTTGAGCCGCGAATGGTGATCTGCTCGCGGCTCTTTCGCTGCTGAAGCCGCTCCGGGGAGGACAGGATTCATGGGCGGGAATCCTCGCTGGCCAGGGTGCCATAATCGAATTGCACAATAGCCCGGAGGAGGCCTGTCGAAGGGCAATTGACAACAGCCTCGCCTGGCTTGGCTCAAACGGCGGGGAACAAATCCTAAAACTGTACCGCAGAGTCGCAAAGGAGCAGAGAAGAACGTGAAAGCAATTGCTTGCATCGTTTTTGCGGCTCACTCAGAAAGCGTGCCGGACAATCCAGGCAAGCCTTTATTTTTCCTCAGCGTCCCTGCGGTTCAATTGCGGTTTCCAGGATAAATCAGAGGTGCTTTCCTAAAGGCCGGGCAACACTGCCCGCGCATTGTTCGTCGTCAGTTCGGCCAGTTGCGCCGGCGTCAGGCCGCGCAATTCGGCGAGCCCGGCGGCCAGCCGCGGCAATTCGCCGGGCGTATTGCGGCCGCGCGGCAACCAGGCCGGCGGCATGTCCGGGGCGTCGGTTTCCAACACAATGGAGGCGGCTGGCAGTTCGGCCGCCAGTTGGCGGATGCGCCGCGAACCGGCGTAGCTGAGCGCCCCGCCGAAACCGAGCTTGAAGCCCAGCTTGATGAATTCCTCGGCCTGCTGCTGGCTGCCGTTGAAGGCGTGGGCGATACCGCCGACCACCGGCAGGCGGCGCAAATGTTTGAGGACCTGATCGACGGCCCGCCGGACATGCAGCAACACCGGCAAATTGAACTGGCGCGCCAACTTCAGTTGTTCGACAAAGAAGAATTCCTGGCGGGCCGGGTCGCTCTCGACGACATAGTTATCAAGGCCGATCTCGCCGACCGCCAGCGGTTTTTCTGCTGCCAGCCAGGCGCCCAGCACCGCCAGGTCGTCGGCCTCGGCCTGCGGCACGTAAAGCGGATGGATACCATAGGCGGCGAGACAGCCGGGGTAGCGGGCAACACAGGCTTTGACCCCGGCAAAACCTTCAACCGATACCGCCGGCACCACGATGCACCGCACCCCGGCCGCCTGGGCGGCTGCCTGCACCTGATCGCGATCGGCATCGAACTCGGCCGCATCCAGGTGGCAGTGGGTATCGATCAGCATCAGATAAAGGGGAAATCCGGCTCCGGTCGCCGGCCGCCGAGCAGATCGGCCAGCGCCGCGGCCGAGCCGCAGGAAAGCGTCCAGCCCAACGTGCCGTGCCCGGTGTTGAGCCACAGATTGGCGTAGCGGCTGGCGCCGATATAGGGCAGGTTGGAGGGCGTTGCCGGGCGCAGACCGCACCAGTAGTCGGGATCGCCGGCGATTTCCAGGGCGGGGAATAGCTGCCGGGTACGCTCGACCAGTGCCTGACAGCGCACCGGATTGAGATCCAGGTTATAGCCGTTGAATTCGGCCGTCCCGGCCACCCGCAGCCGATTGCCCAAGCGCGAAAAGACGATCTTGCGCTCGTCGTCGGTCAGGCTTACCGTCGGCGCCGGCCGGCTGTCGGCCAGGGTCAGGGTGGCCGAATAGCCCTTGGCCGGATAGACCGGCAGAACCATGCCGAGCGGCTTCAGCAACAATGGCGAATAACTGCCCAGAGCCACCACATAGGCATCGGCCGTCAGCACTTGCCGACCGCCTTCGCCCCCGACCTGCACACCGGCAATCCGCTCGCCCTCGGGCAGCAGACGCTCGATGTTGAGATTGAGCCGGAAATCGACGCCCGCCGCCTGTGCCCGTTCGGCCAGCCGGCGGGTAAACAGGTGGGCATCGCCTGATTCGTCGGAAGGCGTGTAGTCGCCGCCGACCAGCAAATGCCGGGCGCCGCCGAGGGCCGGCTCGATGGCCAGGCAGCGATCGACGTCGACCGTATCGCGATCCAGCCCGAATTCACGCATGACGCGGGCGGCTTCGCTGGCCAGGGCGAACTCCCGCGGATCGGTGTAGATATGCAGGATGCCGCGTTCAAGGTGATCGTAGGGCAGCGCCAGTTCGCCGCGCAGGGCTTGCAACTGCCGGCGGCTGTAGAGGGCCAGGGCGACGATGGCGGCGATGTTGCGGCGGGTTCGGGCCGGCCGACATTCGGCGAGAAAACGCAGTCCCCAAGCCAGTTGCGCCGGATCGGCCCGCCACCGCCAGAGCAGTGGCGCGTCTTCGCGCCCGAGCCAGCGCAGGAGATGGCGGAAGACGTGCGGATTGGCCCAGGGTTCGGCATGCGATACGGAAATCTGGCCGCCGTTGGCGAAGCTCGTCTCGTTACCGGCCACCGGCTGGCGATCGACCACCGTCACCTGATGCCCGGCGCGGGCCAGATACCAGGCGCTGGTTGTACCGACGACCCCCGCCCCCAGGACAAGTACCCTCAAGCCTCGCCCCCGCGTTCCCGGACGATGCGGGTGACCTCCGGAATATGGCGCATGCCGCGCATCACTGCTGCCAGGTGGTTGCGATGAGCCACCTGGATGGTGAAGCGGAGCAGCGTGAACAGGTGTTCCGGATCGGCATCCATCGAGACATGTTCGATATTCGAGCCGGCTTCGGCGATGGCCGAGGCGACCTGGGCGAGGACGCCGCGCGTATTCTTGACCTCGACCTTGATGCGGATGTCGAACAGCTTGCCCTCTTCCGGTTCCCACTCGACATCGATCCATTTTTGCGGGTCGCTGGAACGCGACTTGCGGATGGTCGGGCAGTCATGGGTATGGATGATCAGGCCGCTGCCCTTCCTGATCGAGCCGATGATCGGGTCGCCGGGAATTGGCTGGCAACAGCGGGCGAGCTGGATGGCCATGCCTTCGGTCCCATGGATGGCCAGCGCCATGTTGCCCGGCGCATCGGTGCCCATGTCCTCGCGGGCCAGCAGGCGACGGGCGACCACCGAGGGCAGGCGCTTGCCGAGGCCGATGTCGGTATAGATTTCCTCGATGTTCTTCTGGCCGCTCGACTTGACCATCTGCTCCCAGGCTTCGGTCGGGATCGAGATCGGCACCACGCCGAGCGAAAGGAGTTCCTGGCGCAGCAGACGTTCGCCGAGACGAGAGGATTCCTCGTTCTGCATGGTACGCAGGAAATGGCGGATCTTGCTGCGCGCCCGCCCGGTCTTGACGTAGGTCAGCCACACCGGATTGGGGCTGGCCTGCGGCGAGGTGATGATCTCGACCAGTTCGCCGTTGCGCAACTCGCTGCGCAGCGGTGCCAGCTCATGATTGACGCGGGCCGCCGAACAATGATGGCCGACGTCGGTATGCACCGCGTATGCGAAATCAACGACGGTGGCACCGCGCGGCAGGGCCATGATCTTGCCCTTCGGCGTGAAGACGTAGACCTCGTCCGGGAAAAGGTCGATCTTGACGTTCTCGAAGAATTCGGAGGAGTCGCTGCTCTGCATTTCGAGCAAGGACTGCAGCCATTTGTGCGTCTTGATCTGCAGATCGGCACCGCTGTCCTCGGTATCCTTGTAGAGCCAGTGGGCGGCCACGCCTTCCTGGGCGACGTGGTGCATTTCGTGGGTCCGGATCTGCACCTCGACCGGCGTGCCGTAGGGGCCGATCAGGGTCGTATGCAGCGACTGGTAACCATTGGCCTTGGGGATCGCGATGTAGTCCTTGAACTTGCCGGGCACCGGCTTATACAGGCTGTGCAGGGCGCCAAGCGCCAGGTAGCATTTCGGCACGTTGTCGACGACCACCCGGAAGCCGTAAATATCCAGCACCTGCGAGAAGGAAAGATGCTTTTCCTTCATTTTGCAGAAGATCGAAAACAGGCTCTTTTCGCGGCCGAAAACCTCGGCCTTCAAACCGGCGTCCGTCAGCTTGCCGCGGATGCCGTCGAGGATCTTGGTCAGCAGCTCTTTCCGGTTGCCACGCGCCGCCTTCATCGCCCGCGCCAAGACTTCGGCACGATGCGGGTGGATCAGGCGAAAACAGACGTCCTGCAATTCGCGATAGAGCTTGTTGAGGCCGAGACGCAGGGCAATCGGGGCATAGATATCGAGGGTTTCCAGCGCGATGCGGCGCCGCTTATCGGGGCGCATCGCCGACATCGTTGCCAGATTGTGCTGGCGGTCGGCCAGTTTGATGAGCACGACGCGCAGGTCGCGCGCCATGGCCATCAGCATCTTGCGGAAATTTTCGGCCTGGGCCTCCTGGTAGGAGGCGAATTCCATCTTGTCGAGCTTGGAAAGGCCATCGACCAACTCGGCAACTTCACGGCCGAAGAGATCGGACAGCTCGCGCTTGCTGGTCCCGGTATCCTCGAGAACGTCATGCAGCAAGGCCGCCATGACGGCATCGGCATCCATCCGCCACTCGACGACGGCGCCGGCGACGGCCAGCGGATGCGTGATGTAGGCTTCGCCCGACATCCGCTTCTGGTGCGCATGAGCCCGCGCCGAGAAGGCGTAGGCCTCCTTGATGCGGGCTATTTCTTCGGCAGAAAGATAGTCGAGACTATCGAGAAAAACCCGGTAGGCGGGTTCTTCCGTTGCCGGCGGCGGAGATGACGGCACGGACCCCATCAGCTATCACCGCCCCCAAACTCAACCCTGACTGCGGTTGAGGATTTCGATACCCACTTTACCGGCGCCGACTTCACGCAGGGCGACCACGGTCGGCTTGTGCTTGCCGCCATCGACCAGCGGCGTCGCGCCATTGGCCAACTGGCGGGCGCGATGGGCGGCAGCCAGGGTCATCTGGAAGCGATTGGGGATTCTTTTCAGGCAGTCATCAATAGTAACGCGAGCCATGTAAACCTCGGAAAATCAGATCATTCGGTTGAAGAGAGCGGCATGTCGGGCTTGCTGCGCGGCGCAATGCAGGCGGGACGCACGGACAATGGCCCGCAAATCAAGCAGCGCCTCTTCCAATTGGTTGTTAATAATAACATAGTCGAACTCCCCGACATGGCGCATCTCGGCCTGGGCAGCGGCCAGACGGCGGGCGATGACGTCGGCGGCATCGGTGCCGCGCCCGGTCAACCGACGCTCCAGTTCGGCCATCGATGGCGGCAGGATGAAGACGCCGATGGCCCCGGGGAACTGCTTGCGCACCTGCTGCGCGCCCTGCCAGTCGATTTCGAGCAGGACATCGGCATCGACCGCCAACTGGTCGGCAATCCACTTCTTCGAGGTACCGTAGAAATTGCCATGCACCTCGGCCCACTCGAGAAATTCCTGGCGCTCGATCATCTCGCGGAAGGCTGCGGCATCGACGAAATGGTATTCCCGTCCGTCCACCTCGCCCGGTCGCGGCGGCCGGGTGGTAAAGGAGATCGAAAGCTGCACCGCCGGCTCGGCATCGAGCAACATATGCACCAGCGTTGTTTTGCCGGCGCCCGAGGGGGCGGCAACGACATAAAGATTTCCGGCCATGCGTTTATTCCTGGATGATTACTGCTGATTCAACCGCTGCTCCCGGCAGCCAGCGCAACAGTGTACTGAAAAGTTGATCCGGTTTGACCGGTTTCGGGATATGGTCATTCAGGCCGGCGGCCAGACAGCGCTCCCGATCCGCTTCGAAGGCATTCGCCGTCATCGCCAGGATCGGCGTCTGGGCATAGCCCGGCAGACAACGGATCAACTGCGCCGCTTCGATGCCATCCATCTCGGGCATCAGCAAATCCATCAAAATCAGGTCGTATTGGACCAGCCCCGCCTTGTTCAAGGCCTGCCGGCCGTTTTCCGCCAGATCCACCTGCAAGCCGGCAAACTGGCGGAGGAGCTCGAGCGCCACTTCCTGATTGACCAGATCGTCTTCGACCAGCAGCAGACGCGCCGCACCATGCCGCTCACGCAGCTCGCTCTCGGCCGCACTACCGGCGGGAGCCGCGGCAGGCAGAGCAAGCGGCGCCGGACCGGGCTTGGCGAAGCGGACAGTGAGCCAGAAAATACTGCCGCCCTCCGGCCGGCTCTCGACACCGGCCTGCCCCCCCATCAACTCGGCCAGTCGGCGGGTAATGGCCAACCCGAGTCCGCTACCGCCATATTTCCGGGTCGTCGAGTTGTCGGCTTGCTGAAAAACCTCGAAAAGGCGGGGCAAGGTTTCGGGGGCGATGCCGATGCCGGAATCCTCCACCGCGAAACGTACCAGCAGCGAATGCTCGTCCTCTTCCTGCACGCTGGCCCGCAGGCAAATGCTGCCGCTGGCGGTGAATTTGATGGCATTGCCCAGATAATTGTGCAGCGCCTGGGCGAGGCGTGTCCGGTCGCCGACCAGCACCGGCGGCAAAGCCTCAAGCGCCGTCCGGAAGGCAAGCCCCTTGGCCTGCGCCCGCTCGGCATGCAGGGCGACCAGTTCCTCGACGACATCGACGACGCAAAAGGCGCAGGCCTCGATGACGACCTTGCCGGATTCGATCTTCGAGATATCGAGCACGTCATTGATGATGGCCAGCAGGTGCTGCGCCGCATCCGAGATTTTCTTCAGCCGCTCGAGCTGCGCCGGCAGCAGCAGTTCCCGCCGCAACAGATGGGTCAGGCCGATGATGGCGTTCATCGGCGTCCGGATTTCGTGACTCATATTGGCCAGGAAACTGCTCTTCGCCCGGTTGGCCGCCTCGGCCGCATCCTTCGCCTGCTCCAGTTCGGCGGTGCGGAGCTGGACCAGCTCCTCGAGACGCAGGCGGTAGTTCTCCAGTTCCTCGGCATTGCTCTTCTGGGCATCGATATCGGCGATCAGACCGACCAGACCGATGACCGCCCCATTGGCGTCGCGCAACTGGCGGCCGCACAGGAAACCCCAAAAAACACTGCCGTCGCGCCGCTGATACTCACGTTCGTGGCGAACCAAGGGAATTTCGCTGTTGAGCAGGCGCCACATCCGTTGCCGCGCCTCCTCGCGCTCGCCGCCGTACACCAGCGAGACATATTCGCAGCCGATCAACTCTTCCAGCGGGCAGGCCATCATCACCGCCATGCGTTCATTGGCCTGGGTGATCCGACCGCTGGTGTCGATCAGGAAAATCGCCCCATCCGAGGTATCGAACAGCGTCCGCAACGTGCGCTCGCGATCCCCCAGGCGGCGCGCATAGCGATGCAGCAACCACATCGCAACGGCGCTCAGGACGGCAAATACGACGAACAGAAAAAGCGTGGTCAGCAACTGCTGCGTCCAGGCCACTTGATAATCACCCTTGGCCACCCCGACATTGACGTAAAAACGGTAGTCCGCGTTGTAACGATAGGCATGCAGCCGCTCGACGCCATCGATACTGGTTTTCCCGGCGTTGTATATCCCCCGCCGCGGGCTGGCCGCCAGGGCCTGCCGGTAATCATCGGAAATCTGGCGGGCTCCATAGGCCGTCTTGCCGCCCCGTTGCGGAACGCGGACGATGACTGCGAGCTCGCTGTCGCGCAGGGCGACCGAGCCATGCTCGCCAAGCTTGAGGGTGGCAAATTGCTGCTCGAAATAGTCCAGACTCAGGCTGGCATAGGCGATCCCGACAAAGCGCCCGAGCGAATCGGGCAGGCGGCGGGCCAGAATGATGGCCGGCTTGCCACTGAACCGCCCGAGCAAGGGCTTGGAAATCACCAGCCCGAGCCCAGGATGGTCGCGCAGGGCCTTGAAATACTCGCGGTCCGCGACATTCAGCAGGGGCGTCGTACGCCCTTCGGCATCGGCGATATTGAGCAACTGCAGGGCCGGCTGGCGACCGCGCAGGCGGCCCAGGAAGGCATCCATCTCGGCCGGCTTGAGCGGCCCGACTGCGGCCCGGCGGGCGTATTCGTCGGTGGCCGCCTGCAACAGCAGATCAATTTTTTCCAGCGATGCCGCAATGTCGCGTTCCAGCACCTGGGTCAGGTTTTCGGCATCCTGCCGGGCTCGCTCTTCGTAGTGCACGAGACTGCCATGGAGGAAAAACCCGACAAAACCACCGACACACAAGACCACGGCCAACCAGCCGGCAAACATCTGCCAGGCCAGGGTGCGTGGCGAAACAGTGGTTTCAGTTGTAGCGGCAAACGGCATTCCGAACGAGACCCCCTGAGGACTTGACCAAACCGGAATGACCGACCGACATGGCGCCCAGCCAGTCTAGCGCAAAAAAGCCGGGAATAACCCGGCCCCTGTGCATTCGCCAAAACCTTCCGGCACCGCGGTGCGACAGCGCGATTTATTCCAGATTCTGGATCTGTTCGCGCATTTGCTCGATGAGCAGCTTGAGATCGACGGAAGCCTGCGACACTTCGGTAATCGCCGATTTCGAACCGAGCGTATTGGCCTCGCGATTGAGTTCCTGCATCAGGAAATCAAGACGCTTGCCGCTGGCCCCACCCTGTTTGAGCACGCGTTCGACTTCGTCGAGGTGGGTGCTCAGGCGACTGAGTTCTTCGGCGACATCGATGCGCGTCGCGAATACCGCGACTTCCTGCATGATCCGGTCGTCGCTGGCATTGCCCAGGGCCTCCTGCAGGCGCTGGCGCAACTTCTCGGCGAACAGGGCCTGCGCTTCGGGAATGCGCGGCGCCACCCGGCGCACGATGTCGCGCATGGCATGGACGCGTTCGACGATCATCGCCGCCAGCTTGGCCCCCTCGCGGCCACGGGTCGCGGCAAAATCGTCGAGTGTTTCGCGGGCCAGGGCGAGGATCTGCGGGGCCAGAGCGGCGAAATCGATCGACTGGTCGCCGAACATCCCCGGCCAGCGCAACACGTCATTCACCGACAGCGGCTTGGCTTCCGGCATTTCGCTGCGGACGCGGGCATTGAGCGTCTTCAGGGCGGACAGCAGGCCGTCGTTCAATTCTAGCTGTTCGGCCTTGGCCGACGAGGCGTTGAAGGAGAGACGACACTCCACCTTGCCGCGCGACAAGCGAGCCGCCAGCAATTCGCGCAAGGGCATTTCGAGGGAACGCAACTCTTCGCTGATCCGGAAGTGAAAATCGAGATAGCGCGAGTTGACGCTTTTTAGTTCAAGCTGCAGCGATCCACACTCGATATCGCGTGTTTTAACTGCATAACCGGTCATACTGGAAATCATTATTGGAGTGTCTCCGCTTTACAGGCCGGACAACACGCCCGAAAATGCCTGACACTGCATCATAACCGCGAGCTCCATGGCGCAACAAGCCAATCAGCCCTTACCCAACGGCTTCCAACTCGAAGAGTACACCATCGACCGCCAGCTCTCGCTCGGCGGCTTTTCGATCGTGTACCTGGCAACCGACCCCGAGGGCACGCAGATCGCCATCAAGGAATATCTGCCCAACAGCCTGGCCTTGCGCAACGACGGCGACGTCAAGCCGGTGATCACGGCCGAACACCTCGGCGCCTTCCGCTACGGCATGAAATGCTTCTTCGAGGAAGGCCGTTCGCTGGCCAAGCTGTCGCACCCCAACGTGATCCGCGTGCTCAATTTCTTCCGCGCCAACGACACCGTGTACATGGTCATGGAGTACGAGCACGGGCGGACCCTGCAGGAATTCATCCAGAAACACCAGGGCCACATCTCGGAGCGCTTCATCCGCGGCGTCTTCACCCGCATGCTCAACGGCCTGCGCGAAGTGCACGCCCACAAGCTGCTGCACCTCGACCTGAAGCCCTCCAACATCTACCTGCGCGCCGACAACACGCCGGTCTTGATCGACTTCGGCGCGGCGCGCCAGACCCTGATCACCGATCAGCCGATGCTCAAGCCGATGTACACACCGGGTTTCGCCTCGCCGGAACATTACGGCTCGCGCAAGGATCTCGGGCCGTGGAGCGACATCTACAGCGTCGGCGCCTCAATGTACGCCTGCCTGGCCGGCTGCGCCCCGCAGGCCGCCGACGAGCGCCTGAAAAAGGACACCCTGGGCCCGGCCATGATCCGCTGGGAAGGTCAGTACTCCGACCGCCTGCTGGAAATCATCGATTGGTGCCTGAACCTGAATCACCTCTATCGGCCGCAAAGCGTCTTCACCCTGCAAAAGGCGCTGGTTGAAACCATCACCCCACCCAACCCCAAAGGTAATCCCCATTGGCTGGGACGCTTCGTTAACAAACTCCGGAAACCGCTCAAATGAGATTCACCATTTATCAAGACAGCCTGCAGGGCGGACGGGGCAATAACGAGGACCGCACGACCTACTGCTATTCGCGCGACGCCTTGCTGATGGCCGTCGCCGATGGCATGGGCGGCCACCACTATGGCGAGATCGCCGCCCAGATCGCCATCCAGACACTGGCCGACAGTTTCCAGCACGAAGCCCAGCCGCTGATCGGCGACCCCTTCCGCTTCCTGCAGAGAAGCATGACCAATGCCCACCACGCCATTCTCGACTACACCACCCTGCATCATCTGAAGGATTCGCCGCGCACCACCTGCGTCGCCTGCCTGATCCAGGACAATGTCGCCTACTGGGCGCATTCCGGCGACTCCCGCCTGTTCCTGATCCGCGGCGGCCGGGTGATCACCCAGACGCGCGACCACTCGCGGGTCCGCCTGATGGTCGAAGAAGGCTTGATCACCGAAGCCCAGGCGGCGGAACACCCGGATCGCAACAAGATCTATAGTTGCCTGGGCAGCCCGACGACGCCGGAAATCGAGTTTTCCCGCAAGACCCCGCTCGAACACGGCGACATCCTGCTGCTTTGCAGCGATGGCCTGTGGGGCGTCACCTCGGGCGAACAAATGGCCCTGGCGCTGAAGAATACCAACCTGCTGCAAGCCATCCCGACCTTGATGCGGCAAGCCGAGATCAAGGGCGGCCTGCATGGCGACAATCTCTCGGTGGTCGCCGTGCACTGGGAACAAAGCTATGTCGAAGAAGCGACCAGTTCGATCTCGACCCAGACCATGACCCAGGGCGAAGTCACGACGCGGATGGAAGAATTCGGCCGTAACCCGGCCTACAAGAGCGACCTGACCGAAGACGAAATCGAAAAGGCGATTGAGGAAATCCGCACCGCCATCGACAAATACAACCCGAAAAAGTAAGGAATCCCCATGCGCCCCAGCCAACGCCAGGCCGACCAGCTCCGCCTGGTTCGCCTGACCCGTAATTTCACCCGCCACGCCGAAGGTTCGGTACTGATCGAAATGGGCGACACGCGCGTCCTGTGCACCGCCAGCGTCGAAGAAAGCCTGCCGCCCTTCCTGCGCGGCAAGGGCCAGGGCTGGGTGACCGCCGAATACGGCATGCTGCCGCGCGCCACCCATACCCGCTCGGCACGCGAAGCCGCCAAGGGCAAGCAGACCGGCCGTACCCAGGAAATCCAGCGCCTGATCGGCCGCAGCCTGCGCGCCGTGGTCGATTTGAAAGCCCTCGGCGAACGCCAGATCACGCTCGACTGCGACGTCCTGCAGGCCGACGGCGGCACCCGCTGCGCCTCGATCACCGGCGCCTGGGTCGCCCTCTATGAAGCCTGCGAAAAGCTGGTGGCCGCCGGCAAACTGCCGGCCAACCCGGTGCGCGATCACGTCGCCGCGGTTTCGGTCGGCATCTACCAGGGGGCGCCGGTCCTCGACCTCGACTACCCGGAAGACGCCAACTGCGACACCGACATGAATGTCGTGATGACCGGCAGCGGTGGCATCGTCGAACTGCAGGGCACGGCCGAAGGCGAACCTTTCACGCGCCAGCAGATGAACGTGCTGACCGACCTTGCCGAAGCCGGTATCCGCCAGCTCATCGCCGCCCAGCAAAGCGCCCTGGCCGCATGAAAAAGCTCGTCCTCGCTTCCAACAACGCCAAGAAGATGAAGGAGCTCAACGCGCTGCTGGCGCCGCTCGGCTTTGAAGTCATCGCGCAGGGCGAACTCGGCATCCCGGAAGCCGAGGAACCGCACTGCACCTTTATCGAGAACGCCCTGGCCAAGGCCCGCCACGCCGCGAAACTCTCCGGCCTGCCGGCCCTGGCCGACGATTCCGGCCTCTGCGTTGCGGCGCTCGGCGGCGCCCCCGGTGTCTATTCGGCCCGTTATGCCGGCGAACCGAAAGCCGATGCCCGCAACAATGAAAAACTGCTCGCCGAACTCGCCGGCCATGCCGACCGGCGCGCCCATTTCGTCTCGGTGCTCGTCCTGGTCCGCCATGCCGACGACCCGCAGCCACTGATCGCCGAAGGCGAATGGCACGGCGAAATCCTGCCGGCGCTACGCGGCGCCGGTGGCTTTGGCTACGACCCGCTGTTCTTCGTCCCTGAATTCGCTCAGACCGCGGCCGAACTCGACGCCGAAACCAAGAACCGTGTCTCGCACCGCGGCCAGGCCATGCAGCAACTGATCGCTCGCCTGCCGGCCCTCTGAGGCAGCCGGCAGGTGATGCCCGGGAAAGGCAGGAAACTGAACTTCCCGGTACCTCTGCCGCTCTGTGCCTGATTGCCCTTTCCGGAAAGCCCATGGCCCGCACCATCCCGATATTCGCCGCCCAGCCGGCGCCACCGAGCAGTCAACTGGAATTCCGCGTCTCGCCGCCCCTCGCCCTCTACGTGCATGTGCCGTGGTGCGTGCAGAAATGCCCGTACTGCGATTTCAATTCGCACGAGGCGAACGGCCAGATTCCCGAACGCCAGTATGTCGATGCCCTGATCGCCGACCTGCAATCGGCCCTGCCGCTGATCTGGGGCCGGCCGGTGGTCAGCGTCTTCTTTGGCGGCGGCACGCCCAGCCTGCTCTCGCCGGCCGCCATCGACGAACTGATCGCCGCCTTCCGGGCGCTCGCCATGCTGACGCCGGATGCCGAGATCACCCTGGAAGCGAATCCCGGCACGGTGGAAGCGGAGAAATTCGCCGGCTTTCGCGCCGCCGGTGTCAATCGCCTGTCGCTTGGCATCCAGAGCTACAACGACGACCACCTCAAGGCCCTCGGCCGCATCCACGATGCCGGCGAAGCCAAACGCGCTGCGCAACTGGCCGGCGAGTATTTTGACTCGTTCAATCTCGACCTGATGTACGGCCTGCCCGGCCAGACGCTGGCGCAAGCGCTCGCTGACGTCGAAACCGCGCTCAGCTTCAAACCCACCCATCTCTCCTGCTACCAGCTAACCCTGGAACCGAACACCCGCTTCGCCGCCTTCCCGCCGGAATTACCGGAAGGCGACACCTGCGCCGACATGCAGGAAGCCATCGAAGCCCGCCTCGCCAGCGCCGGCTTCAGCAATTACGAAACCTCGGCCTTCGCCCAGCCCGGCAAGCAGTGCCGGCACAATCTCAATTACTGGTATTTCGGCGACTACCTCGGCATCGGCGCCGGCGCCCACTCCAAGCTGACCCTGCACGACCACGTGCTGCGCCAGATGCGCTGGAAACACCCGAAGGCCTATCTCGAGAATGTCGGCCAGCCCTTGCAGGAAAATAGCGAAGTCGCCGCCAGCGAACTGCCCTTCGAATTCCTGATGAACGCCCTGCGCCTGGCCGAGGGCTTTCACCCCTCGCTCTTCGAAGCGCGCACCGCACAGCCGTTGAACAGCATCCTGCCGCAACTGAGAGCCGCCGCCAACGAAGGGCTGCTTGAATTCGGCCCGGAAAAAATTGCCCCAACCCTGAAAGGGCGGCGGTTTTTGAATGTCTTGCTGGAGCGGTTTCTGGAAAGATGAGCGCGGGCGGCGGGGAAAAGGTGCTGCTCTGGGCGCATTCCGATCTTCGGCCTGCCGCCTGCTGAAGGACTGATTACAGTTGCCGTTCCATACGACTGCTCACTGGCAAGTCGTCCGGCCGACCTTGGGTCGCTGGTAAAAATCGGGCCGCAATGCGCTGATTACCTGCCGTTCCGCTGAATAGCCGCCGGGCGGAACCAACTTCATCATTGTCGGACTGGGTCATTTAGAAATTTCGCGCCACTTGGCAAGGCTATAGAGCGCGTCATCCAAGCTGTGCAGAACGCGGAAGCCTTCGCTTGTTGAATGCCCTGCGCTGCCCTGACCGCCAATCCAGAGCGCGATGCTGGTCGGTAGCATCTGGCGCAATTGTTCCAGTACCCCGGAAATCTGGCGGCGCGGAAAAGCCGTCGAGAAAGAGAGGGCGACGATATCCGCCTGGTGGGCGACGGCGGCGCGGCTGATTTCGAGGAGCGGCATCTGCGTGCCGAGCGGAATGCATTCGGCGCCTTCCAGTGCAAACAGGCCTTCGACCATGAGCAGGCCGAGCACATGCTGCTCGTCCGGCACGGTGGTCAGTACGATGCGCGGGCTGCGGTTGCCGCCGGGCAGGGTGGCGATGGCCTGGCGCAGCAGGCGCTTGGTCAGCTCGGTGAACAGGTGTTCCTCGAAGACTTCGAAGCGGCCATCCTCCCAGGCCTCGCCAACTTGTTGGGTGAGCGGCGCTACGGTGTCCTGGACAAAACGCTGAAATCCCTGGCGCGCCAGTCGTTGCTGCATGGCCTGCTGGTAGCCGGGCGCATCGTGCTGTTTGATCAGCGCCAGCAATTCGTCGAGGCCTTCCGCGCTTTCTGCCGGGGCAGGCGGGCGGCTGGCCGAACGCCGCGGGGCGAGTTGAGCAAGTTCGTCGTTCGAGGCGGCAATCAGCTTGCCTGGCCGATGTCCTTGATCCATCAGGCGTTTGATCAGGCGCAGGCGGTCGAGCTGGGCGGCCGGGTAGAGCCGTTCGCCATTGGCGTCGCGCTCCGGCAGCGGAAAGCCGTAGCGGCGTTCCCACATGCGCAGGACATCCTTGGAGAGCCCGGTGTCGCGTTCGACAGCGGCGATATTGAAATGCAGGGTATTCATATTTGTCCTGAACAAATGTTAGACAAACCGTTGACAAGCCAACTTTTGCTGGCTATCTTACGAACAAATCCCTAGTTTGTCTAGGACAAAACAGCAAAGGAGTTGAACATGCTTTCCCGGATCAAGTGTTTGCTCGGCATCGCCGGGCTGCTTTCCCTCGGTGTGGCGCCACCCGCCCTGGCGGGGGAGTGCCCGGCCCTGCTCAAGCACAGCTTTACCAATCTGCAGGACGGCACGCCGCTGCCGCTCTGCCAGTACCAGGGCAAGGTCATCCTGGTCGTCAATACGGCCAGCTACTGCGGCTTTACCTCGCAGTACGACGGCCTGGAAAAGCTCTATGCGCGGCTCAAGGACAAGGGCCTGGTCGTGCTCGGTTTCCCGTCGAACGACTTCGGCGAGCAGGAGCCGGGCAGCAGCAAGGAGATCGCAGATTTCTGCCGCCTGACCTACGGCGTGCAGTTTCCGATGGCTGCCAAGAGCGTGGTCAAGGGCAAACAGGCCAATCCCTTCTACCTGCAACTGGCCGAGATCACCGGCAGCACGCCACGCTGGAATTTCCACAAATACCTGATCAATCGCGATGCGACGCAGGTCATCGCCTTCGGCAGCATGACCAAGCCGGATGACAAGGTCTTGCTCGCCCGCATCGACGCCTTTCTCAAATAAGCCCAGTCCGGAGTTGAAACCATGAAGCAAAAACAGCGCATCGCCGTCGTCGGCGCCGGCATTTCGGGACTGGCCAGTGCCTGGCTGCTGAGCCGCCAGCATGACGTGACCCTGTTCGAAGCCGGCAGTTATCTCGGCGGCCACAGCAATACGGTCGACGTCACGCTGGAGGGCAAAACGCATCCGGTCGATACCGGCTTCCTGGTCTTCAACGAGAAGACCTATCCCAACCTGATCGCGATGTTCGAGCAACTGGGCGTGGCCAGCGTCGAGACCGAGATGTCCTTCGCCGTCAGCCTCGAAAACCCCGATCTCGAATGGGCCGGCAGCAGCCTGGCCACGGTGTTCCGCCAGAAGCGCAATCTGCTGCGCCCGAGTTTCTGGTCCATGCTTTCCGACATCCTGCGCTTCAACCGCGAGAGCACGGACTGGCTGGCAACGCATCCGGAGCAGCCGCTCAGTCTGCAGGATTTTCTGCGGGCCGGCTGCTATTCGCACGCCTTTGCCGACTGGTACCTGCTGCCGATGGCCGCCGCGATCTGGTCCTGCCCGACCGGCCAGATGCGCGACATGCCGCTCGCCACCTTCATTCGTTTCTGCCAGAACCACGGCCTGCTGCAGGTTTTCGACCGGCCGCTGTGGCGCACGGTGCTGGGTGGCTCACGTGAATACGTGCGCAAGATCGCCGAGCGCCTCACCGACATCCGCCTGGCCTGCCCGGTGAGCGCGGTGACGCGCGACGGCGACCACCTGCGCGTGACACATGCGCAAGGCAGCGAACTGTTCGACCAGGTGGTGATGGCCTGCCACAGCGACCAGTCGCTGGCCATTCTCGGTTTCACGGCGAGCGACGGCCAACGCGACGTGCTCTCCGCCATCCGCTACCAGCCCAACCGCGCCGTGCTGCATACCGATCCGGCCCTGCTGCCGCGCGACGAAAAGCTGTGGTCGGCCTGGAACTACTTTGCCGGGCAGGGCGATCCGGGTGAGCAGCCGGTCGGCGTTTCCTATCTGATCAACAAGCTGCAGCCGCTGCCCTTCAATACACCGGTCGTCGTCACCCTGAACCCGGCGCGCGAGCCGGACCCGGCCAAGGTCCTGGCCGAATTCGACTACGCGCACCCGATCTTCGATGGCCCGGCCATTGCGGCGCAACAGAAGCTGGCCAAAGTGCAGGGCGAGAATGGCATCTGGCTGGCCGGTGCCTGGGGCAGTTACGGCTTTCACGAAGATGGTCTGAAATCGGCATTGCGTGTGGTCAATGGCCTGGGCGTCAGGGCGCCCTGGCAGGACGACGTCGCCACATTGCCGCGCGAAACCGAAAGCGCATGAAGCCGTGATGAACTTCGCCCCGCAACTCTTCCTCGGCCATGTCATGCACCGGCGCCTGCGCCCGGCGGTCAACGCCTTCGTTTACCCTGTTTTCTACGTGGCGCTGCCGCTGCGCAATCTGGCCGCTGGAAATTGCGGCATTTTCTCGGTCGACCGCTGGAATGTGCTGAGTTTCCGCCAGCGCGATCACGGCGCTCGCGACGGCAGTCCGTTGTTGCCCTGGATCGAGAATCTGCTGCGCGACAACGGCCTGCCGGCCGATGGCGAGATTATTTTGCAGACCTTCCCGCGCGTCTGCGGCATGGTCTTCAACCCGGTCAGCTTCTGGTATTGCCATGATCGTAGCGGCGCCTTGGTCGCCGTGCTGGCCGAGGTCAACAACACCTTCGGCGGGCGGCACAACTACCTGCTGCACGCCGGCGGCGAGACTCTGGTCGATGGCGCTGAAATGCGCGCTGCCAAGTGTTTCCACGTCTCGCCCTTCAACGAGATCGAGGGCGGCTATCGCTTCCGTTTCCACCTTGAGCGGCCGGTGCCGCTGGCCCGCATCGACTACGACGATGCCGAGGGGGAGCTGCTACTGACCTCGATTTCCGGCAAGGCGCGGGCGTGGACCGCGAGCGCCCTGCTCGGCGCCTTCCTGTGCATGCCTTTCCTCACGGCCGGCGTGATTTTCCGCATCCACTGGCAAGCCCTGAAGCTCTGGGCGAAAGGGGTGCCCTTCCGCGGCGCCCATGCTTCCCAACCTCTTCCGGAATCAAGCAAATGAACAATATCCTGACCCTGTCCGGCAGTTCCCATACCCAAACCCACGCCAACCGCGATACCCGCCTGGTTTTCCAGCTGCTCGAGAAGTTGACCGGTGGCCTGCTCGAAGTCCGTCTGCCCGACGGTTCCTGTGCCCTGTTCGGCGACGGCGAGCACGGCATCACGATGCAGGTGCATGACGAATCGACTTTCGCCATGGTGCTGGCCCGCGGCGACATCGGTCTGGCCGAAGCCTACCTCGACGGCCACTGGGATTCGCCCGACATCACTGGCCTGCTGGCGCTGCTCGCGAAGAACCGCGCGGTGCTGCAAAAGGCGGTCTATGGTTCGTGGCGCAACCTGCTCGCGGCGCGCGTCCGGCATTGGCTGAACCGCAACAGCAAGGCCGGCAGCAAGCGCAACATCATGGCCCACTACGATCTCGGCAACGATTTCTACCAACTCTGGCTCGACCCGAGCATGAGCTATTCGGCGGCGATCTACCGGGACGTGGACGATGGCTCGCTGGAAACGGCGCAGCACGCCAAGTACCAACGCATACTCAATCACCTGAAGGCCAGAGCAGGGCAGAAAGTGCTCGAAATCGGTTGCGGCTGGGGCGGTTTTGCCGAATTGGCCGTCGATTCTGGCCTGCAGGTCACTGGCTTGACCCTGTCGCCGGCCCAACTGGCCTGGGCGCAACAGCGCGTGCCGCAGGCCGATCTGCGCCTGCAGGATTATCGCGACAACCGCGAGCAGTTCGACCACGTGGTGTCCATCGAAATGTTCGAGGCGGTCGGCGAGCGCTTCTGGCCGGGCTATTTCAAGACCGTGGCTGGCGCGCTGAAGCCGGGCGGCAAGGCGATGATCCAGAGCATCACCATCCGCGACGACCTGTTCGCCAGCTACCGGCGTGGCACCGATTTCATCCAGCAATACGTCTTCCCCGGCGGCATGCTGCCTTCGCGTCAGGCCTTCCGCGCTGCGGCGGCGAAGCAGGGGCTGCGCGTGCAGGGCGAATACGCTTTCGGCCTCGACTACGCCCGTACCCTGGCCGAATGGCGGCTGGCTTTCGAGGCGAAATGGCCGGAAATCCAGAAGCTCGGTTTCGATGAAAATTTCCGCCGTCTGTGGCGCATGTATCTCTGTTACTGCGAGGCCGGCTTCCTGGCCGGGAATGTCGATGTCGTCCAGTTTGAACTTGCGCATGCTTAGCCTGGTCGCGCCCGGCGCGCCGCTGGCCGACGGTCAACCAGCAAAAATCGCCCAAAACCGGCCGGCCTCGGCGCGCCGCCGCGAATTGCTGCTCGGCCTGGCCGGGGCGCCGTTTGCCGCCTGGGCAACGACCGATCCGACCGCCGGCCTGCAGCGCTGGGGCAGCGGCGAATTCCGGCGCTTCGGCTTCCTGGTCTATGCGGCCAGCCTGTGGGCCGGTGAAGATCCGCTGCGCCCGCCGCTGGCGCTGCAACTGACCTACAAACGCAACATTGCCGGGGCGGCGATTGCCGAAGCCAGCGTCAAGGAAATCCGCCAGCTCGGACTGGCTGACGAGGCGACGCTGACCCGCTGGGGCGCGCTGATGGCCGGGCTGTTTCCGGATGTCCGGCCGGGTGACGCGATCATCGGCGAATACCGTGCGGGCGGCGCGATTTTTCACTTCAACGGACGTCTGCTCGGCCGCATCGAGGAGGCTGCCTTCGCCCGCGCTTTCTTCGCCATCTGGCTCGATGCCCGCACCAGCGCGCCGGATCTGCGGGCGGCCTTGCTGCAGCGGGGCGATGGCCGTGGTTGAGTTCGCATGCCAACACCAGGCCGGGCGCCGATGAACACGGCCCGCATCCTCGCCTATGGCGCGCTCGGTCTGCCGCTGGCTTTCGCCGCCTTGCCAATCTACGTGCATGTGCCGCGCTTTTATGCCGAGGTGACGGGCATGTCGCTGACGCTGCTCGGCCTGATCCTGCTCGGGGCGCGCCTGCTCGACGCCGGGAGCGATCCGTGGCTGGGCTGGCTGGCTGATCGGGTGCCGCGCCGGCGCATGCTGGCGCTGGCCCTGCTGCCCTTCGGCCTGGGTTTTGTCGCCTTGCTCAATCCGCCCGCCGAGGGCGCGGCGATCTGGCTGCTCGGGGCCCTGGCGCTGACCTATCTCGGCTTTTCGGCGGCGACGGTCGCCTACCAGGCCTGGGGCGCCGACGTCGGCAGCAATTCCGGCCTGCGCACGCGGTTGACCGCTGCGCGCGAGGGTTTCGGGCTGCTCGGCGTGGTGCTGGCCGCCGCCTTGCCGTCCGTGCTGGCTGCGGGCATGAACGAAGGCATCTCCCGCCTGAGCTGGCTGCTGCCGCCACTTCTGCTGCTGGCGGCGGCGGTCAGTTTCTACGGAGTGCCGGCCGGGCCGGCTGCGCCGATGTCGCGCGAGCCGTTGCTGACCAGCCTGCGCCGGGTCTTTGCCGACCAGGCTTTCCGCCGTCTGTTGCTGGTCTTTGTCGCCAACGGCATCGCCGCCGCGCTGCCGGCGACGCTCTTCCTTTTCTTCGTAGCCGATGTGCTGCACGCCGAAGCGGCGAGCGGCCCGCTGCTGGCCCTGTATTTCATCGCCGGGGCGGCTTCCTTGCCGCTCTGGGTGCGGCTGGCGGCACGGCATGGCCGGGTCGTCGCCTGGCTGCTGGCGATCGTGCTGTCGATTGCCGCCTTTGCCGGTGCCAGTCTGCTCGGCCCCGGCGATCTGTGGGCTTTTGCGGCGATCTGTCTGGCCTCCGGGCTGGCATTGGGCGCCGATCTGGCCTTGCCGGTGGCGATTGCCGCCGACCTCGGCGAACGTCAGGGACAGGCCGGCGCCTGCTTCGGGGTATGGAATCTGGTCGCCAAACTCAACCTGGCGCTCGCCGCCGGGCTTTCCCTGCCGCTGATCGGTGCCCTCGGCTATGTGCCGGGTGGCGGCACCGGTCTGGCGGCCCTTGTTTTTGCTTACGCCCTGTTGCCGCTCGCCTTCAAGTTGCTGGCTGGCGGCCTGCTGTGGCGCTGGCGTACCTCTCTGGAGCTTCAATCATGAAACTGCTCGCTGCCGTTGCCCTTTCCCTTGGCCTGAGCGCCTGTGCCTCGACCGGTGTCGAACAATACCGCGCCGAACAGCCGGCCCTCGACCTGAAGACTTATCTGAACGGCACGCTCGACGCCTGGGGCATGTTCCAGGGGCGTTCGGGCGAGGTCAAGAAACGCTTCCAGGTCGTCATCGACGCCAAGTGGAGCGGAGATACCGGCGTCCTCGACGAGCAGTTCAAATGGTCGGATGGCACGACCTCGCGCCGGGTGTGGACGCTGGTCAAACAGGCCGACGGGACTTTCCGCGGCACGGCCGACGATGTCGTCGGCGAGGCGATCGGCGAGGTTGCCGGCAATGCGCTGCGCTGGCGCTATGTGCTGGCCCTGCCGGTTGATGGCAAGGTGTACAACGTCGATTTCGACGACTGGATGTTCCTGATGGACGACAAGGTGATGATGAATCGCTCCTACATGTCGAAGTGGGGCTTCAACCTGGGCGAGGTCACGCTGACCTTCGTCAAGCGGCCGTAACCGCCATGAACCCGAAAATCACCGACTGGCAGGGCAAGCGTGTCTGGCTGGTCGGCGCTTCGAGCGGCATCGGCGCGGCCGTGGCCCGCGAACTGGCCGGGCGTGGCGCGCGCCTGGCGCTCTCGGCACGAGGTCGGGAAAAATTGCAGGCCCTTGGCCTGAGCGATGCCTTGCTGCTGCCCTGCGATGCAACCGATGCGGCCAGCCTGGCGGCGGCGCGCGAGCAGTTGATCGCCGCTTGGGGCGGCGTCGACCTGGTCGTCTACCTGGCCGGCGATTACGTACCGATGCGTGCCGACAGCTTTGATCTGGCCGTCGCCGAGCGTGTCGTCGAGGTCAATTTCAGCGGCGCGATGCGCCTGGCGGCGACCGTTCTGGCCGATCTCCAGCCGGGCGGCGGCATCGCCTTCGTGGCCAGCGTCGCCGGTTATCGCGGCTTGCCCAAGGCACTGTGCTACGGGCCGGGCAAGGCGGCGCTGATCCATTTTGCCGAAGTGCTGCATCTCGATCTGCTGCCCAGGGGCATCGGCGTCTGGCTGATCAATCCCGGCTTCGTCGCGACGCCGCTCACCGCCAAAAACGATTTCAGCATGCCGGCCCTGCAGACGCCGGAACAGGCGGCGCGCGCCACGGTCGACGGGTTCAGGAGCGGCAATTTCGAAATCCACTTCCCGAAGCGTTTTACCCGCCTGATGAAATTTTTCGCCAGCCTGCCCTATGCCTGGTATTTCCCGCTGATGCGCCGCCTGACCGGAGGCTGAGATGAAACTCGATGCACTGATTCAGTTCTACAACGAGTTCTCCCCGGCCAGTGTGGCGCGCTTTCCCGAGTTCTACAGCAACGATGCCTGCTTCAAGGACCCGTTCAACGAGGTGCGGGGCATTGAGGCGATCCAGCACATTTTCACGCACATGTTCACGCAGGTCGCCGAGCCGCGCTTTGTCGTCACCGAACAGGTGGTCGATGCGAACGGCGCCATGCTGGTCTGGCAGTTCTTCTTCAGAATGAAACTGTGGCGTGAGGGCAAAATCCAGGTCATACGCGGCATCTCGCATCTCAAATTCGATGCGGCAGGCAAGGTGTTCTATCACCGCGATTACTGGGATGCCGCCGAGGAGTTGTACGAAAAACTACCGTTGATTGGCTCAATTTTTCGAGTTCTTCACAAGGCAATCACGTCGTAAGGCGTGTTGGCTCAGGCCGACTTCTGTGAATTGCCCTTCCGGCAACCTCAAAAACACAGCAGCCGCTGGCATGGCCGCTATCCAAAAGCATCGAACGTTTCCGCTTGGTCAACTGCACCTTCCACGAAATGCAAAAAAAAGCCCCGCAAGTTCAAGCGAGGCTTTCCTTTCCACCGTTGGCCAGGCATTCAACCGAACAGCTTTCCCTTGAGCAGATCCAATCCCTGACTCAGCAGGGCGTCGTTCTGCGGCAACTGGCCGTTCGGTGTCAGATGGTCGACGACTTGCGGCAGGACGGTGGCCAGGCTGTCAGCGATTTTCTCGCTGGAGATTCCGAGTTTTTCGGCCAGTCCCTGCAGCACCGGGTTGCCGAGTACGGATTGAATCTGCTCCGGCGAAATCGGCAGATTCTGGCCGGTGGAAACCCAGGAATTGACGATATTGCCCAGGCCGCCGCGTTCGAATGACTGGACCAGCCCGCCGAGACCGCCGGTTTTCGGGTTGTTGACGAGTTGCAGGACGCTTTCCAGCAGGGCGTTGTTGCCGCCCGCCGGGTGGCCGGACAAGGCGCCGAGCACTTGATCGAATAGACCCATGATTGCTTCTCCTAAGAAACGAGGGGTCCGCTCATGCTAGTGGATGGCGAGAGGGGCGAATGTGAAAATTTGCGAAGCTGCGAACTCGAAAAAGGCGCTGGCAAAGGCCACCCCGGAGTTCAGTCCACGTCACCGTCGAGGTAGAACCAACGGCCGTCTTCACAGACGAAGCGGCTGACTTCATGCAGGCGATGGCCGCGCCCGGCGTGGCGATAGCGGGCGACGAATTCGACGCTGGCATGGCTGGCATCGGCTTGCCCGGTCTTCCTGATTTCCAGGCCCAGCCATTTGGTGCCGGTCTCGGCCGCGAGGTTCAGCGCCGGCGGCCGGGTCGAGGCATGCCAGGTGGCCAGCAGGTAGGGCTCGAGGCCCTGGACGTAGGCGCTATAGCGCGAACGCATCAGGGCTTCGGCGCTCGGTGCGGCGGCGCCGGCATGCCAGCGACCGCAGCAGGCGGCGTAGGCCAGGCCGCTGCCGCACGGGCAGGGGCTCATTTTTCGTCGACTACCTCGCCGCCCAGCGCTTCGACCAGTTGCGGCAGGAAGCGGGCGAATTCGCCGGTCATCAGCGCAAAATCGGCATCGAACTGTTCGTCGGCCCGTTCGGCGCTTTTCTCGGCTTCTTCCTTCAACAGGTCGAGGAAGGCGAGACGCTTGATTTCCAGTTTTTCACCGAGCACGAAGGAAATACGGTCGTCCCAGGTCAACGCCAGTTTGGTCGGCAGCTTGCCGCTCGCCAGGTGGGCCTTGATCTCGCCGCTGATCTCGTCGCCGTCGAGCGGATGACGCACGTAGCGGACAGCGGCCTTTTCTTCGCCGGCCGCCTTCAGTTCGCAGTCGCGATCGATGGTGAAACCGGCCGGCGCATCGCCGCCGGCCAGCCAGTCGGCCATCGCCGTCTGCGGCGAAATCTTGGTATGGAGCATGGTCAGCGGGAAATCGTCGAGGCAATGGCGCAGGTGCTCAATGACTTCTTCGGCCTTGGCCGGGCTGGCGGCATCGACGCAGAACCAGCCGTTCTGCGGATCGACCCAGACAAAGGTGGTGCGACGGCGGGTGAAGGCACGCGGCATCAGTTCCTCGGTGACGCGTTCGCGCAATTCCTTGAGTTGCTTGCGGCCCGGCGCGTAGCCCTGCTGGGCTTCGATCGTTTCGGCGCGCTCCTTGACTTCATCGTTGACCACCGAGGACGGCAGCAGGCGCTGCTCGACGGACAGGGCAATCATCCACTGCCGACCGAGCGAGAAGACCAGGGCGCCATCGCGACGCGGCGAGACCCAGCCGCGACTCATCGGCTGATTGCTCGGACATTTGACGAAGGGCGCCCGGGCCAGTTGTTCCTCGAATTTGGCGAGGTCGATGTTCCAGGGAGTGGGCAGGCGATAGAGCTGGAGGTTTTTGAACCACATGAGGCGATTACCGAAAAAAATGGTGAATAACCCGGCGAACCGGATAAGTGATCGTGAGCGGAGTAAATAATTGAAGAAAGAAATGGGGATATGGCGCCAAAAAAGGGAGGCCTTCCCCCGTTTGTCGCCCTTTCCCTGGCCGCCTCGCCGTGGCGAGGCGCCGTCCGCGGCCTTACTGCTTGGCGCCGCCCAGCTTGCTGAGCATGAATTCGACCGCCATGCGCATTTCGGCGTCGCTCAGGTTGCTCATCCCGCCGCGCGCCGGCATCGAGTTGTGGCCGCTGATCGCCGAGTCGACCAGGCGGTTCACGCCATTGGCCAGGCGCGGCTTCCAGGCTTCAACATCACCGATTTTCGGCGAACCGTTCTTGCCGGTGGCGTGACATTCCTGGCAGCGCTCCTGGACGATCTGCTCGCCGCTGTGGGAGTGCGGCGCGCTGTAGGCCTTCTTGGTATCGACCGCCTTGCCGCCGCTGACCATGTAGGCCACGGCACGGCTCATCTCGACGTCGGTCAGTTGCGCCTGGCCACCGTGCGCCGGCATGTTGCGCAGACCGGTAATGGCATTGGCGGTCAGCTTGTCCATCCCTTTCGAGGCCCGCTGCGACCAGGCGGCGCGGTCGCCGATCATCGGCGCGCCATCCTTGCCGGTGCCATGGCAGGCGATACAGACCGTTTCGACAACTTCCTTGCCGCTTCGCTGGGCGGCGCCTGCCATCGTGGCAGAAAGGCCCAGGGCCAGCAGAGCGATCAGCGGCAGCACACGTCCCATCGGGGTAAAAAATTGATTTTTCATAACTCCCTCGTTTTTATGGTTAGCGAGAAACATTCTACTCAGGATTTGTTCGCCCGACACTATCCCGGCCGGCGAAAAATCACGTCCCAGACGCCGTGCCCGAGGCGCAGGCCACGGTTCTCGAACTTGGTCAGCGGCCGGTATTCCGGGCGCGGCGCGAATCCACCCAACTGCGCGCCGGCGGTGTTGACCAGGGTCGGTTCGGCCGACAGGACTGCCAGCATCTGCTGGGCGTACTCTTCCCAGTCGGTGGCGCAGTGGAAATAGCCGCCCGGCTTGAGGCGCGAGGCGAGCAAGGCGACGAAGGGCGGCTGGATCAGCCGGCGCTTGTTGTGCCGGGCCTTGTGCCAGGGATCGGGAAAAAAGACATGGACACCGTCGAGCGAAGCTTCCGGCAGCATGTCGCGCACCACTTCGACAGCATCGTGCTGGCAGATGCGCAGGTTGGCCAGTTGGCGCTCGGCGATCTGCTTGCACAGCGCGCCGACGCCGGGCACATGGACCTCGACGCCGAGGTAATCGATGTCGCGATTGGCCTCGGCGATCCTGGCCGTGGTTTCGCCCATGCCGGTGCCGATTTCGAGCACTTTCGGGTTACTGCGGCCGTAGACCGCGTTCAGGTCTACTTGCTGCGGCGCATAGGTGAGGCCAATTTTCGGCATCATCTCGGCAAAATAGTTTTCCTGGGCCGACGACATGCGGCCGGCGCGACGCACGTAGCTCTTGATGTGACCGTAGCCTTCGCGGCCTTCGGTATAAGCGCCGTCGCCGTCGACGGCGGCTTGAATCAGGGGGGTGTCGCTCATGAGCCGATCAGTCCGGTGGTCGGCGACGAAGGATCGGCCGAGTAGTATTTGCGGGCCATGCGGCCGGCCAGGAAAGCCTCGCGGCCGGCTTCGACACCCTTTTTCATGGCGCTGGCCATGAGTACGGGCTGTTTGGCGTGGGCGATGGCGGTATTCATCAGCACGCCGTCGCAGCCCAGCTCCATGGCGATGGCGGCGTCCGAGGCGGTGCCGACGCCGGCATCGACGATGATCGGTACCTTGGCGTTGTCGATGATCAGGCGCAGGTTCCACGGATTGACGATGCCCATGCCGGAGCCGATCAGCGAAGCCAGCGGCATCACCGCGACGCAGCCGATTTCTTCCAGCATCTTGGCCTGGATCGGATCGTCGGCGCAGTAGACCATCACCTGAAAACCTTCCTTGACCAGCGTTGCCGCCGCCTTCAGGGTTTCCGGCATGTTCGGGAAGAGATTGCTCGGGTCGCCCAGCACTTCGAGCTTGCACAGGGGATGCCCGTCGAGCAGTTCGCGCGCCAGGCGCAGGGTGCGCACCGCATCGTCGGCGCTGTAGCAGCCGGCGGTATTGGGCAGGATGGTGAACTTGGACAACGGTACGGCATCAAGCAGATTGGGCTGGCCAGCGTCCTGGCCGATATTGACGCGGCGCACGGCGACGGTAACGATCTCGGCCCCCGAAGCGTCGATGGCGGCACGCGTTTCGGCAAAGTCCCGGTACTTGCCGGTGCCAACCAGCAAGCGGGAACGGTAGGTCTTACCGGCAATGGTCAATTGGTGCATGGTTTTTAGTCGCTGGTTATTAGTCGTTAGTCTTTAGCTATGGGGCGCGGGTTGTTTTTGCTACCGACTAACAACTAGCGACCCATAGCTGCTTTCAGCCGCCGCCGACGGCCACGACGATTTCGAGTTGATCGCCGGAAAGCAGAACGGTCGCCGCATGCTGGCTCTTGGGAACGATTTCGCCATTGCGTTCGACGGCGATACGTTGGCCGGCATAGCCGAGCTGTTCGATCAGGCCGAGCACGGTCAGCGGTTCAGCAAAGTGGCGGGGTTCGCCGTTGATCTTGATGTCTAGCATCCGGCTATTTTAGCAAGCCGCGCGGCTTGCGCGGGGCGCTTGTGAACAGACGGTCATAGAGCCAGTTGGGCAAGGCCCGCAAAAGCTTGGCGACGAGGCCCATCGGCCACGGGATCACGGCATAGCTGACTCCCCGTTCGATGGCGGCCGCAAAGCGCGGTGCCGCCTGCTCGACCGGCAGCAAAAAGGGCATGCGGTACGGGTTGATCGCCGTCATCGGAGTTTCGATATAGCCCGGGGCGATGGTCACCACCTTAATGCCATAAGGCCGCATTTCCAGGCGCAGGCTTTCCAGATAGGCGATCACCGCCGCCTTCGAGGCGCAATAGGCTTCCGCCCCCGGCAAGCCACGGATGCCGGCCACCGAGGCCAGACCGACCAGACGCCGGTTGCCACCGGCCGCCTTCATGGCGGCAATGAACGGGGCAAAGGTCGCCGCCATGCCGAAAACGTTGGTCTCCATGACCCGGCGAAAGACTTCGAGATCCTCTTCGCATTCGCTCAAGGTTCCGGCCGAGACACCGGCGTTGGCAACAATGATGTCGGGGACCCCGAAACGGGCCATGAAATCAGCCGCCGCCGCGTGCAGGGCCGGCGCCTCGCTGACATCCAGGGCATAGCAGGCATGCCCCCCGCCGAGACGCTGATTGAGGGCCGCGAGAACCTCGGCCCGGCGCGCCACTAGGCCGAGGCTGGCACCTTTTGCCGCGTAGTAAACGGCCAGCGCCTCGCCGATACCCGACGAGGCGCCCGTGATAAAGACCTTGCGGGCCAATTATTTCTTGCCGAACTTCTCGGCTCGCACCTTGGCCACCAGTTTGTCGGCGATGGCCAGCGCCTCGTTGAAGTCGCGGCCACCGACCACGTATTTGCCATCAATGGCCAGAGCCGGCACGCCCTGGATCTTGTAGGCCTGGGTCATCTGGTCGGCCCGGCGAACCTTGCTGGCAACGCCGAAGGAGCGATAGGTATCGTCGAATTTCTTGCCGTCGATGCCGTTCTTGACGGCCCAGGCGGAACGCGACTGGGCATCGGCCAGACGATTGCCTTCGCCGTGGATGGTACGGAAGGCGACGGCATCCAGACGCGCCAAATCACCGGTGGCTTCCAGTGTGTAGAAGAGCGGCGCGATCATCGCGAAATAGCTGTTGAAGCTGACCGGCACGCGCTTGATGACGACGTCGGCGGACTGCTTGGCCGCCCAGGCGGCGAGCAGCGGATTGAAATCACTGCAGTGCGGACAGCCGTAGCTGAAAAATTCGGTGACTTCGATTTTTGCCGGCTCGTCGGTCGGCTGCGGCGGATTGATCGGCGTGTAGTCCTTGCCGGCGGTCTGGGCCAGGGCGGGCATGGCCAGGGCGCTGCCCAGGACAAAAGCGGCGGCAACGAAATAGCGGCGGGCAAACTTCATGCGTTACTCCTTGTTTTTGGCGAGTTGGGCTTCAATGCCGGCTTTGGCAAGATCGGCCCGGACTTTGTTCAATTCATCAATTTTCATGTAGGGGCCGACCCGCACGCGATACAGCGTCCGGTCCTGGATCATTACCTGCTGAATGACGGCCTCCAATCCCATAAACGCCAGTTTCGCCTTCTGGTTGTCAGCATCCTGTGCCGTACTGAAGGAACCGACCTGCAGGAAGAGCGGCGTCTTGCTCTCTTTCGACTCTTCCTTCTTGTCGTCCTTCTTTTCCTCTTTCTTGTCGTCCTTCTTCGCTTCGTCCTTGCCGGCGTCCGGCTTGCCCGCCTTATCCGGCACGGCATCGGTCTTGCCGGGCAGGATATCGTAGAACTGGAAGCGCTTTTCCGGCACCGGATCGCCCGGCTTGCCCGGCAGTGCCAGCGGCTCGGCTGGCTTGCCATTGGCCGCCACGGCTTCCGGCCGCGGCGGCTGGGTCTTGTTGGCAAATGGCAGCGGCGACTTGTTCATGTACCAGACAACGGCGGCGGCCACCGCGACACCGAGGACGAGGCCGATAAACATGCCCACCAGCGTGCCGCCGCCGGATTTTTTCCGGGCCGGTGCGTTCTTGCGGGATTTCATATTGCGGCTCATGGCTTTCCTTACATCGATTCCGGACAACTGACGCCGAGAATGGCCAGACCATTACGGATCACCTGACGAACGGCGACGGCCAACGCGACGCGGGCATCGCGCAGGGCCACGGCATCGACCAACATGCGCTCGGCGTTGTACCAGCCGTGGAATTCGCCGGCCAGATCCTTCAGGTAGAAGGCAATCAAATGCGGCGCCAGTTCCCGTGAGGCATTCTCGATGACTTCGCGGAATTCGGCCAGCTTGTTGGCAATGGCCAGTTCACGCGGATTGTCGAGCAATGACAGATCGGCCTCGCCGAGCCCGGCCAGCTCGCCGCCCCACTGGTTGATCACCGAGCAGACGCGGGCATGGGCGTACTGGATGTAGTACACCGGGTTTTCGTTGCTCTGGCTCTTCGCCAGATCAAGGTCGAAATCGAGGTGCTGATCGGACTTGCGCAGGGCGTAGAAGAAGCGGCAGGCATCGTTGCCGACTTCGCCGCGCAGTTCGCGCAGCGTGACGAATTCGCCGGAACGCGTGGACATCGAGGCCTTCTGGCCGTTGCGGTAAAGCACGGCGAACTGGACGAGGGCGACCTGCAGCTTGGCGGGATCGAGATCAAGGGCCGTGATGGCGCCGGTAACGCGGGAAATGTAGCCGTGGTGGTCGGCGCCCCAGATATTGATGACCTTGTCGAAACCGCGCTCGAACTTGTTCAGGTGGTAGGCGATATCGGAGGCGAAATAGGTGTACAGACCATTCTCGCGCTGCACGACGCGATCCTTCTCATCGCCGAAAGTGGTCGACTTGAACCAGCGGGCGCCGTTCTGTACGTAGAGATGGCCCTTCTTTTCCAGCAGATCGACGCAGCGGGCGACCAGGCCGGTATCGAACAGCGCCTGCTCGGAGAACCAGACGTCGAAATGCACACCGAATTCTTCCAGGTCGTCGCGGCAATCGGCCAGTTGTTCGGACAGCGCGTGCTGATGGACATAGGTCCAGTCGGCGCCCAGCAGTTCCTTGGCCCGGGCGATCAGCGCATCGAGATGCAGGTCGCGCTGGCGCTTGGCCTCGTCGTCGGCCCGCTCGGCCTCGGGCAGGCCCGGCGTGCCAGCCAGCACGTCGGCCGCCTGGCGAACGAACTTGGCGCCATGGGCAACCGTCATCTGCTTCGCCATCTCGCGCACATAGTCGCCCTGATAGGCATTGGGCAGGAAGGGCACGGCGATGCCATGCTGGTCGAGATAGCGCAGCCAGGTCGACAAGCCGAGGATATCCATCTGCCGGCCGGCGTCATTGACGTAATACTCGCGGGTGACATCCCAGCCGGCAAAGCTCAGCAGATTCGACAAGGAAGCGCCGTAGGCGGCGCCGCGGCCATGCCCGACGTGGAGCGGCCCGGTCGGGTTGGCCGAGACAAATTCGACCTGCACTTTTTTCTCGCCGCCCTGGGTCGAACGGCCGAAATCCTCGCCCTCGATGAGGACCAGCTTGACGGCCTCGGTCTTGGTTCCGGCATCGAGCGTGAAATTGATGAAACCGGCCCCGGCTACGTCGGCCTTGATCACCAACCCGGAAGGCGGCAGCTCGTTGACCAGTTGCTGGGCGATTTCGCGCGGATTCTTCTTCAGCGCCTTGGCCAGTTGCATCGCCAGATTGGTCGCAAAATCGCCGTGCGTCGGATCGCGCGGGCGTTCGAGGTGAATCGGGGTTTCGGTTGCGCTCGGGGCAACGCTAGCCAGCGCCTGTTGCAACAGGGCAGCGAGCCGGGATTTGACGTCGTGGGCCATTGATTTGTAGCTAAAAAAGCAAAAGCGCGATTATACGCTGCCCCGGCCTACATATTTGCCGCGCTGACAAGTACCGACCAGGCGGCGAGCTTTTCGCCATAACTGCGCGCCGCATGGGCCGGGCTGGTCGACGGCAGGCGCTGCAACAGCAAGGGGCGTCCGGCCAGACCGGGGAGCACGTAACGGCGGAAGGCGGCCTCAGCCGCGGCGCCGTTAAAGAACACCCGGCGAATTTCCGGCTGCTGCCGCAGGAAAGCCGCGAAATCATTGGCCCGCACCGAGGCACCGACAATATCGGCATCCAGACTGCCCGCCCGTTCGCAGGCGGCGATCACGTCCCAGAGGGCGATGCCGGCCGCCTGCAGGGTAGCCAGGCGTTGCGCATAGGACTGATCGGGGCCGGCACCGAACAGCTCGCCCATGATGCGCCAAAAGGCGTTGCGCTCGTGGGCATAGTATTGATCGGCCTGCAGCGAAGCCCGCCCCGGCATGCTGCCAAGAATCAGGCAGCGCGCCCGCGGCCCGGCCACCGGCGGAAAACCATGACACAAGGGCACCCGGCCGACGCCCTCAACCCGCCATGACGCGGTTCTTGCCGGCCCGCTTGGCCAGGTACATCGCCTGATCGGCCCGCTTGATGGCACCGCCCCCGGGCTCCCCGGTCGCCAACTGGGCGACGCCGGCGCTGAAAGTTATCAGGACCTTGTCCTTGCCGGCCAGGAAAAAAGCCTTGGTCAGTTCGCGCTGCAGCCGGACCATGGCCTCGACCCCTTGCTCGAGCTCGGTATCGGGCATCAGGATGACGAACTCCTCGCCGCCGTAACGGGCCAGGGTATCGGTCGGCCGCATGCAACGCCGGGCGACACTGGCGAGATGGATCAGGGCGCTATCCCCGACGTCGTGGCCGAGACGATCATTGAGTTTCTTGAAATTGTCGATATCCAGCAGACACAGCGACAGGGGTGTCCCCTTGCGCTGCATGCTCGCCACTTCGCGGGCCAGCGCCTCGTCCAGGCCCTTGCGATTGAGCGTATCGGTCAGCGGATCATGACGGGCCAGGGCGCTGGCGCTATCGAGTTCGCGATGCAACTGGACAAGCTCGGCTTCGGTAGCCAGCACCTTGTCCTGCAGGGTTTTCAACTGTTCGCGGGAGGCCGAGGACTCCTCGGCCATGGTCCGGGTGGCGGCGATAACATCTTTGAGCAGCGGCGCCAGATCCTCCACCCTTTGCACATTTTCGATCTGCCGGGCGCTGTTTTCGATCTTGCTCTGGAAGCTGGCACTCGACTCGTTCATCATGGCCAGACGTTCGATGAAGGCCCCCAGCATCTGGCGCATCTCGGCCTGCGCTTCGAGGGAGCGACTTTTCGCCTCGTGCTGCTTGAGCATGACATCACGCAGGCGGCGCTCCATCTCGTCGAGATGGCGCAAGGTCAGCGGCGGCGCGACCACGGCCAGCAAACCGTCGACCTGGCCCTTGAGCCAGCTATCATCGAGGCTCAGTTCGCCGATATTTTCGATGATCAGATGCAGCAGCTTGAGCAGCGCCCCCTTGATTTCGACCTGTTCTTCGGCAGCGAACAGCACTTGGTGCGTCAACTGCGCGAGCCGGCCATGCACCAGCGACAGATCGACCGTCGGCTGGCGCAAGGCCTGCACCAACTCGCCAGACAACGCGGTCACCCGTTCGTTGTCGTCGCCGAGTGCCGGCAGGATGGATTCAACGAAATGCGCCAACTTGACCGCCAGTTCGTGCGGCAAGGCGATGGTAACGACCGGCGGAGCCTCGACGGCCACCCCAGCCGCCCCGATAAAAGCCTGCAGCGACTCCTGGACTCCGAGCCAACTGCGCCGCCCGATCGCGGCATCGAGTAGAACCAACTCTTTTTCCTGCCGCCCGTTCTTCGCCTTCAGTCCGATCGCGATCTGACGCAGCGCCTGATCGGGAAAGGGGGCCGCATTGGGCAGCTCGGCGATTTCGTTGTAACAGGCCTGGTAATTGGCCGGGGTCGGCGCCAAATGGCGAACGGCCAGACGCTTGAGGGCTTCCCGGGCGATATTGGAAGGATGCTTGGCTTCACTCATGGGTATTCAACTATTTCCCGGCAAACAAGACACCGCGGTCAGTGGCTCAATGACCGCAGTTTACTCCAAGACGGCGCCGCCCCGGCGGGATCGTTGCCGCACCACCGGGGCCTGCGCCGGATATCGCCCAAGACGCAAAACGCCGGGCCATAACCGACGACCGCGTGTTAACATACTCGTTTAGCCCCGTTGCCCGGCCTGTCCGGCATTGCCTGCCGCCATGCGTCTCCTCCGCCTGCTCAAAATCGCTTCCGTGGCCAGCCGTTTCGGCCTGGATGAAATGGTGCTCCAGCACGAGCCGAGCGGTCGCCTGGTCCGCCTGGCCAACGCCCTGCAGTTCTGGCGCGACCTTTCGGCCCCCGGTGCCGAACGCCTGCGCCTGGCCCTCGAAGCCCTGGGCCCGATTTTCGTCAAGTTCGGCCAGGTGCTCTCGACCCGCCGCGACCTGATGCCGCCGGACATCGCCGACGAACTGGCCAAATTGCAGGACCGTGTGCCGCCCTTCGCTTCGCACCTCGCCCTGGCAGAAGTCGAAAAGGCCTACGGCCGCCCGGCCAGCGAGGTTTTTGCCGAATTCGACCCGACCCCGGTGGCCTCGGCCTCGATCGCCCAGGTGCACTTTGCCCGCCTGCGCGAGGAAGACGGCGGCCACGAGGTGGCGGTCAAGATCCTGCGCCCCAACATGCTCTCGGTGATCGAGCACGACCTGGCCCTGATGGACAATTTCGCGCTCTTGCTCGAAACCCTGTGGGCCGACGGCAAGCGCCTGAAACCTCGGGAAGTGGTTGCCGAGTTCGCCAAATACCTGCGCGACGAACTGGATCTCATGCGCGAAGCGGCCAACGCGTCGCAATTGCGGCGCAATTTCGTCGATTCCAAACTGCTCGTCGTACCCGAGGTTTACTGGGATTTCTGTACCTCGACGGTGATGGTCATGGAACGCATGCACGGCACGCCGATTTCGCAGATCGACAAGCTGCGGGCCGATGGCATTGACCTTTCCAAGCTCTCGGCAGCCGGCGTCGAAATTTTCTTCACCCAGGTCTTCCGCGACGGCTTCTTTCACGCCGACATGCATCCCGGCAACATCTTCGTCGCCCCCGACGGCCGCTACATCGCCCTCGATTTCGGCATCGTCGGTACCCTGACCGATTCCGACAAGAATTACCTGGCGCAGAATTTCCTCGCCTTTTTCCGCCGCGACTACAAGCGCGTCGCCGAAGCCCACATCGAATCGGGCTGGGCGCCGAAGGACACCCGCGTCGATGAATTCGAGGCCGCCATCCGCGCCGTCTGCGAACCGATTTTCGACCGCCCGCTGAAGGATATTTCCTTCGGGAAAATTTTGCTCCGGCTGTTCCAGACCTCGCGCCGCTTCAATGTCGAAATCCAGCCGCAACTGGTGATGCTGCAGAAAACCCTGCTCAACATCGAAGGCCTCGGCCGCCAGCTCGACCCCGAACTCGACCTATGGAAGACCGCCAAGCCTTTCCTCGAGCGCTGGATGAGCGAACAAATCGGCTGGCGCGGCCTGCTCAAGACCCTCAAGCAGGAAGCGCCGTATCTGGCCAGAACCTTGCCGCAACTGCCGCGCCTGGTGCACCAGGCGCTAGCCCAGCCGGCCAAGGCCGACCTGCAACCGCAGCTTGCCCAACTGGTCATCGCCCAGCAGCGGCAGAACCGCTGGCTGGCCATCATTGCCCTGTTGCTGGCCGGCCTTATCGCTGCCTTGCTGCACTAACCCCGAATGACCATGGCAACACTGGATAGCTTCACCGAAGAGGATATCGCCGCCTGGCTCGGCGAAGACGAAATTACCAAAGCCCGCCCCTACGTCGACCTGGTACAGGATCTCGATGTCGAAAGCGAGCGCATCCGGGCCGTCGTTCCCGGCTCGGCCCGCAAGCCCTACACCTCGATTGCCCGCCTGGTCCAGCACAAGGATGGCAGCGTGTCGCTGATCAGCGGCTGCACCTGCCCGGCCGGCGTCGATTGCAAACATGTCGCCGCCATCCTCCTCAAGGCCATCGAGGAACGCAACCCGGTCGAACGGGGCAGCCCCAGCATCCTCTCCTGGGTCGAGGACCTGCGCCGCGCCTCGGTCGCCGTCGCCAAGAAGAAAGCCCGACCATCCGGCGCCCGCCAGCAGATCTACTACATCCTGAAATGGACGGCCGACCGGCGTCATTTCGGGGTCGAAATCCGCAAGGGAAAATTCCCGGAAAGCGCCGAGGAGTGGTGGAAAATCGACCGCGCCCTGGTCACCCCGCCGCAATTCATCAACGAGGAAGACCTCGGCATCCTGCGCCTGATCTGGGCCGATCGCGGCCACGAAAGCGGCCTGCGCGCCTTCGCCCTCGGCCCCAAGCACGGCGCCGAAGCGCTGCAGCGCATGGCGGCCAGCAACCGCCTCTATCCCGAGGACGACCTCGGCCTGCCCCTGCACCTCGGCCCAACCCGGCCGGCCGGCATCGGCTGGCTGATCGACGCCGCCGGTTTCCAGCGCCCCTACCTGAAGCCGGAACCGGCCGCCGAGATGGTGGTGCCGGTCGATCCGCCCTGGTATCTCGATAGCGATGGCGGGGAAATCGGTCCGCTCGAAGTGACCGGCAACCCGGCCATGGTCAATCGCCTGTTCACCCTGCCGCCGCTCTCCGCCAAGGAAGCCGCGCTGGTTGCCGAAGCGCTCTCCGAACTCGCCCCCGAATTGCCGCCGCCGGCCGAAGATGCCAGCGCCCGCCTGCGCCTGATCGATGCGCCGTTGCAGGCCATCCTGCAGCTCGACACCATCCACACCCACGGCTATCGGGCCTGGCGCGGCTACGCCCAAAGCCTGGCCGGCGGCCCCTTCGACATCGCCCGGATCATTTTTCGCTATGCCGACGCCGATATCCGGCCCGACGAGCGCCGCGAATTCATCACCTTGCCGGAAGGCGAAACGGTCCGCCTGAAGCGCCGCCCGGAGGCCGAAACCGCTGCCCTCAAGGCACTGGTCGGCAGTGGCCTGGAAAAGATTCCCGGGCACACGCTGTACACCTTCGGCAGCCCGCCGGAAGGCGTCCTTGGCCTGGGCGACGAAGACGAGTGGACGGCCTTCATGCAGGAGGGCATCGACCGCCTGAAAGCGGCCGGCTGGCAAATCGAATTTCCCGAAGATTTCCGCCATCACGTGCTCGATGTCGATGGCTGGGAAGCCAATCTGGTCGAATCCGACCATGGCTGGTTCGACCTCGACATGGGGATCATCGTCGAGGGCCAGCGCCTGCCGCTGGCGCCGCTGCTGGCCGGCCTTTTCCGGCGCGACGCGCGCTGGCTGGAAGCCCTGCAACTGGCCTTCATTCCCGATGATGAGCCGGTCGAGTTGCAGACCGCCAACGGCAAGCGCCTGCGCGTTCCGGCCGGCCGCATCAAACCGCTGGCGGCGACGCTGATCGACCTCTTCGACGGTTTTTCCGGCGGCGAAACCCTGCGCCTGTCGCGCTTCGATGCACCGCGCCTGGCCGAACTGAACGACACCAGCCGCTGGCAGTTCCATGGTCAGAGCGACGTCCTGGCCCTGGCCGACAAGCTGCGCGCCGCCCAGGGCATCGTCGATATCGCACCGCCGGCCGGCCTCGGTCTCGAACTCCGTCCCTACCAGAAGGAAGGCCTGGCCTGGCTGCAATTCCTGCGCGAGCAGAATCTTTCCGGCATCCTGGCCGACGACATGGGCCTCGGCAAAACGGCCCAGACCCTGGCTCATCTGCTGCTCGAGAAAGAAGGCGGGCGCCTCGACAAGCCGTCACTGATCGTCCTCCCGACTTCCTTGATCTTCAACTGGAAAAACGAGGCGGCACGCTTCGCCCCTGCCCTCAAGGTGCTCTCGCTGCATGGCCCGGAACGCAAGAGCCGGTTCGGCGAAATCGCCGAACACGACGTCATCCTGACCACCTACCCGCTGCTCTGGCGCGATGCCGAGGAGCTGATGCAGCACAGCTACCATCTGCTCATCCTCGACGAGGCGCAGACGGTGAAGAACGCCCAGAGCCAGAGCGCCGAAGCGGTGCGCAAGATCGACGCCCGGCATCGCCTGTGCCTGACCGGCACGCCGCTCGAAAACCACCTCGGCGAGCTGTGGAGCCAGTTCGACTTCCTGCTGCCCGGCTTCCTCGGCACCAGCAAGCAATTCACCAAGCACTGGCGGACGCCGATCGAAAAGCTCGGCGACGCCCAGCGCCGCAACCTGCTGGCCCGCCGCATCCGGCCCTTCATCCTGCGCCGCAAGAAGGAAGACGTCGCCCAGGAACTGCCGCCCAAGACCATCATCATCCGCAGTGTCGAACTCGAAGGCAGCCAGCGCGACCTGTACGAAACGGTACGCGCCGCGATGGACGCCAAGGTGCGCGACGAAATCGCCAGCAAGGGCTTCGCCCGCAGCCAGATCGTCATCCTCGACGCCCTGCTCAAATTGCGCCAGGTCTGCTGCGATCCGCGCCTGGTCAAGGCCACCGCGGCGACCAAGGTCAAGGAAAGGGCCAAGCTCGACCTGCTGATGGCGATGCTGCCGGAACTGGTGGACGAAGGCCGGCGCATCCTGCTCTTCTCGCAATTCACCAGCATGCTGGCCCTGATCGAGAACGAACTGAACGAAATCGGCATTCCCTACGCGCTGCTCACCGGGAATACCGACGACCGAGAAAAGCCGATCAAGTGTTTCCAGAACGGCGAAGTGCCGATTTTCCTGATCAGTCTGAAGGCCGGCGGCGTCGGCCTCAACCTGACCGCCGCCGACACCGTCATCCACTACGATCCGTGGTGGAATCCGGCCGTCGAGAACCAGGCCACCGACCGCGCCCACCGGCTCGGTCAGGACAAGCCGGTGTTCGTCTACAAGCTGATCGTCAGCGGCAGCATCGAGGAAAAGATCCTCGCCCTGCAGGAACGCAAGGCGGAACTGGCGGCCGGCATTCTGTCGGAAGATCGCGGCGTCGAGGTCAAATTCGGCAACGACGACCTGGCCGCCCTCTTCGAACCGCTCCCCGGCTAAGCGCCGGGCGGCCTCAGGCGAGCAGCGGATCGGCCGCCAGGCGGGCGAGCAGGCCGCGCAGCGCGTGCCGCACCGCCTGCTGACGGACGGCCGCCCGCTCGCCGGCAAACTGACAGGTCTGCGCCTCGCAACCGGCTTCCTTGCCGGCCCAGGCGAAGCACACCGTGCCCACCGGCTTTTCCGGCGAGCCGCCGGCGGGGCCGGCAATCCCGGTAATCGCCACCGCCCAGTCGGCCCGGCTGTGCGCCAACGCCCCTTGCGCCATGGCCCGGGCCGTCGCTTCCGAAACCGCCCCATGGCGTTCCAGCGTCGTTTCCGGGACGCCCAGCATATCCACCTTGGCGGCATTGGAATAGGTCACGAAACCCCGCTCGAACCAGCCGGAACTGCCGGCAATGGCCGTCACCGACTGGGCCAGCCAGCCGCCGGTGCAGGACTCGGCAGCGGTCAGCCATTCACCGCGGGAAAGGAGTGCCTGGCCGAGGCGCCGGGAAAGATTTTCAAGTTCGTTCATGCGGCAGATCTTAACATCCGGCCGCCCGAACCGGCGCTGCCGGGGCACCAACGGCAGGAGCCTGCAGATGCCTGCCCCCGCTCCGGACGAAGCGGGTAAACTCCGCCTTTTCCCGTCACCCGCCATCCCATGACCTTCGCCAGCCTCGGCCTTGCCCCCGCCCTCCTCCAGGCCCTCGACAGCCTCGGCTACAAGACGCCGACGCCGGTCCAAAGCCAGGCCATTCCCGCCGTACTGGCCGGCCGCGACCTGATGGCAGCGGCCCAGACCGGGACCGGCAAGACCGCCGCTTTCGCACTGCCCATGCTGCAACGCCTCGGCGCCAGCGAAGAAAAAGTGGCTGCCAACTCGATCCGCGCCCTGGTCCTGGTGCCGACCCGCGAACTGGCTGAACAGGTGCATGCCAGTTTCCGCCACTACGGCGAACATCTGCCGGTCAGCACCTACGCGACCTATGGCGGCGTCAGCCTCAATCCGCAGATGATGCGCCTGCGCCGCGGCGTCGATATCCTGGTCGCCACCCCGGGCCGCCTGCTCGACCTCTTTCGTCAGAACGCCCTCAAGTTCAAGCAGGTGCAGATCCTGGTCCTCGACGAGGCCGACCGCATGCTCGACCTCGGCTTCGCCCAGGAGCTTTCGGCGGTCTTCGCCGCCCTGCCCAAAGTACGGCAGACCCTGCTCTTCTCGGCGACCTTCTCCGACGAAATCCGCAGCCTGGCCAAGGGGCGGCTGCGCGATCCGCTGCTGATCGAAGTCAGCCCGCGCAACAGCACGGTAAAGGCGGTCAAGCAGTGGGTGGTAACAGTTGACAAGAAGCGCAAGCCGGAGCTCTTTCTTTCCCTGCTCAAGGACCGCCGCTGGGGCCAGGTGCTGGTCTTCGTCAAGACCAGGAAAGGCGCCGACCAACTGGTCGCCACCCTGCTCGCCAAGCAGATCAAGGCCGATGCGATCCACGGCGACAAGCCGCAGGCCAGCCGCCAGCGCGCCCTCGACAGCTTCAAGGCGGGCGCGGTGCAGATCCTCGTCGCCACCGATGTCGCAGCGCGCGGCCTGGATATCGACGACCTGCCGCAGGTGGTCAATTTCGACCTGCCCATCGTCGCCGAAGACTACATCCACCGCATCGGTCGCACCGGCCGGGCCGGCGCCAGCGGTGAAGCGATTTCCCTGGTCTGCGCCGACGAGGCACCCCTGCTCGCCGCCATCGAAAGCCTGACCAAACAGACGCTGAGCCGCGACGAGGAGCCCGGTTTCGAGCCGGAGCACCGCGTACCGATGACCAACGGCGCCGGCCAGTTGGTCAAGAAACCGAAAAAGCCGAAAGTCCCGGGGGGCAGGGCCAGCAAGGGAGTACCGAGCAATTGGGTGGGCTTCGACGAAGCGCCGGCCAAGACCGGAAGCCGGGGCAAGGCACGCCCGGCCAGCGGCCCGAAAAAAGCCCGGCCCGGCCCCCGCTAAGGCGGGCCGAGCGCCGCTCTAGGGACGGTGCGACGGCATTTTCATTGCGCCGAACAGTCCGCTCTGCCCCGGCGGCAGCGAACGCCAATATTGCGGCGGCGCATCGACCGCGGCGCCGAGCTTGGCCGCCGCATGCCAGGGCCAGCGCGGGTCGAACAGGATAGCGCGGGCCAGGGCCACCATGTCGGCCCGGCCGCCGGCGATGATCGCCTCGGCCTGCTCGGCTTCGGTGATCAGCCCGACGGCGATGGTCGGTAAGCCGCTCGCCCGACGGATGCTTTCGGCCAGCGGCACCTGATAGCCGGGCCCGGGAACGATCTTCTGCTGCGCCGCCAGGCCGCCGCTCGAGACATGAATGAAATCGCAGCCGCAGCGCCCGAGTTCCCGGGAAAAAACTGCGCTCTGTTCGAGATCCCAACCGCCGGCAACCCAGTCGGTGGCCGAAAGGCGAATGCCCAGAGTCATTTCCGGCACCGCCGCACGCACTGCAGCGAAGACGGCCAGCGGGAAGCGCATGCGGTTTTCGAGTCCGCCGCCATACTGGTCTTGCCGCGTATTGGCCAGCGGCGAGAGAAATTGGTGCAGCAGGTAACCATGCGCAGCGTGGATTTCGATGGCCTCAATCCCGAGCCGCCGAGCCCGTTGCGCCGCTTCGACGAAGGCCGCCTCGACACGGGCCAGGCCGGCCGCATCGAGTGCCTCGGGCCAGGATTCCGTCGGCAGGAAGGGCAGCGCCGAAGGCGCCACCGACTGCCAGCCCCCCGCCGCGCTCGGCAACTGGCCGCCGCCTTCCCAGGGCAGCCGATTCGCCGCCTTGCGCCCGGCATGGGCCAGTTGAATGGCCACCGGCATCGCCGAATATTTACGCAGCGCGGCCAGCACCCGGCCCAGCGCCTCTTCGCAGGGCGTCGACCACAAGCCGAGATCGGCCGGCGAAATCCGCCCCTCCGGCAGCACCGCCGTCGCCTCCAGGATGAGTAGCCCGGCGCCGGATAAAGCCAAATTGCCGTAATGCATCAGATGCCAGTCGGTGGCCAGGCCATCTTCGGCCGAATACTGGCACATCGGGGCCACCACGATGCGATTCGTGAGGTGCAGGCGACCGATGGCGAGAGGGGAAAACAGTTGGCTCATGATCATTTCCTTCTGCTGTTGTGTCGGGGCAAAAGCCCGAGCCGGAATTTTGCCCAGGCTTTGCCCACATTCCAACCGCCTCTTTCCGTCGGGGGCGCGGCACGCCCCGGGCCCCGACCTGTGGAAAACCGATATTGCAGCGCAGCATCGGCTGCCTATACTGGCCCGGCAGGAGAAAAACACATAATTGGAGTACAGCAATGAAGGTCAAAATTCACTTTCGAATCACCCAGGACCGGGCCGGCATCCCGCAGAACTTCAGCGGTGCCCGGCGTTTTGTCGTCGGCGAAGGTCAGGCCATCGAAGAGCTGGCCAGACGGCAACTGGCGGCGGATTACCAGATTCCGCCCAGCGCCGTTGAAATCTGCGCCATAGAAAACTGAAATTGCGCCATGGGCAGCCCGGCCCGAGCAATGCCAAATAGCTACATTTTGTTACACAAGGCTACGAAAGGACGACAGACGCGAGACGGGACGGCCCCTACACTGCGACTGTGCATTGAACCCCTCCTCTCGAAAACCCCCTTTTCGAGAATTTCGACCCCGCCGCTGGCGGGGTTTTTTTTGCTCAATTGACAAAGTTAAGTCGCTATAATCACGGACTTTTAAATTTGTGTAATGAGGGAATCAGCATGGCCGAGCAGCATTCTTCTAAGAGCATCATGTGGGCAGTGATCATCGCGGCTGCTGTCCTGATCGCCATCATCTTCCCCTTTACCGTCAAACATACCGGCTCAGCCGCCGACTCCGCCAATAGCAGCGACGAGTCGGATGTCCGCATCCAGCCGGTCGCCAAGTTCGAACTGGCCAAGGTCGAAGCACCGGCGGTCAGCAGCGGACCGAAGGATGGCCTCACCGTCTTCAACAGCGTTTGTGCCGCCTGCCATGCCACCGGCGCCGCCGGCTCGCCGAAGGCCGGCGACAAGGCTGCCTGGGCGCCGCGTATTGCGCAGGGCAAGGACGTCCTATACAAGAGCGCACTGGGCGGCAAGAACGCCATGCCGGCTCGCGGCGGCGCGGCCAATCTGTCTGACGACGAAATCAAGGGCGCGGTTGATCACCTGCTTGGTCTGGTCAAGTAAACCAAGCAAGGCGAAACAATTTTGGGGAGGCTGCGGCCTCCCTTTTTCGTGCACCGAAAATTTTGCCGCGGGGTCAGGCGGAACGGCGACGATGAGGCCGCCGCTCAGCGCTTGCCGGCGAGCATCGCCTTCATGGCGTCGAGGCGGGCATTGCCGGTCGCCTTGTCGGGTGGCACATCCTGCTTGCCGCCGGAAAAGCGGACATCTTCCTTACCCATCTCGTCGATAAACCGTGACGGATCGCAGGGCACGAACTCGCGCGCCTGCTTGCGCCGTTCGCAATAGGAAATGTGCAGCGAACGTTGAGCCCGGGTAATACCGACATACATCAAGCGACGTTCTTCTTCGATCTTGCTCGGGTCAGTCGACTCACGGTGCGGCAGAATGCCCTCCTCGACCCCGACCAGGAAAACGTGCCGGTATTCGAGGCCCTTCGAGGCATGCAGGGTCGACAGTTGGACGGCGTCGACGTCATCGTCATTCTGCTTGTCGAGCATGTTGATCAGGGCGATGCTCTGGGTCAGGTCGATCAGCGTCTTGCCGTCCTGTTCGCCCTTGCGGTTCAGCCAGCCGGCAAACTCGCAGACATTTCCCCAGCGCGTCTGCGCCGTGCGCTCTTCCTCAAGATCGTAGAGATAGGTCTCGTAGTCGATGGCTTTCAAGAGGTCGGGCAAGACCTGCTGGGCCGGCTCGCGGACGGCACGCCCCTGGATCCGGTTGATGAACTGGCAGAATTCGAGCAGGGGTTCGAGTTGGCGGGTCTGCACGCGATGCGCGAAGCCTTCCTCGAAGGCCGCCTGGAACAGCGAAATATGGCGTTCGCCGGCGTAGGTCCCAAGCACCTGCAGCGTCGCTGCGCCGATCCCGCGCTTGGGCGTGGTGGCGGCACGGATAAAGGCCGGATCGTCATCTTCGTTGGTGAGCAGACGCAGGTAGGCGATGATGTCCTTGATTTCCGCCTTGTCGAAAAAGGACTTGCCGCCGGACAGCAGATAGGGGATGCGGTGATCGCGCAGGTATTCCTCGAAAATGCGCGCCTGATGATTCGAGCGATAGAGGATGGCGTAGTCCTTGAACTGGCCGCGCTGTTCGAAGCGGTGCGCCTGCAGTTTCATGATCACGCCTTCGGCCTCGGCATCGTTGTCGCGGCAGGCGGTGACATGGATGGGATCGCCCAGCCCCAGTTCGGACCAGAGTTTCTTGTCGAACAGCTTTTCGTTGTTGGCGATGACGTTGTTGGCCGCTTTCAGGATGCGGACCGTCGACCGATAATTTTGTTCGAGCTTGATGACCTTGAGGGCCGGAAATTCGTTGGGCAGCTTCTTCAGGTTTTCGATATCGGCCCCCCGCCAGCCGTAGATCGCCTGGTCATCGTCGCCCACTGCCGTGAACTGGGCGCGAACGCCGGTCAGTTGCTTGAGCAACTGGTATTGGCAGGCGTTGGTATCCTGGTATTCATCGACCAGCAGGTAGCGCAGACGGTTCTGCCACTTGTCGGTGATGTCCGGATGCTCGTTGAACAGCTTGACCGGCAGACCGATCAGGTCGTCGAAATCGACCGCCTGATAGGCCTTCAGCGTGGCCTCGTAGGACAGGTAGGCATGCGCCGCCAGGTTTTCATGCTCGTCGCGCACCAGGTGGCGAGCCGCTTCCGGCGAGACCAGGGCGTTTTTCCAGTTGGAGATGATCGACTGCAGCAGGCGCAAAGTTGCCTTATCGACGGTCTGCGCCACTTCACCGATGATGCCGGCGCAATCCGCCGAATCGAAAATCGAGAAGCGCGGCTTGTAGCCGAGCGCCTTGGCCTCCTCGCGCAGAATCCGCACGCCGAGCGAATGGAAGGTCGAAATTTGCAACTGGTCGGCTTGCGGCTTGGACAGAATTTTACCGATGCGCTCCTGCATTTCCCTGGCCGCCTTGTTGGTAAAGGTGATGGCTGCCACGTTCCGGGGTTGAAAACCGCAATCCTGCACCAGATAGGCGATTTTCTGCGTAATCACCCGCGTCTTGCCCGAGCCGGCCCCGGCCAGCACCAGCAAGGGGCCGTCAAGGTAGTGAATCGCTTCGCGTTGCTGGGGATTGAGGCCGGACATTTTTGGGCAAATAACAACGCCCCGACGATGCGGGGCGCCCTGGATTCGATGCCTTGATTTTACCCCAGCCCTTCCCCGACAGGGAGTCGGCCTGCGGGGTGCAGGCGGCTCAGGCCTGGTCGTCGACCTTGCGCTCGGCACCGGTCGGTGGCACCGCCTTGAGCAAGGCGCCCGCGCCGGCGCCGAGCGAGGTCAATTGCGCCGCCACCGCGCGGGCCTCCAGCAACACCCGCTCGCCACCTTCGAAAGGCCCGGCGGCCTGACCGTCAAACTCGGCGAGCTCTTGCTGCAAACTGCGCTGGCGGTCACCTTCGATGCCCTCGGTCAATTCCACCCGCCGCACTTTCTCGCCGGCAACCCGCCGCGCCCGCTCGACGGAAGCGCCGGAGTAGGGTTGGGTGGTAGATTCGAGGCGGTTCAGCTTCATGGACGGGCTCCTTACCCCCGTCAACGGCAGATCAACCGCCAGACTTTAATTTAGAGCGCGCCGAATACCTTCTTCAGCAGGTCGCTGCCAGCTCCCAGCGGGTTGGAACGCAGTTTCTTCTCTTCTTCGGCAATCATCGCGAACAAGCCGTCCATCGCCTTCTGCGTGACATAGCTGTCGAGATCGGCGTCCTTCTGCTCGATCAGGCCGCTACTCGCCGCCTTGCCGGCAAACTGGTTGTACTTGTCGGCAAGTTGCACCTTCTTGGTCGACGCCTTGACGATAGGCATGAACTTCGCCGTCAGCTGCTCGGTCGAGGTCCGTTTGAAATACTGCGTCACGCTGTCTTCGCCACCGGTCAGGATACCTTTGGCGTCCTGCACGGTCATTTTCCGGATCGCTTCGCCGAGCACCGGTCGCGCTTCGGCCACCGCCTGTTCGGCCGCATGGTTCATGGTTTCGATCAATTGATCGGCCGCTTTGCCCAGACCGAACATGCGCAGCGCGCTTTCGGCCTTTTGCAGGTAGCCGGGCAAGGGAATCCGGACCTTGCTGTTGCCGAGGAAACCACCGTCCTTGCCAAGAGAAACGACCGCATAGTCGGCCCCCTTGGCCAGCGCCTCTTTGACGCCGGTACCGGCATCAGCGCTCGAAATGGCAGCCAGCGCCCCGGCCTGGGCGAGCCCCACGACGAGCATCAGGCACAGGCCGGACAGCAAATTGAGCAGACGACGCATGTTGTTCTCCGCAGTGGTCAGACGATATCGAGATGACCGAGACCGCTGGTCAAGTCGCGGTCCTTGGCATCCTTGCCGAGCAACTTGATCTGCAGGCGAAGGTCATTCAAGGAGTCGGCATTGCGCAGCGCATCTTCATAGGTGATCTTGCCCGCCTCGTAAAGGTCGAACAGGGCCTGATCGAAAGTCTGCATGCCGAGTTCGCGGGATTTCTTCATGATTTCCTTGATTTCCTGCACCTCGCCCTTGAAGATGAGGTCGGAAATCAAGGGGGAATTGAGCAGGATTTCAATCGCCGCCACCCGCCCCTTGCCATCTTTCTTGGGCAGTAGACGCTGCGACACCATGGCCCGCAGATTGAGCGAGAGGTCCATCAGCAGTTGCTGCCGACGCTCTTCCGGGAAAAAGTTGATGATCCGGTCGATGGCCTGGTTGGCACTGTTGGCGTGCAGCGTCGCCAGCGCCAGGTGACCGGTTTCGGCAAAGGCGATGGCGTAATCCATGGTGCTGCGATCGCGGATTTCGCCCATCATGATGACATCGGGAGCCTGGCGCAGGGTGTTGCGCAGGGCCGGACCCCAGTCTTCCGTATCGACCCCGACTTCGCGCTGCGTGATGATGCAGTTCTTGTGCTCATGGACGTATTCGATCGGGTCTTCGACGGTGATGATGTGCCCGTAGGAATTTTCGTTGCGATAATCGACGACGGCCGCCAGCGAGGTCGATTTACCGGTGCCGGTACCGCCGACCAGGATGATCAGCCCGCGCTTGGTCATCGCCAGATCCTTGAGGACCGGGGGCAAGCCCAAGGCATCGAGGGTCGGGATGGTCATGTTGATGGTGCGGCAGACGACGCCGACGCGCCCCTGCTGGACCAGCGCATTGACCCGGAAGCGGCCGATACCGGTCGGCGAAATGGCGAAATTGCACTCCTTGGTCGATTCGAACTCGGCGGCCTGCCGGTCATTCATGATCGAGCGCGCCAATTCGGCCGTGTGCGAAGCCGTCAGCACCTGGTTGGAAACCGGTGTCACCTTGCCGTCGATCTTGATGGCCGGCGGAAAACCGGCGGTAATGAACAAGTCCGAACCTTTTTTCTGCGCCATCAGACGCAAAAGGTCGTGCATGAATTTCATGGCCTGATCGCGTTCCATTGCCTACCTCTTTTTCTGTCGTGCCGCCGGTTCAGACCGGGAAGGCATCTTTGTTGGCCGCTTTGTTGCGTGCTTCGTTACTCGATACCAGATTGCGCCGAACCATGTCGAGCAGATTCTGATCCAGGGTCTGCATGCCGTAGCTCTGACCGGTCTGGATCGCCGAATACATCTGCGCCACCTTGTTTTCGCGGATCAGATTACGCACCGCCGGGGTGCCGATCAAAATCTCGTGCGCGGCGACCCGCCCGGTACCTTCCTTGGTCTTCAGCAGGGTCTGGGAAATAACGGCGCGCAGCGACTCGGAGAGCATGGCGCGAACCATTTCCTTTTCTGCCGCCGGGAAGACGTCGACGATACGGTCGACCGTCTTGGCGGCCGATGAAGTATGCAGCGTGCCGAACACCAGGTGACCGGTTTCCGCCGCTGTCAGGGCGAGGCGGATGGTTTCCAGGTCGCGCAGTTCGCCGACCAGGATGACGTCCGGATCCTCGCGCAACGCCGAGCGTAGCGCGTTGGCGAAGGACAGGGTATGTGGCCCGACTTCGCGTTGGTTGATCAGGCACTTCTTCGCCTCATGGACGAATTCGATCGGATCCTCGACGGTCAGGATGTGGCCGTAACTGTTTTCGTTGACGTGATTGACCATCGCCGCCAGGGTCGTGGACTTGCCCGAACCGGTCGGCCCGGTGACCAGCACTATGCCACGCGGATACTCGGAAATTTCCTTGAAAATTTTCGGGCAATTGAGGTCTTCCAGCGTCAGCACCTTGGAAGGAATGGTCCGGAATACGGCCCCCGCCCCCCGCTGCTGATTGAAGGCATTGACCCGGAAGCGCGCCAGATTGGGAATCTCGAAGGAGAAGTCACACTCCAGGGTCTCTTCGTAGATCTTGCGCTGGCCATCGTTCATGATGTCGTACACCATGCCGTGCACATCCTTGTGATCCATGGGTGGCAGATTGATGCGGCGCACGTCGCCATGAACGCGGATCATCGGGGGCAGACCGGACGAAAGATGCAGGTCGGAAGCCTTGTTCTTGACACCAAAGGCCAGTAGTTCGGTAATGTCCATGCGGATCGTCCTTAAGGCGCGTGTATACTGGAAGCAGACGCAATTCCATTGGATTATGAGCGCAATCGCCACCAACCTGCAAGCAGTCCGGGCCCGTATCGCCGCCGCCGCAAATGCGGCCGGCCGCCGGCCGGAAGAGATTCAATTGCTCGCCGTCAGCAAGACCAAGCCGCTGGCCGACATTCTCGTTGCAGCAGCGGCCGGGCAACGCGCTTTCGCCGAAAATTACGTCCAGGAAGGCTGCGAAAAAGTGGTCGCCACCGCCGACCTGGGACTCGAATGGCACTTCATCGGTCCGCTGCAAAGCAACAAGAGCCGCCAGGTCGCAGAACACTTCGCCTGGGTACACTCGATCGATCGTCTGAAAATTGCCGAACGCCTGTCCGCCCAGCGCCCGGCGCATCTGCCGCCGCTCCAGGTCTGCGTCCAGGTCAATGTTTCCGGCGAGGCCAGCAAGAGCGGCTGCCCGCCGCACCAGGCGGCCGCCCTGTGCCAGGCCGTTGCCGCCTTGCCGCATCTTCGCCTGCGCGGCCTGATGGCCATCCCCCAGCCGGTCGACGAACTGTCGGCGCAGCGGCGACCCTTCCGCGAATTGCGGCAACTTTACGAAACACTCCGCTCAGCGGGTCTGCCGCTCGACACGCTGTCGATCGGCATGACTCATGATCTTGAAGCTGCCGTAGCCGAGGGCGCGACCATCGTCCGCATCGGCACGGCCATTTTTGGTGAAAGAAACTACGCATGAAAATTACTTTTCTCGGTGGCGGCAACATGGCCAACGCGCTGATCGGCGGCATGTTGAAACAGGGTTTTACCGCCGCCGACATTACCGTCATTGATCCGGGCAGCGAGGCGCGCCACAAGCTGACGCAAAGCTACGGCGTGAACTGCCTCGATTCTGCCGAGCCGTTGACCGGAGTTGGCGACCTGCTGCTGCTGGCGGTCAAGCCGCAGCAGATGAAGGATGCCGTCAGGCCGCTCGGCGGCAAGCTGGGCCAGGCACTGGTGGTCAGCATCGCTGCCGGCCTCGACCTGGAAACCCTGGCCCGTTTTCTCGGCGGCCACCGCAAGATTGTGCGCTGCATGCCCAACACTCCGGCCCTGATCGGAGCTGGCATCACCGGCCTCTGTCCGCTGCCGGAAGTCAGCGAAGCCGAGCGCGCCGCGGCCGACCGCGTCCTGCGTGCCGTCGGAAGCACCGTATGGATTGCCGACGAAAGCCGGATGGATGGCGTCACCGCCCTTTCCGGCAGCGGCCCGGCCTACGTCTTTCTGTTCATCGAAGCCCTGCAGCAGGCCGCCGCCGATCTCGGCTTCACGCCGGAACAAGGGCGCCAGTTGGCCATCGAGACGGTCCAAGGCGCCGCCGCCCTGGCCGCCCAGTCGGCCGAACCGGCCGCCGTATTGCGCGAGCGCGTCACCTCCAAGGGCGGCACCACCGCTGCGGCCCTGCAGACCATGGCCGAAAAGGGCGTCAAGGAAGGCATCGTCGCCGGCGTCATGGCCGCCGAGGCACGCGGCAGAGAACTCGGCAAACAGCTAGGAGCTTCCTGATGCAAGCCCTGTTCTTCCTCATTGACGCGGTCGTCAGCTTCTTTTGTACGCTGTTCCTGCTGCGCTTCATGATGCAGGCGATGCGCGTTTCGTTTGGAGGGCAGATCGGCCATTTCGTCGTCGCCCTCACCAACTGGGCGGTCAAGCCGTTGCGCCGGATCATCCCCGGCACCGGCGGCTTCGACTGGTCCAGCCTGTTTGCCGCGCTGGCCCTGCAACTGCTGCTCTCGGCCCTGCTCGTCGTGCTCTCCGGGCGCGACCTGAGCGTCAATAGCGAGGGCATTGCCCTGATGGCGGTGTGGTTCGCGTTGCGCAGCCTGTTGCGGCTGGCCGTTTATGTCCTGATCGGCGCCCTCATCCTGCAGGCCGTACTCTCCTGGATCAATCCCTATTCGCCGCTGGCGGCGCCGGCCCAGCAACTGACCCGACCGCTGCTGGACCCGATCCGCCGCGTCGTGCCGCTGATTTCCGGCATCGATCTGTCACCGCTGGTTGCCATCCTGCTCCTGCAGGCGGCACTGATGTTCCTGTGAGCGACTGGTTCCGTCAGGCAGCCGACGGGCGCCTGACGCTCACCCTGCATATCCAGCCGGGCGCCAAGAAGACGGAATTTGCTGGCTTGCACGGCGATGCCCTGAAAATCCGGCTGGCCGCACCACCGGTCGACGGCAAGGCCAACGAGGCCCTGCTCAAGTTCCTGGCCGAGGTTCTCCATCTGCCGAAATCGGCGGTTACCCTGAAAAGCGGCCAGACCTCGCGCCGCAAGGTACTCGAGGTGGTCGGCGCCACTCCCGAAAGCATCGCCCGCCTGGCCAGCCACTGAATCATCCTAGAAAACGCAACTGAACCGCGGAGACGCAGCGATACGGAGGAAAAAAGGCGTGCCGGGATTATTTGGCACACCTTCTGGGTGAGCTGCAAATACGACGCAAGCCACTGTTTTCACGTTTTTCTCTGCGCCTTTGCGACGCTGCAGCAAGGTATTTTTGCATCCCTGGCAAGCGGCCTCCCATAAAAAAACGGCGGGAAATCCCGCCGTTGCTGGGTGCCGTAACGGCCCCTATTTCTTCGCTTTGACAACGGCCGGGGCGGGCGCCTCACTACCCCCGGCAACGGTCAGATCGGCCTTCAGCTTGGCCAGGGTCTTTTCGCCAAAGCCCTTGACCTCCTTCAGATCATCAACGGACTTGAATGGCCCATTCTTGGTGCGGTAATCGATGATCGCCTTGGCCTTGCTCGGACCGATACCCTTGACGGTGACCAGTTCGTCCTGCGTCGCCGTGTTGATATTGACTGCGGCCAGGGCCAGGTTGATGCAGGCCAGCAGGGCCAGCAGCAGCGCCACAATGTATTTCATGAATTTTCACCTCCGCTATAGCAATGTTGATCAATCATTGGCTTTCGCATCACGGAGAGAAAACCCGGATGCAATCAACATCGTAGTAGCTGTCGCAAAAATCCATATGTCATTATTTTGTCAATTTTTGTAGCCTCCGCCGAGGCCGGGGCGAAACCCGCCACTAACCTCCGGCGGCAAAGACCGGGCGGCCGGCGACCAGCGTCGTTTTGACCCTGCCGCTCATCGCATAACCCAGCCACGGCGAATTCTTGCCCCGGCTGCGCAGGGCTTCCGCCGTCACCAGCCAGTTTTCCTCGGCATCGAAGATGCAGATATCGGCCGCCGCCCCCGCGGCCAGGGAACCCAGCGGCAAGCCCAGCACGGCGGCCGGGGCGGCGGTAATCCGGGCCAGCGCGTCGGCCAGCGAAACACCGGCGGCGGCCGCCCATTTCAGGGTCAGCGGCAAGAGCAGTTCAAGACCGGTAGCCCCCGGCTTGGCTTCGCCGAAAGGCAGCAGCTTGTCGTCGGCCGCGACCGGCGTATGGTCGGAACAAATCGCCGCCAAACCGGCGGCAGCGGCCTGCGACAAGGCCAGGCGGTCGCTCTGGGCGCGTAATGGTGGATTGAAACGGGCGTGTGGATTAAAGAAGCCGATGTCGTTTTCAGTCAGCAACAGGTGATGCACGCCGACATCGAAACTGACCGGCAGTCCCTCGTCGCTGGCCCCTTTGAGCAGTGCCACCCCGGCCGCCGAGGAAAGCCGGGTGAGATGGACGCGGGTACCGGTATCACGCACCAACTGGAGGATGGTGGCGATGGCGATGGTTTCGGCGGCGACCGGAATGCCGGCCAGGCCGAGACGGCTGGCCACTTCGCCCTCATGCGCGAAGCCGTTACGCGACAGCCAGTAGTCCTGCGGCTGCAGCCAAATGGCAAAATCGAAGGTGCCGGCGTATTCCATGGCCCGCAGCAGGGCTTCGGTATCGACCATGGGCCGGTTGGCCTGCGAGAAGGCGACGCAACCGGCCTTCTTCAGGCCGGCCAGTTCGGCCAGGCGTTCGCCGTTGAGGCCGAGGGTCAGGGCACCGAGCGGCAGAATGCGCGCCTTGCCGATTTCCTCGCCACGATGCACCAGACGGTCGGCCAGTTCCGGCTCGTCGAGCGGCGGATCGGCATCCGGCGGGACGACCACCGAGGTGACGCCACCGGCCACGGCGGCGGCCAGTTCAGCCTCGATACTGTTGAGGCGGGCGCCGAGGTCGATCAGGCCGGGACAGACGACACAGCCGGCGGCATCGATCGTTTGCTCGGCGACAAAGCCGGCCGGCGCGTCGCCCAGTCCGGCAATCCGCTCGCCGGCGACAAACAGCGAGGTGCGGCGATCGACGCCGTTTTTCGGGTCGATGAGGCGGCCGTTCTTGATTTCGATATTCATGCTGATCAATTCCCCGCAACGATGCTCATGACGGCCATGCGCACGGCAATGCCGAAGGTGACCTGGGGCAGGATGACGGCCTGCGGACCGTCGGCCACCGCCGAATGGATTTCGACACCGCGATTCATCGGCCCCGGGTGCATGACGATGGCGTCCGGCTTGGCGCGCGCCAGTTTCTGCGGCGTCAGGCCGTAATGGCGGAAGTATTCGCCGGCCGAGGGCAACAGGGCGCCGGTCATGCGTTCGTTCTGCAGGCGCAGCATGATGACCACGTCGCAATCCTGGAGACCTTCTTCCATGTTGTGGAAAACCTGCACGCCGAGCTTGTCCATGTACTTGGGAAGCAGGGTTTCCGGACCGATGGCGCGGACTTCCGGCACACCGAGCGTGGTCAGGGCGTGGATATCGGAACGGGCGACGCGCGAATGCAGGATGTCGCCAACGATGGCCACGCGCAGTTGCGAGAAATCCTTCTTGTAATGACGGATGGTGTACATGTCGAGCAGGCCCTGCGTCGGGTGGGCATGGCGGCCGTCACCGGCATTCACCACATGCACGTCGTCACGGCCGATGCGCTGCAGGTGCTCGGCGATCAGGTAGGGCGCGCCGCTTGAGGCATGGCGCACGACGAACAGGTTGGCGTGCATGGCACACAGGTTGTCGATGGTATCGAGCAGGGTTTCGCCCTTGGCTGTCGACGACTTGTTGATATCGAGATTGATGACGTCGGCGGAGAGGCGCTTGGCGGCGATCTCGAAGGTCGTCCGGGTGCGCGTCGAGTTCTCGAAGAACAAGTTGAAGACGCTCTTGCCACGCAGCAACGGCACCTTCTTGACTTCGCGGGCCGAGACTTCCATGAAGGATTGGGCGGTATCGAGAATCTGCGTCAGTATCCGTTGCGGCAGGCCCTCGATCGACATCAGGTGAATCAGCTCGCCATCCTTGTTCAACTGCGGGTTATGCATGTTCCAGCCTCCAGGCGAGTTGACCGTCATCCTTGCGGCCAAGGACCAGATTCTGCCCATCGGTCAGGGCCACCTCCCAGACGCAGTAGGTCGCGGCGATCGGCAGTTCGCGTTCGCCGCGATCGGCCAACACGGCCATGCCGACCGAGGCCGGGCGGCCGTAGTCGAACAGCTCGTTGATCGCCGCCCGCGTCGTGCGCCCGGTATAGAGCACGTCATCGACCAGGATCAGATGGCGACCTTCGACATCGAACGGAATCAAGGTCGGCCGACATTGCGGATGCAGGCCTTTTTCGGCGAAGTCGTCGCGGTAAAAGGAAACATCGATCATGCCAACCTCTTCCGGCAGATCGAGGAGTTCCTTCAGCCGTTCGGCAATCCAGGCACCGCCGCTGAATATACCGACCAGGGCGGGATTGTGGTGCAATTGTGGCCGGATCAGTTCGGCCAGCTGGCGACACTGGGCCTCGGCATCGGGCAGCGGCTCATTTATCAGCTTGGGCAGTTGGGACATGCGGACTTTCAAACCAGGTTTGGAGAATGAGTTGGGCCGCCACCGCATCGAGCAGCGGCTTGGCGGATCGGCTGTTGCGACCGGTTTCGCGCAAGCGGGCCTGGGCATCGAGCGAGGTCAGGCGCTCGTCGGCGAAGCCGACCGGCAGCTTGTAACGCCGCTGCAGACGCTCGGCGAACTTGGTGGCCAGGCGGGTCATTTCATGCGGTGTACCGTCGGCGTGGGTGGGCCGGCCGACCACCAGTTGTTCCGGCTGCCATTCGGCAACCAGCTTGGCAATGGCGGCGAAGCGATCATCGTTCGACTCGGCGTGAATGGTGGTCAGCGGATGCGCCGTACCGAGCAGGGTTTCGCCGGTCGCGACGCCAATCCGCTTTTCACCGAAATCGAATGCCAGGACTGTACCCACGCTCAGGCGTGTCCGGCCACGTCGGAAAGTTGGGTGAAACTGATGCCAAGGTTCTGCATGGCGGCCGGCAGACGTTCTTCCGCCGGCAAGTCGAAGAGGATGCTGGCCTTGGCCGGCACCGTCAGCCAGGAATTCTGGGCCAGTTCGTCTTCGAGCTGGCCGGCTTCCCAACCGGCGTAACCCAGGGTGACCAGGATTTCCGAGGGCAGCCCCTGGCTGCCCACGGCCGCCAGCACATCGCGCGAACTGGTCAGACCGATCTCGCTGCTGACCGCCAGGGTCGATTGCCATTGGCCAATCGGGCGGTGCAGAACGAACCCGCGATCAAGCTGCACCGGCCCACCGAAATAGACCGGCACCTTGGCCATCTGCTCGGCCTCCAGCTTGATATCGATTTTTTCGAACAAGCCGGACAGGCTCATGTCAATCGGCCGATTGACGATGATCCCCAGCGCGCCGTTCTCGTTGTGTTCGCAGATATAGACGAGGGCGTTGGAAAAATAGAGATCCTCAAGCGCCGGCATGGCGATCAGGAAATTGTTGGTGAGGTTGACGCTGTTCATGGCCGAGATTTTAAAGGAAAAACAAGCGAACAATCGATTTTGCCAGCAGCGAATTAGATTTCCGTCAAGCCATTCCGCCTCAATTTTTGGCCCGGAATTCGCTGTCATAGGGCTGTCACTCTCGGCGCCGAGAATCATGCTGGCCATGCGGCGCCTATCGACGTCGCAAGCAACCATCAGGCATCCCCTACTCACCGAATTCGCGCCTGCGCGAGTGTTAATATTTCCAGGGCAAAACATGCAGAAAAAAATCAGTATTGTCGCAATCGCAGCGGCTTTTGGCCTAGGCGGGTGCCTTGACAGCAACAGCTCTTCGTCGGCAGCGGTCTCCGGCACGCTGCTCGACTCGGCCGTCGAGGGTGTCGCCTATCGCGCCAGCCCTTCCGGCAAAAACGGCACGACCAATACCAGCGGCGGCTTTGAATGCCTGGCCGGCGACACCATCACTTTCAGGTTGGGCGATGTCACCCTCGGCAGCGTCGCTTGCGCCACGACCATCACGCCGCTGGAGTTGGCTGGCATTGCTGCCTGGACGGGCGACGACGACAAGGTGAACAACCGTCTTCTTTTCCTGCAATCACTGGACGAGGACGACAATCCGGCCAACGGGATCAAGATCAGCAGCGCCATGCTCGCCAGCTTCTCCGGCAAATTCCTTGACTTCAGCAAGGCCGCCAGCGCTTTCGATATCGACCTCGCCGCGCTGCTGCCCGGCATCGAGGACAAATTCGGCAACTCCTACAAGGATCGCGCACCGAACGACAGCCGCCGCAAACTGGCCAAGGAGCATTTCGAGGGAACGCTGGCCACGACGCGCGGCCAAGGCGACACCAGCAAGGTCGCAGTGGCAACGGCTGGCGGCGACGTAACGATTTCCAAATACACCTTGCGCGCCGACGCTTCCCTCTATGTCCCCTATGAAGGCAGCAACGGCGCGGCCAAGAAAGATTTCGCCGACGGTTTCTTCCCGGCGGTCGGCTCCGGGCTGGCATTCAAGGGCAAGGCGACGAATGGTGAACTGGAATTTTATGCCATCACCGACCGCGGCCCCAATGGCGACAGCCCGAACGCCCCAAACCCTGGCGACGCCACCAAGAGCAGCATCAGCAAGATGTTTCCGGCCCCCGGCTTCACCCCTGCCATCGGCCTGATCTCGATCGGCAAGGCGGGTGCGGTTATCAAGTCGCTGCTGCCGCTCAAGCTCAATGCGACGACCAAGATCTCCGGGCGCCCGCTGCCCGCCGGCACAACCGGCAGCAGCGGGGAAATTCCGCTGACCGACGAACTCAAGTTCGTGGCGAGCAAAGCGGATTTCGACAGTAACGGACTGGATACCGAAAGCCTGGTCTATGACGCAACGAACAAGGTGTTCTGGACTTCCGACGAATATGGCCCTTTCATCGTCAAGATCGACGCCACGAGCGGCGTGATTCTCAAGAAATACCAGCCAGGAACGGGCGTCGGCGACCTTCCGAATATCCTCAAGAATCGGCGCGCCAATCGCGGCATGGAAGGCCTGACCATGACCGCTAGCGGCAAGCTGCACGGATTCCTGCAGAGCCCGATCGAGCCCTTTGACAGCAACGCCAAATCAATCAGCACCACGGATAGCAAAGACCTCAACCAGGACGGCAAGACAACGGACAAGGCCAAAATCAAGGACTATGCCCAATTCGCCCGCTGGCTTGAATTCGACCCGACGACCGAAACCTCGAAACTCTACGCCTATCCGCTCAATTACCCCTTGAGCACAGCCGGCGAGAAATGGGATAGAAACCGCACCGGCAGTGCCAAGCTCGGCGACCTGATGGCGCTCTCCAACGGCAAGTTTCTGGTGATCGAACAAGGCGCCGACAGCAGCGGCAAGGTACGCAATTTTGTGATGTTGGTGGAAATCCCGAGCGGTGCCACCGAAATTACCAACGATGGCATCGAGCTGGAGAAGAACAGCATTGACGGTACGACCTCGACAACGCACCCCTGGTCCACCGTCATCACGCTCAAGAAAACCGTGCTGCTCGACCTCAACGCCATCGGCTGGAGCGCCGAAAAAGCCGAAGGCCTAAGCCTGGTCGACGACAGGACGCTGGCGCTGATCAACGACAACGACTTCGGTCTGCGCACCACGCTGCTTGATGCCAGCGGAAAATTTGTCGAGGGCGACATCACCGCCTGCTCGGTCGATGTCAATGGTGCCATCATCAACGATGGCAATTGCCCAAGCGGTGCGGTAAGCGGCCGCGTCACCCGGGGCAGCGACAGCGAACGACCGACCCGCCTCTGGCTGATCAAGCTACCCCGGGCGCTGAACAGCTATACGTTGCCCTGAGCCTCCTCCGCGGGGCCGGCCCAGTCCGGCCCTTTTCGTCACACGCGCCGGCAGTTTTCTGGAACTTTCCGCCGGGAACGGGTAAAACGGCGCATGAATTCCAATAAAGCCCTCGTCTGGTTCCGCCGCGATTTGCGCGACTACGACCATGCCGCCCTGAGCGCGGCCCTCGCCGGGGGGCGCCGGGTTTATTGCGCCTTCGTTTTCGATACGGATATTCTCGACGCCCTGCCCTCGGCGACTGACCGCCGGGTTCATTTCATCCACACCGCCTTGCTTGAGCTGGATGACGCCCTGCGGGCCAAAGGGGGCGGCCTGATCGTCCGGCATGGCGCGGCCGGTCGGGAGATTGCGGCCCTGGCCCGGGAACTGGGGGTGACCACGGTTTTCGCCAATCGCGATTACGAACCCGCCGCCCGCCAGCGCGATGCTGCTGTCGCCGCCGATTTGCGCACCACCGGCATTGCCTTTGAATTGTGCAAGGACCAGGTAATCTTCGAAGGCACCGACGTCCTGACCCAGAACGGCCAGCCTTTCTCGGTATTCACCCCCTACCAAAAGGCTTGGCGAAAACGCCTGAGCAGCGCCGATTACGCCACCTACCCCTGCGCCGGCCAGCTCGCCGGCGGCGAACTGGCCGGCGTTCCCGAACTGGGCGCCATCGGCTTCGCGGCCAGCGACCTGGGTGCCGTCGGCATCCGGCCCGGGATGTCCGGCGCCCGACAGCTATGGGACGACTTCCGCCGCCAAGGGCTGGCGGATTACGGCAGCCAGCGTGACTTTCCGGCGCGCCGCGGCGTTTCCTACCTTTCGGTGCATCTGCGCTTCGGCACCCTGTCGCTGCGCCGCCTGGTCGGCGAAGCGCTGGCCCAACAGGCGGATTCCTGGCTCAACGAACTGATCTGGCGCGATTTTTACTTCATGATCCTCGACCACCATCCCCACGTCGTCAGGCACGCCTTCAAGCCGGCCTACGACGCCATCCGCTGGGCCGACTGGCCGACCGGTTTCGCCGCCTGGTGCAACGGCCAGACCGGCTATCCGCTGGTCGATGCGGCAATGCGCCAACTCAATGATTGCGGCTGGATGCACAACCGTCTGCGCATGATCGCCGCTTCTTTTCTGTGCAAGGATCTGGGCCTCGACTGGCGGCTCGGCGAGCGCTACTTTGCCGAGCGGCTGATCGATTTCGATCTCGCCGCCAATAACGGGGGCTGGCAGTGGGCCGCCTCGAGCGGCTGCGATGCCCAGCCCTATTTCCGCATCTTCAACCCGCTGACGCAATCGAAAAAATTCGATCCGGAAGGCCAGTTCATTCGGCGCTATCTCCCGGAACTGGCCGGACTCGACAACCGGCACATTCACGCCCCGTGGTTGCTGCCGGCGACCGAGCAGCAAGCCCTGGGGGTGGTCGTCGGCCGCGACTATCCGGGGCCGATCGTCGACCACGCCCAAGCCAGGGAAGCCACCCTGGCCCGCTATGCGGTAGTCAGAAAACCCGCTTAATTGCCCGCCTTGGCTTTGATATAGCCGGCAATCAGGCCAAGCAGTTTCTCTTCGTCGTAAGGCTTGCCCAGATAGTGGTCGGCACCGATTTCGGCAGCGTAATTGCGGTGCTTGTCGGCCGTCCGTGACGTAATCATGATCACCGGCAGATGCTTCAGACGATCGTCGGCGCGGATGTTGCGCAGCAGGTCGAAACCGTCCATGCGCGGCATCTCGATGTCGGACAGGACGACGTCCGGCATGACGTCGATCAATTGCTCGAGGGCATCGACACCATCCTTGGCCAGCACCACTTCATAGCCTTCGCGATTGAGCAGGCGGCTGGTGATCTTGCGCACGGTCAGCGAATCGTCGACCACCATCACCGTCGGCAGGCTCGCCACTTCCGGCGCGGCACCCAGGGGCGTAGCCGGCGCCACGCCGATGGCGGGCAGACGACTGGCCAGGGCGACCGGGTTGAGGATCAGCACCACCTGACCATCGGCCAGCACCGTGGCACCGGCAATCCCGACAACGCGCGCCAGTTGGGCCCCGATGTTCTTGACGACGACTTCCTGGTTGCCCTTCAGCTCGTCGATCTGTATCGCCACCCGCTGGGAGCCCGAACGCAGCAGCAAAACCCAGTAGCGCCGCCGCACTTCCGGCACCGCCTCGCTATCGCCCAACAGATGCGGCAGGAAATACAGCGGGTAGCTATTGTTCTGCCATTCGGCGACGCCCTTTTCACGGAGCACGGCGAGCGATTTTTCCTTGAGTTCCTGGACCTGCTCGATCATCGTCGACGGCACCGCATAGAGCTGCGTGCCGGCTCGGATCAGCAGGGTTTGCGTGACCGCCAGGGTGAGCGGCAGATAGAGACGGAACGTCGTACCGCGTCCGGCCTGGGAAAGGATTTCTATCCGTCCGCCGAGGGCGCCGACTTCGGTTTTGACCACGTCCATGCCGACGCCGCGCCCGGCAACCTGGGTCAATTCTTCGGCGGTCGAGAAGCCGGGCTGGAAGATAAAATCGTACAGGGCGGCCGCTTCGATGGCCTGGCCCGGTTGCAGCAAACCGAGACTTTCGGCCCGCGCCCGAATCCGCGCCGCGTCCAGGCCCTTGCCGTCATCGGCCATGGTGAGGACGATTTCATTGCCTTCCTGGGCGAGGGCAACGGTAATTTCGCCGACTTCCCGCTTGCCCGCGGCCAGCCGTTCGGCCTGTCGCTCGATACCGTGGGTCACGGCATTGCGCAACATGTGTTCAAGCGGCGCCAGCATCTTGTCGAGCACCGAACGGTCCATTTCGACCTGGCCGCCGACGATGTCGAGATTGGCCCGCTTGTCGACGTCCTTGGCGGTCTGCCGGACGATCCGGTAGAGACGTTCGGCCTGACTGGCGAACGGGATCATGCGGACGCCCATGAGATCCTGCTGCAGACCGCGATTCAGGCGCGACTGGGCAAGAATGGCGGCGTTGGCGTCGTCGAGGTTCTTCAGCAGATTCTGCTGCACGGTCGCCACGTCATTGACCGACTCGGCCATGAAGCGGGTCAATTCCTGGAAGCGCGTAAAACGGTCGAGTTCGAGCGGGTCGAACTGGGCCTCGCCTTCCGGCGTCTGGGCAACCCGCGCCTGAATCTGGCCTTCGGCCTGGATTTCGATTTCGCGGAGCTGGCGCCGCAGGCGAATGACGTTTTCGGTCAATTCGAGCAGCGAGCCCTTCAAGCTACGCATTTCGCCTTCGATCCGGGCGCGGGCGATGGACAATTCGCCGGCATCGTTGACCAGCCGGTCGATGAGGTCGGCCCGTACCCGCAGCGTCGCCCGCTGACCGCCGGCTTCCGCCTCGGCCTCCTCGGCGTGACTGGCAGCCAGCACGACCGGCTTCGCCTCCGGCGCGGCCGGCTGGGGACTGAATGCATCGACCGGAAGCGCTTCCGAGGGCCCTTGGCGCAGGCCTTCGATGGCTTGCGCCAGGGTGTCGCAGCCACTTTCGATTTCGTCGATGAAAGCCACCGTCGGCGCCCCGGCCCGCACCACATCCTGAACCCGGGTTTCCAGCAGATGGGTCAGTTCGCCGAGATTCATCGCCCCGGCCATCCGGGCATTGCCCTTGAAGGTATGGAGCAGACGGGCGATGGCATGGGGCGGCACGGCGCTGCCGAGATCGGTTTTCCAGGCCCGTAGCTGGACGGTCAGGTCGCGTAGTTGGTCGGCCGCCTCTTCGAGGAAAATCGGCAGCAATTGCTCGTCGATCTCATCGGTCAATTGCGGCAGGGACGGCCCGGCATCCGGAATCGTTTCGCTGAGCGCGGCAACCCCGGGCAGGGCGATGATTTCGGCGCTAACCGGCGACGGGGTTTCGGCGAGCGGCGGGTGGAGAAAGATATCTTCCAGCGCCGCGATCAATTGCGGCTGTTCGATGGGCGTCTGCTGCTCGGCCAGCGCGACGAACATCTGCTCGAGCGTCATGATGCTCTGGCGAACGGTTTCCAGACCCTCGATGCTGTCCGGCTGGGCCGCACCATCGCGCCGCAACAGGGCATGCTCGAGCGTGATGGCCAGATGATTCAGCGGCATCAAGCCGACGGTGGCGGCGATGCCGCCCAGCGTGTGGGCGGCGCGGGTCATCTCGAAGGTCGTCGGCGACCCCGGCTGGCTTTCCAGTTGGGTATAACTGTCGAGCAAGGTTTGCAGATAGCCGCGCGCTTCTTCCCGGAAAATATCGTACAAGGTCGGCGAAGCGGTCACCGTCGGCGGCAACACGTCGCTTTCCGAGAGCGGGACCAAGGTTTCCGGTTCCGCTGCGGCAAGCAGTTCCGAGCCGGCGGCTTCCCGGGCGGCGGGCAAAGGCTCCGGCGCCATCTCGAGAAGCGGCTCCGGCTCGACCAGGAAGGGCAGTTCAAGCTCGAACGACGACGCCTCGGCCTCGACATCGGGGAACGCGATATCGAGCATTTCGGGCGCCGGCACTGACGCTGGCGGCGTTGCTGTAACGGACGGCAGCGGCGCGGCGGGCGGCGGCGGACTCGCCTCCGTTCCTCCGTCGGCACTGCGCAGACGCACGGCGAGGGCGACCAGGGCCCCGCTATCGGGCGCCAGGCCGGAATTGCTTTCGAGCTGCTTCACCCAGTCGGCGAACAGGTCGTAGCCATCGTTGATCATGCCCAGCAACTCGGTGGTCGCCGCCTGATCCTGACGCAACCAGAGATTGAGGGTTTGTTCCAGTTCCCAGGCCGTCTCGCCCAGGTCCTTGAGGCCGACCATGCGACCACTGCCCTTCAGGGTATGGACCGAGCGCCGGATCGTGGTCATCGCCTCGATATCGTGCGGGGCGCTGGCCAGCAGGTCGAGTTGTTGGCTGATCGTGTTCAGCACATCGCCGGCTTCCTCGAGGAAAATGGCCAGCAACTCGGCGTCGATTTCCTCATGGCTGGACTGGGCCAACTGCAACGTGGCCGCCGACGGCTGCGGCGCTTCGGCATGTTGCGGCTTGAGCCCGGAGAGCGCGGCATCGACATCGACATTGGCCATCTCACCGGTCTGCAGCGCTTCCAGCGCCGCCTTGGCGGTCTCGCCCAGGGCGTGATCGGCAACCAGGTCGGCATCCTTCTGGATAGCTTGCAGATTCTGCTTGAGCTCGGCGTGCAGGCGGCTGTCTTCCGGGGTTTCGCGCAGCGCTTCGACCAGGGCATGGGTATCCAGTGCCTGCTGGGCTAGCTGGGCTTCGACGGTGACCTGTTCCGCCTCGGCATCTTCGGCCGGCGTCTCGCTTTCTCCCTGCAGACGACGGACGAAGGCGTCGAAATCTTTTTCGCCGGACGACAAGGCGTCGACAAAGAAGCCGAGCAGCGAGAGTTCGCCGGCCACCACCTCGAAATCTTCCTGGGCCGGCTGGTAGTCGGTTTCGGCAAAACGCCGGATATGCTCGCCGCAGGTCTGCAGACTGGCCACCGCCCCCAGGTGCCCGAGCATGGCGAGAGCGCCGCCGATCTGCTTGAGCGGAGCTTCCAGGGCCGACAGGTCGTGCCCCTTGGCCGGGTCGCGGAAGAAGGCGTCGAGCGCCTGCTCGACCTGCGCCAGATTGTTCTGGATCTCTCGCGCCACCTGGCCAATCAGCAGTTTTTCCTGGGCCCGCCGGGTCATTTCGTCGAGCAGCGGAATTTCCGTGTCGACCGCCGGCTTGCCGGCGATGCAGGCATAGAGACGGGCGACCATGAGATCGACCTGCTGGGCGAAATCAGTCCCCAGACGCTTGAAATTTTCCTGGGCATTCTGCAGCAGCAGGATGGCGGTTGCCACTTCCATGGCCACCGTGTCGGAATAACGTCCGGTTTCTTCCGACAACCAATTGGCGATGGCCCCCAGGCCCTGACCGAGACGCTTGAGATCGGTATGGGCGACTTCTTCGGTGAGGGTCGCCACATTGCGGGCGTGTTCGGCAAAGCCCGGCAAGCTGGCAAGGCTGCCGATACAGACCTTGTTCCACAATTCTTCGGTACTCGCCAGCGTCTCCCGCAGGCGGCGCAACACGGCATCGCGCGGTTGCTGGGTGGCATCCGCCGCTTCGGCGGGAAGCAGCGCCGGCAGTCCGAAGGTACTCTGGACTTGGGCGATCAGCGGCCGCAAGCCGGCCGGGGCCTGGGCGACATGATAGAGCGCCGTCCGCATCAGGCGCTCGGCGACATTGCTCGAACCTTCGAGCAGACGACGAATTTGCAGATCGATCCGGGTGCTGACCTGGTTGATTCCTTCGGCACTGCTGACCCCGGGATCGGCCAGGGCTTCGACGAAGGCCTGGGCCGTCCACCAGAAAGAACGGGCGGCCGGCGTTTCCTGCGTGGCCTCGATGCGGCTCAGCGCATCGAGCATCAACTGGCGCCCCTCTTCCGCCTGCGGCGGGCGGGTCAGCCAGTTGAGCAAGCCCTTCTCGTAGCGCATGCGCTCGCTCTTCAGCACCTTGCGCAGCTCGTCGGGGCTGAGGCGGGCGGCGACGGCATCCCGTTTGGGCGGACGCAGCGAAAGATCGGGGAAAAACAGGTCGCTGGCCTGGGCCCGCGCCGTACCGCCGACCTCGGCCAACGCCAGGTGCACCGGCAACAGCCGCAACGGCTGGTTCGGCTCGCCGGCCATCAGTTCATCGAGATATTGGCGGACCGCGGCGAGGGCCCGGCGCAGGACGGCCAGGCTCGTCTCGGTAGCCGTCTGGCGCCCTTCCTCGATGGCCAGGAGGACGCTTTCGAGGGATTCGGTGATCTGGGTGACGCCGTCCAGGCCGACCATGGCCAGGGCACCATGCACCTGGTGCACATGGGTGCGACAGAACTTGACCTGGGTAACATCGGTCCCGACTGCGGACTGGGCCAGCGCCTCTTCGGCGCGCTCCAAAGCCAGGTCAATCTCGCTCTTGACCCAGGTCAGGGTGCCCAAATCAAATTCAGTTGCCGCGTTCATAGTCTCTCGCGATCGATGTCGGTCAATCTACCTTGAAACCGGCGACCGAACCCTTCAGTTCGGAAGCCAGCGCGGTGAGTTCGTCCACCGCCTCGGCGGTCCGCTGCGTGCCGGCCGTGGTCTGCTCGGTAACGCGGAGGATGTCCTGCATCAGGGTTGCCACCTGGGTTGCAGTATTGGCCTGGGTTTCCGTGGAGGTCGAAATATCCTGGATGAGCTCGGCCAGATCGCGCGACACCTGACCGATTTCGGTCAGCGCCTGACCGGCGGCGTCGGACAGCTTGGCTCCCTCGACCACGCCCTGGGTCGACTTTTCCATGGCGGACACGGCATCCTGCGTATCCGTCTGAATGGTCTTCACAATGGCCGCGATCTGCTTGGTCGCTTCGGCCGAACGTTCGGCCAGCCGCTGCACTTCTTCCGCCACCACGGTAAAACCGCGCCCGGCGTCACCGGCCGAAGCGGCCTGGATGGCGGCGTTCAGGGCCAGCACGTTGGTCTGCTCGGTAATGTCGGAAATCAGTTCCACGATTTCGCCGATTTCCTGCGAGCTTTCGCCGAGGCGCTTGATGCGCTTCGAGGTTTCCTGGATCTGGTTGCGGATTTCGTTCATGCCCTTGATCGAGTCATGCACCGCCTGCGTCCCCTTTTCGGCCGCCATCAGCGACTGCCGGGCGACCTGGGCCGACTGCGTGGCGTTGCCCGAAACGGCGTTCATCGAACGCGCCATTTCCAGCGCCGATTGGCCGGCTTCCTGAATTTCGCTCGACTGGCGTTCGGCGGCGTTGAGCAGTTCGGCCGAATTGACCCGGGCGATTTCCGTCGCCGCCGTCACCCGGTTCGCCGCGTCGTTGATCCGGCCGACCAGGACGCGCAGCTCTTCAATGGTGTAGTTGATCGAGTCGGCGATGGCGCCGGTAATGTTTTCGCTGACCGTTGCCGTGACGGTCAGATCGCCGTCGGCCAGATCGCCCAGTTCGTTCATCAGGCGCAGAATGGCTTCCTGGTTTTCCCGGTTGGTCAGTTCCGACGCCTGCCGCAGGCGCTCGGCATCGATCGCCCGGCGGCTGGTATCGTCGAGGTAGAGCTTGGCGAGCAGGGACAGGGTGCCCAGGGCAAGCAGCGTCAAGATGATGAGCAGGACAATGTAGAGCGCCCGTTCGGCCAGGGTCGACTGGTAACCGCTGGCCAGCCCGTCGGTCGCCTTGAGCAGTTCTTCGCTCTCGCGGAAGATGCGCGCCCCGGCCTGTTTGGAAAGCACCAGCGGCTGCATGTTGCCGAGAATATTGCCGATCGCCGACTGGTATTCCTTGAAGGCGTCATCGAGCTCATTGAGTTTTTCCCGGGCCGCCGCATCGTTGCTGCCGGAAAGACGCAAGGCCTCGCTGCCCTTGCCCAGCCCTTGCAGCAGGTCGCGGAAGCCATTGGTATCCTTGCCGAGCAGGAAGGCCACTTCGGGGTTGATTTCGTCGCCGACCAGCAGGGCGGAAGCATTCTTGGCGATGCGCTGGGTCAACATCACCAACTGGTTGGCGGCGGCGATTTCCCGCGCCGAACCGCCGGACTGCAGCTTCAATGCCGCCAGTTGCTCGGTCAGTTCAAGCATCACCGCATTCTTGTTGTCGATGGTGGCAACGTTCTTGCCCAGCTCAACCAGGGTTTTTTCCTGGCTGATCACGGTCGCCGCATCCTTGTCCGTCGCCGCCCAGCGCTCGGCCAGGGCAGTTAGCTGGGGGCCCACGGCGCCGGGCGAGGGCGGCACATTGACGCTACCGATATCGCCGCCGTTGGTCAGCCGGTCAAGTAGCTGGGCGAAGGTTTCGCGCGATTCCTTCAACTGCGCGAAGGCCACCGGATTCCCCTGCAGGGCTAGTGACGAGGCCTTGGCGAGACGCTGCGACAGCATGCGCATTTCGCCGGAAGCGGAAACGTAGGCCGTACCGTAAGTCGATTCACGATTGTCGTGAAAAACCAGGCCGGCGATGAGCAGAAAGAGGACAACGAAAACGCCGCCCAGAACTTTCATCTGCTGGATCACCGGCTGCTGCATGAAGGATTCCGGCAAGATCGACTTCCCGACCGACACCACGTCCCCCGACGCCAGACCGGACAACACCGTCATTGGCCCCCCGGTCAGTTTCTTGGCACCGGCGCCGAATTTTGGGAGCTTAAAGCTGAGAGCCATGGAATTCCTCCGCTAGGGGTTCAGGGAAGGCCCTGAATCAAACCCCGATATTCATGAAATCTTGATCAACGAGCAGATCGCGCACCGCAAGTTTGTGCCAGAGCTTGCCCTGACGGTCGGTATAGGACACCGCGGCCCAGGCCGGCGCATCCTGGCCGGCGGCCGTCGGGGTAAAATCTTCCGGGTTCTTCAGGCCAAGCATCCGCGAGACGAGCAGCGCAGCATTCGAGCCGTGCTTGACGCCGACCAACAGTAGTCGGGTACTGGCATTTTGCGGCGTCGCCTGACCGCCGCGAAACAGCGAAAAATCGGTCACCGCGTAAAGATTGCCGCGGATATTGGCGATCCCGGCAAACCACGGGCGGGCCAACGGCACCCCGGTCAGTTGCGGCGCCTGAACGATTTCGCCGCTGTCCGCCAGATCGACCAGCCAAGTTTCGTCGCCGGCCTGGATGCCCAGCCACGAAACGCCGCCCTTGCCCTGCGCCGCGGTCTTCAGACGCCCGGCCAGGTACTCCTGAAAGTCACGAAGACTGGTTTTTCTGGCCATACGATTCAGGGTATGGCGGCAACGCGCTGCAGCAGCTCTTCCGGATTGAGCGGCTTAACCAAATAATCCACCGCGCCCTGACGCAAACCCCAAATCTTGTCGGTTTCCTGCCCCTTCGAAGTACAGACGATGACCGGGATACCCTTGGTTTCCTCGTCGCGGGTCAATGTCCGCGTTGCCTGGTAGCCATTCAGCCCGGGCATCACGACATCCATCAGAATCAGGTCGGGCTTGCCGGCCTTGGCCTTGGCGATGCCTTCTTCGCCATTTTCAGCGGTGGTCACCTGGTAACCAGCCTTGGTGAGAAGGTCGACGACAAAAAAACGTTCGGTTGGAGAATCGTCGACAACGAGGATGTTCTTGACGGGCATCTATTGCTCCCTGGACTACGGATTGGATTCTGTTTCGCCTGGCAGGGCAAAGGTGGCGACCGTTTGCAGCAGGCTGTCTTTGGTAAATGGTTTGGTCAGGTAGCGGTCGGAACCGACCATGCGACCGCGCGCCCGGTCGAACAGGCCGTCCTTGGAGGACAGCATGATTACCGGCGTCGATTTGAAACGGGGATTTTTCTTGATCAGGGAGCAGGTCTGGTAACCGTCGAGACGCGGCATCATGATGTCACAAAATATGACATTCGGCTGATGATCGGCGATCTTGGCCAGCGCATCGAAACCATCTTCGGCCAGAACAACCTGACACCCGGCTTGCACGAGAAATATCTCGGCGCTGCGCCGTATGGTGTTGCTGTCGTCAATGACCATAACCCTGACGCCCCGCAGTCTGGATAAATCAGCCAATTCAAGTCCCCTGGCCCCTGACGGGGCGCTTTTGCTATCGCAGCATCATACTACGGAAGTAGTAATTCGCCATCATCCTGCAAAACTCTTGCAGCACACCGATGGTAACGGTGCACCGCCCGAGATTCATATAAAATTGTGCCCATCTTACCCAATACCCTTCGCTTCCGCCAAGGGCGCGAGTTTTCATGACTTCCCCCTCTGTTTCACCCAGCCCGCCGCAGGTCCTCGTTTTTGCCGCCAGCGACCCCTCCTCCGGCGCTGGCCTCCAGGCCGACCTGCTGACCCTGGCCAGCCTCGGCTGCCATCCGCTGACCGCCATCACCGCGCTGACCGTGCAGGACACGACCGGCGTGCAGAGCGTACACCCGGTTGCCGCCGAATTACTGGAGCAACAAGCCCGCACGGTCCTCGAAGACATGCCGGTGGCAGCCTTCAAGATCGGTGTGCTGGGCAGTGTCGAAAACGTCGTGGCAGTGGCCGAAATCCTTTCCGACTACCCGGAAATCCCGCTGGTTTTCGATCCGGTGCTGGCCTCCGGCCGCGGCGACGAGTTTTCCGGCGAGGAAATCATTTCGGCCATGCGCGAACTGCTGTTGCCGCAAACCACCCTGCTCACCCCCAACGCGCCGGAAGCCAGGCGCCTGGCGGAAAGCGACGACGATGACGAGGAGCCGTCGATCGCCGTCTGCGCCCAACGCCTGATCGAAATGGGCGCCCAATACGTGCTGATCACCGGCACCCACGAAAATACGCCACAGGTCGTCAACACGCTGTATGGCGCGGACGGCGTCATTCGGCGCGACGAATGGGAACGTCTGCCCGGCAGCTACCATGGTTCGGGCTGTACGCTGGCCTCGGCCATCGCCGGCTGCCTGGCCGGTGGCGCCGAGATCGAGGAGGCCGTGCGCGACGCCCAGGACTACACCTGGCAGACGCTGAAAAACGGCTTTCGCGGCGGCATGGGCCAGTTCATTCCGGACCGCTTCTTCTGGGCCCGCGGCAACGAGGAAGACGGCGAAAAGAACGAGAGCGGCGACAACGGCGATGCGCAATAAGCTGCGCGGCCTCTACGCCATCACCCCCGAACAGCCCGACGGCCAGCGTCTGCTGGCCGAGGTCGAAGCCGCCCTGGCCGGCGGTTGCCGCCTGCTGCAATACCGCGACAAACTCAGAGACATGCCGGAACGCGTCCGCCGCGCCCACGCCCTGCGCGACCTGACCCGGCGCTTCGGCGCCCGCCTGCTGATCAACGACGATCTGGCGCTGGCCGCGTTGGTCGATGCCGACGGCGCCCACCTCGGCAGCGACGACGGCAACCTGCTCGCCGCCCGCGCCATCCTCGGCCCGGACAAAATCCTCGGCGCCTCGTGCTATGCCGATTTCGCCGCTGCCGAGCGGGCGACGCAGGCCGGCGTCGATTACCTTGCCTTCGGCGCCGTTTACCCGTCACCGACCAAACCGCAGGCCGCCCGTGCCGACCTTGAACTTTTCCGCCGCGCCAGAGCCGAACTGCCCATCGCCAACTGCGCCATCGGCGGCATCACGCTGGCCAATGCCGCCCCCCTGATCACCGCCGGCGCCGACCTGCTCGCCGTCATCACCGACCTGTTCAGCGCGCCCGACATCGCGGCCCGCGCTACCGCCTATCAACACCTATTCGAGGAAGCCAGACCATGAGTTCACGCAACCAGCAACTGTTCGAACGCGCCCAGCGCCACATTCCCGGCGGCGTCAATTCGCCGGTGCGCGCCTTCCGCTCGGTCGGCGGCACGCCGCTGTTCTTCCAGAAGGGCGCCGGCTCGCAGGTGCAGGACGCCGACGGCAAGTGGTACACCGACTATGTCGGTTCCTGGGGCCCGATGATCCTTGGCCACGCGCATCCCGAAGTGATCGCCGCCGTGCAGGCCGCCGTCGTCGACGGCCTGTCGTTCGGCGCGCCGACCGAGAAGGAAGTCGAAATCGCCGACCTGCTCTGCGAACTGGTGCCGTCCATGGAGATGGTGCGCCTGGTTTCCTCGGGCACCGAGGCGACGATGAGCGCCATCCGCCTGGCCCGCGGCTATACCGGGCGCGACATCCTGGTCAAGTTCGAAGGCTGCTACCACGGCCATTCCGACGCGCTGCTCGTCAAGGCCGGCTCGGGCGCCCTGACCTTCGGCAACCCGTCGTCCGGCGGCGTGCCGGCCAGCACCGTGGCGACGACGCTGGTCCTGCCCTACAACGACCCGCAAGCGCTGGCCGAAGCCTTCAAAACCCATGGCGACCAGATCGCCACGGTCATCGTCGAGCCGGTGGTCGGCAACATGAACCTGATTGCGCCGACCGCGGAATTCCTCAAGGCGATGCGCGAACTGACCGCCAAGCACGGCGCCGTGCTAATCTTCGACGAAGTGATGACCGGTTTCCGCGTCGGCCTGAAAAGCGCCCAGGGCCTGTTCAGCATCACCCCGGACCTGTCCACTTTCGGCAAGGTGGTCGGCGGCGGCATGCCGCTTGGCGCCTTCGGCGGCAAGCGCAAGATCATGGAAAAAATCGCCCCGCTCGGCCCGGTCTATCAGGCCGGCACGCTGTCCGGCAACCCGATTGCCACGGCCGCCGGCCTGGCGACGCTGAAACTGATCCAGGCACCGGGCTTCTACGAGTCGCTGACCGCCAAAACAAAATCCCTGTGCGAAGGTCTGGTCGGCGCCGCAAAAACGCACGGCGTCGCCTTCAGCGCCCAGAACATCGGCGGCATGTTCGGCCTGTATTTTGCCGAGCAATGCCCGGGCACCTACGACGCCGTACTGCACTGCGACAAGGAAGCCTTCAATCGCTTCTTCCACGCCATGCTGGAGGCCGGTCACTATTTTGCGCCCTCGGCCTTCGAAGCCGGTTTCGTCTCGGCCGCCCACAGCGAGGCCGAGATCGCCGGCACGGTGGCGGCGGCGGATGCCTATTTCGCCAGCCTGAAGTGAGTACCGGCTACGCCTGGATCGTACTGTTCGTCGCCGGCCTCTGCGAGGTCGGCTGGGCGGTCGGGCTGAAATATACGGCGGGTTTTTCGCGGCTCTGGCCCAGCGTGTGGACGCTGGCCGGGATGGCCGCCAGCGTCATCCTGCTGGCCTGGTCGCTCAAGGCGCTGCCGCTGGGTACCGCCTACGCGGTGTGGACCGGCATCGGCGCCGTCGGCACCGCCATCCTCGGTATCTACCTGTTCGAGGAATCGCGCGAGGCGGCACGCCTGGTCAGCATCGCGCTGATCGTCGCCGGCATCGTCGGCCTCAAGCTCCTGACACCGGACGGCCAGTAAGGCGCCCGGCTTCCTGCAACTTGCGCCGCGACTCGCGACGTTCACCCTGGCGTAGGGCCAGGTAGGTCAGCCAGCCGACGATTGCCATGCCGACGGTAAAGGCGGCATAGGCGAACGGCCAGGGAATACCCGAGGTCATCATCGAGAATTCCGACATGCCGCCGATGCCGGCGACGATGTTGATCGGCATGAACACGATGGACAGCTTGGTCAGCTTAGAGACGCGCTGATTCTGGTTGATGTTGATGAAACCGACCACGGCATCCATCAGGAAGTTGATCTTGCCGAACAGGAAAGAAGTGTGACCGTCGAGCGACTCGATGTCGCGCATGATCTGCCGGGCATCTTCCTGCTGGGCGGCTTCGAGCAGCTTGCCGCGCATCAGGAAGGAGACGGCGCGCCGGGTGTCCAGCACATTGCGCCGGATGCGCCCGTTCAAGTCTTCCTGGCGGGCGATTTCGGCCAGGATGGAACCGGCTTCCTCGTCCGGCAGGTGCGTCGATAGCACGTGTTTGGCGACGGCTTCCAGCGAGGCGTAGACGTCTTCCAGCGCATCGGCCGAATACTCGGCATCGGCCGCGTAAAGGTCGAGCAGCACGTCCTTGGCATCGGTCACATAACCCGGCCGGGTGCGCGCCCGGTGGCGCTGCAGGCGGAACACCGGCAGTTCTTCGGAACGCACCGAAAACAGGATGTCGTCGTGCAGGATGAAGGCCACCGCGACGTTGCGCGACTCGTCGGCCATGTCGAGCAGGAAGTCGGAGTGCAGGTGGAGTTCGCCGTTGTCCTCGATGTAGAAACGGGCGCTCGCCTCGAGATCGGTCAGCGTGCTCGGATCGGGCAGATCCAGGCCGAACTGCTGGCCGACCCACTCCCTGACCCGCAAGGTCGGCGCCACCAGATCGACCCAGATCGGCTTGATGCTGGCGAAATCGGTCGACCGTTCGACGGTGATCTGCTTCAGCCGTCCGCCTTGCAGACTGAAGGCATTGACCATGATCTTGCGGCTTGGCTGGTGACCATCGCCGACCAGATCCTCCCGCACTTCGTCGGAAAGCAGTTCGAGAATATCGTCCTGATGTTCCTCGTCCACTTCCTTCCAGGCGACCAGCCGGTCTTCCTCGGTCAGGGCGGAGAGGATGAGGGCCACGGAAACCGTCGGCAAGCGACCGAACAGGGCATGCAGTTCGGCGATGTGCTGTTTTTGCACCATACCCTCGACCAGTTCGTGGCGGGGCATTTCCTGGCGGCGCACCATATCTTCGACAAGCCGATGCTTGCCCAGGAGATTTTGCACCTCGGCCAACTGATCCTTCAGCTCATCCACTTCATTCAGGTTGATTTCGTCGTTCATGGCGAACCAATGGTGCGGTGCAAAAGCGTGGATTCTAGCACCGCCAAGGTGCACACCAAGCAGGCTTTCAGGGAATTTCCGCCGCCCCCAGGCGACCGAGAATAATTGCCGTTTTTCGCCCCAAACCCGGCGCATTGCGGTTGCGATCGTAATAGCGCGGATTGGGCACCATGCCGGCCAACCGCGCCGCCTGCTCTGGCCCCAGTTGGGCGGCGCTGATGTTGTAGTAGTGGCGGGCGGCGGCCTCGGCGCCGAAGACCCCGTTGCCCCACTCGATCACGTTCAGATAGACCTCGAAAATCCGTTCCTTGCTCCACAGATTTTCCAGCATCAAGGTGATCACGGCCTCCTCGGCCTTACGCAAATAGGATTTGCTCGGCGTCAGAAAGAGATTCTTGGCCAGTTGCTGGCTGATCGTCGAACCGCCGGCCACGAAGCGCCCTTTCTTCTGATTCTTGGCCATGGCTTTCTGGATGCCGTCCCAGTCGAAGCCTTCATGATCGACGAAATTGGCATCTTCCGCGGCGACCAGGGCGCGTTTCAGATGCACCGAGATGCGCCCGTAAGGCACCCATTGCTGCTTGAGTTGCGCCGCCGGCGTTTTCTGGCGCAACTCGGCCAGGCGGATTTCCATGAAGCGCGTCGTCCCCGGGTTGAACCAGCCCCAGAACAAGACCCAGCAGAACAGCCAGAGCTGCCAGAGCAGCAGCAGGCCGAGCACAGCAAGCAGCAGCCGCTTCAGCCAGCGCCCGAGAAAACTCATGCCGCCGGCCCGGCCCGCAGTTCCGCCAGCAAGTTTGCGGTCGCCGGCCGCTGGCCACGCCAGACCAGGAAAGCCTCGGCCGCCTGCTCGACCAGCATGCCCAGACCATCGGCCAGATGGGCCGCGCCCTGCGCCGCGGCCTGGCGGAGAAAGGGCGTGTCGCCCTGGCCGTACATCATGTCGTAAGCCAGGCAGGCCGGCGCGAAGACCCCGGCCGGCAAGGGCAGACTGGCCCCGGACAGGCTGGCGGCGGTGGCATTGATCAGCACGTCGAAACTCTGGCCTTCGGTTTCGCCGAAACTGCCGGACTCGACAGGAGCCAGATCGGCGAAGGCGGACGCCAGCAATGCCGCCTTTTCGGCACTACGATTGGCGATCAACAAGGCGGCCGGCTTTTCCGCCAGCAGCGGGGCGATGACGCCGCGCGCCGCGCCGCCGGCACCGAGCAGCAGAATGCGTTTGCCGTGCAGCGGCAGGCCGAGGTTGTCGGTGATATCGCGGACCAGGCCGGCGCCATCGGTGTTGTCACCGAAAATTTCGCCGCCCGAGAACGCCAGGGTATTGACCGCCCCGGCCCGCGCCGCCCGCTCGCTGAGGCGCGTGCAGAGACGAAAAGCCTCTTCCTTGAAGGGCACGGTGACGTTCGCCCCCTTGCCACCGGCCGCGACAAATTCCGCCACGGCCCGCGAAAAGCCATCGAGCGGCGCCAGCCGCGCCTGGTACGTCAGGTCCTGCCCGCTCGCCGCAGCAAAAGCGGTGTGGATCAGCGGCGATTTGGAATGAGCAACCGGGTTGCCAAAAACGGCATAGAGATCGGACATCAGGCGTTACCCATGAAAAATGCGGCGGGAGACAAGATCAGAACGAAGCGGGCTCATTTGGCGGAAAGTTGATCGCCCTGGGCGAAGAACCAGGTGCGGGTGATTTCCAGCACGTCGGTGTCGCGCCGGATATCCGGCGGAAACGCGGCATAGGGCGAGGCCATCTGGACAATGCGGCGGGCCGCGTCGTCCAACAACTTGTGCCCGGAGGAGCGGTTGATGTCGACCCGTGCCACCTGCCCATCGGCATTGATGGTCACGGTCAGGACCAGCGTGCCATACAACTTGCCGCGCGCCGCCGCCGGGTAGTTCAAAGTACCGATGCGCTCGATTTTCTGGCGCCAGTCCTCGATGTACTGGGCGAAGCGATATTCCTCGGTGCGGGTGCCGATGAATTTCTTGCGCGGCCGCTTGTTGTAGTCGTCGAACGACTTGGCGATTTCGCCTTCAAGCCGGGCCATGGCCCGGGCCGATTCGGCGAGATCGAGACCACTGATATTGGGCACCGGATTCGGCTGTTCGCTGGCCGTCTGCCCGGAAGCGACGTGGCGCAGGCTGCGGGCCTGGGCCAGCATTTTCTGCTGGGCCGCTTCAAGTTCCTGCACCCGGCGCTGCATCTGCTGCAGATCGCTGCCGGTGACCTGCTGCATGGTCGGCGGCAAGGGGGTTTGGGCGCGCCGGTTTTCCTCGGTATTGCCGCCACCATCGAGATTGGCCTGGGCCAGCGCCTGGGCCTCGTGCGGCTTTCTGGCCGATTTGGCATTGACCAGGATGATGTCGAGCGCCTTTTCGCGCATGGCGTTGGCGGCATCGGGGAATTTGAACTGGAGGGTAAGGAGGAGCGCGTGAACCAGCACTGAAATCCCCACCGCCAGCCACAGCCGGCGTTCACTCGGCAGCCCCGACCAGCGGGGGAGCGCCAGCGCACTCACAGTTCTTCCTCCTCCGTGGCTTCGGCCGTGGTGTCGCCAATCAGGCTGAGAAAGCGGCAAGTCAGTTCCGGCGCCAGCAGGTCGATGCTTTCCACCGTCAGGCGCACTCGCATCCCGGGCGGCAACTCGCCCGGCAGTGACGGCACGCGCAGCATGAGCGGCAGGTGGTCGAGCTTGACGCTCTGCTCACGGCGCACGGTGGCGTCGATTTCGCTGATGTTGTGCTGCTGCAGCCAGCGCAGACACCAGTAGCGCTCCATCAGGCGCTGGAAGTCGGCGTAGGCGGCGTAAGTGATTTCGAAGTCACGCATGGCGCCGAACAGTTCGGCCGATTTCTGCGCGAAGGCCGGCGTTTCGCCCTTCAGACAGGCGATCAGTTGCCATTGATTGACCATGTCGCAGTAACGGCGCAGCGGCGAGGTCATCCAGGCGTATTGCGGCACGCCGAGGCCTTCGTGCGGCATCGGCGTGGTGGTCATGCGCACCTTGCCCTGCGTTTGCCCGCGATACAGGCAGGCGATGTTCTTTTCGGCGAGCAGGCCGCCCCAGGTCGAATTGGCGACGATCATCAGTTCGGCGACCAGCTTGTCGAGCGGGCTGCCGCGCTTCCTTTCGGAAATGCCGACGGTGCAGGCATCCGGATCGGCCAGATCGCCGGCAATCTCGAAGTTGTAATCGTTGATGCCCTGCATCGCCGACGGCTTGCCACGGCGGCCTTCGCAGGCATTGGCGAAATGCCAGAGATGCACCAGTTCGTCCTTGAACGGCTGGTCGGGCAGCGGACCATTGATCGTTTCGGCGTTGAACCAGGGCTCAATCTCGTGATGGCGCAGGTTGGCAGCGATGTGCACCATTTCCAGCCGCGACTCGTGACTGAGAATTTCCAGCGCCTCATTGACCGTCAGGTAGAGCGACACCGCCGGGCAATCGACGCCGCCGGCCAGCGTGTAGTTCTGAACCACGGCATCGGGCAGCATGGTGATCTTGTTGCCCGGCATATACACCGTCGACAAGCGGGCGCGCGCCACGCCGTCGAGCGGCGAGCCGTGTTCGATGGCCAGACCGGGCGCCGCAATGTGGATGCCGATGCGCGAACCGATGCCGGGCAGCTTGACGACCGACAACGCATCGTCGATCTCGGTGGTATTCGCATCGTCAATCGAGAAGGCGCGGACATCGGCGCGCGGCAGGTCGCGCGGCAATTTCGGCGCGTCGAGCGCCGGGAAATTGGTGCCCTTGGGAAACTGCTCGTGCAGGAAACGCCGGTAATGGAAGAAGTACGGCGACTTGATGGCGCCGCACTTGAACAGCATCTGCGCGGCCGAAAGCCCGAGTTCGCCGCAGGCTGTTTCGAAGGCCTTGGTTTCCGGCTTGTTGCGGTCCGGCGCGTAGAGCAGCGCGTCCATCATGGCGCCGATGGCCGGCGGCAGGCGGAATTCCTTCAGTTCGGCGATCCAGCTTTCAACCGTGAGCGCTTGCTGACGCTTTTTTTCAAGACTGGCCAGAGCAGCTGCGAGAATGTCGGCGGGCGCCTTTTTGAAGCGGCCCTTGCCTTTGCGGTGGAAATAGACGGGCGCGGCGTGCACGGCAAGCAGCACCGCCGTCGCTTCGACCGGGCTGGGCTCGTGGCCGTAGTAGTCACGGGCAAAATCAAGAAACGAAAATTCGCCATCGCTCACGCACTCCCAGAGGAATTCCGGCTCGACCTCTTCGGCCAGCGGCGCGGCCTGCTCCAGCAAGGCTGCCGCCGAGGGCTTCTCGAACCGCAGCAACACCGTGGCCGCCTTGATCTTGCTGCGCTTGCCGGTCGGCAACTCGACCTGCAACGAGCTGTCGTTGTCGGCCATCACATTGCCGGCCTTGAAGCCGCCATCTTCTTCGAACAATACATTCATCGGCGGATTATAACCCAGCGTATTCAATGATTTGCGGCACGAAATCGGGAAACTTCGTGAAACTGTGGTCGCCGCCGGGCAGAACCGTCGCCCGGCAACCGGCGTAGAAAGCCTGCGCCTGACGGCAATCCAGCACCTCGTCACCCTCCTCAAGCAACAGCCAGTAACGGGCCGGGGTCGGCGGACTGACCTGGGCTTTCAGTTGGGCGGCATGCGTTTCGGTAAAGCGGAAGGCAGCACCAGTATGGAAATTGGCATGCTCGCCGAGAAACAGATCGAGATCGAGCAGATCGACGACAGCCGGGTTGATCAGTACAGCCTTGAGGCCATGCTTTTCCGCCAGGTAATTGGCGTAATGGCCACCCAGCGATGAACCGACCAGCGTCACCGGTCCCTTGGCCGCTTCGATTAGCGCCGAAACCGCCGCCATCGCCTCATCCGGCACGGGTGACAACTGAGGGCAGGCAAAATGCCCGGCCAGCCCGCGGCGCGCCATCTCTTCGGCGAGCAGGCGCGACTTCCACGAGGCCGGCGAGGAACAAAAGCCGTGCAGGTAAAGGATCAGCCCGCGGTCCATTGCACCCAGCCAAATTGCGCCGTCAGCAACACGACGATGCCGAAGACGATGCGATACCAGGCGAAAGGCGTGAAATCGTGGCTCGAGATGAAGCGCAGCAACCAGCGCACGCACAGGAAGGCCGAGACGAAGGCGGAAATGAAGCCGACCACCCACATGCCGATATCGTCGGCATTGAGCAGAGCGCGCTCCTTGTAGAGCTGATAGACGGTCGCCACGCTGAGCGTCGGGATGGCCAGGAAGAAGGAAAATTCGGTGGCCGCCTGACGCGACAGGCCGAACAGCAGGCCGCCGATGATCGTCGCGCCGGACCGCGAAGTCCCCGGAATCAGCGCCACCGCCTGGGCCAGCCCCATTTTCAGCGCATCGACTGGGCTCATTTCGTCGACCGTCTGCACACGGATTTTATGCTCGCGCTTTTCCGCCCAGAGGATGACAAAGGCGCCAAGGATGAAGGTCGTCGCCACGGCATAGGGGTTGAACAGGTTAGCCTTGATCGCCTTGCCGAAAGCCAGGCCGAGGATGGCCAGCGGCAGGAAGGCGATGAACAGGTTGAGGATGAATTTCTGCGCCGCAGCATCGTTGAAGGCGCCGCGCGCCACCTTGAGCAACCGGGCGCGATACTCCCAGACGACGGCCAGGATGGCGCCGGACTGAATGACGATCTCGAACAGCTTGCCGCGCTCGTCGTTGAAATCGAGCAGATCGCCAGCCAGGATCAGGTGCCCGGTCGAGGAAATCGGCAGGAATTCGGTCAGCCCTTCGACGATGCCGAGTATCAGGGCTTTGAAAAGAAGAGTCGCGTCCATGGGGTGCAGCCAATATTGGGAGGCCGCATTCTACTATCCCGGGCGCGTAAGCGCTTCCAGATCGCTCAGCCAGCGCAAGGCCTGCTCGCGCGTTTCGCCACACATTTCCGCCGACGGCTGCAGGCCGCCGCAACAGGCCGGCCGTTCCGGCTGACCGAAAATGGTGCAACGAAAATCTGCATCGAGATGTCGGCATGGCTCACCGGCCGGCTTGTCGAGCGAGGAAATCGACGGCGCGATGCAACAGGCGCCACAGGCGGGGCGGCAGTCCAGCGGCGGGGAATTGGGCGGGATCGCGTCTTTGGGCATGCCGTATTGTCGCTGAAATGCGTTCTTTGACTTGGACTGCGGGGCACCGGCCGGTCGGGCGTGCCGAATTTCAGTCATTCAAGCCGCAGCCTTTATGCTTCGATTCGTTCAGAATTTATTCTCCTCGCTCCTCGGGCCATTTCAGTGCTTCGATGAGGGCGGGTAAGCGCTCGAAATTTGAGCGCTAACTTCGCAACGAAAGTTCGTTTATAACTTCGGCAGAAAGATCGGCAAAATTTCTCTTACAAAGCAAAGTAAAGTTTTGAAATACAAGACTTATAATCGGCTAAGAGATCGGCAGAAAACGAGGTGCATCAAATGCTTGATTTTTACGACGACCCAGTTCAGATGGAGCCATTGGTCATAGATGGTATTCGCCCCGTTTACAACGATCTCATCGGTCTCGCCGCAGAGCTTTCTGAGGCTTCGGCATGCCTCGACGCCACGCTCGTACCCTCGACGGCACGAAGCCTTTCAACACTAGTCGAGAACATGAACTGCTACTACAGCAACCTGATCGAAGGGCACAAAACATTGCCAATCGACATCGAGCAAGCCTTGCAGGAAGCCACTGAAAAGCTTGAGACGAAGAATTTGCAAAATCTCGCATTTGCTCATATTGAGGCAGATCGATGGGCGAAGCAGCAGTCTCTTGATCAACCGTCGCTTCTTCCCTTTCTTCTCGAAGTTCATCGAGTGTTTGGTCAACACTTGCCAGCTAACCTGCTCGAACTTAGCGACGGCTCCATGATGACACCGGGAGAGTTCCGCACTAAGGAGGTGCAGGTGGGCCGACACCTCGCCCCGAAGGCAGAAAGGCTTGATCGCTTTCTGGATCGCTATATGCAGGTCTACGGACGGCGGCTTGAATGGGCAAAGAAGGGCGGCATATCCAGGCTCGACGGCATTGTGTCGTCGTTCGCAGCACACCATCGCCTGGCATGGATTCACCCGTTCCTTGATGGCAACGGTCGTGTTGCACGAATCACTCTCGACGCCATGCTTCGGGCGTGCGGCGTCAACGGTACATGTCTGTGGTCAATGTCACGAGGATTCGCGAAAACATCTGAAGAGTACAAAGCACAGTTGGCCAGAGCAGACGAACCTCGACTGGGCGACCTCGATGGTCGCGGGAACTTGTCGGAGAAGCGGCTAGCAGAATTCTGCACCTACGCCCTGCGGACGGCCATCGATCAAGCCAGGTACATGGGATCAATGTTTGCCCTTGAAAACTTTCAGGCACGCGCCGAGGGTTACTTCCGTCGAGTCCGCTTTGATCTGAAGCCCGAATCCGTTTACCTCTTCCTTCACGCTTTCGGGATGGGCGAGTTTGAACGAGGTGAAGCATCTCGTCTCGCCGGTCTAAATGAGAGGTCCGCCAGAGACGTTCTCAGCAACCTCTTGGCCGAGGGGTTTCTTATATCGGACTCGCCCAAAGGCAAGGTTCGCGTTGGCTTTCCTGTTCATGCTCTTGGATCGCTGTTGCCAAACCTCTATCCAGCAGGAGATGTGGATGTAACACCAGAGCAGCTTAAGCGGCTAGTGAGTGCAATCAGAGATAACGTCCTCGCGAGATATCAACTCAGTAAAAAATTGGGAATCAAGTAGAGGCCCAGCCTTCTATCCGTAGATACGCCGACTTTGGCAACGCGAATCTGCCGCACGATGCGTGGTGGCGGAATGACCGCGACGGGCACCGATCAACCCGCAAACACGCCCCCTACTCGTGTCGCAGCGCCTCAATCGGATCGAGCTGCGCCGCCCGCCGCGCCGGCATAAAGCCGAAAATGACGCCGATCGCCGCCGAGAAGCCGAAGGCGGTCAGGTTGATCGCCGGGTTGAAGAGGAAGGGCATGCTCATCAGGGTCGAGATGCCGAGGCAGGAAAAAAATGCGAGGGCAACGCCGACCAGGCCGCCGAAGGCGGAAAGCGCCACCGCTTCGATGAGGAATTGCAGCAGTACTTCGTTTTCCAGCGCGCCGATGGCCAGGCGGATGCCGATTTCGCGCGTTCGTTCGGTGACCGAAACGAGCATGATGTTCATGATGCCGATGCCGCCGACCAGCAGGCTGACGGCGGCGACGGCGCCGAGCAGGCCGGTCATGGTGCGGATGGTGCCGGACAGCGTCTCGGCAATCTGCCGGGTATCCATGACGTTAAAATTATCGTCCTCATTCTCCGCCAGTTTGCGCCGTTCGCGCATCAGGCTGCGGATCTGCGCCATCACGGATTGCGTGTTGGCGCCTTTTTTCATGGAAATCATCATGCTAGTGATATCCAGCGTGCCGGTCAGCCGGCGCTGCGCCGTCTTCAGCGGCATGATCACCGTGTCGTCCTGGTCCATGCCCATCGCCCCCTGCCCCTTGCTGGCCAGCAGGCCGATCACTTGGCAGGAAAAGCTTTTGACACGAATTTCGCTGCCCAAGGGGTTCTGGCTGCCGAACAACTCTTTCCTGACCGTGTTGCCGATGACGCAGACCGCCTTGCCGGCGCGCTCCTCGTCGTCGGCGAACCCCCGTCCGGAGGCCAGTTTCCAGTTGCCGGTGATGAAATAGGTATTGGTCGTGCCGCTCACCGTCGACGACCAGTTGCGCATGTCGGCAACCAGTGTCACTGATTTGCTGGCAACCGGCGCCACCGCCACCAAACCGTTGACCTGCTGCTCGATGGCTTCGACATCGGCCTGTTTGAAAGCCGGCGCCCCGGCGCTGTCGCGGCCCGGTCCAAGGCGCTGCCCCGGCCGCATCATCAACAGGTTGCTGCCGAGGCTGGAAATCTGGTCGGAAACCATCTGTGTTGCGCCATTGCCCAGCGTCACCATGGTGATCACCGCGGCGACACCGATGACGATGCCGAGCACGGTCAGGAAGGAGCGCATCAGGTTGCGGCGAATTTCGCGCAGGGCGAGCAGCAGGGCGTTGATCAGCATGGCGAGGGCTCCGCCATGCGACGCTCGTCGGCCGAGACCAGACCATCGACAAAATGCACGATGCGCCGGGCGTAGGCCGCCATGTCGGGCTCGTGGGTGACCATGATGACGGTGATACCCTGCTCGCGATTGAGGGTTGCCAGCAGTTCCATGATTTCATGGCTGCGCTTGCTGTCGAGATTGCCGGTCGGCTCGTCGGCGAGCAGGACCAGCGGGCTGGTAACGATGGCGCGGGCGATGGCGACGCGCTGCTGCTGGCCGCCGGAAAGTTCGGCCGGGGTATGCGTTTCCCAACCGTCGAGCCCGACCCGGGCCAGCGCGGCACGCGAAGCGGCATGGCGGGCGGCGGCTTCTTCGCCGCGATAAAGCAGCGGCAATTCGACATTTTCCTGCGCCGAGGTGCGCGCCAACAGGTTGAAGCCCTGGAAGACGAAACCCAGGCTGTGCCGGCGCAGCAGGGCGCGCTGGTTGCGGTCGAGCTGTTCGACGTGGATGCCGCGAAACAGGTATTGGCCAGCGCTCGGCGTATCGAGACAGCCGAGAATGTTCATCGCCGTCGATTTGCCGGAACCGCTCGGGCCCATGACGGCGACGAATTCACCAGCGGCGATCGACAAGTCGATGCCGCCCAGCGCCAGAAAGGCCGTCTGCCCTTCGCCATAGCTTTTAGTGATGCCGCGCAGTTCGATCAGCGGCGAAGCACAGTCCTCACTCACTTTTTCGCTTCCGTGTAATCAGTGATTACGGCCATGCCGGCCTTCAGGTCGCCGCCGATGATTTCGGTCAGGCGGCCGTTGCTGACGCCGGTCTTAACCGGCACTGCCTGCGGCCCGCTTTCGGTTTGTACCCAGACCTGCTGGGCGCCCCCCTCGACCTTGCCGTTCTGCTTTTTCGGCTCGGCGGGCGGCCGCGGCATCAGGCTAGCCACAAAACCGCCGCCTGCTTTCGCGTCGGGTGCCGCCGGCGGCGTGAAGCGCAGCGCGGCATTCGGCACCAACAGGACGTTTTGCCGGTTGGCGGTGATGATCGCGGCGGTCGCCGTCATGCCCGGGCGCAGCGCCAGATCGTCGTTGGCAACCGCCAGCACCGTCTTGTAGGTCACCACGTTGTCGGTCGTCGTCGAACCGAGACCGACGCGCAGAATGGTCGCCGGGAACTTGCGGCCCGGCCAGGCCGACACGGTAAAGTCGGCCGGCTGCCCGAGTTTGACATTGGCAACGTCGGCCTCGTCCACCTTGACCTGCAGTTCCATACGCGACAGATCCTCGGCCAGCGTAAACAGCACCGGGATGGTCATCGCCGCGACCACGGTCTGGCCCGGTTCGACCTTGCGCGTCAGCACCACGCCATCGACCGGCGAGCGGATGGTGCCCTTGCCGAGATTGGTTTCGTCGGTTTTCAGCACGGCTTGTGCCTGCGTCACCGAGGCACGGGCGCTGGCCTCGTTGGCGACGGCGCGCAGCACGGCGGCTTCGGCGGTTTCCAGCTCGGTCTTGGCCGGCACCTTGCCGCCGGAGATTTCCGCCACCTTCTGCATGCGCGCCAGCGAGGCCTTGCTTTCCGCCACCGTCGCCTGGGCCTGCGCCACGGAAGCTTGTGCCGCAGCCAGCGCCGCCTGCGACTTGGCGACGGCGTCACTGAGCTTGGCGGTATCGAGTTGGGCCAGCAACTGGCCTTTCTTGACGTAATCGTTTTCCTGCGCCAGCACGCTGGCCAATGTGCCCGACTGCTCGCTGCCGACGTCGATCGACTTGGTCGGCTGCAGGGTGCCGCTGGCCGAAACGCTGACCACCAGATTGCCGAGCACGGCTTCCTCGCTGACGTACTGGCCGCCGGCGCCCTTGCCGCCGGACGAAAACACGGCCCAGAGCACGATCAGCAGCGCGACGCCGCCGCCGATCAGCAACCAGCGCCGTTTGCCGCCCTGAAAGACCCCCTTGGGGGCCGCATTGATGATGCCGAGCAGGGCATCGTCTGACTTGTCTGCGTTCATGATTTTTCGTTTTCCGTGGTCGGCGCGGCTTGTTGCCAACCGCCGCCGAGCGCTTTGTACAGGGTGATCAGACTGGTCAGCCGGTTGCCTTGGGCGGTCGCCAGGCTGTCTTCGGCACTGAGCCGGGTGCGTTCGGTTTCCAGCACTTTCTGGAAGTCGGTGAGGCCCGACTGGTAGAGATTGCGTGCCAGCGAGGCCGCATTGCGCGCCGCTTCGGCCGCCGCCTGGCGGGCTTCCAGGCGTTCGCGGCTGGCGGCGTAGGCGGTCAGCGCGTTCTCGACTTCCTCAAGCGCGCCGAGCACGCCGCTCTGATAGGAAAGCAGCGCCTGTTCCTGCACGGCGCTCTGGATAGCCACCGCACTGCGTAGGCGGCCGCCGTCGAACAGGGTCGCCGCCAGCGTGCCGCTGATCGCCCGCATCAGCGTATCGCTGCCGCCCAGCGCGCCGAAGCTGTAGGCCTGCCAGCCGAAGGAACCGCCGAGATTCAGGCTGGGAAAGCGCTGCGCCTGTTTTTGCCCGAGCCGCGCCGTTTCCGCGGCCAGCGTGCGTTCGGCGACGATGAGGTCGGGGCGCTGGCGCAGCACGTCGGCCGGAATACCGGCGCCGACACTGGCCGGCACCGGCGGAAAATCTTTCATCTCGGCCAGTTCGCCGTGCAGCGCGCCGGGGTTCTTGCCGAGCAGCACGGCCAGCCGGTTTTCCGCCGCCACGCGGCCGATCTCGAGATCGGGAATGCTGGCCCGCGTCTGTTCGCGGCTGGTCCGCGCCTGCTCGACATCGCTGCTCGAAGCCAGCCCGGCCTGGTTGCGCCATTCGGTGATCTGCACGGTTTCGCTCTGGCTGGCCAGATTGTCGCGGGCAATCGCCAGGCGGTGCTGGAAGGCGCGCAATTCGACATAGTTCTGCGCCACTTCGGCGAGCAGCGAGACACGGACATTGTGCAGGCTGGCCTGGCTGGCCGCCAGCTCGGCCGTCGCCGCCTCGACACCGCGCCACGTGCCGCCAAAGAGGTCGATTTCCCAACTGGCGTCGAAACCGGCATCGTAAAGGGTGCGCGTCGGCAAGGTGCTGATCGCCGACGAACTCTTGTTGCGGCTGGCGCCGGCTGACGCCGTCAGCGCGGGAAACAAACCGCTGACCGCCTGCTCGCGACTGGCCCGCGCCTGCTGCAAACGGGATTGCGCCAGTTTCAGGTCAACACTGCCGGCCAGTGCCTCGTCGATCAGGCGATCAAGCAGCGGATCATCGAGCTGTCGCCACCAGCTAGCCAGTTCGCTGGCCGGCGCTGTGGCCGCCGTCGTCGGCGTCGTTGACCAGAAGGCCGGCAGCGAGAAGCTGGGCAGCTGGTAATCCGGGCCGACCATGGGCAGCAAGGAACAGCCATTGAGCACAAGAAGGGCCGACAGGCTCAGGGCACGGGAAATGACGGGTTTCATGGGATATCCGGTGGGCATTCGTCTATTCTGCGGCCGATCGGGCGGCAGCGCCATCGACAAGATGTAAAGCCCGGCAGGCAAAAAAGGCCCGCCGCGACTCGCCGGCGGGCCAAGGGGGAATAGTGAATTTTCCGGCGCCGGGCCCTAACGCGGCGGCCGAGCCGGCCCGTCGCTCCCCGGGCCACGCGGTGCCGCGCCCGGAATGCCGCGCCGCTCGCCATCCGGACTGAGCTCGGCCAGATGCTTACGCTGTTCCGGGCTCAGCAAATCAAAGATCAGGCGATCGGTACGGGCCCGCAGCAAGGCGACCTCGGACATCGCCCGGCCAATCGGCTCGGCCAGCGCCCGGGCCTTGGCCTCGTCATAATCCGGCCCGGCCGTCAGCCGGTGCAAATCGGCTTGCGCCCGGTTCAGACGCTTGAGCCGTTCGCGCATCGTCGGCGCCTGCTCGTGCAGGATCGCGAAAACCTTGTCACGCTGGGCTTCATCCAGATTCAGGGCGGACAAATAAGGCGGCGGCAGCTCGCCGCCGGGCATGCCGTGACGCTCCGGCCCGCCACATTCGCCGTTGGCGTCATGCAACAATTTGGGGCCGGCCACCACCATCGACACAGCCAGCGCCAGGCCGCCAGCAACAAAAAAGCGCCGGATGCTGCTTGGGGAAATCCATTTCATGTCCTGATCCCTTTCCGATTTTTCTGGCCGGGAAAAAAGCCCGGCGACCGGACGAATACTCTCCCGATGACGGGTTAACGACGGTTAACAGAGGGTAAAGGTCTGTAAATGGCCTCCACATCTGCGGCCAACAAAAAGGCGACTGAGTCAGCCGCCTTTCCCTTGCTACCCGCCGTTCAGCAGGACTCAGACCTTGCTATAAACCTCGGCCCCGGCCTTGACGAATTCGACGGATTTCACTTCCATCCCCTTCGCCAGTGGGCGACCTTGGCCGATTCCTTGGGCAGGGTTTCGTCGTGGAATTCGCGCGCCTTGTCCGGGTCGAGGCCGAGGTTGAACTGGTCGTCCCAGCGGAATTCGAAGCGGGCTTTGCTCAAGGCGTTGTCGCGGATCTGCGCGCCAGGGTGACCCTTGGCGAGGTCGGCGGCATGGGCGGCGAGCTTGTAGGTGATGATGCCGACCTTGACGTCGTCCTTGTCGGGCAGGCCGAGGTGTTCCTTGGGCGTGACGTAGCAGAGCATGGCGGTGCCGAACCAGCCGATCATCGCGGCGCCAATGCCGCTGGTGATGTGGTCGTAGCCCGGCGCGATGTCGGTGGTCAAGGGGCCAAGCGTGTAGAACGGGGCTTCGTCGCAGTATTCGAGCTGCAGGTCCATGTTCTCCTTGATCATGTGCATCGGAACGTGGCCGGGGCCTTCGATCATGACTTGCACGTCGTGCTTCCAGGCGATCTGGGTCAGTTCGCCGAGGGTCTTGAGTTCGCCGAGCTGGGCTTCGTCGTTGGCGTCGTAGATCGAGCCGGGGCGCAGGCCATCGCCAAGGCTGAAGGCGACGTCGTAAGCCTTCATGATTTCGCAGATTTCCTCGAAGTGGGTGTAGAGGAAGCTTTCCTTGTGGTGCGCCAGACACCACTTGGCCATGATCGAGCCGCCGCGCGAGACGATGCCGGTCATCCGGTTGGCAGTCAGCGGCACGTAACGCAGCAGCACGCCGGCGTGGATGGTGAAGTAGTCGACGCCCTGTTCGGCCTGCTCGATCAGCGTATCGCGGAAGATTTCCCAGGTCAGGTCTTCGGCCTTGCCATTGACCTTTTCCAGCGCCTGATAGATCGGCACGGTGCCGATGGCGACCGGGCTGTTGCGGATGATCCATTCACGGGTTTCGTGAATGTTCTTGCCGGTGGACAGGTCCATCACGGTGTCGCCGCCCCAGCGGATCGACCAGGTCATTTTCTCGACTTCTTCCTGAATGGACGAGCCGAGCGCCGAGTTGCCGATGTTGGCGTTGATCTTGGTCAGGAAGTTGCGGCCGATGATCATCGGCTCGCTTTCCGGGTGGTTGATGTTGTTCGGGATGATGGCGCGGCCGCGGGCGATTTCGCTGCGCACGAATTCCGGGGTGATTTCTTCCGGG
>JAGTRU010000049.1 GCA_018261905.1 Pseudomonadota bacterium | reverse complement strand
CGGCAAGAACATCGTCGGCGTCGTGCTCGGCTGCAACGGCTACGACGTCGTCGACCTCGGCGTCATGGTCTCCTGCGACAACATCCTCAAGGCGGCGCTTGAACATCGCGTCGACATCATCGGCCTGTCCGGCCTGATCACCCCGTCGCTCGAGGAAATGGCCCACGTCGCCAGCGAAATGCAGCGCCTGAACATGAAGCAGCCGCTACTGATCGGCGGCGCGACGACCAGCCGCGCCCATACCGCGATCAAGATCGCCCCCAATACCGAAGGCGCCGTGGTCTACGTGCCGGATGCCTCGCGCGCCGTCGGCGTCGCCACCAAGCTGCTCTCTGTCGACCAGCGCGACGGCTACATGGCCGAAATCGTCGCCGAATACGAAACCGTGCGCGCCGAACACGCCGGCCGCAAAGGTGCGACCATGGTGACGCTGGAAGAAGCCCGCGCCAACCGTTTCACGTGGAAAGAAAGCCATGCGCCGGTCAAACCGCAACAGCCCGGCCGCCACACGTTGACGCTGGACCTGGAAAAGCTGGTGCCCTACATCGACTGGTCGCCCTTCTTCCAGAGCTGGGACCTCGCCGGCCGCTACCCGGCCATCCTGCAGAACGAGGTGGTCGGCGAAACCGCCCGCCAGTTGTTTGCCGACGCCCAGGCCATGCTGAGCAAGATCGTCAGCGAAAAATGGCTGACCGCCAAGGCCGTGTTCGGCCTCTACCCGGCGCGTGGCGACAACGAAGACATCATCATCTACAGCGACGACGGCCGGACCACCGAGTTAACCCGCTGGGTCGGCCTGCGCCAGCAGCACAAGCAGCCAAAGGGCCGCTACAACGTCGCATTGGCCGATTATATCGGGGCTAAAGACTACGTGGGCGCCTTCGCCGTCACCGCCGGCCTCGGCATCGAGGAACGCGTCGCCGCCTTCGAGAAAGCCAACGACGATTACTCGGCGATCATGCTCAAATCGCTCGCCGACCGTCTGGCCGAAGCCGCTGCCGAATGGCTGCACGCCGAAGTACGCACTCACTATTGGGGCTATGCCAGCGACGAGAAGCTCGACAGCGAAGCGCTGATCGCCGAGCAATACCAGGGCATCCGCCCCGCCCCCGGCTACCCGGCCTGCCCGGATCACACGGCCAAACGGGAGTTGTTCGCCCTGCTCGATGCGCCGAACACGGCTGGCATGCAGCTCACCGAATCCTGCGCGATGACGCCGGCGGCGGCGGTATCCGGGTTCTATATCGGGCATCCGGCAGCAGCTTATTTTGCGATTCCGAAGATCGGCCGGGATCAGCTGGAGGATTGGGCCGCGCGCAAGGGGATGTCGCTCAAGGATGCGGAGTATTGGCTGGCGCCGCTGCTCTGATCCTGGTGTTCCGGAGCCTCGCGGCGGTTGATGTGTTGGTCTGATTGACTGCTGCGGGCGGGTTCGCTTGTAAGTTAGGCTCACCTACGATAAGTATTATGTTTGTTTGGCGTGGGAGTTCCCCCTTGCGGGTGGGCGTACTTTCTTCTTGCTTCGCCAAGAAGAAAGTAGCCAAAGAAGAAGGCGACCCCAGGCTACGCGGTCGGCTGCGCCGACTCCCCTGCGCTACTCAAAGTGCCGGGCGGCTGCGGAACTCGGCCCGGCGGGTCTCAGACAGTCCTCGCCGACTTCCCCCGGCCCTTCTCCGTTGCTCGGCGCTCCACATGGTGGCCCGGAAAAGCGTCTCGGCGGAACCGTGGAAATCAACTATTGGGGTTTCTCGGAATTAGCTGCTAAAGCTTGTTGTTTCATCGGCAGAGCCATCGTTCCGTGACGCTTCTCGGGTCCCATGAGAGGCGCTGAGCAACCCAGGGACGACGCCCCTGGGGTCGCCTTTTCTTTGGCTAGGCGGAAACAGCCGCCAAACACGCGCCACCTCATCCCAAACAACCAAAAAACCACCAACCCAAGCAATCCCACAAAAAAACAGCGAAAATCCCGCCCATGACCCTGCAACAAAACGTCGACCTCAGCCCCTTCAACACCCTCGCCCTGCCCGGCCAGGCGGCGCGCTACCTGAAAATTACCGATCCGGCGCAGTTGGCCGACCCCGAGCTGAAAAGCGAAAAACGCTTCATCCTCGGCGGCGGCAGCAACCTCGTGCTGACTGGCGATTTTGCCGGCCTGCTGTTGCACATGGCCATTCCCGGCAAACGCCTGCTCAGGGAAGACGCCGAGGCTTTCTACATCGAAGCCGGGGCCGGCGAGAATTGGCACGACTTCGTGCAATGGACGCTGGCGCAGGGCTGGCCCGGCCTGGAAAACCTCAGCCTGATTCCGGGCACGGTCGGTGCCGCACCGATTCAGAATATCGGCGCCTACGGGCTGGAAGTCGGCGAATGTTTCGACTCGCTGACGGCCTGGGATTTTGAACAGCAGGATTTTGTCAGTTTCGACCGCGCAAGCTGCCGTTTCGCCTACCGCGACAGCCTGTTCAAGCAGCAGGGCTGGCATCTGGACGGCCGGATGGCGATCACTTCTGTGGTTTTCCGCTTGGCCAAGGCCTGGCAGCCGAATATTCGCTACGCCGACCTGGCCCAGGAGCTGGCGGCCCAGGAAATCAATCGGCCGACCCCGCAAGATGTCGCCACGGCGATCATTGCCGTACGCCAGCGCAAACTGCCCGATCCGGCGCAGATCCCCAATACCGGCAGCTTTTTCCACAATCCGGTGGTCTGCGCCGAAGAAGCCGGGCGGCTGGCCGTCGATCATCCCGGCCTGCCGCGTTATCCGCAGCCGGATGGCCGGGTCAAGCTGGCGGCTGGCTGGCTGATCGAGCAGGCCGGCTGGAAGGGGAAGAATCTCGGACCGGTCGGCATGTACGAAAAACAGGCGCTGGTCCTGGTCAATCACGGCGGCGCCACGGGGGCCGATGTCAAACGGACCATGGCCGCCGTGCAAGCCGATGTCAGGGCCCGTTTTGCGCTGGATCTACAGGCGGAGCCGGTATTTCTTTGACCGACAGGCAGGCGGCGATACCGGTCGCCACGACATCGGCCATCAGGGCCTGGCGTTGTCGGTCGAGCAGTTCCAGTTCTTCGTCGCGATGCTTGATGACGCCGGCTTCGAACAGGACAGCGGGGAGCGTCGTACGGTAGAGCACCACCAGATTGTCGTAGTACCAGACGCCATTTTCCTGGTCGGCGGGGCGATGCCGGCGGCCATGCCAGGACGATGGCAGGAAGCCGGCCCGGCGCAACTGGCTGCCGATCGCCGAGGCACAGCGCAGGCTGCTCTCGAGATCGGGACTGTGCTGCGAAACAAACAGACCATAACCGCGCTTGACCTCGGTATGGCTACGCTCGACGCCCTCCCATACCCAGGGCAGCAGATAGGCCTCGCTGACCGAGTCGTGGTGGATGGAAATGAAAAAATCGCTGCCCTTGGCCTGCGCCGGACGGGCCGCCAGGCTGCCGATGGCGCCGTCGAAATTGATTTCCCTGACGCCCAGGCCGCGCTGCTCCAGAGCCTCGGCCAGCATAGCGGCCAACTGGCGATTGAATTCGAATTCCGGCCGGCCGCGCGCACTCAGGGCACCCGAATCATGCCCGCCGTGGCCGACATCGACGGCGACCAGGGACGCGCCGTGGACGCTACCCAGGCTCAGAAAGAAGGGCAGGAGGAACAGTGGGCGACGGGTCATCGGCCGATGATCGCGGCAAAGCGCCGCCGTCGCCCAGCGGGTAAGGCTGGAACTCCGGCCAAGGCATGCGTTATAGTTGGCCGGATCAGCCAAGGACAGCAACAACAATGACCGACAAATCGACGCCGCCGCGCGGGACGACCGCCCACACTCCCGACCTCAACTGGAGCCAGGTCCGCGAAACCGTGCTCATGCTGGAACTGGCGGCAGTGCAGATTGAAACCGCGATGAAGGACAGCAATGCCTCGGTCGAGGTGTTGACCGACTCCTTCACGACCATGGCCGGCTATATGCGGTCGATTTCCGACACTGTGGAAAAGCTGCCCGATACGGGCGAAGTCGGTCTCGCCAAACAGAATTTGAGCGGCATTTCGGAACATGTATCGAGCATGGTGCACCAGGCGATCATCGCTTTCCAGTTTTACGACAAGCTGGTCCAGCGTCTGACTCACGTCGGCGTCAGCCTGGGCGATCTGAGCAATCTGGTCGGCGACAACCGCCGCCTGTTCAATCCGAGCGAATGGGTCGATCTGCAATCCCGGATCAGGGCGAAGTATTCGACCCGCGAAGAAATCGCCATGTTCGAGGCGGTGATGCACGGCATGCCGGTGCACGAAGCCATCGAACACTTCATGGCGGAAATGAAAGAGAAGAACGACGATATCGAGCTGTTCTGAGCCGCCACCGCGACGCCTCAGAAAGCGCTCGGCGCTTCCCAGATGATATTGGCCTTCGGGCCGGCCCGCCCCGTCCGCTCCAGCATGTCGATCAGCGGCCAGGCCCGCGAGTTCAGCGTCACCGGGCGCACCACGGGATGTTCCTCGTCCTCGTCGCTCTCCGCCGGCGCTGGCGACTCGTTGTGTACGGCCTGGCGCAAGGCATCGGCGGCGGCCTGCATTTCCGGCTGGGCAAAACTGCCGCGCGCGCTGCTTTCCTTGCCCATCATCTGGAAAAGGGTTTTCGCCGCTTCGGCAAACATCAGCAGCTCGCCCGTCTCACTTGAATAAAATCTCACCAGCATCATTATTTCCTGTTATTCCTGCGGGTTGTCAGAGCGACCACCCTTAATGCACAATGGGGCAAAAGGTGGAGAACGATGAATAACAATACTACAGCCAATCCCTGGGAAGTTGGGACCGACGAGCTGGAACGCTCGGCGCAGGAAGAATGCGTCAAACGGCAACGCTTGGATCGCCTGGTTTCGGTCATGGTCATGCCCGGTAATCATTGCGAACTGGCCATTCAGTTCGCCCGTCTTGGCGCCCGCGTAACGGTCGCCGACGAACCAACACAGCAACAGGATATCGAAGGTCGCATCCTGGCCGCCGGCCTGCGCGACGAAATTACCTACGTCCCCTGTGCCCTGCCCAAGCCGCCCGAACAACCGGCCGGCGAGCCCTTCGACATCATTTTCGTCCGCCGCAGCCTGTGCGCCGCCCCCTATCCCGAAGCCCGCCAGGTCGTCCGCCAACTGCTGCGCCAGCTAAAAATTGGCGGCAAGCTCTATCTCTCCGTCCTCGGCATGCATTCCGCCCTGGCCGAAGGCTATGCCGGGAGCGAACAGCCGGTCGAGGAACGGTTTACCGAACTCGCCCCCGGCCTCGCCAAGAAATACGCCATCCACCACCCGGTTTGCCTGTACACCGAACGCAACCTGTTCACCCTCCTGCTCGAAGCCGGAGGCAGTGTGCTGCGCACGCTGACCACCACCTATGGCAACGTCAAGGCTGTCGCCGTGCGGGTTTAAGCTTTGCGGCTCGGGATCGACCTCGGCGGCAGCAAGATAGAAATCATCGCCCTCGACGAGGCCGGTCGGGAATTATTGCGGCGCCGGATGCCGACCCCGCAGGGCGATTATGCCGCCACCCTGCGTGCCATTAGCGCTCTGGTCGACGGCGCCGAAAGCGAACTGGGGCAACGCGGCACGCTCGGCGTCGGCATTCCCGGCGCCGAATCGCTGGCTAGCGGCCGGATCAAGAATGCCAACTCGAACTGCCTGCTCGGCCAAGCCCTGCGCCAGGACCTGCAAGCCCTGCTCCGGCGCGACGTCCGGCTGGCCAACGACGCCAATTGTTTCGCCTTGTCCGAAGCGGTCGATGGCAGCGGACGCGGCGCCGAAATCGTCTGCGGCATCATCCTCGGTACCGGCGTCGGCGGCGGCATCGTGGTCAATGGCCGGGTGCTGACCGGGGCCAACGCCATTGCCGGCGAATGGGGGCACAATCCCCTGCCGCCCGGCGCTACCGAATCGACACCGGCTCCGGCCTGCTATTGCGGTCGCCGCGGCTGCATCGAAGCCTGGCTGTCCGGTCCGGCATTGAGCCGCGATCATTTCGCCGTCACCGGCCAGACCCTGTCAGCGCCGGATATCGCCGCCCGGGCAGCAGCCGGCGAGGCCACCTGCGACGACACGCTACAGCGCTACGAAGCCCGTCTCGGCCGGGCGCTGGCCGGCCTCATCAATATCCTCGACCCGCAGGTCATCGTCCTCGGCGGCGGCCTCTCCAACATCGAACGCCTGTATCGCAACCTGCCGGCCCGCTGCCTCCCGCACGTTTTTTCCGATGCCTTTTACACCAGAATCCTGCCGCCGCACCATGGGGATTCCTCGGGGGTGCGTGGTGCGGCATGGTTGTGGAATTGATGGCAGAATCCCGACACCATGGCCCAACTCTCTCTCTTCATCGGCGGTATTCGCCCACTCCCCGCCTCCGGTCGGCCGAGCGGCATTTACAAGGAAGCGGTCAGCAGCGTATTGGAGCTCGGTCGGGAAGGCTTCCGCGGCGACCAGCAGGCCGACCGGCGCGTGCACGGCGGGCCGGATAAGGCCGTCCACCTCTACCCGGCCGGCCATTACGCCCGCCTCGCCGCGGCCTTTCCCGAGGCCGCGCCGCAGCTCGTAGCGGGTAGCCTGGGCGAAAATATTTCCAGCCCCGAGCTCGACGAAAGCGCCGTCCGGATCGGAGACATCTGGCAACTCGGCGGTGCCCGCCTGCAAGTCTGCCAGCCGCGCACGCCCTGCTGGAAAATCGACGAACGCTTCGCCTGCCCGGGCATGGCCGCCTTCATCGCCGAACAGCGGCTGAACGGCTGGTACTGGCGGGTCCTCACCCCCGGCCTGGTCGCCCAGGGCGACGAGCTACGCCTGGAAGAAGCATCGACCACCCCGTTGACCCTAGCGGCGGCCATCGCCCTCTGGCAAATGCACCGACCGGCCCTGCGCGACCTGGAAATCCTGGCGGCGATGCCGGGCATTGCCGACAACTGGAAACAGAAAATCGACCAGCGTCTCGCTTGGCTGCGGCAAAACAACCCACCCAGCCCGTCCCCCGGGTTCCACGTGGAACCGCCCCAAGCGTGAAGGCCAACACTACCCGGCGTCTGTGGCTGCGGCTGTTTCTGCCTTTTGCCGCCGGCTATTTCCTCTCCTACCTGTATCGCACGGCCAATGCCATCATCGGCCCGGTCCTCGCCCGCGAACTGAGCCTCGGCGACAACGCCCTCGGCCTGCTGACCAGCACCTATTTTCTTGCCTTCGGCGCCGCCCAATTGCCGCTCGGCATGCTGCTCGACCGCTTTGGTCCGCGCCGGGTCGAAGCCGCCTTGCTCCTGCTCGCCGCCGCCGGTGCCGCCACCTTCAGCCAGGCCGAGAGCCTGGGCGGACTGGCCCTCGGGCGCGGATTGATCGGTCTCGGCGTCGCCGCCTGCCTGATGGCCTCGTTCAAGGCCTTTACCCAATGGTTCCCGCCCGAAGAACTGGCTTCCCTGACCGGCTGGATCATGGCGGCCGGCGGCCTGGGCGCCCTGGCGGCGGCCAAACCGCTGGAACTGGCCCTCGATTTCGCCAGTTGGCGGGAAATTTCCCTCGGCCTGGCCGCCGCTACCCTGCTCGTTGCCGCGCTGCTCTGGGGGCTCGCCCCGGACAAGACGGAGAGCAACCGCGGCGGCGGCTTCGCCGAACAACTGCTCGGCGTCAAAACGGTGTTTTCCAGCCCCCACTTCTGGCGTTACGCGCCGATGGGTTTCTGCTTCACCGGCGGCTTCATGGCCGTCCAGGGCCTATGGGCCGCCCGCTGGATGAGCGTGCTGGAAGACCTCGACCGGGCGGCGGTGGCCAGTCGCCTGACGGTGATGAGCGGCGCCATGCTGGGCGGTTTCCTGTTCATGGGCTTTTTCGCGACCAGGCTGGTGCGCCGGGGCTTCAAGCTGGAACGGATCTACCAGGGCGCCATGCTCCTCGCCCTCGCCGCATTCGCCATCATCTGCGCCTTTCCCAAGCTGGCCGGCAACCTGCTGTGGCCGCTACTGGCCGCCGGCTTTTCGCTATCCAACATTTCCTATTCGCTGGTCGCCCAGGCGTTTCCGCCAACCCTTTCCGGACGCGCCAACACCGCCCTCAACCTGCTCGTCTTTGCCGGCGCTTTCGGCTTGCAATGGGGCATCGGCATTTTTGTCGATGCCCTGCAAGGCGCCGGCTGGACGGGCGAGGCAGCGTTCCGGACGGCGTTCGGTCTGCTCTTAGGCGGGCAATTGCTGGCCCTCGCCTGGCTGTTGCGACCCCACCGGGTTTGAAACCGCCAGATCCACCTGCTGCAAATGGCCGACCGCCCCGCTTTCGGCCAGATAGATACCGGCTTCCCTGATCTGGCCGAGCAACTCGTTGTCGCTGTTTTTCAGGGCAAACGGGGCTTCTACCGCATGCACGTAGAGCGCCCCGACGCCCCGTTCGGCCAATGTCCGATAGTCGTCGGCGGACCACACGGCGAGTTGGCTGAACGCCGGATCGGCCTCGTCGATCCAGCCATTGTGGTCGCTGTCGAGCTTGGTTAGATCGGCAAAACCGTCACCGCTGGCCGCCCCGAACAATTCGCTGCCGTTGTCGGCCCGGCCGTTGCCGTTCCGGTCGAAAACGAGAAAACCGCTGCCCGCCCCGAGGCCGGGAATCTGTTCGACGACGCCGTCGGCATCGAGGTCGAAATTCTGCAACTGACCGGTCAGTTCGCTCGATTTCCCGTCAAAGCTGAGGATCAGCGGATCGCGCAAGGCGATGCTGAGGCTTTCCTGGCTCGTCTTGCGACTGACGTAGTCACGCGCCAGGTTGAGGGAAAAATCGAAATCGATGGCGCGGCCATCGCTGGTTTTGACACAGCCGCTACCGCAGACCTCGGTCTTTTCCGATTCGCTGACGCTTTCGCTGATCTGGCGCTGCCAGACGAACTCGCCGGCGCTGCCCGGCGCCGCCTTGGCGACCGGCAAAGCGTCGCCGGCGGCAAAGTTTACCTCGCATTTTTTGCCATCCAGGGCGGCAATAATCGCGTCAACAAAGGATTGCAGAAATTCCTGCAAGTTTTGCCGGGCGACCCCGCCCGACGCTTCTGGACTATCGGCGAGTTCCGCGAATATCTGGCGAAAACCGCTCTGGGTGGTGATTTCCTGCGTCGCACTGCGGCTCGCCTGATGGCTGGCCGAGAGTTGGACGGTCGATTCCTGGATTCTCATGACGCCCTCCTGAGTGATATGGGAGGACTTATCTGCAAGGGTCGTGCCGGTCAGAACTCGAAGGGGTCGACTTCGATATGCCAGCGCAGTTTGCCGGGGGCCTTGAGGCCTTCGACGGCTTCCCGCCAACGCGGCAGAAAGGCCTGCAAAGCCGGCCGGGAATGCGATTCGACCAGCAGTTGAGCGCGCTCCAGGCTGGCCAGGCGCGCCATCTTCATCGGGATCGGATCGTAGACGATGACGTTCTCGTGCTCGCCGATCTCCGGCAACGCCGCGGCCGCCGTCAGGAAAGCCAGGGAATCGGCCATCTGCGGTGCCTCGGCGCGCAACATGGCCTGGAAGGCATAAGGCGGAAAACCGGCCTGTTCGCGCTCCTTGAGCAGGGTCGCGGCAAAACCGGGATAGTCATGCTTGACCAGGGCGGCATACAGCGAGTGATCCGGATACTGGGTCTGGATCACGACTTCGCCTTTCAGTTCGGCCCGCCCGGCCCGTCCGGCGACCTGCATCAACTGGGCGAACAGCCGTTCCGGGGCGCGCCAGTCGGCGGCAAAGAGTGCCGAGTCCGCCCCCAGCACGCCGACCAGGGTCAGTTTCGGGAAATCGTGGCCTTTGGCCAGCATCTGGGTCCCGACCAGGATGTCGGCCTCGCCGCCGTGAATGCGCTCGAGCATGGTTTCCCATTGCTTGCGGCTTTTTACCGAATCGCGATCGACGCGCAGGATGCGGGCTTCCGGAAACTGCTCCTGCAGCCAGCCCTCGAGACGCTGCGTACCCCGCCCGAAGGGGTGGATATCCTGGTTGCCGCAGGTCGGGCAGGCTTTCGGGACGCGATGCTCGCAGCCACAATGGTGGCAGCGCAGGCGACGGTCGGCCAGGTGCAGCACCATGTTCGCCGCGCAGCGCGTACACCGGGAGACCCAGCCGCAGGCCGGGCAGGCCAGCACCGGCGCATAGCCGCGGCGGTTGAGGAAGACCAGGCTCTGTTCGCTGCGGCCCAGTTTTTCCGTGATGGCGGCAATCAGCGCGGCGCTGACGCCTTCCTGCAAGACCATCTGGCGGGTGTCGAGGATGTGCACGACCGGCAGCGACGCTTCCGGATTGGCCCGCTGGCGCAGGGTCAGTAGCTGGTAGCGCTGGCTTTGCGCATTGGCCCAGGACTCCAGCGACGGCGTCGCCGAGCCGAGGAGGATGGGAATGCCCAACTGATGGGCCCGGAATACGCCGACGTCGCGCGCCGAGTAACGCATGCCGTCCTGCTGCTTGAAGGAAGCATCGTGCTCCTCGTCGATGACGATCAGGCCGAGGCGCGGTAACGGCGTGAAAATGGCCAGCCGGGTGCCGAGCACGATTTCGGCTTCGCCGGCAAAAGCCGCCCGCCAGTTGCGTTCGCGCGCCGCTTCGGCGAGTTCGCTGTGCAGCGAAACAACGCCGGCCGCGGGAAAACGGGCCCGAACCCGGCCTTCGAGCTGCGGCGTCAGATTGATTTCGGGGACCAGCAGCAAGACCTGGCGGCCGGCGGCCAGCGCCCGTTCGATCAGGCGCAGATAGACTTCGGTCTTGCCGCTGCCGGTCACCCCATGCAGCAGGTGGGCGGCAAAACCGGCCGCCGGATCGACGGCATTGACGGCCAGGCTTTGCTCGTCGGTCAATTCCGGTTGGGCAACGGCTTTTACCGCAGCGGCCGCCCGCCCATTGCGGCGGACCGGTGGGGCAAGCCGTTTCAGGCCGACCGGCAGGGCCTGCATGACGACTTCCCCGAATGCCGCCTGATAGTAGGCACTGGCGAACTCGCAGAGTTTCAGGAAATCGGCCGGCAGCGGCGGCAGGTCGGAGAGAATTTCGCCGGCGGTTTTTAGCTGGGCGAGCGGCCAGTCGCTGTCGTCCACGACGTCGACAATCACCCCGAGTTTTTCACCCCGCCCGAACGGGACGCGGACGCGCCGACCGATATCGGCCGGCGAAGCGACCTCGGCGACATAGTCGAACAGCCGATGCAAGGGTAGATCGAGAGCAACGCGTAATACGGGCATGGATTACCGGCCGCAGCAGGCCGTCATTTCTCCGGAAAGCGGGAACTTCCCGAGGGCAGGCCGGGACTTTTCAGGTTGTCCACAAAAGCTGTGGATAACTTTGTGGATTTCTTTGGGAAGTTGGCGCCAAATCGTGCTCTTGAAAGGATTTCGTCACCTTGCCGAAATATTGTGCAACAAACAAAACCTTTTACATTCAGCACGTTAAACAAAATTCCCGGTGTCAAGAGATTTCCGGGAATTTTTCGTCCAAATCGGCAAAGCTCTGTGTATAAGTAAAGCTTTCCCGGCTACTTATGGATACTACTTACGTAATACCCGACTATGCGTGTGCACCGCGTCGACCAGCGCCGTCACGCTATCGGGCGGCGTGAATTGCGAAATGCCGTGGCCGAGGTTGAAGACATGGCCGGTGTTGGCCGGGCCGAAGCTGTCGAGCACTTTCCTGGCTTCGGCAGCGACGACTTCCGGCTTGGCGAACAGCACGTTGGGGTCGAGGTTGCCCTGCAAGGCCACCTTGTCGCCGACGCGGCGGCGGGCTTCGCCGATGTCGATGGTCCAGTCGAGACCGACGGCATCGCAGCCGATGTCGGCAATCTGGTCGAGCCACAGGCCGCCGTTCTTGGTAAACACGATGCTCGGTACGCGCTGGCCGTCCTTTTCCTTCTTCAGGCCGGCGACGATGCGCCGCATGTAGTGCAGCGAAAACTCTTCGTAAGCCGCCGCCGACAGCGAACCGCCCCAGGTGTCGAAAATCATCACGGCCTGGGCGCCGCTGTCGATCTGGGCGTTGAGGTAGGAGATCACCGAATCGGTGGTCACCGACAGGATGCGGTGCAGCAGGTCCGGGCGGTTGTAGAGCATCGCCTTGATGTGGCGGAAATCGCTCGAACCCTGCCCTTCGACCATGTAGCAGGCGAGCGTATAAGGGCTGCCGGAAAAACCGATGAGCGGCACGGAATTGTCCAGGGCCCGGCGAATCTCGACCACCGCATCCATCACGTAGCGCAGGTGGTCGTTGGGGTCCGGCGCCGTCAGGTCGTTGATCGCCCATTCCTCGCGCAACGGGCGCTCGAATTTCGGCCCTTCGCCTTCGGCGAAATAGAGACCGAGGCCCATCGCATCGGGCACCGTCAGGATGTCGGAGAAGAGGATGGCGGCGTCGAGGTCGTAGCGGGCCAGCGGCTGCAGCGTCACTTCGCAGGCCATCGCCGGCGACTTGCACAGATTGAGGAAATTGCCGGCCCGTTTGCGGGTTTCGCAATACTCGGGCAGGTAACGCCCGGCCTGGCGCATCAGCCAGAGTGGGGTGTATTCGGTCGGCTCTTTGAGAAGGGCGCGCAGGAAAGTATCGTTCTTGGGTCGGCTCACGTCGGACTCCGCCAGAAAATCGGGAAGGCGCGATTATCCGCCATTCCGGGCGCCGGGTCACGAATCCCGCACCGCCCGGCCGCCTCGCAGTGCTTACTACTCTTCGCCGCGCTTGCCGAGTTTGACGTCGAGTTGTTTCAACTTGCGGTAAAGATGCGTCCGCTCCAGCCCGGAACGTTCGGCCAGCTTGGTCATATTGCCGCCTTCGAGACGCAGGTGATGTTCGAAATAGAGTTTCTCGAAAGCATCGCGCGCCTCACGCAAAGGCTGATCGAACAAGGGCAGCAGGGAAACCATTTCCTTGTCCGGCCCCTCCTTTTCCGGCGTCACCCGGATCACGTCCTCGGCCGATATCTCCTCGTCGAGGGCGGTTAGCGCCAGATTGCGGACGAGCACGTAAAGATCGGTCCAGCTCGCTTCCGGCAGATTTTTCCAGGGCAAGGTACGCAGGGCATTGAGCGCCCCGGTCGAGAAGCGGCGGACCGGGACTTCGCCGCGCTCGACGAAATTGGTCAGCAACAGGCTGGCGATTTCCGGCAATTCGTCGGCATGCCCGGCCAGCGGCGGTAGCGCTACCCAGACTTCGCTCAGCCGCGTCAGCAACTTGCTGTCCCAGCCAGCCTCGGCCAGCGAGGCGAGCGGCCGGGCAATGGCGGCGACCAGTTGCAGATTGAGCTTTTCCAGGCGCTCGATGGCATAGGCCAGGTTCATCTGCTGCATCTTGCCGAGGACCGACAGGTCGGGCACGAAGAGCAATCCGCCGCTCAGTTTTTCCAGCATTTCCCGGGTCAACGCGCTACTCACCCCGGACAGATCGAGCCAGGGAGCGCGCGGCAACTGCAAGGTGCGGGCGCAGATTTCCGCCATCCCGCCGGTCGCCCCCTTGAGCAGCAGCAGCGGCGACTTGGCGGCGGACTGTTCGAGACGGCGCTTGAACTCCTTGACGAAGGCCGAGCGGCCAAAGGCTTCCAGGGTCAGCGGCAAGCGTTGCGGTGGGGCATCGTGCTTGAGCGCCTTCTGCACGGTGGTCAGCAATTTTTGCAGGGCGATCGGCTTCTCGAGGAAGTCGAAGGCGCCAAAACGGGTCGCTTCGACCGCCGTATCGATGGTGCCGTGCCCGGACATCATGACCACCGGCATATTCAGATGGCCACCGGCATGCCACTCCTTGAGCAGCGAAATACCATCGGTGTCGGGCATCCAGATATCGAGCAGGACCAGGTCGGGCCGCAATTCGCTGCGAATCCGCCGGGCCGCCGTGGCATTTTCGGCCAGCCGGACATCGTAGCCTTCGTCGATCAGAATTTCAGAAAGTAATTCGCGGATGCCGACTTCATCATCAACGACGAGAATAATTGCCATTAAACAGACTCCTCCTTGACCAGGGGCAGGCGAATATCGATACGGGCGCCCCCTTCCGGTGCATTGCTGATTTCGATGCGACCCAGATGTTCTTCAACGATTTTCTTGACGATCGGCAGGCCAAGGCCGGTACCGCGCGCCTTGGTCGTGACATAGGGTTCGAAGATGCGCGGCAGCAGTTCAACCGGGAAACCGGGACCATTGTCGCTGATAAGCAGCCGGGCAGAGCGTCCGGTGACTTCGGTAAGAATTTTTATCCGGCTGCCGACCCTGCCCTCGAGGGCATCTTCGGCATTGCGCAGGAGGTTGTGGATAACCTGGCGCAATTGCGTCGGGTCGCCCTGGATGCGCGGCAGATCGGCGGCAAGCTGCATCTCGATGGCGGCCGACGAGCTTTCGTAGAGGCCCAGCACTTCGCCGATCAGCCCATTGATGTCGAGCGGCTGGACGTCGGGCAGCGGCAGCCGGGCGTAGTCGCGGAAATCGTCGACCATGCGCTTCATCGCCTGCACCTGGTTGATGATGGTCTGCGTGCCGCGGGCCAGCAGATCGGCATCGCCGTTGAACAATTTGTCGGCCAGCTTGAACTGCAGGCGTTCGGCCGAAAGCTGGATGGGCGTCAGCGGATTCTTGATTTCATGCGCCAGGCGCCGCGCCACCTCGCCCCAGGCGGCACTGCGCTGGGCGGCGATCATCCGCGTGACGTCGTCGAAAACCACGACATCGCCGCCGCCGCTCCCTTCCGGCAAGCGCGAACCGCGCAGCAAAAGGATCTGCGGCATGCCGTTCGGCCGTTCCAGTTCAAGCTGGGCCTGCCATTCGGTTTCCTCGGTGGCGGAAAAATGCTGCCGGATGCACTCGCCCATGACGCCCTGCCGCGGCCAGTTGTCGATGGCTGTACCGATCAGGTCGACGAAGTCGTCATTGAGGATGGTCAGAGCCCCCTCGTTAACCGTACGCAACACGAAATGGCGGTCGAAAACCAGCACCCCGGCCGACAGGTTGGCCAGAATCGACTCGAGATAGCCGCGGGCCGATTCGAGTTCGGCCCGATGGCGCTCGGTTTCATGGCGCGCTTCGTTGAGCTGGCGGGTCATCCGGTTGAAGGACTGGGTCAGCACGCCCAACTCGTCACCGCTGTAGATCGCCTGGCGCGGCGAAAAGTCGCCCTGTGCCACGGCCTGCGTCCCTTCCGCCAGAATGTGCAGGGGCGCCACCAGACGCCGCGCCATGACATAGGCCAGGGCAAAGGCCCCGAACAGGGCGACGAGAACGGTCAGGGTCAGGGTCAGGGCATAGATCTTGGTCAACCCGTCGCGGGCCAATTGCAACTCCTGGTAATCGCGGTACACGCCCTGCACCGCCTCGGCATCGTGGGCCAGGCCGGGCGGTACCGGTTGCGTCAGTTGCAGGATGCGTGGCTCCTCGAACACATCGCGGGCCGAAACCGGCACCAGCACCCGCAAATAAAGCTTGCCCCCCTCGCCGTCCACCGAACTGAGCAGGCGCGAACTGCGGGCCTGCTTGAGCTGCGCCTGACTGGGCAGATCGGGCAGCACACTGCCCAGGTCGCCGGTGGCGCTCGACAGCAACTGGCCGCCGACCGAGAAGAGCGCCGCCGACTGCACGCCCTTTTCGTCGCGCAGGCGCAACAAGGCCGAACGCCGGGAAAATTCCTGGATATCGGAGAGCTCGGCCGCCATGCTGCGCGCCTTGTCGCTGAGATCGCCCAATTGCGAATCGAGGGCCGAACGGCCGAGATGCAGGCCGGACTCCAGGGCCTTTTCAACGCGGACGTCGAACCAGCTTTCGATCGAACGGGTGACGAACTGCACCGACACACCATAGACCAGCGCCCCCGGCAGCACGGCGATGACGCCGAACATCAGCATCAGGCGCAACTTCAGGCGGGCACCGAACACCTGCGCCTGATAATCCCGCCACAGGGAGCGCAACTGGGCGCCGACCAGGGCCACCATGCCCAGTGCCAGCAGGATGTTGAGGCCGATCAGCAACGGGTAGTTACGGGAAAAAAGCACCGTGTCGGCGGCCGTCGACATCAGCAGCAGGAACCAGACGATACCGCCCAATGCCGCTGCCAGGGCCCCCGCCACCGCGACAAAACGCTTCACTTGGCCTCCACCGGCAGGCTGGCGGGCAAGGTCAGCGGCCAGGTCTTGCGGTCCGAAGAAAGGCTCCAGTCCTTGTTGCCGAGGGCGGTCATCTGGAAGGGACGGGGCAATTGGGTGACATCGAGATGCAGGCGCAGGGCCGCCAGGTAAGGCTCGCCCGGACGCACGCTCTTGTCGTTTTTCTCGACCACCACCCAATTGCGCAGGTGGGCCAGCATGCGCAAGGCTTCCGAAAGGGTCGCAAACGACTGGTGCAGGGCACCGGTCGACAGGCGATATTGGCGGGTCAGCGCATGGTAGGACAGGCGATAGGTCTGGCTCCGGCTGACCAGCTTTTCATCGAGCCAATACCAGCGCGCCCGGGACAACTCGAAATCGGCCACGAAATAGAGCACGACGCCCCGGGTCACGGCCTCTTCCAGGCGCGGGCTGAGGTCGAAGGTGAAATCGGCGGACAGCACATAGCCGTCTTCTCCCGCCACGATCTGCGGCGCCGTCATCTCGATTTCGGCGCTCGAGGCCAGCAGCGGCAGGAAAATCAACAGCAACAGACAGCGGCGCAGTCGCTCAATCACGTTTTTCAAGCAGACAGTAGAAGAAACCATCGTGTTCGGGGTTGGGCAGGATCTGTTCTTCGTGGCAACGGCAAGCAGACGGCTGACAGACCAGGAAGCGCCCGATCTGTTCCGAGTTTTCGGCCGGAAAAACCGAGCAGGTGACATAAAGCAGTTTACCCCCGGGGCGGACGACCTGCCACAGAGCATCGAGAATTCGCGCCTGGGCGGCGGCGAAACTGGCGATATCCTCAGCCCGGCGCAGCCACTTGGCATCCGGATTGCGGCGCACGACACCGCTCGCCGTACACGGCACGTCGGCCAGCACGGCATCGAAGGGGCGGCCGTCCCACCAGGTATTCAACTTGCTGCAATCGGCCGCCTTGAGGCCGGCCCGCAGCCCAAGGCGGGCCAGATTTTCTTCAACCCGGCGACAGCGCGACGGCTTCAGATCGAGGGCCAGCAGGTCCACTTCGGCCCGTTCCAGCAAATGCGCCGTCTTGCCGCCCGGCGCCGCGCAGGCGTCGAGCACCCGACTGCCGGCAAGCGGCGCCAGCAACTCGGCGGCCATTTGGGCGCCGGGATCCTGCACCGAAACCAGGCCGGCCGCGAAGCCCGGCAGGCGATCGACCGGGACCGGCTTGTCCAGCATCAACCCGGCCTCGCCGACCGCCGTCGATAACAACCCTTCGGCACTCAGCTTTTGCTGATATTCATCCCGCCCGCAGCGCCGCAGATTGACCCGCAGCGCCATCGGCGGCGGCCGATTGCCGGCAGCAACGATGGCCGGCCAGTCGGCCGGGTAGCTGCTCTGCAATTGTTGCAACCACCACTCGGGATGCTGGGCAAGGGCCACGGCGTCGTTCGCCAGGGCGGCGTTCAACTCGGCCTGCTGGCGCAGGAAATTGCGCAGCACGCCATTGACCAGAGCGCGAAAACGCCCCTCGGCCAGCTCGCCGGCCGCCGCCACGGCCTGATCGACCACCGTATGCGCCGCCTCGGGCCGGGTTTCCAGGCGATAGATCGCAACCAGCAACAAAGCCCGGACTTCCTCGGCCTCAAGCGGTTTGCTGAGCAGGCGGGAAAGGAAAAAATCGCCCCGCCCGTACTGGCGCAGGCTGCCATAGACAAGGTCCTGCACCGCGGGTCGGGCCGCCGCCTCGACCCGGCCGAGCAGACCATCGGCCAGACTTTGCCCGGCCAAGACGGCGGCGTCGATACGGGCGGCGTTGAGCAAGGCGAAAGCCAGTGAATTGAGCGGCAGTTTTGACATAGGAGCGGATTATCGCACGCGGCATAATGACGCAATGCGTCGATTCCTCATCATTCTTAGTTTCGCGTTCATCCCGCTCCCGGCCACCGCCTGGAACGCCGCCGGCCATCGCCTGACGGCCAGCATCGCCTGGCAGCAATTATCGCCGCTCAGCCGGCAGCAAATCGGCGAAATCCTGGCCCGTCACCCGGATTACCCGGGCTGGCTTGAAAAAGCCGGGGCGACGGAAGAAGCCGCCATTTTTGCCGAAGCGGCAACCTGGGCCGACACCATCCGCCACGATCCGCGTTTCTACGACGAAAAACGCGAAGCACCGACCCCCGCCATCCCCGGGCTACCCGACCAGGCCCGCCACAAGTCGTGGCACTACGTCGATCTGGCTGACGACGGGGCCGCCCGGGTCGGCGAACTCGACCGCCAAATCGAGCGGCTCAGCCGGCTACTGGGCACCACCGACGATCGACAGCAAATGGCCTGGGCCCTGCCCTGGCTGGTCCATCTGGTCGGCGATATCCACCAGCCCCTGCATGTCGGCCAGCCAGGCGATGAAGGCGGCAATCGGCAGGAAATCGAGAACCCCTTCAACAAACGCCGGCCCTTCTCCAGCCTGCACACCTATTGGGACGATCTGCCCGGTCCGTCAAACTTGCGTGGCAAGCGCCTGGAAAAGACCGTGAGCGACTTGCTCGAACGCTACCCGGCCCCGCCACAGGGCACGGTCGGCCGCTGGCGTGACGAAAGCCATCGCCTGCTGGCGGCGGCCTACCCGCCGGCCAGCGGCAGTCTGCTGCCGAGCATCGACCAGGAATTCGACCGCCAGGCCCACACTGTCGCCCAACGCCGCCTGGTCGCCGCCGGCTACCGCCTGGGCCGACTGCTCGAACGCATTTTCCGCCAGCGGGTTTCACGTGAAACGTCATAGAATTGCCCGATCAACCTAAAAATTCTTACCGCAGAGTCGCAAAGGAGCAGAGACGAACGTGAAAACAGCGACTTGCATCGCTTTTGCAGCTACCCCGGAAGGGGTGCCGAATAATCCCGGCAGGCCTTTGCTTTTCCTCAGCCCCTCTGCGTCTCTGCGGTTCAATTCCGTTTTCTAGGATGAATGGCCTGCACCTGATCGCCGACCTCCACGACTGCCGCTGCGCGCCGGGCTTGCTGCTCGACGCCGACGGCCTCGAAGCCTTTTGCGTCGACGCCTGCACGCGCCACGGTTTGCGCGTGGTCGGCCGCCTCTTCCACCCTTTCCGCGACCACCATGACCAGCCAGCCGGCGTCACCGGCACCGTGGTGCTGGCCGAATCGCACCTGGCCATCCATACCTGGCCGGAAGTCGGCGGCGTCACGCTCGATGTCTATGTCTGCAATTTCAGCGGCGACAACAGCCAGCGAGCACAGGCGCTATTCGCCGAGGTGATTGCCGCCTTTGCCCCCAACCGTCTGGAAAAAACCGAAGTGTTGCGCGGCCGGCTCGGCGCCTAACGCCCCATCGCCCGCAGCCGGGCAATCCGTTCGGCAGTCGGCGGATGCGTCGAGAACAGGCTTTGCAAACCGCCGCCGGCCAGCGGATTGAGGATCATCATCTGCGCTGTTTCCGGATGCGCCTCGGCCGGCCCCAGCGGAATGCGACCTTCGGCATACCGCTCGATCTTGCCCAAAGCATCGGCCAGCGCCTGCGGATCGCCGGAAATCTCCGCCCCGCCGCGATCGGCCTCGAACTCGCGGGAACGGGAAATCGCCATCTGGATCAGGCTGGCGGCGAGCGGCGCCAGCACGGCAACCAGGATGCCGGCCAGCGGATTGACGGCACGCCCTTCGGCGTCGCGGCCACCGAAGAACATCGCGAAATTGGCCAGCGCCGAGATCGCCCCGGCCATGGTCGCCGAAATGGTCGAAATCAGGATGTCGCGATGCCGAACATGCGCCAACTCATGCGCCATGACGCCACGCATCTCGCGCCCCGAGAGCAGTTGCAGGATGCCGGTGGTGGCCGCCACCGCCGCGTGCTCCGGGTTGCGCCCGGTGGCGAAGGCGTTCGGCTGCTCTTCGTCGATGATGAAGACCCGCGGCATCGGCAGGCCGGCCCGCTGCGTCAGTTCGCGCAACATGTTGTAGAACTGCGGGGCGCTGGTTTCGTCGACCGGCCGGGCGTTGTACATCTTCAACACCATGCTGTCGGAGAACCAGTACGCAAAGAAGTTCATGCCGCCCCCAAACAGCAGCGCCAGCACCATGCCGGACTGGCCGCCCAGCATGCCGCCGACCACACCGAAGAGCGCCATGATCGCCGCCATCAGCAGGGCGGTCTTGAGCCAGTTGAACATTCTTGAACCTCCCAGAGCTAATCGAACCAAGGAAACGCTGAACAAATTGGCCGGTCGGAGAAAGCCAAAGCGACCGGAAACAGCCGCTCCGACGGGGAGAACAGGATTCATGATCCGAGAAATCGTCGCCGGCAATAAGTGCATTCCCAGGCCTTAAATGGCGTCAGCCCGGCCGGAATTCAAGCGGCAATATCGAAACGATCGCCCGGTTGCAGGGGATTGCCGGCCAGGAACTGCTGTACCGGCAGGCGCTTGCCACCGGCTTTCTGCAGCTCACTGACGGCCAGCGCGCCGTCGCCGCAGGCGACGACGATGGCCTGGCGATCGACCCGCAAAACCTGACCGACTTCCCCCTGACCAGCCACTGGCGCGGCCCGCCACAACTTGACGGTCTGGCCGCCGAGCAGGGCCTGGGCGCCGGGAAAGGGGTTGAAGGCGCGGATGTGACGATCGAGTTCGCCGGCGCTCTTGTGCCAGTCGATCAGGGCTTCGGCCTTCTCGATCTTGTGGGCGTAAGTCACCCCTTCAAGCGGTTGGGGCGTCGCCGACAAAGGCAGTTTCGCCAGGGCTTCGCCGATCAGTGCGGCACCGAGCGTTGCCAGGCGGTCGTGCAGGGTCGCCGTCGTATCGTTCGCTTCGATCGGAAAGGCGCCGCGCAGCAACACCGGCCCGGTATCCAGCCCGGCTTCCATCTGCATGATGCAGACGCCGGTTTCGGCATCCCCGGCCAGCAGGGCGCGCTGAATGGGGGCCGCGCCGCGCCAGCGCGGCAGCAGCGAAGCATGGATATTGAGGCAGCCGTAATGCGGCAGGTCAAGCACGGCTTGCGGCAGGATCAGGCCGTAAGCCGCCACCACCATGACCTCGGCCGCGATAGCGGCGATCTTCGCCTGGGCTTGCGGATCTTTCAGCTTGAGCGGCTGGAAGACTTCGATGCCGTGGGCGAGCGCCAGTTTCTTGACCGGCGACGGCTGCAGGCTCATCCCCCGACCGGCCGGCCGGTCGGGCTGGGTCAGGACCAACGGCACCTGATGGCCGGCCTCGATGATCGCTTGCAGGGCTTGGGTGGCAAACTCCGGGGTCCCGGCAAAAATCACCCTCATGCCGTGACCCGCGCCTGCTTGGCCAGCTTGCTGCGGATCCGCGTCTGTTTGAGTTGCGACAGGTGATCGACAAAGACATGGCCTTGCAGGTGATCGATCTCGTGCTGGATACAGACCGCCAGCAGACCATCGGTGGTCAGCGACTGTTGCGTGCCATCCAGATCGAGATAACGCACCGTCACCCGCTCGGCGCGCTCGACCTTCTCGTAGATGCCGGGCACCGAGAGACAGCCCTCTTCGCCCTCCTGCAGCCCTTCGGATTGTTCGATGCGCGGATTGATGAAAACACGCAGTTCGTTCCTTTCCTCCGAGATATCGATCACAACCAGTTGTTTGTGGACATCGACCTGGGTTGCCGCCAATCCGATACCCGGAGCTTCGTACATGGTTTCAGCCATGTCCGCGACCAGTTTACGGATGCCATCGTCAATATTTTTGATCGGTGCCGCGACTTTTTTCAGACGGACATCGGGGAAACGCAAAATGGGTAGAAGCGCCATAGATAAAACAGATGAAAAGCTTGCTCGATTAGGTTATTACGTGCAGAATCTCAAGCGATTCCCGAGATAGGAACCGGGTTGCCAGATTCTGCTCAGACAGTGGTAATCGCACCGCGTTCCGCCGGCACGAGAGGTTACGACAATGGTTCGCATTATATCCGCGCTCATCCTGGCCGTAACGGCCTTCTGCGCATTTGCCGAAGAGCCCCTCGCTCTGGTCGACAATCCCCCCGATCGTCATATCGTCGTACGCGGCGACACCCTTTGGGGCATTTCCGGGAAATTCCTCAAACAACCCTGGCGCTGGCCGGAAATTTGGAACATGAACCGGGCGGCAATCAAGAACCCGCACTGGATCTATCCGGGCGACATCATCATGCTCGACTATGTCGATGGCAAGCCGCGCCTGAAGATCGGCAAGTCCGTCGGCAACGGCGGCATCAACCGTGACGGCCGCCTGCAGCCCAAGGTCTATAGCGAAGCGGTGCAACAGGTCGTCCCCAGCATTCCGCCCAATATCATCGAGCCCTTCCTCTCCCAGCCGCTGATCATCGAGCCTGGGGCGCACGACAACATCGCCCGCATCGTCGCCTCGCAGGAGGATCGCATGTTCATGGGCGCCGGCGACACCGCCTTCGCCACCGGCATTCCCGACAGCAGCGTCGTCAACTGGAATGTCTTCCGCCAGGGCAAACCATTGAAGGATCCGGATAGCGGCGTTGTCATCGGTCATGAAGCCTTTTTCCTCGGCAATGCCAAGCTGGTCCAGCCCGGCGAGCCGGCCGCCCTGCGCATCGTGCTGGCCAAGGAAGAAATCGGCCGCGGCGACCGCCTGCTCCCCGCCCCGCCCGCCGACATCATCGCTTATGCTCCGCACCGGCCGGAACAACAGATTTCCGGCAAGATAATGTCGATCTACGGCGGTCTTAGCGAAGGCGGCAAGAGTTCGGTCGTCTCGATCAACCGCGGCAGTAACGACTCCCTGGAAGTCGGTCATGTTCTGGCCCTCTATCGCAACCGTGTTGCAGTCGCTACCGAAAACGGTCGCCAGGTGCCGGTAACCGTCCCCGAAGAACGCTACGGCCTGGCTTTTGTCTTTCGCGTTTTCAATCATGTCGCCTACGCGCTGGTCGTCGAATCCTCAAAAGCCATCATGATCGGCGACTCGACCAAGAATCCATGAACCTGTCAGAAGGCTTGGCCGCCTGGTTGCGGCTGAGCCTGATCCCCGGTATCGGCGGCGAGACGCAGAGAAAGCTTCTCGCCGCTTTTGGTTTACCGGAAGCCATTTTCGCCGCCGGGCGACTGGCCGTACGTGGCGTGATCGGCGAAAAAGCGGACCTGCTTTTCGATTTCGTCCCCGAACCCAGTATCGAACGCAGCCTGGCCTGGGCCGAAGCCCCCGACCAACACATCCTGACCCTGGCCGACCGCGCCTATCCACCGGCCCTGCTGGAAATCCCCGATCCGCCCTGCCTGCTCTACGTGCGCGGCAAGCCTGAACTGCTCAGCCGGCGCGGCCTGGCCATGGTCGGCAGTCGCAATGCCACGCCGCAAGGCCTGCAGACCGCTGAAAATTTCGCCAAAACATTGGCCGGCCATGGCCTGAACATCATCAGCGGCCTCGCCCTTGGCATCGATGCCGCCGCCCACCGTGGGGCGCTCGCCGCCGGCGGCACGACCGTTGCCGTGATCGGCACCGGCGCCGACCGGATCTATCCGGCGCGCAACGAGGAATTGACCCGCCGCATCGCCGCACACGGCGCCATCGTTTCCGAATTCCCGCTTGGCACACCGCCCATTGCTGCCAACTTTCCCCGGCGCAACCGGATCATTTCCGGCCTGGCGCTCGGCGTTCTGGTCGTCGAAGCCGCCCCCGAAAGCGGCTCCTTGATCACCGCCCGCCTGGCCGCCGAACAGGGGCGCGACGTTTTCGCCATCCCCGGCTCGATTCATTCGCCACTGGCCCGGGGCTGTCATCAACTGATCAAACAGGGAGCCAAACTGGTTGAAACGGCCAGCGATATCCTGGAAGAACTGGGCAGCGATCCGGCCGCCGAAGCCCCCCCGACAGCGCCCCGACCGACCGACGACGACCCCCTGTTCGCCGCCCTCGGCCATGACCCCTGCAGCCTCGACGAACTGGCCGAACGGACCGGTTACGACACCGAGCAACTGCTCGCCGAATTGCTGCTGCTCGAACTCTCCGGCCAACTCACCCCACTGCCCGGCAACCGCTACCAGCGCCTCAGCTAATTCGCTGCATATATATAGATGGCTTGCCAAGCCGAGCGCCGCGCACTTATCATGCCCCGGACTTAACAGGTAAAGCCCATGACTAAAAAGCTGATCATCGCCGAAAAACCCTCCGTTGCTGCCGACATCGCCAAGGCGCTGGGGGGCTTTACCAAGCACGACGAATATTTCGAGAGCGACACCCATGTCATCTCCTCGGCCGTCGGTCACCTGCTGGAACTGGCCTGCCCCGAGGAATTCGAGGTCAAGCGCGGCAAATGGTCCTTCGCCCACCTGCCGGTGATTCCGCCGCATTTCGCGCTGAAGCCGATCGAGAAGACCGAATCGCGCCTCAAGGTGCTGACCAAGCTGATCAAGCGCAAGGATGTCGCCGCCCTGATCAATGCCTGTGACGCGGGGCGCGAAGGGGAGTTGATCTTCAACTACATCGCGCAGCACACCAAGACGACGAAGCCGATTCAGCGCCTGTGGCTGCAATCGATGACCCAGGGCGCGATCCGCGACGGTTTCACACGGCTGCGTCAGGGCAACGAAATGCAGGGCCTGGGCGATGCCGCCGTCTGCCGTTCCGAATCCGACTGGCTGGTCGGCATCAACGGCACGCGGGCGATGACCGCCTTCAACTCGAAAACCGGCGGTTTCCACCTGACCACCGTCGGCCGCGTGCAAACGCCGACGCTGGCCATCGTCGTCGAACGCGAACGCCGGATCCGCGAATTCAAGGCGCGCGACTACTGGGAAGTCGAAGCCGACTTCGCCGCCAAGGCCGGCAACTACACCGGCAAGTGGTTCGACGAAGCCTACAAGGGCAAGGCCGAGGACGAACACGCCCGCGCCGACCGCCTGTGGGAACAAGCCAAGGCCGAGGCCATCCGCGCCGCCACTGCCGGCAAACCAGGTATCGTCACGGAAGAAGCCAAGCCGGAAACCCGTCTCTCGCCGCTGCTTTTCGACCTGACCAGCCTGCAGCGCGAAGCCAACAGCCGCTTCGGCTTCTCGGCCAAAACGACGCTGTCGATCGCCCAGGCGCTCTATGAAAAACACAAGGTCCTGACCTACCCGCGGACCGATTCGCGCTGCCTGCCGGAAGATTACCTGCCGACGGTCAAGGAAACCCTGACCATCCTGACCGGCGAAGGCGCCGGCAAGGGCCACGACGAGGTGCTGCTCGCCCGCTACTCGCCGTTTGCCCACCAGATCCTGGCGCGCAACTGGGTGCTGCCCAACAAGCGCATCTTCAACAATGCCAAGATCAGCGATCACTTCGCCATCATCCCGACCCCGCAGGCGCCGAAGAATCTCAACGAAGTCGAACAGAAGCTCTACGACTTCGTCGTTCGCCGCTTCCTGTCTGTCTTCTTCCCGGCCGCCGAATACATGGTGACCACCCGCATCACCCGCGTCGAAGGCCACCCCTTCAAGACCGAGGGCAAGGTGCTGGTCAATCCGGGCTGGCTGGCCGTGCATGGCAAGGAAGGCCAGGAAGGCACCGAGGGCAACCTGGTCGCCGTCGCCAAGGATGAAAAGGTCAAGGCCGAAGAGGTCACCGTCAAGGCCAACGAAACCAAGCCGCCACCGCGCTACTCGGAAGCCACCCTGCTCTCCGCCATGGAAGGCGCCGGCAAGATGGTCGACGACGAGGAACTCAAGGCGGCGATGGCCGGCCGCGGTCTCGGCACCCCGGCAACGCGCGCCCAGATCATCGAAAACCTGATCGGCGAGCAGTACATGCTGCGCGAAGGCCGTGAACTGACGCCGACCGCCAAGGCCTTCTCGCTGATGACGCTGTTGAACGGCCTCGGCATCAACGAACTGACTCAGCCCGAACTGACCGGCGACTGGGAATGGAAGCTCGGACGCATCGAAAAAGGCGAATTCACGCGCGACGAGTTCATGCGCGAAATCGCCGAAATGACCCGCCACATGGTCGAGCGCGCCAAGACCTTCGAAGCCGACACGATTCCCGGCGACTTTGGTGTATTGACTGCCAAATGCCCGCGCTGCGGCGGCGAGATTCGCGAAACCTACAAGAAATTCCAGTGCGGTGGCTGCGACTACTCGCTATGGAAAATCGTTGCCGGCCGCCAGTTCGAACCGGAAGAAATCGACACGCTGATCAACGAAAAGCAGATCGGTCCGCTGACCGGCTTCCGCAACAAGATGGGCCGTACCTTCTCGGCTGCCATCAAGTTGAACGACAAGATGGAACCGGAATTCGACTTCGGCCAGGACAAGGCCGACGAAGCGAGCAACGAACCCGTTGATTTCTCGGCCCAGACCAGCCTCGGCAAATGCCCGAAATGCGCCGCCAACGTCTACGACCACGGCAGCACCTACGTCTGCGAAAAATCGGTCGGCCCGGACAAGAGCTGCGATTTCCGTTCCGGCAAGGTCATCCTGCAACAACCCATCGAGCCGGCCCAGATGCAGAAACTGCTGGCCGATGGCAAGACCGACCTGTTGAAGGAATTCGTCTCCAACCGCACGCGCCGCAAGTTCTCGGCCTATCTGGTGGCCAAGGACGGCAAGGTGAGTTTCGAGTTCGAAAAGAAGGTCGCCAAACCCAAGGCCCCGGCCAAGAAGAAAGCCGAAGCCTGATTATTGGTTGGCGCGAAAACAAAAAGCCCTCGGGAAGTATGCCGAGGGCTTTTTGCTATTGCAGATTGGTACCCGAAGAACACGTTCGGTGCCAAGAAAGGCAAATTCAACATTTATTGCTAAATTAGCCACAAACCTTGTGGTTTGGGCCTACCTGCAAGTACTTGTTTCTGACGCCTACGTAATTATTTCTGGTGCGTTTATCTTTCAAACTGACGAACGTCGGCATTTCTTTGTGGCTTCCAAAAAGAAGGTTCGTTGTGCGCTGAGCAAATTGTTCGGGGAGCGGCTCTTCAATCCATCGACCATCCTGATGAGCGTATTTTGAATAAACCTCACAACCAGGCGAGATAGCCACTATCGAAAAGACGACAGGATTGCTGGATGCCATGTCAAGAACCAGCGGTATTTCAGGCCAAGTTTGCGGAGATTTTTTTATCGAACGCCACTCGATTTCCTTTCCCGATTGATCTGGATTTGCGAATCTAATGACATATTCTTTTGGCTTTGTGCCTGAACGGTTGCTTGCCCATTCGTCCCCTCCACCCTCCGAAATCAGTTCTCTTTCGACAACTAGAATGCGACCATCTTGTAACTGGACCTCCTCTTTCCAGTTTTCAGAGCAGGCGCTAATGCATAGGCCAACTATCACGATACCCATGTATTTTGCTGATTGGGTCATTAACTGGCTAAGAAATTTTTTTCTGTCGTCCGACATGAGTGATGTCCTAAAAAAACAACTTGGCATTGAAATCGGCAATCATATCGAATACTGACAGACCGCTTGTGGCCGACACCGCCCCACTGTTCCACGTGAAACCTCAGCGCTTGCTGCTCGCCCCCGGCAACTCACAGGACAGCAACGCCGCCCTTACCGCATCGATGGCCTGCGGCCGCGGGAAGGTCACCCGCCAGACCAGACCCACGGTGCGTGACGGTTGCGTGCCGGCGAAGGGCAAAACCTTGACCAGCGGTTCCTTGTCGATCAACGGATCAGCCGCCGTGCTCGGCATGACGGCGATGCCGGCGCCGCTCGCCACCATGTAGCGGATGGTTTCCAGCGAGCCGCCTTCCAGCGAATTGGCCAGGCCGTCAGGGGCCGTCAGGCGCGGGCAGGATTCCAGCACCTGGTCGCGGAAGCAGTTGCCCTGGCCGAGCAGCAGCAGGTTCTGGCCGTCCAGCTCGTCGGCCGGGATGGCTTGCCGCTGGCTCCAGGCATGAGCGGCCGGCACGACGACGCGGAAGGGTTCTTCGTAGACCGCCTGGGCAACCAGGCCGGGCTCGGCGAAGGGCAACGCGATGACGATGACGTCGAGTTCACCGGCCTTGAGGGCGGGAATCAGGTTGCCGGTGAAATCTTCCTTGAGGAACAGCGGCATGTTCGGCGCCTGCTGGTGCAGGGCCGGAATGAATTGCGGCAGCAGGTAGGGTGCGATGCTGTAGATGATGCCGATGCGCAATTGACCACTCAGCGGATCGCCGGTCGACTCGGCGATTTCCTCGAGACGCACGGCTTCGTCGAGCACGCGCTTGGCCTGGGCGACGATGCGTTCGCCGAGCGCGGTGATCCGCACATCGGCGGCGGTGCGCTCGAAGAGCGCGGCGCCCAGTTGGCCTTCGACTTTCTTCAGGGCCACCGACAGGGTCGGCTGGCTGACGTGGCAGGCTTCCGCTGCCTTGCCGAAATGACGCTCGCGGGCCAGGGCCACGATGTAGCGCATTTCGGTCAGGGTCATCGGCTGTAATCCAGCTTTTGCAAGTCGTCGGCGCTCAACCAGCGCCATTCGCCGGGTTTCAGATCGGCCGGCAATTGCAGCTCGCCGACCGCCTCGCGGTGCAGGGCTTCGACGCGGTTGCCGGCTGCCGCAACCATGCGCTTGACCTGGTGGTACTTGCCGCTGGTCAGGGTCAGCCGGAGCAGGTGTTCGCCGACCTTTTCCGCCGCCGCGGCGGCGATCGGCTCGGGTTCGTCGGTGAGCAGCACGCCGGCCAGCAGTTGATCGATCAGTTCCTGCTCGACCGGATGCTTGGTGGTCGCCAGGTAGATTTTCGGCACCTTGCGCTTGGCCGAGGACAGTTGATGGTTGAGCTGGCCGTCGTTGGTGATCAGCAGCAGGCCGCTGGTGTCTTCGTCGAGCCGGCCGATCGGCTGCACGTCGCGTTCACGCAGCGCAACCGGCAGCAGTTCGAGGACGCCGGGGTGATGCTTGGGCTTGCGCGAGCACTCGTAATGCAGCGGCTTGTGCAGCATCAGGCAGGCAAATTCGGCATAGGGCCAATCGACACCATCGACGGTGAACACCAGGCCGTCGATAGCGAGTTCGACAAAGGGGTCCTCGCAGAGCGTGCCATTGATGGCGACGCGCCCGCGCCGGACCAGTCCCCGGCATTCCCGGCGGGAGCCGAAGCCGTGTTTTTGGAGAATACGTTCTAGTTGCATGGGCGGCATGTTAACACGTCGCGTCGTTTACTTGCCCGCCGCCCTGCCCCGCGCCAGGGAAGCGCTTATCGGCAGGCGGCCAATGCAATACAATCCGGCCATGAATTTCGAACACCTTATCCAGATCAACGACCCGGAAAATCCGCTGGTCGAATCCCTGAACCGCGACCAGCTCTGGCAAGGCCTGCTGCATCGCGTCGAAAACCCGATTCCCTTCCTGCCCGGACTGGAAGCGTTCACCATTCTCGAACGGCAGGCCGGCGAGCTGCTGCGCGAACTGGATTTCGGCCCGGCCGTCATCCAGGACCGCGTCACGCTGGCCGAAATGCACTGGGTACGCTTCGACATCGTGCCCTCGGAAGTGCATGCCGGCGGCGGCCTGACCATTGCCATCGAAGAGCCGGAACCGGATTTCCTGTTCCTGCGCTTCACTTACCAAACGACCCTGGCCAGCGACCCGAACTCGGAAGACCGGGCCTACATCGAATACGTCAAATCGGCCTACCACCAGTCGGATATCGACTGCGTGCGGATCATCAGGACGCTGGCCGCCGACGGCTTTCCGCAATAAGCAATTTCTCCGATACCGCCAAAAAAATGCCCGCTGCTGCGGGCATTTGACGTTCTGGCGGGAGAGTCTCAATCGACGCCTTGGCTAGCGAGATAGTCTTCGTATCCGCCCAGGTAATCGATGATCCGGCCGTCGCCCTTGACCTCGAAAACGCGCGTGGACAGCGAGGAAACGAATTCGCGGTCATGCGAGACGAAAACCAGCGTGCCGGGGAATTTTTCCAGGCCGCTGTTCAGGGCTTCGATCGATTCCATGTCGAGGTGGTTGGTCGGTTCGTCCATCAGCAGCACGTTGTGCTTGGAAAGCATCAGCTTGCCGAACAGCATGCGCCCCTGCTCGCCGCCGGAAATGACGTTGACCGGCTTCTTGACGTCGTCGCCGGAGAACAGCAGACGACCCAGGGTGCCGCGGATCAGGGTTTCCAGGTCGCCGCCTTCGTCGATGGTGGCGCGGGCATAGCCGGCGATCCACTCGGTCAGGCTCTGCTCGCCGGCAAATTGGGCGCTGTGGTCTTGCGCGTAATAACCCGGATTGGCCTTTTCCGCCCATTTCAGGGTGCCGAAAGCGGGCTGCAACTCGCCCATCAGCAGCTTCAGGAAGGTCGTTTTGCCGACGCCGTTTTCGCCGATCACGGCAATTTTTTCACCGGCGTTGATGGTCAGCGTCAGGTTGTTGAAAATCTTGCGCTCGCTGCCTTCGTAGGCGAAGGACAGGTTTTCGATTTCGACCGCCTGGCGGTGCAGCTTCTGCTTCTCGTCGTAATCGAAGCGGATCCACGGGTACTGGCGGGACGACGGCTTCATGTCTTCCGGCTTGAGTTTTTCGATCAGCTTGACGCGGCTGGTCGCCTGCTTGGCCTTGGAAGCATTGGCCGAGAAGCGACGGACGAAGGTCTGCAGTTCGGCGATCCGTTCCTTGGCCTTGGCATTGGCGTTCTGCAGGCGTTCGCGGGCCTGCTGGGCGGCTTCCATGAAGTCGTCGTAGTTGCCGGCGTAGGTGGTGATCTTGCCGTAGTCCAGGTCGGCCATGTGGGTGCAGACCTGGTTCAGGAAGTGGCGATCGTGCGAGATGATGATCATCGTCGAATCGCGGTTGTTGAGCACGTCCTCGAGCCAGCGGATGGTGTTGATGTCGAGGTTGTTGGTCGGTTCGTCGAGCAGCAGGATGTCCGGATTGGCGAACAGCGCCTGGCAGAGCAGCACGCGCAGC
>JAGTRU010000048.1 GCA_018261905.1 Pseudomonadota bacterium | reverse complement strand
TCGCCCGGTTGAACAGCGCGCCGGCCAGCATCGCCGCCTTGACCCGCTTCTTGGCCGGATCGGTTTCGGCTTCATGGCTGGCCCGGGCTTCGGCGAGCCGGGTGCCGGGGATGTTGAGGCCGTGTTCGGTGTGGTTGAAGAGGCGGCGGGTGAGGGCTTCGATCAGGCGCTTCTTGGCATCCAGCGAGTCGGCCGGGACCGGGTAGGTCTTGATCCAGTAACCATCGTAGAAGACGCGTTCTTCGCCGGCAATCAGCCGTCGTCTCCCTTCGACCGGGGTTTCGTCGGAAGCTGCGTTGGGTTCCAGGTGGTACACGTTGGTCATGTCGAGTCGCCGTCGGTCAACAGATTAGCAATCAAGCAAAAAACATGCAGCTTGGGGTGAGTTGTCCAAGTGGCTGTATTTGATGGTAAAACTTGTTTTTTAAAACGCTTTCGGGGGAAAGTTCGCCTCTAATTGGTGCGTAATGCCCCCGACTCGGGCGCCATTCTACCCGAGTAGGGCAACCGCCTTGATCTGGGCGCGAAGGGTTAGACCCGGACGGAGCGCCAGGCGTTCCGCGGAACGCCGGGTAATGCCGGCGAGCAGCGGTTGTGCGCCGACCGTCAGGCGGACCAGGACATGGCCGGGCACCGCGGTCGGTGCCAGGTCGACAACGGTGGCGCCGACGCAGTTGAGGATGCTGCTATTGACCTGCGGGAGCAGGGTCAAGCTGACATCGCGGGCGTGGATGCGACAGCGCAGCGGGGCGCCGACGGCTTCGACGCGGCGCGAAACGTAGATCCGGCCGCCTGAGAATTCGAGGCGGGTGAGGTCGTCGGCCTCGTGTTCGGCGACGCAGGTCTCGATGACGACGCCGGCATCGTCGGCAAAGGCCGGCGGCAGGTCGATGCGGGTGAGGACATCGTTGAGCGGCCCGCTCGCCACCGCCCGGCCCTGGTCGAGGAGGACCAGGTGATCGGCCAGGCGGGCGACTTCATCGGGGGCGTGGCTGACGTAGATGACGGGCAGGGCCAGTTCACGGTGCAGGCGTTCGAGATAGGGCAGGATTTCCAGCTTGCGCTTCAGGTCGAGGGCGGCCAGCGGTTCGTCCATCAACAGGATTTTCGGCGCGGCGAGCAGGGCGCGGGCGATCGCCACGCGCTGCCGTTCGCCGCCGGAAAGCTGGTTGGGCATGCGTTCGAGCAAATGGCCGATGCCCAGCAGTTCGCCGATCTCGCTCAGCGCGAAGCCCGGCGAGCCGGCGGCGCGTTGCTGGCCGTATTGCATGTTGCGGCGCACCGAAAGATGCGGGAACAGGCTGGCCTCCTGGAAGACGACGCCGAGCGAGCGGCGGTGCGGCGGCATGAACAGGCCACGGGACTCGTCCTGCCAGACCTCGTCGCCGATCGCGAAATAGCCGTCGGCCGCCCGTTCGAGGCCGGCCATGGCGCGCAGGCAGGTGGTCTTGCCCGAGCCGGAATGGCCGAACAGGGCGCTGACGCCGCGGCCGGGCAGGGTGAGGTCGACGGCGAGCCGGAAGTCCTGGCGATCGATGCGAAAACGGGCGCGGATTTCCGAATTCATAAGGCTTTCTGGCGGGCCGGGTTGAAGGTGTACAGGCCGAGCAGCACGAGGAAGCTGAAGGCCACCATGCCGCCGGCCAGCCAGTGGGCCTGGGTGTATTCGAGCGCTTCGACATGGTCGTAGATCAAGACCGAGACGACGCGGGTCTTGTCCGGGATGTTGCCGCCGATCATCAGCACGATGCCGAATTCGCCCACCGTGTGGGCAAAGCCGAGGATGGCGCCGGACAAAAAGCCGGGCCGGGCGAGCGGCACGGCGACCGACCAGAAGGCATCCCAGGGGCTGGCGCGCAGAGTCGCGGCGACTTCCAGCGGGCGGTCGCCGATGGCTTCGAAGGCGTTCTGGATGGGCTGGACGACGAAGGGCAGGGAGTAAAAAACGGAAGCGATGACCAGGCCGGGGAAGGTGAAAGGCAAGAGGCCGAGGCCGAGCGCTTCGGTGAACCGGCCGATCGGCCCGTGCGGCCCCATGACGACGAGCAGGTAAAAGCCGAGTACGGTCGGCGGCAGGACCAGCGGCAGGGCGACCACGGCGCCGACGATGCCCTTCAGGGGCGAGCGGGTGCGCGCCAGCCACCAGGCGATCGGGGTGCCGAACACCAGCAGCAATGTGGTGACGGTCGTCGCCAGCTTGAGTGTCAGCCAGACGGCGGACAGATCGGCGCTTTCCATGTTACTGAACAGGTCCGTGCATATCGCCGAAGGTGCGAAAGTCTGTATTCATGGGGCGTTTCTGGTCATGGCAAGCGGTCAATTGGGGATTGTGGCTTTTGTTCGGGGAAAGCGGTAAGCGAAGGGGCTGAGACATTTCATGTTTGGCTTGGATAGTTAATGGTCTCTGACCACTTTGGTTTTGTGCGCTAGCACAAAACGGTGGTCTGCTCCCTATTAACCCTTCTTGGCGCGCCACTTTTTCCAGAGCACCTTGAGGTCAATGCTCATACCCGCGAATGTTGGCCGAAGTTGAATAATTTCTGGTTCCGGGCGGTCTCTGTCAGTTACCTTCGGTTCAGCCGCGAATGGCGCTGCCTGTGATTGCTCATGTAGGAGCCTTCCTTTTGGGGTGAGTCCGCCAGCAACTATGACTTGCTTAATGTGGCCGTATGTCTCGCGTGCCCTAGAGCGTTCGGCTTTAGCCTCGTAGACTAGACCGCTCTGCTTTGCTTCAAGCAGTGCTTCGGCCATGGCTTGGAACTCCGAGTACTCGGCGGCATCGGGCGCTGGTGCGACACACCTGGCTTGCCCGCTGGCGGCGAACTGAAGCGCATGTTCGAGAGCTGTAACAGCAATGAAAGGGGTCAGAGACATTTAGGTCTTGATCCCTATTCAATGCCGTGAAAACAGGTCGCGCAATTTGCAGAGCGTCGTGGTGATGTCGAAACGCGTGTCGGGCAGTGCCTCGCCGGCCAGGATGCGGCTGATTGCCATGGTCGGGTCTTCCTCGCCGGTGAGCAGGACTTCGGTGCCGCGCAGTTTCATGTGGCGGATGAAACCGTCGCCGGCACTGCCGGCGACCACGATATCGACGCCATCGAGCGGGTGCGGCTCCTTGTCCTCGAAGGTGTGCAGGATCTGCTCCTTGCTCAGGTCGATGAATTGCGGGGCGGGCAGCAACTGGCTGGAGCGGTGTTCGGAAAGATCGTAGAGCAGCCATTGCCGGGTTTGTCCGGCGTGGCCGCTGACCTTGGTGAAATCCTTGGTGGCGATGGCGATTTTCATGGTGTTGACCGAATGGGCGTAAGAGTGACCGCCACATCGCGCGGCGGAGCGAAATACGGGGCACTGGTCACCAGGATGCCGGCCCCGGCGCGGGCATAGGCCTCGGCGTTGCCGGGATTGATGCCGCCCGCAGCGGCAATTCTGCCATGTTTGCCGCTGCCGGCGAGTTGGCGGGCGATGATTTCGATGCTTTCGGGGGGCATTTTTTCCAGTTGCACGATATCGACGCCGGCTTCCAGCCAGCGTCGGGCTTCTTCGGCGTCGCCGAGTTCGACGACAATGGCCCGTTCCGGCCACTGGCGGCGCAGTCGGGCGATGGTGATGGCGGGCGCTTCGGCGAGGAAGGCGCGGTGCTCGGCAAAGACGAGCAGGGTTTCCGACAGGCTCAGGCGATGCGGGCTGGCGCCGGCGCAGAGGACGGCCTTCATGGCTGCCTGTTTGGTGCCGGGGAAATTCTTGCGGGTGCATACCACGCTGGCCGCCGGGTCGGCGCGGCGGGCCGCGGCGACGATGTCGGCGGCGCAGGTGGCAATTCCGGAAAGGTATTCCATCAGCGTCTGCGCCGTTTTCCAGACGATGTGGAGGGCGGCCGCCTCGCCTTCCAGGGTCAGGATTTCGCCGCCGGCCGGCAGCCGGGTGCCGCTGGCGACGACCCGGCCGACCGCCGTCAGGCCGCGCAGTTGGCCCAGCCGCCGGGCTTCTTCGCTGCCGCAGACGACCATCTCGTAACGGGCGCGAAAAACCAGGCGTCCTGGCAACTGGCCAATGCCCAGCGCGAACGTGGTGGCATCGCCAGTGGGCGCGTCTTCCTGCAGCAGGTGATCGAGGTGGGCATCGGGCAGCAGATAGGGACTCATGCGGCGGCTTCGGGGTCAGTGCAGTTCGTAGCCGAAGGACTTGATGACTTCCTTGGCCTTGTCGCCCTTGAGGTAACTCATCAGCGCGACGGCGGCCACCTTGTCCTTGCCCTTGGCGAGAATCACCGCGTCCTGGCGGATCGGGTCGTAAAGATTGCCCGGCACCAGCCAGCCCGAGCCGGCGCCGATCTGACCGTTCTTGATGACCTGCGAGTAGGCGACGAAGCCCAGTTCGGCGGCGCCGGTGGAAACGAACTGGTGGGTCTGGGCAATGTTTTCGCCCTGCACGAGCAGCGGCTTGATGCTCTCGGCGACGCCGAGCTTGGTCATGACCTGCAGGCCGGCGGCGCCATAGGGGGCGGCTTTCGGGTTGGCCAGGGCGAGATGCTTGAAGCCGCCCTTCTTGAGGACTTCTCCCTTGCCATCGACCAGCTTGGGGTCGGTCGACCACAGCACCAGTTTGCCGATGGCGTAGGTAAATGGCGTACCGGCCACGGCATAGCCTTCCTTGACCAGCTTGGCCGGGGTTTCGTCGTCGGCCGCGAGCAGTACCTGGAAGGGCGCGCCATTGGCAATCTGGGCGTAGAACTTGCCAGTTGAACCGAAGGCCAGGCTGGCTTTGTGGCCGGTGTCGCGCTCAAATAGCGCGGCAATGACCTGCATCGGGCCGGTGAAATTGGCGGCGACGGCGACCTGGACTTCGTCGGCCCGGGCGGACAGGGCGGCAAACAGGGCCAAGAGCAGGGGCAAGGTACGTTTCATGTGGGTTCTCCAGTGGGTTAGGCGTATTCGCAAAGAATGACGGCGGAAGCCTTGAACACGGCGCAGGCCTGTTCGCCGATGGCTAGGCCAAGGCGCGCCACGCTGTCGTGGGTGACGACGGCGCAGATTGACTTGCCGCTTTTCATGGTCAGGGTGATTTCGGCATTGACCGGGCCGTCGTGGATGCGGCTGATTTCGCCCCACAGGTGGTTGCGGGCGCTGGTCCTCAGGTTGCTGTCGTTGAGCAGCAGCACGGACGACGACTTGACCAGGGCGTTGAGCTCCATGCCGATGGAGAGGCCCATGCTTTCGGCCGATTCGCTGGTGATGACGGCGACGATCTCGTTTTCCTCGTCGAGCTTGAGGCGAACTTCGTAATCGACATGACCTTCGCGCAGGCCGACGATCTGTCCGGCGAATTGGTTGCGGGCGCTGGTTTTCATCGACATGTGTTTGAGCAGGCGGCTGAATTGCTTGAAATCGCTGGCCTCGCCGTCGTTCATGCTGGCTGACAGACGGTCCAGCGCTGCCTGGTATTCGGCTTCCAGGACGCGGTAGAGGGCAATTACCTTGCGCCCGTAGTCGGTGATCTGGGTGCCGCCGCCGTTCTTGCCGCCGGTCGAGCGCAGGACCAGCGGCTGATCGGCCAGGTTGTTCATGGTATCGATGGCATCCCAGGCCGCCTTATAGGAAAGCGGCACGGCTTTTGCTGCCTGGGAGATCGAGCCGTGGTTGGCGATGGCCTCAAGCAGGCGAATGCGGGTGTCGCCGAGAAAGGTGCCGAATTCGGTAGAGACTTCGAGTTTGCCGCGCAGACGATGCACTATGGTGTTCATGATCCGTAACGTTTTCATTTATATAACGCTTACTATAACCCCGAGTCCGGCTAATGAAAATATCTTTGGCGTTATGGTTGTATGTGTCCAACGAGTGCGCCTACAGTGTCGCTAACCCGACAAGTATCGTTAATTGTTTTTGTATATAGCGAAAATCGGGCCAACCCCGTAACCCTAATAGGAGAACAACATGAGTGTCAGCGCCCGTAATGCATTCAAGGGAAAAATCACCGCTTTGGTCAATGGCGCGGTGAATGCCGAAGTCGAGTTAACGACGGCCGGGGGCGACAAAATTGTCGCAATCGTCACCGAAGGCAGCGTCAAGTCGCTCGGCCTGGCCGTCGGTGCGGAAGCCATCGCCTACGTCAAGGCCCCCTGGGTCATGCTGCTGGCCGGTACCGAAGCGGTGAAGTTCTCGGCCCGCAACCAACTGGCCGGCAAGGTCAGCGTGCTCCATAAAGGTGCGGTGAATAGCGAAGTCGGCATCACCTTGACCGGCGGTACGACGGTTTTCGCCGTCGTCACCAACGAAGCCGTACTCGAACTCGGCCTCAAGGAAGGTAGCCCGGCATCGGCCCTGATCAAGGCCAGCCACGTGATTCTCGGCGTGCCGGTCTGAGGCGAGCCTTCGTCGCCCGGGGAAAAGCGGCTGCGGCCGCTTTTTTTACGCCCCCCCCGAGAGAACGCCTGAACACATCCGGTGGAATATTTGCCGGGTGAGTAAATTTACTCAGTGCCGTAAATATCCTTTGCTGCTGGTCAAATCAAGCGAGAAACTTTACCGCAGAGTCGCGGAGGCGCGGAGAAGATCCAGAGAACAGCCGATTGGCTCGTTATTTTTGGCTGCCCCGCAAGGCGTGCGGAATCATCCGCGCAAGCCTTTGTTTTTCCTCAGTGTCTCTGCGGTGCAATGGGTTTTTCAGGTGCGCTGCTTCAATGGCGTTGTCGCCGCTCCGGCGGCGCGATGTTGTCGATGTATTCCTCGAAAGCCGCGAGCGCCAGCGGTCGGCTGAACAGGTAGCCCTGGTACCAGTGGCAGCCGTTTTCGGCGAGGAACTGACGTTGCCCCTCGTTTTCGACGCCTTCGGCAATCACCGTGAGGCCGAGGCTGTGGGCCAGGGCGATGACGGTTCGGGCAATCGCCGCGGCGTCGGGGTCGGTCAGGATGTTGCGGACAAAGGTCCGGTCGATTTTCAGCTTTTCCAGCGGCAGGCGCTTCAGGCAGGCCAGCGAGGAGTAGCCGGTGCCGAAATCATCGAGCGCGAAGTTCACGCCGCGGTCGCGCAGCTTGCTTATTTTGGCGATGCTGTCTTCGACTTCCGTCAGCAAATGGCTCTCGGTCAGTTCGAGTTTGAGTCTGCGCGGATCGGCGCCGGTCCGTTCGAGGACGGCCAGGACCTGGTCGACAAAGTCCGGCTGATGGATCTGTTGCCCGCTGATATTGACGGCCAGGCTGAGGTGGCGGGTCGGCGGCCGGGAAGCCCAGGCGGCCAACTGGCTGCAGGCAATTTCCAGGACCTGCTGGCCGAGCGGCAGGATCAGCCCGCTCTGTTCGGCCAGCCCGATGAAATCAGCGGGAAAAAGCAGGCCGCGTTGCGGATGCTGCCAGCGGACCAGGGCCTCGGCCCCGGTCAGTCGGTTTGCATCTTCGATCTGGGCCTGGTAGTGGAGGATTAGTTGTCCTTCGCGCAGGGCGCCGTGCAGTTCCTTTTCGAGTTCGAGATGGGCAATGACCGTGGCCTGCATCTCGGGGTCGAAGAAGCGCAGCGCATTGCGCCCGGCCGCCTTGGCCTGGTACATGGCGAGATCGGCCTGTTTCATCAGTTCGGCGGTGGCTTCTTCGCGGTCGCCGAAGAGCGTGACGCCGATACTCGAGGTGCAATGGTGTTCGTGATCTCCGAGCTGGTAGGACGGCCGCAGCGCGACCAGGATCTTTTCGCCGACCGTCTCCGCCTGGTCGGCCCCGTCGGCCTTGTGCGGGCTCAGGTTAGCAAGGACGACGACGAATTCGTCGCCGCCCAGCCGGGCCACCGTGTCGCCTTCGCGAACGCAACTGGTCAGGCGGTGGGCGACTTGCTGCAGCAGCAGGTCGCCCTTTTCGTGACCGAGGGTGTCGTTCAGCCGCTTGAAATTATCGAGGTCGATGAACATCAGGGCGCCCAGCGTGCCTTGCCGCAGGGCGCCGAGCTGCGCCTGGTGCAGGCGGTCCATCAGCAGCCGGCGGTTGGGCAGGCGGGTCAGCGGGTCGTAGAAGGCCAGGTGGCGGATTTCGTCCTCGGCCGCCTTGCGTGCGGTGATATCGGTATGGGTACCGACGTAATGCGTGGTCTGGCCGGCCGCGTTGCGCACGGCGGTGATGGTCAGCCACTCCGGGTAGATCTCGCCGTTCTTGCGCCGGTTCCAGACTTCGCCCTGCCATGCCCCGTCCCGCTCGATGCTTTGCCACATCTCGGCGTAGAAGTTTTCCGTCTGGCGGCCTGAATTGAGCAGGCGGACATGGCGGCCGACGACCTCGTCGGCGGCATAGCCGGTACTCTGCGTAAAGGCCAGGTTGACGCGGAGGATGATCTTGTCGGCATCGGTGATCAACATTCCTTCGTGGGCATCGAAGGCGGTGGCGGCGATGCGTAATTCCTGTTCGAGATGCTTTTGTTCGGAAATGTCGCGCGCCACCATCGAGGTGCCGACGACCTGACCGCTGGCGTCGCGCACCGGCGAAATGGTGACCGAAATATCGAGCAGTTCCCCGTTCTTGCGCCGGCGCACGGTCTGGTAGCTTTTTAGCGCGGCGCCGTGGCCGATTTCCTCGATGGCTGGCGGCGCCTCGTGCGGCGCCGGCGCGATCAGCGAGATGTGGTGGCCCAGGGCCTCGCCGCCGCTATAGCCGAACAGGCGCTCGGCGCCCTCGTTCCAACTGGTGATGATGCCGTCCAGGGTCTTGCCGATAATGGCGTCGGCCGAGGATTGGACAATTGCCGCATGATGCATCAGGGTTTTTTCCATGCACTTGCGCTGGCTGATGTTTTCGTGGGCCACGACGACGCCGCGCCGCGCGCCGTGCAAGGGCGTGGCGCGCAAGTTGAACCAGCGTTCCTGGCGCGGCGAATGACAGGGATATTCCAGATTGAATTCGCTGCTCCGGCCCTCCAGTACGGCCCGGATTCCCGCCTCGGCCTGGCTTGCCAGCGTGCAATTGGCGCCTTGCGCCGCGGCCCGGCAGGTAGCCAGATAGTTGGCGCCGAGCGCCTTGCCGAGCTCGGCGGGGGCCTCGTTCTCGGCGGCAAAGCGGGTCCACGCCTCGTTGATGGCAATGATCACGCCGTCCTGGTCGAGGACGGCCACCTGCTCGGGGCGCGAGTCGAAGATACTGTGGCTGAAGGCTTCGCTATCGCGCAAGGCCTGGTTGATGGCCTCGGCGCGCCCCGCCTGCCGGCGGGCTTCCTCCGACTCGGCGGCGGATTGGGCCTGGTAGCGGTACATCGCCTCGATGCATGAACAGACGATCAGTCCATCGATCAGGAAAACCAGGTTGGACCACAGGCTGGTCTGCAGGTTGGCCTGGGAAAAGGAGTAATAGGGCGGGGTAAAGAAAAAGGTGGCAAAGACGATGCCGAAGAAGGTAGCCAGCAAGCCCGGCCAGAATCCGCCGATGACGGCGGCCAGCGTAACGGCCGGAAAAAATGTCACGTACTGCAGGCCGGCATCGACCGGCGCCATCGCCAGGCGGACGAAGAGGGCGCTACCGATCAAGGCCAGCGCAATCAGATGGGCGGCAGCACTGCCCCGGTCGGGCAGGCCTTGGCTCAGTTTTTTCAGTCGCGCCCGCAGGCTGGCCCAGGCTTCCATTTGTCCCCCGCTGGCGGCGGCTCGAGGCCGCTTCAGATTGGCAAAGGCCCTGATTGTAACAAGGTTATTTATTACTTAGGTCATAACTGATTATCCGGCTTTGTCAGCGATTTATTGCCGTTGCGGGCGGAAATTTTTTTGCTCAAGGTGGCGTGTCGCCCCGGAGGGCGGCCGATTGCGCCGATGTCGGCCGAATGCCGGGCGTCGCTTTGGCCGGGCGGTGCGGGGCGGGGAAGGCGCGGCCGGTGCGGGCCCGGAAGATCAGCGGCGCGCAGCGCTGCGCGTCGTGGTAGATGCCAACGCAATCGAGACACTGGAAACAGTGCTCGTAGAGGATCCGGCCGTCCCGGGCGATGGCCCCGTATTCGCAACGGCTGTGGCAGGTCTGGCAGGGCTGGCCGCATTCCTCGCGGCGGACCAGCCAGTCCCAGCGCCGCAGCCGCCCGCCGAGGGTGATGGCGGCGCCCAACGGGCAGATGAAGCGGCAGAAGAACTTGGAATAGAACACATTGAGTAGCAACAGGCCGATAGCCCAGGCGAGATAGGGCCAGCTACGATCGAAGCCGAGGGTGATGGCGGTCTTGAAGGGTTCGAGTTCGACCAGTTTTTCCGCCCAGTGCGGGGCTAGCAGCGCGGCGAGCAATAGGCCGCCGAGCAGCGCATAGCGCCCCTGCTCCAGCCGCGCTTCCAGTCGCGGCGGCAGGTGGCGCTTCCTGATTTTCAGGCGGCGGGCGGCCAGTCCGACGAATTCCTGCAGGGCGCCAAAGGGGCAGAGCCAGCCGCAGAAGGTGCCGCGTCCCCAGATAAAGAAGGAGAGCAGCGTAAAGGCGATCAGCAACAGGGAGACCGGGTCGAACAGGAAACTGCCCAGACCCTGACCGGCTCGCAGGGTCTTCACGGCCCCCGTAAGCTGGACAATGGAAAGCTGCCCCTGGGCGTGCCAGCCGATGAAAACCAGGGTAAAGGCCAGGAAGCCGAGGCGAAAAATTTGCAGGCGCCGGCGCTCCATGGCCAGCCAGCGTGGCCGCCACAGCACGACGGAGAGTCCGGCCAGGGCGACGCCGATGAGCGCCAGGTCCGGCCAGTGGGCCTGCCAGGCGACCAGCCATTCCGGCAGCGGCGTCGGCGGCCAGATGAAATAGCCGGCCGGCGGCGTGTAGTCGAGGCTCAGGTTCTGGCGAAAGACGGTGGGATAGACCTGTCCCTTTTCGCGTACGACTTCCAGCTTGAGATTGACCCCGCGTCCCGGATCAAGCGCCGCGAAGGCCGGTGTCTTGAGGATCAACAGACTATTGAAGGGCGGTGCTCCGGGCGGTGGCGGGAAATCCAGATCGGCGTCGCGGGCTTCGAGCGGGGCGCCGTCCTGGCTCAGGGTCAGTCGGGCCGGCGTCGTGCCGCGGACAAAATCCGCCTCGAGCAGCCCCTGACGGCCGCTGGCGGCCAGCCAATAGGCGCTCTGGCCCGGTTCCAGGCGGCGCATCAGGTCGCCGTAGGCGGCGTCGCCCAGCAAGGCCCGGCCCAGCGTTGGCGCATTCAGGTAGGCCAGGTAGAGATCGATGAACTCGCCGGCCGGGTCGGCATTGCCGACCGCGTCGAGGGCGGCCCCGTCGCTGCCGGCGAAAAGTGCTTCGATCTCGGCGTTGCTCCAGCGCTGATGGACAATCTCGCCGGCCTGCAGCAGAGCGGCGAAATCCTTGGCCGCGAAGAGCTCGCTGCGGACCTGGGCGGCGGGTGCTGTGCGGCCCGGGATGGCGAGATCGAGCTGGGCCCGGGCGACGGCCAGGGCGGCGCTGAGGACCGTCTGGTTGACGACATGGATGGAGGCCGTCGCCTTGGTGACGCCGTCGAGGACGACCCGCCCGCCGCCGGCCGTCGGCTGATGGCGCCCGCCGTAGGGATTGGAAATGCTGATCGCCTGCTTCAGATTGTGTCCTTCGTACTGGCGGACGAAAGCCTGCAACGGCCCTTCGCCCAGTCCGGAAAGGAAGACCGGTTCATGCTGGCGGAGCACTTCGACGGCGGTGAAATTGCCCCGGGCGTCGATCGCGATCAATAGATTGAAGGGCGTTCCTTCGAAACCCGGGATCGGCGCCAGGTCGATGGACTCGAAGACATAGCCGAGCGGCCCGGCATCCGGCGTCAGTTCGCTGGTCAGCGGCCAGGCCGGTACCGTGGTCAGTTTGTCGCCGACCTGCACGGGCGGCGGAAAGCGGCGGGCGATTTCGGCTTTGCCGAGTTCGCCGGCCCTTGCCCCGCTCAGGGCGAGCAGCAGGAAGAGAGCCAAGAAGCCGTTGTAGCACCAGTCGCGCACCGCTTTCCCCTTGTTCGAGTCAGTTTTCCGATTGCGCATTTATGGCGCAACTGCGCCGGAATTGCCCAGTCGACACGCCGCTTCCCCGCCCGCCGGGCAGGGAAATACGGCGAATTCCGGTTGGCTGACGGATACGGTGCAATTGCTGTGCCCGAAGAACCCTGGATGGCGTGGGGGATAAACCGATCAGGGCGTTTCCGGCTGGTTGACCAAGCCGATGCGGGTCATGGCCGCGCGGGTGTCCAGGGCCATGGTCCGGGCCAGGCTTTCTTAGAGGCGCCCGCCGGGCGGCTCATTCGGCGACATCGATTATTCTCGGAAAAACCCAAGGGCCGCCGGCCTGCAGGTCGGCCTGGCCCTGTCGGCCGAGCAGGTATGCAGCCAGGAGCGGCGTTTCATTCTAAAAACCTTACCGCAGAGTCGCAAAGGAGCAGAGAAAAACGTTAATACAGTAGCTTGCAACATTATTCGGCTCACCCAGAAGGTGTGCCGAATAATCCTGGCAAGCCTTTGTTTTACCTCTGCGTCTCCGCGGTTCAATTGCGTTTTCTAGGTTCATTGCCGGGGCATGCCGGAGAAACGGGCGCGGGCCAGGGCATAGGGGAGATGGACGGGTTGCGCCTTGCTTGTCCGCCGGTTGATCATGCGTACCGTGAAGGGCTCCATCCAGGCCCAGTATTCTTCCTGCAATTCCGCCGGGAAGTCGCTTTCCTCCATCGCTTGGAACAGCTTTTCCAGCCAGATTTCGCGGCCCCGTTCGGTGATGCTGAAGGGAAAGTGTCGGGTCCGCATGCAGATGTTGCCGTGCGCCGGGGTAAACAGCGTCGGGCCGCCGCAGACTTCGACGACGTAATCGGCAATGCGCTCGACCAGGGCGGCGAATTCGCCATCGTCGGCGGCAAACAGGTGGCCGATGGCACTCTGCCGGAGCAGGCCGTGGTGATGGCGGACCAGGCGGCGCAGGCCGTCGGCCCCGGCCACGGCGAGAACGCGCGGCGAGGGGAAGGGCACTTCCGGCATGGCCATTTCATGGCTGGCCGGCACCCGGCGGCCGACTTCCGGTGTGGCGCTGGCGCCGTGGCCGCCACAGCCGCAGACGTGGGCCGGCGGGTTGCTCGGGGAAATTGGGGGAATTGGGGGGGCGGACTGGCACATGGGATTCTCCAAAAGATTTCAGGACAGGGCGGGGCGGACGCGTTCGGCAAACAGGCTGAGCGAACGGCGATTGGTTGGTGGCTCGTAGGAAGCCGGTTTGAGCAGCAGGATGTGCGGCCCGAGTTCGGCCTGCAAGGCCAGGCACTGGTCGATGCAGGCCGCCGGGTCGCCGACGATGGCATTGGCCAGCAGGCTGTCTTCGGTAAAGGCGCTGGCGTCCTGGCCGAACGGCTGCAAGGCCGGCGGCGCGGGAAAGCGCTGCATGACCGAGCGCATGTTGGCGCCGAAATCGCGGATGAAGGGCATCGCCTCGGCGCGCGCCGCGGCGTACTGTTCGCCACAGAGCAGGTAGCGGGCGACGATGAAGGGCTGCGGCGCCACCGGCGCCAGGGCGTTGAAGCGCTCCAGTGCTGCGCGCAGCCGCGCCACCGGCGCCGCCGAGGCGCCCATCAGGCCGTAGCCGCGGCGGGCGGCGAGTTGCAGGCTGTCTTCATTGAGGCTGGCCAGCCAGGTCGGCAGGCTGCCGCGCACCGGGCGCGGATAGACCGACAGATTTTCGTGGCGATAATGTTTTCCGGCATGTTCGACGGCGGTGCCGGCCAGCAGTTTTTCGACCAGTTCCAGGCCTTCAAAGAGCATGTCGCGGCTGTCTTCCGTGGCGACCCCGAAATTGCGGAACTGCTCGGGGAAAGGTCCGCCGCGGCCGACGCCGAGCAGCAGGCGGCCATCCGACAAGGCGTCGATGGTGGCCAGGTCTTCGGCGACGCGGATCGGCTCGTGGAAGGGCAGCAGCACGGCGCCGGCGCCGAGCTGGATGCGGCTGGTTTTCGCCGCCAGATAGGCGAGCAGCGGCAGAATCGAGGCACTGACGCTGAAGGCGTTGAAATGGTGTTCGGTCAGCCAGACCTGCTCGAAGCCCAGTTGTTCGGCGTGCACGATGCTGTCCACCGATTCGCGCAGGGCGCGGGCGGTGTCGTTGAACGGGTTTTCGAAATTGGCGAAGAGGGCGAACTGGGGCATGGTGGGCTCACTGGCGATGAAGGATGACGGCGATAGTGGCGCCGGGGGCTGATCCAATCAAGACGGCGAAGCCGGCAATAGGGAGAGATTTCATGCGGAAAGCTCCAAAGTGGATGGGAATATCGGCGCGGCGGATGGCGGGCGCCTAGCGCGGTCGGCGGCGGGAAGGATCACCAGTCGTCCGTCGGGCAGGCGGGTCGGGGCGATGGCGACGCCGTACAGGTCGGAGAGCAGCGCCGCGCTCATGACGTTTTCCGGCGGGCCGTCGGCGATGATGTGGCCGTCCTTGAGGATGGCGACGCGGTCCGAACTGGCCAGCACGTGGTCGGGATGGTGGGTCGTCTTGAGGATGCCGTAGCCTTCGGCGGCCAGGCTGCGCAGCAGGTCGAGCAGGGCGATCTGGTTGCCGTAGTCGAGGCCGGTTGCCGGTTCGTCGAGGATCAGCAGCCGGCTGCCCTGGGCCAGGGCGCGGGCGATCAGCGCCATCTGCCGCTCGCCGCCGGAAATCTCGGTATACGGGCGCTCGGCCAGATGGCCGATGCCGAGCCGGGCCAGCGCCTGTTCGGCAATCATCCGGTCCTGGTGGCCGGGGGCGGCGAACAGGCCGGTCGCCGGCAGGCGCCCCATCAGCACCACCTGGCGTACGCTGTAGGGAAAGGGCGTGGCATGGACTTGCGGCACGTAGGCCAGGTGGCCGGCCAGTTCGCGGCGCGGATAGTCGCGCAGCGGCCGGCCGCCCAGGCGGACCTCGCCGCCCTGCGGCGGCAGCAGGCCGAGAATGATGCGCAGTAGCGTGCTCTTGCCGGCCCCGTTGGCGCCGAGCAGCGAGACCACCTGGCCGGGCGCCAGTTCCAGGCTGGCGTCGTGCAAGACCGTCCGGCCGCGGTAGGCATGGCGGATCTGGCTGGCAGACAGGGTTGGGTCACTCATAACCAGCCTTTGCGGGCGCGCCCGAGGACGAGCAGGAAACCGGGGATGCCGATCAGTTCGGTGACGATGCCGATGGGGATTTCCGTCGTCGTCAGCGTGCGGCTCAGGCCATCGGAGGCGAGCAGGAAGCAGGCACCGATCGCGGCGCTTGTCGGCAACAGCAGCGCATTGCCGGGGCCGACCAGCAGGCGGGCGATGTGCGGCACGATCAGGCCGACCCAGCCGATCATGCCGGCCAGCGAGACGGTCATCGCCGAGATCAGCGTGCTCAGGATGATGATCGTGTAGCGGATGCTGCGCACCGGGACGCCGAGCGAACGCGCCTCGTCGTCGCCCATGGTCAGCGCATCGAGCGGCCGGCCGAGGGCGACCAGCAGGCCGATGCCGAGCAGCATCGGCACGGCCAGCGCACCGACCTGGCCGAGATCGGCCATGGCCAGACTGCCCATCAGCCAATAGACGATGGCCGGCAACTGGTTGTAGGGATCGGCGGCGTACTTGACCATCGACAGCAGCGAGGTGAACAGCGCACCGCTGACGATGCCGCCCAACACCATCATGACGATACCGCCGCCGCGAAACAGCCCGGCAATGCCGACACCGAGGCCGACGGCGGCAACGCCCATGGCGAAGGTCAGGATCTGGACGCTGGCCCAGGGCAGGCCGAGCAGGATGCCGAGCGCGGCGCCGAAGGCCGAACCAGCGAGCACGCCGAGCAGGCCGGGCGAAACCAGCGGATTGCGGAAAACGCCCTGGAAGGCGGCGCCGGCCGTCGACAGCGAAGCGCCGACCAGCACGGCGGCGAGCACGCGCGGCAGGCGGATGCGCACGATCAGGTTGTACAGCGTGTCGTACTCGGCCGCCGGCATGTCGCCGAGGCCCAGGCTGGCGCCGAGAAAACGCAGGATGTCATGCACCGGCAGCGGGTAACGGCCGATGCACAGTGCGCCGAGCATGGCCAGCGCGACGACGATGATTAGCACGGGGCTCAGGCCGAACAGCGACCAGCGCTCGGAACGCGGCAACATTAGCCGATCCCCCGCAAGGAAAACTGGATCGGCACGATGACCCAGGCGGCGATGGCGCTGCCGCCCTGCTGCGCCGGCACGAATTTCCAGCGGCGGACGGCGTCGATCGCCGCCTGGTCGAGGCGCTCGAAGCCGGAACCGAGATGCAGCAGGATTTCCTCGGGCGAACCGTCGGCGAGGACGCGGACACGCAGCAGGGTTCGGCCCTCTTCGCCGCGCCGCCGGCTTTCCGCCGGGTAGACCGGGGCCGGGTTGCGCAGGTAGGCGGCCTCGAAGCGGGCCGGGGTGGGCGGCGCGGCCGGGGCGCTTGCCGCTGCTGCTGCGGGCGGATTGTTTGATTGGCTCGCCAGGAGCGGCCCCGCGGCGGGCGCTGCTTCGACCGGTACGGCCGGCGGGGCGCTGACGGGCCGAGTTTCGTCGGGCTCGCTGCGGGCAGCAGTGATGAGTTGTGCGGTCCGGACCGGGAGCGGTTTGGGCTTGGCGCTGGCGTGGTGCGGCGGGGTGGCGGGGGTGGTGATGGGCTGGGGCGACAAGTTTGTTTCCGGGGCAAGCCAGGTGATTTCAAGGGGGACGGGCGGTGTCGGCGGCGGGGCGAACAGGCCCTGTGCCAGTAGAGCGGCGATGGCGGCGCCATGCACCAGCAGGGAGAAAACAAAGGCCAGGCCGGCCGGCCGCGAGATCGCCGGGCGGGCAGCAAAGATGAGCCGGGCGTCGGCTGTCATCGGGCGGCCTGGGGCTTCATTTTTTCTGGCCGGTCTCAGGCCGGAACCGCGGCCGCTTTGCTGCCGGTCGGCATCGTCGCGTAGGCGAAACGCGCCGGCTGTTCCTTGCCGGTGCGCCGGTTGACCATGCGGATCGACATCGCTTCCTGCCAGTTCCAGTATTCCTCGCGCACATCGAGCGGAAAGCCGCTTTCCTCCAGCGCTTGCCAGAGCAGGCCGAGCCAGGTTTCACGGGCGCTCTCGTCGATGGTGAAGGGGAAATGCCGGGTCCGCATGCAAGTGATGCCGCGCACCGGCGTGTATTGGGCGCTGCCGCCGCAGGCCTCGGCGATGAAATCGGCGGAGCGCTTGACCGCCTCGGCGAATTTCTCCGCGTCGGCCGGGTAGAGCCCGGCAATCGGCGAGGCGCGCAGCAGGTCGTGGTGTTGGGTCACCAGGGCGCGGATCAGGGCCTCGCCGGCGCTGCGGATGACGCGCAGCGAGGGAAAGGGAACCGGCGGGAAATTGAGATCGTGCCCGGCGCCGACCGTGCGGATGTGCTCGTCGGTCTGCAGGGCTTCGCGCAGGGAATGCACCGGACGTTCGCCGGGTGCCATCTGCTGCGTTTCTGCCGGGGTGCTGCAACCGCAGGCGTGCGGAGCGGCGGGCGTGGTCTCAGTGGTATGAGGGGCGTGCTGACACATGGTCATCTCCAGGGGGATTGGCGGCATTGAACGGCGGGGAGAAAGGCAGGGTGCGGGCTCGGTTCGGGCGAGAAAAAAGTCCGCCACCTCCGGGGAGGCGGCGGATAACGCTCAAGAGCGGGAGAGAAAACTGGGTTGCGCTTGGCACAGAGCGGCGATCAGGTCGGGACATCAGTGGCGGGCCGGCTTGAGCAGGTTGTCGAGCTGGGCATCGCTCAGGGCGGTGCCGAGGAATAGCTGGTAGAACTCGCGCGTTTCGCGGCGCAGGTCGAGCGGGTAGGCCTTGGGGTAGAACAGGTTGGCCAGCCACTGCACGCCGAGCACGCGCATCATCGAGGGCGGGCGATCCACCCAGTTGTGCGGCCAGCGCGGCACGACGTAGATGCGCCCGTTCTTGACCGCCGGCACACCCTGCCAGCGGGCTTCGTTGCGCACGGCGGCGGCAAAGCCCGGTTCCTGGGTGACGATGATCTCCGGCGCCAGGGTCAGGACCTGTTCCAGGCTGATCCGCTCCATGCCCATGTGATCCTTGGGTTCGCAGCGATAGACGTTGTAGCCGCCGGCCAGCTCGATGGCTTCGGTGTGGAAGGAACGGTGGCAGTCGGTGGCCAGGCCGTCCGGGCCTTCGGCGTAATAGACCTTGACCCGCTGGTTCTCGGGAATGGCTTTGATCGCCTTGGCAACTTTCGCCAGGCGCAGTTCGATGTATTGCGCCTGGGCTTCGGCCATTTTCTCGTGGCCGAGCAGTTGCCCGGTGTAGCGCAGTGCGTCCGGCCAGTCGGCGAGGACGTCGAGCTGGATGAAGACGACCGGTACGCCGATCTTGGCAAAAGCACCCTCGATCTTTGCCTGGTCGATGAAGGGACTCTTCCAGGCAAGCGCGATGTCGGGCTTCATGGCGAGCACGACCTCGGGATTCATCTGCTGGCCCATGCCGAAAATGCCGCCGACCACCGGCAGCGTCTGCAGCCGGGGCGGGAAGAAGGCCTTGTTTTCCTCGGTCACGGGAAAACTCAGGCCGAGCATGCTTTCCGGCGCGACGGCGTGGAGCAGCACGTTGAGCGGCGGCGCCGAGCCGAAGACGCGCTCGATCTTGTCCGGCACATTGACCTTGCGCCCGGCCATGTCGGTGATTTCGCGGGCCTGGACGGTAACGACGAGACAGAGGCCGGCGAGCAGGGCAAATAGTTGGCGTTGCATGGTTTTCTCCTAGAAGCCGAGGCGCAGGGTGGCGACCAGGGTGCGCGGCGCCCCCGGGTAATAGATGGCGCCGCTCGTCGAGGTGTTGATTTCGCTGGTGCTGACCTGGCCGATGTACTTGCGGTCGAACAGGTTGAGCGCGGCGAGCGAGACGTCCCAGCTACCCCAGATGCCCTTGCTGCCGTAGGTGACGGTCAGGTCGGTGGTGCTGTAGGCGTCGATCTTCTGGTCGTAGTTGCTGGTCGCCCAGCGCGAACCGACGTACTGGACGACCGGCACGACGGTCCACCCGCCGTGTTGCCAGGCGGCGCCGATATTGCCCATCCATTCGGGGACGTCGGGCAACTGCTTGCCATCGACCGGCAGCACGGCGCCGCCCGTGGTCAGCACGTTTTCGCGGAAAGTCGAGCGGCTGTACGAGAGCGCCGAGAACAGTTGCAGGCTGGCCATGGGTTTCCAGCCGGCGGCGAGCTGCAAGCCGCTGCCCTCGGTCTTGCCGACGTTCTGTGAATACACCTTGGTGGTCGCCGGGCTGTACACGCTGACCGCCTTGTTGTTCGAGCGCGAGAAGTAGATGGTCGGGTCAAGGTAGATGCTGCCGAAGCGCAAGCGCGCGCCGAGATCAAGACTGGTCGAGGTTTCCGGCTTGAGCTGATCCCAGTATTGCTGGCTGCTGGTGAAGGTGCCGGCGAGCGGCTGGTTGAAGGCGTCAAAGGACGGCGCGCCGATGTTCTTGCCCAGGCTGGCATGCACTTCGACGGCCTCGCTGATGCTGTACGACAGACCGGCCTGTGGCAGCCAGCTGGCAAAGTCGCGGCTGCTGACACTGCGCGTCGGGTCCTTGACGGCGCGGGCGATGGCGGCGTCGGCCGAGACATCCCAGGTGGCCCCGGCCGTGGCGGCCATTGCCCGGTAGGCGTCAATGGCGGGCAGCTTCTGCTCGGCGTAGCGCACCCCGCCATTGACCTGCAGCCGGCCGAAGCGATGTTCGGCCGTCAGGTAAGTGTTGGAGAACTCGTAACGGTCGACGACCCTGGAAAGCAGCGCCCATTGCTGGAAAACCAACTGGCCGCCGGTAACGCGGTACTGTTTGCGGGTGGTCGGCGGGCCGGGTGGCTCGGTTGAGGTCCAGGAATAGCCGAGTTTGAACAAGGTGTCGGCCAGCGTCGTGCGCAGTTCACTGGCGATGCCGTAGGTGGTGTGGTCGATCAGCCATTTCTGAACCTGGGTGCTGTCGGTCTCGGACGAGGCGTAGAGGTAGTTGCCCTCTTCCCTGGCGTAATAGGGCTTGATGCTCAGCGAGGTGGTCGGCGAGAAGTCGTAGTCGATTTCGGCCAGCGCAGCCTGGTTGGTGAAATCCTGGCGGTTGAAGCCGTAGTAGTCGGAGGTGGCCGGGTTGTTGCTGTAGTCGTACTTGCGATAGGTGTCGAGATTGGTGGCCTGGGCGTAGGTCAGCGCCTTGTAGGCATGCTGTTCCTGCTCGTTGTGGGCCAGCAGCAATCTGAGTCTGAGGTCGCCGGTCGTTTGCTGGATGGCGAATTCGATATTTTTCCGGCTGGCGGGGGCCTCGCCGTAGCCGCGCCATTTGTCGGCCGAGGTCTCCGAAGCCGACAGGAAAAAGGCCGTGCCCGTGCTGAATTGGCCGCTGTCGAGGCGGACGAAGGCGCGCTGGAAATTGTTCGAGCCGGTACTGTAGGAAACATCGGCATGCGCAGTGGCGCGCGGCCACAGCAACTCGCTGTTGATCGCGCCATAGACGTTGAACAGCCCGGGGCGGTCGGGCGAAACGGCGCCCTGGGCAAAAGTGATGCGGGCAATGTTTTCCTTGTCGAACAGGAAAAGGTAGCCGGGGCCGGGTCCCGGACCGCCCAGCGATACCCCTTCGAGCGTCCCGGCGACGCCGTGCGTGCTGACCTCACCCCGCACCCGCAAGCCTTTCTGGCCGCCGCGCATGTTGTCGAGGCCGTAGGCGTCGGCCGTGCTGACCTTGACGCCGGGAATTTCAGCGAGTGCCGTATAGGGGTTGGTGCCGCCCGGCGTGTCGAGCAGGCGCATGCTTTCGCGGTCGACCTGGTAGACGGTCGATGGTGTGGAAGAATCCGGTTGCGTCAGGCCTTCCTTGCTGGCGGTGACGCTGACCGTCTCCAGGATCTGGTCCTTGGCAGATTCCCCGGCGTGGCTTGAGTTGGCGCATAACGCAGCCGACAGGGCGAGCGCGATTCTGCTCAGTGACGGTACGGTATTGGCGGTATTCCCCATCGATATTCCCCTTGTTTTCGCCGGTTTGTTGTTTGTCTGCCGGGCGGCTGGCGAAACCGCCCGGAAATCCTTTGTTTAAAGTGCTTGCAAAAAGGCGAGCAGTGCCTGGCGCTTCTCCGGCGGCGCCGCGGCATAGCGCTGGCGGGAAGCCCTCGCTTCGCCGTCATGCCAGAGCACGGCTTCCTGCAGATTGCGGGCGCGGCCGTCGTGCAGGTACTGGCTGTGCTCGTTGATCAGCGGCACCAGGCCGATGCCCCACAGTGGCGGCGTGCGCCACTGGCGGCCGCTGGCCTGGTAATCGGGGCGGCCGTCGGCCAGGCCTTGACCCATGTCGTGCACCAGCAGGTCGGTATAGGGTGCGATCGGCTGGTTGGCGGTCAGCGGGAAGCGCTGGCTCGGGCCGGTTTGCAGCGTCGGCCGGTGGCAGGCGGCGCAGCCGGCTTCGGCGAAGAACTGCTCGCCCTGGCGAACCTGCGCATTGTCGGCATTGCGGCGCGGTGGGGCGGCGAGGTTGGCGAGGTAGAACTCGAGGGCATCGAGGTCGGCGTCGGGCAGTTCCGGGTGGCCGCCGGAGGGTGCGGCGCGGCAGGCTTTTTGGGCCGGCGTGCAGTTCTCGCCCGGGAACAGCGAGGAGGTCATGCCGAGGTCGCCGAGCATGGCCCCGGCGCTTTGCTGGCGCAGGTTGGGCATGTTGGCCTTGAAGCCAAAGCGGCCGAGCGTCGTGCGTTGCGCCGCGGCATCCCAGACCCGATTGACGCTGCCTTTGACGCCATCCGGCTTGGTCTCGGCGGCCAGGGCGAGAATCGTCGCTTCCGGCACGGCTTCGAGCAGGCCGAGGCCATAGACCGGCTGGCCGACGCGTAGCGAATGGAGCATCTTGCCAGGGCGGCCGTAGGCCATGTTCTCGAAACTGACCCGCGGCCGGCGCAGCGACACTTTTTCGCCGCCAGCCAGGGTTTGCGGCCGGAGTTCCTGCCAGCGGATCGCCGCCCGCCCTTCGGCTGGCACGCCGGGGATGCCCTCGTCGTTGAGCTGGCTGCCGTACACCGGGTGCGGCAGTGGGCCGCCGTCTGCCGCCTGGCCGGGCACCGAGAGGCGCACCAGCATCGAGAGCAGGCGTTCGTCGGGGCCATCCGGCGAGCGGCCACGGCCGTTCTTCTGGTGACAGGAAATGCACGACAGCCGGTTGTAGAGCGGGCCCAGTCCGGCCGCCTTGTCAGCGGCCGGGGCGACTACCCAGCTTTGCCGGAAGATGCTGCGGCCGCGGAAGAACAGGGCGCGCTCCTTTTCGCCCAGGCCGGGCAGGGGCTGGGTATAGGCTTCGCGCAGGGCGGCGGATTCGGCCGGTGCTGTGGCCGCAGTGGCGGCCGAAACGTCGGCGGCGCGCGCGCTGCCGACCAGGGCGCCGAACAGGCCGGCGAGCAACAAAAGACTCAATGGTTGGCGGATCATGCTCAGGCTCCCATCTGTTGCAGCAGCCGTTCGGCGGCGGCCCGGTTGGCCTGGCTGCGTTCCCGCCAGCGCTGCTCGATAGCCCCGGCGGCGCCCGGCTCTGCACCTTCCAGTTGGTTGCGGAAGGGGCGTTGCAGGGCTGGGTCGTCGGCTTCGGCGGCGCTGATCAGCGGGCTTTCGAGCAATTTGCGCGCGGCCCCGACGTTTTTGCCGGCCGCTTCGGCGTGGTGCAGGCGTTGCCACAGGGCGGTCAACTCGTCGTGCTGGCGGATCAGCATCTGCTCGAACAGGGCGCTGAGCAGGCCGAGACGCTGGCGCGTGAGATCGCCGTCGTAGTCGAAAACGCCTTTTTCCGCCGCGGCAAAGGGATTGAAGTAATCGGCCGGCAAGTCGCGATAGACCGCCGGGCGCACCGGCAGCTTGTGGATTTCGCGATGGGTGATGATTTTCTGGCCGCCGTTCGCGGCCAGCACGAATTGCGCGAAGGCGCGGGCGCCGGCCGGGTTGCTGGCGCTTTTGGTGATTGCGAGGTGGGCCGGGTTGATGCCGCTGTGCGCCGGGTAGGCAAAGCGCAGCGGCGCGCCGTTGGCAATGGCCGCGACGGCGAAGAAGTCGATCGACAGGCCGAGCGCCCGGCGACCGCTGGCCACCTCATCGGTGACGAAAGTCGAGCCGCGGTCCATCAGTGACCCGGCATTGCCGGCGATGGCGCTCCACACCGCCCAGCCTTTCTCCCAGCCATAGGCCTGGAGCAGGATGTCGACCATGACCGGGGCGAAGCCGACGCGCGACGGAATCGGCATGACCAACTGGCCGGCCCAGGCCGGCGCGGTCAGGTCCGTCCAGTCCTGCGGCACGGCGAGGCCGAGTTTGGCCAGGGCGCCGGGATTGAGAATGAAACCGTAACCGGCCATCTCGGTCGCCGTATAGAGGCCGTCGGCATCGGCCAGGCGGGCCTTGCCGATGTTTTCCGGCAGGCCGCTGCGCTCGATGCCGAGCGGCTGCCAGGCGCCCTCGGCGGCCAGTGCCGCAAAAGTGCGCGGCGAGGCGCTCCAGTACATATCGGCGCCGCCCTGCTGCGGCTGGCGCAAATAGGGCAGGGCGTCGTGCGGCATGCGCCAGACCAGTTGCAGCCTGTATTGCGGATGGGCCTTCTCGAAAGCCGCCTCGAAACGCGAGAAGACCTCGTCGTTGTAACTGGTGACGACGACCACGGGCTGGCGCTCGCGCGTCTTGCCGATGGCCGGCAGGGGGGCACCGAGCAGGCCGGGTGTGGCGCCGAGAGCGAGCAGCAGGCGGCGGCGGAGCGGGGAAAAATTCGTTTGATCGCTCATGATGGACCTCACAGGGGTAGATTGAACTGGGTAAAGTAGGTCCGACCGGCTTCCGGGTAGCCTTCGGCGACGTAGTAGAGCCGGTCGAAGAGGTTGCTGATGCCGGCTTCCAGGGTCAGACCGTTGGCGAAGCGGTAGCTGGCTTTCAGGTTGGCGACGGCAAAAGCCGGAGCGATCTGCTTGCCATCGCTCGACGAGTAGCGGCGTGACATGGCGTTGACGCTGGTGCTCAGGGCCAGGGCGCCGGTGGCGTGCCAGGTCAGCGCGGCGAACAGGTTGTGATGCGGGGTGTCGGTCAGGAACAGGCCATCGCCGCTGCGGTTGCGGCGGTCGAGGTAGCTGTAGCTGGTGGCGATGTCGACATTGCGCAGCAGTTCGCCATTGAGCGAGAGTTCCAGGCCGTCGGCACTGGCCTTGCTGACATTCTGGCTTTGCAGGCAGGTGGTCGAACCGCAGGCGGTGGAAGGGACTTTGACCTGCTGGATCAGGTTGTCGATGTCGCTGTGGAAAATGCGGACCTCGCCGAGCAGGCTGCTGGTGATGCGGTCGCTGTAGCCGAGTTCGTAATGCACGGCTTCTTCTGTCTTGAGGTCGGCATTGGGAATGCCTGTGCCCAGCCTGTACGAATAGCGCTCCTTGATGGTCGGGAAGCGGCTTTTCTGCGCGATGCTGGCCTGTAGCCGGCCGCTGGCGGAAACCTTGTAAAGCAGGCCGGCCTGGGCGTTGGTGGCGTCGTTGTCGGCCTTGCGGAAATCCGAGATGACCTTGGTCGTGCTGTTGTAGTCCTGGGCGTCGAGCGTCTTGCGTTGGTCGTAACCGAGGCCGGTGACCAGCGACAGGCGTTCGCCCAGTTGCTGCACATCTTCGATATTGAAGGATTGCGTCTGGTCACGGAAACGGCGGATCGGCTCGCCCAGGTTGTGTTCGCGGTGTACGTCTTCCTTGAAGTGATAGGCGACCTTGAGCTGGTTGCTGGCGGCCAGGCGGAAATCGCCCTCGGCGCTGAAACCGTCGGTGTAATCGTCGTACCAGCTTCGGGGGGATTTGGCCGGCTGGGTGGTGTAGCTTGCGTTGCTATAAATGGACAGCGAGTTGCGGAAAATATCGTGATAAGCGCGGAACTTGATGCGATGCTCGCCGATGGCCGTATTGGTCAGCAGATAGATGCTCTCCTTGTCCCAGTATGGCCATTGCCAGTAGCGCAACTGGACGTCGGCGACGCTGCCGGCATAGGGCGGTGTGCCCTTGGTGCCGTGCTGGTTGATGTAGTTGATGGCGTATTCGTCGGTGGCATTGGGCGTCAGGCCGAGCTTGAGGTTGTATTTGCGGTCGCTGCTGTAGCTGTTGTTGCGCTTGCCGCCGTCCTCGCCGGCCGTCGCGGTATAGCTGTCGGGAATGCGGTAATAGTCCTGGTCGGCGTAGGAGGCGCTGAACTGGGCGTACCACATGCCCTGGTTGGTGCCGACATTGGTATAGCCGTGGTAGCCGTTGTTTTCCCCCTTGCTGTCGAAGCTGAAGCCGCCGCCGACCTCGCCCTCGAAAGCCTTGCCTGGCCGCCGGCTGATCAGGTTGATCGCGCCGCCCAGCGTGTTCGGGCCATAGACCATGGAACTGAAACCCTTGGCCACCTCGATGCGCGACAGGTCGAAGGTGGTGAAGCGCGCCAGGTCGACATAGCCGTCATATGGTACATAGACCGGGATGCCGTCGACGAACAGCGGTACCTGGCGCGAATCGAAGCCGCGCACATAGACGGTCTGTTCATTGCGCGCCCCGAAGCGGCTGGCATTGACGCCGGGTGCCATCTCCAGCGCCGTGCCGACGGTATTGCGGTTGTTTTGGCGCATGCTTTCCAGGTCGATCCGGGTCGAGCCCAAGCTTTCTTCGTCGTCCGGCGTGGCCACGACGCGCACTTCGCCCAGGGCGAATACCTGGTCGTCGCCGGCTGCGGCCGGGTTGGCAGTGGCCAGCCCGAGCGCGGCCAGGAATAGCGCCAGCGGACGTCGAAGAAATGGGTGCTGGCGGGCACTTGTCCCGGCGCCTCGCTGCCCGGCTGAATCGGCCGGGGATTTTCGGTATTTTGACAAGTTGATGTTGTTCGGCATGGTGTTCCCCCCTGTTTGATGTTGTTGAGCAAAGAGCTGCTGTTTCAGCGTGGCATGACGGTGCTGAAGGCGTAGAAGCTGCGTGGCTGTCCGCCCTGGTCGGCGCTGTTGCGGCGGAAGACCAGCCAGCGTTCGTCGCGCAGGCGCCAGGCGGCCATCTCCTCGGCATAGGTGACGACTTCGTAAAACTCCTCGTCGTCATCGGAAACCAGTCGGGTCAGCAGAAAACGGTGGGTGGTGAAGCAGGGCCGGTCGTCGGCGTCGTAACCGACGGCGCGTTCGGCGCTGATTTCGTATTCGCTGTATTGCTCGAAATAGAGTGGCGCCTCGATGGCCTGCCGCCACTCGCCAGGAAGATGACGAAGCCAGGCTGGCGCGCCGTCAGCATGGCCTTTGCGGCCCTTTGTGCGGCTTCCCGCGGGAAGCCGGCAGGAGGGGGTTTGCGTGTTGTCTTTCATGGCAAGATATATAGTTGTATATAACGGTATTCATGCCTCTGCAAAAGCCATGCCAAAACTAAAGCGGGGTTTTCTTGCTGTTTTGTCGGGTTGTGTTGATCGTTATGTCGTTAACGATACAACGGTGTCGGCAATCTGACAGGGATAGTCACTGTGCGTGAATTTGCCGACGAAGTGGCGGCTAAGATCGGCCAGATCGGTCGTCCGCCTCAGAAATCCTTTTTGCCGCCGAGGCGCCGGCCCCGCTATGGGCGGAATATAACCGCCGCCGTCTGCTAGGCGTGCTCTACCTGAGACAGACGAGTATCGACTCGCAGGTTGTCGCTCCAGACAAGCTCGCGGGGGGCGTTTTCGTCGGCGGCGTCGGCGTTGGCTGCGGCAGCCTTTTTCTGGGCCGGGGTCATCGCTCGCGGATTCGGGGCTTCTTCAAGTTGTTCTTCATGTTTGCTGCGCCGTATAAAAAAGCCCGTGTGCGGGTAATAGCCCCGGCGGATGATGTGACCACCGCCCTCGCGCCGGGAGTCGGTTTGCAGGAAGACGGCTTTTTCCTTGCCCGATGACATCTGATCCGCCTCGGCATCGGTCATGATGGGATAGGGAGTACCGCCCTCGGCTGTCTTCAAGAGATCGATCTCATCGGCATTCAGGGCTTCGCCGGCCTCCCGCTTGCGCTTGGCTTCCTCGGTCCGGTTCGTGACATCGGCGACCTTGGTTTCAAACTTGTTGCGTTGTTCCGGCTTCTTTTTCATGACCTCCTTGACCTTGGCCCGCTTGTCGTACTCCGTCACTGCCCCGGCGTAGTAGAAGGTGGCAAAGGAGTCGTGCACGTACTCGTCGAAAAAGGCTTCCACTGCCCGCGGCAACGGAGTGGGGTTGTCGAAGAAGGTCAGTGCGAAACGCTCCCAACTATCGAGCGATTCGCGTGCCATCGCCCGCGTGCGATGCCACTGGTTCATGCGGTTTCTGTCCTTGCTGCTGTAGGGTGATGACTGAGGCTGGTCGCCAGGGAGTGCCGGAGGTGTGTCACGGCGGTAGCGCAAAGCCTCCAGATCACCCGCCAGCGCCTTGTTCGCCGAGCTCAGATCCTCCTTGTTCTGGGCGCTGGCGGCTTTGAAACTATCCGTGTTTTCCAGGGTATCCAGGCACGCCGCCCGCCAGCGGTAAAACAGTTCCATGTGTTTCTTGAGCAAGTGGCCGTCGCCGTCGAGCGCCGCCGTGTAGGCCTCCCAGCCTTGGGCCAGTTTGCTGTCGACCAGGAAGTCGTCCTGGTCGGTCGGTTCCAGTTCGCTGAACGGCAGCAACGGCACCCCGGCCTCGCGGGCAGCCTGGTACATGAAGGCGAGCGGAATCTGCGACAGCAGCGCCGCCTGGCTACCCCGGCTCTTGCCCTGCTCGCCTGGCCCATAGCCACCGCCAACATTGGAGTGGGAGCCGGGAACATAGATTTCGTCGCTGCCTTCAATCTGCGTCACGGGGAAATTCATGCGTAGTTCATGCGTGGCGATCAGGTGCAGACATTTTCTGACGGAGCCAGGCAAGGGCTTGAGCACCTCGTTGGCCCAGTCCCAATGGCCGTCAAACAGCGCATCGGGAAGCGGCATGGTGCGCGCTACCGAGGCCGAGCCGCCGACCGAGGCAACCAGGTCGAACAGCCCGAGAAACTGGATTTCAGTAGCAATGCCGGCCAACTTGCCGCCGTCCAGCAGGCGGTCGAAAATCTGGCAGAAGGTAGCAGCTTCCGCCGCGCCGCGCGAAAAGCCGAAGACGGAGATGGTCAGCGACGGAATGCTGGGTTTGGGCTTGGCTTCCAGTGCGGTCTTGAGCTTGGCGATGTGTGGCGCGAACCATTCCTCATGCGGTATCGGTTGGCGCTTCTCGTCATCCCATTTAGGCTGGCCGACTTCACGGCTGTTTTGAACGGCGAGTTGGCCGACTTCGTCGTCATCGTAGAGGGCTTTGCCGCCTGTTAGCGTGATGTGGACCGCATTCATTACCTGAAAAATCCCCCAGACGATGCGCGGTAATCCTCCCTTGGCAAAGGCCTTACCTTCTGAGCTTTCGGTTGGCTCTCCAATTTTTGGAAAGGGAGTGCCAACTCCCTGGATGTAGAACGGGTGGTAACCCTTGGCTTGTTTGTCTCTCGGGAAAGTCTGAAAAAGCCGTGCCACGTTGGTGTGACTGCACAATTCCGGTGTCATCGGTCGATCGGCTATTGGCGGTGGCTCGACGGTTGTAGGATCTCTGCCTTCTCTGCGCGCCACCGCCCTGGCTGCTTTTAGTTCATCCTCATCGAGCGGCACCGGCACCCTTTTGCCTTTGCGGTCGCGCTCCATGTGATTGTTGGTGCCATCGAAGTACAGGCCGACCATTACCGGGATGCGGCAAGGCAGATCGGTGGCGTTACCGCACAGGTTGAGCAAGTCCTCCGGTGACGAGGCCGCGTGCTGCAGAAACTCAGGGGCGGGATACGGCGCTTTTAGAGGCGGGGCTTTGATTGGCATGGCGGCTTACTTGGCATTGGCGGGTTTAACCGGGGGGGGGATGGGGTGTTCTTGGCTCCAGCCGGCGATACTTGTGACAATTACCCGAATCTCCTCATTCGGAAAAAAATGTATGTATACGCTGCCTGGTTTGTCGTATTTCTCCACGTCGACGATTTTTTCTTTGACATTATGCGTATGTCCATCTGGCATATCCCAACGCACGCTGACTTTCATTCCGGGATACCAGACACGGGGAATAGTGGCGCAACAAATATTGGCACCTCCTGCTCCCCATCTCGTCATTCCCCCCCCTCCTGCTCCATCTACGCTCGCAGAGTAGATGTAATTCCCTGTGTGGTTGACGACGCCGACCTGGGCAGTAGCTGTTTGCGAGGGACGGTCACTGTCATAAATATCCCGCTCGGCACAGGCCGAGACGCTTAACACGGTGAACAATAGAAATAGCCATTTCATTGTGAAAACTCCATTGGATTTTGGGATGCATCGCCGCACAGGTTCAGCAAATCCTCCGGTGACGAGGCAACGTGTTGCAGAAACTCGGGGGCGGGGTATGGCGCTTTGTGAGGCGGAGCTTTGATCGGCATGGCGGCTTACTTGGCGTTGGCGGGTTTTGCCGGAGGGGGGATGGGGTGCTCTTGGCTCCAACCGGCGATACTTGTAACAATTACCCGAATCTCGTCATTCGGAAAAAAATGTAGGTAGATGCTGCCTGGGCGATCGTATTTCTCCACCTCGACAATTTTTTCCTTGATGTTATGCGTATGCCCATCTGGCATATCCCAGCGCACGCGAACTTTCATGCCGGGATACCAGACACGGGGAATGGAGGCGCAGCAGACGCTGGCGCCGCCAGCTCCCCATCTGTCCATATTTCCCCCTCCCGCTCCGTCAACGCTGGCCGAGTAGATGTAGTTGCCAGTGTGGTTGACGACGCCGACCTGTGCGGGGGCTGTCCTTGAGGGACCGTCACTGTCATCAATATCCCGCCCGGCACAGGCCGAGAGGCTCAACATGGTGAGCAATAGAAATAGCCATTTCATTGCGTATTTCCTTGAACGTACTGCGCCCAAAAGTTCGGTGGCAAATGTTTGAGTTGTTCCTGGTAGTCGCTGCCATGGGCGACCTTGTCCAGCATTGACTGCATTTTTGGGTCGGTCACGAAGGCCGGGGCGTAGATCAATCCCAGCAGCGCAAAATGCAGGCGATTTGGCGCTCCGGCGATCTTGTGCCGCGTCGCCAGGGCCAGTTGCCTTGCCGTTTTGGCGTGGATGTCGGCCGGCGCTCCCTGGGCCAGCAAATCAGGCCGCCGATCGTCAACCTGGCTCAATACGGCATCCGCCTCGGCCTCGGCCACCAATTGGTTGAAGCGGGCGTCATCCAGCGGCCAGCAATCAAAGTCAGCCGGTGCCGGGTATGGATTGCCCTCGCCGTGCCAGCGAATCATTTCGCCCTGCCGGTCGATGGCGATCCAGGCGTAAAGCGGCGAGAACAGGTGCTTGCGCTCATCGTCGGTCAGCGCGCCAATCAAGCCCGGCAGGGTGCGCGTGTCGGCCCAGCGGACAGGCCATTCGAGCGAGTCCTCGCTACGCGCCAGCAGGTAGGGCTTGAAATGTTGCTTCAGTTGTTCGGCGGGAAGGGCGCTGATCAGCATGCTCAGCATCGGTTTGCCGCCGCAGGCATCGACCAGTTGTTGCAGCCAGGCCTGCTGCTTATTCGTGTCCTCAGGAAGCCGGAACAAGTGGGGGGCGACCTCCTTTAGCCCTTCGAGGCTCATACCGTCATAGAGCGAACCTTCGACGGTGCGGCGCCAGGGAAAGGTGCCGGGCAGGGCTTGGTCGAAGCTGGCGTCGATGAGCAGGTAACAATGCATCGGGACGCCCGGATGTTGTTCGCGCAGTTCGGCCAGCGTGCAGAGCATCTGCGCCGGCAGGCCGGGAGAGCAGGGATTGACGGCGAAATACATGGCCTGCGCTATGCCGCCGATGGGGCCGAGAACGGGCTACCGCTCTTCATTGCCGCCAGCATGCAGGCGACGCAGACGTTTTTCGGAAAAGTCGGCAACGTGTAGCTCCCTTTCTCCGGCCCACTAAACTTCTTGTTCGATGCATGAATCGTAATCGTCCCCGGACACTGCACGACGATCCCGCCGTCAATCGTGATGCTCGCCCCGCCGGATACCGCCAGATGCACCTTCTTCACCGCCGCGAAGTCGATATTGGCGCTGGCCGAGACCAGCTTCATATCCTTCTTCGCCTGGAATTTCATCTCGTCGCTCTGCGCCTGGAGGTCGATGTCGTCCTTGGCGGCGATCAGTTTGATGCCAGTGTTGCCGTCGCCCGGTTGAATGGCCCCGGCCAGCAGGCCGATGGCTTGGCCGCTGTGGATTCTGGCCTGGCCGGCGATGGCGAAGTTGCTGTCCTGGCCGCTGGCCAGGGTGGTGGTTTCGCCAGTGGCGAATTGCAGGTTCTGGCCGGCGATGTTGCCGAAGCCGGCTTTCCCCGCCTGGAGGATGGCCGGGTCGGTGAGGTGGGGTTGCTTGTCGCGGCCGGTGCTGATGTTCTTTTGCCCGGCGTCGTTGAGCGCGGCGCTCTGGTCCTTGCCGTCGACCATGCCGCTGGCCACCTTGTGCAGGGCCTTGAGCGGGGCGGCGGT
>JAGTRU010000010.1 GCA_018261905.1 Pseudomonadota bacterium | reverse complement strand
GTTACCTCCATGACTGCTCCGGTTGCTTCCGGCTGGAGCATTTCGCCGGGTGGGGCTTTCACCCACTGGAAAAGCGCCGCCTTTGCACGGCGCACGCCCGAAACGGCCTGACGAAATTTTCATGGGCTACGGCAGCTTACTTATCCCAAACCCGCCGCCCACCAAAACCAGTCATCCGTAAGCAACTCGACCACAGCCGCCGTTCGGCGTGGTGGCAAGCTCGGTCGGCAATGAGTCGGTTATCTGGCGCTCATCTGCCAATCATGCTCAACAGCAGAGGGCATCACTCACAACCAACTGAATCTATTCGCGCATAAACAGAACAAGAAGGCTTCTTTACATGCTTTTACCTCGCGACTGATCCAGATTGCCGCAACCCCGTCGTTAATGAATGCAAGCGGCTTGTATTGTCGATGTGGCAAGCAACCTTTTCATTAGGAGTCAATCATGTCAATCAGCGGAATAGGAAGTGGCGGTGGGTTCGATCTATCAAAAATGGCGTCGAGCATGGCGACCAAGATAGTGAAGGAACTCGATACCGATCAGAGCGGCAGCGTCAACAAGTCGGAATTTGTTACCGGCATGACGGACAAAGGGGTCTCTGCCACAGATGCGAGTGCAAAGTTCGACAGCATCGACACAAAGAAGACCGGATCGATTAGCCAGTCGGATATTGAAACGAACATCAATTCTTCGGCGCCGAAAAATGGTGCTCCGCCCGGTGGTGGCGCAAAGCCGCCGTCTGGTGCAAAGGGAGCCCCCCCTGCCGGAGGCGGAGGACAAGCCAATGGTTCCACCTCTTCATCCTCATCCAGCAGTTCGAAATCCTACGAAAAGGCGGACGCCAACAAGGATGGAACGGTCAGCCAAGTCGAACAATTGCTGTATTCCATGAAGCATCCCGAAGCGACATCATCTAGCGACAACAAGGCAACTACCCAGCCGCTAGGCAAAACGATAGACGTTCAGGCCTGAGATACCGGCTGCCTTAGTGCACTCTCAGGCTCGAACTAGCTTGCCGGTGGGCGACTAAGGCCTTTTGGCGACTAACCGTCGCAAACCCTGCCCGACAAACACTTCAGGCTCGCAGTCGGCTGATAGGCTTCGACTTCGTACGTCAGCAATATGATGAGTAACCGGTCGATTATTTCTGGTGATTCTCGATGGACTCAATGACCGGAGATGGCCAAAAAGCGCCGGATGCACGCCATTGGTGGCCAGATGGCATTTCCAAAAACCATCACCAAGCCAAATACTCCAATATTTTCAACCCAGATTTATTTTTTCCACTTCGCCCATGGATCTGAATCTCGATCCACAGGGGCTTTTTCATGATTTGGCACGGTCTTAGCAGAGTGGGCACGACGATCCGCATCCTGGTTTCGCATTGCCGCTTTTTTGGCACGTTTTTCGCGTAACCTCTCGGCGTCTTCCAAGCTCAATTCAGCCGGCTTACCGGGAATTTGCCCCTGGGGAATAATACGATCTCTGGGCGGCAATTCAAATTGCTCGGCAGAGGCTCGCGGCAAACCCTTGAATTGATACAAATAAAACGCTTCGACTTTCTCGCGCGCCCAATCCGTTTTTTTAAGGAATTTTACACTGGAATCAATACTTGGATTATTATTAAAACAATTGATATTCAAATAGGAAAATAGAATCTCAAAACCGTAGTAATCGACTATTTCAGTTATCATTTTTTTTAAACCAACACCGTGCAACGGGTTGTTGTTATAATCCATATCGATACTCATGAAACATTCCATAACAAGTGGCAGATTATTAATTATACCTGCCGCTGCTTGAGAAATGCAGTAATAAATAGTGCGCGATTGTTATTGAATTGGCTTGCTGCAGCGCTAGCGAAGCCGCCCAATCCGCGCCCAAAAATCCCGCCGCCATCCCCCAAGCGCAGCAAGCAGCCGCGGGTTAGAATCCTTGCAAACCCAACAGGATTCCCCATGCTCCTCCGCCGAACCGCCCTTGGCGCCCTGCTCGCCGTTTTCCTCTCCGGCGCCTTCGCCCAGGCCGAGGGGCCGCCGGTGCGTAGCGTCGGGCAGATCGACCTGGCGCGTTACGTCGGCAAGTGGTACGAGATCGCCGCTTTCCCGATGTATTTCCAGCGCGACTGCATCGCCGACACGACGGCTGAATATACCTGGCGCCCGGATGGTGAGATTAGCGTCGACAACCGCTGCCGCACCGCAAGCGGCAGCGCCCAGGCGACCGGCCGGGCCTGGGCGCCGGACGGCGCCGGGCCGGGGCAGTTGAAGGTTTCCTTTTTCTGGCCCTTCCGCTCGGACTACTGGGTGATCGGGCTGGATGCCGATTACCGCTGGGCGGTGGTCGGCAATCCTAACCGTAAATATTTGTGGCTCCTGTCCCGTACCCCGCAACTGCCGGCCGCCGAACTGGCGCGGGCCCGCCAGGCGGCCAGCGATCAAGGTTACGATCTCGAGCAACTCAAAACCACCCGCCAGACGGAGGCCCCGCAATGAAATCCATCGATCACGGCAAACTCGACAAGCTCGTTCTCGACGCCCGCAAGGCCGCCGACAGCCGCGCCGAGGGCTATCGCGAACGCGCCCTGAAGATCTATCCGTGGATTTGCGGGCGTTGCGCCCGTGAATTCACCGCCGCCAACGTGCGCGAGCTGACGGTGCACCACCGCGACCACAATCACGACAACAACCCGGCCGACGGCAGCAACTGGGAACTGCTCTGCATTTACTGCCACGACAACGAACACCAGAAACAGATTGAGGCCGACCGCGGCTATACCGACAGCAGTTCGCCGCGCGGCGGTGGCGCCACCCACAACCCGTTCGCGGCGCTACAAGGGTTGCTCAAGGATAAGCCATGACCGAACAACAGCATCTCGCTTTCAACACCCAGGGCCGGGGTGCCGCCGAAATCACCGAGGACATCGCGGCCATCGTCCGCGCTTCGGCGATCCGCACCGGCCTGGCCCATATTTTCGTGCGTCATACCAGTTGCGGCCTGGCGATTACCGAGAATGCCGACGGCAGCGTCCGCCGCGACCTGGAAATCCTGATGCAGCGCTGGGCTCCCGATGGCGACCCGGAATACCGGCACGACATGGAAGGCGACGACGACATGGCGGCACACGCCCGCTCGCTGCTCACTGGCACCTCGGTGAGCGTGCCCTTCGCCGACGGTCAATTGCAGATCGGCACCTGGCAGGGCATCTACCTGTTCGAACACCGCACCCACGGCCACCGCCGGGAAATCGTCGTCACCCTGCTCGGGTAAACGACAAGCGGCCAGGAGACACCTGGCCGGCTTGCTTGCTGTCGCCTATTTCACGGCTTCGGCGTCCTTCTTCTCGACGGGCGGATGGAATTCCCGGGGCGTCGCGCCTTCGGTATTGATCTCGCCGATCGACTGGTTCACTTCCGGCAAGCGGTGAGCGATACCCTTGTGGCAGTCGATGCAGGTTTTCCCTTCGTTCAGGCCGGTCTGGTGCATGTTGGCCGAACGGCGCCCCTGCACGCCGTAGTCGAAGGACTCGAAATTGTGGCAGTTGCGGCACTCGCGGGAATCGGTCTTCTTCATGCGTTCCCATTCGTGCTTGGCCAGTTCGAGGCGCTTGGCGTTGAACTTCTCCGGCGTATCGATGCTGCCCAGGATCTTGTGCAGCACTTCGTTCGAGGCCTGCAGTTTGCGGATCATCTTCGGCCCCCATTCCTTGGGCACGTGGCAATCCGGACAGGTGGCGCGAACGCCGGAACGGTTCGAGTAATGCACGGTGTTCTGATATTCGACATAGACGTTCTCCTGCATCTCGTGGCAGCCGATGCAGAAAGCCTCGCGGTTGGTGTATTCCATGGCCGTGTTAAACGCCCCCCAGAACAGCACGCCGCCCAGAAAGAGGCCGACGATCAGCCACGGCCCCGTCTTTTTGACCCAGGCCAGCAGGCGCCTGAGCAAACCGGACGGCGGTTGTTGATGCTTATCCATTATTTTCTCCGTTCGGGTTGGGGTCAGCGCAGGCCTTCGGCCGCCTTGAAGCGGTTGCCGACCAGCGGCTTGGCATCGGCTTGCGGGACATGGCACTGGACGCAGAAATAGCGGCGCGGCGAAATGTTCGACAGCTCCTGCCCGTCGCGCGTCTTGAAGTGGGTCAGCGAGACCTTGGTCGCCCCGCTTTCCTTGTAGCGGCTCCAGGCGTGGCAATCCATGCACTTGTTGTATTTGATGGTGATGTTGTAGCCGTCGATCTTGTGCGGAATGATCGGCGGCTGCTGCAGGTAGTTGCGCTCGATCGGGGCGCTGTCCTTGGTGCCCTTGAAGGGATCGGCGGATTCCGTATCGGGAGCCTGGATTTCTGCGCCTCGCAGGGATTTCAACCCGCTCTCGGCAGCGCCGATGGCCGGCGCGACGAACAGGGATGAGGCCACGAACACCGCGAACAGGGTGGCAGAGAACAGGCGGCTCGGGTTTTTCATGAATCGCTCCTTTGGTCGAACCGATGGGTAAAGTGAAAGACATTCCGGCCGCAGACGTCGATGCAGCGACCACAATTGGTGCAATCCCGGTCGAGGATCAGCGGGCTGTCCTGACCGGCTTTTTTCAGGGCCGGGCGAATCACCTGCGGTTCCGGGCAGACGGTGAAACAGTCCAGGCAGTCGTCGCAGGCGCTGCGCCGAACGGCGCTGACGCGCAGCAGGGCGTGCTGTCCGAGCAGGCCGTAGAAGGCGCCCATCGGACAGAGATGGCCGCACCAGCCACGACCGGCGACCAGCAGGTCATAAGCGAAAATGGCCAGGACGATGCTCAGGCCGCCGCCCAGGCCGAAAATCAGGCTGCGTTGCAGGATGGTCACCGGATTGACCGCTTCCCAGACCAGTGAAGAAGTCAGCGCGGCCGCCAGCAGCGCACCGCCGAGCACCCAGTAGCGCGTCCCGGGATCCGGCGCCCGGCCCGATTTCAGGCCGAGCCGGCGCCGTAACCAGGCCGCGGCATCGGTCACCGCATTGACCGGGCAGACCCAGGCGCAATACAGACGGCCGCCGACGATGGCATAGAAGACGACGACGATGGCGGCACCGATCAGCGCCGAGGCGGCCGGCATGAAACCGGCAGCCAGGCTTTGCAAAAAGACGAAGGGATCGGTCAGCGGCAGGACGCCCAGGGTCAGCGACGAGGCCAGGTTGCCCTTGGCGATCCACAGGCCGAACCACGGCCCGGAGAGGAACAGGGCGAGCACGCTCAACTGGCAAAGACGGCGCAAAATCAGCCAGCGCCGGGCGGCGAACCCGCCCTTGAGGGGCCCCGCGGCGGCGTGCGGGCTCATGGTTTCCACCGCGAATTCAAACCGCCCGCCGCTCCGCCCTCACGGCGGCTGTCGCCGTAGGCCTGACCTTCCATGCCGCGCACCGGCATTTCGAGCTGCTCGCCGATCAGCGAACCGCCGTGTTTGGCCTTTTCTTCCCAGCCCTGGCGAAAATGTTCGGGCAGCTTGCCCTTGGCCAGGGAAACCGGCAGCACCTTGATCGCCGGCTCCGGCAAAACGCAGGCTTTCTCGCACTTGCCGCAGCCGGTGCAATGCGCGCCATGGACCGTCGGCAGGAGCATGGCGTGGCGGTCGGAGCGCGGGTTATGGACGTTTTCCAGGGTAATCGCCTGGTCGATCAGCGGGCAGACCCGGTAACAGACATCGCAACGCAGGCCTAGAAAATTTAGGCAGGTTTCGTGGTCGGCAAGTACGGCCAGCCCCATGCGCGCTTCGTGGATATCGTTCAACTTGGGCGACAAGGCACCGCTCGGGCAGGCCTTAACGCAGGGAATGTCGTCACACATTTCGCAGGCCACCCGGCGCGCCGTGAAAAACGGCGTGCCGCCGGCCAGCGCCCCGCCGAATGGTGCCAGACTCAAGGTCTCGTAAGGGCAATCGCGGACACACAACCCGCAGCGCAGGCAGGCAGCGAGAAAGGCCGTTTCCTCGAGCGCCCCCGGCGGGCGCAGGGCCTGCGCCGGATGGGCGCTGACCGGCCGCCCGGCGAGCAGCGCGCCGAGCGTCAGCAGGCAGCCGGTGCCGGCGGCCGCGGCGATGCCGTTGAGGAATTTCCGGCGCGCCACCGAAGTGGGCGACGCGCCGGGTTTTCCTTGCGGCTTGGCGGTGGGGTCGGGTTGCACGGTCGGCTCGTGGGATCAGCGGTCGATCAGGCGCGGACGATCTTGACGGCGCACTTCTTGAAGTCGGTCTGCTTCGAGATCGGGCAGGTGGCGTCCAGCGTCAGCTTGTTCACCAGCTTGCCCTCGTCGAAGAAGGGGATGAAAACGAGCCCGACCGGCGGCTTGTTACGGCCCTTGGTTTCGACGCGGATCTGGATCTCGCCGCGGCGCGAGGCCACCTTGATCTTCATGCCGCGCTGCAGGCCGCGTTTCTTGGCGTCGTCCGGATGCATGAAGCAGACGGCTTCCGGCACGGCACGGTGCAATTCCGGCACGCGCCGGGTCATCGAGCCGGTGTGCCAGTGTTCGAGGACGCGGCCGGTACACAGCCAGAGGTCGAACTCGGCATCCGGCTTTTCCGGCGGATCCTGGTAGGGCAGCGCAAAGATGTTGGCTTTGCCGTCCTTGTTGCCGTAGAAACGCACGCCCTCGCCCTTCGGCACATACGGGTCGTAACCTTCGCGGTAGCGCCACAGGGTTTCCTTGCCGTCGACCACCGGCCAGCGCAGGCCGCGCGCCTTGTGATAGGCGTCGAAATCGGCCAGATCGTGACCGTGGCCACGGCCGAACTGGGCATATTCCTCGAACAGGCCTTTTTGCAGGTAGAAGCCGAGTTCCTTCGATTCGTCGTTGCTGTAGCCCTTGATGGCGTGGCCGTTGGCCTTTGCCAGGTCGGCCAGCGGGAACTTGTTCACATTGCCGTTCTTGTAGAGCACGTCGAACAGCGTCTTGCCCTTGAGTTCCGGCTTCTTGGCGATCAACTCAGCCGGCCAGACTTCCTCGACCTTGAAGCGCTTGGAGAACTCGACGAATTGCCAGAGATCGGACTTGGCTTCGCCCGGCGCCTTGACCTGCTGCCGCCAGAACTGGGTGCGCCGCTCGGCATTACCGAAAGCACCTTCCTTTTCCGTCCACATCGCGGAAGGCAGCACGAGGTCGGCGGCCATCGCCGACACCGTCGGGTAGCAATCGGAGACGACGACAAAAGCCGCCTCGTTGCGCCAGCCCGGATAGATTTCCTGGTTGACGTTCGGTCCGGCCTGCATGTTGTTGGTCGTCGAGGTCCAGTAGCACTTGAGCTTGCCGTCCTTCAGCGCCCGGCTCTGGGCCACGGCGTGCAAGCCGATCTTGTCGGGAATGGTGCCTTCCGGCAGGCGCCAGATTTCTTCGGCGTGCTTGCGATGTTCCGGGTTGGCGACCAGCATGTCGGCCGGCAGGCGATGGGCGAAAGTGCCGACTTCGCGCGCCGTGCCGCAGGCCGAGGGCTGGCCGGTCAGCGAGAACGGACCGCAGCCCGGCGTCGAGATCTTGCCGGTCAGCAGGTGCACGTTGTAGATCATGTTATTGACCCAGGTGCCACGCGTATGCTGGTTGAAACCCATGGTCCAGAAGCTGATCACCTTGCGCTTCGGATCGGCATAGAGCTCGGCCATCTTCTTCAGGCGGTCAGGTTGCACGCCGGAGATCTTGGCGGCCTTTTCCAGGGTGTATTCGGAGACGAATTTCTTGAATTCGTCGAAAGTGATCGGGTGGGCGTCGTTGGGGTTGTTCTTCGGCTTGCCGTCGGCCCCCGGATAGCCGTTGAACTTGGCATCCTTTTCCAGCACGTGGGCCGGACGCAGGCCATAGCCGATATCGGTTTCGCCCATCTTGAAATTGACGTGCTTCTTGACGAACTCCTGGTCGACCTTGCCGCTCTGGATGATGTAATTGCAGAGGTAGTTGAGGATGGCGAGATCGGTCTGCGGCGTGAAGATCATGCCGTTGTCGGCCAGCTCGAAGCTGCGGTGCTCGAAGGTGGACAGCACATGGACTTCGGCGTTGGGATGGGTCAGCCGGCGGTCGGTGATGCGCGACCAGAGGATCGGGTGCATCTCGGCCATGTTGGAGCCCCAGAGCACGAAGGCATCGCCGTTCTCGATGTCGTCGTAGCAGCCCATCGGCTCGTCCATGCCGAAGGTGCGCATGAAGCCGGTGACGGCCGAAGCCATGCAGTGACGGGCATTGGGATCGAGGTTGTTGGTGCGAAAGCCGGCCTTCATCAGTTTCGAGGCGGCATAGCCTTCCCAGATCGTCCATTGGCCGGAGCCGAACATCGCCGTCGAATTGGGGCCTTCGGCCTTGATCGCCGCCTTCCACTTTTCTTCCATGACATCGAAGGCCTGTTTCCAGCTCACCGGCTGGAACTCGCCGTTCTTGCTGTATTTGCCGTCCTTCATGCGCAAGAGCGGCCGGGTCAGACGGTCTTCGCCGTACTGGATCTTCGACAGGAAATAGCCCTTGATGCAGTTCAGGCCGCGATTCACCGCCGCATCCGGATCGCCCTGGGTGGCCACGATGCGGCCCTGCTGGACGCCGACCAGCACCGAACAGCCGGTGCCGCAGAAGCGGCAGGCCGCCTTATCCCAGCGGATGTCGGTGGCGCCGCCGGCCTCGCCGGCCGGCTTGGCGGCAGTGGCCGCCAGCGGCATCCCGGCGGTTGCCGCAGCGGCCGCGATGGCCTGGGTTTTCAGGAAATCACGTCGGTTCATGGTCATGGTCAAACCTCCTCAAGAGCAAGCGCTTCGTCGCTGTATTCGTAAGCCAGGGTGACCGACATGATGTCGGCCACCTGATGGACCTGGATGATCGAGTCGGACACGGCATAGCCCGCGCCGTCCTCGACCACCACAATCATTCGTCCGGCGCCGTCATCAAGGGCGACCGACGCGCCGGCGATGGCTTCAACCCCGGCCCGGACCTGCGCGGCGCGGGCCGGGAAATATTTCAGAACCAGACTGACTATCTTCATGCGGCACCTTGCGTGGCAATGGAATGTGAGGAATCGGGCAGGACCCGGATGGCCTGCGTCGGACAATCGGCCAGGCAGGCGCCGCAGCCGCTACAGGCGTCGGCCACGAGTTGCGGCCGGGCGACGCCGCCCAGGCGCGGCGGGAAACTGATTGCCCCGACTTCGCAGGCTTCGCCGCAGGTCCGGCAGACGACGTTCCTGGCGGCCAGACAGGTCTCACCGAAAACCGCCCGCAAGGACCAGGCGGGCTGTCCGTCGACCTGTTGCAGGGCGCCGTCGTGGCAGGCGCGCCGACAGTCGCCGCAGAAGGTGCAGCCCTCTGGAGCCTGGCCCGGCGTGAAATCGGCTACCGGAAAACCGCCGCCGCCCTTGACCAGCAAATGGGTCGGACAAGCGTCGAGACAGGCGGCGCAACGCGTGCACTTTTCCAGGAATGCCGCTTCGGCCAGCGCCCAGGGCGGGCGCACGGCAGGCGTCCCGGCGCTGGGGCGAATGGCGAAAAAAGCGCGGCGGGAAGCTTGCACGGGGAAAGGCTCGCAAATTGATCTGAGGCCCATCATAGGGAGCAAAAGCGGCCGCCGACAGGGGGCAAAAAAGCCCGCCAAGCCCTGGATCTACCTCCAAATAGGTAGATCAATCGCCTCACCCGAACAAAGTTTTCCACGTAAAATCAAAGCCATGTAAAACCGCTCGTCGCCCACTGCCGGCCGGAGACGAGCCCCACCACGCAAATGGGGTAAGCCGCAATACACGCCATGACCACTTTCTTCCAATCGCTTGCCCGGGCCCTGCGCGAATCGGTGCTCGCCCGGCTCGGCCTGGCGATGGGGACACTCGCCCTGCTCTCCTTCATTTCCATCGTGATGTCCACGGCGGTAGCCGACAACATCAGCGGCAAGGCCAATGCCATCAACCTTTCCGGTTCCCTGCGGATGATGAGTTTTCGCACCCTGAGCGAGCTCCAGCAACCGGAAAAGCGGCGTCAGGCGCTCGACACCCTGGAACAGTTCGAGCGCCGGCTGCACAGCCTGGATCGTTTCATCAAGGCCAAGTCGGCCGGCAACGCGGGGCTCGCCGCCGCCAACCGGATCGTCAACCAGCACTGGCAGGAGCACATTCGCCCGGTCGGCCGCGCCGCCGCCGACGGCGACGCCGACGCGCTGAGCGAGATGGCCCAGGACATCCCGCTCTTCGTCGGTCAGATTGATCATGTCGTGCAGCTCATCGAGGAAGACCTGGAGCGCAAGGTGAATTTCCTGCGCGCCACCCAGTTTGCCCTGCTCGGTATCATCATCCTGGTCAGCCTGATCACCAGCTGGATGTTGCGCCGGCAACTGGTGCGGCCGCTGGCCGCCCTCCTCAAGGCGGCCAGGACGGTGTCGCAGGGCTCGTTCAGCGTCCGCGTCGAGCATGCCAGCGGTGACGAACTCGGCCAACTCGGCCAGGCCTTCAACACGATGATCGGCGAAATCGCCAACATGTACGCCCATCTCGAAGACAAGGTCGAGGCCAAGACCCGCGAGCTGACCCGCAGCAACCAGTCGCTCGAACTCCTCTACCGGACCAGCCAGCAGTTATCGGCCAGCGACCTCAAGCTGGACATGATCCAGGCCATCCTGAAAGATGTCGAAACAGCGCTGGAGCTCGGCCACAGCATGGTCTGCATCAGCGAAAACGGCCAACTGCCGGCGCATCCGGTCATCGGCAACCTGGCGCCGGAGGAACTGCAGGCGCTGTGCGGCAAAGACAATTGCGCCGGCTGTTTCGAGCAATCCCAAATCCCGCTCGGCGAACAGGCCGAAGCGCGCCAAGGTGACGAACAAGGGATTCTTTTCCTGCCCATCGGCGACGGTGAAAAGCTGCGCGGCACCATGCCCATTTTCGTCAAGGCCGACCACTCCCTGCCCCGCGAAAAGGCGCTCATCATCGAAACGGTTGGCCACCACGTTTCCAACGCCCTTTCCAACATGCGGCGGACCGAGGAAAAACACCGCCTGGCCGTGCTCGAGGAACGCTCGGCCATTGCCCGCGAATTGCACGACTCGATCGCCCAGTCACTCAGTTACCTGAGAATCCAGGTCACCCGCCTGGAAAAGAATCTCAAGCCGCAAACCGAGGCCTATGCCATCGCCCAGGAACTGAAACAGGGGCTGAGTTCGGCCTACCGGGAATTGCGCGAGCTGATCACCACCTTCCGCCTGCGCATCGACGAACGCGGCTTCAATTCGGCGCTGCAGGAAACCGTCGCCGAGTATTCCGGCAAACTCGGGTTCCCGGTCCGCCTGAGCAATACCCTGTCCGGCATCGCGCTTTCGGGCAACGAGGAAATGCACGTCATCCGCGTCATCCGCGAAGCGCTCAGCAATATCGAACGCCACGCCGGCGCCAGCTCGGCCACCATCGATATCGCCGTCGATGCCGGGCACGACGTCACCGTCCGCGTCGCCGACAATGGCCAGGGTTTCGATCCGGGCAGCATCCCGGCCAACCATTTCGGCACCAGCATCATGCACGACCGCTCGCACATTCTTGGCGGCACGCTGCACATCGATTCGCAGGCGGGCCGGGGCAGTACCATCACGCTGACCTTCCGCCCGCAAAAATACTGTCTCCCCGCCGCCTGAAAGCCCGCCATGCCCGACATCACCCGCGTTCTGGTCATCGACGACCATCCCCTGTTCCGCCGCGGCGTCTGCCAGTTGCTCGAACTCGACCCCGCCTACAGCGTGATCGGCGAAGCGGCCAGCGGCCAGGAGGGCATCGCCCAGGCCAAGCGACTCGATCCCAACCTGATCCTGCTCGACCTCAACATGAAGGGCATCAACGGCCTGGAAACCCTGCGCACCATGCGCGACCTGGAAATCGACGCGCGCATCATCATCCTCACCGTCTCCAACGCTCCGGAAGACCTCATTGCCGCCATCCGCGCCGGCTCCGACGGCTATATCCTGAAGGACAACGATCCGGACGACATGCTCAAGCTGATCGGCAACGTCATCAAGGGGCAAAACGCCATCAGCCCGGAACTGACCAGCCTGCTGGCCACTGCCTTGCGCCAGGAAAGCGTCGGCGACACCCGCCAGCAGGCCAACCTGACCGAACGCGAAACGGCCATCCTGAAATGCCTGGCGGTCGGCCAGTCGAACAAGCTGATCGCCCGCGAACTCGACATCATGGAAAGCACGGTCAAGGTCCATATCCGCAACCTGCTGAAAAAATTGAAATTCCGCTCGCGGGTCGAGGCCGCCGTCTGGGCGGTGGCCAACCAGATCCACTGAAGTCGGCGGCCGGGAGCGGCGACAACGCCGAGGGCAGATCGGCCAGCCTTCGGATAATGCCAAAAACCGTAGCGCGCAGTCGCCGAGGAACAGCGCGGAGCATGCCGCTCACCCCGCCGGCATGGCGAACCATCCGGGCTGGCCTTTGTTTATCTTCCGGCCCTCTGCCCCACGGTGGTGCAATCGCGTATTCTGGGATAATGCAGAATATTTTCCGGCAGCAGCCCTGCCCCAATCAAGGACATCCATCATGCTCAGCGCGCCCATGATCCTGCCGGGACATACCTCGGCCAGCGACCCCCGGCAGGCGGCCCGCGAATTTCATGCCGCGGTCAACCAGCCTGCCATCGAGTTGGTGATTTTTTTCTGCGCCAGCACCTACGACCTGGAGCCTCTGGCCGATGAAATGAACCGTCTGTTTGCCGGCGTCCGCGTCATCGGCTGCACCACGGCCGGTGAAATCGGTCCGGCCGGCTATTGTGCGCATAGCCTGGCCGGGGCCAGCTTTTCGTCGGCCGCCGGACGCGCGGTCAGCGGCCTGCTGCCGCACTTGCAGCAATTCGAAGTCGCCCGGGGCCAAGCGTTCACCCAGGGTCTGCAGCAGCAACTGGAAAACCTGTCGGCGAACAGCGCGGCGGCCAACACCTTCGCCTTCCTGATGATCGACGGCATGTCGATTCGCGAGGAGCCGGTGGTCCAAGTGCTGCAATCGGCGCTGCGCGGCATTCCGCTGTGCGGCGGCTCGGCCGGCGACGATCTGCAGTTCAGCCGGACCTGGGTCTTCCACGATGGCGCCTTCCACACCGACAGCGCCGTCCTGCTCCTGTTCACCACGCCGCTTCCCTTCAAGATCTTCAAGACCCAGCATTTCACCAGCGAAAACGAACGCCTGGTCGTCACCGAAGCCGACGCCGAGCACCGCATCGTCAAGGAAATCAACGGCCTGCCGGCGGCCGACGAATATGCCCGGATCCTTGGCATCAAACCCAGCGAACTGGATACCGAACACTTTGCCGCCACCCCGGTCGTCGTCGTCATCGACGGCACCGACTACGTGCGCTCGATCCAGAAGGCCAACCCGGACGGCAGCCTGAGTTTCTATTGCGCCATCGAGGAAGGACTGATTCTGCGCGTAGCGCGGGGCGGCGATATCGTCGCCGACCTGGCCGAGACCTTCGCCGACATCCGGGCCGAGATCGGGCCGCCACTCCTGACGCTGGGTTGCGACTGCATCCTGCGCAACCTGGAAATCACCAAGAAGAACCAGAAAGACCAGGCCGGCGCGGAGTTCCAGCGCAACAACACGGTCGGTTTCAGCACCTATGGCGAGCAGTACGGCAGCGTCCACGTCAACCAGACATTCACCGGTATCGCCATCGGCTGCCCGCCGGAGACCCGCGATGCCTGAATCGGGTAATTTGGCCGCGGCCGACGAGCAGGCCCTGCGGGCGGAGATCGTCCGCCTCAACAAGATCATCACCGCCCTGATGAACCGGGCCGAGCGCGACATGAGTGCCAAGGTTTCCGACTTCGGCATGTTCCAGACCGCCGTCACCCTGGAAAAGCAGGTCCGCGAGCGGACTCGCGAACTGGAAGCGGCTGTGCGCGAAAATGAAAAAATCAACCACGCCCTGCAGCGTGAAAAGGAAGAGCAGCGGGGGCTCATCGATAAGCTGGAAGATGCCCACAACCAGTTGCTGCAATCCGAAAAACTCGCCTCGATCGGCCAACTCGCCGCCGGAGTGGCGCATGAAATCAACAACCCGATCGGCTTCGTCAATTCCAACCTGGGCACCCTCAAGGGCTACGTCGGCAAACTGCTCGCCCTGATCGACGACATCCCGCCCCTGCTCGCCCGGGATGCAGCGGCCAGCGAGCGGTTGCAGGAACTCTGCCGCCAGGCCGATCTCGATTTCATGCGCGAAGACATCCCCAGCCTGATTACCGAATCGATCGACGGCACCGCCCGGGTCCGCCGTATCGTCCAGGACCTGCGCGACTTCTCGCGGACCGGCGATGTCAGCCTGGAATGGGTCGATCTCCACGCCGGTCTGGAAAGCACCCTCAACGTGGTGTGGAACGAGATCAAATACAAGGCCGACGTCGTCCGCGATTACGCAAGCTTGCCGCAAGTCCAGTGCCGGCCGTCGCAGATCAACCAGGTTTTCATGAACCTGCTGGTCAACGCCGCCCAGGCCATCGCCCACCACGGCACCATCACCTTGCGCAGCGGCAGTACGCCGGAACAGGCCTGGATCTCGATCAGCGACACCGGCAGCGGCATCCCGCCGGAAATCCAGGCCAAGATCTTCGACCCCTTCTTCACGACCAAAGCGGTCGGCAAGGGCACCGGCCTCGGCCTGTCGCTTTCCTACGGCATCATCGAAAAACACGGCGGCAAGATCACGGTCGAAAGCGCGGCCGGCCACGGCAGCACCTTTACCGTCTTCCTGCCGATCAGCCAGGGCTCCTCCGATCAGGCATCGAGCGAGGATTAAGCCCGGAAACCTTACCGCCGAGTCGCCGCGGCGCAGAGATGAGCGTGAAAAAAGTCGCGGGCATCGTCTTTGCCGCTCAGCCGGACGCTCGGCCGAACGACCCGGGCAAGCCTTGGTTTTTCCTCTGCCCCTCTGCGTCGCCGCGATTCAATTGGCTTTTCTCGGGTAAGGCGTGCGCGGCGCGGCGCCGGTTGCTCCGCTTTCGCACGGGACTCGCCCGCGACAAAGATTTACCCCGGCTTAACGGGCCTTAACGCCGTCTGCGGAGAAAATCTCCGCTTCTCCACTGTGCCCTCATGCCATGCCCCCAAAATTCCTCCCGCTCCTCCTGGCCGCCGCCCTGACGATCGCCGCCTGCACTCCAATGGGCGGCCGTGACGGTCCGCCGCCGGGGGGCACGGGAGGCGATGACGGCGGTCCCCCCTCGGTCACCGCCCAGTTGCAGGAGCAACTGCAGCGCACTGCCACCGCCTTGCGGCTGACCCCGCCCCAAGCCGTGTTGTGGGACGCCTACCAGGACAAGATCGGCGCCCTGATGGCCGACCAGATGAAATTGCAAACTCCCCGTTCGGTGCGCCAGAGCGCTCCCCAGCAGATCATCCTGAAGGTCGACATGGTGCGTAACCGGCTGACCGCCATGGAAGACATCCAGGAGGCCGCCCACAAACTGTACGCGGGGCTCGACGACGAGCAGAAGAAAATTGCCGACCAGTCGCTGGCGGCGACGATTCCCGCCCTCTACTCGGGCCTGTGCGAAAACGGCAGCAGAGCCGCGGGGCGCGCTGGCGAACGACCGAGCCGGCGCGGCGCTCCCGGCGGCGGCATGGGCGGCCCCGGGGGTGGCATGGGCGGTGGCGGTTTCGGCGGGATGTAGGAAGGCCGCCGGTTCACCCTAGCCGACGATCTTCTGTCCGGCGGCGCCACAGGCGTGGCAAAAGCGGGCGAAGGCGCTCTTGCGCTCCTGGCAGGCGGAGCAGTGTTCGAACAGGCAGATGCCGCAATGCGGGCAGTAGTCGATGGCGGCCGGCTTGTCGATGAAGTCTTCGAGACTGTAGTCATGCTCAACCCGGGGCAGGTTTTCGACCACCGTGCCCCCCCAGCCCGACCAGAAAACCGGCAAAGACCAAGGCCACCAGCCAGAGGCCGAGGCGGAACCATTTTTCGGAAAGACGCAGTGCCTTGCTCATGGCCGACTCCCTTTGTAGACGCCGGCCAGCTTGCCGAATAACGTCACCGCCAGCAAGGCCAGCCCACCGCCGACGATGCCGACCAACGCATTGAGCAGCGCCGCCACGACGCCGCCAACCAGAAACATCGCGATGGTGCCGATCACCGTCAGCACCTTCACCAGTTTCGGGGCGGTCAGCAGCAGACCCTTGCCGATGGTCTTGGCCGCGCCATGGCCTTTTTTCAGCAGATACAAACCGAGGTCGTCCATCTTGACGATGCCGGCGACAAAACCATAAACCCCCACCGTCATGATCAGCGCGATGCCGACCAAGACGGTGACCTGCGTCGCGAACGGCTGGCCAGCCACGGTCCCGAGGGCTATGACGATGATTTCGGCCGACAACACGAAATCGGTGCGGATCGCCCCCTCGTCAATAATAGGGGACGCACCACAATTTCCACAGAAACAAGGGCTTAATCGACCTCACCCACTCCATCTTGAACGGTGGCACAACCCAAGCTCCGTTGGCCCGCGCACTATCGGCAATGGCGTCCAGATAAGCCTGATAGATGCGAATGGTTGACTCGTCGTACAAGGCGCGGGTACGGATGCCCTGGAGCGCCCCCGTCGTTCCCTCGGCGCTCACGCTTCCCCCGTGGCGGCTTTGCTCTTGCTGCCTTTCTCTTCTGTCACGAACCCAATCGGCCGCCGGGGCGGCTCGGGTGGGGTCATCAATTGGCGAATGGCCTCGAAGACCTGCTTCAACTGGGCGCGGGTGTTGTGCGCGAAGGTATCGTGCTGCAAGGCCAGCGCCTCGGTCTTCTCCTCAAGTTCGTGCAGGCGGCTGGCCAGATCGCCATGGGTGGCCGCCAGTTCGCGCACGCGCACGAAGGTGCGCATGATCTCGATATTGACGGCGACGGCGCGGGGGCTGCCCAGCACGGAGGAGAGCATGGCGACGCCTTGCTCGGTGAAGGCATAGGGCGCAGTACGGCGGCCACCGCGCCCGGTGTTTGACATCACAATTTGTGATCTCAAAGCCGCAAGGTCCTGATTGCTCAGTTGAAACATGAAGTCGTCCGGGAAGCGCTCCAGGTTCCGCTTGACCGCCTGCACCAGGACGCGGGTTTCCACGCCGTAGAGTTCGGCCAGATCGCTGTCGAGCATCACGCGCTGCTCGCGCAGCATGACGATGCGGCTGCCGATCAATGACTGGACCGGAGCGGCGGCCTCCCTCACCCCTTCGCCCCCAACCCACAAGCATGGCAAAACCTCGCAAACGCACTTTTCCTCGCCTGGCATTGCCCGCACCGATCAAACAGGCAAATCCCGCAATGCGGGCAGTAGTCGATGGCGGTGTTGCCCAGATCGACCGGCCGTTCGCAACCGGGGCAGACTTTCTTGGCCAACCGGGCGAGCGCCGTGTCGTAGGAAAGCTCCTTGCGGCGTTCGACATCGGGTAGCATTTCGGCCAGTTTCTGCTTTTCCCGGTAGCGATTCAGGGCAATGATGGCGTAGCGCCCGACCAGCACGGTGATGACGATGCCGACGGCGTAGCGCACATAGCCGCCGTAGCTCGGCAGGTAGGGCACCAGTTCGACAAAGAAGGCGAACAAGGCGAAATAGATGAAGCCCCAGACGAACGGCCAGTAAGTGCTCTGCCGCTTCCTGACGAACAGCCAGCCGGCGATGCCGAGCAGCGGCAGGGTCAGCGCCAGGCGATAGAGAAAGACCCGCAATTCCTGGCGGCGCAGTTCGGTGGTCAACTGGCTGGACGCCGCACTTTCCAGCCGGCTCAACTCGCGCCGGGCGTGTTGCTCGGCCTGCTGGGCATTGAGCTGGATCTGCTGCTGCGCCTCGACCTTGGCCAGCGCCTTGCGCTCGACCGCCTTCAGTTGATCGAGCTGGCGGGTGCGGGCGAGCAGTTCGGGATCCTGCTCGGCGCGCTGGGTGACATGGCGGGTGGCCAGCCAGTTGTTGAAAGTTTCGCGCGCCGTCTGCGCATCGGCCCGCGCCTTGTTGAGCCCGAGTTGTTCCTGCTCCAGCTTTTCATCCGCCGTCTGGCGGGTTTCCTGGGTTTCCCGGATGGCGGCCCGGGCGGCGTTGGCGGCCGGCTTGTCGATGAAGTCTTCGAGACTGTAGCCATGCTCGACCCGGGGCAGGTTTTCGACCACCGTGCCGCCCAGCCCGACCAGGAATCCGGCAAAGACCAAGGCCACCAGCCAGAGGCCGAGGCGGAACCATTTTTCGGAAAGACGCAGTGCCTTGCTCATGCCCGACTCCCTTTGTAGACGCCGGCCAGTTTGCCGAATAACGTCACCGCCAGCAGGGCCAGCCCACCGCCGACGATGCCGACCAACGCATTGAGCAGCGCCGCCACGACGCCGCCGAACAGGCCGAGCATTTCACCGATCTGTTCGATCCCATGATGGAGCGGCGCGATGCCGTGCGCCAGAATGCCGCCGCCGACCAGAAACATCGCGACGGTACCGATCACCGTCAGCGCCTTCATCAGTTTCGGGGCGGTCAGCAGCAGGCCCTTGCCGATGGTCTTGGCCGCGCCATGGCCTTTTTTCAGCAGATACAAACCGAGGTCGTCCATCTTGACGATGCCGGCGACAAAGCCATAAACCCCCACCGTCATGATCAGCGCGATGCCGACCAAGACGGTGACCTGCGTCGCGAACGGCTGGCCGGCCACGGTCCCGAGGGCAATGACGATGATTTCGGCCGACAACACGAAATCGGTGCGGATCGCCCCCTTGATCTTCTCGGCCTCGAAGACTTCCAGATCGACCTCTTCATCGGCTACCGCCGCCAGTTCCTCGGCATGGTGTGAAGCATCCTCCTGCGGGCTGTGCAGCCACTTGTGGGCGAGCTTCTCGACCCCTTCCAGGCACAGATAGAAGCCGCCGATCATCAACAGCGGCATGATCGCCCAGGGAATCAAGGCGCTGATCGCCAACGCCGCCGGCACCAGGATCGCCTTGTTTTTCAGCGAACCGACGCCAACCGCCCAGACCACCGGCAATTCGCGCTCGGCGCGGACGCCGGAAACCTGCTCGGCATTGAGCGCCAGATCGTCGCCCAGGACGCCGGCCGTTTTCTGGGCGGCGACCTTGGTTAACAGCGCAACATCGTCGAGGATCGTGGCAATATCATCGAGCAGGACTAAAAGACTGGCTCCGGCCATTTGTGTGGTTTTCCTTGGTTATTGATCAGCAGGGCAAAGCCGTCTCGAGACAATACTCGCGAATCCACGAAGCGCGGCGATCGAGATGGGAGCGCCGGTCGCTGCTAACGAGGCCGGCACTGGTGCGATAAGGCGGCGGCAGCAGGTATGGGCAGACCCGTCGATCGCCGACCCGCAAGCAAGTACCCACCTTTGGCAAAACATGCCCGGAATTTTCCTGCACCATCGCTACCCGCCCCACGCACCTTATCAACGCGGCATTATGCCATGGGCACCCGCAGTGCACAGCATGCCGGGAACCGGTAGAATCCGCCTCGATCCCGGCCCTCGCCAGGGCACTATTTCCTGATATAGAAGAGCATGACTGAATACTCCGCCTCATCCATCCGCGTCCTGAAAGACCTCGAGCCCGTCAAGGAACGTCCCGGCATGTACACCCGGACGACCTGCCCGACGCATATCGTCCAGGAAGTCATCGACAACTCGGCCGACGAGGCGCTGGCCGGTTACGCCAAAAAAATCAGCGTCGCCATCCGGGCCGACGGGGTGATCGAGGTTTCCGACAACGGTCGCGGCATCCCGGTCGAAATTCACCCGGAAGAAGGCCGGCCGGCGGTCGAGCTGGTCTTCTGCAAGCTGCATGCCGGCGGCAAGTTCAACAAGAAGGAAGCCGGCAACGCCTACCGCTTCTCGGGCGGCCTGCACGGCGTCGGCGTTTCGGTGACCAATGCGCTGTCCACCCGGCTGGAAGTCGAAATCAAGCGCGGCGGCGGCATTCATCACATCGCTTTCGGTGCCGGCTTCGTCACCGAACCGCTGTCGCGCATCGGCGATTGCGGTCAGCGTAACACCGGCACCACTGTACGCATTTCGCCCGACCCGAAATATTTCGATTCGCCGAAGATCAACCTCGCCCAACTGGAACACCTGCTGCGTTCGAAGGCCGTGCTGATGCCCAACGTCACCGTCGAGCTCGACATCGAAGGCCAGGAAAAGAAGGTCTGGTGCTACCAGAACGGCATGGCCGACTACCTCAACGAAATGATGGTCGGCACGCCGGTGGCGCCGATCTTCGTCGGCGAAAAAACCGTCGAAACGGCCAACGGCTTCTCGGTCGGCGAAGGCGCCACCTGGGCACTGGCCTGGTTCGAGGAAGGCGGCGGCAAGCCGGAATCCTACGTCAACCTGATCCCGACGCTGGACGGCGGCACCCACGAGGCCGGCCTGAAAGCCGGCGTCTTCGAGGCGATCAAGACTTTCGCCGAACACCACGCCATCCTGCCGGCAAAAGTGAAGCTGGCGCAGGAAGACGTCTGCGGCCGCATGACCTACCTGCTCTCGGCCAAGGTCCTCGACCCGCAATTCCAGGGCCAGACCAAGGAAAAACTGACCAGCCGCGACGCCTACAAACTGGTTTCGCAGATGGTGCGCGACCCGTTCGAGCTGTGGCTCAACAGCCACGCAGAGTACGGCAAGAAAATCGCCGAGCTGGCCGTCAAGGCGGCACAGAACCGCATGAAATCGACGCAGAAGGTCGAGAAGAAGAAGTCCTCCGGCATCGCCACCCTGCCCGGCAAGCTGACCGATTGCGAATCGGAAGATCTCAGCCGTAACGAAGTTTTTCTGGTCGAGGGCGACTCGGCCGGCGGTTCCGCCAAGCAGGGGCGCGACAAGGAAACCCAGGCGGTGTTGCCGCTGCGCGGCAAGGTGCTCAACACCTGGGAAGTCGAGCGCGACCAGTTGTTCAAGAACAACGAAGTGCACGACATCTCGGTGGCCATCGGCGTCGACCCGCATGGTATCGAGCAGATCGACAGCATCGACTTCAGCGGCCTGCGCTACGGCCGGATCATCGTCATGTCGGATGCCGACGTCGACGGCTCGCACATCCAGGTGCTGCTGTTCACCCTTTTCCTCAAGCACTTCCCGGCACTGGTCGAGCGCGGCCATATCCACGTCGCCCAGCCGCCGTTGTTCCGCGTTGATGTCGAAGCCAAGGGCCACACGCGCAAGGTCTATTGCCTGGACGAAGCGGAAAAGGAACAGACGCTGCAGAAGCTACGCGACGACGGCGTCTCGGAAAACAAGATCAGCGTCTCCCGCTTCAAGGGCCTCGGCGAAATGAACCCCGACCAGCTCTGGGAAACCACGCTCTGCCCGGATACCCGCCGCCTGGTGCCGTTCCAGGCCAGCCGCGCAACGATCAAGGAAATGACCGCCACTTTCACCCTGCTCATGGGCAAGGGCGAAGCGGCCGGAAGACGGGCCTGGATGGAGAAGGACGGGGGGCTGGTCGAGGCCGATGTTTGAGTTTCGTCCCAAGGCAGGGGCCAGGAGACGCGGCACCAAATGCTGTAAAGATCGGTAAAACAACGCAGCAGATCCTGGTCCGCCCCCTTAACTTGCCTATCATTCCCTCGCTCGCCTTTCTGCCGGACAGCCAGCCATGCCCCCGCGTCATCGCCTGATCCTCCCGCTCCTCCTCGCCCTTGTCGCGCCTCACGCCACGGCGCAATCGCTTACCGACTGCCGGGGCATCACCGAGGCCGCCCGCCGCCTCGTCTGCTACGACGCGCTGGCCGCGGCGGAGGCGGCCCCGATGCCAAAGACCGTCGCCGAAGCCGTGCCCGCCCCGGCGACACCTGCCGCATCGAAGACGGCGCCAAGCGCTACCAGCGCTAGCTCGCTGCTCGGCCACACCTGGGAACTCGACCCCGAAGAGCACGGCCGGATCCTGCGCATCCGCCCCTACAAACCGGTGTACGTCCTGCCCGCCTTCCATGCCAGCCGCACCAATCCTTTCCCCAGCTCACCGGCAACCGGCCATACCAGCACCTCGTCCACCGAGCAGAGCAGCGACGAGGCCAAACTCCAGATCAGCCTGAAGACGAAACTGGTCGAAAACCTGTTCGGCGACAATGGCGACCTCTGGTTCGGCTATACCCAGACCTCGCGCTGGCAGGTCTACAAGGCCGGCACCTCCCGCCCCTTCCGGGAAACCAACCATGAGCCCGAGATCATCGGGGTCTGGCGCACCGACTACACGATCGGCGGCTGGCGCGGCCGCTATCTGTCGCTCGGTCTCAACCACCAGTCGAATGGCCGCTCGCTGCCGCTGTCGCGCAGTTGGAACCGGGTCATTGCCGGCATCGCCCTGGAAAAGAACGAGTGGACCCTGACCTTCCGGCCCTGGTGGCGCATTCCTGAATCCAGCACGCAGGACGACAATCCGGATATTGCCAGTTACCTGGGCCGGGCCGATCTGCAACTGGTCCGTAGCTGGAACAAGCAGGAACTCTCCGTCCTGCTTCGCCACAGCCTGCAAGACGGCCGCAACAGCCACGGCGCGCTGCAGGTGGACTATGCCTTCCCGCTCACCGGCGAATTGCGCGGCCATCTGCAATGGTTCTCCGGCTACGGGGAAAGCATGATCGACTACAACCACCGCGCCAACTACTACGGCGTCGGCGTTTCGTTGCTCGAGTGGTATTGATCGGCGGCACCGGCGAACAGCTATTGAGCTGGGCGATGCGCCAGCGCTCGGCGGCCTCGGCGAGCACGAACCCGCAAAATTTCACGACATCCCGAAATGCCGGCGTTGCCCGGCCAGCCGCAACATCAGCGGCCACCGGGCGCCAGGCAAGATGCCATCCGGCTTTCTTGCAAACGCGCGAAAAATTGCCCCGAACCGCTCCTGGCCGTAGCCAAGAGCCTTGTCTTCGCCCGGCGCTTCGGCAACACTAGCGAACTCTGAAAACAGGAATGGCGACGACAGCAGTACGCCGACGCCCGAAAGTTATCGTCCGACCATGGCCAAACCCCTCTCTCTCCTCATCGCCGCCGGCGCCGTCGTCCTCGCCGTCGTCCTCAATCCCTCGCCGGAAAAGCACCGCGAGAAGATCAAGGAAGTCATCGCCGAACGCAGCCAGCTTGAACGCTTTCTCGGCCTTGGTCAGTTGACCTCCTTCGCCTCGCGCTACCATTCCTTCGGCCTCGGCTCCTACACTACGGTCGATGACAAATTGACCTCGATCGGCGCCTTTGGCCTGGTGTTCGTTCCGGACTAAGCGGCGTGCTGCTCCTCGACCACGTTTCGCTGTCCGTCGCCGACATCGATTTTGTCCGCCCGTTCTACGACGCCGTGCTGGCGACGCTCGGCGCCGACAAGGTCTATGACCGCCCGGGGGCCCTGGGCTATGGCGTGCGCTGCAACGAGATCGAGGATTTTCACTCCTGCCTGGCCGTTTATGCCTCGCCGGAAGCCCGCCCCGATGCCCAACGGCATTGCTGTTTCAAGGCCACGACGCGCGCCCAGGTCAGGGCCTTTCACGCCGCCGGCCTCGCCCACGGCGGCCGCGACGACGGCGCACCGGGCTTGCGAGCGCCATACCACGCCAACTACTATGCTGCCTTTTTGCTCGATCCCTTCGGCAACCGCATCGAAGCGGTCTGTCATCGCGCCGAATAATTCCCTAACAAATTACCGGATACCGTCATGACGGCTGCCACGCCTATTGCCCGTTCTTTTTTCCGCCACTGGCTGCTGGCCGCCAGCCTGGCCCTGCTCGCCGGCTGCTCGCTACTGTCCGAAAAGCCCGCCGCCCCGGCCCCGGTGGTCACCCACAAACCCAAGGTGGCGCTTGCCCTGGGTGGCGGTGCAGCGCGCGGCTTTGCCCATATCGGCGTGATCAAGATGCTGGAATCGCAGGGCATCGTGCCTGATTTCATCGTCGGCACCAGCGCCGGCGCCGTCGTCGGCTCGCTCTACGCGGGCGGCTACGACGCCTATGCGATGCAGAAAATCGCCCAGCAGCTCGACGAAAAAATCTTCGCCGACTGGACCCTGGGCGGGCGCGGCTTGCTCAAGGGCGAAGCGCTGCAGGACTTCATCAACCAGCATCTGCATAACCGGCCGCTGGAAAAGCTCAACAAACCCTTCGCCACCGTCGCCACCAATCTGCAGACCGGCGAACGTGTCGTCTTCCGTTCCGGCGACACCGGCATGGCGGTACGGGCTTCGGCCGCCGTACCCGGCGTTTTCCAGCCTACCCAGTTTCGCGGCAAGACCTATGTCGACGGCGGGCTGACCAGCCCGGTACCGGTTCAGGCAGCGCGCGAAATGGGCGCCGACTTCGTCATCGCCGTCGACATTTCCGGCAAGCCGGATGGCCAGCCGGTCGATAGTCTGAGCAGCATCCTGTGGCAAACGACGACCATCATGGGCGGCGTCATCGGCAAGGCCGAAATGGCCGGCGCCGACATCGTCATCCGCCCCAATCTGCCCTATGTCAAATCCTGGGATTTCACCGCCCGCCACGACGCGCTGATGGAAGGCGAACGCGCCGCCCAGGCCGCCTTGCCGCTGATCCGGCAAAAGCTCGGGCGCTAATGAACGGCGCCCCGCTCCGCGTCCTCTCCGTCATCCCACCGATGACGCAGCTCAACACGCCCTACCCGTCCACCGCCTACCTGACCGGTTTTCTGCGTTCGCGTGGCGTCGATGCCGTGCAGGAGGACATCGCGCTGCAACTGGTGCTCGAACTGTTCTCGCCGACCGGCCTGCGCGCCATGCACGACAAGGTGCTGGCGCTGCCGGCGAAAAAGCGCACGCCCAGCCTGCACTGCTTCGTCGACAATTTCGAACGCTATCTGGCCAGCGTCACGCCGGCCGTCGCCTTTTTGCAGGGCCGCGATCCGTCGATCGGGCACCGCATCTGCGGCCGCCAGTTCCTGCCCGAAGGCCCGCGCTTCGCCTCGCTCGACAACTACATCGACGACGAAGGCGGCGATCCGCTGGCCTGGGCCTTCGGCTCGCTCGGCGTGCAGGACCGGGCGCGGCATCTGGCGACGCTCTATCTCGACGACCTCGCCGACGTGCTGCGCGACGCCGTCGACCCACGCTTCGAGTTCGTCCGCTACGCCGAGTCGCTGGCACGCAGCCAGCCGACTTTCGAGCCGCTGGCGCGCGCTCTGGCGGCACCGAAAACCCTGGTTGATGAAACCCTGCAAAAGCTGACGCTGGCCGCCATCGCCCGTCACCAGCCTGGCCTGGTGCTGGTTTCCGTCCCCTTCCCCGGTTCCGTTTATGCCGCCTTTCGCATGGCGCAGGCGATCAAGGCGCAGCAACCGGACATCGTCGTCGCCCTCGGTGGCGGCTGGGTCAATACCGAATTGCGCGAACTCAAGGAAGCGCGCGTCTTCGATTATTTCGACTACGTCACGCTCGACGACGGCGAGCAGCCGGTGATCGCACTGCTCGAACATCTCGCCGGGCAACGGCCGCGCCTCAACCTGGTCCGCACCTTTACCCGCGTCGACGGCCAGGTCCGCTATTTCACCACCGGCGAGCCCGACGTGCCCTTCGCCGAAGTCGGCACGCCGACCTGGGACGGCCTGCCGCTCGACCGCTACCTGTCGCTGCTCGACATGCTCAACCCCATGCACCGGCTGTGGTCGGACGGGCGCTGGAACAAGCTGACCGTGGCGCACGGCTGCTACTGGAAGAAATGCAGTTTCTGCGACGTCGGCCTCGACTACATCGGCCGCTACGACGGAATTGCCGCCACAACGCTGGTCGACCGTATCGAGACCATCATCGGCGAAACCGGCCAGAGCGGCTTTCATTTCGTCGACGAAGCCGCGCCGCCCAAGGCGCTCAAGGCGATGGCCGAGGAATTGCAGAAGCGCAACCGGGCGATTTCCTGGTGGGGCAACATCCGCTTCGAGAAATCCTTCACGCCGGAACTGTGCAACCAGCTCGCCGACAGCGGCTGCATCGCCGTTTCCGGCGGCCTCGAAGTCGCCTCCGACCGGCTGCTCAAGCTGATGAAAAAGGGCGTCTCGGTCGACCAGGTCGCCCGCGTCACGCGCGCCTTCAGCGAAGCCGGCATCCTGGTGCACGCCTACCTGATGTACGGCTTCCCGACGCAAACCGTGCAGGACACGGTCGACGCGCTCGAATATGTGCGGCAGCTCTTCGCCGAAGGCTGCATCCAGTCCGGCTTCTTCCACCGCTTCGCGTGCACCGTGCATTCGCCCGTCGGCCTCAATCCGGCCGAATACGGCATCAAGCTCAAGGCGCTGCCGCCGATCACTTTTGCCACCAACGACGTCGAATTCTTCGACCCGACCGGCGTCGACCACGACAGCCTCGGCCGCGCGCTGAACAAGGCGCTCTACAACTACATGCACGGCATCGGTCTGGATGAGGACGTCCGGGCGTGGTTCGACGAGCGCGTACCGAAACCGCGCGTCGGGCGTCATTTCATTGCCAAGGCATTGAGCGATAGATAGTATCTGCCGATGGACAACAACCCACGTGTCATTATCATCGCAGGCCCGAATGGCGCGGGGAAAACCACCTTTGCCCGCGAGTTCCTGCCCAATGAAGCGGGATGCACGGTATTCATCAATGCTGATCTGATCGCCGCCGGCCTGTCTCCGTTCTCCCCTGAGTCGGCATCCATCCAGGCCGGACGACTGATGCTGCAGGAAATCGCCAGGTACAGCTCGGCACTTGAGAGTTTTGCCTTCGAGACCACATTGTCTGGCCGCGCCTACCTGCGCATGATCCAGCAATGGCAAACCGCAGGCTATCGCGTCAAGCTGCTATTTTTGCAACTAGCAAGTCCGGAAGAGGCAATCGCCCGCGTCGCTCAACGTGTCAAACAAGGCGGTCATAACATTCCGGAGGCGGTCATTCGACGCCGATTCGCAGCGGGGATCGACAACTTTCGGAATCTGTACGCGCCCCAGGTCGACACCTGGGCTTTGTACGATAATTCGGGAGCACAACCCGTATTGCTCGACTGGAATGAATCGTGAATCCCAAACCCATTGAACAAGCCCGCGACGCCGATCTGCGCCTTTCCTTTGTCGCCCTGCAACGTGCCGCCCTACGCGCCCGTCAAATTGCCGAGCAGACGGGAACGGCCATCGTCATCAGCCGGGATGGCATTCTCGAGTACTGTCAGCCGCAAAAGGAAACAGTTTCGATGCTGCAACAAACACCAGCCCCTTACAACGAAAAATAGGCATTGAACCTCGACTTCTCCACCCTCGACGCCCTACGTCAACACCACCCGGCCTGGCGCCTGCTGCGCTCGGAGCATGCACCACTGATCGCCAGTTTTCTGCATCGCGCCTTCATTGCCCCTAATGTCCGGGTGCTACCCGCCGCCGATCTGGCCGAGGCATTGGAAGATGAACTATTTGCCCTGCGCGAGCAGCTCGGCCCGGAGGCTTACCCAAAACCCGCCAGCGATTACCTCAACGACTGGGCCAGCCCGGAAAAGGGTTGGCTGCGCAAGTTCTACCGGCAGGGCTCGGACGAAACCCAGTTCGACCTGACGCCGGCCACCGAGAAGGCCATTGCCTGGCTGGGCAGTCTGACCGAGCGCAGCTTCGTCGGCACCGAATCGCGCCTGCTCACCCTGTTCGACCTGCTCAAGCAGATGAGCGAAGGCAGCCAGGCCGACCCGGCGCGACGCATCGCCGAATTGCAGGCCCGGCGTGATGAAATCGATGACGAAATGAGCCGTGTGCTGGGCGGCGACATTCCCGTACTCGACGACACCGCGCTGCGCGACCGCTTTCAGCAATTCCAGCAGATCGCCCGCGAACTGCTCGGCGATTTCCGCGAGGTCGAACACAATTTCCGCCGCCTCGACCGCCGCGTGCGCGAGCGCATTGCCTTGTGGGAAGGCAGCAAGGGCGAGTTGCTCGGCGAAATCATGGGCGAGCGCGACGCCATCGGCGACTCCGACCAGGGCCGCAGTTTCCGCGCCTTCTGGGATTTCCTGATGTCCAGCCAGCGCCAGGAAGAACTGACCGAGCGCCTCGACCAGATCCTCGCCCTGCCCGCCGTGCGCGAACTGAAACCCGAGCCGCGCACCCGCCGCGTCCATTACGACTGGCTGGAAGCCGGCGAACATACCCAGCGCACCGTCGCCCAGCTCTCGCAACAACTGCGCCGCTTTCTCGACGACCAGGCCTGGCTGGAAAACCGGCGCATCATGGACATCCTGCGCGGCATCGAAAGCAAGGCCATCGCCCTGCGCGGTCAGGCGCCGAGCGGCGAATTCATGAGCATTGCCGACACTGCCGCCGATATCGAACTGCCGATGGAGCGACCGCTCCACACCCCGCGCCACAAGCCGAAAATCGCCGAGCTGGCCGAGGCCTTGGACGAAGTGGAAATCGACGCCAGCATCCTCTACACGCAAACCGTCGTCGACAAGGCGCAGCTCGCCGGCAACATCCGCCACGCCTTGCAGGATCGCTCGCAGATCACCCTCAAGGAAATCAGCGAACGCCACCCGCTCGCCCACGGCCTGGCCGAACTGGTCGCCTACCTGCAACTGGGCAGCGACCAGTTCAAGGCCGTGGTCGATGAAACCACGCCGGAACTGATCACCTGGCAGGCCGACGATCCCGGCCCCAGCCCCATCACCCGCCGCGCCCGCCTGCCGCGCGTGATTTTCGTGAGATAGCGATGAGCGAAAACCCCAGCGAAGCTCCATCCCCGCCCAGCGCCAACGCGCTTTCCAGCCTCGTCATCAGCCTGCTCAAAGGCGTGCTCTATCTCGAAAACGATGCCCAACTGTGGAATGCGCTGATCCAGTTGCAAGCACGCGTCCGCGACCATATCGCAGTGCTCGGCCTGGAACTGGTGCTCGACGAAGCCGAGGGCTATGCCTTCCTGCGCGCTCGACCGGAAATCGAGGCGGAAGATGGCGGCCCAGCCGACAAACTGCCGCGCCTGATCGCCCGCCGCCCACTCTCCTTCCCGGTCAGCCTGCTGCTCGCCCTGCTGCGCAAGAAACTGGCCGAATTCGACGCCAGCGGCGAACAAACCCGGCTGATCCTGGCCCGCGACGAAATCGTCGAACTGCTCCGCCTCTTCCTCCCGGAAAGCAGCAACGAAGCCCGCCTGATCGACCAGATCGACAGCCACATCAACAAGATCGTCGACCTCGGCTTTTTGCGCCGGCTAAAACCGGCGGCCGGGGGCAGCGCGGTGGGCGGAGGAAATTTCGAGGTCAGGCGCATTCTCAAGGCTTTTGTCGACGCGCAGTGGCTGGCGGAGTTTGATGCCCGGCTGGGCGAGTATCGCAGCCAGTTGAATGGCGAAACCAAAGAAAATGAAGATGAGTAATCTCGCCTCCCCCAACCTCGGCCTCGACTTTACCGCCGACGACACCCTCTCCGGTTTTCGCCTGCAACGCCTGGAAGTCCTCAACTGGGGCACTTTTGACCAGCGCGTGTGGACGCTCCTGCTTGATGGCCGGAACAGTCTACTGACCGGCGATATCGGTTCCGGCAAATCGACCCTGGTCGATGCCATCACCACCCTGCTCGTGCCCGCCCAACGCATCGCCTACAACAAGGCGGCGGGGGCCGATGCGCGGGAGCGGTCGTTGCGGTCCTACGTGCTCGGCCATTACAAGTCAGAGCGCAACGAGATTACCGGTTCTTCGAAACCGGTCAGCTTGCGCGATGCCAACAGTTACTCGGTGATTCTCGGCATCTTCCACAATGCCGGTTATGACCAGACGGTGACGCTGGCCCAGGTTTTCTGGCTCAAGGAAGCGCAAGGCCAACCGGCCCGTTTTTTCGTCGGGGCCGAGCGCGACCTGAGTATCGCCAGCGATTTCGCCAATTTCGGCAGCGACATCGCCCAGTTGCGCAAACGCTTGCGTAGCCAAGGTGCCGAGATCGAGGACAGTTTCCCGCGTTACGGCGCCTGGTTCCGGCGCCGCTTCGGCATTGAAAGCGAGCAGGCGCTGGAACTGTTCCACCAGACGGTGTCGATGAAATCGGTCGGCAACCTGACCGATTTCGTGCGCAGCCACATGCTCGAAGCGTTCGATGTCGCACCGCGCATCGCCGCGCTGATCGGCCATTTCGACGACTTGAACCGGGCGCATCGGGCGGTGCTGGCGGCCAAGCGACAGCTCGAACTGCTCACGCCGTTGATCGCCGATTGCGGCCGCCACAGGGCTTTGCAGCAGGCCATCGACCAGTTGCGCCAGGCGCGCGAATGGCTGCGTCCCTACTTCGCCGGCCTGAAACTCGGCCTGCTCGACAAGCGTCTGGGCAAGCTGGCCGACGACTGCGCCAGGCTGGACGCGCACATCCAGGGTCTGGAAGACAAACGCCTCGCCCAACAGCGCGACATCAACGAACTCAAACAGGCCATCGCCGACAACGGCGGCGACCGCCTTGAACGCCTGGCCAACGAAATCGGCCGGCTCGAACAGGAACGCAATCGGCGCCAACAGAAAGCCGGGCTCTACGCTGAACTCGTCGGCAAGCTCGGCGAAACCGGCGCCACCGACGAAGCCGCTTTCACCAGCCAGCGTGGCCAACTGGTCGAGCGCCTCGAAGAAGTGCGCGGTCGGGAAGCAGAAATCCAGAATGCGCTGACCGAACAAGGCGTCAACCTGCGCCAGGGCAAGCTGGAACACGATGCGCTGAGCGGCGAAATCCTCAGCCTGAAAAGCCGGCGCAGCAACATCACGGCCGAACAGATCGCCCTGCGTACGGCTTTGTGCGAAGCGCTGAAACTCGACGAAGACGATATGCCGTTTGCCGGCGAACTGGTCCAGGTGCGGGAGGAAGAGCGCGACTGGGAAGGCGCCGCCGAGCGCCTGATGCGCAGTTTCGGTCTTTCCCTGCTGGTGCCCGATGCGCACTACGCTGCCGTCGCCGACTGGGTGGATCGCACGCACCTGCGCGGCCGTCTGGTCTATTACCGGGTGCGCACCACCGGCAAGCGCGGCGAATTGCCCGAACTGCACCGCGATTCGCTGGCCCGCAAGCTCTCGATCAAGCCCGATTCGCCGTTTTACGACTGGCTGGAACACGAGCTGGCGCAGCGCTTCAATGTCGCTTGCTGCGCGACACCGGAGCAGTTCCGCCGCGAAACCCGCGCCATCACCCGCGCCGGGCAGATCAAGGCACCCGGTGAACGCCACGAGAAAGACGACCGGCACCGCCTCGACGACCGCAGCCGCTATGTGCTGGGCTGGAGCAACACGGCCAAGATCGCCGCACTCCGGGACCAGACGCGGCAACTGGAAATTCGCCTCGCTGCCGTGGCCGGGCAGATCAGCGGCTTGCAGAAAGAGCGTTCGGCGCTGGCCGGGCGCCTTGAAGCCCTGTCGAAACTGGAAATTTTCAACGATTTCCGGGAAATCGACTGGTCGACCGTCGCCAGCGAGATTGCCCGTCTGAGCGACGAAAAACGGGCGCTGGAAAGCGCCTCCGATCAGCTCAAACAACTGGGCGAACGCCTTGCCCTGGCGCAGACGGCGCTCGCCGAAAGTGAAAGCGCGATTCGCGAAAAAAGCGATGAACGCGGCGGCGTGCGCGCCAAACGCGAAGCCGCCGAAGAACTCGCCAGCCAGGCCCGCGAGATCGTCGCCAGCCTGCCGGCCCAGGAAGTGACACAAGCCGCGCTCGAACTCGACCCCCTGCGCAGTGAAGCCCTCGGCGAGCACCAACTGACGGTCGAATCCTGCGACAACCGCGAACGCGACATGCGCGACTGGCTGCAAGCCCGGATCGATGCGGAAACCCGCGCCCTGAGCCGACTCGCCGAGAAGATCATCAAGGCGATGGCGGCCTTCAAGGAAGAATTCAAGCTGGAAACGGCGGACATCGACGCCAGCGTCGAAGCCGCCTTCGAGTACGAAAAACTGCTCGACAAACTGAAGACCGACGACCTGCCGCGCTTCGAAGCCAGTTTCAAGGATCTGCTCAACGTCAATACCATCAACGAGATTGCCAATTTCAACGCGCAACTGGCCCGCGAGCGTGAGGAAATCCGCGACCGCATCACGCTGATCAACCAGTCGCTGACCCAGATCGATTACAACCCCGGCCGTTTCATCGTCCTCGAAGCGCAGCCCAGCCCGGATGCCGACATTCGCGACTTCCAGGGCGAACTGCGCGCCTGCACCGAAAACGCCATCAGCGGCTCGGATGACGCCCAGTATTCGGAAAACAAGTTTCTCCAGGTGAAGCGCATCATCGACCGCTTTCGTGGCCGCGACGGGCAATCCGAACTCGACCGACGGTGGACCGCCAAAGTCACTGATGTGCGCAACTGGTTCATTTTCGGGGCCAGCGAGCGTTGGCGCGAAGACGGCACGGAACACGAGCACTATTCCGACTCCGGCGGCAAATCCGGCGGCCAGAAGGAAAAGCTCGCCTACACCATCCTTGCCGCCAGTCTGGCCTACCAGTTCGGGCTGGAATGGGGGGCGGTGCGTTCGCGCTCTTTCCGTTTCGTCGTCATCGACGAGGCCTTCGGGCGCGGCTCCGACGAATCGGCGCAATACGGCCTGAAACTGTTCGCCCAGCTAAATCTGCAACTCTTGATCGTCACGCCGTTGCAGAAAATCCACATCATCGAACCCTACGTGGCCAGCGTCGGCTTCGTCCATAACGAAAACGGCCGCGACTCGAAGCTCCGCAATCTCTCCATCGAAGCCTACCGCGAAGAAAAGGCGAGGCTGGCCGGATGAAGTGGAGTACACCGGCCGATCTGCGCCAGCAGGTGCAACGCTGGTGGGACAGGGGCGACATCCTGACCGCCCAGCTCCCGCTTGAAGCCGGCGTCGAAACGACTTTTCCCCGCCGCCTGACGCTGAAGACGCCGAGTGCCAACCAACTGCGCGACCACTTCGCCGCCGCCCGGGAGTGGAGCCAGCAATTGCGCGCCATGCCGCATCTACGGCTGGAAATGCGCGACTTCCGGCATCAGGTTTTCGGCCAGAACAGCCTGCCGGCAGCAGTCTGGCTCGATGATGCGCTCAGCGCCGTCGCCCTGCTCGGCAAACAGAAGGAAGCCCGCCTTTTTGCGCAAATCAGCACGTCGACCGCCGTCCGCCACCCCAAACTGCTCGCCTGGCTGGCCAAACGCCCGCTGCGTGCCCTCGAACTGGCGGAGGATTGGCCACGACTGCTCGACGTCGTCGACTGGCTGCTCGCCCACCCACGCCCCGGCATCTACCTGCGCCAGATGGACATTCCCGGCGTGCACAGCAAGTTCGTCGAAGCCCAGCGCGGCGTGCTCGGCGAATTGCTCGACCGCCTACTGCCAGAAGATTGCATCGACACCAGCGCCAGCGGCCTCAGCCAGTTCAACCGTCGCTACGGCTTTCTCGACAAACCCGAACGGATCCGTCTGCGCTGGCTCGATCCCGCCCGCTCGCCCTTTCCCGGACTGGCACAGGCCGATCTGACACTCGATGCGGCCAGCTTCGCCCGCCTCGGCCAAACGACAGAACATGTTTTCATCACCGAAAACGAAACCAATTTTCTCGCCTTCCCGGCCATCCCCAACGCCCTGCTCATCTTTGGCGCCGGCTACGGTTTTGCCGCCCTGTCCGGCACCGCCTGGCTACACGACTGCCGGATTCACTACTGGGGCGATATCGACACCCACGGTTTCGCCATTCTCGACGAACTGCGCAGCCATTTTCCGCACGTCGAATCCTTGCTCATGGACCGCTCAAGCTTCCTTGCCCATAGCGAACTCTGGGGCGACGAACCGCTGCCGCAGCAACGCCAACTCCGCCACCTGACACCCGACGAACAAGCGCTTTACGACGACCTGCGCGACAACCGGCTCGGCAAGAATTTACGGCTGGAACAAGAAAGAATCGCCTTCGGGCAGCTTCAGGCGGCCTTGGCAAGGATTTGAGCCAAAGCCGCTACGATCTCGGTAAACAGCGGCCGGCGTTCGAGAATTTCGGCGGCACAACGCACCTGCAGGTCGGCCAGCATTTGGATCGTTTCTGCGCCGTTGCCCACCGGCCGGCAACGGGCGAGCAATTCCTCAAGCAGACAGCCGAAAGCGCGTACCTCGATGCGTTCCAAAGCCAGCGCCTGCGCCGCATCATCCTGGTCAACCGGTGAAGCGGCGCCAAAATCGCCAAGCAGCGCCGCTCCGTCGGCCAGATGCAGGATGTTGTGGGCGTACAGGTCGCCATGTGTGATGCCCTGCGCGTGCAGATGGCGGGCTGCGGCCGCAATGCCGTGCGCCAGACGTAGCGCGGCATCCAGGCTGAAGGCGGCATCGGCGGCATAGATATCGCGCGTACAGGAATCCAGACTGGGCGGCCCGGCCAGGTTTTTGAAGCCATGGCCGATCAGCGCCATGACCAACCCGTCGACCTCGCCCGGATGTTCGGCAACGCGGCCGAGCACCGGGATCAAATTGGGATGTTCCCCGGCCGCCAGGCAGGCGTGCATTTCGCTCTGCGGCAGGCCGTCGCTGGTCAGCGTGCCCTTGAACAGTTTGACGGCCACCGGCTTGCTTGCCTCGTCAGCCTGCCACTCGGCGCGATGGATGATGCCGGAAGCGCCCTCGCCGAGCTTTTCGCCGAGCGTCAGTTGCGCCCAGTCGATGGGCTCGACCGCCACGATGGGCAGCTTGGCGCAGAAGGGATTACCGGCATAGGCCAGCCAGGAAAGGCGCGGCAGCGAAAACAGCCAGTCGGGCAAAACCGTCAGCTGGTTGGCCGCGATGCGCAGCAGTTCGAGATTGCGACATTCGGCCAGTTCCGCCGGCAAAGCCGTCAGCCGGTTGCCGGCCAGCATGAGTTTTTGCAACCGCGTGCACTGGCCGATTTCGGGCGGTAGCTCGGCAACCTGATTATCGGTCAGGATCAGCCAGCGCAGCTTTTCCGGCAAGGCGGCGGCCGGCACCGACTCGATCCGGCAGGACTTGAAGCCGAGCATTTCGAGCTGCGGGCAACGCCCGAGCACGGCCGGCAATTCGGCAAACGGATTACCGGAGCAGAAAATCACGCGCAGCCGATGCAAGCGCGGCAGATCGTCGGGCAGCGCCGTCAGCGCATTGCCGGAAAGATCGAGGATTTCCAGCGAGTCGGCGAGCGTGAAGATCTCGTGCGGGAATTCCGTCAGACCACAAGCAAGTTGCAGGCGGCGGGCGCCGGCCAGTTCGCCATTGCGGAGTTGTTGCAAGGTATTCAAGGTAAGTTGAGCCAACAAAAGTGGCCGGCATCTTACCGCGCCGCGGCCCCGCCAGACCAAAGGACTGGCCGGAGAGAGCAAAAGTGCGTTAAATTCCCGTCCATGCCATAGGCAAGCAACCACCACAGCATCCGGGGCCTGACCATTTCCAGCAATTTCGCCTTTCTCGCCGAGCACGACCCCGTCTTCCTGCAACTGGCCAGCACCGCCGAACAGGTCTTCGCCGCCGATCCCAATACCACCCTGATCAAGCTGCGCCAGCTCGGCGAAGCGCTTGCTCAGGACCTTGCCGCCCGCGCCGGCATCGCTTTCGACAGTGAAACCTCGCAGGCTGAACTGCTCGGCCGCCTCAATCGTGAAATCGGCCTCGACCTCACGGTGCGCAACATGTTCCATACCCTGCGCATCGAGGGCAACAAGGCAACCCACCAGTTCCGCACCCGCCACAAGGAGGCGATGGACGGCCTCAAGCTGGCGCGCGAACTCGCCGTCTGGTTTCATCGCGCCTTCGGCAAAACCGGTGCCGGCTTTCGCCCCGGCACCTTCCTGCCGCCCAGCGATCCCAGCCTGGCGCTGCGCGAACTGCAAGGCGAAATCGCCCGGCTGCAGGCCGAACTCGGTGAAAGCAACGCCGCCCTCGCCAGCAAGCAGCAGCTTGCCGCACTGGTCGCCCGCGAGAAGGAGGAATACGCGGTTCTTGCCAGCCAGATGGATGCCGAGGCCCGCACCTACCAAAGCCTGGCCGAAGAACAGGCCGCCGTGCTCGACCGCGTCCGGCAGGACTTCGAACAGCGCCTGCATGCCCTGCAACAGCAACTCGACAACAGCCCGAAAACAGCACCGCAAGTCAGCCGCAGCACCCAGGTCGCGAGCCAGCAACTGGTCCTCAGCGAAGAATTGACGCGCATCCTGATCGACCAGCAATTGCTCGCCGCCGGCTGGGAGGCCGATACCCAGCAACTGAGCTACGCCAACGGTGCACGCCCGGAAAAGGGCAAAAACCGGGCGATTGCCGAATGGCCGACACTGGGCAAGGAAGCCGCCGACTATGTCCTGTTCGCCGGCCTGACGCCGCTCGCCGTAGTCGAAGCCAAGCGCCAGAACGCCAATGTCGCCGGCAAGATTGCCCAGGCCGAACGCTACGCGCGCGGCTATCGCCAGTTGGCCGACGCCGAACCGGCCTGGCAGCTCGAAGGCCGCAGCAGCGCCTGGAATGACGGCCAGGGCGCCAGCTTCGCCGTACCATTTGTCTATTCCAGCAACAGTCGACCGTACCAGGCGCAACTCGCCGAGCAGAGCGGCACCTGGTTCCGCGACCTGCGTCACCCGGCCAACCTGGCGCGGCCGCTGCAGGACTTCCACTCACCGGACGGCCTGCACGACCAGCTAACGCGCAGCAAGGCCGCGGCCGAGGCCCAATTGCAGCAGGAAGGCTTTGCCTACCTGCACCTGCGCAACTACCAGGAACGCGCCATCCAGGCCGTCGAGGCAGCGCTGGCGGCCGGCCAGAACAACTGCCTGCTCGCCATGGCGACCGGCACCGGCAAGACGCGCACCATCATCGGCCTGATCTACCGCTTCCTCAAAGCGGAACGCTTCCGCCGCATCCTCTTCCTCGTCGACCGCAGCGCCCTCGGCCAGCAGGCGCAGGAAAACTTCGACGAAGCGGCGCTCGAACAGAACCTGCCGCTCTCCAAGGCCTACAACATCGCCCGGATGGGCGACATGGCGGCGGCCGCCGAAACTCGCGTCCAGGTCGCCACCGTGCAGGCCATGGTCAAGCGCATTTTCCAAAGCGACAACCCGCCCGGCATCGACGAGTTCGATTGCATCATCATCGACGAAGCGCACCGCGGCTACACGCTCGACCAGGAAATGTCCGAAGGCGAACTGCAGGTCCGCGACCAGGCCCAATACCTGTCCACCTACCGCCGCGTCATCGACTACTTCGACGCCGCCCGCATCGCGCTCACCGCCACGCCGGCCAAGCACACCAGCGACATCTTCGGCCGCCCGGTCTACACCTACTCCTACCGCGAAGCCGTCGCCGACGACTGGCTGATCGACCACGAGCCGCCGATCCGCTACGAAACACTGCTCGGCAAGCACGGCATCAAATTCGCCAAGGGCGAACAGGTCAGCGCCATCGATCTCGGCACCGGTGAAATCGAACAGTCCGAACTCGAAGACGAACTCAAGTTCGACATCGAAAGTTTCAACCGTCGCGTCATCAACGAAGACTTCAACCGCGTCATCTGCGAGCAACTGGCCCGCGAGCTCGACCCTTTCGGCGAAGAAAAGACGCTGATCTTCTGCGCCACCGATCTCCACGCCGACATGGTCAAGCGCCTGCTCAACCAGGCCTTCAAGGACATCTACGGCGACGACTACAACCAGGCCGCCGTCGACAAGATCACCGGCCAAGCCGACAAGGTCGACAAGCTGATCAAGCGCTACAAAAACGAGCGCTATCCCAACATCGCCATCACCGTCGACCTGCTGACCACCGGCATCGACGTGCCGAGCATCGCCCATCTCGTCTTCATGCGCCGCGTCCGCTCGCGCATCCTCTACGAGCAGATGATCGGCCGCGCCACCCGGCGCTGCGACGAAATCGGCAAGACCGTGTTCCGCATCTACGACCCGGTCGATATCTACCGCACGCTGCAGGCCGTCAACACCATGCTGCCGCTGGTCAAGGACCCGAACATCACGCTCGACCAGTTGCTCGGCGAACTCGCCAACCCGGCCAGCTTCAGCGCCCCGGGCAACCGGACCAGCAGCCGGCACGCCGACGACGTGCTCGACGCCATCGGCCAGAAACTGATGCGCGTGCTGCGCGACGCCACGCACAAGGCCGGGAAGAAGCCCGAACTCAAAACCCGCCTGCACGAACTGGAACAGCACTGGGGCATCGCTCCCGCCCTGCTCCACCAGCACCTGCGCGAACTCGGCGCGGCCGCCGCGGTCGACTGGCTGCACCAGCAAAAAAGCCTGGCCGCCCAGATCGAAGGCGTGCGCCTGCTCGCCGGCAGCAATTACAAGCCGATCATTTCCGATCACCCGGACGAACTGCTCGCCCGCGAACAAAGCTACGGCGACTACAGCAAGCCGGAAGACTACCTCGACAGCTTCAACCACTTCATCCGGCAGCAGCTCAACCAGTCCGCCGCGCTGGCCGTCGTCGTCAACCGTCCGAAAGACCTCTCGCGCGAACAACTGCGCGAAGTTCGCCTGCTCCTCGACGAACACGGCTATTCCGAAGCCCGCCTGCAAACCGCCTGGCGCAACCGCAGCAACCAGGACATCGCCGCCAGCATCATCGGCTACATCCGCCAGGCCGCCCTAGGCGAAGCCCTGCTCCCGTTCGAGGAACGCGTCGGCCGGGCCATGCAGCGTATCTACGCCCTGACCAACTGGACTACCGCCCAACGCAGCTGGCTGAATCGCCTGGCCAAGCAACTGCACCACGAAGTCGTCATCGACCAGCAATTCGTCAATCGCGCCTTTGCCGGCGACGGCGGTGCCAAACGCCTCGACGCCCTGCTCGGCGGCCAGCTCGACAAGGTGCTGGCCACGCTGGCCGACGGGCTGTGGCCGAATGCCGCCTGATCGCTCGCCAGTACCATTCATTGAGCCGAATCACCCGCAATTCGGCTCATGAAGTGAGCCGAATAATGCTAACATTCGGCTCATCGACCTGAATATCAGCCCCCCATGCTCCACTGGATCTGGCAACACCCGGACTGGCCCCGTTTCGGCTGGCAGGCAGCAACGCTTGCCCCGCTGCTACGCCAGGTTGCCATCGCCCAAGGCCGGCTGCTCGGGCGCACGCGCACAAGCGATCAAACCCTGCAGGCTGAATTCAGCCTCGACGCACTGCTCCAGAACATCGTCAACTCCAGTGCCATCGAAGGCGAGCGGCTCAACGTCGAATCCGTCCGCTCCAGCCTGGCCCGCCGCCTCGGCCTCGAAGCCGGCAACAAGGCAGAGGAAGCGCGCAGCGAGGGTCTTGCCCGCATCATGTGGGATGCGACGACAAATCTCGCCGCCCCGCTCGACGAAGAACGCCTGTTGCAATGGCACTGCTGGCTGTTTGCCGGCGACGACGGCTTTCTCGCCAGCACTATCCGCATCGGCGCCTGGCGCGGCAACGAGCCGATGCAGGTCGTTTCCGGGCGCATCGACCGCCCCACCGTGCATTTCGAAGCCCCGCCGCGGACCGGGCTGGAAGCGCGTGTTGGCGAATTCGTCGCCTGGTTCAACGCCAGCCGCAACGACGCGACGCTCGACCCGCTGCTGCGCGCCGCCATCGCCCATTTCTGGTTCGTTACCCTGCACCCGTTCGATGACGGCAACGGCCGCCTCACCCGCGCCCTGACCGACCTCGCGCTGGCCCAGGGCGAGCAGCAGAGCATCCGCTTCTACGCCATGTCGGTCGCCATCCTGGCCGACCGCAAGGGCTACTACCAGCAACTGGAAAACGCCCAGAAAATCGCGTCGACCGCTGGCGGCATCGACCTCACCCCATGGCTGAGCTGGTTCCTGAATACCTTGCACAGCGCCATCACCAATGCCGAAGCCCAGATCGAGCGTGTCCTCGGCAAGAGCCAGTTCTGGCTGCACCACCGCCAGCACGCGCTCGGCCCGGAACAGATCAAGGTTCTCAACCGCCTGCTCGACGGCGAGCAAGCCGAGCGCGGCGGCTTTGCACTGGGGATCAGTGCCGCCCAGTACCAGGCCGTCGCCAAGGTCAGCAAGGCCACCGCCACCCGTCATCTCGCCGACCTCGTCGTCAAGGGCTGCCTGACCAGGCTGCCCGGCGGCGGGCGCAACACCCGTTACCAGATTCTCTGGCCCGCCACCGGCGCGGCCGGCATCGCACCACCACCGGAACAACCATGAGCAACAACGAAATCGTCCAGAAACTCTGGAATCTCTGCGACGTCCTGCGCGACGACGGCATCAACTACTCCGACTACGTCACCGAACTGGTGCTCCTGCTCTTCATCAAGATGGAGTACGAAAACACCCAGAGCGGCGTCATGCGCGGCCACAAACTACCCGAAGGCACGCGCTGGCCGGACATCGCCAAACTCGACGGTCCCAACCTGCTCACCTACTACAAGAGCACGCTGCTCGATCTCTCGCAGAACACCGACCCACTGATCGCCGCCATCTACGCCGACGCGCAAACCCGGCTCAAGGAACCGCGCCACCTGAAGCAGTTGATCAGCGCAATCGACGGCATCGACTGGTTCTCCGCCCAGCGCGACGGCCTCGGCGACCTCTACGAAGGCCTGCTCGAAAAGAACGCCACCGAAACCAAGTCCGGCGCCGGCCAATACTTCACGCCGCGTCCGCTGATCGACAGCATCGTTGCGCTGATCGACCCGCAACCCGGCGAAACCATCCAGGACCCGGCTGCCGGCACCGCCGGCTTCCTGATCGCCGCCGACACCTGGATCAAGGCCAAAACCGACAAGCTCTACGACCTCAGCGAAAAGCAACGCGAATTCCAGCGCAACCAGGCCTTCATCGGCATGGAGCTGGTCCCCGGCACGCGCCGCCTGGCGCTGATGAATTGCCTGCTGCACGGCATGGAAGGCGATGCCGAAGGCGTCATCCACCTCGGCAACACGCTGGGCAATGCCGGCAGCGGCCTGCCGAAAAGCGACATCATCCTCAGCAATCCACCCTTCGGCACCGCCAAGGGCGGCGGCGGCCCGACCCGCGACGACTTCACGCACAGCACCAGCAACAAGCAGCTCGCCTTCGTCCAGCACATCTACCGGCACTTGAAGGATGGCGGTCGCGCCGCCGTCGTGCTGCCTGACAACGTGCTCTTCGAAGCCGGCGTCGGCGCCGACATCCGGCGCGACCTGATGGACAAGTGCAATCTGCACACCATCCTGCGCCTGCCCACCGGCATCTTCTACGCCCAGGGCGTCAAGACCAATGTGCTGTTCTTCGACAAAGTCAGCCAGCACGCCAGTAACGGCACCCGGGAAGTCTGGGTGTACGACCTGCGCGCCAACATGCCACGCTTCGGCAAACGCACGCCGCTGACCCGCAACCATTTCGCCGAATTCGAAGCCGCGTTTACCGGTCAACGCACGGATCAAGGCGAAAACGGCCGCTTCCGCTGCTTTAGCCGCGACTGGATCAGGGAACGCGCCGACAGCCTGGACATCGCCTGGCTGAAAGACGACAACGCCGAAGACGCCGCCGACCTGCCGGAACCGACCGTGCTGGCACAGGAAGCGATGGGGGAACTGGAAGGCGCGCTGGCGGAATTGCAGGCGATTCTGGCCGAACTTGGTGAGGTTGGGGAATGAGTCAGCTTCCTACTGGCTGGGAACAATGTGCTCTTGAACAAATTGTTCAAGATGTCACCTATGGCTACACAGCCAAATCGAATAGCTCGGTTGGCGATGCACGTATGCTGAGAATTACCGATATTCAAAACAACAAAGTTGATTGGACCTCGGTTCCTTACTGCCAAATCTCAACTGCAGACACCCAGAAGTATGCGTTGCGAAAACTCGACCTCGTTTTCGCAAGAACAGGGGCCACAGTAGGCAAAAGCTTCCTAATTAAGGAAGAAGTTAAACAGGCTGTTTTTGCCTCCTACCTGATTCGGGTTCGCCCATCTCTCACAGAAATGGCTGGCTACCTCAGTTACTTTTTTGGTTCAGACTCCTACTGGAATCAAATCGTCGATTTCAGCGCAGGAATCGGCCAGCCAAACGTAAATGGATCAAAACTCAAACAACTTCAAATCCCCCTCGCCCCGCTCCCCGAACAAAAACGCATCGCCGACAAACTCGACAGCGTACTGGCACGGGTGGATGCCTGCCGCGACCGCCTCGACCGCCTCCCGGGCCTGCTCAAACGCTTCCGCCGATCGATTCTTGATGCGGCAACCTCTGGACGATTGACCAAAGATTGGAGAAGCCAACCAGAGAACATCAGCCAAACACCAGCATGCTGGACGATTTGCAAGATCAAGGACGCGGGAAAGATCCAACTTGGAAGACAGCGCTCGCCTAAATTTCACTCAGGTGAAAATATGCGGCCATACCTGAGAGTGCAAAACGTTTATGAAGATCGCCTCGACCTTTCCGACGTAATGAGCATGGACTTTCCAGGTGAAGACTTTGAGCGCTACCAGCTCTACCCCGGAGACATTCTCCTGAACGAAGGACAAAGTCCCGAATACCTGGGACGTCCTGCAATGTATCGTGGAGAGCTTCCCGGCGCTTGTTTCACCAACACGCTCATCCGCTTTCAGGCTTATTCGCACGTCAAGCCGGAATACGCTTTGATGGTTTTCCGGAATCACATGCACTCTGGCCGCTACATAACGGAAGGCACGATCACTACAAACATTGCACATCTGGGCGCAGGCCGATTCAGTGAAGTTGAGTTTCCGTTACCACCACAGGAAGAACAAACCGAAATCGTCCGCCGCGTCGAGCTTCTGTTCGCCTTCGCCGACCGCCTCGAAGCCCGGCTTGCCACCGCCCGCCGGCAGGTCGGCCAATTGACGCCGGCCCTGCTCGCCAAGGCGTTTCGGGGCGAGTTGGTGGCACAGGACCCGGCCGACGAGCCGGCGGCGGAATTGCTCAAGCGTCTGGCCGCCCAGCGTGCGGCGGCCCCCAAGGCAAAACGCGGCCGTTCGCCGACCTGAGTCCGGCGCAGGCCGGTTTTTGCCCTTTTTCAGCAGTTGACCGCCCGCTACACCTCAAATCACCCGCAAGGCCAGCACCGTCGTCGCCGGAATCATCTGGCCATCCGGCCCCGGCAGGTCGCGCGTGGCGCAGGCGTCGGCCACGACGCCGTCCCGGTAGCCGCGGCAAAGCGCTCATTCATCTTGTACGCAATGCAATATGAATAGATACTTGCCTGCCTCACCCATCTCTCCAGCCACCACCGGACTCATCAATATGAACACGACTCGTCACCTAAGCTCTTTTTCTGCATTTGCCATCCAACACCTGAGCGTGACGCAATTAAAAACGGTTGGATTGCTGTTGTGCGCAAGCCTCATTGCTCTGCCCATGACAGCCGCCGCCGAAGGCGATCAGTGGGTCGGTCGCTACCGCACGACCTGGTTGCAAGGCTCACCTGGCACGGACGGGGAAGTCTCGATAGCCCGGGCGCCGGATGCCACGACGGTTGCCGGACCCGATGCCGACCGCACGCGTTGGGCATTCTCGTCGCCCGGCAAGAACAAGACTATCGTACTGCGCCGCTTTCTTCCGGAAGAGTACGAGGGACTGAACAGCACAGCGCCCAGCGAATGCTTGAACGGTGAATACGTTGCCTTGTGCCATGTGAAACCGGGAGCCACCATATCTTTCGATGGTGGCGGGCCAGTGCCGGAAAAGTTCGTGGCCCGCACCGGCTATTACGGAATTTTTATGCACAACGGGGCGGCGGCTTTTGAACTTGCGAAACAGAATTCGACGCGCTGAAACCCGCAGTAGGCTGCCTTGACATTGCGTAGCAGGCCCGGTTGACCGGGGAAGCTCAGGCCAACCGAAAACCCGCAATCAAACCACTTTCATCGCCACCAGCGTCGCCACGTCGATGATTTCGGCAATCCTGTCCCCCAGCCCGGCGAGCACGGCGGCGTGCAGCGTCGCCGCCGGAATCGTCTGGCCATCGGGCCCCGGCAGGTCGCGCGTGGCGCTGGCGTCGGCCACGATGCCGATCCGGTAGCCGCGGTGGAAGGCTTCGCGGGCGGTTGAATCGACGCAGTTGTGGGTCATGTAGCCGGCGATGATCAGTGTTTCGACGCCGCGCGTTTGCAGTTCATCGTGCAGGCTGGTGCCGGTGAAGGCTGAGGGCAGATGTTTGTGGATGATGGCTTCGCCCTCGCCCGGCGCCAGGCCGGCGATGGGCGCGGCGCCTTCCGAATCCGGGGCGAAGATCGGCGCCGAGGCCGGCGCACGATGCAGAACGTGGATGACGGCGATGCCGGACTGGTCGGCCCAGGCACGCAGATGGCGGGCGACGTTGCTGGCGGTTGGCTCGTCAGGCAGCGCCAGCGGGCCGTTGCGGTATTCGTTCTGGTAGTCGATGAAGACGACGACGGTTGTGGCGACGTCCAGCGTCGAGCCGGCGTGCAGGCTGGACGGGACGCCGGCGATCTGGCGCAGGGTGCGGGCGTTCATGCTGCATCTCCAATCAGTTGCCGGGCCTTGCGGGCGGCCTGGGTTTGCCCGTCGTAACCCCAGCTTTCGGCCGGCAGTTCGTGCAGCGCGACGTAGATGGGCGCGGCAGTTTGGCCGATTGCCACGGTCAACAGGGATTTTGCGGCAAAAATGAAATCGGCCTTTTCGGCCGCGCGGTTGGTCCCGGCCGTAATCATCGCCTGCAGGCTGGCCGCGACGGGAACGGGCTGTCCGTTGGCCGAGAAGGCACCGGCCGGCAACTGGGTGACGCTGACCACGGTGAGCGCAGCCTCCTTGCGCAGGATAGTCTGCATGAGGCGCGTCGTTTCCTGCTGCAAGTGCTGAATGGTGCTCGGCGCGAGGCTGGCGCCGGCCAGGGTGATGTTGATCAGGGGCATGGCTTTCTCCGGTTGAAGTGACGCCTGCATCATTTCACCCGGCGTTTATCGATACAATCCACCATCCATACAACGGTTTGTTGCCCCATGGAAACAATCAACCCGCTCGATCATATATCCGACCTTGCCGTTTTCGTGCGCGTCGTCGATACGCAAGGCTTTTCATCCGCGGCGCGCGCCATGGGGCTGACCAAGTCGGCGGTCAGCAAGCGCATCAATCGCCTGGAAAAACAGCTTGGACTGCGCCTCTTGCAGCGCACGACGCGCGCCATGTCGCTGACCGAGGCCGGCCGCGTGCTTTACGAGCGCGCCGCGCAGGGCGTCGCGCTGCTCGACGAAAGCGCCCGTCTCGCCGCCGGCCTGGTCGAGGCGCCGCGCGGCATCCTGCGCGTCACCGCCTCGGTGACGTTCGGCAAGCTCTGCCTGGCGCCGCTGATCCCCGAATTTCTCGCCCGCTACCCTGAGATCGAGCTGCAACTGACCCTGCTCGACCGCTTCGTCGACATTGTCGAGGAAGGCTACGACGTCGCCCTGCGCCTGACCCGCACACCGCCCGAGCAGGTCGTCGCCAAGGCGTTGATGCCGGTGCGCTACCGCCTGTGCGCGGCGGTCGACTACCTGAAAAACCGCAAAATCGACACGCCGGCCGATCTCGCCGGCCACAACTGCCTGCATTACGGCCTGCGCGAGCTGGGCAGCGAATGGCGCTTCCAGCGCGCCGGCGAGGAAGCGCGCGTGCAGGTCAAAAGCAATGTCGTGGTCAATAACAGCGAAGTCGTGCGCGACCTGCTGCTCGCCGGCCTGGGCATCGGCCTGGTCTGGAACTACGCCGTGGACCGCGAAATCGCCGATGGCCGCCTCGTGCCACTGCTGCCCGACTGGTCGCCGGTCGGCCCCTTCGGCCAGACCGCCTACGCCCTATGGCTGCCACAAACCCACCTGCCGCCGAAGACGCGCGTCTTCATCGACTTCCTGGCGGAACGGCTGCGCGAGACGCCGGCCTAGCTAGTAAACAACATGAGCACGCCTGACCAACTCGCCGGGCAGGCAATCACCGCCGTTTTCCGGTAACGCTGAGCAACTGTTGTAGGCCGCCCTGACCAAGCGGCCGGGCACCATGCGTTCGCTGGCACACAGAAGCCCGGTGGCAGAAAGCGCAGCATCCGGCTATCAGTCGACGGCTGGACACCCTGTTTGCGCCAGGCACTGGTTCGGGAGACCGATGATGCAATGCCTTTCCGTTTGCCAATAATGTGCCTTGGCACACTCCGGCTGGCCATCGCCATGGCCTGCAGTCTGCTCTCGGCGCTCGGCTGTGCGACGCTGCCCGGTACCGAGGCACTGATCGAACGGCACGGCGGGCAAACCGCCCGTTTTGAAAACGCCCTGGGGCCGCTTTCCAGCGAAAGAAACGCGGCCATCCTGCGCCAACTGAAAGCAAAATCCGGCGATATCGATATCCTCGACAAGCAGATTGCGCTGGAACAGGCCATTGTCGGTAGCCCGCTGACCCTGGGCAACAAGGTCACCCTGCTGCAGGACGGAAAGGCCACCTATGCCGCCATGTTCGCCGCCATCCGCCGGGCCCGCGACCATATCAATCTCGAGTCCTACATCATCGAAGACGACGAAATCGGCCAGCAGTTCGCCAGCTTGTTGCTCGAACAGCAGGCGCGGGGCATCCAGGTCAACGTGATCTATGACAGCATCGGCGCCCTGAACACGCCCAAAGCCTTTTTCAAGCGCTTGACGGACAGCGGCATCAACGTCCTGGAATTCAATCCGCTCAACCCGCTCAACGCCAACCACCCTTCCTGGCCGATCTATAACCGCGACCATCGAAAACTGTTGGTCGTCGATGGCAAGACCGCCTTTATCGGCGGGATCAATATCAGCAATGTCTATTCTTCGGCACCGCTCGCCCGGCACCCCGCGAAAAACGGTGAAAAACCCGTGGCCTGGCGCGATACCGATTTGCAGATCGAAGGCCCGGTCGTCACCGAACTGCAAAAACTGTTTATCGAAACCTGGGAAAAACAACACGGCAAGCCGCTCGCCCCGAAAACGTATTTTCCGGTGCAGAAAAACGCGGGCCAGGAGATCGTTCGCGCCATCGGCAGCACGCCGGACGATCCCTACAGTCTGATCTACCTGACACTGATCTCGGCCATCGGCAACGCCGAAAAACAGGTCTATCTGACCCAGGCCTACTTTGTTCCGGACCCGCAATTGCTGAAGGCTCTGACCGAGGCGGCGGGACGGGGCGTCGAGGTCAGACTGATCCTGCCCAGCCACTCCGATTCGGGCAGTACCTTTCACGCCGGGCGCGCCCACTACTCGAGTTTGCTCAAGGCCGGCGTCAAGATTTACGAGCGACGCGGCGCCCTGCTCCATTCAAAAACGGCCGTCATTGATGGGGTCTGGTCATGTGTCGGCTCAACCAACCTCGACTGGCGTAGCTTTCTCGACAATGACGAAATCAACGCGGTGGTTATCGGGCGCGAATTCGGTGCCCAGATGCTGGACATGTTCGCCGTGGACCTCGCCTCGTCCGAAGCGATCGACCCAAACGACTGGGAACGACGCGCCATCATCCTCCGCCTCAAGGAGTGGTTGGCCGGTCTGATCCAGCGCTTGCTCTAGCCAGGCTTTCCCGAATACCGCGGAACTCCTCGGATAGCCCACTTATTCGACCTTTGTCGAGCCGCGTCTGAGCAGCCACTTGCGGAATTCTTCGGCCAGCCCGAGGAACAGCGCAAACGGCAAGGCGTAGAGAAACACCGCCAGCGGCAGTGGCGCCGTGCCGAACAGGCTGTTGCCCCAGGGCGTGTAGAGAATCGCCGCCATCAGCGCCACTTCACTGGCCAGGCCGGCCAACAGCCAGCGGTTCTCGAAGAGCGGGAAATGCCAGGCCGGCAGACGCGGGTGGCGGCAGACGAAGACATTGACCATCTGCGCCAATACGATCGCCATCAGGCAGGCGGCGGTCGCCTGCAGGTAGCGCGGGTCGCCGATTGCCAGCGTTTCGCCGTACTGCCAGCCGAAGCCGTGCAGCACGAAGAAGAAGGTGGCGAGCGCGCCGAGCGCTTCGAGCGGGCCGAGGAAGAGGTAGGCGCGGGCAAGCAGGCCGCCCGAGAGCAGGCGTTCGCCGCGCGGCCGCGGTGGGCGCTGCATGATGTCGGGCGACGGCTTTTCGGCGCCGAGCGCGATGGCCGGCAGCATATCGGTGCCGAGATCGACGGCGAGGATCTGGATCACGGTCAACGGCAGCGGGATGCGAAAAAGCACGAAGGCGAGGTAGGGAATCAGCTCCGGGATGTTCGAGGTCAGGATGTAGGTGATGAACTTGCGGATGTTTTCATAGACCGCCCGCCCCTCCTCGATGGCATTGACGATGGTGCCGAAGTGATCGTCGAGCAGCACGATGTCGGCCGCCTCGCGCGCCACGTCGGTGCCGGACAGCCCCATGGCGATGCCGATGTCGGCCAGGCGCAGCGCCGGCGCATCGTTCACGCCATCGCCGGTGACCGCGACGACCTCACCCTTGGCCTGCAGGGCCTGGACGATCAGCATTTTCTGCTCGGCGCTGACGCGGGCGAAGAGGACTTCTGGCGCATCAAGCGCGATCTGCAGTTCCGCAGCACTCATCCGGCGCACCTCGTCGCCGATCAGCACGCGCGGCGTCAGGCCGCGGATCAGGTCGGCCTCGCGGCCGAGCGCCAGGCCGGTCGTCGGGTGGTCGCCGGTGACCATGATGACGCGCAGTCCGGCCGTGTGGCAGCGCCCGACCGCTTCACGCACGTCGGGTCGCAGCGGGTCTTCAAGCGCGATCAGGCCGCACAGGGCAAGGTTTTCTTCGTCGGCAGCGGCGTCGACCGCCAGCGGCTTCCAGGCGCAGGCGAGCACGCGCAGGCCGCGGCTGGCCAGGTCTTCGTGTGCAACGCGGTAGGCTTCGCGCGCTTCGGCATCGAAGGGGCGCGAGGTATTGCCGGCCAGCCAGGTCGTGCATAGCGGCAGCACGTTCTCCGGCGCGCCCTTGCAGAGCAGCACGCCGCTGCCGTCGGCGGCACGGCTATAGACCGACATCCGGCGCCGCTCGGCGTCGAAGGCGATCTCACCGGCAAATTTCCAGTCCATCGGCAACTCGCCGGCGAACTGCCAGAGCGCGACTTCCATCGGGTCACCGCTCGGCTGGCCGTCGGTAAACTTGAGGCTGTGGCAGAAACGGGCGACGGCGCGCAGATGCGGCTCGCGCGCTGCCGGCCAGTGTTCGGCGGCGAGATGGTGACGGCCGCCGGCAAACCATTCGCGCACCGCCATGCGGTTCTGCGTCAGGGTGCCCGTCTTGTCGGTCAGGATCACCGTCGCGCAGCCCATGGTCTCGACCGCCGGCAGATGGCGGACCAGCGCGTTGCGCTTCGCCATGCGCTGCGTCGCCAGCGCGAGCGACAGGGTTACCGTCGGCAGCAGGCCTTCCGGCACGTTAGCGACGATAATGCCGATCGCGAACATCAGATTGACCCAGAAATTGAGCCCGATCACCTCGCCGAGCGCAAAGAAGACGACACCCAGGCCGAGCGCGAGCAGCGCCAGCAGGCGCGAGACACGGCGGATCTCGGCCTGTAGCGGCGACTCGGTATCGCCCGTGCTTTGTGTCAGGTGCGCGATATGGCCGAACTCGGTACGCATGCCGGTGGCGTACACCACGGCGCTGCCCTCGCCGGAAACGACCAGCGTGCCGGCCAGCAGCAGGCAGTGCGCGGCCAGCGGATCGACGGCACCGGCCGGCTCGGCCGCTTCGCTGCGCGCCTTGGGATAGGTTTCGCCGGTCAGCGTCGCCAGGTTGACGCGCAGGCTCCAGCTTTCGATCAGCCGGCAATCGGCCGGCACCTTGGCGCCTTCGGCGAGCAGCAGAATGTCGCCAGGCACCAGCTGGTCGGCGGCAATGTCCTGCTCGCGCCCGTCGCGCCGCACCTTGACCTGCTGCGGCAGCAGCTTTTCCAGCGCAGCCAGCGCCTGCTCGGCGCGATAGCTCTGCCAGAAGGAAAAGCCGCCATTGATCAGGATCACGCCGACGATGGCCAGGCCGAGTTCGAACATGCCCTCGCCCGGCTGCATCCAGGCGGCGGTGAAGGCCAGCCCGGCAGCCAGCCAGAGGATCAGCGCAAAGAAATGGATGAACTCGCCGAGCAGACTGAGCCAGACCGGCTGGCGCGCCGCGGCGGCCACCCGGTTGGCGCCGAACTCACCGAGGCGGCGCAGCGCTTCCGTGCCACTCAGCCCCGCCGCACTGCTGTCCAGTGCCGCCAGCGCCTCGGCCGGTGCGAGGCGGGCGATCTGCATGCCGGTGTGTTCCATGATTCAGCCTGACCAGGTCATCCCGAAGGAATAGTAATAGCAAGTCCGGCCGGGTCCGTCCAGAGCATTGTTGCCCATGCATCGACTTGTTTTCCGCTACAGCTGCGGAAGCGCATCGCTCCCATCCACGGCTGCGGCGCGCTTGCTGCAACCAACCTCCCCGCCGGCATTCCGACGCAGTGCCGCCTAATGCCCGAGTCCGTAATACGCGTTGAAATAACGCACCAGTCGCGCCGTCTCCTCCGGTGTCAGCGGCGCCACGCCGCGTAGCTGGCGGTAGGAGTGCATGCGCGTCAGGCTCGGCGTCCAGTCGCTGCGCCGCGACAGCAGGAGGCGGCGGGCGTCGTGGCAGGCCAGGCATTTTTGTTCAACCAGCTTTTCCGTGCCGGCACCGTCGGGTTTGAACTGGCCGCTGCGCACTTCCTCGGCCCTTTTATTGTCCATCTCCGCCTTGCCGGCGATGCGCGCGGCGAATTGCACGTAGCAGACTTCGCCGTCGCGCACTTCGCGGCTGCCCCGGCGTTCCTCGATATTGACCAGATGTTCGACGTACTCTCCGGTCTTCGTTCGGCGGTTGATGTTGTAGTTGTAGAACTCGGAGAACACCAGGTCGCCGTTGCGCAGCGCCAGTACCGCCATCGTGGCATCACCGATGGCGGGGCGCCGCAGGAAAACCGCGTGACCGTGTCGATCCATGTAACCCAGGGTAGCCCTATCCGTAAACCACAAACGCCCATCCGGTGCCAGGGATAGCCCCTGAATACGCGTATCGCCTGGAAGAGGCCACTCCCGCAGGCTGCCGCTGCCATTTCGGTGGCTGACACTGTGGCGACAACCATCAGAAAAATACAAGCCGCCCTGTTGGTCGGCAAGAAGATTGCGCGGACAGCTAGGGCTGGACCAGGCCTTTTCTTCCTGCCACTGGCCGTCCCTGGACAAGCGCAGCAATCTGCCTTGGGAGCCGCGCCCCCCTTGGTCCGGCAGTTGCAGGGTGACCCAGGCCTGGTCCCGGCTATCGAAGGCAATGGCACTGGGCCAACCGCCTGGTACCGGATAAAAGCGTAGTTGACCTGCCCTGTCGAGATGGCCGATACCAGAGGGCGAAGGCTCGTGCTGGTGACCAGCTTCGCCATGTTGGTGCTCCGCCAGCACCGTGAACCAAACCTCCCCATGGCCATCCACGGCCACCTGGAAGGGTTGCCCGAAGGGCACCGGGTACTCGTCGAGATGACCATCCGGTACCAGACGGCCGATACGGCGACCGTCCATCTCGGCAAACCAGACATTGCCAGCCCGGTCTACGGCCACTGACGACGGTTCCGCCGCTGGCGTTGGGAGAGGATGGGAAATGACCGTACCGTCTATGGACAGGCGGGACACGGCATTGTTGTCCCCTTCGGTAAACCATATGCCCCCCTCGGCATCTTCGGCAAAACCGTACGAGCCGAAAGGCCGGCAAGCCTGGGCCGGCGTCGCCAGCAGCACGGCCAGGCTAAAGAGAACGGAGAAAATCGGTCGTTTGCGCACGCAGCACTCCTTGCCAGTCAAAAACGCAAAATGAATTCGCCGCGCAGGGTGCGCGGTTCGCCATGCCAGAAAAACCCGCTGACGTAGTCACGGTCGAAGACATTGTCCAGCGCCAGCGTTGCTTCCCAGCTTTTTGCCCGCCAGCTTGCCGCCAGATCGAGCACGTCGTAGGCCGACTTTTTCCAGCGATAGCCCTGGCTATCGACCACGGTATTGGCTTCGTCGGTATAGGCGCTGCCGACCAGGCGCCATTTGGCGCGGGCGGAAAACCCAGCGGTCGACGCGTAATTCAGCGCCAAATTTGCCTTGTGCCGGGGCATGTCCGGCAAGGCGTTGCCGACCAGTTGCGGCGCCGATTGGTCGCGGACGATACGGGTCCGGGTGTAGGTGTAATTGGCATTGAGCTGCCAGCGCTCGAACAAGGGCTGCGACCAGTGCGTTTCCAGCCCGTGCGCCAGCACTTCACCGACGTTTTGCGTTTGCTGCACCACCGGCGAGCCGTAATCGAGGATGCGCACGGCAATCTTGTCCTGCCAGCGCGTTGCGAACAGGGTGATGCCGCCGTTACCGCCCGCCATGCTGCCCAGCAGGGCGAGGTCGGCGGTGGTCGAACGCTCCGGTTTCAGGGAGGGATTGGCCAGCGTCACCGAACCGGCGCTGACATAGCCGTTGTAAAGCTGCGTCGCCTGCGGCGGCGAGAAACCACTGCCCAGGCTGCCGCGCAAGCGAAGGGTCTCGCCCAGCGGCCAGGACAGCGCAATTTTCGGGCTGGTGGCGGCCTTGACCACGCCGCCGCCCCGCGTTTCCTGGCCGGGCGGGCCGGCGTCGAACACGCGCGACGACACATAGCGTTGCCAGTCGCGGCGCAGGCCCAGTTCCAGACGACCGGCGCCGAGCGGCAGTTCACCGGCAGCGAACAACGCCTCCTTGCGGATCAACGAATCAGCCTGCGCGCGCAGGGCGCGGCTGGCGTAATCGCTGGCGCTGAATTGTTCCGACAGTTCGATCGAGCTGCCGCCCAGCCGTCCCTGCCAGCCGCCGTCCTGCCAAGACAGCGTCGCCGAGGCCTCAAGCTGGCGAGAATTCTGGGTCAGCCATTGATCTGCCGCCAGGCCGGCAGTGTCGATTCCAGTACCGCGATCCCGCACCCCGGCCGTGGCGTAACGATCTTCGCCCAAGGCGGCCTCCAGCGACCAGCGTTCGTTCACCTTCCAGGAGAACTGGCTGCGGGCGGTATCGGTTTGCCAGTCGAAAGCCCAGTTCGGCCGTCCGAAAAACGAATGGTTGTCCGAGTGCTTGAGGTTCAGCGAACTGGCAACGTCGCTGCCGTTCCAGGCCAGCTTGCCGTCCACGGAAGTACCGCGGCCATGCTCGTCGGCCACCGTAATCTGGTAGGGAAAAGGCGAGTGCGGCACGGCACGGAAGCCCTTGTCCTCACGGCTTTCCGCCAGTAAGGCCCAGGCCAGCTCGGCGCGCTCGCCGCTGCCGCCCACCCGGTTATAGCTGCCGCCACGGGAATCCAGCCCCTGCGTCAGGTTGACCGCAGCATTCTGCCGACCGCCGGCCCGCCGCGTCGTCACCGCAATCGCCCCCCCCATGGCCTCGGCGCCAAAGCGTGAAGAAGCTGCGCCGCGGAATATCTCGATCAATTCCACCTGCTCAGGACGGATTAATTCCAGTTCAGTTGCCGAAGAGGAAAATCCATCCACCCAAATGGCAATGCCTCGAACTCCCCGCATAGTAATACTGCCGTTGTTTACATCCAGGCCGACTTTTTGCCGCAACAACTCGGTCAAACCGGCAGGACGTTCCGCGGCGATGTCAGCGGCGGTGATGCGGGTACCTACATCCACATCGCCGCCGTAGGCAAGCGGCGGCGGAACAAACAAGCAGAGCAAAAAAAACTTTCTTACCATGTAAAGTGGCCGAGGCGCCGCCGGAACGCCCACGCGGCAGCCGGGTATAGCGCCAGGGTGACGAGACCAAGGCCGAGGAGCAAGGGGCGGACGGCCAAATGGGGGCCGGCCGGCAGGTAGGCCGCCCGCAGCCCTTCGCTGACATAGGTGGTGGGCAGCAACAGCGCCAACGAACGCAAGGGCTCGTCCAGCATTTCCAGGGAATAGAAGGTGCAGCCGAGGAAGGTCATCACCATCATCAGCAGGGCGAACAGTTCCTGGCCTTTTTCGGGGCGCTCCGGGATCAGCAGCACCAACATCACCAGCAGGGAAAAGAGCAGCCCGCCGCCGCTCACCACGGCTAGCAGTAGTCCCGGCGACTGCGGTACCAAGCCGAGGATGGCCCAGGCCAGCCCACCCACCAGGAGTGCATTGACCAGGCTGCTACAGAGGCCGGCGAAGACCATGGAAAGGAACACCGTGCGCAGGCTGACCGGCGCCAGCAGCCACTCTTCCATCGTGCGGAAGTAATAGCCGGTAAGGAGATAGCTGCTGATGGCGATCAGGGGGGCGGAGACGACCGAGATGGCAATGATGCCAGGGGCAACGATGGCGCCGTAGCCACCGGCTCCATTGGGCATCAGCCTGCCAACGACCAGACCAAAGACGAGCAGATAAATGGCCGGCTGGAGAACCGTGCGGATGAAAGTGTAGCGGGCATCGGCTCGGGCGATGATCAGGTTGCGATAGAGCAAAGTCAGGGCGAAACGCATGGGGCAGGCTCCACGGCTTGGCGAAAGAACTCGGCCACGTCCAGGCCGCTCTCCAGGCGAAGGCCGTCTGCCGGACGGGTCATGCCGGCCAGGCTGCCCTGGTGCAATACCCCGATGCGGTCGCAGAGTTCTTCCGCTTCCTCCAGATAGTGGGTAGAGAGGAAAACCGTGCCGCCACATTGGCGGAACTGGCGAATCTGTTCCCAGAGCACGTCGCGGACCCCGGGGTCCAGGCCGGCGCTGGGCTCGTCGAGGATCAGAAGCTCGGGGTCGGTGAGGAAGGCCTTGGCCAGCATGATCTTGCGCTTGGTGCCGCCCGAGAGCCGGAATATCGATTCCTCCGTATGGCCCTGCAGATTCAGGCGCTGCAACCAATGTTCGACCCGGGCGGCGGCAAGACGCTCCGGCATACCGGCATAGCGGCAATGGAAGAGCAGGTTCTGGCGGATATCGAGTCGGGTATCCAGGTTGTTCTCCTGGGGCACGACGCCGATGCGGCGTTTGATCCTTGCCGCCTGCTGCCGGGTATCCATGCCCAGCACCTGGATGCTGCCGAGGTGGGGCCGCAGCAGGGTGGAGATGGCCTTGATCAGGCTGCTCTTCCCGGCACCGTTAAGACCCAGCAGACCGAAGATCTCCCCGCGGGAGATGGAAAGTGAGAGCTCCCTGACAGCAATGCGGCCGTTGGGGTATCCCAGGGTCAGGGCCTCAATCTTGATGGCCGTCATGTCCCGTCGCCCAGCAGATGCCGCAGCCGCGTCTCCCCTTCCCGGCTGGACAGCAGTTCGTCCACAAAGCGCAGCGTGGGCGTCAGCAATCGGTGCTGCAGAGCGCAGTAGTCGGCGGAGGGTTGGGCCAGATCGCCGCTCTGGCTCAGGCAATGCACCGGGCACTGTCCGCCGCACAGGTGACGAATGGTACAGGTGCGACAGCGCGGCCGATTCTCGACGGCATTTTCCGCCAGGGCGCGGGCCAAGGCAGTGTCAGTGAAATCCGCTGGCTGTGGGTCGTGGACATTGCCCAGTCGCGCTTCGGCATGGGCAACAAACTGGTGGCAGGGAAAGACGTCGCCATTGGTACTGACGGCCAACATGCGCTGCCCGGCCGGACAAGGGAAATGCTGGCGGCGCCCGTGCAGGCGGTGGGCTGCCGCCCGGTAGATATCGCCGGGCACCGGCATGGGATTGCCCTGCAGCAACGCCTCCCGGGAATCCCTGCCCAGTTCCGCCATGCCGTCGCCGAAGCGCCGCCAGGCCTCCTTTTGCCAGCGCCGGCCAGCCGCCGGCTCGATACGCCAGCAGGTAGCGCCAAGCTCAGCCAGATGACGCACCGACGATGCCACCTCGCCGGCTCGCTCTTCAGCGACGGTGCCGCGCAGGGAATAGGGAATCCCGGCACCACGCAGGCGTTCCAGGTTGCGGCGGATGCATCCGTAGACATCCCCTTCTCCCTGTAGGAAACGGCGCCCGTGGTTGGTGTTTTCCCGGGGGCCGTCGAGGCTGACGGCGACATGGGAGAAGTGCTGTCGCAGCAGATCCAGTCCGTCGTCGTCGAGCACTGTACCGTTGGTAGTCATGGCGAAACGCACGGTCGTGCCCAGCCGTTCGCCCCGGTCGCGGGCGAAGGCAATGGCTTGGCGGATCAGGGTGCAGTTGAGCATGGGCTCGCCGCCGAAGAAGGAGAGCATCAGTTCGCCATTCCTCGGCATCAGGCGGGTAAGGGCCGCCTCCATGGTGGCTTGGCTCATCGCCGCAGAGCTGCGGCCATAGGCGCCGCCATCGGCGTAGCAGTAGGAACAGCGCAGGTTGCAATCGCCGGCAACCAGCAGATACAGACACTCCAGTGGCTCAGACATGGGGGGCGTCCCTGCTTGCACCGATGAGTTGCCTGGCCCGGAGATAGAGCCGGCGGCGCCCGGTCTCGTCGGCCACAGTTTGCTGGAAAGCCAGCAAACTGGCTTCCAAGCTCCGGCGGACATGCTGGCAATAGCGGGGATCGGGTCGGGCCACATCGCCGCTGTGGAAGTAGGCCTGGGCGTAGCACTGGCCGCCGCAGAGATAGCGGGCCCAGCAGGTGGCGCATGCAGCCATGCGGTCTACGTCCAGTGCGGCGAATTGGCGTTGGACCCGCTGCCAGTTTTCATCCGCCTCCGCTGTTACCGATCCCATGTAGAAGCTGGGATTTCCGACCAGCCCGTGGCAGGCGTAGAGGGAGCCGTCGGCGGCCACTGCCGGGTTGGCCCCAGCGGCGCAGAAGCGGCGCAGGCGGCGCTGGGTGAGCAGGTTGACTACCACGTTGACTGCTTCGCGCGGAGCGTCGTCCTCCAGTCCCGCGGCGATGGCGTCGCTGCAGCGCTGGGCATGCTGGCGGGAGTAGGCCGCGAACTGCTCGGCGTTCATGCCGGAGGGGTTGTCAGCATTACCTTCCACCGGCGATAGGGTGGCTTTCGGGCCGCCTAGCTGCCGTAGATGGTCCAGGGTCTCCGCATAGCGTTCGGCAGTCCCGCCGGTCAGGGTGCCGAGCAGGGAGAGCCGGTCGCCGCATGCAGCCTTCAGGGCCGGCAGATGCTTGTACATGCGGGCATAGGCGCTGCCTTTGGGAGCGATGCGAAAACGGTCGTGGTCGGCCGGCGGCCCGTCCACGCTGACGCTGATGGAGGCGAAGTTGGCTGCCAGGTAGTCGATGCGGCGCCGGTTGAGGAGCATGCCGTTGGTGGTGATGCTGAAGGCGACTTCGGTCCGCCGCGCGCTTGCCACGGCCCGGCCCCTTTCGACCATGGACTGGATGCCGCGGAAGTTGAGCAGGGGCTCTCCCCCGTACATGGCCACGCTGTAGCGCTTGCCCGGGGAGGCGAAGAAGCGACGGAAAGCCGTCTCTGCGACAGCCGGGTCCATCATCCGCCCCGGGGCGGCGACCCGGCCCTGCTGGTTGTAGCAGTAGGTGCAGCGGAGGTTGCAATCGTGGGCCACGTACAGACAGAGATTGTCCGTTTCGCCCCAGCCTCCCGCATCCGCGGGAATGGGCTGTCCAGCTTCCGACTCGATCAGTTGGGCGAAGCGAGACGGCGGGGAGATACTTTTCCCTGCATGCCATTCGGCCAGTTGCCGCCCTTCTTCCGGAGCTATCCGGAAAAGCCGGTAGCTCCGGGGAAAGAACAGGAGGCTGGCCTTGTCGTCTGCGACGACGTGCCAATCACGCAGGTTGGGCGGCATCGAGACTATGACTGCCGTGACGGTTGCTGATAGCCCGTTGCAGCCGGGTCGACAGCCTGCTCCTGGCCTGAGGATCGCTGATGACGGAAACGATGTCGGGCAGAATATTCTCGATCACCGTCTTCATGTAGTAACAGTGGCGTTCCACCGGTTGCCGCATGTCGCCGTGTTCAGCGTAGGAGTACTTGGCGCAGGCCCCGCCGCACAGGTAGCGGGCCCAGCAGTCCCGGCAGCCCGGCCGGTTATCTACCGTGGCATCGACGAATTGCTGGCGAATATTCTGGAAACGGTCGCTGCTGCGCAGTTCGGGATCGTCCACATTGCCCATGCGGAAGGCTTCTTCGCCGACGAAACGATGGCAGGGATAAACGTCGCCCTCCGCCGTTACGGCCAGCAGATTGGTCCCGGCATTGCAGTGGTAGAGAGCATGGCTACGGGAAACGAAGTGGAACAGGACGTAGAAAGGGTATTCGAAGGCGACAGCTTGTTCGCCTTCAATGAAGCTGCGCAAGCCCTTGCGATTGATATCGGTGATCTGGGCAACGAACTTCCGGTACTGCTCGTCGTCGAGATGCAGAGGACTGTCCTTGGGTACATCCACATTGACGATGCCAATCCCGCCCGGCCCGAATTGCTCCAGGGTGTCGTAAATTTCCGCAACCCGGTCATGTCCGGCCGAGGTGACGATGGAGCGGAAGGCCCAGTTGAAGCGGTTGCCGGCGGTCAATGTGCGGATGTTGTCTTGCGCGGTATGGAAGACGCTGCGGCTGTCCTTGCTGACACGCTGGCTGTCGTTGAGGTCGCCAGGACCATCCAGACTGAAGGTGGCGTCGACGATGTGGTTGTCGAAGAATTCCTTGATCTCTGGATTGCAAAAAGTACCGTTGGTGACGATGCCGAAGCCGATATCGCCTTTCCCCGACTCCCGGTAGGATTCGGCCAGCGCAGCGGTTTTCTTCATCAGCGGGAAATTCATTAGAGGTTCGCCACCGAAGAAGATAAGAAAGTGGTTGCCTTGGCCCCTGGAGAAAAAGGCTTCCATGGCCTGTTCCATGGTTTGCTCCCCCATGCGGCCCCGTTTCCCGTATTCCCCTTCGTCACCGTAACAATAGGAGCACTTCAGGTTGCACTCCTGAGAAACAAAAAGATAAATCCCCATCACCTTGTCGGTGATGTCTTCCGGCCTGCGCATGACCTTGGCAGCCGGGCTCTTTGCGCAGTAACCTGCGATGAAATCCTGCACCTTCTGCCAGCGTTGTTCCTGTTCAACATCCTCCAGTGCTGCACCGCTTTCCTTTCTGGCCAAGACATCGGCAGTAGAGGCGTCGATTTTGAAGATCGCCACTGGTTGGGCGAGGAACAGATAATGCTGTTCATCTTTGCTGAATACGTGAAAATCCCGAGCTTCTATCATGGCTGTCATCTCCAATGGGGATCCCGACCATCCCCTTGATTTACATCAGTTCAGTGGTTGAAGGATTTACATCTTGTGGCCGCAGCCACACATCGGGCCACCTTGAGTGCTACAGCAGGCGGCCATGGTCAACTTCTCAAACGCCTCGTTACAACCTTCCAGCGATTCGAAAACAACTTCCTCGATTTGCATTTCAGTTTTCTGTTCCATGATTGATTCCTTTCAATGAGTGGTTTCAGGGGTGGCCGGGAAAAGGAGGAGACATGCATCCATCGTCGTAATTAAAATTTCCCATCGATACCCACCGTCCAGGTACGACCGTCGGAGTATTCAAAGGGGTAATACTGGCGATAGTGCTTGTCACCCAAGTTGTTGACGGCGATCCAGGCATTCCAGCTGCTCTTGTCCCCAAAAGGCCTGATAACGCGAGTCAGCCTGGCATCGGCGGTAAAGTAGCCATCCAGATGGCATTCATAGGTATTGGTGTTGTTCGTCGGGCAATACCATTGCCGGACATACTGGCTGCTGCGCAGGGTGCTGCTGACGCTGGCAGACCAGTCACCGCCGGGTGCATAGAGCAGCCCCAGATTCAATTTGTGTACCGAAGTCTGCGGCATGCGTGTGCCGACGTTCTGAGGATTGGCGACATCCGCTTTAATGGTCGAATCGGTATAGCTGTAATTGAGAAAGGGATTCCAGGCTTCCCGGAAGCGGGCTTTCCAGCCCAGTTCCACCCCCAGGACCTCAACCCGGTCGATGTTCTGGTTTTGTCCCACCCCGGGAGCAATTTCCACCCGGTTGATCTTGTCCTGATACAAGGTATGAAATACGGCAAGTTTGAAATCGCCATACTTTTGCCGGGTACGCAGTCCGATTTCGTAGGAAACGGATTTTTCGGGTTTCAGACTGCTGTTGGGTACATCTCCGTCAAGAAACTTGGCTGAATTGGTGGCAGGTACGTAGGCGGTGCCGGCAGAGGCATAAAGGGATGTCGAATCGTTCCACTCGTATTGGGCTCCGAGACGTGGATTGAAAACGCTGACGGAAGAGCTGGGATTGGTTTCGACACCATTTTCCGTATCGCCGTACATACGGATGTAATCCTGTCGCCCTCCCATGACCAGCTTCCACGACCCCATCCTGGCTTCATCCTGAATATACAGGCCATCGACCGTCGACTTGTTGCGATCTACGTTGCCGAACATGCTATTCAGTTCAAACTCGCCGGTACTCCTGCTATAGCCGGCAATCACCGTGTTGTCGGGCGTGATGTTCCAATCGACCTGCAGGTTGAATTCCGAAGAATTGCTGGACTTTGCCCCCTTGGCCGCCAGCCCCAGATCGCCGGGAGTGCCCCAGAGATACTCGTTGTCAAAACCGAAACGCTGATCGAGACGAGTTTCCCGATAGCCTGCCTTGATGCTGCCCGAATCGCCCAATTCATGCCTGTAGCCCACTGTCCAGGTCTGACCATCGAGATTGAGATACCGATTGGGGTGCCCCCCCATGGTGAAGGAATGGGTGGCAAAATCCTGATAGGCAAAAGTGACCTCTTGCCGTTCTGATGGCCGTAATGCACCGGTGAAACTATTTTTCTTGTCCGTCCAGTTTCGCGGCGCCAGATCGACGGAAATCATCCCCCCCGGAGTATCCGGTTGGCGCTGGGCAATGAAGCCGTCACTCCTGGCGCTGTAGGTGGAAATCCGGAAGTCACCGATCTCTCCGGCGCTGCCCATAGCCGCACCAACGCGGGAAGTGTCGTGACTGCCATAACCCGCGTGGATTTCACCCCCCATATCGCCACGCCAGCGTTTGGGTATCAGATTGACCACCCCGCCGACGACCTCCGGCCCGTACAGGGCCGAAGCGGGCCCCCGCACCACTTCCACCTGCTCCACATCCCAGGGAGAAAGAAAATTGAGGCCTCCGTTCCCTTGCACCTGAGAAACGATGGCATCGGTATTCATCCCGTCCAGCAGAACCTTGCTCGTTGGCGCCGAGTAAGAACCGCCAACACCACGAATATCGATGCTGCTGGCATGGGGAACCGAGAATAGCTGGCCTGCCTCGACCCCCTCGACTGTGCGCAGGTATTCCTGAAGGTTGTTCAGGTTGCGCTGGGCGAGTTCCTTGCGGCCAATCACGCTGACGCTCGCCGGCACCTCATCCACGGCGCGCTCCGTCCGCGTCGCCGTGACCACCATTTCCGGCAGCACGTTCTCGCTGTGCTCGCTGCGCACGATGACATAGCTGTTGTCACCGTCCTGGCGGAACTCCAGCCCGCTGCCGACCAGCAGTTTGCGGAGAGCGGCATCGACGCTCATTTCACCTTTGATGGCGCGCGCCTTGGCAGCCCCCACCGTCTCGGCCGCAAATACCAATTGCACCCCGGCCTGGCTGGCCAAATCACGCAGGGCGGAAGAAAGTGGCTGAGCCGCAATATCGACCCTGATATCCGGAGCGGCAAAAGCCGCAACACTATGGCAGGCCAGGATCATTGTGGTGATCAGTAGTTTCCGCAGCGCCGCCGGACGCGCCATCGATTTGCTTTGCAACACGTATTTCCCCCTGGTTATGGCAAAACGGCAACGAAATGTGCCTCTACCTTCCAAGACGAAATCGCCGAACCTTTCCCTACCTCGCCCCCCCGAAAAACCGGCACCTGCGGCAACATGCCGCATTGGAGAAGACTGCTGTCGCCATTAGCATTTGCCCATGTCATCCTCCCTTGCTTCCAACCTGAATAACGAGATCAGCCTGACGCAGTTGTATCGCGATCACTTCGACGAATTGCGGCAATACCTCAGCCGCCGGCTCGATTGTCCGGAAGCAGGACGGGATGCCGCCCAGGACGTTTTCTTGCGCTTGCTGATCAAGCCTCCCGAAGAAGCCATTTACAACCCCCGGGCTTTCCTGCTCCATGCCGGCAGGAATCTGGTCATCGACCTGCTGCGCGCCAGCCGGGCCAGGCCGATCCTTGTTCCCATCGACGATTTTCAGGACAGTCTGCCCGACCCGATCGCCGATCCGGCGCGCATCGCGGCGGCGCGCCAACAGCTGTTTGCCCTGGCCAACGACATCCAGTCGCTGCCGGCCAAATGCCGCCAGGTCTTTTTCCTGCATCGCTTCGACACCCTGACCCAAAACCAGATTGCCGAGCAGCTAGCCATTTCGGCCAAAACCGTGGAAAAGCATCTGGCCAACGCCATGCTCCACTTGCGCCGACTCCGGGCCAGCCAGTTGGTCTGCAATTGACAGCCCGCCCGGCCCTCCCGAAAATCCGGCGCATGCCGCCGTCCTTGCCCCCCTCTCAAGAGCAACAAATCCAGGAAGAAGCCGCGCTCTGGTTCGCCCGCCTGCGCGGCGAATCGGTTTCCGGACAACAACGGGCCGCCTTCGCCAGATGGCTCGCCGCCGACCCGGCACATGCCCGGGAGTTCAAGATCCTCGAACAGATCTGGGACGATTCATCCCGCCTGCAGCGGCAAGCCCCGCCGGCACGGCAAACGGTGCAGCGGGGCCTGGCCCTGGGCTGCGTCATCCTCGTTTGTGGCTGGCTCGGCCTGCACTGGTTCGACGGACAGGTGTCGACCGAAGCCGGCGAAGTCCGGCATGTAGAACTGGACGACGGCAGCGAACTCGATATTGCCCCCCATAGCCGTCTGCGCATCAGCATCGATGACAAGCAACGCAGCATCGATCTGCTGGCCGGCGAAATTGCCGTCAACGTCGCGGTCGACCGTCAACGGCCTTTCGCAATCACGGCCGGCGGCAATACCATCCGCGACATCGGAACCCGCTTCGCCGTCCTGACCGACACCCGACACACCCGCGTCACGGTGGCCGAAGGCATTGTCGACATTCTCCCCGCGGCCAAGGCGCAGCCGCCACTACGCCTGAACGCCGGCGAAGCCGCGGTTGTCGAAAACGGAAAGATCGGTCCGGTACTCAACATCGAACGCCGCAGCGCACTGAACTGGACCAGGGGACAACTCGCCTTCGATGCCACACCGCTGGCCGAGGTCATCACCGAATTGAACCGTTTCCGCAAACAGCCCATCGTGCTTGATGACGCTCGGTTGGGGGAAATCCGCGTCAGCGGCGTTTTCCTGATCGGCGACGAGTCCACCGCGCCAAGCGCCCTGCAACAAATCGCGCCCATCCATTTCGTGGCGAGCGGTGGGCGCCTGCTGGCGCAACGCAACAAGTAGGCCAGTCAACGCGCCCGCCACCGCCTGTCCACGACAGCTAGGCCGGCTTCGCCCAAGCCGGCTGCAAAGCCGCTATTTTTCCGACTTCCGCCTCGGCCACGCTAGCTGTTGCGGCGAACTCCGGCCAGCGGGCGACGGCTTCGCGGATCTGCTGCAGGCGGTCACTGGCGCGGCGGATGTCGTAGGTCTTGGCGAGGGCGAGCAGGTCGTCGACGCCGATGTCCCAGGTCTTGCCGCCGACCTGCATCTGGTGCTGGCGCGTCCACCGGCCGGCGCCCGGATTGTGCGCGAAGCAGGTGTCGTAGGCCGGGGCGAGGCGCCACTGGCCGGAACGATCCATCAGGAAGCCGAAATTCTTGCTGTGGTCGTCGCAATTGACGATGGCGACATTGAAGGCGCAGCGCGCCCAGGCCTGTTCCAACGCATCGGCACCGAGGCGCAGGCCGAGCACGGTGCGCAGGTATTGCTCGTAGCCATGCACATAGGGCATGTTGAAATCGAGATGCAGCAGGCCGCACAGCGACTGGGCATGCAGCTTGGCGTTGCCGACCCGGTCGAAACGTTTGGTCATGAAATGCGCTCGGCCGCCCTCTTCGAGCAGCCGGCATTCGCTCATCTCGATGCCGGCCGCCGCGGCCATCAGCGCGTGCGCGTATTCGATGCGGCCGAAACCGGCCGTGATGCCGAGTTCGCCGTCGCCACCGACATCAAACTTGAGCAGCCAGTGCTCGAAGCCATCGGGCACGTCGAATTGACCGGACACCACCTGATTGGTCTGGCGGTTCCAGCCGATCACGGCCTTGGCGCGCGCCCCGCCTGCCGAACTGCCGATATCGATGATGTCCTGGGCGATGCTGGAAAACTCGCCCTTGAGCACCCGCCGCGCATCCTCGACCAGGTGCGCCATATCGAGCGGCAAGCTGGCCGCGGCGCCGCGTAAGGCCTTTTCGGCCGGCTCGAATTCGAGCGCCCCCATGCTGCGCCGCCCGACGTAGAGCAGGCGTTGCAAAGTCATGATGTCGCCAGGCAGAATGCCGCGCCGGGCCAGGTATTCGTCGATCAGCGCATTGCCGAACTTGTCGGGCAGCGCATCGGCCAGCAGGCCGGGCAGGCCGTGGAAGGTTTCCTGGGCCAGCGCCGGGAAACTGAAGCGCCGTTTCGCCTTGAGCGGCATCAGGATGGGCGAGATTTCCAGCCCACCTTTTTCGAATTCCGGCGCATAGCTGAATTCGTAGTAGCCGGGCTTGTTGCGCAGCGGCGCCACAGCACCAGCGAACAGCCCCCAGATATTGAGCTGGACGGCGCGAATGTCATCCATTGCCTACCCCTTCGAGCGCGGCGCGCGTTGGCGGACCTGGCCGGACTTCTTCTGCGCCGTGGCCAGCACGTCGAGTGGCCCCGGGCTGTCGGCGTCGGGCACCAGATTCTGCAGGCCGTCAAGCAGATCCAGCGCGCGCAGGATGGCGATCAGGTTGCGCAGGGTGATGGCGCCGGTTTTCTCGAAGCGCTTCAGCGGCGTCAGGCCGATGCCGCACTTCTGCGCCAGATCGGCCTGGGTCAGCGCCGCGCCGTTGGGCGAAACGCGCCAGGCCTTGAGGCTGGCGGCTAGCTGCGCAGCCAGCTCATCGTTGGTCATCCGATAAACATCCATAGCCTACTATTAGCCTTTTATCTAAACAAAAAACCACTCACAGGCTAATTATAGTCTTTTAATTTAAAAACGTTACAACAGTCTATTTTTAGGCCAATATCAACAACAAATTAGATTATTAGCCTATTTTTAGTTCTTTACTATCACCCAACAAACACTAACGGACTTCACCTCCCCCGCCTCGACACCGTTCGTCCACGCATCAACTCGGACGAATTGCCGCCAGGGGCTGGCGCCCTATGATAAATTTGCCGCCGACTTGATTCAGGATGCCGACGCAAGACCATGACCGACCAGCTCAACCTTTTCGACGCCAGCGCCAAACTGGCTGCCGGCGAACCGGAAACACCAGCCCAGCCCGCCGCCGCGACGCCGGAAGCGCCATCGGCCGCGGCGCCCGATTTGCCGCCCGAACTCTCTTCCGCCCCGCCCCCCGACCTGCCGCCTTCGGCCTCCGGCCCGGCCTCGGATATTCCTTCGCCCGCCAACTACGCCGCCCGCCGTTACCTCGAATACGGCCGCCGACGGCCAGAAGCCGGTGCAGCGCCGCATTCTCTACGCCATGCACCGGATGGGCCTGTACAAGAGCCCGCGCCATGTGAAGTCGGCGCGCGTCGTCGGCGATGTGATCGGTAAATACCATCCGCACGGCGATTCCTCGGTCTATGACGCGATGGTGCGCATGGCCCAGGACTGGAGCCTGCGCTATCCCATCGTCGACGGCCAGGGCAATTTCGGCTCGCGCGACGGCGACAACGCCGCCGCCATGCGCTACACCGAAGCCCGCCTGACGCCGATCGCCGAACTGCTGCTCGCCGAACTCGATGAGGGCACGGTCGACTGGAAGCCCAATTACGACGGCGCCAACGACGAACCGGCACTGCTCCCGGCGCGTCTGCCCTTCTGCCTGCTCAATGGCGCTTCCGGCATCGCGGTCGGCATGGCCACCGAAATCCCGGCCCACAACCTGCGCGAAGTAGCCGCCGCAGCGGTCAACCTCGTCAAAAACCCGGAATTCACGGAAGACGAAGTCCTGGCGCTGATTCCCGGCCCCGACTACCCGGGCGGCGCGCAGATCATTTCCTCGCCCGAGGAAATTGCCGCCACCTACAAGAGCGGCCGCGGCAGCCTGCGCGTGCGCGCCAAGTGGAAGATCGAGAACCTCGCTCGCGGCCAGTGGAAGCTGGTCATCACCGAACTGCCACCGGGCGTCTCCACCGCCACGGTGATGTCGGAAATCGAAGCCTGCTCCAACCCGGTGGCCAAGGAAAAGGCCGGCAAGAAGGTGTTCACGCCGGAACAGCTCAACCTCAAGGCGGCCTTCCTGTCGTCGATTTCCGAATCCGGCGTGCGCGACGAATCGGGCAAGGAACACGCCGTGCGCCTGGTCATCGAGCCGGCCAGTTCGCGCCAGGGCCAGGACGATCTGGTGCGCATGCTGCTCGCCCACACCAGCCTGGAAACCAATGCCTCGATCAACCTGACGGTCCTTGGCGTCACCGGCACGCCGCGCCAGGCTTCGCTGTACAGCATGATTGCCGAATGGTGCCGTTTCCGCCTGGCCACCGTCGAACGGCGCACGCGCCACCGCCTGAGCGCCGCCGAAAAGCGCATCCACATCCTGGAAGGCCGCCTGGCCGTCCTCCTCGACATCGACAAGGTGATCAAGGTCATCCGCGAATCGGACGACCCCAAGGCCGACCTGATCGCGCATTTCAAGCTCTCCGAGATCCAGGCCGAAGACATCCTCGAAATCCGCCTGCGCCAGTTGGCTCGGCTGGAAGGCATCAAGATCGGCGAGGAACTCGCCAAGCTGCGCGCCGAAGCGGCCGGCCTGAACAAGCTGCTCGATTCCGAAAGCGAACTGCGCGCCTGTGTCGCCAGCGAAATCGAGGCCGATGCGAAGAAATACGGCGACGACCGCCGCACCCTGATCGAAGCCGACGCCAAGGTCACCATGTCGGACGCCAAGACCGTTTCCATCGTCGACGAGCCGACCACGCTGATCGTCTCGAAACACGGCTGGCTGCGCTCGCGTCAGGGCCACAACATCGACCCGACGCAACTGACTTTCCGCTCCGGCGACAGCCTGCTCGCCTGCCTGCCCTGCCGCACCGTCGACCATTTGGTCCTGCTCGACACCAATGGCCGTGCCTATTCCCTCCCCGCCTCGGACATTCCCGGCGGCAAGGGCGACGGCATCCCGGCCACCTCGCTGGCCGATTTCCAGGATGGCGGCAAGCTCTGCCTGGCACTGGCCATCAAGAACGACGCCCTCTACCTGGTCGCTGCCGATGGCGGCTACGGCTTCCGCTGTCAGGGCAGCGATTTCCTGTCGCGCGGCAAGGCCGGCAAGGCCTTCCTCAGCCTGGGCGATGGCGAAGCGCCGGCCGTCTTCATGCCGGCCCCGGCGGCCGGCGAGATTGCCTGCCTGACCAGGGACGGCCGCGCCCTGGTGTTCAACATCGAGGAAGTCCGTCAGCTCGCCAAGGGGCGCGGTCTCAAGCTGATCGACGCGGCGCCCGGCAAGACGGCGCTCGACGACATCATTCCGGTCGTCGATGGCGCCGCCGCCAAACTCAAGGGCGAACGCCTGGAAATCTGCCGCGGCAGTCGCGGCGGCAAGGGCAAGCTGGTGCGGGCCGGCCGCAAGTAGTTCCGGCCCGCCCGTTCAGGCCGGGATGCGCCGACGGGGCGCCAGCAAGGCGGGCGAGTCGGCACGGCCAATCACGGCGGCGCGCAACTTGGCGATTGCCTGGGCGTGGATCTGGCAAATCCGCCCCTCGCTCAGCTCGAGACGTCGGGCAATCTGGCGCACCGGCAGATCGCCCAGGTAACGCAGGTGCATCACTTCGGCTTCGCGTACCGCCAGGCCGCTGATGGCGATCAGCAGCTTTTGCTGCAGGGCCCGCCGGTCGAGCGCGGCGCTGGGGTCCGACTGGTTGGCCAGGCACCATTCGAGGAAGGCGCTCGGCGCCGCCCGGTCGTCGAAGTCATCCAGGGAAAACAGCGTGTAGCCGTGCGCTTTCTGCAGCAGCAACTGGTATTCGCGCAAAGGCATGGCCAGGGCCAGCGCAATCTCGCCTTCGCTCGGCGATCGCCCGAGCTGGTGTTCGAGTTGCTGGATCGCCTGTTCGACGCGCCGCATCTGTCGCCGCACCGCCCGCGAGCCGGGATCGATCTCGCGCAGGCCATCGAGCATGGCGCCGCGGACCCGTTGCGAGATGTAGTTCAGGTAATGACCATCGGCCATTTCCTTGGTCGCCACCAGGACCGCCCCCAACAAACCGACGAATCCATCCTGCACCAGATCATCGAGTTCGACGCTGGCCGGCAATTTCTTGTACAGCGACTTGGCAATGGCCTTGACCAGGGGCGCGTGTTGACTGATGAGCTGCTCGCTCTCTTCTTCCGTCAGCTTGCGTCGCCCGTTCTCGTCCTGCACTGCCATCCCCCGGATACCTTATGTGAGGCATTCTCTCACGAAAAAAAGCCCTCGAACTTCGAGGGCTTGGGCAACTCATCCGGAATAATCATCCGGACAGATTTGCTTTCCGAACTTAGGCAACCTTCTTGGCCGAAGCCTTCGGTGCGGCAGCGCTGCTTGCCTTCAGGGTGGCGGCGGTGGCAGCGGAAACGCTGGCTTCGGCAACTTCGGCGGCTTGCTTGGCAACCTTGTTCAGGCCTTCGTAAGCTTCGTTAGCGGACTTGATGGCGGTCTTGACAGCGGCCACGGCCACTTCGGAACCAGCCGGGGCGGCGGCCAGGGCCTTTTCGACCAGACCGGAAACCTTGGCGTTGGCATCGGCAACGTGGGTTTCAACTTCCTTGGCGATCTTTTCCTTGGTTTCGGCCGCGATCGAGATCACGTTACGCGAATATTCCAGACCCTTTTCGATGGTCGGGGCCGACAGTTCCTTGTGCAGACTGACCAGGGAATTGACATCCTTGGCGCCAAGCAGCGTCGTCAGGTTGGCAACCGCGGCTTCGAAAGCGGAACGGGTGGCAGCCAGATTCAACAGGGCCAGACGCTCGAAGCCTTCAAACGTGGCATTGGCGAAGAACAGGGCGAAGTTGAAGCCGGATTTGGCGAAATCTTCAGGTTTGGTGAACATGGCGAATCTCCTTAAGGGTTGGGGTAATCCTCGCGGGCCGGCATTATTTGCTGCGCCGCAACATGACTCCATTCTATCCATAGAATAAGCCGCGTCAAGAACTTTTTGTGCACTGCACCAATTTTTTGAGAAGACCGGCCGCTGGGCGTGCGACGGCTATTACCCGGACTCGCCGGGACTCCCGCCAGAGGTTAGGCGGGCCCCGTTCAGCGCCCTGAATCCTCAGACCGCGGCGGCACCGAGCCGGGGTTTCATTTCACCGGCCGGCACGGCAAAGGGCAGCCAGTTTTCCGGCGGCGGTAGCGGGCAGGTGGCAAATGGCGTGAACGCGCAGGGCGGGTTGTAGGCCCGGTTGAAGTCCAGGGTGATCTGGCCATTGATCGCCGGCGCAGCCTTCAGGAAACGCCCGGCCCCGTAGGTCTGGCGGCCGCTGCTGTGGTCGCGGAAAACGAAAAACACTTCCTGCGGCCCGACCGCCATCGGCAGCAGGCTGACGCTTTGCCCATTCACCACAAAAACCGCCCGGTGCGACACCTCGACCATTTTCAGTTCGCCCGACACATTGGGCACTTCCATGCTCAGGGGCGGGTCGAGCGGTAACCACTGCGCCTCGATTTGCCAGGCCGGATCGAAATCAAAATAGCTCAGGCCGGCAAACGGGCGACTGGCGGCCCAGGCGCGGTCACGCAGGCGGACCGCCAGCTTGCCCGCGCGGTCGACAATGAAGAAGGCGAGATTGGCATATTCGATCACCGTCGGCTGGCCGGCCAGGTCGGTTTGCAGCTCGACCATGCCACCGCCCGCGGGAAACCAGCGCAAACCAGCCTCGCCCCATTCGATAGCGCCGAGATGGCTCGGGCCGGACGGCAATTCGACGCACGCCCCCGGCGCGCTGCCGACACTATTGACGCCGGGTTCAAGCCAGAACAGGCCGCACAGCCCAAGCCAGCTATCGGCCCCTTGCAACTCGGCCGACCGCTGTGCCTGCCAGGTTTTCAGGTCATCCAAGATATTCACCATCCTTCTTAAACTATTCGGCCGATAATCCGTTATCAACCCGGAAGATTATCTTCTCAACCGCTTCCCAACCAGGACCCCGCCCATGAAAAAGCTTCTACTCACCGCCCTGATCGCTATCCTCCCCGGCTTTGCCAACGCCGTGGACGTCAATGTCAATCTCGGCAACGTCCGCGTCCAGGCGCCGGGCGTCACCATCACCTTCGGCAGCCGCGACGATCGCGGTTATTACTGGGACGGTTACGACTGGCGCGACCAGGCTTACTGGAAACAACATCGCGGCCCGCGTGGCGAGAAATACTATACCGGCCGCGGCAACCGGGGCGTGCCGCATCAGGACGGCGGGCACTGCCCGCCGGGCCAGGCCAAGAAAGGCAACTGCTGATCGAGACCAGCAGGGATTGAAAAAGGGCGGTGCCTGACGGCATCGCCTTTTTTGTTTAGCCGCCTCCCACTCAGGCCTTGGTGAAGCGCATGATGCCGCCGTCGCAACTGGCACGGATCGTATCCTTGGCGGCGAACTTGCCCTCGAGGATGGCCTTGGCCAGCGGATTTTCCAGTTGCTGCTGGATCGCCCGCTTCAACGGCCGGGCGCCGAATACCGGATCGAAACCGGCCTGCGCCAGTTCGGACAAGGCGCTGTCTTCGACCACCAGCCCCATTTCGAGCTGGGCCAGACGCTTTTCCAGATAGCCGAGCTGGATCTTGGCGATCCCGGCGATGTGCTTCTCGTCGAGTGCATGGAAGACCACCACCTCGTCGATGCGGTTGATGAATTCGGGGCGGAAGTAGTTCTTCACCTCGGACATCACCGCCACCTTGATCACGCCGTAGTCGTCGCCGGCCATCGCCTGGATCATCTGGCTGCCGAGATTCGAGGTCATGACGATCACGGTGTTCTTGAAGTCCACCGTCCGCCCCTGGCCATCGGTCATCCGGCCATCGTCCAGGACTTGCAGCAGGACGTTGAAAACATCCGGATGCGCCTTTTCCACCTCGTCGAGCAGAATCACCGAATAGGGCTTGCGGCGCACGGCTTCGGTCAGGTAACCGCCCTCCTCGTAGCCGACGTAGCCCGGCGGCGCGCCGATCAGGCGGGCAACCGAGTGTTTCTCCATGAATTCGCTCATGTCGATGCGGATCAGGTGATCCTCGGCATCGAACATGAACTCGGCCAGCGCCTTGCATAGCTCGGTCTTGCCGACGCCGGTCGGGCCGAGGAAGAGGAAAGAACCGTAAGGCCGGTTCGGGTCGGAGAGGCCAGCCCGCGAGCGACGGATGGCATCGGCGACCAGTCGCACCGCCTCGTCCTGGCCGACGACGCGCTTGTGCAGGCGTTCTTCCATATGCAGCAGTTTTTCGCGCTCGCCCTGCATCATCTTGCTGACCGGGATGCCGGTGGCGCGTGACACCACCTCGGCGATTTCCTCGGCGCCGACCTGGGTGCGCAGCAGCTTGTTTTTCTTGCCGTCGCCATCCCCCGCTTTTTCAGCCGCCTTCAATTGCGCTTCGAGTTGCGGCAGCTTGCCGTATTGCAGCTCGGCCACCTTGTCGAGTTTGCCTTCGCGTTGCAGCTTGGCCAGATCGGCCTTCAGCCGGTCGATTTCTTCCTTGATATGGGCCGAACCCTGGACCTGCGCCTTTTCGGCCTTCCAGATTTCCTCGAGATCGGAATATTCCTTGGCGAGCTTGGCGATTTCTTCCTCGATCAGGCCGAAACGCTTCTTCGAGGCTTCATCCTTTTCGCGCTTCACCGCCTCGCGCTCGATCTTCAACTGGATGATGCGACGATCGAGTTTGTCCATGACCTCAGGCTTGGAGTCGATTTCCATCTTGATGCGCGCCGCCGCTTCGTCGATCAGGTCGATCGCCTTGTCGGGCAGGAAACGGTCGGTGATGTAGCGGTGCGACAACTCGGCGGCGGCAACGATGGCCGGGTCGGTGATATCGACACCATGGTGCAATTCATATTTTTCCTGCAGGCCGCGCAGGATGGCGATGGTCGATTCGACCGAAGGCTCGTCCACCAGCACCTTCTGGAAGCGCCGTTCGAGCGCCGCATCCTTCTCGATGTACTTGCGGTATTCGTTGAGCGTCGTGGCGCCGATGCAGTGCAGTTCGCCGCGCGCCAGGGCCGGTTTCAACATGTTGCCGGCATCGATGGCGCCTTCCGCCTTGCCGGCGCCGACCATGGTATGCAGTTCGTCGATGAACAGGATGATGCGTCCTTCGTCCTGCGAGACTTCCTTCAACACCGCTTTCAGGCGCTCCTCGAATTCGCCGCGATACTTGGCCCCAGCCAGCAGGCCGGCCATGTCGAGGACCAGCACTTTCTTGCCCTTGAGGGTTTCCGGCACCTCGTCGTTGATGATGCGCTGGGCCAGACCTTCGACGATGGCCGTCTTGCCGACGCCCGGTTCGCCGATCAGCACCGGGTTGTTCTTGGTGCGGCGCTGCAGGATCTGGATGGCGCGGCGGATTTCATCGTCGCGGCCGATCACCGGATCGAGCTTGCCTTGCGCCGCCCGTTCGGTGAGGTCGATGCAGTATTTCTTCAGGGCTTCGCGCTGTCCTTCGGCTTCCTGCGAATCGACGCCCTGGCCGCCGCGCACGGCCATGATCGCCGCCTCGAAGGCCTTGCGGGTCAGGCCGTGTTGTTTGGCCAGGCGGCCGGTTTCGTTCTTGTCTTCGGTCAGGGCGAGCAGGAACATTTCGCTGGCGATGAACTGGTCGCCGCGCTTCTGCGCTTCCTTGTCGGTCAGGTTGAGCAAATTGGTCAGGTCGCGGCCGATCGAGACATCGCCGCCGTGCCCGGAAACCTGCGGCAAACGCTTGATGGCGCCCTCCAGGTCGTTGCGCAGGGCGGGCACATTGACGCCGGCCCGGGCGAGCAGCGAGGTCGTGCCGCCGTCCTCCTGGTTGATCAGGGCGAGCAGTAGATGCTGCGGTTCGATGAACTGCTGGTCGCCGCCGATGGCGAGGCTTTGAGCATCGGCCAGCGCCTGCTGGAATTTGGTGGTGAATTTGTCGAGTCGCATGGCGGTCCTTCACGGGAAATGGCTTTGATATCCGGCAGATGAGGACAATGCGCCAAATTTCAACTGCGCAATTTCGTTACAATGTCAGCTCACGGCAACAATGCTAGATTAGCCCAAGAAGTTGTCGGATAAACATAGCGCAGGGGTGGAACCATGACCGGACAAGGAATGACATTGCGCGGCAAGCTCGCGGCAATGACCGTAGCAACCATAGCAGCACTACTCCTGCTGTTTACCGTGCTGTTGATCAACGGCAAAAGCCAGATGCTGGGCGATCGCCAGGACAAGGTGCGCAATCTGGTCGAAGTGGCGCATGCCACCGCGGCCCATTACGAAAAAGAAGCCCGCGACGGCCGTCTGTCGCAGGACGAGGCCAAAAAAGCGGCGATCAACGTGCTGCGCGCCCTGCGTTACGACAAGGTTGAATATTTCTGGATCAACGACCTCAAGGACGAGATGGTCATGCATCCGATCAAGCCGGAACTGGACGGCAAGAAACTCGACCAGCTCAAGGACAAGAACGGCAAACTCCTGTTCGTCGCCTTCAACGACATGGTCAAGAAGAACGGCGCCGGCTTCGTCGATTACCTGTGGCCGAAACCGGGCTCCGAAGAAGGTGTCCCGAAGATCTCCTACGTCAAGGGCTTCGAACCCTGGGGCTGGGTCATCGGTTCCGGCATCTACATCGACGACGTCGATGCCAAATTCCGCTCCGACGCCATCACCCTGCTCCTCTGGGGCATCGGCATCGGCGGCTTCATCGCCATTTCACTGCTGCTCGTTTCACGCAACATCATCCGCACGCTCGGTGGCGACCCGGCCGTCGCCTCGGCCGTCGCCCGGCGCATTGCCTCCGGCGACCTGACGACGACGGTTGAAGTCGAAGTCGGCGACCAAAGCAGCCTGCTGGCCAATATCCGCAGCATGCAGGACACCCTGCGCAGCATGATCTCGACCATCATCGGCAATGCCCAGCAGGTTTCCAGCGCCGCCAACCAGCTACTCAGCGCCTCGGAAGAGGTCGCCGACCGGGCCCGTCAACAGAGCGATGCCGCCTCGTCGATGGCGGCCTCGGTCGAAGAAATGGCGGTCAGCATCGATCAGGTCACCGAAAGCGCCGCCGAAGCGCACGGTATTTCGCAGCAGGCCGGCACCATTTCGCAGGAAGGCGCCGCCGTCATCCACAGCGCAGCAACCGAGATGCGGCGGATTTCCGAAGCCGTCCAGGCCTCCTCGACCATCGTCGAAGACCTCGGCCACCAGTCCGACCAGATCACCTCCATCGTCAAGACCATCCGCGAAATCGCCGACCAGACCAACCTGCTCGCCCTCAATGCCGCCATCGAGGCGGCGCGGGCCGGCGAACAGGGGCGCGGCTTTGCCGTGGTCGCCGACGAAGTGCGCAAACTGGCCGAACGGACCAGCCTGTCCACCACTGAAATCGGCGGCATGGTCAGCAAGATCCAGAGCGGCACCAAGAGCGCCGTCAGCAGCATGCAGGCCGGCGTCGAGCAGGTCAGCACCGGCGTCGAGCTGGCCAATCAGGCCGGCGACTCGATCAACCGGATTCGCGACGGTGCGCTGCGGGTGACCGAAGTGGTCAATGGCATTTCCGATGCCATTCGCGAACAAGGGGTGGCCGGCAACGAAATCGCCCGCAAGCTGGAAACCATCGCCCAGATGTCCGAGGAAAGCGCCATCGCCGTCCGCCAGACGGCCGATGCGGCCCGCCAGCTACACACCCTGTCGGATTCCCTGCATCAGTCGGTGGCCCAGTTCAAGACCTGAGCGGCCAAGCGCAAAAACCACGGGGAGCCCAGGCTCCCCGTTTTTATTTCTGCCAGCGCGCCGCCGCGCTATCGTCGGCATCGCGGGCATCGACCCAGTGCGCCCCAGCCGGTGTCACTTCGCGCTTCCAGAACGGGGCGCGCGTCTTCAGGTAATCGATGATGAATTCGCAGGCGGCAAACGCCTCGCCGCGATGGGCGCTGGTCACGGCGACGAGCACGATCTGCTCGCAGGGCCGGAGCGGCCCGACGCGGTGAATGACCAGGGCGTCGTAAATATCCCAGCGGCCCTTGGCCTCGCTGACGATTTCTTCCAGCGCCTTCTCGGTCATGCCCGGATAGTGCTCCAGGGCCATTTCCGAGACACCCTGGCCTTCGTTGATATCGCGGACCAGGCCAAGAAAGCTGACCTGCGCGCCAACCCGGGCGTCGTCGGCGCGCTGCCCGATGAGCTCGGCCGTCATATCGAAATCCGCTTCCTGAACACGAACCGTCATCCTGCCCTCCATTTGCTTGCCTGGCAAACTAACAACTAACAACTACCGACTACCAACTAATAACTGCTTCAAATCACCTCGCGCGCTTCGAGGAAGCGCAAATTGGGGTATTTCTCTTTGACCATGTTCAGATAAACATTGTTCGGCGCCAGATAGACCGGATCATCGGCCCCGTCGAGCGCCACGTTGGCGCTGTAGCGATCGGACAATTGCCGCAGTTCGACCGGATCGCCATGAATCCAGCGCGCCGTCGAGCAATTGTAGCTCTCGAAAATGACCTGCACGCCGTATTCGTTTTCCAAGCGGCTGGCCACCACGTCGAACTGCAGCGTACCGACCGCGCCAAGGATCAGGTCGGTGCCGGACAGCGGCCGGAAGAGCTGCGTCGCGCCCTCTTCCGCCAATTGCTGCAGGCCCTTCTGCAGTTGCTTGATTTTCAGCGGATTGGCGATGCGGGCCAGGCGGAAATGCTCCGGCGCGAAGGACGGAATGCCGGTGAAGCGCAAATCCTCGCCTTCGGTGAAGGTTTCGCCGAGACGGATGGTGCCGTGGTTGGGGATGCCGATGATGTCGCCCGGATAGGCTTCGTCGGTCGTGCTGCGGTCGCGGGCCATGAAGGTGATGGCGTTATTGACGGCGATGAACTTGCCGCCGGCCCCCTGCTTGACCTTCATGCCGCGTTCGAAGCGGCCCGAGCAGACGCGCAGGAAAGCGATGCGGTCGCGGTGCTTGGGGTCCATGTTGGCCTGGATCTTGAAGACGAAACCGGAGAATTTCGGCTCATTCGGATCGACCTGGCGGCTCACCGCCGGCCGGGCAATCGGCGCCGGCGACAGGTCGACCACGGCATCGAGCAGGCTCTGCACACCGAAGTTATTGACTGCTGAACCGAAGAACACCGGCGACTGCTGGCCATTCAGGTAAGCCTCGGCATCAAAGGCGTGCGAAGCGCCGCGCACCAGTTCGATGTCCAGGCGCAGTTCGTCGGCCTGGCTGCCGATCAACTCGTCGAGACGCGGATTGTCGAGGCCCTGGATGATCTCGGCCGTACCCTTTTCGGCCTGCGGATCGAAGAAGGCGATGGCGTCGTCGTAGAGGTGATAGACGCCGCGGAAACGCTTGCCCATGCCGATCGGCCAAGTCATCGGCGCACACTGGATGCCGAGCACCGACTCGATTTCATCGAGCAGGTCGATCGGCTCCTTGCCTTCGCGGTCGAGCTTATTGATGAAGGTGAGGATCGGCGTGTCGCGCATACGGCAGACGTTCAACAGCTTGATCGTCTGCGCTTCAACGCCATTCACCGAGTCGATGACCATGACCGCCGAGTCGACGGCCGTCAGCGTGCGGTAGGTGTCTTCCGAAAAGTCCTCGTGGCCCGGCGTGTCGAGCAGGTTGACCATGCATTCGCGGTAGGGGAACTGCATCACCGACGAGGTCACCGAAATGCCGCGCTGCTTTTCCAGCTCCATCCAGTCCGAGGTTGCATGGCGCGAAGCCTTGCGGGCGCGCACTTCGCCGGCCACCTGGATGGCGCCGCCGAACCACAGCAGCTTTTCGGTCAGCGTCGTCTTACCGGCGTCAGGGTGGGAAATGATGGCAAAGGTACGCCGGCGGGCGATTTCAGTTTCGAGGGGAGTCACGGCGGGGCTTGGAAATGCGGAAAGGCGGCAATTATACCTTTGCCGGCCAGGCAACCGTTTGTGCTTACACGACACCGCCACAATACGGCCAATTGCTGCGGCCAGCCGCAAAATGGCCCAAAATTTGGAAGGTATTACCCGCGCAAAAAATACGCGAGGCGCTGAGATGTCACCCCACGCTGAGCAGCTCAGCTCTTCAGGCGGCTAGCAGTGACTGCAGCTTGCTGAAGAAAGCCTTGTCACGCTCATACTGCCCCTCGACCAGGAAGCCCTTGTTGGCCTCCAGCGATGCCAAGTAGTTGCTGATGATGCTGCGGTAGCTATCGGTGTCGTCAGCCGCGTAGAGGGAGCCCTGGCTCTGACCGTTGATCTGCATGCCATAGACGGCGTCGTGCATCATCAGCCCGTAGGTCATCATCATTCCCGGATCCATATTGGCCGTGGCTTGGAACCAGGCTTCCTTGAAATCGGCAGGGGCATCCTTGGGCGGAAAAGATGCGGTGCGCGCCGCCCCAACTTCATCAATGCCGTCGTGGTTCAAGTCGACGCTGTAACCTTCCGGCAGCAGAAGATTTTCGGCGCCTTCTTCGCTCAATCCAGCGGTATTGATTGGCGCGGCCAAGCAATGATTCTGCCGTACTGCATCCAGTTCCAGAGCGGACAGCGAGCCAAGAAACTGGCGGGCGTTTAGCATGCCCCCCGAACTGTAAGCTTTATCCAGCACCGCGGCATAAGTTGCCTGGCATTGCTGACTGACGCCGCGCAGGGCTGAAAGTTCGGTGTGCGTCGTGCCCAAGATATCTTCCAGCGATTTTTCGGCCAGCGTCGCCGTGCCGTTTGCATTGCCGGTGCTCTGCGCCTTGAATGCTGACTGGTAGGTCTCGTAAAAGCTGCTCCCCGGCGTTTCGCGGTAGCCGTGACGCTGACTGGCGGTGATCGGTGTGCCAATGTTGTGAATATCCATTTCAGTTTCCCCTCACGGTAAATTTTGCCGTTGCCGAGACTGGCTACCGGCGTTATTGCCAGTTGTTCATCCGTATTCAGAAAATCAGGAGTAGCCGGAGTAAAAAGCAGGGAGTGTGCCACCAGTCTGGCCGGCTATCTTAGGCGCCGCGCGCTACCTCGCGGCGAATCAGGATGCCACTGCCCAATACACCCAGAGAGAAGCCAAGTGGCTCTATCATCCTTGAAATGGTCGCGAATAACAGCAGGCAAGCAGGCCTGCGCGACCGAGGCCACGCTGCCCAGAACAAAATCAGGCAAGAGCCAGAGCCCGCCGATCGAGGCGACCGCTCCAGGTGGTAATGGCCAGCGCCAGAAGCACGACCAGGGCCCCGACCCACGGGGTGGTCATCAATCCCGAATCGGCGACGATCAGGCCGCCCAGCCAGGCACCGCCGGCAATGCCGATGTTGAACGCAGCGATATTCAGCCCGGAAGCGACATCGACGGCATGCGGCGCATAACGCTCGGCCTGCTGCACGACATAAACCTGCAGGCCCGGCACATTGCCGAAGGCGACGGCGCCCCAGACCATGATCGTTGCCAGCGCCAGCCATGGATGCGGCGCAGTGAAGGTCAGCGCAAAAAGGACCAGTGCCAGCAGCGAAAAAATCACCTGCAGCGCACGGATCGGACCGTGCTTGTCAGCCAGCTTGCCGCCCCAGATATTGCCGGCAGCGACCGACACGCCATAGACCAGCAATACCAGGCTGACCGCGTTGGCACTGAAACCGCTGACATCCTGCAGGATCGGCACCAGGAAGGTGAAGGCGATGAAGGAGCCGCCGTAGCCGAGCGCCGTCTTGGCATAGACCAGCAGCAAGCGCGGCTTGGTCAGCACTTCGAGTTGGCGCAGCAAGGAAGCCGGCGCCTGATGCCGGATATTGCCGGGAATGAAGAACAGGCTGATCAGGAAGGCGATCACGCCGAGCATCGAGACGGCAAGGAAAGTGGCACGCCAGCCGAAATGCTGGCCGACGAAGGTGCCGAGCGGCACGCCGGTGACTAACGCGACGGTCAGGCCTGTAAACATGATGGCAATGGCGCTCGCCGCCTTTTCCTTGGGTACCAGGCTGGTCGCGATGGTCGAACCAATCGAGAAAAAGACGCCGTGCGCCAGGCCGGTCAGGATGCGGGCGATGATCAGCGTTTCATAGCTGGGCGCCTGCCAGGCCAGCAGATTGCCAACAGTGAACAAGGCCATCAGGCCGAGCAGCAGGAACCTGCGCGGCAGGCGGCCGCTCAGCGCCGTCAATACCGGTGCACCGACCGCCACGCCAAGGGCGTAAAGGCTGACCAGCAGGCCGGCTGAAGGCAGGCTGACACCGAGGTCGGCGGCAATCGTCGGGAGCAGCCCGACGATGACGAACTCGGTGGTACCGATGGCAAAAGCGCTGACGGTCAGCGCGAGAAGGGCAATAGGCATGGCGAAGACTCCGGTCGAAATGACGAAGAACGCAGTCTCCGCGCTTTACTCTTGCCGAAAAACCCGGTTATATGCCAAACATACTTGACTGAAAATCAACAATATGAAGATCAGCACCGAAGAACTGCAAGCCTTCACCAGCGTCATCGACTGCGGTTCGATCACCGCCGCCGCCGAGCAACTCGGCCAGACCACCTCGGGCATCAGCCGCGCCCTCGGCCGCCTCGAACAAAAACTCGCCACCACCCTGCTCAACCGCACGACGCGGCGCATCGAACTGAGCGAGGAAGGCAAGCTGTTTCTCGGCCACGCCCGGCAGATCATCGACGCCATCGACGCCGCCGAGGAGTCGCTGCTAGTCCGCCGCCAGGCGCCGGCCGGGCGGCTGCGGCTCGATACGGCCTCGCCCTTCATGCTGCATGTCATGGTGCCGCTGATCGGCGATTTCCGGCGCGCCTACCCGGCCATCGAGCTCGAACTGGCCAGCAGCGACCAATTCATCGATTTGCTGGAGCGCCGTACCGACGTCGCCATCCGCATCGGCCACCTGCAGGATTCAACCCTGCACGCCCGCCCGCTTGGCCAGAGCCGCCGGCGCATCCTGGCCGCCCCGAGCTATCTGGCGCGCCGCGGCCAACCGGAAACGCCGGCCGAACTGGCCGGGCATAGCTGTCTCGGCTTCATCACACCGGGCTCCTTGAATACCTGGCCATTGCGCCAGGGCGAGACAGAGGGGCAGACCATCACCCCGGCACTCTCCGCCTCCAGCGGCGAAACCTTGCGCCAACTGGCGCTGGCTGGTGAAGGCATTGTCTTCCTGTCCGATTTCATGACCCGCGAAGATCGGGCGACGGGCCGCCTCGTCGAGCTATTTAGCAGCGCCACGCTTGCCTCATTTCAACCAATCAACGCCGTCTATTACCGCAATACCGCACTCTCGGCGCGCATCGCCTGCCTGCTCGACTTCCTGAGCGAGCGTTTGCCCGCCCTGCTCTGACGGTTCAGCAGCACGCTTCCTCGACCTGAGTGAGCAAGGTCTGCGCCGCCGTATCGCCGCATTCGGCACGTAGCGACTCGCCGTCTTGCCGCAAGCACAATCCGGCGGCACTGATTTGGTTAATTACCCCACGAATTGTATTTTTATGGGGTAATGCTACGATTACCCCATTAATTTTTATTTTATGGGGTAACGGCTTTGTACCGGACACACGAACTCGCTTTTCGTACCCAGTACGCAGAGCTCAAGGAACGCACCCTGTCCGCAGGCGAGTTGCTTCCTGGTACGCCCGGCTCGCTCACGCTCAGAGCGGGAACCGGTCACGCCTATTGGTATCGCGTCTTTTATCCCGTACCCGGAAAGAGCGAAGAGAAGTTCATCTGTAACGAAATGGATGCCGACAAGCTCGAAAGCATTCGCCAGCAAATTGCGTATCACGAATGGGTCGCCAAACAAGTATCCAATCTCCGCAAGCTGGGCTTCCAGGTCGCCGACAAATCCGTCGCACGCGTCATGGTCGAATTGCACAACCGGCATGCCTTCGAGGCCGGCCTGATACTTGTCGGCACTTTGGCATTCATGGCCTGGTTGAACGAACTGGGCGGCATGACCGTCGCCGCACGAACGCAGGACGTGGACATCGCCCGAGGCAAACCGCTCAAATTCGCCGCCCCGCTCTCTTTTCTTGAAACGATCAAGGCAACCGGCTTGCCGTTTGTTCCCGTTCCCGGCATGCCGTCGCACACGCCATCAACATCAGTCAAGTTACCAGGCGTACAAGGGCTGCGCGTCGACGTGCTGACGCCCGGCGATGTCCTTGGCACCATCGTCGCCGTACCCGAGCTCGAATGGTGCGCGCAGGCCGTTCCGTTCTACGACTACCTGCTCGAAAATCCGGAGCCGGCGGCCATTCTGGCCGGTGGTCACTGCATCCCGGTCAAGCTGCCCCAGGCCGCCCGCTTCGTCTGGCACAAGCTGTATGCCAGCACGCAACGGCGCGGCTTCCAGGAAAAGGCGGAAAAGGACAGGCGGCAAGCCCTCGTTCTCGGAGGACTGATTGCCGACAGCGAAGCGCATTTACTGACGGATGCCTGGCAAGCCGTCCCGACCGCGATGGCTGAAGCCATCCGGCCACTTTCCGACAAACTGGTCGCCGCGACGGAAGGCCATCCGGAATTGCAGGATGTATTTCGCGAGTGTGCTGGCTAGTTGCGGGAAGAGGCTCGGCCCTAAGCACTCAGCAGCACTCTTCCTCGACCTGGGTCAGCAAGGTCTGCGCCGCCGTATCGCCGCACTCGTCGAACAGCTCGCGAATGACGTTGATGTGGCAGTGGATCAGGAACAGGTCGTCCGGCGCCGTGCCGCTCTTCGGCTGGCGCTTGGCCATGAAATACGGCCAGAACGGCGCCGTACGCTTGGCGTTCGGCACGTTGCGTTCGATGCACTCCATCAGGCGACGGGCGTTGCCGGCGCAATCGATGTCGTTGAAGGTGACGTAGCGGTCGACCTTCTTGCCGCAACCGCAATCCGGCGGTGCTGATTTGCTGGTTTCCATGCGAGGCTCCCTGAATATTGACGGGTGCCACTGTAAAGGCCGGCCCAAAACAATTCCGTCGGCCAGCCGACAGTTCCTGTTAAGAGCAAAACCCAGCGCCTAGACCCCAAGGCGCTGGGGGTGACAAAAAAGGCCATCAATCCCGCTAACGAATTTACATCCCAAAGGCAATTCTGTACCCCGAGCGGAAGTAGCTAGTTCGGAAAAGCGGATGCCCTGAAACGCGAAGCTAACCGGCAGCGACGCCGCCACGATGATGAAGGAAACCGCTACTGTTCAGCTATCCGGTAAGCCTAGGGTTAGCTGTGGGGAGGTCTTTGCGCATGCTGGCGAACTACATTGGCAGAAAGAACCTCCAGTTCTCCAACCAGTTTTTTGAATGCCTCTGCTTCTGCTTTAACTCTTGCGTTGTCGACAGCCTCCGAGCTGGACCAAAAAGTTCCTCGCTGCTCCTCGGTTGTAGTAGCTTCCGCAACCCCATATAGAAACCCTGTTCGAACGTCATAAATTGCTGCAGAAGCGGTGGACGTAACACGTGCTTTCTTGGTTGGAAGAAATCCGAGAGAAAGCATAGCCAATGGGCCAATATCGGTGTTTTCGATGTTAAAGCCAGTGTCGACTGAGTAGACCAAAAGAAGATCAGTTTTTAATGATGCTGCAGCCCGTCGTAGTTCCTTAGTCGATTCGAGTTTTGCGGGAAGAATCATCCGACTCATCATGGCCATATCTGCGACCATAGCCGTCTTAGATAGCCGTTCAAAATCCTTTTCCGTCTCAATATCACGCGTTGTTAGCACGCAATACTGCCCAGTGCCATAGCAATTTCCATTGTTCCGAGAGTAGTAGCCGGATGCTTGAATGCGAGCAACGGCTAGGCGCGCGGGAAATGTTGCGGCGGGTTGCCGTTTCAGTATTTCTCCAATATCGGCATCTGCCTGCGATAGGTTCCCAACGCTTACGCCTGCTCCTGGGGTTGTGTAGCTTGCGCACCCAGAGGCTACGAGCAGGACGCATAAAGCGGCCATTTGCGATAAGTGTTTCGATATCGTGCTTATTTTGTGCATGACAATTCCATTTGTAGCCACTAACGACGCTGTAGAAAAATGGTGCTCATATCGGCATCGTGCAGTGAATCATATGGAATATCAAGTCGATTTTTTGTCGCCCGGAGTCGCGTCTTGGCGGTCAATGTTGAATCGCTCAGCCCACCGGATCCGGGCAGCGCTCGGCCAGCGCCCGCAACGAACGAACCAGCAGCGTCCGCCGGCCCTGCCGTTGCAGCAGGCCTTCGCGTTCCCACTGGTTGATCAGCAAGGAAACGCTTTGCCGCGTCGTGCCGAGCAGGCTGGCGATGTCTTCGAGGCCGAGGTCGAGCGGTACGAGCAGGCCTTCGTCGCAGACCAGGCCGCGGCGGTTGGCGAGGCCGAGGAGGAAGCGTGCCAGGCGGGCCGGCACTTCGCGGAAGGCGAGGTCTTCGATGAGCTTGACGGCATTGTTCAGCATGCCGCCGAGGACGCGCATCATGACCGGCGTTACCGAGGGATCGCTGGCCAGCTTGCGGGCGAAGGAGGCGGTGTCGATCAGCCACAACGTGCTCGGCGCGACGGCTTCGACATAGGTCGGGGTGTGCGTCGTGTAGATGTCGCCGGCTTCGAGGAAGGTCAGCGTCAGTTCGCGGTTTTCGCCGGCCAGGTAGACGCGCAGGCGGCCGCTGTGCACGATGAAGACCTGGTTGTTGGCAGCCGAGGGCGTGGACAGCAAGCCGCCCTTGCCCAGTTCGCGCTGCTCGAAGCCGCCGGGCAGGCCGGAGCGGCCAAGTTCCTGCAACCAGCGTTCGGCGGCACGGCTGGCTTTTTCAGTGGTGTGTTGAATGGCGTCCATACGCTGCCCGAAGCAAGAGAAAGACCAGGCATCGATTCCATTGAAATCAATGACCTGGTCTTTTCAGGCCGCAAACAACGGCGGCAGGTTTACGACAAAACCGCCTCAGCGCGTGATGTCGACCACCACTCGCCCGCGCACCTTGCCGTCGAGCAAATCGCCAGCGACGGCAACCGCCCCGGACAGCGGAATTTCATGGGTGATGGCTTCCAGCTTGGCCGGATCGAGATCGCGCGCCAGGCGTTGCCAGGCTTCCTGACGCACGGCGAGCGGCGCCATGACGCTGTCGATGCCGTAGAGCGTCACGCCGCGCAGGATGAAGGGCGCCACCGAAGCGGGCAGATCCATGCCGCCGGCCAGACCGCAGGCGGCGACCGCGCCACGGTACTTGGTGGTGGCGCAGGCATTGGCCAGCGTATGGCTGCCAACGGTATCGACGACACCGGCCCAGCGTTCGCGCCCGAGCGGCTTGCCGGGCGTCGCCAGTTCGCTGCGCTCGATGATGGCGGTGGCCCCGAGCGACTTCAGGTAATCGGCTTCAGTCGGCCGGCCGGTCGAGGCAACCACCATGTAACCGAGTTTGGCGAGCAAGGCGATGGCGACGCTGCCCACCCCGCCGTTGGCGCCGGTGACCAGGATTTCGCCATCCTCCGGCTTGATGCCGTGCTTTTCCAGGGCCAGCACGCAGAGCATGGCCGTGTAGCCGGCCGTGCCGATGGCCATCGTCTGCCGGGCCGTGAAGGCCGCCGGGCGGGCGACCAGCCATTCGCCCTTGACCCGCGCCATACCAGCCAGGCCGCCGCAATGCGTCTCGCCGACGCCCCAGCCATTAAGGATGACGGCGTCGCCGGTTTTCCAGGCCGGATTCGAACTTTCGCTCACCGTGCCGGCAAAATCGATCCCCGGCACCATCGGGAAACGGCGCACCACCGGCGACTTGCCGGTAATCGCCAGGCCGTCCTTGTAATTGAGCGTGGACCACTCGACCTGGACCGTGACATCGCCTTCCGGCAGCACGGCGTCGTCGATTTCCTGGAAAGCGGCACGGTAGCCGGCCTCATCCTTGGTGATCAGGATTCCCTTGAACATGCGTATTCTCCTTGTTGGCATGTGATCGTCTGAGCATAGAGACCGGCAAGCATAAGCAAAGTTGCCGATCGCGTCGTTTTCCGGCAATAGCCGTTGCCTCAAATCTGCGCGCAGCTTTTGAAGGCGCCAGTCTTGACCATGCTATCGCGCTTGTCGACCGCCTTGAGCACCACCAGCAGCGCCGTCCCGACCAGCATCACGCCGGCCGCAACATACAGCCCGGCGTTGTAGCTGCCGAGTTGGGTGGCCAGCCAGCCGGTGATGGCCGGGCCGATGATCTGCGCCACGCCGTAGGAAAGCGTCATCTTGCCCATCATCTTGGCCGGCTTGGTCGGGTAATAGCGTCCGGCCATGGTCAATACCAGGCTGACCATACCGACGAAAGTGCCGCCGAAGAGCAGCGCGCCGAACAACGAGGCGAGCAGGCCGCCGACCACCACCGGCATGAGGATGCCGACGATCTGCAACAGCGCCGCCAGGATCAGCGCGTTCAGATCGCCAGTACGGCGGGCGATCAGATCCCAGTTGAAACAGGCCGGAATCGCCCCGAGGCCGATCGCCAGGAAGACCAGGTTGCCCTGCCCGCTCAGGCCCGGCAGATGGTTGATGATGGCGACAATGAAGGTGGCGCTGACGACGAAACCGAAGCCGGCGCAGAAATACGAGGCCATGAACAGGCGCAGGAAGAGCGGACTGGGCGGCTTGTCCTCAAGCACCTGGCCGGTCTTGGTGACGCCGCTGGTATCCGGCGCCGGCAGCCAGCGCAGGGCCGGTACCAGCAGCAGGCAACCGATGGCGGTGAACACGAACCACTGTTCGCGCCAGTCCAGCCAATGGTTCATCAGCGCCGCCACCGCGGCGCAGCCGGCGATGCCGATACCGATGCCGGCGAAGTGGATGCCCAGTTCGCTGCGATGATTGTGGCGAATCAGCCAGTTGAGGATCAGGCCGGTGCCGAGCAACATGCCGGCGGCGCTCGACAAGCCCGCGAAATAACGCGACAACGCCCAGATCGTGAAATCGGTGGTCAGGCCCATGATGGCCGTGCAGACAATGGCGACGACCATGCCGATCCGGTAGAGCTTGTCTTTCAACACCAGATCGCTGATCAGCGAGGCGATCAGCGCCCCGCTCAGGTAACCGGCGTAATTGATCGCCGCCAGCCAACCGGCCTCGGCGACGCCCAGCCCGGCCTGCTGCTGCATCAGCGGCAGCAGCGGCGTGTAGGAAAAACGGGCGACACCGAGCACCAGGACCAGGCTGAAAATACCGGCGCTCAGCACCTGCAGGCGTTGTCTCTGTTCGTTCATGGGGCCGTCCTTTATATTTTTTGATTCACCAACGATAAACGGGTTACGATATCCATTCAAATGATTTGTTTCGAACAAACCATTCTCAATTGGAGATAGATATGGAACTCGTCGCCCTGCGCACCTTCCAGGCCGTCGTCGAAGAAGGCGGCATCCTCGCCGCCTCGCGCAAGTTGAACACCGTGCAGTCCAACGTCACCGGCCGCATCCGCCGGCTGGAAGAGGAACTCGGCGCCGAGCTGTTTTTCCGCAAGGGCCGCGGCCTGGAACTGGCACCCTCCGGCCGCGTCCTGCTCGATTACGCCCGCCGCATGCTGCTCCTCGAACGCCAGACCAGCGCCGCCGTGCGCCAGGTCGGCGAAAGCGTCGGCGAATTGCGCATCGGCGCCATGGAAACCTTCGCCGCGCTGCACCTGCCGGCCGCCCTGAAAGCCGTGCGCGGCGAACATCCGGGCATCGAACTGCGGGTCATGACCGACACCAGCGCCAAGCTTGCCGAAAAGGTGCTGACCCACAAGCTCGACTGCGCCTTCGTCGCCGGCCCGGTGGTGCACCCGGAACTGGTATTTTCTGAACTGGTCGTCGAAGAACTGGTGCAGATCTCCGCCAAAGGCGCCAACCCGGTCCTGCAGCCGCTGATCCTCTTTCGCGAAGGCTGCGCCTATCGCAGCCGGGCGCTCGCCTGGCAACGCGCCACCGGCCACGCCGTCGCCGATGCCATGGAATTCGGCACGCTCGAAGGCATCCTCGGTTGCGTCGCCGTTGGCCTGGGCTGGACGCTGATGCCGCGCCGCGTCGTCGAACAGTCGCCACATGCCGCCGACTTATGCATCGAAACCTTGCCCGATGACATCAGCCAGGTACCGACCGGTATGATCTGCCTGCGCGATGCGCCGCCGATGGGTGCCTTGAAAACCCTGGCCAATGCCATCGCGGCGGCGGCCCGACCAACGCACTGAAGGCCTTTTGTCGTCACGCCCGGCGCGTAAACTGCCGCCCGCACCGGCGGCGACGGATACAAGCTGTTGCAAAACTTCAATTGAATTTCTGGCGGCAAGGCGGCATCCTTGGCCAATCAAATTCCGATGCCGCTCAGAAGCATCGCCCCAAGCGCCCAACCTGCTGTGGCAATCTGCAACCCACCATGCTGAACAATCTCTTGTTTCCGGCCGACGCCAGCACCTACCGGTGGCTGGCGTCGGCCATTTCGCGCCCCTTGCAAAAGGAATGAACGTGCATTTTCCTACCCGGCGCAACGCGAACTGGCTGGTCTTCGGCCTCGTCTCGCTACTCTCCGGCTGTACCGCCGTCGGACCGAACTATGTCGCCCCGAACTTAGCGGAGGTGGCGGAGGTGCCCGGCCAATGGACCTCGAAGACCGATGTCGCCCGCCAACCGGCAGTGCCGAACGCCGAACCGGCACCGGCCGCCACCTGGTGGACCGAGCTCTCCGACCCGGTTCTCGACGACCTGGTCAGCCAGGCCTTCCAGACCAGCCCGACCCTGGAAGCGGCACTGGCCCGCGTCAGCCAGTCGCGTTCGCTGTACGCCCAGGCCAACGCCACTGCCTTGCCCGGCGTCGACAGCGGCGCCGGCGGCCAGCGGGCGAAGAGCGATTCGACCGGCGGCGCCTTCAACGAGGCCTGGTTGTCGATGAACGCCTCCTGGGAACTCGATCTTTTTGGCGCCGTCCGGCGCGGCCAGGAAGGCGCACTGGCCCGCGCCGAAGCGCGCCAGGCAACGCTGGCCGATGTCCGCGTCAGCCTGGCAGCCGACGTCACCGACGCCTACCTGAGTTACCGCGCCTGCCAATCCTATGTCGCCCTCAGCGAACAGGACGTCGCCTCCCGCCAGGCCACCGAAAAGCTGACGGCGGCCAGCGTCAAGGAAGGGTTTACCGCGCCCTACCAGGCGATCCGCAGCCGGGCCTCGGTGGCCGAGGCAAAAACCCAACTCGCCGCCACCCGGGCCTATTGCGAACGCCAGGAAAACCTGCTGACCCGGCTGACCGGCATTCCCCGCCCAACCCTGATGGAACTGCTGGCCGACAAGCCGACCGGCCTCGACCGTCTGCCCGTCCCCCGGCATTTCAGCATCGCCATCCCCAGCCAGGCCCTCATCCAGCGCCCCGACATCCGCTCGGCCGAACGCCGGCTGGCGGCGGAGTCGGCCAATATCGGGCTGGCCGAAGCCGACCGCTATCCGCGCCTGACGCTGAACGGCGCGCTCGGCTATTCGGCGAGCGGCAGCAGCAGCGGCGCCCTGTCCTTCGGCACCTGGTCGTTCGGGCCATCGTTGAGCCTGCCGATTTTCGATGGCGGCCGACGCCAGGCGGCGGTCGCCATCGCCAAATCGAAATACGAGGAGGCCCTGGCCGATTTCAAGGCGAAGACGCGCAGCGCCATCCAGGAAGTCGAAGACGCCCTGACCCGCTACGCCGCCGCCCACGAGCGGGCCGAAAACGCGCGCCTTTCTGCCAGCCAGTATCAAAGCTTTTTCGAGTCAGTCGACATCCGTTACCGCGAAGGGGCAAGCAACCTCCTGGAACTGGAAGACGCCCGCCGCGCCATGTTGAGTGCCCAGGAAACCCTGCTCAGCGTCCAGCAGGAACGACTGCAGGCCTGGGTCGCGCTCAACCGGGCGACCGGCGGTGCCGCCCGCTACGAGCCGGAATCCCCCCAACCACAGAGCAGCGCGGCCCTGACCAGCGCCCCTGCCGCCAATTGAGTACCGCCATGCCATCCTTGCTGCCGACCAGGCGCCGTATCACGGCCGCCGCCGTCGCCCTTACCCTGATCGTGCCGACCTCCCTGGTGCTCAGCGCCACCCCGACCGCCGCGCCGCCACCGGCGACGGCGCCCCGGGCGACGACACCGCCCCCGCCGCCCGCCCCCGTCCGCAACGTCGCCCTGGTCCGCCCGAAAACCGAACTGTGGCCCGACCGCATCGAGGCCAGCGGCAACATCATGCCCTGGCACGAAACCGCCATCAGCACGGAAGTCGGCGGCCTGCGCCTGGTCAGCGTGCTGGTCAGCGAGGGCGAGACGGTGAAGAAAGGCCAGGTGCTCGCCCGCCTCAATGCCGCCACCGTCGAAACCGATCTCGATGTCACCAATGCCCAACTGGCCGAAGCCGAGGCGGTGCTGGCACAAGCCGCGGCCACCCTGGAACGGGCCAATCGCCTGGCTCCCTCGGGCGGCGTCAGCCGCCAGGAACTGACCCTCTACGAAACCCAGAAACATACCGCCGAAGCCCGCCTCAACGCGGCCCGCGCCCAGGTCAAGCGGCAGCAGCTCAAGCTCGAATTCGCCACCCTGAGCGCCCCCGACGATGGGGTGATTTCTTCCTCTTCCGCCTCGGAAGGCAGCATCGTCCAGGCCGGCAGCGAACTGTTCCGGCTGATCCGCCAGGGACGCCTGGAATGGCGGGCCGAGATCAAGGGCGAACTGCTGATGAAGTTGGCCGCCGGTCAGGAAGTGTTGATCAAGAGTCCGCTCGGCCCCGAAGTCAAGGGACGCATCCGGCGGGTCTCGCCGACCGTCGACGTGAAGACGCGCAACGGCCTGGCCTATGTCGATCTGCCGGCCGGCACCGACCTCAAGGCGGGACTCAATGTTTCCGGCAGCATTGGTCTGGGCAAGCGCAAGGCGCTGGTCATCCCCGCCTCCGCCGTCCTCAGCCAGGGCGGCACGACCCGCGTCTTCAAGCTCGACGCCGACAACAAGCTGGAAGCGATCGAGGTCAAGACCGGACGGGTCCGGGACGACTGGGTGGAAATCCTGAGCGGACTCGACGACCACACCCCGGTCGTCGCCCGCGACCTCAAGCCGCTCAAGGAAGGCGAACTGGTCAAGGCCGCGGCGCTGGCACCGGAAGTCGTGCAGCAGTAGCGGGCTGGCCGGCCCGCCGCTAATTCAATAGACTCAGACGGCGACCAGCGTCTGCCGGCCGTACCATTCCTCGCCGGCCGGCAGCACCACCGGTTCGCGCACCGCCGCCGCCTCGACGCAGAGCATATGCCGCCAGCCATCGGCCGGCATGTCCTTGAGGTCGGCGCACAGATCGACCCAGGGATTCCAGATCACGACATCGGGAAAGCCCTGGCCCTGGATGCCCAGGCTGTGATTGCCGGCTTTCAGGTGTTGCGGCCGCTTGACGTCGAAATAGACGCGGTCGACTTCGCCTTCGACGACCAGCTCGGTGCCGCTGTCGTAGCGATGTTCGTTGCCGTTGGCGGCATCGCGGTATTCGTGGCCGCGCAGTCCTTCAATCGCCGCATCCTCGACCTGGACCAGGCGGATGTAGGTATGCAGGGCGCCGGTGAATTCAAAGGGCGCCCCGCCGGTATTGGTGATGCTCAACTCGACGTCGATGCGGTCGGCCTCTATCATCAGGGTGAGTTCGGCGAGGAAGGGATGCGGCCACAGGGCGCGCGTCTGTTCATCGTCGTTGATGGCCAGCGTAACCAGGGCGAAATCGTCACCAGTACGCTCGGTTTCCAGCCGCCATTGTTTGGTGCGCAGCAAACCGTGTTTGGGCAAATCGCCCTGGCTGGCAAATTGCGGAAAGCAGACCGGAATGCCGCCGCGCATGGCGACGCTGCCGTCGAACACCGCCTTTTCCGAAAGAAACAGCCGCTCGCGCTGGTCGGAGGTTTTCCAGGAGAGCACCTGGCCACCCAGTTTGCTGATGACGGCGCTGGTGTCTTTCGGGCCATGCAGGCGCAGGGCTTCAATGCCGTGGAAATCGATGGTTTCAATGCAGGGTTTCATGGGGGTTCGGGATCACGTAAAGGTGGGGGCGGACGTGCAGGATCTCGACCTCGTGGCCGAGCATGGTGACGCTGCCGGAACGGCGATTGTCGCCGGTGTCGCTGTATTCGAAGGCATAGACGCGGCGCAGTTTGAGCTGACCGTTATCGTCGCGGGCCAGACGGATTGAGGTACCGGCCACGGTCTCGTCGAGAAATTGCAGACCTTCGTCGGCGCACGCCCGCTGCGCGGCAAGAATGCCGATTTCACGGGCTTTCAGCGTGTCCAGCCAGAGCCAGACGCCGAGAGCGGCGAGCAACAGGAAAATGGATTCGTAAATAGGCATGGCGGCGAAGTATACTGCGCCCATGCTCAGTTACCGCCACGCCTTTCACGCCGGCAATCACGCCGACGTACTCAAACATCTGATCCTGCTGCAGATTGCCCAGTACATGGGCGAAAAACCTGCGCCCTTCTGGATCATCGATACCCATGCCGGCGCCGGCTGCTACTCGCTGGAATCGGCGCATGCCACCAAGCTCGGCGAGTACGCCGAAGGCATCGGCCGCCTCTGGGAAGCCAGCGGCCTGCCGCCGGCCGCTGCCGATTATGTCGATTTCGTCCGGATGCTCAACCCGGACGGCAAGCTGCGCCAGTATCCGGGCTCGCCCTGGCTGTCCAGCCAGATGCTGCGCGACGGCGACCGCCTGCGCCTCTACGAATTGCACAGCACCGACGTCAAGCTGCTGCAGGGCTGCTTCAACAGCGCCGGCCGCCAGGTGATGATCACCGCCGGCGACGGCTTTGCCGGCCTGAAAGCCATCCTTCCGCCGCCACCGCGCCGCGCCCTGGTCCTCATCGACCCTTCCTACGAAACCCGCGACGATTACAGCAATGTCGTCAGCGGCCTGCAGGAAGCCCTGAAACGTTTTGCCACCGGCACTTACGCGCTGTGGTACCCGATGCTCTCCAAACCGGAGTCGCGCAAGCTGCCGAGCAAGCTGAAAAACCTGGGCGCCCCGAACTGGCTGCACGCCAGCCTGGAAGTCAGCGCCCCGGCCAAGGACGGCTACGGCATGCACGGCAGCGGCATGTTCATCATCAATCCGCCGTGGACGCTGGAAAAGACCCTGCACGAAACCCTGCCAGTACTGACCCGGCTGCTCGCCCAGGGCGACGGCGCCAAATACACGCTAGAAAGCCAAACCAGCTAATTTTCAGCCGAGTTCGGTGTACTTGGCCCGCGAACCGCGGGCCTTGTCCACCGGATACTTGGCCGCATTTTTCAGCAGCTTGGCGCGCGCCGCCGCCAGCAGATCGATGCCGCTCGTTTCGGCAATCAGCAGCAGGTAAAGCAGGATGTCGGCGCATTCGTCGCGCAGCGCTTCGCCGCTTTTGGCATCGGCCGGCAACGCATCGATTTCGGCATCGCTTTTCCATTGCGTTAGTTCGAGCAATTCGGCGGCTTCGAGATTGAGCGAGGTGATCAGGTTGCGCAGGGTATGGAACTGCCGCCAGTCGCGGGCATCGCGAAATTCCAGCAGGGCGGCGGTGAGGCTTGCAAATTCGCTCAATTCGGGTCTCCGGCGTGGTTCGTCAGGCTAGCGATGCTAGCGTAAAATCGGCCGCGACCGGCAAGACAACACGACCAATTATCGAAGGAGACCACATGCCCCTCTACCGCCTCGGCGACAAACAACCACAACTCGGCGCCAACGCCTGGGTCGCGCCCAACGCCACGCTGATCGGCGACATCCGCCTCGGCGCCAATGCCTCGATCTGGTGGAACGCCACGCTACGCGGCGATAACGATCCGATCCACATCGGCGACAACAGCAATATCCAGGATGGCTCGGTGCTGCACACCGACGAAGGCATCCCGATGCACATCGGCGCCAACGTCACCGTCGGCCATCTGGTCATGCTGCACGGTTGCACGGTCGGCGACGGCAGCCTGATCGGCATCGGCTCGGTGATCCTCAACCGCGCCGTGATCGGCAAGGGCTGCATCGTCGGCGCCAATACGCTGATTCCCGAAGGCAAGGTTTTCCCCGACCGCGTGCTGATCGTCGGCTCGCCGGGCAAGGTGGTGCGCGAACTGAGCGACGAGGACGTCGCCCGCTTGCAAACATCGGCCGACCATTACGTGGCCAACGCCCGCCGCTATCGCGAGATGCTGGCGCCCTGCTAAGCCGGCGAGATCAAGCCGTGAACCACGCCGGGTACTTGCTGCCCTTGCTCTTCCTGGCCATACCGGCCGCGGCGGATCAGTGCGACGAGCTGCCGAAACCCTCGGTCAGCCTCAAACAACTCGAGCCGCACCTCAGTTTCAACACCACTTACAGCTACAAATCGCTGACCAACATCGGCGCCGCGGCGGCCCGCCCCGGGCGCCAAGTGCTCGGCCTGACCCGCGGCAACGCGACCGTGCAATTCGCCATGAACATCCAGTCCTTCGTCGAGCCGAGCGGCCGCTGGGAATGCGCCAGCCCGCAGATCACGCTGAGCTTCGGTTTTTCTCCGATGACGGTCTACATCGCCAAAGAATTCCCCGCCGGCAGTTGCGCCTACAAGGAAATTTACGAGCACGAGATGCGTCATGTCAAAACCTACCAGGAGCATGTTCTCAGCATCGAAAAAGAGATGACCACCCTGCTCAACCAACGCTTCGCCACCACCTCGCCGTGGCGCGGCCAGACCGGACAGAGTGCCGCCCGCTTGCAGCGTGAGCTGGACGAACGGTGGACACCTTACGTCCTGCGCGAGATAAAACGCGTCGAAGCCGCCCAGGCCTTGATCGATACCGCCGAAGAATATGCCCGAGTGGCCAATGCCTGTAATGGCGAAATCAGCAAACGGATACGCTGAAAGTGCCCAACACCGCCCACTTCCGGGTGAGGCGAAACAAACCCAGCCGAGCCGACCCGAGCGCCAAAGGGCTGCGCAGCCCGGGTAAAGCGAATTTACGGTCGAAAAAAAACCACCTTCGGATCGATGGTGGTCCTTGCCGGCGCCGGTCGGGCGCGCCGCCGATATTTCACAGCGAACTGGAGAGATTGGAGAGCGTCATGTTCTGGCGGAAGGTTTCCATCACTTTCTGCAAACCGACACGCGCCTTGGTGTTGATGATCAGCGGGGCCCGCAGATTGGCACCGATCACGGCCTTTTCGCCGTCTTCCTTTTTAAACAACACCTGCATCACGACAACATCGTCGCTCGAAGGCGACTGCAACAGGGCATTCTCGACATCGCTCAAGACCAGCTCGTAATTGAAGCCGAGCGAGGTCGGATCAACGATCTGGAAGGCCAACTCCGGATCGTCCAGCGACTGCAGCGTAAAACTGGCGGCATCCTCGCCGCCTTCGTCATTAACCAGTGCAAAACGCTTGCTCTGCTCAAAGCCGACCAAACCGTTCGGGAAATTGATCACTTTTTCCGGATTTACTTCCACGGCACCGAACAGATAGGTTTCAACTTTCATGAATATCTCCTTTTGATTGGAATGCTTATGGCAAGCATGCTACACCAACTTAACATGGTTGTATTTTAGGTCCGGATTGCGCATAGTTCACCCCCCTTTTGCTGCACTGCCGCATCCATGCTCGCACCTATTGAACATCGTATAGCCATTGAACTCGGCGTTCGCCCGACCCAGGTCGTCGCCGCCATCACCCTGCTCGACGAAGGCGCCACCGTGCCCTTCATCTCGCGCTACCGCAAGGAGGCGACCGACGGCCTCGACGACACCCAGCTACGCAACCTCGAAGAACGCCTGACCTACCTGCGCGACCTCGAAGACCGGCGCACGGCCATCCTGGCCAGCATCGAGGAACAGGGCAAGCTGACGCCGGAACTGAAAGCCGAGATCAGCGACGCCGAAACCAAGCAGCGCCTGGAAGACCTTTACCTGCCCTACAAGCAGAAACGCCGCACCAAGGCGCAGATCGCCCGCGAAGCCGGCATCGAGCCGCTGGCGCTCGGCCTGCTTGCCGACCCGAACCTGACGCCGGAAGATGAAGCCGCCAAATTCATCAACGTCGATGCCGGTTTTGCCGACACCAAGGCCGTCCTCGACGGCGCCCGCCAGATCCTGATGGAAAAGTTCGCCGAAGATGCCGAACTGCTCGGTGGCCTGCGCCAATATCTCAGCGAACACGGCCATGTCCGCTCCACCGTCGTCGAAGGCAAGGAAACCGAAGGCGCCAAGTTCCGCGACTGGTTCGACTTCGCCGAGCCGGTCACGACGATGCCCTCGCACCGCGCCCTCGCCCTCTTGCGCGGCCGCAACGAAGGCATGCTGCAGGTGGCGCTGGTCCTTGATTCCGAACTCGACGAGGAAGCCGTCAAGGCCGGCCCGAATCCCTGCGAGCAGCGCATTGCCGTGCGTTTCGGCATCAAGCCGCAGAACCGTCCGGCCGACAAGTGGCTGGCCGACACCGTGCGCTGGACCTGGAAGGTCAAGATTTACACCCACCTCGAGCTCGAACTCATGAACGAGTTGCGCGAACGCGCCGAGGAAGAAGCCATCCGCGTTTTCGGCCGCAACCTCAAGGACCTGCTGCTCGCCGCCCCGGCCGGCCAGCACGTCACCATGGGCGTCGACCCGGGCATCCGCACAGGCTGCAAGCTGGCCATCGTCGACGCCACCGGCAAGATGCTCGACCACGCCACGATCTACCCGCACGAACCGCGCTGCGACTGGGACGGCTCGATTGCCACCATCGGCCGCCTGGCCGCCAAGCACGGCGTGTCGCTGGTCGCCATCGGCAACGGTACGGCCAGCCGCGAAACCGACAAGCTGGTGCAGGACGTCATGAAACGTTACCCGGAAGCCCGACTGCAGAAAATCGTCGTCTCCGAAGCCGGCGCCTCGGTTTACTCCGCTTCCGAATTCGCCGCCAAGGAATTTCCGGATCTCGATGTCTCGATCCGCGGCGCGGTGTCGATTGCCCGCCGCCTGCAGGACCCGCTCGCCGAACTGGTCAAGATCGACCCGAAATCGATCGGCGTCGGCCAGTACCAGCACGACGTGTCGCAATCGAAGCTGGCGAAGAATCTCGATGCTGTTGTCGAGGACTGCGTCAATGCCGTCGGCGTCGACGTCAATACCGCCTCGGTGCCACTGCTCACCCGCATTTCCGGCCTCAACGGCAGCCTCGCCGCGAATATCGTCAGCTATCGCGATGCCAACGGTGCCTTCCGCTCGCGCGACGAGCTGAAAAAGGTGCCGCGCCTCGGTGACAAGACCTTCGAACAGGCGGCCGGCTTCCTGCGCGTGCCAAACGGCGACAACCCGCTCGACAGCTCCTCGGTGCACCCGGAAGCCTACCCGGTGGTCGAGAAAATCATCGTTGAACTGAACAAGCCGCTCAAGGAAATCCTCGGCGACAGCCGCGCCCTGAAAGGCCTGAATCCGGCGAAATATACCGACGAACGCTTCGGCCTGCCGACCGTGCAGGATATCTTCAAGGAGCTGGAAAAACCCGGCCGCGACCCGCGTCCCGAGTTCAAGACGGCGACCTTCGCCGACGGCGTCGAAAAGGTTTCCGACCTGCGTCCGGGCATGATCCTCGAAGGCGTCGTCACCAACGTTGCCGCCTTTGGCGCCTTCGTCGATATCGGCGTGCACCAGGACGGACTCGTACACGTCTCGGCGCTGTCCAACACCTTCGTCAAGGACCCACACACCATCGTCAAGGCCGGCCAGGTGGTCAAGGTCAAGGTGCTTGAAGTTGACCTGCAGCGCCAGCGCATTGCGCTGACCATGCGCATGGGCGACGAGCCGAGCCAGGCCAAACGCCACGACGGCGCGCCAAGCGGGCGTAGCGGCCAGAACCAATCGAGGCCGGGACAACGCAGCAGCGGCCCGGCGCCAGCCGGCAACGCGATGGCCTCGGCTTTCGCCAAGCTGAAACGCTAAGCCCTGCGAAAACCGCCTGCCCGTCAGGCGGTTTTCATTTGCTTACATTCTGCAATGGTATGCTGACAGCTTGGCGGGCGGTTACGGCATAGACTTACGTCATCGCAACTGCAGACCAACGCCATCATGAAACGCCCTCTAGTTTTACTTGCCCTGCTTCCCCTCGGACTGTGGGGCATTTTTGCCCTGCCTGACGTCCTCGCCGCCAACCCGGAGGGCTTCTGGGCCTGGCGCCGGACGCTGATCATCCTTTCCGGCCTGCTCGCCCTGTGGTGGATGAGCGCCGGCATCCTGCTGGCCGGCCGGCCGCAATGGCTGGAAGAGCGCTTCGGCGGCCTCGACAAGCTGTACCGTCTGCACAAGAACATCGGCATCGGCGCCGGCGTCCTGGTCTTCGCCCACTGGATGATGGAATGGCTGCCCAAGAACCTGGCCAAAGCCGGCTGGATTGCCGGCCCGAATCGCCCGCGCGGCCCGCGTGGCGAACCCGAGATGTGGGTCGAGCTGGCCAAGGAGGTCGGCGAATGGGCCGGCTACATCCTGCTCGCCCTGGTCGTCGTCGCCCTCATCCGGCGCATTCCATACCGCTATTTCCGGCTGGTACACAAGGCTTTCGGCCCGGTCTTCCTGGCCGGCGCCTTCCACGGCCTGATCCTGCTGCCCGATTCCTTCTGGCATAGCCCGCTCGGCTGGCTGACCGCCGCCCTGGCCGCCGCCGGCGTCGTCCCGGCCGTGCTCTCGCTGGCCAATCGCATCGGCCGCCAACGGAAATATCCGGCCAGCATTGAGTCCATCCGGCAACACGACGACCAGGTACTGGAAATCGTCTGCCGCCCGCAGGTCGACTGGCCCGGCCATCGCGCCGGCCAATTCCTGTTTATCGATTTCGGGCGACGCGGCGAAGGGGCCCATCCTTTCACCATCGCCTCCGCCTGGAACGCGAGGGAACGCACCCTGACCCTGGCCATCAAGGCGCTCGGCGACTTTACCAGCGCCCTGCCGAGCAACGTCCGGGTCGGTCAGCAGGTCGTCCTCGAAGGGCCCTACGGCAACTTCGATTTCGCCGCCGGCGACGCAGCGACGACCGCCCCGCAGGTCTGGGTGGCCGGCGGCATCGGCGTCACCCCCTTCCTCGCCAAACTCGAGGAACGGGCCAGCAATCCGCCGGCCACCGCCGATACCGATTTTTTCTACTGCACCCGCGCCGCCCTCGGCTTCCCGAATCAACTGGCCGAACTCTGCCGCGCCGCCGGCGTCCGCCTGCATCACCGCCAGACCGATGCCGAAGGCCCGCTCAACCCGAGCGACGTCAGCGCCTGCCTGAAGCCCGGCAGCAGCGTCTGGTTCTGCGGTCCGGCCGCCTGGGGCACCGCCCTGGCGCACACCCTGAGCGGCTGCGGCCTGCCCCGCGAGGCGTTTCACCGGGAGATTTTCGAATTCCGCTAAATCGGCGAGTTGCCTTGTAGCCAGGACATGGACAAGGCAATGCGCCCGAAATATTCGCAACATCAGCTAGCGACTTACCAAGGACCGAACGGCATCCCGGCCCGTAGTTTCATGAAGTCTTCGGCGTTACCGAAGGCTTTGCTCTCCGTTCCAACCATCAGGAGTAAGTTTATGAAAACCTTAACCAACACCCACCGCGCCTGGCTCATCGCCGCCCTTTTGGGCGCGACGCTTGCGCTGAGCGCCCACGCTCAGCCGACTTCGGTCCCGGGTCCCCTGCCCTTCTCCGCCTACGATCAAAATTCCGATGGCTCGATCAGTGCGGAAGAATTCAAGGCCATTCGCGAACAACGACGGGCCGAGGGACGACCGATGCGCAATGCGCCGAGCTTCGCCACACTCGATAGCAACAATGATGGGAAACTGAGCGCCGAGGAGTTTTCGGCCCAAGCCAATGCCCCGATGGGCCGCCGGCCAGGCGGCGGCGCCGGGCCGGGCGGAAACATGCCGGCCTTCGCCGAGTACGATCTGAACAAGGACGGAAAAATAAGCGAAGCCGAATTCACCGAGGCCCGTAGCGCAAGAATCAGCAAGCGCGCCCAGGAAGGTTACCCAATGCGCGGCCTGGCCAATGCACCGGCCTTCGCCGACATCGACAGCAACCACGATGGCGCGCTATCGACGGCGGAGTTCTCCAGCCATCAAATGCAACATCGGCAACAAATGGGTTGGTGAGAGATTCCGTACTGCGCTGGCCGACTGGAATCATTTATCATCGTCGCCAGCGCTTTACGCGCTTTATTTGAATCCGCGGCGAATTCCGAAAATCCGGAAATTTCTCAACACTCGCAGCGGACTCTTTAACCTCACTCATCGATTGGGCATGCAGGCACTCTTCATCCACGGCATGGGCCGCTCGCCGCTTTCGGGCTGGCCGTTACTCCGCCAGTTGAAACGCGCCGGCCACCAGACTGCGACCTTCGGCTATAGCGTCAGCCGCGACGACTTTTCCAGCATCGCCACCCGCCTTGCCACCCGGATTGGCGAACTCGCCGCCCGGGGCGACTACATCCTGATCGGCCATTCGCTGGGCGGAGTTTTGCTACGCGCCGCAGTCAATGCCCTGCCACCGGGAACCCGGCCGGCCGCGCAGGTATTTCTGCTCGGTTCTCCGACGCGCCCGGCCCGACTAGCGCAACGCCTGCAGAACCGATTGCCGTATCGCCTGATCACCGGCGACTGCGGTCGCCTGCTCGCCAGTGCCGAACGGATGCAGCGCATCGGCCCGCTGGCGGCGCCGACAACGGCGGTGATCGGCATTCGCGGATCACGGGGAAAGTACGGGCCGTTCAGCGGCGAAGAGAACGACGGCGTGGTGGCGACTTCGGAAGTTGCCGCCGCCTGGATCGGCGACGAAATCCGCCTGCCGCTGATCCACACCTTCCTGCCCGCCAGCCGGCGGGTTGCCGAACTCATTTTGCAACGCCTGGCCGATCTGCCGCGGGCGCCGGAGCGGACGTGAGGCGGGCACTGTTATCATTCGCTTTTCTCCACGAATACAGTCCCCTGCAATGATCAAAGTCTTCGGCATCAAAAATTGCGACACCATGAAAAAAGCCTGCGCCTGGCTGACGGAAAACGGTATCGCTTACGAGTTCATCGATTACAAGAAGGCCGGCGTCGCCGAGGCCCATCTGGCGGACTGGAACGCTCGCGCGACCTGGCAGAAGCTGCTCAACACGCGCGGCCTGATGTGGAAGAAGCTGGCCGAGGCAGAGCGAGCCGATGTCGATGAAGTCAAAGCACTCAAGCTGATGGCGCAATACCCCAGCCTGATCAAGCGGCCGGTGCTCGACACCGGCAGTCAACTGCTGGTCGGCTTCAGCCCGGAAACCTACATGGAACAACTGAAATGAGCGTCAGCACCATCCGCCGCTTCCTCTTCGAGGGCCTCGACATCCGCGGCGCCGTCGTGCATCTCGGCGATTGCTGGCAGCAGATGCAGGCCGGTCGGGATTACCAGCCGACCGTCGCCCAGCTACTCGGCGAAACCGCCGCCGTCACTGCGCTGATCGCCGGCCAGTTGAAACAGCCCGGCCGCCTCACCCTGCAATTGCGCGGCAACGGGCCGATCCAGTTGCTGGTCATGGATTGCAACGAACTGCTGCAGATGCGCGGCATGGCGCGCAGCAACCCGGTGGTCCTGCCGGCGCCAGTAGCGGAACTGCTCGGCGCCGCCCAGGGCGGCCAGCTAATGATGAGCCTCGACACACCCGACGCCCGCCGCCCTTACCAGAGTTACGTGCCGATGGTCGGCGACAGCATCGCGGCGATTTTCGAACACTACCTCGAACAGTCGGAACAGCAGCCCTCTCGCCTGTTCGCCATCGCCGGCCCGCAGGCGGCAGTCTGCCTTTTCCTGCAGAAAATGCCGCCCCCGGGGGATACCGTCCCGGCGGGACATAAGGCCGACAACCACGACCCGGATGGCTGGAACCGTATCAGCCAGCTAGCTGCCACCGTCAAGCCAACCGAACTGCTGGAACTGGATGCCGAAACCCTGCTCGGCCGTCTCTTCCACGAGGAAATCGAAGCCCGCGGCATCCGCATCTACGAGCCGCAGACGGTGGTCTATCACTGCCCGGAAGACCGCGCCAAGGTGGCCGACATGATCCGCGGCCTGGGCCGGGCGGATGCCGAAACCATCCTCGCCCAGCACGGCGAAATCCTCATCCGCGACGACATCTGCAACCGCGACTACCATTTCAGCGCCGAGGATGTCGCCGCGCTGTTCGCGGCCAGCGCCGCCGACAAGCTGCACTAGCGACACCTCCTGCGACAAACCTAAAAACCTCACCGCAGAGTCGGAAAGGAGCAGAGAAGAACGTGAAAACAGTGGCTTGCATCGTTTTTTGCCGCTCACCCAGAAGGTGGGCCGAACAATTCAGGCAAGCCTTTGTTTTTCCTCAGCGTCTCTGCGGTTCAATTGCGTTTTCTAGGATAAAAAAGGCTACCGACGGGCAGCCCTTTTTTGTCAAGCAAGCGCAATAAATCAACGCATCACTTTGAGCAATTCGACTTCGAAGGTCAGCGTCGCATTCGGCGGCACCGCCGCACCCGCCCCTTGCGAGCCGTAGGCGATGCTCGGCGGACAGGTCAGCTTGGCCTTGCCGCCTTCGCGCATCTTGGCAACTCCTTCGGTCCAGCAGGGAATCACCCGATTGAGCGGAAAGGTCGCCGGCTGGCCACGCTTGTAGGAACTATCGAATTCGCTGCCATTGGCCAGCGTCCCCCGGTAATTGACCTGCACGGTGGCACTCGGCGAGGCTGGCTGGCCGGTACCATCCTGGAGCGATTCGTAGACCAGACCCGAAGCCGTCTTCTCCGGCGTTCCGGCCCAGACTCCGGCCGAGACCAGGGCCAGCATGCCGCTCACTACCATTTTGTTCCAATGCACCATTACTCTCTCCATGGCCTGCGCCTTGATTGCTGAAGGCGGCAAAGTACAGGGAAGCGGCGCCCCGGGCAAGTGCGGAAGATCGCCCGGGCCGCGATGCCGCGATTTTTCGCGCGACAAGGCAGCCGGTCGTGGCAAGGCATGGCGCCAAGGTAAAATTGATCCATCGCCATTCATTGCCTCCAGGCTCATCTCGCATGCAACTCAAACCAATGCACATCCAGCCGGTGATCATGTCCGCCATCATGGCCGGCCTGATGACCGGCTTCGTCACCTGGCTCAACCTGGGCATTCAGCCAGATTTTCCGGCGCGCTGGGGGAATGCCTTCATCATTGCCTGGCCGATCGCCACCGCCACCTCCTTCGCGGCAATCCCCATCTCGGTCAAACTCACCGGCAAGATTTTTGCCGCACTCGGCGCCAAGTAGCAGCAATGCAGGATGCCGACCGGGCCGCTGCTGCTCACGCATTAGGCAACACCATAAACATCCTTTATCGCCCGTCCCCCGAGCACACTTATACAGAGCTTTTCCACAGGCTTATCCACCGTTTCTGTGGGTAAATCCCCGACCAGCGCTGATTTGCGCTCTTTTTCGCTGTTATGCAAAAACCGCTGGGCTATTCGCCATTATTGGCAAAGCAAATAAAATTTCACTTTATCCATGAATTTCCGAAAAACGACCGGCCCTACCCCACCAGCTTGGCCGCGTTGCCACTTCAGCTCCCAGGAAGCCAACCCATGAGTACCGTGCCACTACTTTCGCGAAGCGACCTCGACGATATTTTGGCTTGGCGCCCCGATGGCCCGCGCACGATTCGCCAATTTCTGGCCGACGTCCATGCTTTGGCCGCCCAACTGCCTTCCGGGCCTTACCTCCTCAACGTTTGCCAGGATCGCTACCTCTTTGCCGTCGGCTTTGCCGCCGGCCTGATCAGTGGGAAAACCAGTCTGCAACCGTCGTCGCAATCGCCTGAAACCTTGCGCCGTATTCAAGACGACTATCCCGGAACCTTCTGTTTGTGCGACACCGAGTTCAACTCGGCCACTCTGCCGCGTTTCGATTTCCCCGCCCTCGATACCGCCGACCGGCACGAGATCAGCGGCATTCCCGAGATCGCGGCGGAGCAGTGCGCCGCCATCCTGTTCACCTCCGGCTCGACCGGTACGCCGCAGGCGCACCACAAGTCGTGGGCAAAGCTGGCCCGCAACGGACGCGCCGAAGCCCAGGCCCTTGGTCTGCTCGGCGGTGCTTGCAACATCGTCGGCACGGTCCCCGTGCAGCACAGCTATGGGTTCGAATCGACGCTGCTGCTGGCACTGCACGGCGACTGCCGCTTCTCGTCGGGCAAGCCCTTTTATCCCCAGGACGTGCTGACAGCGCTGGAGGCAGTCCCCCAGCCGCGCTTGCTGGTGACCACCCCCTTCCACCTAGCGACCCTGGTCGCCGCCGACCTCCAGTTACCGCCAGTGGACATGCTGCTCTCGGCAACGGCGCCGCTCTCGTCTGCCCTGGCCGCCGCCGCCGAAACCCGTTTCGCCGCCCCGCTCTACGAAATCTATGGTGCGACGGAATCGGGACAAACCGCCAGCCGCCGCACCACCGCCGGGCCGGCCTGGACCCTGTTACCGGGCATTCGATTCACCTCGGAAAACGATCAGTGCTTCGCCTCCGGCGGCCATGTCGAGGGCCGGGTTCCCCTCTCCGACGCGATCGAAATACTCTCCGCCAACCAATTCATACTGCACGGACGCCACTCGGATTTGATCAACATTGCCGGCAAACGCACCTCGCTGGCCTATCTCAATCTTCAGATATCCTCGATCCCCGGGGTTGTCGACGGGACCTTCTTCCTGCCGGAGCACGAGGAGCCAACGGGGATTACCCGCCTATGCGCCCTGGTCGTCGCCCCCGATCTGCCGCGCCAGCAATTGCTGAACCTGCTGCGCGACCGGATCGACCCCGTCTTCCTGCCCAGACCGCTGATCTTTGTCGAGGCACTACCACGCAACAGTACCGGCAAGCTGACCCAAAGCGACCTACAAGCTGTGTACGCCAGAAACGCCCCTGCAAAAACCTGATACGCTGGCCGCCTTCAAACTATCGGATGAAGAAAATCGGACTTAAGCGACAAAGCAAAATCCCAATAGAAAAAGCCCATGGTTTACATGGGCTTTTTCATTTTTTCTTGGCGGAGCAGGCGGGATTCGAACCCGCGGTAGGGTATTACCCTACACACGCTTTCCAGGCGTGCGACTTAAACCACTCATCCACCGCTCCAAGAGGCGCGCATTGTAGCAGAAAGACCGGGTTCGTCAATGGAACTTTCGCAGCCAAGCCAGTCCTAGCCAAAGAAAAGCCAGAATGACGAAGCTGCCGATAGCGATCAGTATCTGGGAACTGTTGGCCGGGAGCAGGCGGGCACAAAGTTGGCGGGGTGCCCGGGTCAGCAAATCGAGGAGCTGGTAGACCGGATTGGCGTGCCGCCGTTGGCCGGAGAGCAGGTAGAGGACCGCCTGGCCGATCAGACAGAGACCGAGCATTTCGACAATGGCGCGCAGGGCGCCGATCAGGAAAAAGACCACCCCTACTCGTCCGCCCTGCCGTATTCGGCTTCGAGCTGGCGCATGCGGCGGTTGTAATACCAGATGATGGCGAGATAGATGATGAGCAGGCCCTGCGCCCCCATGTAGAAGCCGAGCGGGAACTCGAACACCGTTAGCTCGTTGAGCTCGGGGGCGAACCAGTTCATGACGAAGGTCAGCAGCAGCCAGAGGATGAAAAGTAACAGGGTCAGGCGGCGCTGCTTGCGCCAGAACAGATCGCTATCCGGCATCAGCGCCCGCCCCCGTGCTTGCCCTGGCGGATGGCGCTGAGAAATCGCTCGGTGGCGGGCTCTGGCTTGGTCAACAGGCTGACCACGACAATGGTGACAAAGCCGGCGAAGACGCCGAAGACGCCGGCCGAGGTGGAATGGACGTAGAACCACGGGGCCATGTGCAGGCCGCTGATGCCGAGTAGGGGGATGCCGTCGAACTCGACGCGCAGGATGTAGTAGATGCTCAGCAAGAGGCCGACCAGCATGCCGGCCAGGGCGCCGGCCCGGGTCGCGCGCGGCCAGAAGATGCCGAGGACCAGCGCCGGGAAAAAGGCCGAACCGGCAATCGAGAAGGCCCAGGACACCATCGACAGGATGGATCCCGGTTTTTGGGCGGCCACGGTGGCGGCGAGGACGGCGACGACCAGCAGCATCGATTTGGAAATCACCAGCCGGAATTGGGTCGAGGCGTCGGGGCGGATGATGCGGTAGTAGATGTCGTGCGAGACGGCGCTGGTAATGGTCAGCAGCAGGCCATCGGCCGTCGACAGGGCGGCGGCCAGGGCACCGGCGGCGACCAGGCCGGAGACGACATAGGGCATGCCGGCGATTTCCGGCGTGGCGAGCACGATGACGTCCGGATTCAACGAGAGTTCGGCCAGTTGCAGGATGCCATCGCGGTTGATGTCTTCGATACTGACCAGCCCGATCTTGGTCCACGCCGCGACCCAGCCCGGCAACTTGGCGATGGGAATTTCCACCAGATGGGAAAAGATTTCGTATTTGGCGAACACGGCATAGGCCGGCGCCGTGATGTAGAGGGCCAGAATGAAGAGCAGCGACCAGAACACCGATTCGCGCGCCTGACTGACCGTGGGCGTCGTGTAATAGCGGGCTAGCACATGGGGCAGCGCGGCGGTGCCGACCGTCAGGCAGAAAATCAGGGCGAGGAAATTGATCCGGGCCGCCAGCTTCTGCTCCTCGTCTTGGCCGGGGAAGGCTTCGGCATGATGGATTGGCGGTTTGGCCCGGTCAAGCGCCGTATACATCGACTCTTCCCAACGCGCCCGCGCCTCGTCCGGATCGTGCGGCATCTCGCGACGCAGCTTTTCCAGGGCGACGATATCCTTCATCTGGGTATCGCTCGCCTTCAGATCGTTGATCTGCGATGAAATCTGCTCGCGTTCCAGTATCAGCGAGTTTGGCAACTGCATGATCTTTTCGGCATAGAGGTCGGCACGTTCGCGGTAGAGCTTACGCACCTCGACTTCGGCCGGCATGTCGAAAAGCTTGTCTTCGAGCCGCCCGACTTCCTTCAGCACATGCCCGTAGACCAGTTGCGGTACCGGGTTGCCGGTCACGTTCCAGGAAAGAATGGCGACCGGCGTGATGTAGGCGACGATCAAGATGACGTATTGCGCCACCTGCGTCCACGTCACCGCCCGCATGCCGCCCAGGAAAGAGCAGACGAGTATGCCGGCGAGACCGACGAAGACGCCGATTTCGAATTGCAGGCTGACGAAACGGCTGGTGATGACGCCGACCCCGTAAATCTGCGCCACGACATAAACGAAGGAGGCCAGGATGGCGGCCACCACGGCGACAATCCGGATGGCATTGCCACCGTAACGGGCACTGAGAAAATCCGGGATGGTGTATTCGCCGAAGCGGCGCAGATAGGGCGCCAGCAGCAAGGCGACGAGGACGAAACCGCCGGTCCAGCCGATCACGAAAGCCAGCCCCTGGTAACCGGAAAGATAGAGCGTGCCGGCCAGACCGATGAAGGAAGCGGCACTCATCCAGTCCGCCCCGGTGGCCATGCCATTGAAGAAAGCGGGCACCCGGCGACCGGCGACGTAATACTCGGAAACATCCGAAGTCCGGCTGGCGACGCCGATCACGGCATACATCGAAATGGTGAAGAAGAGGAAGGCGTAGCCGATCCAGCGCGGTGGCATGCCGTGCTGCTCAAGGACGGCGAGCGCCAAGACAAAGGCCAGGAAGCAGCCGGTGTAGTACAGGTAATAGCGTTGCAGACGGGTCAGGGAAAACATCGGGGACTCAATGCGTCCGGCGCAGGAAGCTGCTGGCACGCGACTCGTCGATCAGCTTACGGGCGGTGTCGATGCCCTTGCCGTTGGCCCGCACCAAGAGCATCTGGAAAATCCGCGCCAGCAACAGCGTGTTGTCCATCGCATCGCGCCGGCCGGCCCCCTCCCCCAGCCCGAAGAGATCGAGCCAGTAATCGAGGGTCTGCAGCGAATGCGATTTCTCCTCGAACATCGATGGCAGCAGCCAGGCCAGATCGACCCACTGCGGCTGAAAATTGATCCCCAGACGTTCCTTGTAGGCGCGCTGCAGAAAGCCGCCGACGTAGGGCACATGATAGGTGACCAGCGGCGCCTTGGCGGCGTATTGCAGGAAGGCCAGCAATTGCCGGTCGAGCGCCGGATCGTCGCCGCGCAGGCCGGAAAAGTCGAGGTAACCGGCATCATCCGGCACCAGGATCCCGGCCTGCTGGACGCTGGCCGCGGCAATTTCCAGCAATTCGTCGCTTTCCGGCTTGAGGCCGCTACTGGCGATATCGACGACGACGTAACGGACGTGGAAATGGGCCTCGTCGAACGCCGGCACCGCCGACTTGCGCCAGGTTTCGACGGCGGCCCGCAGTTCTTCGGAAAGATGGGCCGGCGCGCCACCCTTGAACAGAAAATCCTTCAATCCAAACATGGCTAGTGCACCTGGTAATCGAGTTTGAGGCGCGTCTGGATTTTTCGGGCCTGGCGGAAGGATTCCTTGAGAATGCGGCGGTCCAGTTCGTTCAGCGTATCCGGGTTGATCAGGTTGTCGCCCTGGGTGCCCGGCTCGCCTTCCAGATACTGGTGTTGCAGACGCAGCAACTGGATGAAGCTAAGCCCCTCAAGCACGGCGTTGATTTCGTCATCGCGGATGGACAGGCGCTTCGAGGCGAGACGCAGGCGCTGCACCGAATTGGTGTTGTGCACGCCGGTCGCCAGGGCATAGATCCGGGCAACATCGACGAAGATGCGCGAGCCGTATTTCTTGAGATCGATCTTGCCCGGCTGACCGGGTTCGAGGTCGGTCTGGAAATCGCGGATCTTGCCGAGCGGCGGTTCGACGTCGAGCGCGTTGTGCGCCATGGCGCGCAGGAACATCGGGTTCGACGAGGTCTGCGCCAACAGGTGGCGGCGCAGCGTTTCGGCCAGTTCGGCCTGGCCGAACAGCGGCCGGAAGTCGAAGAAAATGGTGGCATTGAGCAGGGCCTCCGGCTGCGGCACGCGGATCCAGTTGCTGAACTGCTCCATCCACTCGTCCAGGGTCAGGCACCACTGCGGATTGCTGGCCATGATATTGCCCTTGCACAAAGGGAAACCGCAGCGGTCGAGATCCTGGTTGACGCCAAGGGCAAAGGTCAGGAAACGCTGCTTCAAGAGCGCCGCGTCCTGCCCCTCGGGCACGCCGAAGACGATGCCGTTATCCTGGTCGGTACTGAAGGTCTGCTCGTCGCGGCCTTCCGAACCGAAAGCCAGCCAGCACCAGTCGATACCGTCGAAATTGTGCCGTTCGAGATTGAGCTGGATGACGCGACGGGTCAGGGCATCGTTCAAGGCCGAGATGAACTGCGTCAGTTGTTCGGCGCCCACTCCCTGGGCCAGCATGTTGAACGCCAGTTGCCGGACGTCGGCCGCCGATTGCTGCAGGGTTTCGACATTGTGCGCGCCATCGATCGACTGGCGGATCTGGCGCAGGCCGACGCGCTGCAGGGCGAACAGGTCGCGCTCCGATACAACGCCGGTCAGCTTGCCCTCGGCGTCGGTGACCAGGACGTGGCGGATGCCGTGGGTCGCCATCAACAACATGGCATCGTAGGCACTGGCATGCTCTTCGAGCTTGAACGGGGCCGCCGACATGGCCCGGCTGATCGGCACATCATGCGGCAAATCGGCCAGCACCACCCGGTCGAGCAGATCGGAACGGGTAAACACGCCGACCGGCAGGCGATCTTCATCGGCGATCACGAGCGAACCAACGCCGGCCGCCGACATGGTTTCCAAGGCGGCGCGCAACGGCGTGTGCGGCGCCACGGTGACCGGCGAACGCGAGCCGATACCGGCCAGCGGCGAATTCAGGGTCTGCTGTTCGTTGGCCCGCTGAGCGAACTGCAATTGCAGTTGGCGGCGCGACTGGTCGAGCAGACTGGCGATGTACTGCGTGCAGAATAAATTGAATTCCGGGCTGCTCGTCATCAGCGCCATGAAATCCTCGGCCGGCAACTGATAGCAGAAAACGTCATCGACGGCCGTATAGGTATTGGTCGACGGGCGGCCGGCGGTCACGGCGCCGATTGGGAAACTTTCCCCGGCGCCCAGACTGAGGATTGAGTATTCCGTCACCGTCACTTCACCGGCCTGCCGGGCCTGCACCTTGCCGGACTCGATCAGATAGAAAAAGCGGACGTTGCCGGAATTCGGCCCGACGATCTCACTACCGGCCGGATGAAAAACCAATTGAGCCCGCTCGGCGAAAATCTGCAAGGGCTCACTGGCCATCTTGTTGAACGGCGCATGATTCTTCAGAAAGGCCAAGGTCCCCCCGGCGACGCGCCGCCGCCCCTCCCGCCGCAAGGAAAGCTCCGCCGTCCCCATCTCTTCGGCTTGTGTATTCACAACCACCTCTTTTTCTCAGAGTGCATAGTTTAACTTCAGACGCTGCTGCAGGTGCCTGGCCTGGTGCAACGATTCGCGCAAGATGGCCTGATCGACGTCGTGCAGGGCGGCCGGTTTGAGGACATTGCTGGCCGGCTGGCCGGCCCGGGCGGCCAGCATCTGCTGTTCGAGACGCAGGCGCAGGACATGGGAAAAGGCCGCTTCGATCGCTGCCAGTTGCCCGGGCTGCACGCCGGCCAGCGGCCCCGCCTGGTGCAGGCGAAGGCGGCTGGCCACCGGCCGGACGCCAGCGGCCAGGGCGAAGATGCGCGCCGCGTCGACGAAGATCCGGCTGCCGAATTTTTTCAAATCCAGCTCGTCGCCGGCGCTGCCGCCGGCGGCCAGCACTTCGCCGCGAAAGCTCAGCGGCGGCGAGGCCTGCAGCGCATTGGCCGCCATCAGGTGGAGGAAGGCCGGCGTATCGACGGTCAGCGAAAGCATCAGGCTGCGCAAATCCTCGGCCAGTTCGAAGCTGCCGTAGAGCGGTCGCAGGTCGAAGAAAATGCTGGCATTGAGTAGCGCCGCCGGGTCCGGCCGGCGCACCCAGTCGATGAACTGCTCGCGCCATTCGTCGGCGGACAGGCACCAGTCCGCGTTGCCGGCCATGATCCGGCCGCTGCACAGGGCGAAACCGCAGGCCGCCAACTGCTCATTGACCGCCTGGGCGAAGGGCAGGAACAAGACCCGCAAAGCGTCGGCTTCCCGGGCATCGGTGGCGCTGAAGATCAGGCCGTTGTCCTGATCGGTGACGAAGGTCTGCTCTTCCCGCCCTTCCGAACCGAGTGCCAGCCAGCACCAGGTGACCGGCGGCAGACGATGCTGGCGGGCCGTCAGCTCGATGACGCGGACACTCAGACAGTCGTTGAGGGCCGAAATCATCCGCGTCAGCAACAGGCCGCCGGCCCCGGCCTCGAGCAGGGCATACAGCAATTCGCCGAGACGCCCGGCCAGGCGCGGTGCCTCGGCCAGATCGGCGAGGGCGGCCAGGTCGGCGTGCAGATCGGCCAGTTGGCGATAGGGCAGGAGCTGTTCGATGGCCGGCGGCACCTTAATACTTCACCCGGGCATAAAAGGTTTTTTCCGAAGCTTCGAGCGCCTGGCGCATGGTGACGATACCCTGGTCGGCGAGCAGCGGCACCAGCTTGAGAAAAACCTCGCCGGTGGCCAGCGCATCGGCCAGGGCGTTGTGGCGGGTAGCAATGTGGATGCCCAGGCGTTCGAGAATGACGTCCAGCCTGTGCGATTCCTGATTGGGATGCACCACCGCCGATAAAAGCAGGGTATCGAGCACCGGCTGGGTGAAGCGGATGCCGGTACGGGCCTCCTTCAATTGCAGGAAACGCATGTCGAAGGCCGCGTTGTGGGCGATCAGCACGGTCTCCTCGCAAAATTCGCGGAAGGCCGGCAAGACGGCATCAATGGTCGGCTGGCCACGCACCATGTCCTCGGTGATGCCATGAATGGGAATGCCTTCCGGCTTCAGCGGGCATTCCGGATCGATGATCTGGTCGAACACTTCCTGGCGCAAGAGGCGGTTATTGACGATGCGGGCGGCCCCGATCTGGATGATCTCATCGCCCTTCGACGGCTCGAGGCCGGTGGTTTCGGTATCGAAGACGGTATAGGTCAACTCGCTCAGCTTGCGGTCGAGATCGATGGAATCGTCCTGGAAGCGGAAGAGGTCGAAATCGTAATATTCCGGCCGACCGTTGCCGCGCCGGCGCTGTTCATCTTCCGGACTGATCTCGGGCATCGCCACCGGCAGCACGAAGCGGAAGAAGGCACGGTGCGCCGCCTTTTCGCGCTGATACCAGATCTCGCCGCCATGCCGGTCGATGACCTCGCGCAGATTGAGTGAGGAGCTCTCGGCGCCGATATGCATGGTTTCCATTTCCCAGGTGTAGAACGTCTCCGAGGACATTGCCGGGCCGGCCCAGATCAGGTCGAGGTAGGCCAGTTTGCCGGCCGACGTCAGGCGGAAGCGCAGTTCGCGCGGTTGGTAGTGATCCTGCAACTTGGCCGCCAGGGAAACCAGGGCGAAGACCAGGGAGAAGCTCTCCGCCTTGATCCACAGCGCGTCGTCCAACTCCTCGGTCTTGCTCGGCAAGTTGAGCTTGTCGGTAATCCGGCGCTGGGCGGCGGCAATGATATCGATGGCGAGGATGTCTTCCAGCGGCCAGCGGGTCTTCATCGAATCGGCAAAATCGACCATGGTCTGGTCGAGGCGCTGGCTCATTTTGGCCGCTTCGTCATCGACCACCTTGACGAAGCGCTCGCGCAGTTCGAGTTCCATGTCGGGGTAATCGATCAGGTTGGTCACCGCCGCCCGGATACTGCCCAAGGCCGAGCGGCTGCCTTCGGTCAGCGAATGCAGCACCTGGTCGCGGCGCGCCTCCAGTTCCAGGCTGCGCGTGATGTTCTCGACGGTGAGCACGAAGCCGGACATGGCTGTCTCCCCTTCCCCGCCGCCGGCCGCCAGGACCGGCACCATCTGGGCGCGCAAGAGCTGGCCGCCGCGCGTCGTGGTGATGAAATTGGCCATGGCGCTCTTGCCGCTGTGCAGGCGTTGATGGATGACTTCCTGGGCATGCTCGATCTGGCTCTTTTCGAGAATCGAGAATATCGAACGGCCGAGCCCGATCAGCGCCCCGCCCGCCACCGAGGTCGGGCCCTGGGCCAGGGCTTTGAACTGCAGGCGGGCGCGGTTGTTGTAGAGCAGGATGCGCCCGTCGAGATTGCACACGACGACGGCCTGGGCCAGTTCCGACATGAGTGCCGCCAGACGATTTTTCTCTTCCTCGACCGAGGCCTTGGCGCGGGCAATCTGGGCATCGACGTCGTCCATCAACTCGTCGCGCTGCTGCGCCAGATCGTTGGCGGCCTGGGCTAGCTGTCTGACTTCCGGCGGCCCGTCGAGCTCGACACGGAAATTGCGGTTGGCGCCGAGCATCAGGCGCAGGGTTTCCGACATCCGCAGCAAACCTTCGACGTATTGCCGGAACAGCTTGTGGAGAACCAGCACGCCGATGGTAAAACCGAACAGCGTCATCATCGTGCCGACCGGCAGGCGCGAAACCAGCAGTTCGGTGAGCATGGTGCGCTCGGCTTCCTTCATGTCGAGCCAGACCAGCAACGAGGTGACGACAAAGGGGCCGGTCATCAACAGACCGAGCACGACAACCGCCGCGATGAAACGATATTTGGCCTTCATGGCACGCATTCCGAAGTGGCCGGCGGGCCGGCGCTGATGATTGGTTTTCTTGTGGGTCGGCGCGACGGCTTTCAGGCAACGCCCAGCATCGACTTGACGCGGGCCACCAGGTCCTTGGTCGAGAACGGCTTGGTGATATAGGCATCGGCGCCGATCGCCAGACCCTTGGCGACTTCGGTATCGCGCCCCTTGGCGGTGAGCATGACGATGAGCAGCCCGCCGCGCGACAAATCGGCCCGCAAGGCTTCGCAGACTTCGAAGCCGGATTTCTTCGGCATCATCACGTCGAGCAGGATGAGATCGGGGTCGAAGCTGGCGACCTTGCTCAGGGCTTCCTCGCCATCGGCGGCGACGGCGACTTCAAAACCCTCTTTTTTCATCAGGAATTCGAGCGAGATGACGATGTTGGGCTCGTCATCAACAATGAGTATTTTCTTGGCCATGAGTTTGTCTCCCTTGTTATGCCTCAGGTGCCGGCAAGGGCACCGTGAAAATGAAAGTCGCGCCGCTTCCCGGCTGGCTTTCAACCCAGAGGTTACCACCAAAATATTCAACTATCTGCCGGCTGATCGGCAGTCCCAGCCCGGTACCCTGGGGCTTGTCGGTCAGCGTGTTGCCGCCCTGGCGGAATTTTTCGAACACCACCAGACACTCCTCGGCGGTCAGGCCGGGACCGTTGTCGGCGACCTCGACCCGCACCTGATGATCGACCGCCGCCACCTTGACACGCACCCGTCCGCTGCCGCCGGGCACGAATTTCACGGCATTCGACAGGAGATTGATCATGACCTGAGTCAGGCGATCGCGGTCGGCCTGGACGACCGGACCACGCTCCGGCATCTCGGCGGCCAGCCCGACCGCCTTGTCGCGGAACAGCGGTTCCAGCGTCGCCATCGCCTCGCGCGCCACTTCGCCGAGATCGACGGCGCCGCTCGTCCATTCGGCATGCCCGGATTCGAGTTTGGCCATGTCGAGAATCTGGTTGATCAGCCGGGTCAGACGCTCCGTCTCGCCCAGGATGATGCCGAGAAAGCGCGTCCGGTCGCTCAATGCGAGGCGCGGATCTTCATGCAGTATTTCGGAAAGGGCCCGGATCGAGGTCAGCGGCGTGCGCAACTCGTGGGTCACAGTCGAAATGAAATCGTCCTTCATGCGGTCCACTTCACGCAGCCGTTCGTTGGCCGCCCGCAATTCGCCGGTCGCCGCCTCCAGCTCGCGCTGCTTGGCTTCCAGTTGGCGACTGTGGGCCCGGACCAGGGTCGCCTCGTCGAGAATATCGAGCACTTCTTCCAGGCCGAGATCCTCCTCCTCGGCCACCGACGCCACCATCACCCGGGCGCTGGCCGAACCGATGGCGCCGGCCAGTTCGGCTTCGGCGAAATGCACGAAGCCGGCATCGGCCGGCAAGGCATGCCAATCGGCAACATTGCGGCTGGCCGCATAAGCGACCAGTTGCTGGCCGGCCCGCCCCGGCCCGAGAAAACGTTCGAGCAAGGCGACCAGTTGTTCGAGCGAAGCCTTGCCGCGCCACAAGCGGGGATCCGTTTCCTTGCCGGCCAATCGAAAGACGTCGACGAAACGTTCGGCCTGACTGGCCTCGGTGGCATCCGGCGAGGAATTGAGCGACACCGCGACGTACAGACCGATATTGACGAACAGGCTCCACAACAGGCTGTGCGAGATCTCATCGATACCGCTCAGGCCGAACAGGGCCTGCGCCTTCAACCCGGCAATGCCGAACAATCCCTGCTCGACGAAGCCGGCGTCGATCCACTGCGACTTGGCAAACGACGGCAGCAACAAGGTATACAGCCAGACGACGAAACCGCCGAGCAGACCGGCCACGGCGCCGGCCCGCGTGCCCTGCTTCCAGTACATGCCGCCGAACATCGCCGGCGCGAACTGGGCGACGGCAGCAAAGGAAATCAGGCCGATGCCGACCAGCGCATAGGCTTCGCCGGCAGCCCGGAAATAGATGTAGCCGAGGAGCAGGATGAGAACGATGGCAACGCGCCGGATGAGCAGCAGCAGACGGGAGAGATCGCGGTTTTTTTCGGCCTGCAGCCAGCTCGAGCGCAACAGCCAGGGCATCACCAGGTCGTTGCAGACCATGGTGGACAAGGCGATGGTCTCGACAATGACCATGCCGGTCGCCGCCGACAGGCCACCGATGAAGACGAGCAGGGCCAGGGCTTGGGCGCCGTGGGCGAGCGGCAGAGTGAGGACGAACGTATCGGGATTGAAGGGTTGCCCCTGGAAATGCAGCAAACCGCCGATCGCCACCGGCAGCACGAAAATATTGATCAGCACCAGATAGAGCGGAAACAGCCAGACGGCGCGCTTGAGATGCGTTTCATCGACATTTTCGACGACGATGATCTGGAACTGGCGTGGCAGGAAAATGATCGCCAGCCCGGAGAGCAGGATCAGCGCGCACCAGGTACTGGCCCGGCTGGCATCGAGTTGCACGAGGTGGGCCAGTTCGGGCGAGGCCGCCGCCCGCTGGAAAACATCGGACAAACCGCCATACACACCGTAGGTGACGAACAGGCCGACCGCCAGGAAGGCCATCAGCTTGACCACCGATTCGAAGGCAATGGCCGCCACCATGCCTTCGTGCCGTTCGGTGGCATCGAGATGGCGGGTGCCGAACCAGATGGTGAACAGGGCCAGGACGACGGCAATGAGCAAGGTCGAATCCAGCCACCAGGGCAGCAGAGCTCCCCCGGCATTGGTGAACAGCACATCGACGCTGGCCGCCACCGCCTTTAGCTGAAGTGCGATGTAGGGCACGACGCCGATCACCGCGATCACCGTTACCAGCCCGGCCAGCAACTGGCTCTTGCCGTAGCGCGAGGCGATGAAATCGGCAATTGAGGTGATGCGGTGCACCTTGCTGATCCGCACCATTTTCAGGATGACGCCGGAAAACAGCAGCATCAAGGTCGGCCCGAGATAAATGGTGAGGAAGGACAGCCCGCCCGAGGTAGCCCGTCCGACACTGCCGTAAAAAGTCCACGAGGTGCAATAGACGGCCAGCGACAGGGCATAGACATTGGCCGAAATGATCGAGCGACCGGCATCGGCCTGCGCGTCGCCATAGCGGGCCACGGCAAAAAGTACGGCGAGATAGGCCGTGGCAAGGAGCGCGATGAACCAGCCGGACATCTGCAATTACTTGCCCCCGCCCTCGGCCACCACGGCCGCCAGGGCAATCAGGCCGACCCAGACCCCGAACAAATAGACGTAGCCGGCCGGCAAGCCCCCCCAGCTACCGCTCGGCAAGCCCAGCAACGGATAGGTGAGCAGCGGTACGCCGAGCAGGCCGAGTGCCGCCAGGCGTTGGCGCGAAATACTGGCGCGTTTCATGCGCTCCTCCGCAAATAGAAAACGGCTGACACGCGTAGCGTGCCAGCCGTCGTTGGCATGCAGTCTGATGCGACCACACGAGAGGCCACCTTATGGGCGACCATTGTCTCCTCCTTGCCTTTTAGTCGTTAGAGGCGGCGTGGCAAGCTCGCCGCCTCTTTGGCTCAGTCGGGAACACCGGGAAACAACTCTGCGGTTGCTTGCGGCGTGGCCGGGTTTGGGCATGGCCGAAACCCGGGGTCACGCCTTAACCCTTCAGTTGTTCCAGAATGGCCGGATTTTCGAGCGTCGAGGTGTCTTGCGTCAGTTCCTCGCCCTTGGCCAGACCGCGCAGCAGACGGCGCATGATCTTGCCCGAACGGGTCTTCGGCAGGTTGTCCCCGAACCGGATGTCCTTCGGCTTGGCGATCGGACCGATCTCCTTGCCCACCCAGTCCTGCAGTTCCTTGATGATGCGCTTGGCGTCGTCACCGGTCGGGCGCTGGCCCTTGAGCACGACGAAGGCAACGATGGCTTCACCGGTCAGGTCATCCGGACGGCCAACGACAGCAGCTTCGGCGACGATCGGATTGGCGACCAGGGCCGACTCGATTTCCATGGTGCCCATGCGGTGACCGGAAACGTTCAGCACGTCATCAATCCGGCCGGTGATGGTGAAGTAGCCGGTGTTGATGTCACGGATCGCACCGTCGCCAGCCAGGTAGTACTTGCCCTGGAAGTCGGCCGGGTAGTAGGACTTGACGAAGCGTTCGTCGTCGCCCCAGATGGTGCGGATCATCGACGGCCACGGACGCTTGACGACCAGGATACCGCCCTGGCCCCAAGGCACGTCGGCCCCGGTTTCATCGACGATGGCGGCCATGATGCCCGGGAAGGGCAGCGTGCAGGAACCCGGCACCAGCGGCGTGGCGCCCGGCAGCGGGGTGATCATGTGACCACCGGTTTCGGTCTGCCAGAAGGTATCGACGATCGGGCAGCGACCGCCGCCGACGTTCTCGTAGTACCACGTCCAGGCGGCCGGATTGATCGGCTCGCCGACCGAACCGAGGATGCGCAGCGAAGACAGGTTGTAGTTCTTCGGATGCACGGCCGGGGTGTTGTCGGCCGCCTTGATCAGCGAACGGATCGCCGTCGGTGCGGTGTAGAAGATGTTGACCTTGTGATCCTGGATCACCTTCCAGAAACGGCCGGCGTCCGGATAGGTCGGCACGCCTTCGAAGACGATCTCGGTGGCGCCGCAGGCCAGCGGGCCGTAGGTGATGTAGGTGTGACCCGTGACCCAGCCGATGTCGGCGGTACACCAGAAGGTGTCTTCCGGCTTGATGTCGAAGGTGTACTTCATGGTCAGGATGGCGTGCAGCAGGTAGCCGCCGGTGGAGTGCTGGACCCCCTTCGGCTTGCCGGTGGAACCCGAGGTATAGAGCAGGAACAGCGGGTGTTCGGCGTCGACCCATTCCGGTTCGCAGGTTTCGGCCTGACCGACCAGCGCATCGTGCAGCCACTCGTCGCGGCCGGCGACCATATTGACTTCGGCGCCGGTGCGCTTGAAGACGATGACGTTCTTGACGCATTCGCAGCCGCCCAGACCGAAGGCTTCGTCAGCGATCGGCTTCAGCGGGATGGCCTTGCCACCGCGGAACTGGCCGTCGGAGGTGATCAGCATGACGGCGCCGGCATCGTGCATGCGGTCGCGCAGGGACTGCGCGGAGAAGCCGCCGAACACGATGGAGTGGATGGCGCCGATACGGGCACAGGCCTGCATGGCGACGACGCCTTCGATGGTCATCGGCAAATAGATGACGACGCGATCGCCCTTCTTGACGCCCTTGGAGCGCAGCAGGTTGGCCATCTTGCAGACCTTGACCAGCAGTTCCTGATAGGTGACCTTGGTCACTTCGCCGTTGTCGGCTTCGAAGATGATCGCGACCTTGTCGCCAAGACCAGCTTCAACGTTACGGTCGAGGCAGTTGTAAGAGACATTCAGCGTGCCGTCGGCAAACCATTTGAAGAAGGGGGCATTGGACTCGTCGAGCACCTGGGTAAACGGCTGCTTCCAGGTAACCAGTTCGCGGGCACGTTTGGCCCAGAAACCTTCGTAGTCAGCCTCAGCTTCCGCGCATAGCGCCCGGTAGGCTTCCATTCCGGAAACCGTTGCGTTCTTGACGCTCTCTTCGGACGGATAAATTAGTTGCACGGACTCATTCGACATATTTTTCTCCTCTGCGGTACTTCGCGCTTTTGTTGAAACAACCGATCGGATCCCGGTTTTTCCCGGGACTATTAAAGCCGCCCAAGCTGGAGAACTGCTCAATCCCCTCGCCAGCGTTGAGGCCGCATTAGACGTTGATAATCTTACAAAGGCCTTACGAATTCACGTTGCAGCGCAGCAATTCGGCCGATTCAGGCAGGGCGCCCGGGCCATGGTAAACTGCGCTCCCCCAAATCAACCCACGATGCCGATGAACGCCCCCGTCAAAAAACTAGAGACCTTCATCTTCGCCAGTCGCTGGCTCCAGGCCCCGCTTTACCTCGGCCTGATCGTCGCCCAAGCCGTCTATTGCTGGCTGTTCATGGTCGAACTCAGCCACCTGGTGAGCAGCGCCTTCGACTCGGCACACTTCAGCGAATCCGAAGTCATGCTGGTCGTCCTTGGCCTGATCGATGTGGTGATGATCGCCAACCTGCTGGTCATGGTCATCGTCGGCGGCTACGAAACCTTCGTTTCCCGCCTCGATCTCGAAGACCACCCGGACCAGCCGGAATGGCTGTCGCACGTCAATGCCGGCGTCTTGAAGATCAAACTTTCGACGGCGATCATCGGCATTTCGTCGATCCACCTGCTGAAGAGCTTCATCAATGCCGGCAACCTGTCCGAGCACACCCTGATGTGGCAGGTCATCATCCACGTCGTATTCCTTTTCTCCGCCCTGGCCATGGCACTCGTCGACAAGACCATGACCCAGACCCTCGCCCTGCAACAGCAAAAACACCACTGACCCCGGAGTCCGCATGACCGCTATCAAACAGGAAGATCTGATCCAATCCGTCGCCGATGCTTTCCAGTACATCAGCTACTACCACCCGCTCGATTACATCAAGGCGCTCGGCGAAGCCTATGACCGCGAGGAAAGCCCCGCCGCCAAGGATGCCATCGCCCAGATCCTGACCAACTCCCGCATGTCCGCCGAAGGCCATCGCCCGATCTGCCAGGACACCGGGATCGGCATGGTCTTCATCAAGGTTGGCATGCAGGTCACCTGGCCGGATGCCACCATGAGCATCCAGCAGATGATCGACGAAGGCGTCCGCCGCGCCTACGGCAACCCGGACAATCCGCTGCGCGCCTCGGTGCTGGCCGACCCGGCCGGTGCCCGCAAGAACACCAAGGACAATACCCCGGCCGTCGTGCATTTTGAGATCGTTCCCGGCCATCACGTCGAAGTCATCTGTGCCGCCAAGGGCGGCGGTTCGGAAGCCAAGTCCAAGTTCGCCATGCTCAACCCGTCCGACGATCTGGTTGACTGGGTGCTGCACAAGATTCCGGAAATGGGCGCCGGCTGGTGCCCGCCCGGCATCATCGGCATCGGCATCGGCGGCACGCCCGAAAAAGCCATGCTGCTGGCCAAGGAATCGATCATGGCGCCGGTCAACATCCATGAACTGAAGGCAAAAGCGGCCAGCGGCGCCAAGCTGACCCGTCCGGAAGAACTGCGCCTCGAACTGTTCGAGAAAATCAACGCACTCGGCGTCGGCGCCCAGGGCCTCGGCGGCCTGACCACCGTGCTCGACGTCAAGGTACTGGATTACCCCTGCCACGCCGCCAACCTGCCGGTCGCCCTGGTGCCGAACTGCGCCGCGACCCGCCACTGCCATTTCCACCTCGATGGCTCCGGCCCGGCCAAGCTCGAAGTGCCGAAGCTCGAAGACTGGCCGGCCGTCACCTGGACGCCGGACCTCAAGGCTGCCACCTCGGTTGATCTCAACACCCTGACCAAGGAACAGGTCGCCGCCTGGAAGCCGGGCCAGAAACTGCTCCTCAACGGCAAGATGCTGACCGGTCGCGATGCCGCGCACAAGCGCATCTCCGACATGCTGGCCAAGGGTGAAAAGCTGCCGGTCGACTTCACCAACCGCGTCATTTACTACGTCGGCCCGGTCGACCCGGTGCGTGACGAAGTTGTCGGCCCGGCCGGCCCGACCACCGGCACGCGGATGGACAAGTTCACCCGGATGATGCTCGAGCAGACCGGCCTGATCTCGATGATCGGTAAATCCGAGCGCGGCCCGGTGGCCATCGAGGCGATCAAGGACAACAAGTCGGCCTACCTGATGGCCGTCGGCGGTGCCGCCTACCTGGTGGCCAAGGCCATCAAGTCGGCCAAGGTCGTCGGCTTTGCCGATCTGGGCATGGAAGCGATCTACGAGTTCGACGTCGAGAACATGCCGGTGACGGTGGCGGTCGATTCGTCCGGTGTCAGCGTGCACGAAACCGGCCCGAAGGAATGGCAGGTCAAGATCGGCAAGATCCCGCTCAAGGCCTGATCGCGCTGCCGCAGTAAAACGAGCCCCAAAAAATGCCGTTCAGCGAAGACTGAACGGCATTTTTGTTTTTCGGCCCCGGTCAGAACATCCGTCCCTGGCCGACAAAATATTCACCGGAGCAGATGCCCATGGACGATCCAATGCGATGCCTTATTAGTCGTCGCGGCACCCGGCCCCGCCGATGTTCGCCGCGATGCAATCCGACGGCTATTTTTCGCTGCTTGCCAATTCGCCGAGACGGCGCTGCATGTCGTCGACCGGCAGCCCAAAATGGAAGGTCTGTTCGATCTGTTTGAGGATCGGCAGGATCTGCATACCGACCTCGGCCAGACAGGGTGCCATGACTTCCGGCGCCGTGGCGCCGAGCAGTTCGCGCAGGCGCCCGAGAAACTCCTGCGGGTTGATCGCCGCCAGCGCCACGCCATCGTCGCTGGCCACCACCCGACTGCCCCCGGTCCGCATCGCCGCCTCGACGCGATCTCTGGCCAGCCGCAGCAAGTCGGCCGCCCCCAGGGCGGCACCGTCGCCTGAATGGACGGCGATTCCGACGCTGACGCTCATGCCGACCCGCTGCCCGCGCAGGGAAATCTGGGCAGCGGCGAGCGCCTGACAGACGCGCAGCGAAAACCGCGTACATAGCGCGCTATCGGTCAGCGGTGCGATGATGGCAACCTGTCCCGGGGCAAGATGGCCGATACTGTCGTCGCCGCGAATCTTGTCGGCGAGCAGCGCGGAAATTTTCTGCACGACCCGCCAGGCAAGCTCCCCGCCATAACGGGAGACCAGATCGGCGTAACCATCCAGCGCAAAAATCAGCAGTCCGACCGGCGTCGGCTGATCGGCTTGTGGCAGAAGTTCGTGCAACCGTTGTTCGATTCCCGCGCTATTGAGAAAAACGCGCTCGGTCCTGGGCGAGGGCGACTCATCCGGCGGTCCATCCGGCGCATTGGCCAGACGCCCGACCTGCCCCATGATATCGGTGGTCCCGATGATGCTGCGCTCGCTGGCCTCGGCTGCTTCGGCATCGCCCGGCACCGCCGCGGCGGCCTGACGCGACTGGACGAGCGGCAACTGCGCGATGAAGCGCAGGAGCAACGCGACTGTTTCGGGCCCGGCCATGCCCTTCGGGATGAAGCCGGAAACGCCACACAGACTGGCACAACGTCGCTCATCAAGGGAAAACGAATCGGAAACGAGCAGGAAAAATGGCAGGCGATTGAGGCGACACAAGCGATTCTCGCGCATCCGCTCGACCAGCCCGAGGCCATCGAGCCTGGCCAGTTTGCTGCCTGAAATCACGGCGACGATGGAGCTATCCAGCACCAGGGTTTGCCACGCCGACTCGCCATCGGCATCTTCGCAAACCTCGAAATGTCCTTTCAGATCCCTGAGCAATGATGTCCGGACGACCCTGGAAGCATCAACAATCAGAATTTTCTGCAACTTCGTCATGGCTTCTGTGCGGTGGAGCAGCCGTTGTTGGCAGCGCTCCTTATGACTAAAGGAATATCCGAGTTTATTCCAATCCACCTGACACAGGTCAAGTTCCAAGCAGCCGATGAAGACACTTATTGATCCTGATCAACTTTAATCGGCCACTGCTTGATTTTATCGGGGGACTCCGCCATAGTTCAGTTTCAATTTTTTCTGCCCGAACCCATCCCGCCATGACCAACGCCCGCCACTTCCGCCCCAGCCCTGCCCGTGCAGTGCCGGCTGTCGTCGTCATCGTAGGCGTCGTTACAGACACGCCGTCGCGGATCGGGTAGCAGCCACAGACTTCCCCAAACCCCGCCGGCGCAAACCGGCGGGGTTTTGTTTTTGGAGCCCGCCGGTTGTGCCACCAACCAGCAAGGAGTACTCCATGACAGAAACTTTGACCGGTGCCCAGATCACCATCCGCCTGCTCGAACGCCAGGGCATCCGCACGATCGCCGGCATTCCCGGCGGCGCCATCCTGCCGATCTACGACGCACTCGGCCAATCGACGTTGATCCACCATGTCCTCGCCCGCCACGAACAGGGCGCCGGCTTCATGGCCCAGGGCATGGCGCGCGTCAGCGGCCAGCCGGCCGTCTGCCTCGCCTCCTCCGGGCCGGGCGCAACCAACCTGCTGACCGCCATCGCCGACGCCAAGCTCGACTCCATCCCGCTGGTCGCCATCACCGGCCAGGTGCCGCGCGCCATGATCGGCACCGATGCCTTCCAGGAAGTCGACACCTACGGCCTGTCGATTCCGATCACCAAGCACAACTTCCTGGTGAACTCGGCCGAGGAACTGCTCGAAGTCATTCCGCGTGCCTTCGAGATCGCCGCCTCAGGGCGCCCCGGCCCGGTGCTGATCGACATTCCCAAGGATGTGCAGACCCAGGCTATCGAAGTAGCCGACTGGCCGGCGCCGGGCACCGCCCGGCCCGCCGCGCCGGCGGCGCCAACGCAGATTGCCGAGGCCGCGGCGATGATCAACGAAGCGCAGCGCCCGATCCTCTATCTCGGCGGCGGCGTTGTGCACTCCGGCGCCTCGCATCTGGCGGTCGACCTCGCCGAAAAGGCCCATCTGCCAACCGTGATGACCCTGATGGCGCTCGGCAGCATGCCGGTCGATCATCCTCTCTCGCTCGGCATGCTGGGCATGCATGCCGCCCGCTACACCAACCTGGCACTCGACGAGTGCGACCTGCTGATCGCTGTCGGTGCCCGCTTCGACGACCGGGCGACGGGCAAGGTGGCGGCCTTCTGCAGCCAGGCGAAAATCATCCATATCGATATCGACCCGGCCGAACTCGACAAGATCAAGACGGCAAACCTCGCCATCGGCGCCGATGTCGGCGAGGCATTGACGCAACTGCTGCCGGCCGTTGCCGAAAACACCCGGAAAAGCTGGGGCGACCGGATCGCAGCCCTGCGCATGGAGTTTCCGCTACACATGCCGGAAGCCGCCAATCCGCGCTCGCATTTCGGACTGATCCGCACGGTCGCCGCCTGCCTCGACGACAGCGCGATCATCGCCACCGATGTCGGCCAGCACCAGATGTGGGTGGCGCAGGCCTACCCGCTGCGCCGGCCGCGCCAGTGGCTGACTTCGGGCGGCCTCGGAACGATGGGCTTCGGCGTGCCGGCGGCGATCGGCGCGGCGCTCGCCGAGCCGCAGCGCACCGTGGTCTGCTTTACCGGCGACGGCTCGATCATGATGAATATCCAGGAGCTGGTGACCGCCGCCGAGGAAAACGTGAACCTGAAAATCGTGCTCATGGACAACGCCTCGCTCGGCCTGGTGCACCAGCAGCAGACGCTGTTCTACGGCGAGCGCCTGTTCGCCTCGCAATTCAAGGTGACGCCCGATTTCATCAAGGTCGCCCAGGGCCTCGGCATCGCCGCGCTCGACCTCGACCTGGCCGCCGATCCTGCCGCTGCGCTGCAGGAAGCCATCGCCCGTCCCGGCCCCTGCCTGATCCACGCCAGCATCGATGTCGAGCAGAAGGTCTATCCCATGGTGCCGCCGGGCGCCGCCAACCGTGAAATGATCGGAGCCTGAAATGAACGCCACGAACCGCAACGAACAAACCGCCCTCGACCGCGCCGTGCTCGAAATCGACGTCAACAACCATCCCGGCGTGATGTCGCACGTCGTCGGCCTCTTTTCCCGGCGCACCTACAACGTCGAAGGCATTCTCTGCCTGCCGGTGGACGACGGCGCGCGCAGCCGCATCTGGCTGCTGCTCAACGAAGACCAGCGCCTGCCGCAAGTCATCAAGCAAGCAGAAAAACTCGAAGACGTCATCGCCGTCCGCCGGCATGCCGCCGATCATGCAGTCTTCAGTCAGCTCGAGGCCTTTTTCCAGGCCTGAGCCCGGCCCGGACGGGCAAGCGATTGCATCGTCCGGGCAAAACCGTCATCCTTCGCAAAAATCACCTACAACCGGAGACAAACCATGAGCGATGCCTTTGTGCTGCGCGCCGATGACAACGGCGTCACCACCCTTACCCTGAACCGTCCGCAATCGCGCAATGCGCTGTCGCAAGGCATGTTGAGCGCGCTGCTCGAAGCCTTTGCGGCGATTGCCGGCGATGACAGCGTGCGCGTCGTCATCCTCGCCGGCGCCGGCCCGGCCTTCTGCGCCGGCCACGACCTCAAGGAAATGCGCAGCGCCGACTACACCCGCGAGTACGCAGAAAAACTGTTTACCGATTGCGCCGCACTGATGCAGGCCATCGTCAAGCTGCCGAAACCGGTCATCGCCCGCGTGCACGGCATCGCCACCGCCGCCGGCTGCCAGCTGGTGGCCAGCGCCGACCTGGCGATTGCCGCCGACGATGCACGTTTCGCGACGCCCGGCGTCAATATCGGCCTCTTCTGCTCGACGCCGATGGTCGCCTTGACCCGCAACGTGGCACCGAAACACGCCATGCAGATGCTGCTCTGCGGCGACCTGATCGACGCGCCGACGGCCTTGCGCTTCGCCCTGGTCAATGAACTGGTGCCGGCTGGCGAACTGGATAACGCCACCCTGGCGCTGGCCCGCAAGCTGGCGGCAAAATCGTCGCTGACCCTGGCCATCGGCAAGGAAGCCTTCTATCGCCAGGCCGAACTGCCGCTCGCCGAAGCCTACGCCTACACGCGCGACGTCATGGTCGCCAACCTGCAGGCCCAGGACGCCCGGGAAGGCATCGGCGCCTTCATCGACAAACGCCCGCCGACCTGGTGCGGACGCTGAAATAGCGCGCCACTAGCTAGTACGCCGAACGCAACGGCATCAATCAATCGGCAATTGAATCGCAGAGACGCAGAGGAAACATAACGACTTGCCAGAGTTATTCGGCACACCCTGCGGGTGGGTTCGATAAACGAGGCAAATGACAGTTTTTACGATTTTCTCTGCGCCGCTGCGACTCGGCGGCAAGGTTCCCCATGAATTGCAAATGCATAGGGCTGTGTATACTGCGCAAACGTTCGTTGTCGCCGTCCACTCCCATCGCCTCCATGCTGCCCGCCATCGCCGCCCTATTCCGTGCTGCTCTGCTGCTCGTCGTGCTCTTTGCCCCCTGGCTGGCCAGCGCTGCGGACAAGCACAGTCCCTGGCCGGAAATCGAATACGCCAGCCCCGACCAGTCGGTATGGACCACCCGGACGACCCCGCAGGGCGAACCGGAAAATCCGCTGCAGCGGGTCGCTGGCGCGCTCTTTGCGAAAGCGGGCATCGCCTGGCATGGTCAGGCCTATCCGGCGGCCCGCATGTTCAACTACCTGCGGCAGGGCAAGGTGCAATTCTCCATGCTGGTCAAGTCGCCGGCCCTGCAGGATTGCTGTCTGCTCAGTCGGCAGCCGATCACCTTTGCCGAAATCCGCGCCTACTACCGTAGCGGTACGGCGCCGATCAACAATCCGGGCGACCTCGCCGGCAAGAACATAATCACCATTCACGGTTACTCCTACGGCGGTCTGCTCGGCCGTTCCGACGGAAACGCCGGGGGCGGCGGCAGCAATCTGGCGCTGACGCATTCCGCCGCCTTTCAGATGCTGGCCCAGGGACGGGCCGATTACCTCGTCGATTATGTCGGCCCGGCTTCGGAAGTACTGGCGGCGACACCATTGCCCGGCCTGCAATCGGAAGTGCTGTCGCGGCAGGCGGTCTATCTGGTACTGAGCAAGACTTACCCGAACGCCGAAAAAGTCATGGCCCGCCTGGAAAGCATTGCCGAAACGCTGGACATCGAGCGGCTCATGCGGGGAAACAAAAAGTAAATGCCGCCGAACCGGTTTGCGGTGGTCAGGGAGATTCAATGTCATTTCTGAAACGTTCCGTGCTCGCCGCCCGCACGCTGTTCTATGTGCTGATGGCCACCCTGCTGGTCTTCGTGCTGGCCACCAGCATCGGCGTCTCGCACGAACGCCAGCGCATCATGCAGGTCACCCATGACGACGTGCAGAAAATCGTCCGGCAGAATACGGCGGCCATTGCCGGCGCCTTGTGGAACTACGACACGGCGGCCCTGCATACCCTGCTGCAGGGGATGACCCGGTTCGGCAGCATTATCCGCCTTGAAGTCCACGACGGGCACGCCCCGCTCGCCGATGTCCGGCAACCGGGTAATAGCGCGGCGGCCGACGACTACTGGTCGATCCCGTTGCTGGCCCCGGATGGCAGCAAACAGATCGGCCGCCTGCTGGTCAGCGAGTCGCACGCCGAGGTCCGGCAGAACATCGCCGCCGCCATCCAGACCCTGATCATCACCGAACTGGTCAAGATGCTGGCCCTGGCGGTCGTCCTCTTTGTCATCGTGTACCGCCTGATCGCCCGTCATGTCAGCCAGTTGGCGGCGGCCGTCGCCGCCATCCATCCCGCCGACCCAAGCGCCCAGGTCAGCCTGCAACGCCCTGGGCGCAAGACGCACGACGAACTCGACACCCTGGCCCAGGCCATCAACAGTTTTCTGCGCGAGAGGGCCGCTGAAATGCAGAAGCGAAGCCAGGCCGAAGCCGAACTGCGCGCGCGGATGGCCGAAATCGAGGTGGTGCTGGGCGGCCTCAGCGACGGCGTCATCGCACTTGATGGCGAATGTCGGGTGCGCTTTGCCAATACCACGGCACGTACCCTGCTCGGTCAGCTCGGCGCCGACATCGCCGGCGAGAAGCTGGACGCCTTACTCGAAGTGATCGACGAACGCAACGGCCAGAAAATCGATGGCATCTGCACGACGGTGCTGGGCGGAGCCCCCATCCATCTACGCGGCCACGTCGCCATCCGGACCGCCGCCGGCAGCGAGTTCGACGCCCGGATCTGCGCCCTGCCGGTCCCCGAATCGCTCGATGTCCGGATGATTTTCGTGTTCACCGATATTTCGGCGGAAATCAGCAAGGAAAAACAGATCGAGTTCCAGGCGTATCACGACCCGCTCACCGGACTCGGCAACCGCTCCCTGCTCGCCCGCGATCTCAGCCGGGAAATCGACAGCGCCCGCCACGAAGGCAAGCACCTGGCCGTGTTGTGCGTTGATCTCGACAATTTCAAGAATATCAACGACGCCCTCGGCCATGCCATCGGCGACATTCTGCTCAAGGAACTGGCCCAGCGCCTGCGCGACACGATACAGGCCCCTGCCTGGATCACCCGGCACGGCGGTGACGAATTCATCGTCGTGGTCCCGCAACTGCTCGACGGAACGCAGGCCGCCACCACCGCCCAATCCCTGATGCGACGGATCGGCGAGGTCTTCGAGATCGACCACCACCAGTTGCGGGTCACCTCGTCGATCGGTATCAGTCTTTATCCCAGAGATGGCCTGGCCATCGGTGAACTGTTGAGCAACGCCGACATGGCGATGTACGAAGCGAAACGCGAGGGGCGCAATATCTACCGCTTCTACGAGAACGACCTGCTTTACCGTTCCTCCGAGCGCCTGGCCATGGAAAACGGCCTGCGCGTCGCCCTCGCCAAAGACCAGCTATTTCTCGTCTTCCAGCCCAAGGTGGTCATCGCCAGCGGCGAGATCCGTTCCGTCGAGGCCCTGTTGCGCTGGCGCTCCGCCGCCGGCGAAATCATTTCCCCGGCAACCTTCATTCCGGTCGCCGAAGAAAGCGGCCTGATCATCGAGATCGGCGACTGGGTGCTACGCCAGTCCTTGCTCGCCGCCCGGCGCTGGCGGCAGGAACTGAGCTACCCGGTGGCCATCGCGGTCAATGTCTCGCCCATCCAGTTCCGCAGCGAACGCCTGCTCGCCACCCTGCACGAACTGGCCGCCGACGAACCGGAGCTCGCCCTGTTGCTCGAACTGGAACTGACCGAGAGCGCCCTGGCCGGCAACATCAAGGAAGTCACCAGCACGCTGGCAAGCATCCATCGCCTCGGCCTCAAGGTCGCCATCGACGACTTCGGCACCGGCTACTCCTCGCTCGCCTACCTGAAGAATTTCCCGATCGACATCCTCAAGATCGACCAGGCCTTCATCCGCGAACTACACGTCAATGCCCAGGACCTGGCCATCGTCAGTTCGGTGATCCAGCTCGGCAAGAGCCTGGGCTTCGCCATCGTCGCCGAAGGTGTCGAGGAGGAACAACATGTCGCCATCCTCACCGCGCTCGGCTGCGATTACGCCCAGGGCTATTGGTTTGCCCGGCCGCAAGGCGAAGCCGAGATTCTGCCCCGCATCCGGGCGAGCCGGGCAAAACCGGCATAAGCCACTGTAAGTTGACGCAGTTAGTGAAAACACAAGCGCTGATTCCACGGCGATTTTTCACTCTCAGCGTCAACGCTGAGCGTGTTCAATGCCAATGGCTGCAATGGTTTCCATCGGTCCAGCCTGGATAGTAATGTCTATGGTATTTTTACTACCGGACATCGATCACATAACCCAGCATATGCCAATGCAATCGGCACTCTGTCAGTCGGTGTTATTACCCAGTTAACGGAACAGGCAACAAGTCGGCCATAGCCGACGGTGTGCGAAAAATGAAAACCGGCCGGTTCTGATTACAGAACGGCCATTCGTCTCTTTATGGGGCAACAACAACTTGTCAGCAATAGACCATTAAGCTTCATTCAACCATGTTGGGTTCGAGGAAATTAATTTCCTAGATACGTAGCAAAAGCTTCTCGGCCGACGTATCCAGCTTGCCCTTGAAGTTCTGCCTCAATGAGCAGCAGCCGATTGTATTTTGCAACACGATCTGTTCGGCATAGCGACCCCGTCTTGATCTGCGTTGCTAGTGAGCAAACGCTGAGGTCGGCAATCGTCGTATCTTCGGTCTCCCCGGAACGATGGGATATGACTGAACTGTACCCCGCGTGGTCTGCCATCGTGATCGCAGCCAGGGTTTCGCTCAGGGTGCCAATCTGATTTAGCTTGATTAAAATCGAGTTGGCGATGCCCGCTTCAATACCTTCTCGAAGAATCGCTGTATTGGTCACGAACAGATCGTCGCCCACTAATTGAACGCGCTTGCCGAGCTTGCTGGTCAGCAACATCCAGCCAGCCCAGTCATCTTCGGCCATACCGTCTTCGATGGTGATGATCGGGTATTGATCGACCCAATTGCTCAGGTAGTCGGTGAATTGTGCCGAATCGAACTTTCTGCCTTCAGAAAGCAGAGCGTACTGCCCGTTCTTGTAGAACTCCGAACTAGCGAGATCGAGGCCAAGATAAATATCTCTACCCGCCTTGTAACCGGCCAGGTCAATCGCTGCCAGAATGATTTCGAGCGCTTCCTCGTTCGACCTGAGGTCAGGCGCAAAGCCTCCCTCGTCACCTACCGTGGTAGATAAGCCACGCTTGTTGAGCAGGCTCTTTAATGAATGGAATACTTCGACACCCCAGCGCAGCGCTTCCGAGAAGCTTGGCGCACCGACTGGGAGAATCATGAATTCCTGCATGTCCACGTTGTTGCTGGCGTGGGCACCGCCATTGATGATGTTCATCATTGGCACAGGTAATTGCAGGGGAGAGCCTGTCATTTGCAGATGGCGATAAAGAGGCTCCCTAGCTGAGACTGAAGCAGCTTTGGCTACAGCCAGCGAGACGGCGAGGATGGCATTGGCGCCGAGGCGCGACTTGGTCGGAGTGCCATCCAGGTCGATCATGACCTGATCGACGCCAGCCTGATCATCGGCATCGTGACCGAGCAGCGCATCACGTAACTCGTTATTAACGTTGCTCACGGCATTCAGCACCCCCTTGCCGAGATAGCGCCTGGCGTCGCCATCCCGCAGCTCTAGCGCCTCTCGGGAGCCGGTTGAGGCGCCCGAGGGCGATATCGCAAAACCACGGTTGCCGTCATCGAGCAGCACTTCTGCAGCGACGGTTGGATTGCCCCGTGAATCTAGGAATTCAAAGCCACGAACCTGTTGAATCATTGCCATGATCAATCTCCTGATTCAGTTAAGTTCGGCGATGCGCAGCAAATTGGTTGTGCCGGACGTACCGAAAGGCATGCCAGCCGAGATCACAACGCTTTGTCCTCGCGAAGCGAAATGCTGTTTTCTGGCCGTTTCGCAAGCCAGATCGGTCATTTCAGTCACATCGACAACGTCATGGCACAAGACGGCGTGCAAACCCCAGGCCAGAGACAGGCGACGGGCCGTGGCCATGCGTGGCGTCAGGGCGATGATCGGGGCCTTGGGTCGTTCACGTGCCATGCTCAGGGCAGAAGTGCCAGAACTGGTATACGCAACGGTGACAGCGATGCTTAACAGATCCGCGACATGGCGTACGGCTGAGCCAATGGCATCGGCCTTGTTGGCCCGCGCCGGGGGCTGCGTAGCGTCGATGGCTACCCGATAGTAGGGATCGGATTCGGTTCTGGCGATGATACTGTCCATCATCTTTACGGCTTCAACCGGGTACTTTCCGGAGGCAGATTCAGCGGAAAGCATGACGGCATCGGCGCCATCGTAGATTGCCGTTGCCACATCGGATGCTTCGGCGCGGGTCGGTACTGGCGCAGCGACCATCGAGTCAAGCATCTGGGTTGCCACGATAACCGGCTTGCCGGCACTTCTGCAGGCACGGATGATCCGCTTTTGAATCGCCGGCACTTGTTCCGGCGGCATTTCGACGCCCAGGTCGCCACGAGCGACCATGATGGCATCGCTGACATTGACGATGGCCTCGAGACGTTCGATCGCCGACGGCTTTTCAAGTTTGGCGACAACCCCAGCCCGGCCATCAATGATCTTCTTGATTTCCAGTATGTCCTCGGCGCGTTGAACGAAGGAGAGGGCGACCCAATCGATACCGAGTGTTAAGCCAAAATTGAGGTCGGCTCTATCCTTGTCGGTCATTGCCGACATCGGAATAAGCGATCCGGGGACATTGACGCCCTTGCGGTCGGATAGCGTTCCGCCGGAAACAACCTTGGTTTCGGCGAAATCAGGCCCGCATTTTTCGACGACGAGACGGACGCGACCATCGTCGATAAGGAGGCTGGACTGTACGCTCAGGGCCTTGAAGATTTCCGGGTGCGGCATCGGCGCCCGGGTTTGGTCTCCCGGTTTATCGCAGTCGAGATCGAGGCGGAACTTGTCGCCTTCCGCCAAAGAGATGGGTCCGTTGGCGAATTTGCCGAGACGTAGCTTGGGTCCCTGAAGATCAAGAAGGACGCCAATTGGACGACCGGCTTCACGCTCCACATCACGGATGTTTTCCAGGCTTCTTTTGTGATCCTCATGGGTGCCATGGCTGAAGTTAAGTCGGAAGACATCGGCCCCATTCAAATACAGTCGTTGGATCGTGTTGCGATCAGCACTGGCGGGGCCGAGTGTGGCGACAATTTTGGCATTACGGTTGCGGTGCATGTGCGGTGTCCTTTCAAGCAAGCGGCTCAAGCCGTCTCGCCGGTAATGAGAATGGCGCGGAAATCATTGACGTTGGTCAGTGTCGGGCCAGTAATGATCGAATCGCCCAGCGCGCTGAAAAAGCCATGTCCATCGTTGTTGTCGAGACTGTCCTTGGGACGGATGCCCATGTCCCAGGCGCGTTGTAGCGAGTGGGGGGAGAGATAGGCGCCGGCGATTTCCTCCTGGCCATCGACACCATCGGTATCACCGGCCAATGCATGAATGCCGGGCTTGCCTTCAAGGGCTACGCCGAGGGAAAGAAGAAACTCGACATTGCGCCCGCCGCGCCCACTGCCACTGACAGTGACCGTTGTCTCCCCACCGGAGAGCAGGATGCAAGGGGCTTTGAATGGTTGCGCGTGACGGGCAACCTGCACGGCCATACCCGCCATGACCTTGCCGACATCGGCCGCTTCGCCCTCGATGCTGTCGCCTAGAATGTGCGCGGTATAGCCATGCGCAGCAGCGACCTTGGCGGCTGCTTCGAGCGCCATCTGGGGGGTGGCGATCATGTGGGTTTCAGTCCTGGCCAACAAGGGATCGTTCGGTTTGATCGATTCTCCAGCGCCACTTTCGAGAACTTCCCGGACATGCGGCGGCAACTCGATGCCATAACGACGGACGATGGCTAACGCATCAGCGCAGGTGGTTGCGTCGCCGACGGTGGGGCCGGAGGCGATATCGCAGGGGTTGTCACCGGGTACATCGGAAATCAGCAGCGTGACAACCTTGGCCGGGTGGCAGGTGGCGGCCAGGCGACCGCCCTTGATCGCAGACAGGTGACGGCGTACGCAATTCATTTCACTGATGCTCGCCCCGGACTTCAGCAGGGCTCGACTGACCGCCTGCTTGTCTTCAAGCGTGATGCCAGCGAGCGGCAAGGCGAGTAGCGCCGAACCACCGCCGGAGATCAGGCAAAGGACAGTGTCGTCGGCGTCAAGGTCGCCAATCAGATCACGGATGCGAGCTGCGGCGGCGAGCCCAGCGGCATCAGGCACCGGGTGGGCTGCTTCGACGATTTCGATGCGCTTGCAGGGAACGCCATAGCCGTAGCGAGTGACGACAAGGCCAGAGAGTTGGCCTGGCCAGTTATCCTCGACAGCTTGGGCCATCGCTGCCGAGGCTTTGCCGGCACCGATGACGACAAGACGGCCCTTTGGCACTTCGGGAAGATACGGCGGAATGCAGTGTGCCGACTGAGCCGCCTCAATGGCTGAATAGAACATCTGTTGCAGCAATTGGCGTGGCTGGATAGGGGTAGTCATTATTGGACTCATCGGAATGGGTGTAACTCCGTCATGCAGATTGGGCGAGGCACCTTGCCCAATCTGCAGTTCACCAAGTTAGCGATTGACGATTTTGGCCGGTACGCGCAGGACCAGCATGGCACCAAGGAACAGCACGCCAGAGAGGATGTAGAGCGCGACGGTGGTACTTCCCGTGGCATCCTTGATCCAGCCCACCATGAAGGGACTGATGAAGCCGGCGATCTGACCAAGGGAGTTGATCAGTGCGAGGCCGCCGGCAGCTGCAGCACTGCCTAGGAAGGCCGTCGGCAGTGGCCAGAACATGGGCAGGCCGGAGAGGACACCCATTGTTGCCAGCGACAGACCAAAGACAGCGATGACGGCGTTGCCGCCAGCCATGGTGGCAATCATCAATCCACACAGCCCCATCAGCAGCGGACCACTCAGGTGCCAGCGACGTTCCTTGCGGGCGTCACCGGAGCGCCCGATCCAGATCATGAAGATGCTGGCGCAGAGATAGGGAATGGCACTGATCCAGCCGACGGTCAGCGGACTCTGGAAGCCGAGCGACTTGATGATGCTGGGTAGCCAGAAATTGATGGCATAGACCCCCATCTGAATGCAGAAGTAGACCAAGCCGAGTAGCCATACTTGCGGATTGCGCAGCACGCTTGCGAAGGTGTCGGCTGACTGACTGGTTTCGCGGCGAATTTTTTCGTCTTTTTCCAGTTCAGCGCTTAACATCTGCTTTTCATCAGCGCTCAGCCATTTGGCCTGGGCGATGCTGTCATTAAGCAGAACGTAAACCAGAAAGCCGAGCAATACAGTGGGGATGCCTTGGAGAAGGAACATCCATTGCCAGCCGGCAAGACCGCCTTGGCCGGCAAAGGACTGCATCATCCAGCCGGAGAGCGGACTCCCCAGAACGCCGGAAATGGGGATGGCCGACATGAAAAGCCCCATGATCCGCCCTCGTCGCGAGGCCGGAAACCAATTAGTGAAATAAAGCACGATCCCGGGGAAGAATCCGGCCTCAAAGACACCCGTTATGAAGCGTAGCGTGTAAAAGGCTTCCGGGGTTTCGACGAACATCAGCGACGCAGAGGCAATTCCCCAGGCAATCATCAGAGTTCCGATGACCTTACGGGCACCGATGCGGTGCAATAGCAGGTTGCTCGGTATGCCACTGAGGACATAACCGATGAAAAAAATCCCGGCACCAAGGCCGTATACCGTTTCGCTCCATTTCAAGGCGTCAAGCATCTGCAATTTTGCGAAACCGACATTGACCCGGTCCAAATAATTGAACAGGTAGCAAACGAAAATGAACGGTATGAGGTGAAGAGTTACTTTGCGATACGCCCCGTCCAGTTCGGCAGGGTTCGCCGACATGTTTCCAGTCAGCGTGGCACTTTGTGCATTGGCCATATTTGTCTCCTAATAGTGAATTGATTAACCACTGCGATGCGACAGGCAGATGGTATGGCTGCCGGCAATAGACAATCATCGTGCGGATGCATGTAAATAATTCGCAAATTGATATATATTTTGTGCATTTATACAAAACCGGACCGCTGGCGCATGGTCCAAAGTTCACCGAGAAAGAGCATGGCCACAATTGGATCGGAGCTAGCCAGGGAAATCGTTGAGCGGACGATGAAAATCATTCCGTTCAACGTGAACGTGATGGATGCACGGGGGATCATCATAGGAAGCGGAACCCCGGACCGGATTGGCTCCTTGCATCCGGGGGCGCAACTTGCGCTGGCCAAACAGGACTCCGTCGAGATTGATAGTGTGGCAACACCCAATCTGCCCGGAGCAAAGGCGGGGATCAATCTGCCGCTGTCCGTGCGCGGCACAATCTGCGGCGTCATCGGGATTACGGGTAACCCTGAAGATGTCCGCCAGTTCGGCGAACTGGTCCGCGTCACCGCCGAGATGATCCTTGAGCAGGCCCTTCTCATTGGCGAGCTCCAGCACGAGAAGCGTTATCGCGAAGAGTTCGTCTTTCAGCTGGCCAACAAGTCAGGCATTTCGGATGCTGGCATGAATGCCTGGGCAGCAAGGCTGAAAGTGGATTTACGACTACCCGGCGCTTTTTTTGTCCTGCAATTGCCGACAGATAACCTTCGACCGGAGTTGGCAATGATGGAATTGCAGCGCGTGCAATCCGAACTGGCTACGCACTGGCCAGATCTGCTCACGGCGGTGATCTCGCCGGGAGAACTGGCGATGTTCGAAGCATTTGACGTATCCGACAGCCCGAGTCTTTGCGCTGCGACTGCACGAAAACGTTTGGAGGAGTTGAACGGTGCTATACGAAACCCCTTGAAGTCAGAGGCCAGCCTGTCGATGGGAATTGCACTGCCAGGGCTTGAGGGAGCCGCAGCCTCCTACGAGTCGGCGAAGCAAACCTGCCGTGTCGGCCAATTAAGGTCGCCCGAATCCCAAATTTTTTCTTATTACACCTTGAGTTTGCCAGTTCTGCTTTCCGGCCTTGAGTCAGGATGGCAAGCTGAACAACTGCGGCAACCACTTGCCAGGCTAGAGGAGTCTGACCCAAAAGGCCGGGTGCTCATGAAGACACTGGTCGCGTGGTTCAGCCAAAACAGCCATCCGACTTTGACCGCAAAAGCCATGCACATCCATCGCAACACGCTCGACTATCGCCTGCAGAAAATCAGCGATCTGACAGGATTGAACCTGTCCAATACCGATGATCGCCTCCTTTTATATGTGGCTATGCAATTGAGAAAACCCGACAAGTAAATGAGAGGGCGAAGCCATCTGCCACACATAGGTCACGCGTGCCAGAATCCCCCCGCCTTTCTGAGCCCATTCGGAGACACGTCCGAGCTTCTGTTTTGCGAAGCAAACCTGTCGCATGTCACAAGTCAACTTGAGGGAAACTTTGGCCGAATTGCTGGCATGGGCTTTTCCGCCAGCCAAGTTGCCAAGCGGACGTCCGGATGACTGCTCTCGGGAAGAGCCGGCCATTCGCTTTTAGAAGGCCACCGTCCGCTAAGGCCGACAAGATGACTGTCTTCGAGACGCAGAGTTTTCATTATCAGCGGCAGCAGTTTTTCACTAAGTTGGCACGTTTTTCACTAACTGCGTCAACCTACCACTGGCCATAAATTTCAACCGTCGTCATCACCTTGCAACATAATTCGACTATTATCGAACTATGGAAACATTAACTGCCGCCGAACTCCTTGCCGCCCTGGGCCATGAATCCCGCCTCTCCATTTTCCGTCTACTGGTCGAAGCCGGGCCGGAAGGGATGGTGGTCAGCGCCATCGGCGAACAACTGGCGATGGCCGCTGCCACCCTTTCCTTCCATCTCGCCCACCTGACCCGGGTCGGCCTGATCAGCGGCCAGCGGGAAAGCCGCTTTATCCGCTATTCGACCAATTACGGCACGATGGACGAATTGATCGCCTTCCTGACCAGCAATTGCTGCCACGGTCAGGCCTGCCTGCCGAAGACCGGCGCCTGCAGCAGCACCGAGCTGCGCCGCGGCAAGACCGAGAATCCCCCAACCTGAAGGAAAGCCCGATGAGCGATCGCATCTTCAACGTTCTTTTTCTCTGCACCGGCAACTCCGCCCGCAGCATCCTGGCCGAGGCCATCCTCAACCACGTCGGCCAGGACCGATTCCGCGCCTTCAGTGCCGGTAGTCATCCGGCCGGAGCGGTCAATCCTTTCGTTTTGAAGCTGCTGAGCGAGCAGCGCATTCCGGTCGACCAGTTGCGCAGCAAGAACTGGGACGAGTTTTCACTGCCCGCCGCCCCCCACCTCGACTTTGTCTTTACCGTCTGCGACAAGGCCGCCGGCGAAGCCTGCCCGGTCTGGCTCGGCCAGCCGCTGACGGCGCACTGGGGCATCGAAGACCCGGCCGCCGTTGAAGGCAACGACGCCGCCAAGGAACATGCCGTATCGAGCGCCTTTCGTCTGCTCACCCGGCGCATTTCGCTGTTCGTCAGCCTGCCGCTCGACAAGCTCGATGCCATCGCCTTGAAGAAGGAAATCGACGGCATCGGCCAGCAGCAAAGCCAGGGCGCCTGAGCCGCTTTTCTCAAACACCGCATAACGCTGAACCATGAACCTACTTTTCCTATGCACCGGTAACTCCTGCCGTTCGATTCTCGCCGAAGCCACTTTCAATCATCTGGCGCCGGCCGGCTGGCAGGCGATCAGTGCCGGCAGCCAGCCGACCGGCCAGGTCCATCCGCGCTCCCTGGCCCTGCTCGCCGGCCAAGGCATCGCCGCGACGGGGTATTGCAGCAAGTCGTGGGACCACCTGCCGCTGACGCCGGATATCGTCATCACCGTCTGTGGCAACGCGGCCGGCGAAAGCTGTCCGGCCTACCTCGGCCGGGTCATTCGCAGCCACTGGGGCGTGGACGATCCGGCGCATGTCACCGGTACGGATGCCGAGATCGATGCTGCCTTCATGACCGCCTACCGCATCCTGCGCTGCCGTATCGAGGCTTTCCTCGCCCTGCCGCTGAGCGAACTGATCAACAACCCGCCGCAACTGCAAGCCGAGCTCGACCGCATCGGCACGCTGCAGCCTTAATCAACCCATTTTCAGCAGGAGACTCACCATGGCAAACATTCAGGTTTTCGATCCCGCCCTGTGCTGCAGCACCGGCGTTTGTGGCGTCGATATCGACCAGCAACTGGTCAGCTTCTCGGCCGATGTCGATTGGGCCAAGCAGAACGGAGCCCAGATCGAACGGTTCAATCTGGCCCAGCAACCGATGGCCTTTGCCGAAAACGCCGCCGTGAAGAAATTTCTCGAGCTATCCGGAGCCGAAGGCCTGCCGGTGATTCTGGTCGATGGCGATGTCGCCCTTACCGGCCGTTATCCGCAGCGTGCCGAACTCGCCCGCTGGGCCGGGATCAGCGCCGCTCAGGAAGCGAGCCAGCCAGCCGGTAAATGTGGCTGTAGCGGCAAATCCTGCTAAGCCGGAAAGACCGCATCATGAAATTTCTCGACCAACCACCGCGCTTCCTGTTCTTCACCGGCAAAGGCGGCGTCGGCAAGACCTCGATCGCCTGCGCCACCGCCATCCAACTGGCGGAAGCCGGCCGGCGCGTGCTGCTGGTCAGCACCGATCCGGCCTCCAATGTCGGCCAGGTGTTTGGCGTAGACATCGGCAACCGGATCGTCCCGCTCGCCGCCGTCAGCAATTTGTCGGCCCTGGAAATCGACCCGCAGGCCGCCGCCCAGGCTTACCGCGACCGCATCGTCGGGCCGGTGCGCGGCGTCCTGCCGGAAGCCGTCGTCAATAGTATCGAGGAACAACTCTCGGGGGCCTGCACCACGGAAATCGCCGCTTTCGACGAATTCACCGCCCTGCTCACCGACTCGGCGCTGACCGCCGATTTCGCGCACATCGTTTTCGACACCGCGCCGACCGGCCACACCATCCGCCTGCTGCAACTGCCCGGTGCCTGGAGCGGCTTTCTCGACGAAGGCAAGGGCGACGCCTCCTGCCTCGGCCCGCTGGCCGGGCTGGAAAAACAGCGCACGCAATACAAGGCAGCGGTCGACGCACTGGCCGACCCGCAGCGCACCCGGCTGATCTTGGTCGCCCGCGCCCAGCAAGCAACCCTGCGCGAAGTCGCCCGGACACACGAAGAACTGGCGGCCATCGGCCTGAGCCGGCAATTCCTGGTGATCAACGGCGTCCTGCCGGCCGGCGAGGCGGCGAGCGATCCGCTGGCAGCCGCCATCCTGGCCCGCGAGCAAAGGGCGTTGGCGGATATTCCGGAAGTACTCAAGGCGCTGCCGACCGACCGCATCGAACTCAAGTCCTTCAACCTGGTCGGCCTGCCCGCCCTGAAGCAATTGCTCGGCGCGGCCAATGCGCCGTTGCCGGCCAGCACCGAGACACAGGCCGTCCTGAGCGCCCCCAGCCTGTCCACCCTGGTCGATGAAATCGCCGGCGACGGTCACGGCCTGATCATGCTCATGGGCAAGGGCGGCGTCGGCAAGACGACGCTGGCTGCGGCACTTGCCGTCGAACTGGCGAGTCGCGGCCTGCCCGTGCATCTGACCACTTCGGACCCGGCCGCCCACCTCACGGAAACCCTGGCCGGCGAACTCGAACATCTGACGGTCAGCCGCATCGACCCGCAGGCCGAGACAGAGCGTTATCGCCAGCAGGTGCTGGCCAGCAAGGGCGCTGGTCTCGACGCCCAGGGCCGCGCCCTGCTCGAAGAGGACCTGCGTTCGCCATGCACCGAGGAAATCGCCGTTTTCCAGGCCTTTTCCCGCATCATCCGCGAAGCCGGCCAGAAATTCGTCGTCATGGATACGGCGCCGACCGGCCACACGCTCCTCCTGCTCGATGCCACCGGCGCCTACCACCGGGAAATTTCCCGCCAGATGAGCGGCCAGGACCGGCATTTCACGACGCCGATGATGCAGTTGCAGGACAGCAAGCAAACCAAGGTGCTGCTCGTGACGCTCGCTGAAACGACGCCGGTGCTCGAAGCCGCCAATTTGCAGGCCGATCTGCGCCGGGCCGGCATCGAGCCCTGGGCCTGGGTCATCAACAACAGCCTGGCGGCCAGCGTGGTCGATTCGCCGTTGCTGCGCCAGCGGGCGAAAAACGAGTGGCATGAAATCGACACCGTTGCCACTCGCCATGCGACACGTTATGCCGTCGTCCCGCTGCTCGCCGAAGAACCGATCGGTACGGCGCGGCTACGCCGACTGGCGGCAGGGCAAAACCGGGCAGCCCCCTAAATTAATAAACCAAGCATTGCATGGGAGAACTGAAATGAGTGCGGTAAGCAAGAAACTATCTTTCCTCGACCGTTACCTGACGGTGTGGATTTTCGCCGCCATGGCGCTGGGCATCGCCCTCGGCTATTTCGTGCCGGGCACCGAGGCCTTCATCAACCGCTTCCAGGTCGGGACAACCAATATCCCGATCGCCCTCGGCCTGATCCTGATGATGTACCCGCCCTTCGCCAAGGTGCGCTACGAAGAATTGCCCGACGTCTTCAGCGACAAGAAGGTGCTCGGCCTGTCGCTGCTGCAGAACTGGATCCTCGGACCGATCCTGATGTTCGCCCTGGCCATCATTTTCCTGCCGGACAAGCCGGAATACATGGTCGGCCTGATCCTCATCGGCCTCGCCCGCTGCATCGCCATGGTCATCGTCTGGAACGAAATCGCCAAGGGTTCGACCGAGTACGCCGCCGGCCTGGTTGCCTTCAACTCGATCTTCCAGGTGCTCTTCTTCAGCGTCTACGCCTGGTTCTTCGTCACCGTCCTGCCGCCGCTCTTCGGGCTGACCGGCATGGTCGTCGATATCTCGATCGGCCAGATCGCCGAAAGCGTTTTCATCTATCTCGGCATCCCCTGCGTCGCCGGCGTGCTGACCCGCGTCGTCATGCTGCGCTACGTGAGCAAGGAGTGGTACCACACGCACTTCGTGCCGAAAATCGGGCCGATCACCTTGGTCGCCCTGCTCTTCACCATCGTCGTCATGTTCAGTCTGAAGGGCCAGTTGATCGTCACCATCCCGCTCGACGTCGTGCGCATCGCCATTCCGCTGCTCATCTACTTCGTGGTCATGTTCCTCTTTTCGTTCTACATGAGCCGCAAGGTCGGGGCCAATTACAAGAAATGCACGACGCTCTCCTTCACCGCCGCCAGCAACAATTTCGAACTGGCCATCGCGGTGGCGATTGCGGTGTATGGCATCAATTCCGGGGCCGCCTTCGCGGCGGTGATCGGGCCGCTCGTTGAGGTGCCGGTCATGATCGGTCTGGTCGGCGTTGCGCTGTGGTTCCAGAAACGCTATTTCAGCAACGAAAAAGTCTGATCATGACAGACCGCCCGCCGATCGCGGCCATCGCCGACCACCGGACAGTCGTGCCGCTGCTTGAGCAGTGCGGGCTGCCGGTCGCCGATCTGGCCGCCGGGTCGGGCCGGAAGTTTTTCGGCAGTCGCGGGCCCGATGGCCTCTATGGGCTAATTGGCCTCGAACGCTACGGCCCCTTCGGCCTGCTCCGCTCGCTGGCCGTCAGCCCCGACCGGCGCGGCTCCGGCCTGGGCCGCCAACTGGTCGCCCGGGCCGAACAGTACGCCGCCAGCCAGGGGGTAAGTCGCCTGTTTCTGCTGACCACGACGGCGGCCGATTTGTTCACCCACCTCGGTTACCAGCCCACCGCCCGGCACGAGGCGCCGCCGGCCATTCGGGCAACTACGCAGTTTTCCGGCCTCTGTCCCGCCACCTCGACCTTGATGAGCAAGACGCTCACCACCCCACCCCTTTCACCAGGAAACGCCATGCCCCAACTCAGCCCACGGGAAGTCGAACTGGTCGCCATCGGCGCCGCCATCGGCAGCAACTGCCTCCCTTGCGTCGAATATCACATCGCCGCCGGCCGCCAGCTCGGCATTGCCGACGATACCCTGCGGGCCGCCATCGCCCTCGCCGACAAAGTCCGCCGGACGCCGGCGCGCAAGGTTCTGGAGGCGGCCAAGGCCGCCATCGAAGGCCGGCCGCCGGTATCTGGCGCCGAGGAAAACAGCAGCCCATGCGCCGCCCTCAGCGCGGCGGCCGGTGGCGAAAATACCGGCTAGGTTTCCAGAATGAAAAAAGGAGCGCAAGGCCCAAGCCCTGGCTCCTCTTTCGACGCGCTTCCTTGCTTAGCGCATCTTGGGCGCCAGATCAGCGTCCCAGATGCTGCAAAACGGTATGCAGGCGTTCGGCGGCAGAAGCCGCTTCCGGATCGTTCTCCGTCAGTTTTAGAACATCCTCCCAATTGATGTAACGATCAAGTCGAGCCAGGGCTTTGGCGCTGATTGAATCCAGATCGACACCCAAGACAACAGCGTCACCTTTACCATCGAGCTTGTACTCAAACAAACCTTGCATGCTTCCCTCTCCAAGTTGTCGCGGAATGGACGGTGGCCAGTGTATAGCTCGGGAAGCGCAAAGGAAATGGCGATCCGATCGCCATGCCATGTTTTTTTCCGGCGAAACCACTGCTCGCTCCGGCCGGATTCGCCTTTTCCAACGCATGATCCTAAAAACCTTACCGCAGAATCGCAAAGGCGCAGAGAAGAACGTGAAAGCAGTGGCTTGCAAGGTTTTTGCGGCGCCCCCCGAAGGGGTGCCGAATAATCCAGGCAAACCATTGTTTTTCCTCTGCACCTCTGTGTCTCCGCGGTTCAATTGCGTTTTCTAGGATGATAAAATCCGCCGCTTTTTTCCGGAAACGGCGGAGAGCAAGATGAGCAGTCCAACCCAAGGCGATCGTGTATTTCACCCCAAGCAGAAAAGCTGGGGACTCGGGAAAGTGCTCAATGTCGGCCCCGACAGCATCGATGTGTTCTTTGTCGGTATCGGCGCCAAGCGCCTGGCAAAATCGTTCGTTCAACTCGAGATCGCCGAGGGTGCCGCGGCCAAACACCGCCAACTGGACAACCTGATCGAAACGTCGCAAATCGATAACGCGGTCTATGTGACGCCGGCCAAGGCCGTTGAACGCTTCCTGGCAATCCACCCGGACGGCTTTGCCGCGCCGCGCTATGTCAAGGAGGAACGCGAGGCCAGCGGGCGCGCCCACCAGTTCTGCATCCAGTTGCTGGGCCAGGGCGAAATTTCGCAACTCCTCGCCGAGAGCCGCTATCAGGACATCTGCGACCGGGCCCGGCACATCGAGTCGCTGACCAATCTGCTGACCAAGAGCGAAAAGACGGCTTTCTACAGCGCCCTGGAGACCCCCGTGCCGCAAAAAACCTTCGCCGAAGCCCTGGCCGCCCTCCTCTATGGAACGGACTCGGAAGAAGACCGCTTCAAGGGATTCGTTCGTGCCCTCGACCTGCTGGGCATCAACCGCTGGCCTTATGCCACTCTGTTCGGATTCATCCGCTTCCCGCAGGAAAAGGCCTTCATCAAACCGACGGTCATCCAGAATGTGGCGAAGGCCTTTTGCTGGCGAATCCATTACAAATCGGAACCGAACTGGCGCAGCTATACGGCGGTTCAGCGACTCTACAACCACCTCCGCGCCACTCTCGCGGAGGAAGGCTTGATGCCCAGGGACATGATCGACGTCCAGTCCTTCATCTGGGCAATCGGCCAAAAATAAATCCACCCCCACCATTTGCCGGAGCCCTGCCGGCAACCAACCCAATTACCGACAAAGGAAACACATGAACGCCCAAGCCCTCGCCGAAAAACTCAACAAACTCGGCTTCACCCCCGTCGCCCTCAGCGAACCGTCAAAAAAAGAGGACGGCATGATCGTCATCACCAAAGGCGTCCATGTCCAAGTCCCGCTCTATGGCGACGAACCCAACGTCGTTCTTGAAACCGGCAAGGGCGAATTCGAGTTCTACGATGCGCACAAATCCATCGAGCGCCTGGTGGACGACCTGAAGGCCGCGCTGCAAGACGAAAAGGCCATGGCTTCCCGCTGACCCGAAATTCCCGGCGCGCTGGCGACAGGACCGATGCTGCCGCCGGGGAATGGCGATCGACGAGACAATGCAGTCAGTTTAAGCAATGCGTTCGACTTCACTCGCAGTTGGACGACGCTGCCCCGGTTTTGCCTTTGATTGGGTGGTTGCCGTTGCCTCCGACTTTGCCTTTGTGATGGAGGAATTCCCTGTGAAGTGAAGCGTAGCGGAACAGGGAATTCCTCCAGCGCGCCGCCCCCCACGCCCCTGCGACACACGACATCCGGCGTTTGCAGCCCGAGCGACGGGTGCGGCCACTCGCCGTTGTAGAAGGCGAAATACGCCGTCAGGCCGAGCAGCAACACGCCCTTCGAGGCCTAGCCCTTCAGGTACATATCCTCGTGCTTCACGCTACGCCACAGCCGCTCGACGAAGAGGTTGCCGAAGGCGCGTCCCCGACCATCCATGCTGATGACCTCACCCTCCCGCTTCAGCCCTGCGGTGAAGGCGACGCGGGTGAACTGCGCGCCCTGCTCGTCGAAAACAAGGCCAAGGATTCCCCCTTCGCCGCCGAGGATGTGGACGCCCCGCTCATTCTCGCCGATGCGCCGGATCCTGCTCAACCTGCCGCTCCACGCCATCGGTGCGGCGGAAGAAGGCGGCGTCCGCCTGCTGGTCGAAGCGACGGAAAAGCACTTACCCCTGGCCAGCACCAACGATGGCGACTATATTCCCCAGGAACGCATGGATACGCTGTTTGAACCCTTCGCCGTGAGCAGCGAACGCGGCCATGGTCCGGGACGGAGGATCGTCTATCAGATCGTGCAGCAACTGGACGACGAAATCGAGGTCGAGCGTCTGCCCGGCTACACCACTTTCAAAGTTGGAATTCCCTATGGCCATACCGCCTGAAACCCGCCCGCACCTCTGCCTGATCGAGGACGACGGGATCATGGGCGAATCGCTCACCCAACGCTACCCGCTCGAAGGCTTCGCCGCCGCAGCGGCGCTGGAAAGCCGGCTCTACCGCGTGATGGAGAGCGATATCCGCCAGCCCGACCGCAGCGCCGGCATCCTCTCGCCCGGCCCGCTGCTCGGCGCCAACGCCTTCTTTGGCGAAAACCCGGTGGAGCCCGGTGCCATTCCCCTCGCCTCGCCATCGTTGACCGACTATCTGATGGCCTGCGAACGCGACTTCCTGATCGTCGCCCTCGAGCGCCATAACGGCCACCTGACCCAGACCGCGGAAGCGCTGTGGGAAAAGATGAAACGCTTTGGTCTTGCGGCGCGGGAAGACGCCTGATGCATCCGCACTGCCTGATGACCGCCTGGGCCGCCTGCCAGGCCGAATTGCTGGGCTACCTGCGGCAGCGGGCCAGTCAGCCGGAAGATGCCGAGGAAGTGCTGCAGGAAGTTTTCATCAAGGCCATGGGCCTGGGAAAACAGTTCTGCCACATCGACAATCCGCGGGCCTGGCTGTTCCAGGTGGCACGCCATGCGCTGGCCGATCGCTGGCGCCGCACCCGCCAACACCAGCCCCTGCCGGAAGACCTGGCGGCACCGGCCACCGAAGCACCGGAACCGGTCGACACCCTGAGCCAGTGTTTGCCGCGGGTGCTCACCGAACTGGCCGAGAAGGACCGGCAAGCCATCACCTACTGCGACATTGAGGGCCACTCGCAGCAGGAACTGGCCACCCTGCTCGGTCTTTCCCTGCCCGGCGCCAAGTCGCGCCTGCAGCGCGCCCGCCTGCAACTGAAAGAAAAACTGGAAACCAACTGCCAGGTGCGTTTCGACGCCGCCGGAACGGTTTGCTGCTTTACCCCGCGGCCGCCCCTGGCCGAGCCGTAAGCCCCGGCGCAAAAATTGTTGCATCCTTTCGCGCCGATCAACGTCTCCCCAAGTACGCCAGGGACATTCGTCCCCGGCCGGGATAACGGAGAGCCGCATGGCGACCAACGAGCGCATTCTCGATTTCCGCGGCGGCACGCCAGCCGGCGGCAGTAAAGCAAGCGCTGACCGGATTGGTCTGGCACCATTGGGTAAGAACTCGGCGAGGAACGGATCATGCTGACAAAATTGATCGTCGGCCTGGCAATTGCCATGCTGATGCTCGCTAACGCCGCGGCGCGCGGTCCATGGCGGGCCAGCGAAAGCAATACCCGGGGCTGGCAGTTGATGAGCCCGGAGGAACGGATCGAGCATCAAAGCCGGATTCGCAGCTTTAGCAGGCTTGAGGAATGCCGCACTTATCAGCTCAGCCATCACCAATTGATGGAAGAACGGGCCCGCCAACGCGGCCTGGCTTTACCCGCTGGCCGGCGGGATATTTGTGGGCACCTGAGACCGGCTGAGGCCGTTCCCGGGAAATAGCCCGATCGACGGCCCAAGCCCGATGCCCAACCGGCGCTTCCTGGCGCTCCCCTTACTGGTCCTGGCGGCGACGCTCGGCCCGGTCTATTGGGCGCTGCCCGAGGGACTATCGATAGCCCGCAGCCTGGGTATCGTTCTCGGCTGGGCCGGCTGTGGCCTGCTCCTCGCCAGCCTCCTGCTGATGCTTCGCGAGCCCCGTCTGGCCCAAGGGCTGGGCGGACTGGAAAGGATGTACCACTGGCATCACCGGGTCGGCATGGCAGCCTATGCGGCATTGCTCGCCCATCCGCTGCTGCTGGCCGCCGCTGCCTGGCCGGATGGGCGGCAGTTGGCCTGGCAGACCCTCTCGCCCTTTAGCCAGGGCTGGCCGGTCTGGGCCGGCTGGCTGGCCCTGCTCCTGCTGATGGCCGGCCTGGCGGCAACTTTCGAACGACGGCTTCCCTACCGAACCTGGCGCCGGCTGCATCTCGGACTCGGACTCGCCGTCTTGTTCGGCTTGCTGCACCTGGTCCTGCTCGGTATCGAGCAGCCGGTCTGGCCGATCCTCGGCCTCGCCGCCTTCTTGCTCGGCTGGCGCATCGTGCGCCAGGACTTCGGCCGAGCCGCCCGACCCTACATCGTGCACCGCGTGACGCCGGTAGCCGACGGCATGGTCGAAATATCCCTGAAGCCGCTGGCCGATGGCTTGCAGGCCAAGCCCGGGCAGTTTGCCTTGGTGGCTTTTTTCGCCGGCCCCAACTTCCGGGGCTGCGGCGAATTTCACCCTTTCACGGTGAGCGCCAGCGGGGCCGATGGCGAGATCCGCTTTGGCGTAAAAGCCCTGGGCGACTGTACGCAAAATATTCAGTCCATCGAGCCGGGAGTTCTGGCCAGAGTGCAAGGCGCCTTTGGCTGCTTCCTGGCCGACCGGCCGGCCATCCCCCAACTGTGGGTGGCCGGCGGGATCGGCATCACGCCCTTCCTGGCGCAGCTACGGGCCGCGCCGCTCGATCAGCCGACCCAACTGCTCTATCTTTACCGCAGCGAGTCCGACGCCGCGTTTTTGCACGAATTGCAGGTTTTGGCGGCGAAGGACCCGCAGCTAACCCTGCGGGCGGTGGCAACCGGCCCGACGTTGCCCGATCTGAACGCCCTTCTCCCCGCCGCCCCCGGTCTGGCGCAGCGCGATTGTTATCTGTGCGGGCCGCCCGGCATGCTGGTCGGGCTCCGGCAGGTTTTGAACGAGCGGGGCATCAAGCCCCGTCATATCCACTTTGAAAATTTCGAGTTCCGCTAATGCGCCGCTTCTATCTCTCGACGACCGTGCTCTTCTGGCTGCTGGTCACAGCCTTCTGGACGGCAAGCCTGTGGTTGCCGACACCTGAAGAAAGTCTCCTGCTGGCCGCCGAGAAAACCTATACGCCGGCCGAGCTGGCCAAACATGCGACGGCGGCGAATTGCTGGATGGCGATTCGTGGCGGCGTCTATGACCTGAGCGCTTACCTGCCCGCTCACCCGTCGCCACCGGAACTGGTTGTTCCCTGGTGCGGCAGGGAAGCGACCGAGGCCTACAAAACGAAAACCAAAGGGCGCTCGCATGCGCCGTTTGCCGATGAATTGCTGGCCCGATACAAAATCGGCACGCTGGCTTCCGACCAAGCGAAGTGATCGCGTTGCCGCCCCCGCCGATCCGGCCGGCCGCCCCGGCGAACGTCACACCGCCGTAGGGCACCGCCCAACTGCATCCTTTTGCCCGGCGCTCCGTCTCCCCGGCATGACCACCCGCATCGCCATGCCAGGCGGTACGCCGAACCCGGAGTAATGCCATGACCGTCGCCCCTCTTGAAATCCCCGATCGCCAGAAACTGTGGCCATGGCTGCTTGGGATTGCCCTGGCCAGCATCGCCTGGGTGGCCGTCTATAGCCAGCTCTCGGCCGGCGCCGAATGGCTGGTCGCGGGCTTCGGCCTGAGCCGCCAGACGCCCTTCGGCGAAGCCGTACATTTCTTTTTCTACGACACGCCCAAAGTGCTCCTGCTGCTGACCGGCATCGTCTTCGTCATGGGCATCATCCAGACCTTCTTTTCGCCCGCCCACACCCGCACCCTGCTTTCCGGCAAGCGGCAAGGGGTCGGCAATGTTCTGGCCGCCGCGCTCGGTATCGTCACGCCCTTCTGTTCCTGCTCGGCGGTGCCGCTGTTCATCGGCTTCCTGTCGGCCGGCGTGCCGCTGGGCGTGACCTTCTCCTTCCTGATTTCGGCGCCGATGGTCAACGAAGTGGCGCTGGTCCTGTTATTCGGCATGTTCGGCTGGCAGGTCGCCGTCCTCTACCTGGGCATGGGCCTGCTCATCGCTATTTTTGCCGGTCTGGTCATCGGCAAGCTGAATATGGAGCGCTTTCTGGAAGACTGGGTACAAAAAATCCTGGCCGGCCAGACGGCCCATCCGGCGGACGAGAAAATCTCCTGGAGCGAGCGCTTTCAGGCCGGCGGCCGGCATGTCCGGGAAATCGTCGGCAAGGTCTGGCCCTACATCCTGCTCGGCATCGCCCTGGGTGCCGGCATCCACGGTTATGTGCCGGAAGACTTCATGGCCTCCTTCATGGGCCGGGATGTCTGGTGGGCGGTGCCGGCGGCCGTCGTGCTCGGCGTGCCGATGTACACCAACGCCGCCGGCATCATCCCGATCGTCGAGGCGCTGATCGGCAAGGGCGCCGCGCTGGGGACCGTGCTCGCCTTCATGATGAGCGTCATCGCCCTCTCGGCGCCGGAAATGATCATCCTGCGCAAGGCGCTGAAGCCGACCCTGATCGCCACCTTCGCCGGCGTCGTCGCGGTCGGCATCATGCTCGTCGGCTACGTTTTCAATCTGGTGCTGTGAGCGGCCACGGCGACCCTTCATTTTATCGACACAAAGGAAAGGAAATCCCATGCAAGAGTTCAAGGTTCTCGGCACCGGTTGTGCCAACTGTCGCAACACCATCGCCCTGATCGAGGCGGTAGCGAAAGAAAAAGGGATCGCAATCCGGCTCGAGAAAGTCGAGGATTTGCCTGCGATCATGGGCTATGGCGTGATGTCCACACCCGGTGTGGTGATCGACGGCACGGTGGTACATGCCGGCGGCGTGCCGACGCGGAGCAAGGTCGAAAGCTGGTTCTGAGGCGGCGGGCGCCGCCGGGGGGCGAAAAGTTCTGCCGTGGCAAAGGCAAATAGCTTTTAAAATGCCCCCCATCGACTCTGCCGAGGAATACCCGATGACCCCGCTATCGCTGGACTGGCCGCAAAGCGCCGGCGCCCTGCTGGAGCAGGCCAAACAGCGCGCCGACCTGGTCAAGCTGATCATGGCCGGCACACACCATCTTGAATCGTGGCTGATTGAAAACCACGTTCTGCCGCTGCTGCGGACGCACCAATTGGGCATACTGCGTTTCGAGTTGGCGCAGACGCCGGACAAGCGCTCGGCGAAACTGGCACCGCTGCCCGACGGGAGCGCCTTCGCCTGCAATACCGACGGCCTGTGGTTGCCCCTGGAAGAGCACGAGGCCCGCCACGAAATCGAGCATATTGGCAGCCGCTTCGCCCCGGGCAATCGCTGGCGACAGTCTTTCGCCGCCGTCTTCGAGCAGCCGGACCAAAGCTCGCTCGACGTCACGCCCTTTGCCGTCGCCACGCTATGGGAAGAAATCACCGGCCGCAAACCCTGCGGTTTCGAAGTGGGCACGCTCGACCAGGTCGAAGCCTACGGCCTCGGCATGGCCGCCAAACTGCTGCACACCCAGAGTCGCCTGGGCCTTTGAGGCCGCGCCCCTATTTCAACAGTTCGGGAAACAGCACGTCGGTATAGCCGAAGCGGGTGAAATCGCGAATCCGCGATGGGTAGAGCCGACCGATCAGGTGGTCGCATTCATGCTGGACGACGCGGGCGTGAAAACCGTCGACCGTGCGATCGATCGGCTGGCCGGCCGGATCGTAGCCCTGGTAACGAACGCGGGCCGGGCGGGGAACGGCGCCGCGCAGGCCGGGAACGGAAAGGCAGCCTTCCCAGTCGCTCGCTTCGGCCTTGCCGAGCGGGGTGATCGTCGGGTTGATCAGAACGGTCTGCGGCACAGCCTCGGCATCCGGGTAACGTTCGCTGCTTTCGAAGCCGAAGATCACCACCTGCAACCCGACGCCGATCTGCGGCGCGGCCAGGCCGACGCCGCCGGCCGCGTGCATGGTATCGAACATATCGGCGATCAGGTCGGCCAGGGCCGGGGTAGTGAAGTCGGCCACCGGCAGGGCCACTTGCCACAGGCGGGGATCGCCCATGCGGAGAATATTGCGGATGGTCATACGGACTGCCTTTCCGGTCGCTATGCGGTGCTCAGATTCTTACCAGATCGCGCAACTTGGCGTCTTCGTGCACGATGTGTTGAATCAGCCAATTGCGCAAGTAGATCAAGACCTCGAACTGGGCCGTCAATGGATTGCTGTGCAGCTCGTCGTAAAAAGCCTGCAGGCGCCCCTCGAAATCATCGTGTTGATGGCGCTGCACGGCAATCCCGGCGTACCCGTAGTGTTCCATCATCCGCTCCTCGGCCCGGAAGTGCACCTGGGCGTACTGCGAGAGGGCTTTCAGGACGCGGGCCAGTTCGCTGGCCCCACGCTTCTCGGAAACGATGGTGAATAGGTCGTTGGTCAGATCGAAGAGGTAGCGGTGATGCTCGTCGATGACATCGATACCGACACTCAGACTATCCTCCCAACTGACCCAGGCCGACGGTGAGAAACCTGGCAGCGGCAAATCGACGGACTGATTCGGATCGATGATGTCGTCCCGGTAAAGCTGGCGGATCCGCAGTATTTCGGGCATCGCGGCGACAAAGGCGGCGATCACGTCGGGATCGAAATGGCTGCCGGCCTGCTGACACATCCACTCGATCGCTTCATCGACCGGCCACGGCGCCTTGTAAGGGCGCAGCGAAGTCAACGCGTCGAAAACATCGGCCACGGCGCAGATTCTGGCCAACAGCGGTATTTCCTCACCCTGCAGGCCGGCCGGATAGCCACCGCCATCCCAGCGTTCGTGATGGCACTCGGCAATTTCCTTGGCGGTCTGGATCAGGCTGTCGGCCCCGGTCAGCAAGCGCGAACCGATTTCCGTGTGAGTCTTCATGATTTCGTACTCGGCCGGGGTGAGGCGCCCCGGCTTGAGCAGGATGGCATCGGGGATGCCGATTTTCCCGACATCGTGCATCGGCGCGCAGACCGCCAGCAGTTCCCGCAACGCCTCCGGGAGATCCATGGCGCGGGCGATACTGGTAGCGAAATGGGTCATCCGCATGATATGCATACCGGTTTCGTTGTCGCGGTATTCCGATGCCGTGCCGAGTCGGCGGATGGCATCGGTGCGGGCCTCTTCCAGCTCGACTTCGCGGACGCCCAGGGTCTCGTTGATGATGCAACGGGAAACCAGCACCGACAGCGTACCGGCCAGGTCGGTCATGAACTCGGTTTCGACGGCATCGACCTGCCACTCGGGGTCGATGAAGAGCAGCACGCGCCCCATCGACTTGCCCTCCTTGCGCAGCGGGAGAACGAAACAGCGCGCCTCGCCGGCGGCCTCTTCGGCCAGCAGATAGGGATATTCGCTGGTCGCTGCGACGACGAAGGCTTGCTCGGCCTGAACGTTGCCGGCATAGGGGTCGGCACAGGAACGCACCGAGCGCTCCCAGACCGGGTCGAGACCGAATTGGGCAACCTGGGTCAAGCGGCCGCGGGAATTCTCCAGCAGGATGACGCTGCGCGCTTGCACCCGAATGCCCGGCAAGTTGCTCAGCAGGTCAAACAGTCGGGCCAGCATGGCGTCGAGGTCGACGTCGCTGCCGCCAAGCTTGGTCAGTTCAAAAACCAGCCGGCTGATTGCAAGAATTTCCTGATCCTTGTCCATCGCATTCCTTGGGGGCTTTTGTTCAACAAGCCACGTGTTTTATCTATTTGGCCTAGCGCCTCCACCGCCGCTAGGCCAACGGAATATCAACAACAAAATCTCCCACAAATCTAACCGATGGCTGAATATATTTCTACCTTTTCCCCGACTTTCCGGAACTTTGGCACTGGCCGGATCAATTGCCCGACAAGCCATTCGAGCATTCGCTCCGGCCCGCCCGCCGTCAAAAAGCCAAAATGCCGATCGGCGAATACGGTTTCATCTCCCTGTGCAGCGATAGCGAGGGCAAGATGATCGGCCTGCACTCGATGCGGAGAACCCGCCGGTCAGCAGCCCCGACCGTTGGCCGTCCGCGTGAAACCGAAACCGCCGCCGGCGCTGCCCGGAACGATGCAGATGGTCATCGCCAGCGAACGGGCGGCGCGGTTGATATCGGCCGGGAACGGCGCGAAGGGAATCGAGCGCTCGACGACCGATTTGATGAAGGCGATTTCCTCGGCCTGATCGCCCATGTTGAGCACCGAGAAGGATTTCAGGCTACCGTCCGGATTCAGCCGGAACTGCACGGCGGCCGTCCGCACGCCCTTGCTGCGCGGATCGTTTCTGACGAAACCGGCGCTCCGGTTAAGGCGTTTGACCAGGCCATCGACGTACATTTCCAGGCTGAACGGATCGGCCGGCGGGGCATTCGGGCGCAGTTCCAGGCTGGCCGAGTCGTTCGCTTCGCGCTCCGCCATTTCCCGCCCGTATTCCCGGGCCATGCTCAGCGAGCGCTGCGCCAGGCTCGGCTTGGGCGCCGTCCTGGCCTGGGTCGCCAACTCGTCGAGAAAGTTGTTCATTTCCTGCTTTTCGGCAACCGACCAGCTTTGCCGCGGCGTCTTGTTGGTGGTCAGCAGCCGGGGCTGTGCTGCCGACTTTTTGCTGGCTTGCGGCGCCTTCCTGGGCGGTGTTTCGCTCGCTGGCTGCTCCCGCTGCGCCAGCGGCAAACGCGGCGCCAGGCTGGCTTGCAGACGGGGCGGCGGATTGCCGCCAGGCGGGTTGCTGCGCGGCACGAACAAAACAAGGCCGTGGAGAAGCAGCGAAACAGCTATTGCCCACAGCGGGGCGCGACGTTTGAGAGAATTATCCGGAACAGGCATCGCTCGCATTTTAAGCTACCGCCCGGCCGGCCAGCCGACAGAACTCGTGTCAAATTGTAAGCAGCCCGCCGGCCGCTTCAGCCGACCGCCCGCCGCAGTTCGCCACCCGGCCGGCCGAGCGCCGCTGCCAACAATTCGGCCAGGGTCGCCAGACCGCGCCTGATCTGTTCTTCGTCGGCATGGCTGAAATTGAGGCGCAAGGCGCCGCAGGCGGCCGGCCGCTCGGGAAAGAACGGCTCGCCCGGCATGAACGCCACATTGTGCTGAATGGCCTGCGGCAGCAGCAAGCGGGTGTCGATCCGGGCTTTCAGTTGCAGCCAGAAGAACAGCCCGCCGGCCGGCACCCGCCAGGTCGCCAGATCGTTGAAATGCCGATCCAGTTCGCGCCCGAAAAGGTCGCGCTTACGCCGGTAGAAATCGGCCAGCTCGGCAATCCGCCGGTCCCGCGCCGCATCCTGCAACTGGCCCAGGACATACCACTGGCTGATCCGGTTGCTGTGCAGGTCGGCCGCCTGTTTGAGGCGGACCAACGGCGTCAGCAGATCCGGCGAAGCCACCAGGTAACCGAGGCGCAAACCGGGGGCCAGGCTTTTCGAAAAAGAGCCCTGATAAATCCAGGAAGCCCGCTGCAGTTGGGCGCAGACCGGTGTCCGCTCGACCTCGTCGTAGGCCAGGTCGCGGTAGGGATCGTCCTCGAAGAGCGGTACCGCGAACTGGTCGCAGGCCTCGGCCAGCGCAGCGCGCTCGGCGGCAGCGTAGCAATGGCCGGTCGGATTCTGGAAGGTCGGAATCGCGTAGGCGAAGGCCGGCCGCGGCTCGCCGGCCAGACCGGCGCTCGGCAGTTGCGGGTTGAGCGGCGTGAAACGCGCCCCGAAATAACGAAAAACCTGCAAGGCGGCCAGGTAGGTCGGCGATTCGACCGCCACCGGCGTGCCGTTGTCGATGAACAGTTTGCCGACCAAATCGATGCCCTGCTGCGAACCGGAAAGGATCAGCACCTGTTCCGGCGAGCACTTGAGGCCGAGCTCGTTGAGATTCTCGGCGATGCACTGGCGCAATTCCGGGTCGCCCTCGCTCGGCCCGTACTGCAGCCACTTGGCCGGCACGTTGGCGAGATTCATGGCGGGAAAGGTTTCCGGCGCCGGCAGGCCGCCGGCAAAGGAAATCATTCCCGGGCGGTCGATCACGGTGAGTATTTCGCGGATCGGCGAAGCTTCGAGATTGCCGGCACGGCGGGAAAAACGCGACACGTCGCTAAAGGTTTTCATCAATACACGTCAATGTTGTTGACCTATGGACAGCCTAAGCGGCGCCCCCTAGTATGTCAACATGATTGACCAAAAAAACCCGGACGAACTGGAAGAGTCCATCGAGCTCTTTTTCTTCGCCTATCGCGCCTTTACCTCGCGCCCCGACCGCATGCTCGAACAGCTCGGCCTCGGGCGCGTCCATCACCGCATCCTGCATTTCGTCAGCCGCAACCCGCAGCTCGCCGTCAATACTCTGCTCGGCATCCTCGGCGTCTCGAAGCAGGCGCTCAATGCCCCGTTGCGTCAGTTGATCGCGATGAAACTTGTCGCCGTCGAGCTTGCCGAACATGACCGCCGGGTCAAACAATTGTCATTGACCGAGGCCGGTCGGCAACTGGAAAGACAACTGACCGGCACGCAGATGAAGCATCTCGCCGCCACCTTCGCGGCCGCCGGGCCTCAGGCGGAACGCGGCTGGCGAGCGGTGATGCGGGCGATCCCGGAAAAATCATGAACGACGAACAGGAGAAATGAACATGCTTGAGCTTTACATCGGCAACAAGAACTACTCGTCGTGGTCGCTGCGCCCCTGGCTGCTGCTGAAACATTTCGCCATTCCCTTCACCGAGCACATGGTCTCGGTCGCCGGCCGCGACTACAACCCGCTACTCAAACCGCTGGCCGGCAACGCCCGCGTCCCCAGCTTGCACGACAACGGTTTCCAGGTCTGGGAAAGTATCGCCATTGCCGAATACCTGGCCGAACAGCACCCCGCCATGTGGCCGGCCGACCGCCTGGCCCGCGCCCGGGCGCGCAGCATCGCGGCCGAAATGCACGCCGGCTTCGCCAAGCTGCGCACGGCCATGCCGATGAACCTCAAGCTCAAACTCAAGGGCAAAGCGGCCAGCCCGGAAGTCCAGCGCGACATCGAGCGCATCGTCGAAATCTGGGAAGAAGCCCGCGGCCAGTTCGCCACCGGCGACGGTCCCTACCTGTTCGGCGACTTTTCGGTGGCCGACGCGATGTACGCCCCCATCGTCTGGCGCCTGCATATCTACAACGTCGCCCTGCCCCCCGTTGCCGCCGCTTACAGCGCCGCCATGCTGGCCCATCCGGCGATGCTCGAGTGGTACCGGGCCGCCTTGCTGGAAAGCGAAGCCCACGCCCATTACGACAACCTGGCCGAGGACTACGGCGGGCCGCGTCCCTGACCGATCCGCGGCGCGCCCGGCGTCGTTCGGAGCTGCGTTGGGCCGATTGAATCGAGCAACCCCTACCGCCATCTCGCCGACGAGCAAAGGAAAACGAGAAAACTGTCGCTTGCAGCGTTCCTGCCGCACACCGTTATGCGGTAGATTCGCCACCTTCATCCCACAAAAACCTTACCGCAGAGTCGCAAAGGAGCAGAGAAAAACGTAAAAACAGTGGCTTGCATCGTTATTGCAGCACCCCCAGAAGGGGTGCCGAATCTTCCACGCAAGCCTTCGTTTTTCCTCCGCTTCTCTGCCTCTCTGCGGTTCAATTGCGTTTTCTAGGTTCATTCAGCCAGGCCGCCGAAACAAGATCATGCCCATCACTCCTTTCCAGGCCCTGGCCTGCCCCCTGGACGGCGCCCCATTGCACCGCCAGGCGGCAAGCTGGACATGCGCGGCCGGCCATAGCTTCGACATCGCCGCCCAGGGTTACACCCACCTCTTGCCGGTGCAACAGAAACGCTCGCGCGACCCCGGCGACAGCAAGGAAATGGTCGCCGCCCGCCGGCGCTTCCTCAACGCCGGCCATTACCAGCCGATTGCCGCAGCGCTCAGCCGGGCCGTCCTGGCCGATCTGCCCGCCGGCAAAACCGCCACCTGTCTCGATGCCGGCAGCGGCGAAGGCTACTACCTGCGCCAACTGGCCGCGGCGGCCGGCGAAAAGCAACACCTCGCCCTGCTCGGCCTTGACATTTCCAAGTGGGCCGTGCTCGCCGCCGCCAAGCAGGACAAGCGTCCGAACTGGGTGGTCGGCAGCAACGCCAACCTGCCGGTGCAGCCCGGCACGCTCGACCGCGTGCTGTGCCTGTTCGGCTTCCCGGTCTATGGCGAATTCGCCCGCGTGTTGAAGGCCAACGGTCAGTTGCTGCAGGTCGATGCCGGCCCGGAGCACCTGCGCCAACTGCGCGAAATCATCTACCCCAGCCTGAAACCGGAACGCGCCGCCGAACCCCGGATGCCGGAAGGCTTTACCGCCCTGGCCGGGGAATCCGTCAGCTACAGCCTGGAACTTAACACCGACGAGTCGATCGCCGACCTCCTGGCGATGACCCCGCACCTCTACCGCGCCAGCCCCGAAGGCCGCGCCCGGGCGGCCGCACTGACGGCCCTGACCCTGACCATCGATGTCCGCCTGACGCGCTTCCGACGGACCGTTTGAAGCGCGACTAAGCAGCGCTCACGGCGAAAAACGATCTGCCGTCGGCCAGTCGGACAAGGGCCGTGCCGCCAGTGGCAAGCACGCGCCAAGACCCCGCACGCATATACACTCGACATGAAGAGGGCGCGCCATTATGCTTGCAGACTTTTGCGTGGCAGATCGCTTCCGCCGCCGCGTTCAACCAGAAAATGGCCCGCTAAACAAATGCAGAAAACGGCATTTCCCCCACAGCTACAGGCTTTCATGGGCGCCATGCCGACCGGCGCATACGGCGTGCGCCGAGAATATCCGGCTGCTCTGCTAACGATCACGTTTCCACGCCGAGTTTCAGCGCCGGCCATCCTTGGAAAAAACCAGGGAAGAGCGGATGAAACCTTTACTGGGCGGCTATCGTCAGCCGAAGCACTGATCAGATAGACGGCGCCTGGCCAGAATACCTGACACATATGCCATCGACTTCACGTTGCTTCATGCCATACGATTGACTTCGAACAGCCTCTCCTTACAATCCCCATAACCATCGCCCGTCCGGCGGTCCAGTCCAACGAGGTTTATCCGCCGATATGACTTCCTGCCCTATTCAAACTCGTCCGCGTCGGCGGATAAACGCTATTCGTTGGGCACCATAGATATCGCCATGCCATTTGATCCCGCCTCTCTATTGGATGTTTCGTATCTCGCCACATTTCTTGGCGGCGCCGCTGTTGGTAGCGCTGGGCAGTACCTTGCCGACCGTTTTACGGATCAAAGGCGAGAACAGAAGAAAGTCTCAGACGAGAAGAAACGTTTTGCCAACTTAAATGGCCTGATGCCGCTGCTATTCCAGGAGATGGCCAGCGATTTGAAAATGGATCAGTCTGCGACCATTCGAGAATTCGTAGTGTTGGCGACTAAAGGCATTTCATTCAACAGCAGCAAACCTCGTTTTGCGTATTTCGTGTCAGAGCATCCTAACCTTAAGAACCAAGTTTCGTTGCTTTCCGAAGCTGGTTACGTTCAAGATGTAACCGTTGGGAATGCTCCAATATTCCGAATGCGAGATGATTTCGTGCTTTTGCTGAGGGAGCTATAGTGCCCAACCCATCGTTCGAAGGGACCTCGCGCGAAAAGCTGCGCGAGGTCCCTCAACTCAAACGTTAGGCAAAACAGAGATTCGGTATGCAAGATCAACGCGTGAAATGCAAGGCGCACGGGGCGAATCTGCCAGCGATTGCTTGTCAACATCTCCGCGAGGCTGGAACATCATCCTCCGTCTACATTGGATGGGTCCAAGCTCAATTCGACCCTTCCAAAAGGCAATTAGGTGATCTCATGGCTTGGTGCAATGAGTGTGATTCTGCTTACGAGAAAGGAGGCGGTTGGAATGAAGAAACCGAACCGGTTGCCGACTTTCGAGTGGTTTGCGAGCAATGCTTCCATGATCTCTGCGCCACACAACGACGGTTGCGCACGGGTGCTGCCTAACATGGCGCTCAACCTCGCTCCTTTCAGTCGCTGGACGCTGCGCGATAAAGCCGCGCAGCGCCGGTTAGCTTCACGTTAGGCTTTTCGCAAACACGCGCCTTTTCTATTCGTTAGGCCTTCATGGAACAAGCACTTTTTGAGCAGTACGAGGCTGCCAAAGAACAGGGAAACAAGGGTTTGGCAACAGCGCTGATTGCCAAGTTCATAGGAACGTTCTCCACCGATGAAGAGCGCAAAGAATGGACACGCTGGTACATGGTTAATCGCACGTTCGGCCACGCAGTTCGTCACGAACTTTTTGAAGGCGTTATGTTCCCCGTACTCTTGGTCGGGCACCAAAGGTCTGATCCTTGGTGCATTGAAGTGCTAGAGCGCTGCGCTCAAAACCTGTATAAGGCCGACCATCTTTGGTCGCAAGTCGGCTACCAAACAGAAATGCAACTGGCTGAGCGTCGGCTAGAACTCATTCCCAATGATCCAAAAGCCAAGACGCGTCTGCTTGAGCACCTGATTGCTTGGTTCCGGTACAGTGAGCATGAGTGGCCAGCAGGGATTCTTTATGGTGCGGACGGCGCGACGGAGGCCCAATGCCAAGAGATCCTTATGAGCATCAAAAAAGCTCGCACACTCGACGAAGGTCGAGCGCATTTACATTACCTTAATCAGTTCGAGGCAAAGGTCGACCAGTACATCCACCGACTGCGCACATCCGCAGGGCGGCCTGCGTCAAATGCATAAATCCCTCAGGTGCAACGTGGGAAGCCTATCGTTCAATCCCGATTTCGCTCCGTTTTTCGTCATGCATACACCTTCCACTTCGCGCCCCAGCCTAACTCGGCGTTCAACGCGGACGGTTAACTAGGGCGTTAGAACTCATGCTGACCACAGAGGAACTTGAACGCGCAGGAAGTTACGTCGAGCAGTTACGGCAGTCCGTCCACGAGCTTGACCTGCCGAGTACCAATCGCACGCGCGCAGCAGGTTCGTGCTTCGCAATTGCGCAGGATCATCACCATGCAATCGTTCTGCTTATCGAAGAAAGACTTTTCGCTTCGTTCTTCGCTCTCCTCCGAATCGAATTCGAAGCCTATATCCGTGGCGAGTGGCTATCGCAATGCGCAAGCGATCTGATCGTTGATGCATTTCTTCGAGGAAAAGAACCCCCTAAAGTCGATTGCCTGTTGGCTGAGCTAGAAATGGTCGAATCATTCAACGAAAAGGTTCTGTCGCAAATCAAGCAACAGACATGGAAATCAATGTGCGCCTATACGCATACTGGTGGGCTTCATGTGCAGCGCTGGAACACCGAGGACGGAATCGAAGCAAATTACTCCCGAGAGGAAGTTCTTGAAGTGCTGAAATTCGCTGAAATCATCGCCTCATTAGCCGTGATCGGCGTCGCGCGACTAGCAAGTGATGACGAGTTGGCTGTGCAAACCCTTGAGGCTTTCAAGAAGCGGGTAGAGGAATGAGTTCTAACCCGGCGCTCAACCACGCTCCCTTCGGTCGCTGGACGCTGCGCGATAAAGCCGCGCAGCGCCTGTTAGCTTCACGATAGCGTTCTCATTGACCTCAATATGCTAAGAAACATTCTCTTCGTCGCGCTTGCCTCGTTTTTTGCCTCCTCTTCGTGGACGGCTATTGCACAGTCAAAACCTAGGCCTGATGAATCTGGGCAGGTACGAACTGCTGATACCTATCACATACTCGTAAAAGAGGAAGCCGTTGCCAGACGATTTTACAGTGAGATCAAAGAACAACCGGCATCGAAACAGTTCTCCAAATTCAAAGAGGTCGCTCGTCGGGCGAGTATTGATGGAGGTAGTTCTCGCGCCGGCGGTTATCTCGGCCAAGTGATGGAAGGCGAAATGGTTGAAGGTTTCGAGAAAGCAGTGTTTGGAAGCCATCCGAACGAAGTCACAGGACCGTTTAAGTCAGATTTTGGATGGCACCTTTCCTATGTAACAACCTTTCGGTCTAAGCCTGTAAATGAAATTTGCCGCCGATCACTCGAGGTCTCGATCAGAAAAGCGGGTTCAATTAGCATGAAGCCTCTCTCCTTGGGGTTGCAGCCGATAGATCGAGCATCGCTTCCCGATGAGATATTTCCGTTGATCGGTGACGAGTGGCAAGGCCCGTTAATGGATGGGGAGCGAAACCTTCTGTATATCAACAGACATATTCGCTCGTTGAGTGAAACGATTAGGGTTGTCACTCGTCACACGGAATATGTATACGGCAAGCTAATGGCGACACCTGCGCCAATGGTTTGCGCAAGGTCACTGAGAGATAGTTGGGCATTTGACTGTGAGCGGAAATTGATTGGGCGCGCCGATTTAGCTGAGTTTGAGGGAAGAGCCGCGACAGGTAGGAAATTGGTCGACATTCATATTCCTCTGCAAAAACTTCAGCTGAGGGCAATCGACACAACACAATCAGAAGTTCAGCTCTTTGAATATGCGTGCAATTCCGGGAGGCTTCCCATTAAGAACGCTAACCCTGCGGTCAACACGGACGCTGCGCGATGAAGCTGCGCAGCGCCGGTTACCTTGACCGTTGAACCCAAACCCAATGGTCGCCTTGGTCTTGCTTCCTGGTCTCGATGGCACAGGTCTGCTGTTTGCGGACTTTGCAGCTTCCTTCGGGCCAGAGGTAAAGGTCATCGTGGTGTCTTACCCAACTGACACTCCCCTTGGCTACTCCGAGTTGGAGGCCATTGCCCGTTCCTGTCTGCCGCAAGATCAGCCGTTCTATCTGCTGGCCGAATCTTTCTCCGGGCCAATTGGCATCTCTATTGCCGCTTCTTCTCCTGCGGGGTTGCTTGGGCTGGTTCTCTGCTGCTCCTTCGCCCGCAACCCTATTCCAATGCTGGCGTTCTTGCGGCCCTTGGTCGGGGCGTTTCCTGTTTCGTTTATGCCGGTTCGCCTTCTTGGCTTCTTTGTACTCGGCCGCTTCAGTTCCTCCGCACTGCTTGGCGCTCTTTCCAAGTCCCTCGCCTCGATAGCCGCACCAGTTCTTCGTGCGCGGGCCCGTGCCGTGCTGTCTGTCGATGTCTCTGCTTCTCTTGCTTGGGTCCGAGTTCCGTTGCTCTATCTCCGTGCGTCCGAAGATCGTGTGGTCTCCGCCGCCTCGTCCTTGAGCGTTGTTTCTCTTGCGCCGCAAACCAAGGTTGTTGAGTTCACCTCTCCTCACTTTCTGCTTCAGGTGTTGCCGTCGCCTGTGGCTTCCCAGGTCGCAGAGTTCATGGGTATCCGCCGTGGGCTCTAACCATCGCTTCCATGGGACGGTCTGCAAGCCACGCTTGCAGGTACCCTACGAGCTTCTCCCTCCGGCCGCCCCTCAAGATGATTAGAGAGCACAAAGTGCCAACCATTTTCTCTCATGTTGCCGTCCCTTTAGCTCTTGGCTTTGGCCTCGGCAGGGGTGCTGTTCCGACACGGCTGCTAGTGGCTGGCGTTGTCGCCGCCGCGCTTCCCGACCTTGACGTCTTGGCCTTTCGTCTCAACGTGGCCTACTCGCATGCGCTCGGCCATCGTGGCTTCAGTCACTCGCTTGTTTTTGCACTGGCGCTTGCTCTTCTAGCCTTAGCCTGGGCGCCTTCGTTGCGTAGTTCTCGGTTCGCTGCTTTCATTTTTTTGGGCCTCGCGGCTGTGTCGCACCCCCTCCTTGACATGTTCACCAATGGCGGCTTAGGCGTGGCTTTGTGGTGGCCTTGGTCCGCTGAAAGGTTCTTCGCTCCCTGGCCGGTCATTGAAGTTTCTCCATTAAGTCTGCACCGTCTGTTTAGTGTAAGAGGTGTTGCGGTCATCAAATCAGAACTGCTGTGGGTTTGTTTACCCGCCGTAGTCGTAGGCTTCGCGCTATTGGCCCTGCGCGCTAGCTCTCCAACCTCGCGGTGCTGGGGAGGCTGCACGATAAAGCCGCGCAGCCTCCCTGAGCTTGAACCTTAGGCATCCCCCCCACCAACCGTCGAATTATGAAAACAAAAACAGGAGCAATTGTTCTTGCCATATGCGGTCTTCTATGGGCAGAACTTACGTATGCACAATCCAATGACATTACTGGTCTATTCAACAGTTCTGCGCAGCTTGACTTTAAAAAAGGGGAGCGCAAAGGAACTGCACAGCATGTCATCGCCAAGCTAAAGGCCATGGGTCATATTTCTGCAGAGCCGGCGGGACGAATGGACTACATGGATTACTACGCCACCAACGGGAAAACAACCTACTCGGGGCTCACTGTAGTTGTCGTAGAGCATGAGCACATGACCGATTATGCGGGCTGCTGTGTCAATCCCGGCCTCGCTCTTGTCGTTGCTGTCAATGGAACAACACAATCACTGCGAGGTATCGCATCGAAGCTCGGTTGTAGCGTTGAATCTCCATACGACGCCACCGAAGAAAAAACTGCCGCACCTCGTCTCAAACGCACTCCCGCCCGACAATTAGCACGCTTCCGTTGTCAAGAAATGGATGCTAATCAGGCAGTGCGGGACGCCGGGCATTCGCAATAAGCCAATGCCTAATTACTCGGTCAACTGGCTGCTCGCAATGAAACCCTTCGTCGCCATATTCTCCCTTCTCGTGTTTCCGCTTGGTGCGCAAGCCGGGAGTTGTCCTGCTGTGCCTGTTGAAATCGAGAAGGCCATTCGCCATCACATGGCCACACTGAGAGCCACAGAATACTGCGGCGCACGGACGGTGAAGGCCGAAGGGGGTATCACCGTAGCGATTTATACCGCTGAAGGTGCATGCGCTGCGCTAAATTCGCGAGCGAAACCCGGCACCTGCTTAAACAACTGGGTTCGTTACATGGTGGCTCTTTCCGGCGAACGAGTCACGCCGCCCGTCGAGATTGGCGGCAGGGGTAGCCTTGCGGACACTGGTATCAAGATTTCAGGAGGCATAGTTGAGGTAAATAGTTTATCTCTTGGCCCCAACGACGCACTGTGCTGTCCCTCCGTGCCGCAAACAAAGATGTTCAAAGTTTCCTCGTCGGGATTAAGCGAAGTTCGGCCGTGAAATGTGGAGCCGGCAACATGCACAGAGCACACAAGGTGAAATGAGATGAAGTCGAACCTGCCTCGGACAGCCATAGCGGCATTGGTCATGACACTAATTTCAAACGGCGTGAATGCTGACACAGCCATTCCGGCCCAGTTTCACGGGATAAGGGGGACGGCCGCCAGTTGCACAGCGTGGGTGGCCAAACCAAGCGAAAGACTAGGGGCGCCGGAGGAAGGCGCGGAAATCACCGCGCGAGAAATTCAGTTTGGCGAGTCTTCCTGTGAACTCAAGCGTTGCCGGCAAGCTTTCACTTCGTCGAAAACCTTGCTCCACAACGAGGCCATGCGTCAGTTCCAACGATTGCCGCCGGATAGCTAATGCCGAAACCGATGCCGCAGGAAATGCCACAGAGCGCTCCTGACCTTGAACGTTTTCGTCAACGCTCCACGCCGCGAACTCGTTCCAGTGCTCGGCGCAGCGCAGTGCTCCCAATGCGAGCCGCGCGGCCCGACGAAATCGGGCGCTGGGCAAAGTAAATATTTTGATTTTTCTCACAGGAGGTGTACATGAAAGCATTAAGCATTACGGGCGTCGTTTTGGCGGTGGCACTAACTTCAGGCTGCGCCGGCATGGCGACAAGCGGCCTTAGCTACGACGAACAGTACCGGGTCAACACCCCCAAGAAGACGGAAGCATGCTATGACGCGTCCGTTCTTTTGGGGGCCAACGTTGAGCGCACCAAGGACGTTACGAAAAAAGTTCTGGTTGCTGTCGACGCGAGTATTGGCGAAGAAACCGCCAATTCCATCTCGGCCCAGAGAAACCGGCATATCGGGGTATTTGTAGGGAGCGGCGGAGAGGAGTTGTTCGTTAACTGGAAGGCGATTGAGGCAGAAAAAACCTTTGTCACGGTTGCCACAAAGACCGGATTTGTTGGCGGCGCCGGACAGAAGGCTTGGTCCTGCCAGGTGGTCGATGAAATGGTAAAGATGGTCGCCAAGTAAGAGACGTACGCTCCCTTTCATGAGCCGTGAAGGGGAGCATCTTCCCGTTGGAAAAGAGGCATTTTGAATGAAGAACAAGAGACCGGGACATGTTGTCTGGCTGCCGATAGTCGGCATGGCTTTGTTATTGGCGGCTTGCGCCACCAACACGACGGTTGTTGCCACCGACACAAAGTACCAACCGACCGAGACATCCTGCACCATTGAATTTTTTGCCCAGGGCAAACCCACTGCCGCTTACGCGACGCTCGCGAAGATTGAATCGCATGTTCAGAAGAACATGTTTTTTGGCAGAACGGCCAAGCTGGAAGACGATGCCTACGCCGAACTCCGCCAAAAGACCTGTAGCCTTGGTGGAGACGCCGTTCTTATCGATGACTATGTCGAGTCCTCCGCGGCGGAGTTTTCGCACGTCCACGTCTGGGCGACGGCGATACGGCTGAAGTGATACTCCCGGCCGCCCCCCTGCCGATGCCCTTACAGCAATCACCGAAAACCGTGTTCTGTTCCCCGTTTGGTATTGTCAGTTTTTTCGGGGGAGCCCGCCATCAAACGATCAGTAGGGTAGCGCTCAGGTAACACGCTCCGCCAGAGGCAATTAGCGCGCTCGCAAGCAAGGCGCCGGCGGCTTTGATATTTGATTCGATGGCGGCAAGCGTCGTTTCGAATTTGTTCGTGTAAACCATGGTCGGCCTCCTGGATGATTGAATGCCAGTTGTTTTGGCACTCCAGGGTAGGATGAATCTGTTACCGCCCGATGATCAATTTACTGCGAAAGCATATTCCGGGGAGCGCACGGGGAACCGTCGGATTCAAGTCCGACGTGCGACAAGTAGGCCGCCGGCTGAGCCGGGCGCACCCAGCGCTCAGCTTCGTAACCGCAAGATACCGAAGGTCTCCATGCAGGCCGGGCCCGGCCGACGCCCTTACAGCACTTTTCCCGGATTCATCAGCCCCTGCGGGTCGAGCGCCTGCTTGATGGCGCGCATCAGTGTCATTTCGAGCGGGCTCTTGTAGCGCCGCAGTTCTTCGCGCTTCAACTGACCGATACCGTGTTCGGCGGAAATCGAGCCGTTGAGCGCCGCGACGGTGTCGTGCACGAGGCGGTTCACCGCCGGCTGGCTGGCGATGAAGGCGGTGTTTTCCTGGGCATCCGCCTGCGACAGGTTGTAGTGCAGGTTGCCGTCACCGACGTGGCCGAAGGCGACCACGCGGAGGCCGGGAAAGGCTTGAGCCAGCGCCGTATCGGCCCGGGCCAGGAATTCGGGAATCGCGGAAACGGGTACCGCGACATCGTGCTTGATGCTGATGCCTTCGATTTTTTGCGCCTCCGAGATGTTTTCGCGCAGCGCCCATAGCTGGCGGGCCTGGGTTTCGCTCTGGGCCAGCACGGCGTCGCCGAGCAGGCCGCTGTCGAGCATCTCGCCCAGCCATTGTTCGACCGCCGGGCCGGCGGCATCGGAAAATTCGGCCAGCACGTACCAGGGCGCAAGCGCCGCCGGCCGCCGACTCTCGGCAATATTTTTGAGGACCAGGCCGAGCGCCGTTTCGGAGACCAGTTCGAAGGCGGTGAGCTGGGCATCGAAGACGGTTTTCGCGGCATTCAGCAAAGCGACCGCGGCGGCCGGGGTGGCGATATTGAGCCAGCAGGTGGTCTGGGTTTTCGGCAAGGGAAAGAGTTTGAGCACGGCGCCGGTGATGATGCCGAGCGTGCCTTCGGCGCCGATGAAGAGCTGCTTCAGGTCGTAGCCGGTATTGTCCTTGCGCAGGCCGCGCAGGCCGTCCCAAATCTCGCCGTTGGGCAACACGACCTCGAGGCCGAGGGTCAGTTCGCGGCAATTACCGTAGCGCAGGACCTGGACGCCGCCGGCGTTGGTCGACAGGTTGCCGCCGATCTGGCAACTGCCTTCGGAGGCCAGGGCCAGGGGAAACAGCCGGTCGACGGCGCGCGCCGCTTCCTGGACGGCGGCCAGCGGACAACCGGCGTCAACGGTAATGGTGTTGTTCTGCGCATCGACCGCCCGGATGCGACGCAGCCGGGTCAGGCTGAGCAGCACCGCCCGCCCTCCCCGGTCCGGCGTCGCCGCGCCGCACAGGCTGGTGTTGCCGCCCTGGGGCACGATCGCCACACCGGCCGCGGCACAGGCACGGACCACCGCCGCAACTTCGGCCGTATCGGCCGGACGCACCACGCAGCGGGCATTGCCCTGGTAGCGGCCACGCCAGTCGATGACGAAGGGCGCGATGTCGGCTGGCTCGGTCAGGACGTTGGCCGCCCCGACCGCTTCGGCCAACTGCGCCGCCAGTTGCTCAGGCAGGCTGGGCGTAGAGGTCATGGTGATCGGCGTCGATGACTTTGACCTGCAGGAAATCGCCCGGCTCGGCGTCGAAGTAGCCGTCGAGATAGACCAGGCCGTCGATTTCCGGAGCGTCGGCCTTGGAGCGGGCAATGGTGCCTTCCTCGTCGACCGCATCGACCAGCACTTCGATCACCGTGTCGATCTTGGCCGCCAGCTTGTCGGCCGAGATGTCTTCCTGGACCTGCATCAGCCAACGGCGGCGATCTTCGCGCACCTCTTCCGGCGGCAGACCGGCTAGTTCGTTGGCCTTGGCACCGGCGACCGGCGAGTAGGCAAAGGCGCCGACGCGATCCAGTTTCGCATCTTCCAGAAACTGGATTAGCTGGTCGAAATCCTCTTCCGTCTCACCCGGGAAACCGGTGATGAAGGTCGAACGGATCACCAGTTCCGGGCAGATCTCGCGCCACTTGGCGATGCGCTCCAGGGTGTTCTCGCTGGAACCCGGACGCTTCATGGCTTTCAATATCTTCGGGCTGGCGTGCTGGAAAGGCACGTCGAGGTAAGGCAGGATCTTGCCTTCGGCCATCAGCGGAATGACGTCATCGACCGAGGGGTACGGGTAGACGTAATGCAGGCGGACCCAGATGCCGAAGCTGGCCAGCGCCTCGCACAATTCCTTGAGGCGGGACTTCACCGGCTTGCCGCCCCAGAAGGCGGTGCGGTACTTGAGATCGACGCCATAAGCCGAGGTGTCCTGCGAAATAACCAGGATTTCCTTGACCCCGGCCCGCGCCAGGTTTTCGGCCTCGGCCAGTACGTCGCCGACCGGGCGCGAAACCAGCGGGCCGCGCAGTGACGGGATGATGCAGAAGGTGCAGCTATGGTTGCAGCCTTCGGAAATCTTCAGGTAGGCGAAATGGTCCGGCGTCAGGCGTACGCCCTGCGGCGGCACCAGGTCGCTGTAGGGATCGTGCGGTTTCGGCAGGTACTGGTGCACGTAGCCCATCACCTCGTCGGCGGCGTGCGGGCCGGTGACGGCGAGCACCGACGGGTGCGTCGTTTGCACAATATCGCCCTTGGCGCCCAGGCAGCCGGTGACGATGACCTTACCGTTCTCGTTCAAGGCTTCGCCGATGGCATCGAGCGATTCTTCGACGGCGGCATCGATGAAGCCGCAGGTATTGACGATCACCAGGTCGGAATTCTCGTAGCTCGGGGAAATTTCGTAGCCTTCGGCGCGCAGCTTGGTCAGGATGCGCTCGGCGTCGGAACCGGCCTTCGGGCAACCCAAGGAGACGAAGCCGACGGTCGGCACTTTTTCAATGATTTTCATGCAGTAGAGACCTTGTCCGGACGGGCCGGAATTCAGAAAAACCGTATTTTACGGGGGAATCAGGCGGTGAGGCGGGAGATCGCCGCAGCGACCGGCACAAAACCCGCCGCCCATGCCGCCGAACGGGTGCCCCTGCCGGCCAGCGGCGGTCGCGATGGCCGGCAGGGCGAAGCGGGGAGGTCCGCCCGATGGCGGGCCACCATCAGCTCAAGGCAGCCAGTGCCGGCGCGTAATCCGGCTCCTGCTTGATTTCGCTGACCAGTTCGCTGTGCAGCACCCGGTCATTTTCATCGAGCACGACGACGGCCCGCGCCGCGAGACCGGCCAGCGGTCCGCTCTTGATCTCGACACCGTAGGCCTTGAGGCATTCGCGACCGCGCATGGTCGATAGCGTCTGCACATTGGCCAGACCTTCGGCGCCGCAAAAACGGCTTTGCGCGAAGGGCAGATCGGCCGAGATGCAGAGCACGACGGCATTCTTCAGTTCGTTGGCGGACTGGTTGAACTTGCGTACCGACATCGCGCAGGTCGGCGTATCGATACTCGGGAAGATATTCAGGACCTTGCGTTTGCCGGCCAGGCTGGCCAGCGTGACCTCGGCCAGATCCTTGCCGACCAGCGAAAAGGCCGGCGCTTGCGTGCCTTTGGCCGGGAAGATGCCGCCGACGTCGATCGGGTTGCCGCCCAGGGTTACGGATTGGCTCATGGGGAACTCCTCTGTCTGATTCGATTGCGAAGTCCCTCTGACCCCGCATTCGTCAATCAATTCCCAAAAAAACACCGGCCGGGGAAATAATCAGGCGCCGAGCAGGCGGCGGATAAAGTTCTCGACATAGGCCGGGCGCAACGGCTTGAGGATGTAGCCGACCGCCCCAAGGCCGGCCGCCTGCGCCACCAGGGCCTTGTCGGCACAACCGGTAACCATGATGACGGAGGTCTTCGGGCTGGCCTCGACTACCTTGGGCAGGGCTTCCAGGCCGCCCATCACCGGCATGTTGATATCCAGGCAAAGCACCCGGGGCTGGTGATTGGCCGCCGCCTGCACGGCCTCCGCACCATTGGCCACCGATTGCACGACGCGCAGGCCGCATTCCTCGAGCAAGCCCTTGAGGACCAGACGAACCGAGCCGTTGTCGTCGGCAATCACCGCCGTCCCGCGCAGTTTTCCCTCCTCCTTGGCGCCGGCTGGCGCGCCGGCCGTCTCGGGCGGACGGGAAAGATGATTGGCTGCCTTGCGGGTTTCATCGACAGCGCGCAATTCATTGATGATCTGGGTTTGCCCGAAGGGCTTGCGGATGAAACCGGAAGCCCCGGCATCGGCGGCTTTCTCCTCGATGCCGGTCTCGCTGGAGGCGGTGATGAAAATTACGTCGATTTGCGGCCATTCGGCGTGAATGACCTTGATCAGGCTCAGGCCATCACGCCCCGGCAAGTTGTAATCGAGGCAGACCACTTCCGGCGCCAGCTCGCGAATGCGCTCTTCCAGGCCGTTGCCGTCTTCAAAAACGCCCAGCACCTGATGGCCGGCGCCGGTCAGCAGGGCGGCCAGCACCTTGCGCATGGCCGCGTTGTCATCGACGATTATGACTCGCATCAAAAACACTCCGAACAGGGGGAATGCAGCACTCTACTTTTCGGCGCCGCTACTGGTGCCAAGCTTAGCAGAAGGCAGCGCCGCAGGACCAGCCGGCGGCGCACCTTCCCGAGCCGGCAAGCGGTCAGCCGGTAGCCTCGTCAACGGCCGGCTGGAGCAGCGCATCGGCCTGGTGCACGCTCAGGCCGAAGAGGATCAGCCCGGTCCCCAGCCACAGGCGCAGACCGATGCTCTCGCCGTTCAGCAGATTACCGAGCAGCAGCGCCAGCACCGGCGTGATCAGCGTGATCAACGCCACCTTCGAAGCTTCGAGATGCTTGATCACGTAGTAATACAACGCAAAGCCGATGACCGAGCCGAAGATGCCGAGATAGACGATGGCCGCCCCCGAACGCGGCGGCACCATGGCCGGCAGATGGCCGTCGCTGGCCAGCCAGACCAGGCCGAACAGTGGCAGCGAAACGAGCAGCGAACCGACCGTCGTCGCCAGCGGCGGGCTGTCGTCGTCGATCTGCTTCAGCCAGACCAGCGAGCCCGAGTAGATGAACACCGCCCCGAGCAACGCCGCCAGGCCAGCCAGCGCATGCTCGTCGCCGAGGCTGTCACCATGGATGAAAATGGTCGCCAGGCCACAGGCAGCGAGCACCATGCCGACCAACCGCAAAGGCGACAGCGAACGCTCGCCCAGCCACAGGGCGGCCAGGATGCCGGTCATCAGCGGCGACAGCCCGAAGAGCACGGAAATCAGCCCGGAATGCACATAGCGCGCCGCCCAGTAGGTCAGCACCATGGCGCCGAAGACGCCGAGGCCGGCGACCAGATAGGCCTTGCGGGCTCGCCCGTGCAGGGGCAAGCCGATACGCCAGACGAGCACCGCCAGACCGGCCACGACGACACCGATCAGCATGCGGACGAACACGGCCAACGCGAAGTCGACGCCCTGCGTGCTCCATTGCAGGGCCAGCGGCGTCGTCGCCCAGATCAGGATGATGGCGAAATAGGCTGCGGAAACGGACATCATGGACTCCTTAATGCAGGTGTTGCGAAGGGGGATGCAAGGCGGCGTGCGCGCTACGCTCGATCTCGATAAAGGCGTTGATCATCGCTCGCCAGGTGGCCTCGACCACCGCTGGCTCGGCCCCGACCTCAAGCGCCAGCGCCCGGACCTTGTCGATGACCTGGGCGACCCGTCGCGGCGCCGCCACCTCGCCCAGCGTTTGCTTGAAACCGGCGGCCTGGCTGACGTAGGCGCCACGTTCGGCGATCAGCGCGACCAGTTGGCGATCCAGGCGATCAATATGCAGACGAACTTCATCCAGCGAAGAACAGGTGGCGACTTGCATGGTGGCTCCTCAAATGGGCAAGGCAAAAAACAAAAAGGCCGCGGGGTTTGGTCCGCGGCCTCTGGTGAATTCGGTAAAAAACTGCTATTCCGCTCCCGGCCCCGGACCAACGACGACGCGCCAGGCGCGCAGGGCGCGGTGGCAGGCGGACATCGGGGAAATGGATTTGGCTAGAAGCATGGCGTCATTCTTGCGGAATATGATGCAGTGCGTCAAGCGCAAATTTTCCGGCCGACGGCTTATCATGGCGGCCAATCTTCAGTCGCCCCGCGAGCTCGCCATGAATCAAAGCCAAGCCAACAATCCGCTGCACGGCGTCACCCTCGAAACCATCATCAAGGAACTGCAGGCCCATTACGGCTGGGAAAGACTGGGCGAGGAAATCGACATCCGCTGCTTCACGCACGACCCGAGCATTGCCTCGAGCCTGAAATTTCTGCGACGCACGCCATGGGCCCGCGAACGGGTCGAATCCCTGTACCTGTATATGTTGCGGCGCAACAGCAAGGCCGACTGAAAGCCCCCGCTGGCGAAATAGTCATGGCCGGGCAAGGCCCGGCTGGCTATCATGCGCGTCCTCCCCGAAATTTCCGCTCATGATCATCCTCAAGAACGTTACCCTGCGCCGCAGTTCAAAAGTGCTGCTCGACAAGACCTCGGTCACCATCAATCCCGGTGAAAAGGTCGGCCTGGTCGGCCGCAACGGCGCCGGCAAATCGACGCTGTTTGCACTACTGAACGGCACGCTGCACGAAGACGGCGGCGATTACTCGATTCCCAAGCAATGGCGGATGGGCCAGGTAGCGCAGGAAATGCCGGAAACCGACCAGAGCGCCACCGATTTCGTCATCGACGGCGACACGCCGCTGCTCGCCGCCCGCAACGAAGTGTTCGAAGCCGAAGCCAGCGACGACGGCATGCGCATGGCCGAAGCCTACATGGCCTTGAACGATGCCGGCGAGCACGATGCCGAAGCGCGCGCCCAGTCGCTGATCCTCGGCCTCGGCTTCAAGGTGTCCGAACTGCACAACCCGGTCGACAGCTTCTCCGGCGGCTGGCGCATGCGCCTGCAACTGGCGCGCGCCCTGATGTGCCCGTCCGATATCCTGCTGCTTGACGAACCGACCAATCACCTGGACTTGGACGCCCTCGTCTGGCTCGAAGCCTGGCTCAAGCGCTACCAGGGCACGCTGGTCATGATCAGCCACGACCGCGAATTTCTCGACGCCATCACCGGCGTCACGCTGCACATCGACAATGCCAAGCTGGTCCGCTACGGCGGCAATTACAGCAAGTTCGAAGACATGCGCGCCGAGCAGATGCTGTTGCAACAGGCGACCATGGCCAAGCAGGCCGAGAAGATCGCCCACCTGCAATCCTTCATCACCCGCTTCAAGGCCAAGGCGAGCAAGGCCAAGCAGGCGCAGAGCCGGGTCAAGGCGCTCGACCGCATGGAAAAGATCGCGCCGGTGCTGGCCGATGCCGAATTCACCTTCGAATTCCAGGAACCGCAGAACCTCTACCCGCCGGCCGAAGACGCGCCGGCCGGCACGCCGCCGACGACCATCGTGCGCGGCATCAACCGCTCGGTGATGGCCGGCCAGCGCATCGGCATCCTCGGCGCCAACGGCCAGGGCAAGTCCACGCTGGTCAAGACCATCGCCCGCGACCTGCAGGCGATTGCCGGCGACGTCACCGAAGGCAAGGGCCTGAACATCGGCTATTTCGCGCAGCAGGAACTCGATGTGCTGCGCCCGCAGGACACGCCGCTCGAACACATGGTGCGCCTGGCCAAGGAGGCCATCGCCAACGGCCGCAGCAACGTGCCGGGCCGCGAGCAGGAATTGCGCAATTTCCTCGGCACCTTCAATTTCGGCGGCGAGATGGTCAAGCAGCCGGTCGGCACCATGAGCGGCGGCGAAAAGGCCAGGCTGGTGCTGTGCATGATCGTCTGGCAGCGCCCCAACCTGCTGCTGCTCGACGAACCGACCAACCACCTCGACCTCAACACCCGCGAAGCCCTGGCCGTCGCGCTCAACGAGTTCGAAGGCACGGTCATGCTGGTCAGCCACGACCGCGCCCTGCTCCGCTCCGTCTGCGACGAATTCTGGCTGGTTTCCAAGGGCGGCGTCGCGCCGTTCGACGGCGACCTCGAAGACTACCAGCGCTACCTGCTCGACGAGGCCAAGCGCTCGCGCGAAGCCGCGACGGCATAAACGCCTGCCGGCGCTGCGGCGCCGGATAGGGATGCAAGGAATAAACCCAGAAAACGCAATTGAACCGCAGAGACGCGGAGATGCTGAGGAAAAAACGAAGGCTTGCCTGGATTATTCGGTCCACCTTCAGGGTGAGTTGCAAAAGCGATGCAAGTCACTGTTTTCAGGTTCTTCTCTGCCCCTTTTCGACTCTGCGGTAAGGTTTAGGACAAATCCGTTCGCCTGAACCGTCTGCTTATCAGTGGCCGACTGCTTTTGCTCGGAGGTGGGGCAATGCGCCGCGAGCTTCGCGCCCGACGCGGGCGGTGACTCTCTGCATCATGAAGCCTCGCCGTCCCGTAGATGCCGGCGGTCACCACCCTGCGCTGGTCGACACCCTGGCCACCGGTTGGCTGCCGGAACCGCGCGGCCACAGGTAATCCACGAACTCGTGCTGGCCGCGCCGGGCGGCAACGACCGCCTCGACGACGATGGCGACGCCATTGAGGTCGCGCTGGTTCGACAAGTCCTTGTCGTCGAGTTCGGGCTTCATCGGGTGGTGAACCATGCGGTTGGCGGCATCGACGATAAAGAAATAATTGTCGCCATCGTAGCAAGCCAGCCCTTCCCAAACCCGGGGAACGCCCAGCCAACGCGTTTATTTCCGGCGCCGTTCGCCCGCGGCGCCCTGGGCCGGCGCTATCTGATCATGCCGCACGCCCGACAAATCATCGGACGGCTGGTATCAGGATGGGGAATGGGGAATGGGGAACAGGGGGTCGGCGCTGGAGTCCGGGGCAGGCAACTCACCCGGCCGAGAGGGCTTTTCCTGGCCGGCCGAGAGACCACGCTGGTGGTCTCTCTACATCTCCGGCGATTGCTTGGTCAAACTACGACGTTTTACGGGGTGCCGCGGCCACCAACGGGGCCCAGGCTTCGTTCGATTTCGAGCGCCCGTTGGGCGGCCATCCTGCTCGCTTCGTCGTCATCACGCATCGGGCCTTGTGCTCCCCGCTTGGGAGCCCACAGGGTCGAGCTCAGCGGGCCGGTATTTACCTTGTCATACTGGCTTTGATCGAACTCGTGCGTCATTCCGCTGGCACCGAAATTGGAAAAATGTCCGGGCTCGGAAATCCCGGCTTCGCTATAGTTGTTGCGCCAATCCGCTTGGGCAACGCCGACCACGCCGAGCGTGGCAAAAGTGGTTATGGCAATTCCACGGCCGAGACTACCAATGATTGAATTTTTCATGATCATTCTCCTTGGGGAATGCCCCAAACTTCGGGACAGGGGTTAGACGCCGCCGACGGTGGACTTGTTCCGGTTCGTTTCCGGATATATTGGCCGCCGCCCCGACCGCGGTGCCAAGGGCCGAACCCCGCCTTAGCGGGCGGCCGAGCCCGGAAGATCGGTGTCCGCCTGCGAATACTTGGTATTGGCCAGGGCTCCGACAAACAGGCTGGAAAGTCTGGCGACAAAGGCCTGGTCCCGTTCCGGCGCATTGGCCCGCCAATGCCCGAGAAACTCGTCGACGCTGGCCGTCGCATCGTCGGGATGCAGGTTCATGTAGGCGATGGCGTCCCAGCCGCTGGGATCGGCGAAGAAAAGCGGCACCATGGACTTGGCCAGCAGGTCGTTGATCTCGCGCTGATAGGGGTCGTCGCAGAGATGCGCGACATGTTGCCGCAGCCAGTCGTCGAGTTCGCTGCCCTCGGGAAGATTGCGATGCCCCTCGGTGACCAGGCTCCGGAAGAAGCGCCGCAAACCGGCCGCCTGCTTGACCAGTTGTGGATCGGCCGAGGCCTCGGCCCACTGCGTCCCGAGACTGCCCAGGGCATAGAGCGATGCCGTTTCGCACAGCGTTTCTTCCAGCCACTGGTTGCGGCGCACGACATCGGCGCCGGCCCGGTCGTAGTTGGAAAGAACGTGGCACAACTCGTGGGCGAACTCGTAGACATAAAGATGCCAGCGAGCCCGGTTGGCGTGCAGGCGGATCAGGTACTCACCTGTCGGGCCGCGATCGTAGAGGGCGATCGGATTGCTGTCGGTATGACTGACCCGGATGCGCAACTGGGTTTTCGGCGAAGTCGGCGGCAGCAATGTATCCGCCACCGAATAGAGCACTTTCTGGATATCGCGCGTATTGACCGCCCCCCAGCCCTGCTCGTCGACGACGATTTCCAGCCCGGCCCGCTTGCCGTTCGCCGGCAACGGACTGCCCTCGGCGCGGACATTCAGCGCCAGGAGCATGCTGCAGAGTAGCGAGGCAAGAACAAAGGGCGGCCGCACGGAAATCACTCCTCGAGTAAAAAGACGGGCTGACTCCGGTTGGAGTCGTTGGCGCGCCATTTCGTTCGCCCCGCCCCGGCCCCCGGGACTATTTTTTCTCCGCCGGGACGGCGCACATCGCGCCGGGCATCACCAGACTCGCCTGGTAGGCGGCAATGGCCAGCAACTGCGGGTCGTCGTAATGCCTGATGCGGGCGACCATTTCCGGATTGGCGTTGCGCCGACGGCCGTCGCGGATTTCCACCATCTGGCGCAGCAGGTATTTGTAATGCTGGCCGGCGATCACCGGATAGAACTTCGCCTTGTTGCCCTCGCCGCTTGGCCCGTGGCAGCCGATGCATTGCTTCTCGTAGAGGACCTTGCCGGTGGCGACCACGGTGGCGGCATCGGGCCCGGCATAGCGACCATGCGCCGGCGGAATACAGAGGCTGTTGATGTAGGCCGCGACATCGGCCAGTTCCTGCGGGTCGACCAGGCTGGCAGCAAAAGGAAACATCATCGGATTGTCGCGGCGACCGGCCCGGATGTCGGCCATCTGCTTGATCAGGACGGTGCTGTGCTGGCCGGCCAACTGGGGAAACGAGCCGTCCGGACGACCGGCCGCGGAAGGCAGGTGACAGGCGCGACAAAGTTCGTACACCGCCCGCCCCTTGGCGATATCGCCGATTCTGGCCAGGGCTTCGTCCTTTTCAAGGTCATCGGCGTTCCATTGATCGGGGCCCGGCGCCCAGCCGGCGGCCGGCGGCTCGGCCCGGGCCAGACAGGCGACGAGGAGGACGAGGAGGACAATCGGGGCTTTCATCGGAGGTCGGAATTTATTCCAGAAAATGCAAGCGAACCGCGGAGACGCAGAGAGGCAGAGAAAAACAAAGGCTTGCCCGGATTCTTCGGCATACCTACTCGGTCAGCTCCAAAATAGAAGCCAGCGTCGGTTTTGACGAACTTCTCGGCTCCTCTGCGGTAAGGTTTCTTGCCAAGCGCTGGTGACAACTTGCAGCATGGCGCGTTTTGCGGCCGAGATCAATGTGCCGTGTTGGCCGCGGCTCAGGCCAGGCCGGCGGCCAGGAAATCCATCAGCACCCGGACCCGGTGCGGCACGTGACGGTTGCTCGGCAGCATGGCGTAGATGCCCAGTTCGGGAATGGGGAAGTCGCCGAGGATAGGAGCCAGGCTGCCGGCGGCGAGATAGCGTTCGATGATGAAATCGGGCTGGCAGGTAATGCCCAGTCCCTGCGCCGCCGCCTCGCTCAACACATCGCCGTTGTTGGCGTGGATCCGGCTATGCACCGGGAAATTTTCCAGCCCGCCGTCGACCATGAAGGACCAGCTCTGCACCGCACCGCCGGCGGTATAGCCGAGGCATTCGTGATGTACCAGTTCGGCCGGATGTTGCGGTTGTCCATGGCGGGCCAGATAGTCTGGCGAGGCGATGACCAGCAGGCGGCTGGTGCCGATCTTGCGCGCCACATCGCCGGGGTCGAGACGGCGGGTGATGCGGATGGAGAGGTCGATGCCCTCTTCGATCAGCTTGACCCGGCGGTCGCTGTAATCCATGTCGAGACCGACCTCCGGATAGCGCTGCGAGAAATCCAGCAGCAGCGGCGCCAGCCGTTTGATGCCGAAGCTGAGCGGCAGGCTGATGTGGATATTTCCACGCGGCGTCAGGCGTTCGGCCGCGACATCGGTTTCGGCGGCTTCGACCAGATTGAGGATGACCCGGCATTTTTCCAGGTAGGCGGTGCCGCCCGAGGTCAGCGTCAGGCGCCGCGTACTGCGCGCCATCAGCTTGACGCCGAGGTGCGCCTCGAGGGCAGCAATTTGCCGGGTAACGGCCGAACGAGCGACGCCGAGTTGCAGCGCGGCGGCGGAAAAGCTGCCCAGCTCGGCGACCCGAACAAAAATCTGCATGGCATCGAGTCTATCCATTGTTGCAAATCACGCAATAAAGATTTGCACATTGTGTGCTATTTCGTTGCAAAAAGGGAGACTAAAGTTCGCCCATCACTTCCCGAGTCCGCACCATGATCCAGCCCACCAGCACGCTCTTCGTCCCCCACGGGGCGCCGACTTTTGCCCTCCGTCCGGGCGCCGCCGGCGCCGCCATGGCAGCGGCCGCCGCCGCCCTGCCGCTGCCGCGCGCCATCGTCGTGATCAGCGCCCACTGGAACACGGCCGTGCCGACCGTCGGCTTTGCCGAGCGGCCGGAAACCATCCACGACTTCTGGGGTTTCCCGGACGAACTGTACCGCCTGCGCTACCCGGCCACCGGCTGCCGCGAAGCCTCCCGCGAAGTGGTCGCGGCGCTCGAGGCCGCCGGCCTGCCGGTCGCCACCGATGCCGGCCGCGGTCTCGACCACGGCGCCTGGGTACCGTTGCGCCTGATGTTCCCGGAGGCCGATGTGCCGGTCATCCCGCTCTCCATCCAGAGCCGGGGCGGCCCGGCCCAGGCCTACGCCCTGGGCCGGGCGCTGGCCCCGCTGGCCGGCCGGGGCTTTCTCGTCATCGCTTCCGGCAACCTGACCCACAACCTGGGCGACTACCAGTTGGCCGCCCGCAGCAACGGCCAGACGCCGGCCTATGTGCGCCAGTTCGCCGACTGGCTGGCCGAACGCCTGCAGGCTCGCGACCTCGCCGCCCTGCTCGATTACCGCCAACAGGCGCCGGGAGCAGGACAAGCGCATCCGAGCGATGAACATTTGCTGCCCTTGTTTGTCGCACTCGGAGCGGCCGGCGACACAGCGCGGGCCGAACGCTTCCACGCCGGCATCGACGACTACGTAATCGCCATGGATGCCTACAAATTCACCACTCGGGAAGGAGTCCAACCGTGAGTACGCACTACACCGCTACCGCCAAAAGCCTGCACTGGCTGATGGCCATCCTGTTCTTCGGCCTGCTCGGCCTCGGCTTCTACATGAGCGGCCTGCCCCTCTCGCCGGAGAAGCTGAAACTCTACTCCTGGCACAAATGGGCCGGCGTCAGCGCCTTCCTGCTGGTCTGGCTGCGTCTGTTGTGGCGCGTCACGCACCGCCCGCCGGCCTTGCCCGAGAGCATGCCGAAACTGCTGCAACTCGCCGCTCATGCCGGCCATCTGGCGCTCTACGGGCTGATGATCGTCATTCCGCTGTCCGGCTGGCTGATGAGTTCGGCCAAGGGCTTCCAGACGGTGTGGTTCGGCATCCTGCCCATCCCCGACCTGCTGGCCAAGGACAAGGAACTGGGCAACCTGCTGCTGACCGTCCACCAAAGCCTCAACCTGCTTTTCATCGCGGTCATTGCCGGCCATGTCGGCGCCGCCCTCAAACATCACTTCATCGACAAGGACGACATCCTCGCCCGCATGTTGCCCGCCCCCGCCACGGAGAACTGACCATGCAACGTTTTACCCTCGCCCTCAGCCTCGCCGCGGCACTGCCGCTCGCCGCCCAGGCCGTCGAATACAGCCAGATCCAGGCTGACAAGAGCGCCATCAACTTCGCCTACAAACAGATGGGCGTCAGCATGGACGGCAAATTCAGCAAGTTTGCCGCGCAGTTGAATTTCGACCCGGCCAAGCCGACCGCCGCCAAGGCCACGCTCGACGTTCAACTAGCCAGTATCGATACCGGTTCCAGCGAAGCCGACGACGAAGTGGCCGGCAAGCAGTGGTTCAACACCAAGGCTTTCCCGACCGCCCATTTCGCCTCGAGCAGCGTCAAGGCGCTCGGCGGCAACCGCTACGAAGTGGCCGGCAAGCTGACCATCAAGGGCCGCACGCAGGATGTCGTCGCCCCGGTCAGCTTCACCGCCCAGGGCAACCAGGGCGTCTTCGCCGGCAGTTTCGCCATCAAGCGCGCCGACTTCGCGATCGGCGAAGGCGCCTGGGCGGCTTTCGACACCGTCGCCAACGAAATCCAGATCAAGTTCCACATCCTCGCCAACGCCGGCAAATAACCCCCCAACCGCAACAGGAGAATCACCATGCAAAAACTCAGCAAGCTCACCGCCGCCCTCGTCCTCGCCGCCGCTGCCGCCGCCCCGGCGCTGGCCGCCCCGGCCACCTACGTCCTCGACGCCAACCATACCTTCCCGCGCTTCTCCTACAACCACCTCGGCTATTCGGTGCAACTCAGCCGCTTCGACAAGACGACCGGCAAGATCGTCTTCGACAAGGTCGCCAAGACCGGTTCGGTCGACGTGGTGATCGATGCCAAGTCGGTCAATACCGGCTCGACCCTGTTCAACGAACACATCCAGGGCGAGGACTACCTCGACACCGCCAAGTACCCGACCGCCACCTTCAAGTCGACCAAGGTCGTCTTCGATGGCGACAAGCCGAGCAAGATCGAAGGCAACCTGACCCTGAAGGGCGTTACCAAGCCGGTCACCCTGACCGTCACCTCCTTCCAGGCCATGCCGCATCCGATGTACAAGAAGGACGCGATCGGCGCCAATGCGACGGTCACCGTCAAGCGCTCCGACTTCAATGCCGGCAAGAACGCCCCTTATGTCGGCGATGACGTGACCATCGACATCGCCATGGAAGCCCTGCAGCAATAAATCCAGAAAACGCAATCGAACCGCAGAGACGCCGAGACACAGAGGAAAAGCAAGGGCTTGCCGGAATTCTTCGGCCCCCCTACCGGGGGTGCCGAAAGCGGCACCGTCTATTTCTGCGCTTGCAAGAACAGCCAACGCGGAAGCCTGTGCGACGCTAGCCACAAGAACCTGTAAGCGCCCCGGATCAGGACCACCGCCCGACTTCGGGTGGCGGTCCTTTCCCGTTCACCGCCGGCCTCGACGGCGAGCCGGGCTTTGCCTGGTCAGGGCAGTGTTCAAGCGCCCGATCCATGGTTATGCTGCAACCCCCGAGCCAGAGAGAGATCAAAATCATGAAAACCCTGTTCGCCATCGCCCTGCTCCTGGCCGCCAGCCTGGTAGCCGCCGCCCAGCCCCCGGCCTCGGTCGTCAAGGGCAAAGTCCTCGAAGTCAAGGATGTCGAAAGTTATACCTACCTCCGCCTGCAGACCAAGGACGGAGAAACCTGGGCGGCGGTGAGCAAGGCCGCGGTCAAGAAGGATGCCGAAGTAACGATAGAAAACATCACCGTCATGAGCAATTTCGAGAGCAAGTCGCTGAAGAAGACCTTCCCCACCATCCTGTTCGGCAGCCTCGGCGGCAGTGCCGCCCAGGCCCAGGACTGGCCCGACAAATCGGCGGCGCCGCCGCACGGTGCAGAGGCCCCGGCCCTCGCAAGTCGCCCCATCAAGGTCGACAAAGCGACCGGCGCCAATGCCCGGACCATCGCTGAAATCATCACCCGGGCCGACACCCTGAAAGAAAAGCCGGTGCTGGTCCGTGGCCAGGTCGTCAAATACACCCCGGACATCATGGGGAAAAACTGGCTACATCTGCAGGATGGCAGCGGATCGGCCGCCGACAGGAGCCACGACATTCTGCTCACTACCAGCCATCAGGCCAAGATCGGCGAGGTGTTGACCTTCAAGGGCATTGTGCGGACCAACAAGGATTTCGGAGCGGGGTATAGCTACAAGGTCCTCATCGAAGAAGGGGTGGTGCAGCCTTAGGCCAGTTGGCGGGGGGAATCCCTCGACACTCCACCAAACCCGTCTTTGGTCATTTGCTTGCAACATTAGTGCAACAAAATGATGGGCTTGGAGAATATACTTCAGAAAAAACATGGAGCGCGCGATGAATCATCCCCTACCCAAACTTCGCTTCCCGACCGAGAACTATCTCAACCGTGAGCTCGGCCTGCTCGCCTTCAACCGCCGCGTGCTGGCCCAGGCCCAAGATGAACGCGTGCCGCTGCTCGAACGCCTGCGCTTCCTGTGCATCGTTTCCAGCAACATGGACGAGTTTTTCGAAATCCGCATGGCCGGACTCAAGGAGCAGGTCCGCGCCAACGCCCGCGTCGTCACCACCGACGGCAAGACGGCGCAGGAAGCCTTCCGGCTGGTCGCCGCCGAAGCGCGGGCGATCGTCACCGAGCAGTACCTGCATTTCAACGAAGTCATCCTGCCGGCCCTGGCCGAACAGGGCATCCGCTTCCTGCGCCGCTCGACCTGGAACGAGGGGCAGCGCGAATGGATCCGCAATTATTTCATCCGCGAAATGGTGCCGGTGCTGACGCCGATCGGGCTCGACCCCTCGCACCCCTTCCCGAAGGTGCTCAACAAGAGTCTCAATTTCGCCGTCGAACTGGAAGGCAAGGATGCCTTCGGGCGCAGTTCGAACGCCGCCATCGTCCAGGCGCCACGCGTCCTGCCGCGCGTCATCCAGTTGCCGGAAGAACTGGCCGGCTGCGAATACGGTTTCGTCTTCCTCTCCTCCATCCTGCACGAATTCGTCGGCGAACTGTTCACCGGCATGACCGTGCTCGGCTGCTACCAGTTCCGCGCGACGCGCAACTCCGACCTCTTCGTCGACGAGGAAGAGGTCACCAACCTGCGTACCAAGTTGCAGGGCGAACTGTCGCACCGCCATTTCGGCGACGCCGTGCGCCTCGAAGTGGCCGACAATTGTTCGCCGGCCATGACCGAATTCCTGCTCGCCCAGTTTGGCCTGAAGGACGCCGACCTCTACCGCGTCCATGGCCCGGTCAACCTGGTGCGCCTGATGCAGGTGCCGGACTGGGTCGACCGCCCGCCCCTGAAATTCACCTCCTTCGCCCCCGGCATTCCCAAGGCGGTCGGCAAGGGCGTCAATATTTTCGACAGCATCCGACGCAACGACATCCTGCTCCATCATCCCTACCAGTCCTTCGCGCCGGTCATCGAATTCCTCAACCAGGCGGCCATCGACCCGCAGGTGGTGGCCATCAAGATGACCGTGTACCGCACCGGCACCGACTCGGTGCTGATGCAGTCGCTGATCCGCGCCGCCCAGAACGGCAAGGAGGTCACCGTCGTCGTCGAACTGATGGCCCGTTTCGACGAGGAAGCCAACATTAGCTGGGCCACCAAGCTGGAAGAAGTCGGCGCCCATGTGGTATATGGCGTGGTCGGCTACAAGACGCACGCCAAGGCACTACTCATCGTCCGCCGCGAAGAAGGCGGCCTGAAGCGCTATGCCCACCTCGGCACCGGCAACTACCACCCGCGCACCGCCCGCCTCTATTCCGACTTCGGCCTGATGACGGCCAACGAAGAAATCACCTTCGACGTCAGCGAAGTGTTCAAGCAACTGACCGGCCTGGGCAAGGCGCGCACCCTGAAACACCTGTGGCAGGCGCCGTTCACGCTGCAACAGAATGTCGTGGCCGGGATCAAGGCGGAAACGGAAATCGCCCGCAGCGGCGGCAAGGCGCACATCGTCGCCAAGATGAATTCGCTGCTCGAACCGGAAGTCATCAATACCCTTTACGAAGCCTCGCAGGCCGGCGTCACCGTCGACCTCATCGTGCGTGGCGTCTGCGCACTACGCCCAGGCGTGACCGGCCTTTCGGAAAACATCCGGGTCCGCTCGATCATCGGCCGTTTCCTCGAACATCACCGCGTCTTCTACTTCTACGCCGCCGGCAAGGAAGTCGTCTATCTCTCCAGCGCCGACTGGATGGACCGCAATTTCTTCAAACGCATTGAGCTTGCCTTTCCCATCCTCGATCCGAAACTGAAAAAGCGAGTCATCACCGAAGGGCTCAAGTTCTATCTGGCCGACAACCAGCAGGGCTGGGACATGAACAGCGAAGGCGTCTACCAGCGCCGCCGTTCGCCCCGCGCCAAACCGCATAACGCCCAGGACGAACTGATGCTGATGCTGGGCGGCAACTAAACCGGAGCCGACAAAAGGTGGCATGACCGCCTTTTGTCAGCCGCTACGGCACGAAAACATCCGGCAAAGGCGCCGTTTCCGGCACAAGCCCCGAGGCTGACGACGATTTCCGAAACTTTCAATCCTCCCCACCCGGAGCGGCTTTAGCCGCGAAAAGACTGCAGGTGCAGAGAACATTCGCGGCTGAAGCCGCTCGGCCGGGGGCTCAGGCTTCCGACTATCACTTCCCCGGCGTGTCGCCCGGCGTGAAATACAGGGCGACGCCCAGTGCAATCAACGCCGCCGGCCAGCAGGTGCGCAGCAGCACGACGAGGTCGAAGCTGAGATAGCCGAGATTGACGGCCAGGGCGACGATGCCGAACACTACCAGAACGATGGCTGCGAAGTTTCCCTTCATGCTTCCTCCTCGCCCTTAGGCGCGACGCACGCCGACGACGCCTTCGACTTCATGGATCAGGGTCAGCGTTTTCTGCATCTGCTGCAGGTTGGTGATTTCGACGGTGAAGCTCATGTGCGCCTTGCCCTGTTTGGACTGGGTATTGACGCCGACGACGTTGAGTTTTTCGCGGGTGAAGATTTCGGAGATGTCGCGCAGCAGGCCTTGCCGGTCGTGCGCGTCGACCACGATGTCGGCGGCGAAGACGCCGGTCGTCTGAATGCCCCAGTCGGTCTCGATGACGCGCTCGGGGTGCATGGCGGCGAGGTTGGCGAAATTGGAGCAATCCATGCGGTGGATGGAGATGCCCTTGCCGCGCGTCACGAAACCCTGGATCGGGTCGGGCGGAGCCGGCTTGCAGCAGCGGGCGAGCTGGGTCAGCAATTTATCGACGCCGACGATCAGGATCCCCTGATTGCCTTCGACCGGCTTGCTCGGCTTGGTTTGCACCGCGTCCGGCAGCAGGGTTTCGGCGAGCAGGTCGCCGCCGCGCGCCACGGCCTGGAACTGGCGCAGGTTCATGTCGCCGCGGGCGGCGGCAATATACATGTCGTCGGCCCGCGAGAAACCGAGCTTGTGCGAAAGCTCCTCGATATTGGCGCCGGTCTGGCCGGCCCGCTGCAATTCCTTGCCGACGATGGCCCGGCCTTCGGCCAGGGTTTCTTCCAGCGCCAGATTGGAGAACCAGGCGCGCACCTTGACCCGGGCGCTCTTGGTGTGAATGTAGTTGAGCGTCGGATTGAGCCAGTCGCGCGACGGGCCGCCGACCTTGGCGGTGACGATCTCGACCTGCTGCCCGGTTTCGAGCGGCGTATTGAGCGTGACGAGCTGGCCATTGACCTTGGCGCCGCGGCAACGATGACCGAGATCGGTATGCACGCGGTAGGCGAAATCGACCGGCGTTGCGCCCTGCGGCAGATCGACCACCTTGCCCTGCGGTGTGATGACGTAAAGCGTTTCGTCGAGCGCCGCCTGCTTGTAGTGCTTGATCCAGTCCGAGCTGTCGGCGACTTCGTCCTTCCAGGTCAGCAGTTGGCGCAGCCAGGCGATTTTCTCGTCGTACTCATCCTCGGTCGTCCGCTTGCTGCCTTCCTTGTAGCGCCAGTGGGCGGCGACGCCGAGTTCGGCGTGCTTGTGCATTTCCCAGGTGCGGATCTGGACTTCCAGGCTGCGCCCGTCCGGACAATGCACGGCGGTGTGCAACGAGCGATAGTAATTGCCCTTGGGATTCGAGATGTAATCGTCGAATTCCTTGGAAATCGGCGACCACAGGTTGTGCACGATACCGAGCGCGGTGTAGCAATCCTTGAGGTCGTCGACGATGATACGCAGGGCGCGCACGTCATAGACCTCGGAAAACTCGACGCCCTTTTTGCGCATCTTGTTCCAGATGCTGTAGATGTGCTTAGGCCGGCCGTAAATCTCGGCCTTGTCGACGCCCGCCGCCGTCAGTTCCTCGCGCACCTTCGCCACCGCATCGGTGATGAACTGCTCCCGCTCGCTGCGCTTCTCGTCGAGCATCTTGGCGATTTTCTTGTAGGTCTCCGGGTGAATGAAACGGAAGGACAAGTCCTCGAGTTCCCACTTCAGTTCCCAGACCCCGAGCCGGTTGGCGAGCGGCGAATAGAGTTCCAGCGTTTCGCGCGCCACCTGGATGCGCAGGTCGTCCGGATTGGCCGCGTAGAAACGCAGCGTCTGCGTCCGGCTGGCCAGGCGCAGCAGCACGACGCGGATATCCTCGACCATGGCGAGCAGCATCTTGCGCAGCACTTCGATCTGCGCCTTCATCTCGGTCGGATTGATCTCGCCGGCTTCGATATTGGTCGCCACGAAGCCCTTGGTAATCGGCCGCAAACGGTTGAGGCGGGAAATGCCACCGACCAGGTGCGCCGCCGGCTTGCCGAAATGCTCCTCGATGCGCGCCACGCCATGTTCGTCGTAGGACGGGATGGCGAACAGCATGGCGGCGATGCGCGATTCGACATCGAGCTTGAGGCCGGCGACGATCACAGCCATGCCAAGAGCATGCGACCAGATACGCTCGCCGCTGCCCAGCACCTTGTCGCCGTAACTTTCCCAGGCAAATTCCACGGCCTTCTTCAGGCGCTCCGCGTCGTTGGCGGAGAGCCCTGCAGAAAGGGTGACGAGGAACTTATCGAAGTCGCTCTGGGCGGCGACAGAATGAACGACGGAAACCATAACGCGGATTATACCGTCTGAGAGGCAGCGCACGGCTCAGGCATAATCCCCGAATGAACACAAAACACCACGGTTTTTTCACCAACCCCTACTTGCTGCTGACCCTGACCGTCCTCTTCTGGTCGGGCAACATGGTGGTCGGGCGCGGCATCCGCGGCGACGTGCCGCCGTTGGCGCTGGCTTTCTGGCGCTGGGCGATCGCCCTGCTCTTCGTGCTGCCGCTCGCCGCGCCGCATTTCAAGGCGCAATGGCCGCTGCTCAAGAAAGGCTGGAAAACCATCCTGCTCCTCGGCATCCTCGGCGTCGGCGGCTATAACACCTTCGCCTACGTTTCGCTGCAATACACCTCGGCGACCAATGCGGTGCTCCTCAACTCCTTCATCCCGGTCGCCACCATCGCCATTTCCTGGGCCTTTCTCGGCAAGCACCTGCGTCGGCTCGAAGGCATCGGCGTGCTGATTTCGCTGGGCGGCGCGCTGACCATCGTCGCCCATGGCGACTTCAATATCCTCTTTCACCTCAATCTCAACATCGGCGATGTCTGGATGCTCGGCGCCGTGCTCATCTGGGCCGTGTACACCGTCGGTCTGGCCTGGCGGCCGGCCGGCGTACATCCGATGCTGATGCTGGCAGCGATGACCAGTGTCGGTCTGGCCGTGCTGGCCCCGGCCTACGCCTGGGAAATCGCCCAGGGCCGGCAGATCAACCTGCACCCGGCGGCCTTCGGCGCTCTCGCCTACGTCGGCATTTTTCCGAGCTTTCTCGGCTACATTTTCTACAACCGCGGCGTTGGCGAAATCGGCGCCAACAAGGCCAGCCTGTTCATCCACCTGATGCCGGTCTTCGGCACCATCCTCTCGGCCATTTTTCTCGGCGAAATCCCCGCCTGGTATCACTACCTCGGGATCGCCCTGATTTTCACCGGCATCTGGCTGACCATGAAGAAATGATCCCAGAAAACCCAATTAAACCGCAGAGACGCGGAGATGCAGAGGAAAAACAGAGACTTGCGCGGATTCTTCAGCCCACCTTTTGGGTGAGCTGCAAAATCGATGCAAGCCACTGTTTTCACGTTCTTCTCTGCGCCTTTGCGACTCTGCGCTAAGGATTACAGGATGATGGCACTCTTCGACTGGTTCGGGCGGACAAGGCGGGTGCCCGAAGCGCTCTGGCAAAAAACCCTGGCCGCCCTGCCCTTTCTCGGCGCCCTGCCGGCCGACGAACAAAAAGCCCTGAAAAGCCTGGTCGAGAAATTTCTCGCCGAAAAGGAATTCAGCACCGGCGGCGGCCTCGAACTGAGCGACGAAATCTGCGTCGTCATCGCCGCCCAGGGCTGCCTGCCCATCCTCAAGCTCGGCCTCGCCGCCTATCGCGACTGGGTCGGCATCATCGTCTATCCCGACGAATTCGTCGTCCCCCGCCAGACGCTGGACGAAGACGGCGTCGTCCATGCCTACACCGACGTGCTTTCCGGCGAAGCCTGGCCGGGCGGACCGCTGATCGTTTCCTGGCACGACGCGCAAATGGCCGGCGACGGCTACAACGTCGTCATCCACGAATTCGCCCACAAGCTGGACATGCTGAACGGCGAGGCCGACGGCATCCCGGCCCTGCACTCGGGGCTCGGCGAAGACGAATGGGAGAAGATATTTTTCCCCGCCTACGACGATTTCTGCCGACGGGTGGACAGCGGCGAGGAGACGATCATCGACCCCTATGCCAGCGAACATCCGGCCGAATTTTTCGCCGTGCTGAGCGAAAATTTCTTCGAGTTGCCCGAAGTCCTCGAACGGGAATACCCGGCCCTCTACGCGCTGTTCACCCGCTACTACCGGCAGGATCCGCTGACCCGCCGGAGCGGCCCGGCCAGGATACCGGCGACCTAGCACCCGGCCGCCCCCGGGCCTTGCTCACAACTTCCCGACGAACCCCGCCAAGGCCGCCAACACTGCGGCTTCCTGGTCGCGCTGCGGGGTGTGGCCGCATTTTTCCAGTTTGAGCAATTGCGTACCCGGCACCTGTTCGGCGATGGCGTCGATCTGGCGCAGGGTGGCGTATTCGTCGTCCACACCCTGGATGGCGAGTAGCGGGCAGCGGATTTTCGCCAGGTATTCCTCGATATTCCAGTCGGCAAAGGACGGCGATAGCCAGCAATCGTTCCAGTCGCGGAAAACGCGTTCGGTCTGGGCGTGGTGGTAGCGCCCCAGTTTTTTCGGCAAGTCGGTGTTTTCCCAGGCCGTTCGGGCGAGGCGGATGCCGGCCAGGGTTTCCGCTTCGACGAATTCATGCGGCGCCAGCACCGCAATGCCGAGCGGCACTTCCGGGAAAGCGCCAGCGAAGATCAGCGCGATGCTGCCGCCGTCGCTGTGACCGATGAGTACCGGCCGTTCGACCTGCAGCGCGGCAAGCAGGGCGGGCAGCGCTTGTTCGGCTTCGCGATGCATGTAACGCGCGGTCCGCGGCTCGGCGTAGGCAGGCGAGCCGCCGTAGCCCGCCCGCGACCAGACGATGACGCGGCAACCGGTAGCGCTGGCCAGTTTTTCCGGAAAATCGCGCCACATGGCGACGCAGCCCAGGCCTTCGTGGAGCAGGAGCAGTTCGGGACGGCCGGCTGCGGCGGCCGGAAAATCGCGATATTCGAGCCGCCGCTCGTCAACAACGAGATGTTTCATGAAGCAAGCAGGAAGTCGCGGGCGATGTCGATCGCCGCCTCGCTGAAGAAAGTCGGTGCATGGCCGACACCGGGTACCTCGGCGAGCTTGGCGCGCGGTCCGCGTTGCCCCATCTGGAGCCAGGTATCGCGCCTCAGCAGGTCGGATTCGCCGCCGCGCATGACCAGCGTCGGACAGGCGATGCGCTCGTAGATCGGCCACAGGTCGATATCCTGGTCGACAAAGGCAGCCCGGAACGGAGCGGCGATCTGCGGATCGTAGAGAAAGCCCCAACGGCCGTCGGCCCGCTGGGCGATGCTGGTTTCGGTGAGATGGTGCCAGTGCGCCTCGCTCAAGGGGCCGAAGGGGGCGCTGGTCATTTTGACGTAGGCCAGCGCCTCGTCGAAGCTGGCCCAGGTCGGGTCGCTCCCGACGTAGGCGCCGATGCGTTCCAGCGAATCGGCAGTGATCGTCGGCCCGACGTCGTTGAGCAGCAGTTTGCGGATCGGCGTCGATTCCTGCGCCGCCAGCGCCATGCCGATCAGCCCGCCCATCGAGGTGCCGACCCAGTGCACGCTGTCGACACCGAGCCGGGCGATCAGCGTCACCATGTCGGCGACGTATTGCGGCACGGTGTAGCCGGCCGGATCGCGCAGACGGCCGCTCCGGCCGCGCCCGACGACATCCGGGCAGATCACCCGGTAATGGCCCGACATCGCCTTGGCCAGCGGGTCAAAGTCACGCGCATTGCGGGTCAGGCCATGGACGCAGACCAGGAGGCGCGGGTTATCGCGCTCGCCCCACTCGAGATAGGCCATCCGGTGCAGACCGGAAGGGCTGAGGCATTGCACCGTCTTTTGGGTAAATTGCATCTTGTCTCCTTCACCAACCATGGCAATGTATCACCGGCCGTACCAATATCGGCGATGCTCCTTACGCCAGGCTGAAATAGCGAACCCGTCAGGCCGTAACACCACCTCCAGGGCGCCGTCACGATCGGTGCGCCAAAGCGGGATGCCGGCCGTTTCGTAACGTTCCACCACCTCGGCTTTGGGGTGACCGAAGCGGTTGCGGTAGCCGACCGGGATGAGCCCCGCCCGAGCCCCGACGGCGGCGAGAAAAGCCGGCGTCGACGAGGTCTTCGACCCATGGTGCGGGACCAGCAGCAGATCGGCCGCCAGTTGCCCGGCGGCATTCGCCAGCAAGGCCTGCTCGTCGGCCGCCTCGATATCGGAAGTCAGCAGCATGCTTTTGCCGCCGGTGGCGACCCGCAGCACACAGGAAAGATGATTGCTCTGGCCAGCCGCCGCATAGGCCTCGGCCGGCGGATGCAGGACGGCGAAGGAAACGCCGTCCCAATCCCAGCGCTGCCCGGCCAGACAGCGTCCGCCAGCGAATCCGGGCAGCGAGGTGCGCACTTCGTCGACCGCCAGCCCGGCCAGAACCGAGGCCGCGCCGCCCGAGTGATCGGTGTCGCGATGCGTCACCAGCAGCAGATCGACGCGGTTGATGCCGAGGGCTCGCAGGTAAGGGACGACCACCCGTTGTCCGGCATCGGACTCGGCACTGTAGAGCGGCCCGGGGTCGTAGATCAGCGTATGTTCCCGGCTGCGAATGACGGTGGCCAGCCCCTGGCCGACATCGAGCACGGTGATGCGGGCTTCGCCGGGCAACGGCTTGTCGACCGGCCAAAAAATTGCCGGCAGGACCAGCGCAAGGCCCAGCAGACGCCCCGGCAAGGCGCGCGGCAAGAGGCAGATGGCCACCCCCAGCCCAGCCGCCACGGCCGCCCACAAGGGCGGCGCCGGCGCCTGCCAGACCGGCCAGGCGGCACACCAGTTGAGGAAAAACATCAGCCCGTCGAGCCCGGTATGGGCCAGCCAGAGAATCGGCCACCAGGGAATGATCGCCCCGAGCAGCGCCAGCGGGGTAATGACGAAACTGATCAGCGGGATGGCCAGCGCATTGGCCAACGGCGACACCAGCGAAAATTGCTGAAAAACCAGCAGCAAGATGGGTAGCGAAGCCAGTGTCGCGGCCCACTGGATAGTGCCCCAGCTACGCAGCTTCGAACGCCAGCCGAGGCCGGCCCCGACCATGGCCGAAGCAACATAGAGCAGCGCTCCGACCGCCCCGAAAGACAACCAGAAGCCGGCCGCCAGGACGGCCCAAGGGTCGCTCAGGAGGACGACCAGCAGAGCCAGGGCCAGGGTCCGGCTGGGCGCCGTGAGCCGCCCGGCATACATCGCCGCGGCGGCAACCAGCAGCATATATAGGGTGCGCTGGGCGGGCACCGCGAAACCGGCCAGCAGGGCATAGACCAGGGCCCCCAGGCAAGCCGCCAGCAGGCCCGCCTTTTGCGCCGGCAGGCGCAGGGCCAGCCGCGGCACCCGGCGCCAACCGGCACTCACCAGCCAGCCGAACAGGGCGGCGACCATGGTGACGTGCAAACCGGAAATGCTGAGGGCATGCGTCACCCCGGTCCGGTTGAAGATCGTCCATAAATCGCCGTCGATCGCCCGCTGGTCGCCGACCGCCAACGCCACCAGGATGCCGACCCAGGGATAGCGTTCCGGCGGAAGGGTTTGCAGGAAGGAGGCCCGCACGCCATGGCGCAGCCGCTCGACCACGAAGTCCGGACGCCAGACCATGTCGCTCAGCCGTTCCGGCGTTGGCGGACGGATGTAGCCGCTGGCCCGGAGATTACGCTCGAGCAGCCAGGCCTCGTAATCGAAAGCCGCCGGGTTGGCGTTGCCGTGCGGTCGTTTCAGGCGCACCGTAAAACGCCAGCGTTGGCCGGGCTGCACCGGCTGGCGGGTAAAGTTCTCGTCAGCCTGCCGCCCCTGATACCAGGAAAGTACGATACGCGAAGGCACCACGGCGGCCGGCGGGGTCTGTTCGACGACAAACTCGAAGCGCGTGCCCTGGCTGAAATCCTGCGGCAAGGCGGCGATCACGCCGACCACTTCGATATCCCGCCCTTCCCAGTCGGCGCCCAGTTCGTCGGCCAGACGAATTTCGGCGCGCCAGGCGGCCCAGGCAAAACCCAGCGCGCAGCAGGCGAGGATCACCAGCCCACGCCCGACCTTTGCCGGCCAGAACAAGGCCGGCCCGCCGAGCAGCAGGCCGGCCAGCCCCCAATTTTCCCAGGCAGGCAAGGCCGGCTGCATCTGCAGCGCAAGCACACCGGCGGCGAAGGCAAGAATGGCGAGGCGCATCGCCGCATGATAATGCCAATGCGATATTTCTTGCCGTAAACCTAGATCCCCTGAAAGCGCAATTGAAGCGCAGAGCCGCAGAGAGGCTGAGGAAAAACAAATACTCGCATGGAATATTTGGCAGACCTTTTCGGCGCCCCCCTCAAACGAGGCAAGCGACTGTTTTTACGTTCTTCTCTGCGCCTTTGCGACTCTGCGGTAAGGTTTTGGGGATGAAAGAAACCGCCGGGCCGAACGTTCCCGGCAAGTCCTTGTCTTTCTCAGTATGTCGGCGTCCCCGCGGCGCAATTGCGATTTCCTGGAGCTCACGATATCGACGCGGACAGTAGTCGTCTTTCGATGTTGCGCATTCACCCCAAGGAGTTTGCCATGACTGAAAAAATGAAAGCAGCGGTCGTCCACCAATTTGGCCAGCCGCTCGTTGTCGAAGAGGTTGATGTTCCCGCCGTCCCGGCCGGCCAGATTCTCGTCAAAATTGTCGCCTCCGGCGTCTGTCACACCGACCTGCATGCCGCCGACGGCGACTGGCCGGTCAAACCCACCCTCCCCTTCATTCCGGGCCACGAAGGGGTCGGCTATGTCGCCAAGGTCGCCGCCGGCGTTACCTGGGTCAAGGAAGGAGACCGGGTCGGCGTCCCCTGGCTGCACACCAGTTGCGGCCACTGCGAATATTGCATCACGGGCTGGGAAACGCTTTGCGACAGCCAGCAAATGACCGGATACACGGTCAATGGCGGCTATGCCGAGTACGTGCTGGCCGATCCGGCCTTTGTCGGCAAGTTGCCCAACAATCTCGAATTCGCCCCGGCGGCCCCCATCCTGTGCGCCGGCGTCACTGTCTACAAAGGACTCAAGGCGCTCGACTGCAAGGCGGGCGACTGGGTCGTCGTCTCCGGCATCGGCGGCCTCGGCCACATGGCGGTGCAGTACGCCAAGGCGATGGGTTACCACGTCATCGCCGTCGACATCACCAACGAAAAGCTGGCCCTGGCCAAGACCCTGGGCGCCGACGAAATCATCAATGCCCTCACCCAGGACCCGGTCAAGGAAGTCCATGCGGCCATTCGCGGGGCGCACGGCGTCCTCATCACCGCCGCCTCCCGCGCCGCCTTCGCCCAGGGCGTCGAGATGTTGCACAAACGCGGCACCATGGCGCTGATCGGCCTGCCTCCGGGAAATTTCGAACTGCCCATTTTCGACATGGTGCTCAACGCAAAAACGGTGCGCGGCTCGATCGTCGGCACCCGCAAGGATTTGCAGGAGTCGCTGGAATTCGCCTCGGAAGGCAAGGTAGTGGCCCATTACAGCACCGACAAGATCGAGAACATCAACGCCGTTTTCGGCCAGATGCGGGCCGGCAAGATCGACGGTCGCATCGTCATGACCCTGTAAGGCTCGGTATTCCAAAACAACAAGCCTTAAAACCGCAATTGAACCGCAGAGGCGCAGAGGAAAAGCAAAGACTCGCCCCCCCCTTTTCGGCGAGCCCCTCAAACGAGTCAGGCAACTGCTTTTACGAATTTCTCTGCGCCTCTGCGCCTCTGCGGTAAGGCTTCAAAGATAAATCCCGCGCCCCCCACGCCGCCCGCTTATTGGCAGCCCCCCTCGCCCCCGGCGGTCGCCTGGACCCCGGGGGCGATTCATGAAAATCGCTAGACATCTCCCAAGAGTTTCGCGACGCCGATCGCCGAGGCTCTGGCTACGATGAATCCGGGCTCAAGAAACGCCCCCTTACTTCATCCAACCCTCAAGGAGACACCCCATGACCTGGACCACCCCGCAAGCCTGCGACCTGCGTTTCGGCTTCGAAATCACCATGTACGTCGCCGCCCGCTAAACCGGCCAGTGCGGCCGCCGGTCCGCTGGCGGCCGCTTTCCGCAACCCATCATGAACGGGCTCGCATGAAAATCCATATTCTCGGCGCCGGTGCCGGCGGCGGTTTTCCGCAGTGGAACTGCGCCTGCCGCAATTGTCGGGGCGTGCGCGACGGCAGCATCACCGCCCGGCCGCGCACCCAGTCGTCGATTGCCGTCAGCCCGGACGGGACGGACTGGATCCTGGTCAACGCCTCGCCGGACATCCTGCAGCAACTGCGCGCCTTCCCCGCCGCCTGGCCGGGGCCGGAACTGCGCGGCAGCGGCCTCAAGTCCATCGTCCTGGTCGATGGCCAGATCGACCACACCACCGGCCTCTACATGCTGCGCGAGCACAACCGGCGCTGGCCAGTCTGGGCCACCGGGCCGGTTTACGAAGACCTGACGCGCGGCAACCCGATTCTTGGCCTGCTCGAACATTACTGCGGCGTGGACTGGCAGACGCTGCCCTTCGACAGCCGGCCATTCGCACCGCAAGGCAGCGGCCGGCTGGCCTGGCACGCCCTGCCGCTGAGCAGCGCGGCACCGCCCTACTCGCCGCATCGCAACGCGCCGAGCGCCGGCGACAACATCGGCCTGACGGTGATCGACCCGGAAACCGGCGGCCGCCTGTTCTACGCTCCCGGCCTGGCGGAAATTTCACCCGCCGTGCGGGCCGAGATGGAAGCCGCCGATTGCGTGCTGGTGGATGGCACTTTCTGGACCGACGACGAAATGATCCGCCTCGGTTTCTCGACCAAGCTGGGCAGCGAAATCGGCCACATGGCGCAGTCCGGCCCCGGCGGCATGATCGCGCAACTGAACCGCCTGCCGCGCCGCAACCGGCGCATCCTGATCCATATCAACAACACCAACCCGATTCTCGACGAAGCCTCGCCGGAACGGGCGCTGCTCGACGCCGCCGGCATCGAAGTGGCTTACGACGGAATGGAGATCACCCTATGAGCAACATGACCACGCCCTGGAATCACGCCGAATTCGAAGCCCAACTGCGCGACAAGGGCGCCGCGTACCACATCTTTCACCCGTTCAACGTCATGCTCAACACGGGCAAGGCAAGCCGCGAGCAGATCCAGGGCTGGGTCGCCAACCGCTACTATTACCAGATCATCATCCCGGTCAAGGATGCGGCGATCATGTCCAACTGCCCGGATCGCGAAATGCGCCGCGACTGGATCCAGCGCGTCATCGACCACGACGGCCGCGGCGACGACGCCGGCGGCATCGAAGCCTGGATCCGCCTGGGCATGGCGGTCGGCCTGAGCCGCGAGGAAATCACCGACCTGCGCCACGTCATCCCGGCCGTGCGTTTTGCCTGCGACGCCTATCTCAATTTCTGCCGCCGCCAGCCCTGGCAGGAAGCCGTCTGCTCTTCGCTGACCGAACTGTTCGCGCCGACCATCCACAAGGAAAGACTGGCCAACTGGCCGGAGCATTACCCGTGGATCGAATCGTCCGGCCTGCAATATTTCCGCAACCGCGTCACGCAAGCCCGGCGCGACGTCGAACAGGGCCTGCAGGTCACCCTCGACTACTTCAACACGCCGGCCCTGCAAGCCCGGGCACTGGAAATCCTGCAATTCAAGCTCGACATCCTGTGGTCGATGAACGACGCCATGGCCCTGCGCTACGGAGTTAACGGATGAAACCGCTGCCGCCGGCCGGCGCCCGTCCGCGCATCGCCCGCCTGTTCCGCTTCCAGTGGGAGCCGGCGCAGCAGGCCTACGTGCTGCTCTATCCAGAAGGCATGGTCAAGCTTAACCAGAGCGCCGGCGAAATCCTCAAGCGCTGCGACGGCCGGCGCGCGGTCGACGACGTCGTCGCCGACCTTGAGCAGACCTTCGCCACGAGCGGCCTCGCCGCCGAGGTTACGGCCTTTCTCGGTATGGCCGAAGAAAAGGGCTGGATAGACTGGAATGTCGGCGCCGAGGTGGCAGCATGAGCCAGACGCCGCACCCGCTGTGGCTGCTCGCCGAAGTCACCTACCGTTGCCCGCTGCACTGCGCCTTCTGCTACAACCCGGTCGATTTCGCCCAGGCCGGGCCGGAACTGACCACCGACGAATGGCTCAGCGTCATCCGCCAGGCCCGTGCCATGGGTGCCGCGCAGTTCGGGATTTCCGGCGGCGAGCCGATGCTCCGCGACGATATCGAAATCCTGGTCGGCGAAGCCCGCCGCCTCGGTTTCTACACCAACCTCATCACCTCCGGCGTCGGCCTCAGCGAGCCACGGCTGGCCGCACTTAAGGAAGCCGGCCTCGACCATATCCAGCTTTCCTTCCAGGATGCGACGCGTGAAGCCAACGACCTGATCACCAATACCCGCACTTTCGAACTCAAGCAGCAGGTCACCCGCCTGACCAAGGCCTACGACTACCCGACGGTGATCAATTGCGTGCTGCACGCCGCCAATATCGACCACGTCGGCTGCATCATCGAGATGGCCGTCGCACTCGGCGCCGAATACCTGGAACTGGCCAATACCCAGTACCACGGCTGGGGCTTCCTGAATCGCCACGCGCTGATGCCCTCGGCCAAACAATTGCGTCACGCCGAAGCGGTCACTGAACAGTGGCGGGCACGACTCGGCAAGCAGATGAAAATCTTCTTCGTGACCCCGGACTATCAGGAAAACAAGCCGAAGAAATGCATGAACGGCTGGGGCGAAGTGTTTCTCTCGGTGACGCCGGACGGCCTGGCCCTGCCCTGCCACACGGCGCGCATGCTGCCCGGCTTCGAATTTCCCGATGTCCGCAAGCAGGATCTGGCCGCCATCTGGTACGAGTCCGACCTGTTCAACCGCTTTCGCGGCACCGCCTGGCTGCCGGACACCTGTCGCACATGTGAAGACAAGGAAAAAGACCACGGCGGCTGCCGCTGCCAGGCCTTCATGCTGACCGGCGACGCCGGCGCCACCGACCCGGTATGCGCCAAGTCGGCGCAACATGGCTTGATCGACGACGCGCTGAAACTCGCCGCCGCGGTGCGCAACGGGCAGATCGTCCAGCCCCTGGTTTTCCGCGACCCGAAAACCTCGCGCGCGCTGGAACGGGCTTTCTAGGACGGATGGACAATCAGAACGGCTGCTGAACAGCATCCGCCGGCGACACCGGCAACAAATTCATCTGCCATATTGCCGCTGCGCACTTCGTCATAAATCCGGGAAGCCCCGCGCAGAGCAGCAATGCGCTCGGCTTGCCGGGGTGAACAGTAACGATAGAATGCATCCCTTCTGCCGCTTGAGCGGCACTCTGGGGCAACGATTCAAAAATGCAACACCGGCGAATATTGCTGACGACCCTTGCCATCCTCTTGTCTTTCAGCAAGCACCTGGCGGCCGAAGAGGTGGTGCGTATCGGCGGAACCGGCATGGGTACCCTGCTCATCGAACACCTGATCGACGACTATCGAAAAATCCATCCCGACGCCCAAATCAGGACCATGCAACCGCCCCTGGGCAGCAGCAGCGGTCTCCGGGCACTGGCCGCGCAAGCCATCGACATCGCCGTCGTGGCGGCCCGACGCGATCTGCCGCCAGCCCCGGACGATCCCGCCAATACCCGACGCCTTCCCTGGGTCACCACCCCTTTAGTTTTTACCGGCCGCGACCTCGGCCATACGCCATCCCTGACGCTGGAACAGGTTGCCGACATTTATCGCGGCCGCACCGTGGAATGGCCGGATGGCAAGCCCGTTCGCCTGATCACCCGCACCGAGCGGGAATTCGACACCCGCGCCCTGCGCGCCATGTCGCCCGGCATGAACGAAGCGATCAGCATTGCGACGCAACGCAAGGGCATTCCCTTTGCCGAAAACGACGTGGTCAATGAACAGCTTCTCGAAAGCGTGCCTGCGTCCTTCGGTGCGGTCGGGCTCGGGCAACTCCTGCTCGCCGCCAGCCCGCTGAAGCCGCTGGCCATTAACGGCGTGCGCCCCACCCCGGAGAATCTCCTGAATGGCAGCTATCCTTACGAGAAGCCGCTCTATCTGGTGTTTGCAAAAATGCCATCAGCCGCCGCCAGCGCCTTTCTCGCCTATCTGCAATCGCCCAGAATCCTGAAAAGCCTCGCCCAACAGGGCTTTGTCCCGATATCAAAATGACCACCCCGCAAACCCGCTATGAACGTCTGGTCGATCGTCTCGCCAGTACGGCACTGATGGGCATCGCCCTGCTTCCGGCGGTGGTTTACCTGTTCGTCGGCCTGAGCAGCGCTGACCAACTGGCGGCAGACAATGCCAGGATTCAGGCCGAACGCCTTAGCCGGGTCATCGCCAGCAATCCGGAGGGCTGGCGTTTCGCGCAGGAGCGCCTGATTGACCAAATCGAGGCCATCCAGCATCCGGGCGAACGCAGCTCAGTCTTCGACAGCCAAGGCAAGACGCTGATCCCCCCCGTGGGTGACCCATGCCGACAGTTCTGCCTGACCCATCGCGCACCGCTGCTGGATTTTGGCAGTGTCGTCGGCGAATTACGCCTCGAAACCGAGGTCACGCCAACCGTCATTCGTAGTGCCGTGATCGGCATTCTGGGCCTTCTCGCGGGATTGTTGCTGATCCGCATCCTCCACTACCGGATCATTCAGCCCCTGCGTCAGGCACGCATCACCAATGTCGAGCTGGCTTTTCGCGACCCGCTGACCCACCTGCCCAACCGTCGCCTGCTGATGGATCGCCTGGAGCAAGCCTTGCTGGCCAGCGAACGCACCGCCGAATACGGCACCCTGCTGCTGCTCGACCTGGACAACTTCAAGATCCTCAACGATACGCTGGGCCATGATGTCGGCGACCAATTGCTCCTCGGCGTCGCGCAGCGCCTGAAAGACACCGTCCGCGAGCACGACACCATTGCCCGCCTGGGCGGCGACGAATACGTGGTCATCCTCGAAGGCATGGGAGAGCACGAAACCGAGGCGGCAAACCGCACCGAAATCGTCGCCGAGAAAATCCGCGGCATTTTCACAGCCCCCTTCGTCATCGCCGCGGACGGCCGGATACATCACAGCACCGCCAGTATCGGCATCGCCTTGTTCCGGGGGCAGGAACTGTCGATGGAAGTCCTGTTGAAACAGGCGGACCTGGCCCTTTACCAGGCCAAAGCCAGCGGCAGGAATGCCGTCCGCTTCTTCAATGCGCAGATGCAGGCGGCCATCGATGCCCACCTGGCGATGGAAGCCGCGCTACGCGAAGCCATCAGTCGCAAGGAACTGAAACTGTACTACCAACCGCAGATCGACCACTGCGGCAAGCTCCTTGGCGCCGAGGCGCTATTACGCTGGTTTCCCCATGGCCTGGCGCCGGTTCCCCCGGACAAGTTCATCCCGCTCGCGGAAGAGACCGGACTCATTCTGCCGATCGGTCGCTGGGTGCTGCAGACCGCCTGCGAGCAGCTCAAGGTCTGGGCCAGCGAACCGGCCATGCGCGACCAGCGGATCGCGGTGAACGTCAGCGCCCGCCAATTCCACCAGGCGCAATTCGTCGACGATCTGCGCAACATTCTGCTCGCCACCGGCACCGATCCGACACGCCTCGAACTGGAGCTGACCGAAAGCATCGTCCTCCAGGAAGTCGATGAGGCGATCCGCCGCATGAGGCAAATCAAGCAACTCGGCGTCACCTTCTCGCTCGACGATTTCGGTACCGGCTATTCGTCGCTGTCTTACCTCAAGCAACTGCCCCTCGATCAAATCAAGATCGACCGCTCCTTCATCCGCGATATCGCCACCGACCAGAACGACAGCGCCATCGTCAGGGCAATCATCGTCATGGCCAATTCGCTTGGCCTGGAAATTGTCGCCGAAGGGGTCGAGACGCCGGCCCAACTCGAATTCCTGCAAAACTGCGGCTGCACGACCTACCAGGGTTTTCTCCTGGGCAAGCCGATGCCGATCGAGGCATGGCCGGACTACCTGACGCAAAATACCAGCCACTTGTTCGAGCCGGCCGAAACCTAGCGCGCCTTCAGGAGCGAACAGGGGGAAAACCCTGCGCCGCTAAGCGGTCAGCACGCCGTCGTCGAGATGCAGGATGCGGTCGGCGCGGCTGGCCAGTTGCGCGTCGTGGGTGACCATGACGAGGCTGGTCTGCTGCAGGCGGGCGCGTTCGAGCAACAGGTCGAAAACGACGTTGGCCGTCTGCCGGTCGAGATTGCCGGTCGGTTCGTCGGCCAGCAAACATGAAGGTTCGCTGACCAGCGCCCGGGCGATCGCCGCCCGCTGGCGTTCGCCGCCGGAGAGTTCGCCGGGCCGGTGTTCGAGGCGATGACCGAGACCAACGGCGGTCAGTGTCTCGGCCGCCTTGGCCAGCGCCGCCGAGCGTTCGACGCGACGGATCAGCAAAGGCATGGCGACGTTTTCCAGGGCCGAGAATTCCGGCAGCAAATGGTGGAATTGGTAGACGAAACCGAGATGCTTATTGCGCCAGTCGCCGCGCGCCGCTTCGCCGAGGCTGGAGAAATCGCGGCCCATCAGCGTTACCTGGCCGGCACTCGGCGTATCGAGGCCGCCGAGCAGGTGCAGCAGGGTGCTCTTGCCGGAACCCGAGGCGCCGACAATGGCCACCGTTTCGCCCGGCTGGATGGCCAGATTGATGTCGGCCAACACCGAGACATCCAGGCCGCCGCCCTTGAAGACCTTGCCCAGGCTCTGGCAGTGCAGAATGGCTTCACTCATAGCGCAGGGCCTCCGCCGGATTGACGCGCGAGGCGCGCCAGCTCGGGTAAAGCGTCGCCAGCAGCGCCAGCACGAAGGAAATCGCCGTGACGCCCCAGACATCGCCCCATTGTAGTTCGGACGGCAGATCGGAGATGTAATACACCGACTTGTCGAGGAAATGCACGCCAAACACGTTTTCGATGAAGGGCACGACGACGTCGATGTTCAAAGCCAGCGCGATGCCGCCGGCGACGCCGAGGCCCAGGCCGATGAAACCGACCAGCGCCCCCTGGATGACGAAGACCCCCATGATCGACAGCGGCCGCGCCCCCAGGGTGCGCAGAATGGCGATATCGGCCTGCTTGTCGGTGACCGCCATGACCAGCGTCGAAACGAGGTTGAAGGCGGCGACAGCGACGATCAGCGACAAAATGATGAACATCATGTTTTTCTCGATGGCCACGGCGCGGAAGAAATTGGCGTGACTCTTGGTCCAGTCGTTGAGATAGGCGTCGGCATTGATGTAGCGGGCCAGTTCGCGGGCGATGCGCGGCGCCTGGAACAGGTCGTCGACCTTGAGCCGGATGCCGCTCACCTTGTCGCCCATCTGGTAGAGCGTCTGGGCGTCCTGCAGGTTGATCAGGGCGAGGCCGGAGTCGTACTCGAACATGCCGACCTCGAAAATGCCGACCACCTTGAAGGACTTCAATCGCGGAATCATGCCGGCCGGCGTCACCGACCCCTGCGGCGCGATCAGGGTCACCTTGTCGCCGGTAAAGACGTGCAGCGAGCGGGCCAGGTCGGCGCCGAGCACGACACCGAATTCGCCGGCCCTGAGATCGTCGAGGCTGCCGCTCTTGATGGTCTTGCGAAAATCGGCGACGCGGTCTTCCTGGTCCGGAATGATGCCGCGCACCATGGCACCCTTGACCCCGCCGTCGAAGGTGAACATCCCCTGCGACTGGACGAAGGGCGCACTCTCCCGAACTTCCGGATGCTGCCGGGTCTGGGCAATGACCGATGCCCAGTCGGGCAGTTCGCCGTTGATACCGACGATTTCGATATGCGAAGCGACGCCCAGGATGCGCGTGCGCAATTCCTTCTGGAAGCCGTTCATCACCGACAGCACGACAATCAGCGCGGCGACGCCGAGCCCGATGCCGAGCATGGAAATCAGCGAAATGAAGGAAATGAAATGGTTGCGACGTTTGGCGCGCGTGTAGCGCAGACCGATCAGCAGTTCGTAGGGCAGGGCCATGCGGCGGGGCGAATCCGTAAAAAGCGCTATGGTACACTCAAGCGCTTCCCCCTGACGTCTTAGCTGGCTGGAATATCCGTGCATCTGACCCTGCTTGTCCCCGAACTGATCTGGCCCGAACCGGCCGACCAATTCACCCTCGGCAAGCTCGCCGCGCCCGGGCTGGAATGGCTGCTCGCCCGCGCCCGCCTTGATCGCTGCCCGCCATGCGCCTTCGAAAACAGTCTCGCCGCCTGCTGCGGCCTGGCCGATGCGCCCTTCGGCGCCCTGCGCCTGCTCGGCGAAGGCATTGCTGACACTGACGGTCACTGGCTGTGCGCCGACCCGGTGCACCTGCGCTTTCACCAGGAACGCATCGTCCTGGCCGATGCCGGCGCCTTCGAAATCGAAGAAGCCGAAGCGCAAAGCCTGGTCGCCGCCCTCAACGCCGAGTTTGCCGACATCGGCGAATTTCGCCTGGGCACTGCCCGGCGCTGGTATCTGCGCCTAAATACCGCTGTTGAGCATCCCGTCGCCCCGCTCTCGGCCATCGCCGGCCGCCGCGTCGACGGCGAACTGAACGGCAGCGCCCTGCCCCTGACCCGCTGGCTCAACGAAGTGCAGATGTTCCTGCATGCCCACCCGGTCAATGAACAACGCGAAACCACCGGCCAGCCGGCCATCAACAGCCTGTGGCTGTGGGGCGGCGGCAGTTTGCCGCAGGCTGCGCAACCGGCTTTTTCCGGCATCTGGAGCGACAACCCGCTGGCTGCCGGCCTCGCCCTGGCCTGCGGCACGCCGCTGCAGCCGCGCCCGGCGACCTTCGCCGAATTCCTGCCTGAGGCCGGTGAACGGCCGCTGGTTGTCCTCGACCAGTTGCTGCCACGCGTTCTTTACGAGGATGGCGATGGCTGGCGCAGCGCCTTCGAGGCCATGGAAAGCGACTGGTTCGCACCGCTCAAAAAAGCCCTGGGCAGCCAGATCGAGCGCCTCACGCTGATCGCGCCCTGCGTCTACGGCGAACTGCATTACGACATCACCGCTGGCGAGCGCTGGAAATTCTGGAAAAAATCCCGCCCGCTGCCCGCCATCGCCGAACAACTCGCCGGCCAGATCACCACATAGCCCAAGGCCACCCAGTGACCAGACTCATCACCCGCTCCAGCCCGCCGCGCACCGCCTGGCAACTCGAACAGCAGGGCCTGCATCCGCTGCTCGCCCGCCTCTACGCGGCGCGCGGCATCACCGACAAGGCGGAACTCGATTACGAGCTCAAATCGCTGCTGCCGCCCGCCTCGCTGACCCACGCCACGGACGCCGCGCACCTCCTCGCCGACGCCATCGAGGCCGAGGCCCGGCTGCTGATCATCGGCGACTACGATTGCGACGGCGCCACGGCGACGGCAGTCGGCATGCGCGCCCTGAAAATGCTCGGCGCCGACGTGCATTTCCTGCTGCCCGATCGCTTCAAGCTCGGCTATGGTTTATCGCCGGAAATCGTCGATCTTGCCGCGCAGCAGTCGCCCGACCTGATCATCACCGTCGACAACGGCATCGCCAGCATCGAGGGCGTCAATCGGGCCCGCGAGCATGGCATCGCGACGCTGATCACCGACCACCATTTACCTGCCGAGACGCTGCCGGAAGCTGATTGCATCGTCAATCCTAACCAGCCGGGCTGTGACTTCCCGTCGAAATGCATGGCCGGCGTCGGCGTGATGTTCTACGTCATGCTGGCACTGCGCGCCGAACTGCGCGAACGCGGTTTCTTCGTCGAGCACCCGGAACCCAATTTCGCCGTGTTGCTCGACTTGGTCGCGCTCGGCACCGTCGCCGACGTCGTCAAGCTTGATCGCAACAACCGCATCCTGGTCAGCCAGGGCCTGAAGCGCATGCGCGCCGGCCAGTTGCAACCAGGCCTCGCCGCGCTGTTCAAGGCGGCCGGCCGCGATCCGAAAAAAGCGACAGCGATGGATCTCGGCTTCATTCTCGGGCCGCGCCTGAACGCCGCTGGCCGACTGGCCGACATGCGCCTCGGCGTCGAATGCCTGCTCACCGACGACGCCAGCCGCGCTCTGCAGATCGCTCAGGAACTCGACGCACTAAACCGCGAACGGCGCGAGATCGAAGCCGGCATGCAGGACCAGGCGCTGATTTTGCTCGAATCGCTCGATGCCAACGACGCCTCGCCCGGCATCGCCATGTTCGACGAAACCTGGCACGAAGGCGTGGTCGGCATTCTCGCCTCGCGCATCAAGGACAAGCTGCACCGCCCGGTGTTCGCCTTTGCGCCCGGCGAAGGCGGCCTGATCAAGGGTTCCGGCCGCTCGATCCCCGGCCTGCACCTGCGCGATGCGCTCGACCTCGTCGCCAAGCGCGCCCCCGGCCTGCTCGTGCGTTTCGGCGGCCATGCCATGGCGGCCGGCGCCACCTTGCGCGCCGAAAACTTCGAGCAGTTCCGCGAACTGTTCGCCAAAGTTGCCGGCGAACTGCTGTCGCCCGCCGACCTGACCCGCACGCTGGAAACCGACGGCACGCTGGAAGGCGCCTATTTCTCGATCGCCACCGCCCGCCTGCTGGAAAACGAAATCTGGGGCCAGGGTTTCCCGGCGCCGCTGTTTCTCGACCAATTCGAAGTCGAGCAGCAGCGCGTGCTCAAGGAAAAGCACCTCAAGCTGCGCCTACGCAAGGGCGACACGCGCATCGACGGCATCCAGTTCAATTTCAACAGCCAACCCGGCAACACCGCCCGCGTCGCCTACCGCCTGACAATCAACGAATACCAGGGCGTCGAAACGCCGCAACTGATGGTCGAGCACCTGGAATAAGCCGTGCCCTACCTGCTTGCCGTCACCGTCCTCTGGGCCTTCTCGTTCAGCCTGATCGGCGTTTACCTGGCCGGCCAGGTAGACAGCGATTTCGCGGTGCTGGTGCGCGTCGCCATCGCCGCGTTGATTTTCGTGCCGCTCATGCGCTGGCGTGCCCTGCCCCGGCGCCTGCTCGGCGGCCTGTGGCTGGCCGGGGCGCTGCAATTCGGCGTCACCTACCTCTGCCTGTACCGCAGTTTTGCCGTGCTGAGCGTGCCGGAAGTGCTGCTATTCACGGTACTGACGCCGATCTACGTCACCCTGCTCGACGACGCCCTGGCCCGCCGCTTCAACCCCTGGGCGCTGCTCGCCGCCGGCGTTGCGGTCGGCGGCGGCATCCTGATCCGCTTTCAGCCGCTGAGTGGCGACTACCTGCTCGGTTTCATCCTGCTGCAGATTGCCAACGCCGCCTTCGCTGCCGGCCAGGTGCTGTGTCGCCAACTGCTCATGCGCTACCCGACCGAAGAACCGCTGCACCGCCTGTTCGGCCATTTCTTCCTTGGCGCCATGCTGCTGGCGATCCCGTCCTTCCTGCTGTTCGGCAACCCGGCACGCCTGCCGCAGACCGCCGTGCAATGGGGCGTGCTGCTGTGGATGGGCATTTTCGCCACGGCGCTCGGCATGTTCTGGTGGGTCAAGGGCAGCACCAAGGTCGATGCCGGGACGCTCGCCATCATCAACGAACTGCACGTCCCGGCCGGCCTGCTGGTCAATGTCCTGATCTGGAACCGCGATGCCAACCTGCCGCGCCTGGCGGCCGGCGGCAGCATCATCCTGCTCTCGCTGTGGCTCAACCGCCGGGGCAGAAAAAAACCCCGAGCCGGGCAGCGCGGGGTTTTGGTTGAGAAGCGCACTGCGACGCTTGCTCAGCGCACCTGATCGAGCTCCATTTTCAGGTTATCGGCGCCCAGTTTGACCTTGACCGGCGTCCCGTAAATATCCCCGGCTTTGGCGTCAGCCTTCCCGGACTTGGAAACCATCGCCGAAACGAGCACCTCGGCATGCTGGGAAATCGTCCGGCTGGGCATGATGGCGGCGCTATCGTCGAGGCGGAAGCGGATCGGGAAATCCGACCCCTTGAAGCGCTTGACGGCCAAGGGCGGGCCACCGCCTTCGGTGGCCTTGGCAACGACGAACACGGTGTCGTCGGCCGCCACCTTGCTACTGAGTTTCGCACTCAAGGTGATTAGACCGCCGACCCCCGGCGCTTCGCCCGGACTGACCGCGGCCGTCGCTTCGCCGGGCTTCTTGCCGGACAAACGGGCATTGGCCTCTTCAATGTTGGCATCCGCCAGCTTCTGATCCATCGAATCGGCCGGCGCCGCTTGCTTCATGCGTTTCCACAAGGCGATCGCAGCCTTGTACTCGGCACGATCAAACGCCTCGCTACCGGCCAGGGCCAACGACTTGACATGCTTGGCGTCGGCCTCCAGCGCCCGCTTGACGATCTTGCGGGCCGCCTCATCCCATTTGCCGCCCTTCGACATCACATAGGCATCGGCCCAATCGGCCAGCAGCGTCGCATCCGCCGGCAGAATCGCCGCGGCTTTTTCATAGGCGGCGGCCGCTTCCGGGAATTTCCGCAATTCGCCATAGGTCTTGGCCAGCAATAACCAGCCATCGCCATTCTTCGGATCGTTGGCCATCTTGTCGGCCAGCCGCTTGACCACGGTATTCAGATCGCCGCCGGAATTGGCTTGCGGCTTCGGCTCGGCACCGGGCAGTTTCGAGAAATCCTCAGTCCCGCCGAGCGGCGGGCTGTCATGGGAAGTCATGCCCCAATAGACGCCAGCCACCACCAGCACGACCAGCGCCGGGATCAGCCAGCGCACATAGGCCGGCTTGGCGCTGCCCGGCGCCGCCGCGCTTTGCAGCAGGGTGGCATGGAGGGCGGCTTGCTGCACATCGTATTCATCCTGGCTAATGCGACCTTCCGCCTTGGCCAGCAGCAACTCGCGCAACTCGGCCGAAACGTCGGTCTTGGTGGCCGCTTTCGAGACAAACTTCTCCACGACCCAGAGCAAAAACAACGAAAGAACGATGCTGGCAACACCGATATAAACAACAGACATAAATTCTCCAAGGGGCTACTACGTATTTTTGGGCATCCGGAGCAACAGAAAATTCCCGCTATTAGTGAGCGGGCAATCAGCGATAGTCCCAGCGGATACCGAGATAGAGATATTGCCGAGTATTTTTGCTCGTCGTCGTCCCGCTATTCTTCGAATCGCTGTAGCCCAGCTCCCCCTCCAGGGACAAGGTGCTGCGCCACTGGTAGACCAGCCTTACGCTCGGCGAAAACTGGGTTGTATTCTGCCCGTTATCGCTTTTCTGAGTGTAATAGCGAACGTTGTTTTCCAGACGCCAGCTTTCGATGAAGGGGTAGATATAACTCAGGCCAAGGTTCTGACCGGTATAGTTGGGACCATCGACCCAGCCGAAATAGGCCACGCCCACGCCATTCGGCACGAACAGGTTGGTACCGATGGCTTGCCCCGAATACATATTGGTCCGCCCGGAAGCTTCCGCACTGGCCCGGCAGGTCTTGGTGATGATGTCATAGCTATCGACCTGACAGATGCCCATCTCGGAAATCCGCAAGGTGCCGCGCGGCCCGTCGACGCACAGGGGATCGTTGGGGTTGGCTTCGTCCTGCAGTTCCTTGCACATCTGGCTGAGGGGCAGGGTCGACGTGGTGCCGGAAATCTGGGACATCCGGTAATCGACACCGAACTGCCAGTTTTCGCCCACCGGAATGGTCACCCCCGTCGCGAACATGGTAGACAAGGCGGTACTGTCGGAAACCAGTTGCCGGGCCTGCGTGATGCCGACGTTATTGACGAAATCGGTCACCGTGGTGTAGCCGGCCGTGGCCAGCGCGTTGGTCAGACTGTAGGACGGGCTCTTCCGGTAGTCATAGGACATGAAATAATTATTGCCCCACTGATCCAGATAATTCGCCTGCAGCATGCCGATGTTGAGGCCTTTGTAGAGCAGGTCGTAGTCGAGCATGCCGAAGCCGGTGAATTGGCCGTCGAAGTAGCGAAACTCGGAACCGACGGCACGCCGATTCAGAAAGCCGTCAATTTCCTGCTCGATGGCATAGAGGCTGGCGCCGGGGCGGGAGACCTGGGGCGCCAGTTCGACACTGGCCCCGTAGAATTTTTTCTTGAATGGCGAGCCGAATTCGACGGCATCGCCATACACGGCGCCCACCTTCCAGTCGGGGGTCAGGTTATAACTGCCGGTGATGCCATCGAAGCGCTCGAGCACACCGCCACCGTTAGGGTTCTGCCGACCGGCCCGGACAAAATAGCCGATCTCGCGATCGGTCCGCTCGGCATAGGCGGAATAGACCCGATTGTAATTCCGGCTGGGCTGCATGAAATTCCGATTTTCGGTATCGCGAAAGACAAAGCGCGTATCGGTCACCGAGTCGCGGCGCCGGGCATTGAAATTCAACGACGAAATCAGCGACTCCTGATCCCGTTTCATCGGCCCTTCGTCCTGTTTCGACTGGCCGGCAAAGAAGTACCCGGACAGACTGCCGTTAAACGTCCATTCGGCCGGCTTGTCGTCACGCGTCACCCGCGTCACCGGGCGTTTGATGACATTGACCGCCGGCAGTGCGGCAAGACGCTCCTTGATGCGAGGCGCATCGCCGGAGGTCGGGTAAAGCTTCAGATAAAGATCGTATTCGGCCCGCGCCTTGGCGATCTCGCCATTTTTCTCGCGCGCCTCGCCGATCAAGGCCTGGGCCGACATGGTCTGGGCATTGCCGGGAAGACTCAGGATACGGTTCATGCGATTGATGGTTTTGGCGTAATCGCCCTTGGCGAAGGCCTCCTGGCCGTCGAGCAGGAAGGCATGGGCCATCTCTTCGACCTTTTCTGCCGATAGCGGCGCGGCCGCTACGGCAGGCTTTTCGGCATCCGGTATCTGCTTCGCCGCCGCCTCGACGGGCACCGGCTGTTCAGCGGTCACCGCCACCACGCCAGGCGTTGTAACCACCACGGGAGCAGGAGTCGGACTGGCGGCAACGGCGCCCTTGCCCTTCTTCTTGCCGGCTGGCGACGGGGCGCTGGCTTCGGCCGCCTTGGGCGCCGGCTCGACCGCCACGGCGGCTGGCGCCGATTCGACGACAGGCGCCGGAAGCTTCTTCTCGGGCGGCGCCAGCACCATGATGATGATGCTTCGACTATCCTCGCCGGCCCGCACCGCGTACTTGGTCGTCTTGGCAAAGGTGATCAACATTCCATTGACCAGTTCGGGATAAGCGACGGTGAACGGGGGAATCAGGTCGCTTTTGGGCGAACGCCGTATTTCCTGCATGATCTCGTTCTCGGAAAACCCCGGCTTGGTTACCCGAAAGAAGATGCGCAGGTATTTTCCTTCATCGTCCGGCGTATGGCGCGTGTACTGGATTTCCGTTGCGAAGCGGATGGTCACCTCGGCCTGATCGCCAACCCGGGCGATATCGATCGTATCGATGATATTCGCGAAAGCATTGGCGCTGGCCAGCAGGGTAAAAACCAGAATGAAACGGGCGAATTTCGCCACCCTCGCCAAAAACATGGCATTTTTTAAGATTCGCCCAGCCATTTCAGCTTTCTATATTAGGTCCAACCGCTAAAGAGCCTGCCATTCGACCACGATGGTTTATGGCAGCCAGTGAAAGAACAATCAGTCGCTTTTCTATTTTTCCGTCGGGCGCACTGGATTTCTTGTCCCCGCCCCGCAGGCGGATTTGTACCATTAACCCGGCGCGTCCGACAACCCGGACCGGCGCACAACGCCGATCCGGCTTTCACTGCATAAAGCCTCAACAATTACCAAGAAGTATAGAGCGAGCCCTCTTTCCCCAAAGGCTTATGACATCCGCTCTTCGAACAATCGTCTGCCGCTTTCGAGCCCTCGTGGCTACCGAGCGTTTTTCGATCACCCTTGCCAATATCGTATACCGACCCGGTGTTGTGACAGGTCTTGCATCCGGTCTGCATGCTTCCGTGATTTATCTTGGCGAGCGGAGTAAAGGTAGTCGTTCCGACATGGCAGTTTGAACATTTGTTACCGAGCATCCCGGCCAGTGTTGTCGGGATATGGCTAGCGTGTTTGCCGCGCACCCCCGGATAAGTCCCGGTATGGCAGGTCTCGCAGTTAACCGCACCAACGTGGTTATAGGCAGCAAGAGTGGTCCAGGCCGTCCTCAGATGGCAGGCATCGCAACTGGCCGTCGTCGGCACATGGTTGGCCGGCTTGTAATCCATCCCCGGATAATTGCTGACGTGGCAGGTCGCGCAGGAACCCACGGCGACGCCGGTGTGGGCATAGGGCGTAATAACCGGCAACCAGGCCACACCGGTGCGGTGACAGGCGTCGCAGGATTGCGTCGTGGGGATGTGCAGGGCCGGTTTGCCAACCGCCGCCGTGCCGTTGTGACAGGTCGCGCAGGAACCGGCAGCCACCCCGGTGTGGGCAAAGCTGGTCGGTTTCCAGGCCGTCGTCAGGTGGCAGACGTCACACGACTGCGTCGTCGGGATGTGCGTTGCCGGCTTGGCTTGCGCATTCACCGCCGTGTAGGCGCCGCCGTGACAGGTCGCACATTTGCCGGTCGTCCCCGTGTGGTTCATCCTGGCCGGCACGAAGGCCGTGGTATTGGTGTGACAGGTATCGCACTGGCTGGTCGTCGGGACATGGGTTGCCGGCTTGCCCTTGGCCGTCGTCCCGTTGTGGCAGGTCGAACAGGTCCCGGCGGCATTTGCCGGGTGGGCGAAAGTCGCACTTCCCCAGGTGGTGGTCGAGGTATGGCAGGTGTCACATTGCGCCGTCGTCACAATGTGCGTCGGCGTCTTGGCCAGGGCATTTTGTGCCAGGTAGGTGCCGCTGTGACAAGTCGAACATTTTCCCGCCATCCCGGCATGATTCATCTGGGCCGGGGCGAATGCCGTGTAGTTCTTGTGGCAGGTGTCGCATTGGCTGGTCGTCGGAATATGGCCCGTGCCGGTCGCCGGCTTGCCGATCGCCGTTGTCCCATTGTGGCAGTTCGAACAGGTGCCGACCGCCGTTGCCGGATGGGCAAAGGTGGCACCGGTCCACACCGTCGTCGACTTGTGGCAGGTGTCGCACTGGGCCGTCGTGCTGACGTGGGTTGCCGATTTGGCCAGGGCATTGACCGCGACATAAGCCCCGCTGTGGCAGCTCGAACACTGGCTGGCCGTGCCGGTATGGTTCATTTGGGCGGGCGCGAAAGCCGTGAAATTCTTGTGGCAGGAATCGCAGGCGGCCGTGGTCGGGATGTGCGTCGCATTCTTGCCCCGGGCAGTGCTTCCGTTATGGCAGGTGGCGCAGCTTCCGGCGACCACGCCGGTATGGGCGAAAGTCGTCGGTTTCCAGGCGGTGGTCGAGTGACAGACATCGCACGACTGCGTCGTCACAATGTGCGTCGCCGGCTTGGCTTGCGCATTCACGGTGGTGTACCCGCCGCTGTGACAAGTCGCACATTTGCCCGCTGTCGCCGTATGGTTCATCTGCGCCGGGACAAAGGCGGTATATGTCTTGTGGCAAGTGTCGCATTGGCCCGTTGTCGGGATGTGACTGGTCGACTTGCCTAGTGCGGTGGTCCCGTTGTGGCAGGTCGAACAAGTTCCAGTCGCTGTTGGCGGATGGGCAAACGTTGCCCCCGCCCAGGTGGTCGTCGAAGCGTGACAGGTATCACACTGCGCTGTCGTGCTCAGATGGTTGGACGGTTTCTTCAAGGCATTGATCGCAACATAAGCACCACCGTGGCAGGTCGAACACTGGCCGGCCGTACCGGTGTGGTTCATCTGAGACGGTGGGGCGACAAATGTCGCAAAGCTCTTATGGCAGGAGTCGCAAAGCGCCGAGGTCGGAATATGCGTTGCCCCCTTGCCCCGCGCACTGGTTCCGTTATGGCAGGTGGAACAACTTCCAGCAACGACACCGGTATGAGCAAAGGTAGTGGGCTTCCAAGCCGTGGTCGCATGGCAGGCATCACAGGATTGAGTACCCGTCGGAATATGCGTTGCCGGCTTGGCCAGCGCGTTCAAGCTTGTGAATTTCCCATCGTGGCAGCTCAGGCATGCCCCAGTCGTCCCGGCATGATCCATTGTCGCCGGTGCGAAAGCCGTGAAGTTCTTGTGGCAGCTATCGCATTGCCTGGTTGTCGGGATATGGTTGGTCGACTTGCCGAGGCCATGGGACAGGCCGGGCAGACCGTCATGGCAGGTCGAACAGACATTCGCCGTGACGACACCGGCGGCCGTGTGATTGAAGGTCGCCGTTGCCCAACTGTTTGTCGAGGTATGGCAGGTCGAGCATTGCGCGGTGGTCGCAACGTGCGTCGGCGGCTTGATCTGCGCATTCTGCGAGAGATAGGCGCCGCTATGGCAAGTCGCACAGCCTTGCGCTTTGACGGATGCTACGTTGTGATCCATCGCCGACGGCGACCACGAGACAAACCCATTCTTGTGGCAGGCATCGCACTGTTCAGTGACCTGGATATGGGCGGCCGGCTTGGCCAGGGCATTGAGCGAAGCGTAGGTCGCGTTGTGACAAGAGGAACACTGTCCGGCCACACCGAGCGTATGGTCCATCTGGGCCGGCTTGAAAGCCAGGAAATTCTTGTGACAGCTATCGCATTGCCGACTGCTCGGCAGGTGAGTCGCCAGCTTACCGAGGGCAATCGTTCCATTGTGGCAATTCGAACAGGTGCCGGTCGACGACGTGGCATGGACATATTTGGCGTTTGCCCAGCTGGTCGTCGAGGCGTGGCAAGTATCGCATTGCGCGGTCGTGGTGACGTGGGTTGCCGATTTCGCCAGAGCATTCTGAGAGACATAGGCGCCGCCGTGACAAGTCGAACAACCCTGACCTTTAACGGATGCCAGCGTGTGATCCACGCCCGCTGCGGACCACGAGACATATCCGCTCTTGTGACAGGAGTCGCACTGCTCGGTAACCGGAATATGGCTGACGGGTTTGGCCAACGCATTGATGGAAACAAAGGCTCCGCCGTGGCAAGTCGAGCACTGCCCGGTTGCACCGACGGTATGGTCCATTTGCGCCGGCTTGAAAGCCAGGAAATTCTTATGGCAACTGTCGCACTGCCGACTGGTCGGGAGGTGAGTCCCTGACTTACCCAAGGCGGTCGTCCCGTTATGGCAGGTCGAACAGGTCCCGGCAGCGCTTGCCGCGTGGGCAAAAGTCGCATTGGCCCAGGTTGTCGTCGAGGCGTGACAGGTATCGCATTGGGCCGTCGTACTGACGTGGCTGGCCGATTTTGTCAAGGCATTGACCCCGACAAAGGCGCCGCTGTGGCAGGTCGAACATTGCCCGGCCGTTCCGGTGTGATTCATCTGGGCCGGCACGAAAGTAACGAAATTCTTGTGACAGCTATCACAGACGGCCGCGGTCGGAATATGGGAAACCTTCTTGCCCGAGGCATTCGTCCCGTTATGGCAAGTTGCGCAGCTCCCGGCGGTCACTCCGGCGTGTGCAAAGGTCGTTGGCTTCCAGACCGTAGTCGAGTGGCAGACATCGCAGGACTGCGATCCAGTCGGGATGTGGGTTGATGGCTTGGCCTGCGCATTCAGGGTCGTATATTTCCCGCTGTGGCAGTTTGTGCAGGCACCTGCCGTCCCGGCATGATTCATGGTCGCCGGGGCGAAAGCCGCGAAGTTCTGGTGACAGGTATCGCATTGCGCGGTCGTCGGGATATGGTTGGTCGACTTGCCGAGGCCATGGGACAGGCCGGGCAGACCGTCATGGCAGGTCGAGCAGACATTCGCCGTGACGACACCCGCGGCCGTGTGATTGAAGGTTGCCGTTGCCCAACTGCTTGTCGAGGTATGGCAGGTCGAGCATTGCGCGGTGGTCACAACGTGCGTCGGCGGCTTGATCTGTGCATTCTGCGACAGATAGGCACCGCTATGGCAAGTGGCACACCCCTGCCCCTTGACCGAAGCAACATTGTGATCCATCACCGACGGTGACCACGAAACGAATCCGCTCTTGTGGCAGCTATCGCACTGTTCGGTGACCGGAATATGGGCGGCCGGCTTGGCCAGGGCGTTGGCGTACACGAAGGAGCCGCTGTGGCAGAAGGTACATTTTCCGGCCGTATCGGCATGGTTCATCCGGGCCGGGTTGAAGGCCGTGAAGTTGCCGTGACAGGTGTCGCATTGGGCGCTGGTCGGAATGTGGTTGGTCGGCTTGCCGAGCGCCGTCGTCCCGTGACAGGTGTTGCATTTGCCGGTTACCGCAGCGGCATCGTGAACATAAGTTGCCGTTGCCCAGCTCGTCGTCGAGCTATGGCAGGTATCGCACTGCACGCTGGTCAGGACGTGCGTGGTCGGCTTGGTCTGCGCATTGACCCGGAGATAGCTGCCGTTGTGACAGGTCGAGCACTGGCCGAGCGTACCGTTGTGGTTCATCTGGGCCGGAGCGAAGGCAACGAAATTCTTGTGACAGGAATCGCAGGCCGCGCTGGTTGGAATATGGGAAGCCTGCTTGCCCCGGGCGCTGCTGCCATTGTGGCAGGTGGCACAACTGCCGGCGGTCACGGCCTGGTGGCCGAAGGAAGTCGGTTTCCAGGCGGCGGTGGCGTGGCAGACATCGCACGACTGGCTGGTCGCGATGTGGGTGGCCGGTTTGGCCAGCGCATTTTGCCCGGTGTAGGCCCCGGCATGACAAGTGGCGCACTGGCCGGTGGTTCCGGCATGGTTCATCTGCGCCGGCTTGAAGCCGACGAAATTGGTATGGCAGCTATCACACTGGGCGACCGTCGGCACGTGGGTCGACGGTTTGCCGAGGGCGATGGTCGAATTGTGGCAGGTACTGCAGCGCCCGGCGGCCGGCGGACTCAACACCGCGTGATCCTGGGTATGCGTCGCCCAGGAGAGCGTCGAACTGTGGCAACTCGAACACTGCGCCGTCGTCACCTGGTGGGTGGCCGGCTTGACTTGCACATTCTGTACCAGGTAGGCACCGCTATGACAGCCGGCGCAATCGGTCAGGCCGCTGTGGCTCATCACCGCCGGCGCCCAGTTGGTAAAGCCGTTGACGTGGCAGGTATCGCACTCCGTCGTCACCGGGATGTGGATAGCCGGCTTGGACAGCGCGTTCTGGGCAACAAAATTGCCGTTGTGGCAGGTCGTGCAGGCTCCGCTCGTCCCGACGTGGCTCATCACCGCCGGTTTGAAGCTGTTGAAATTGCGGTGGCAGTTGCTGCACTGCTGGGTCCCGACCGGAATATGACCGACGGTCTTGCCCTGCGCCGTGGTCCCGTTGTGGCAGGTGGCACAGTTGCCAAACGCCGTCGGGGCATGGACGAAGGTTACCGCCGTCCACAGCGTGGTCGAACTATGGCAGGTGTCGCATTGCGCCGTCGTGCTGACGTGAGTCGGCAACTTGGTCTGCGCGTTCATCCCGGTATAGCCGCCGCCATGGCAAGTCGAGCACTGACCGGCGGTCCCCGCATGGTTCATCTGGGCCGGCTTGAAGGCGGTGAAATTGTTATGACAGGTATCGCACTGGGCGCTGGTCGGGATGTGCGTCGTCGGCTTGCCGATACTGCCGTTGCTGGTCAGTGCCGTCGTCCCGTTATGACAGGTCGCGCAGCGCCCGGTGACCGCCGGGGAGGCCGTCGCATGATTGAAGGTGCCGGTCGCCCACGAAGTGGTCGAATTGTGGCAAGTCGAGCACTCGGCAGTGGTCGGGATGTGGGTGACCGGCTTGATCTGCGCGTTTTGCGAGACATAGGTTCCGCTGTGGCAAGTCGCGCACTGGGTCAGCCCGGCATGACTCATGGTGGCCGGCGAGAATCTGACGAAACCACCGGTGTGGCAGGTATCGCACTGCGTCGTCACGGGAATGTGCGCTGCCGGCTTGCCTTGCGCATTGACCGCGGCGTAGCTGCCGTCATGACAAGTCGCGCACTGCCCGCCGGTTCCGGCATGGTCCATTTGGGCCGGCTTGAAAACGGTGAAATTCTTATGGCAGGTATCACACTGCGCCGCCGTCGGAATATGACCCGCCGCCTTGCCGAGGGCACTGGTTCCGTTGTGACAGGTCGAACACCGGCCGGCAACGGCGGGAGTGACTGCGGCATGGTCAAAGGAAACCGTCGTCCAAGTGCTGTAGCCGGTGCCGTGACAGGATTCGCAGGAGGCCGTGGTTTGGATATGGGTCGTCGGTTTGGCCAGTGCATTCTGCGAGACATAGGCGCCGCCATGGCAGGTGGCGCAGGCCTCACCGGTGCTGACGGCGTGATTCATTCGGGCCGGCTTGAAGGCCGCGAAATTATTGTGACAACTATCGCACTGGGCCGCCGTCGGAATGTGCGTCGCCGGCTTGCCAAGGGCGCTCGTACCGTGGCACGTATTGCAGGTTCCGGTCGCCGTGACGCTATGGATAAATGACACCATCCCCCACTTGCTGGTAGAGGTATGGCAAGTGTCGCACTGCTGCGTCGTACTGACGTGGGTCAGCGGCTTGACCAGCGCGTTCTGCGAGGTATAGCCCCCGCTGTGACAATCCGTGCATTTGCCGTTCAGGCCGCTGTGGTTCATCACGGCCGGCGACCAGGCGGTGAACCCTCCCGTGTGGCAGGTATCGCATTGCGCGCTGGTCGGAATATGCACCCCCGATTTGGCGAGCGCATTGGCAAAGACAAAATTGCCGTTATGGCAGGTCGTACATTTCCCGGCCGTGCCGGCGTGATTCATCGAAATCGCTTTAAAGACAGTAGTGTTGTGGCAGCTATCACACTGGGCGACAGTCGGAATATGGTTAACTGGCTTGCCCAGACCATTGGTGCCGTTATGGCAGCTAGAACAGCGTCCGGCCACCGGAGGGCTGGCGGCGGCATGATTGAAGACTGCGGTGGCCCAGGTTGATGTCGAGTTGTGACAGGTGTCGCACTGGGCCGTCGTTGCGATGTGTGTCGCCGGCTTGGTTTGGGCATTCTGCGGCAAGTAACCGCCACTGTGACAACTGGCGCACGCGCCCTCCAGACCGGCATGACTCATCACCGCCGGAGTCCAGGAAACAAACCCCCGGGTATGACAGGAGTCGCACTGGACGGTGGTGGGAATATGCCGACCGGATTTACCGAGAGCATTCATCGAAACAAAGCCACCGTTGTGGCAGGTCGAGCACTGACCGGCCGTGCTGTCATGGTTCATCTGCGCCGGCTTGAACGAGACAAAATTGCTGTGACAGGTTTCGCAGGTCGCGCTGGTCGGGACATGACCGGCCGGCTTGCCCAAGCCGGTTACGGTGCCGTTATGGCAATCCGTACACTTGCTTCCGGCCGGACGATTGGCGTGATCGAAAGTCACGGTTGCCCACGAAACCGTCGAGTGGTGGCAACTGTCGCACTGCGCGCCGGGCTGCGTCACGATATGGGTTGCCGGTTTGCTCTGGGCACTCTGGGAGGAATAGCGCCCGGTATGACAGGTCGAACACTGACCATCAAGCCCGGCGTGATTCATCCGGGCCGGCACGAAGGCGACATAATTATTGTGGCAGCTATCGCAAGCGCTAGTCGTCGGAATATGGTCTGCCTTTTTTCCGGTCGCTTTAACGCCATTGTGGCAAGTCCCACAAGTACCGGGCAACACACCTTCGTGCTGACCGGTGGCCGGCGTCCAGGATGTCGTACCGTGGCAGTTGCTACAGGTATTCGAACTCGGGATATGCGTCGCCGTCTTGGCCAGCGCATTGGCCCCGATAAAGCCCCCGTTATGGCAGGTCTGGCAATTGGTCGCCGTCACTCCCAACTGCGGGTTGATCGGGTGCCCCGTGCCGCCCTGCGTAAATCCGGTCGGCCGTTCGCTCCAGTTGACCGCCCCCGGTCGGTGACAGGAGTCGCAGGCTGCCGTCGTCGGAATATGCATTGCCGACTTGCCCGGGGCGCGCGCCCCGGCCCCGGCATGGCAAATCGAGCAGACGCGCGGCGTCCCCCTGAACTCGCCGGAGGTGTGACAGGATTCACAGGCCACCAGGCGGTGCGGCGTATCAAGGATGAAACCCGTCGTGTTGTGGTCAAAATTAAGGCTCTGTGCCGCACCTTGCCCGAACGCAACTCCCCATTGCCCAAGAGAAATGAAGGCCAGGGCAATAAATGCAAAGAGGAGTCGGGCAATGTATTTCATGGAATCAGCATCCCGTTCTATTAATCACTTGCTGCCCCGGAACACACTCCACGGCGGACTCTGAACAAACCAGAAGGAACCATCGAGTAGCGCAGCAGCTTAGCGGGGGAATAACTCCCACAAATTTTGTTTGTGGGAATTTATCACACAACCATTTCATTTGGCTACCGTCTAACCTTCTTCCAGTTGGCGCTCACATGACAGCGCTCGCACTGCGCCGAGAACTCGCCGTTATGGACGTCGTCCTTGAGATGGCAGCTAACACAGGTTTTACTCAACTTCGGCGTCCCCGGCTTCGGCTCCTTGTGGCAGTCATAGCACTCGACCTTGAGGTGGGCGCCATCCAGCGGGTAGCGCGTCTTCGCGTGGTCGAAGTCCCAGGATTTCCAGGTCCCGGTGTAGTGACAGCTTTCGCACTTCTTGGTGAAGCGGCCCTTGTGCTTGTCGTCCTTTTCGTGACAACCGTTACAGGTCAGCGGCGCGTCGCGGAAAGCCGGCGTCAGGTGGCACTTCTTGCACTCGACCTTGGCGTGACTGCCGGTTAGCGGGAAACGCGCCTTGTTGTGGTCGTAGGGCGAATCCTGCCAACGCTTTTCGTTGTGACAGCTTGCGCAGTCAGTGCCGAGTTGGCCTTTGTGCTTGTCGTCCTTCTTGTGACAGGCGATACAGGTCTTTTCAATCTTGCTGCCGTAGATCGGCCCGAGCGCCGGCAAATGGCAGGCGTCGCACTTGGTTTCCTGATGCTTGCCTAGCAACGGGTATTTGGTGTCCTTGTCGTGGTTGAAGGTGCTCTTCTTCCATTCCTTGGCCGTGTGGCAGGTTTCGCACTTGTTGCCGTAGCGGCCCTTGTGACCCTTTTCATCGTCGTTTTTCTTGTGACAGGCGATACAGGTCATTTCCAGCTTCAGCTTGGCCTTCGGACCGGAAACCCCGCCCGTATGACAGGTGTCGCACTTGGCGTCCTTGTGTTTATCGCGGAGCGGGAACTTGGTATCGTCATGGTCGAACGTGGAATTTTTCCAGTTGCGCTCGTTGTGGCAGGTTTCGCACTTTTCGCCCAGGCCGCCCTTGTGCCCTTTTTCCTGGTCGTCCTTCTTGTGACAGGCGACACAGCGCGTCGGCAACTTCTGCGCCTGATAGAGCAAGCCCTTCTCCGGCAGATGGCAGGTATCGCACTTGGCCTGGCGGTGCTTGCCTTTCAGGGCGTACTTGGTGTCCTTGTCATGATCGAAATCGATCTCCTTCCAGCCCTTGTCGTTGTGACAGGTTTCGCACTTGCTGCCATAGCGGCCCTTGTGCCCCTTTTCCTGGTCGATCTTCTTGTGGCAGCCGTTGCAGGTCAGCGGCGTGTTCTGGTAGGTCTTGTCGGCATGACATTCCTTGCACTTGACTTCAAAGTGCTTGCCGCCAACCAACGGGAATTTGGTCTTTTCGTGGTCGAAGGTCGTCTCCGTCCACTTCTTCTCGTTGTGGCAGGTCTCGCACTTGCTACCGAGCTTGCCCTTATGGCCTTTTTCCTGGTCGACCTTGGCATGGCAGTCGTTGCAAAGCTTGGGCGCCTCGCGGAATTTGGCCTTCGGCTTATGGCAGCTTTCGCACTTGTTGCGGATCTCGGCATGCGCCCCGTTCAGGCGGAACTCGGTCCGCCCGTGGTCGAACTTGTTCTTGTCGACCACGGCGATCTTGGCCTTCCGCCCTTTGTGGTCGGTATGGCAGGTCTTGCACGTCGTGTCCTCAAGCTTGCCGTGCAAACGCTTCTTGGCCGCAACGTCCTTGGCAACATCCTTGTGGCAGTCGAGACACAGCTTGCTCTGCCCGGCCTTGTTGAAATTCTGGTGGCATTGTTTGCATTCATGCTCGTACTTGGCATGACCTTCAATCACTTCGCCCGGCGCCAGCACCTTTTCGATCAACTGGGCGCGGGCACCGTCCGCCACCAGCAGGCAAGCGAACAGCAAGAAGCTGCGGAACAGCCGATCAATACATGTGGACCGCGATGACATGAACGACTCCACTGAAAACGAGCAAATACAAGAAGGGGACATGGACGAGGTGCCACAAGGAAAACAGCCGTTCCCAGACGGTCAGTTGCGAAGCTTTGACGACCGACTCGAGGTAATGATCAATTTGCTCGCGGGCCAGACGGTAGTTGAGGACCAGTTCGCGGCGCGGACCGCGTTCCTGGCGCCAGCGTTTGACCAATTCGGTCTTGGCATCAAAGCGAATGCTTTTCGCCAAGCGATGGCTACGCCAGCGCAGGGTCATGAATTTCCAGACGCGCCCCGACAGGGTGCCGCGCGGATCGAAAGCCATTTCGCGAAAATCCCGCATGCGTGGTTCGATATCGGCCCGCAAGGCGTAAATCGAGCCCATGCATTCCGAAGCCGCTTCGACATCGGCCGTCGCCTCGCTCAGCGCCACTTGCCGACCGTACAATCCGTGATGGATGTGGCGGTAGATAAAGCGCCCGAGAATGCCGCTCCCGGCAACCAGCAGCATCGAATAGAGAGCGGCCGCGGCATTGGTCGAGCCGACCCGGAAAGTAGTATGGAAAAGCACCAACAGCGGACCACCGATGCCCGCAACCATGTGAAACTTGAACCAGGACTCCATTTTCCCGAAGCGGTCATCAAAAATGACCCAGCGTTTGCGCAGCGGATAGAGGAGCAAGGCGAGCATCAGCAAACCGCCGACCAGGCCGAGGTTGTAGCCAAAATCGGAACCGGCCTCGTAGAGATGCCCGGCACTGACCTGCCAGGCCAGGAAGAGCAGCAGAGCAGACAAGAGCAGAATGGCAAGACGCCCGAGAAAGCGGCGAATCCACTCCCACGAGAGTTTTGCTTCGCTTTCCAGCGAAATATCCGTCAATGTATCAAGCGTCTCCGTCGTCACACATTTCCCACAAATAGGTTGAGGCCAGCCCAGGATCGGCAATGCTCGACACCGCTCGATGCAAATGAAGCTTTCAGCCGGAGCCAGTGACGAGGTAAAATTTCACACGGCACAGAGAATAACAAATTTCACTAAGCCGAGCACCAACCTTTTTTGCCGAGAAGGCAGATAGCGCCACGATGTCCGACCTGATCTACTACCTCCCGCCCCTGCTGCTGATCCTGATTCCCCTGCTCTTTCACCTGCGCGCCAAGCGGCTGGCCTCGGAGAAACACAACGCCGTACTCAAGGAAGCCCAAGAGTCCGGCTTGACCGAACCGCCTTCGCTGCACCCGGTGGTCGATCTTTCGATCTGCATGGGCTCCGGCGCCTGCGCCCGGGTTTGTCCGGAACATGCGCTGGGCGTCATCAAAGGCAAGGGGGTGCTGATCAATCCGACGCACTGCATCGGGCACGGCGCCTGCGCGCCGGCCTGTCCGGTCGGCGCCATCAAGCTGGTATTCGGGACCGCCAAACGCGGCATGGACATTCCGCAGGTCAATCCCGATTTCGAAACCAACATTCCCGGCATCTTCATCGCCGGCGAACTGGGTGGCATGGGCCTCATCCGCAATGCCATCCGCCAGGGCGTCCAGGCCGTCAACAGCATTGCCACCCGCCCCCGCGGCCAGGCCGAGCTCGATCTCGTCATCATCGGCGCCGGCCCGGCCGGCATCGCCGCCTCGCTGGCGGCCAAGGAGGCCGGCCTGAAATACGTCACCGTCGAACAGGAAGATTCGCTGGGCGGCACCACCTACCACTACCCGCGCAACAAACTGGTGATGACGGCGCCCATGAACTTGCCACTGATCGGCGAAATCAAGGTCAGGGAGGTGAGCAAGGAAGAACTGATGGAAATCTGGACCTCCGTGCTCAAGAAGGCGCAGCCCAATATCAAGTTCAGCGAACGGATGGAAGAAGTCGTGCCGGGCGAGGAATTCTTCGCGATCCGCACCAACAAGGCCAAGTACACGGCGGCCAGCATTCTGCTCGCCATCGGCCGGCGCGGCACACCGCGCAAACTCGGCGCCAAGGGCGAAGAACAGGCGAAAGTGGTGTACCGACTGATTGAGGCCGAGCAGTATCAAGGCAAAACGGTACTGGTCGTCGGCGGCGGCGACAGTGCGCTCGAAGCGGCGCTCGACATCAGCAACGAAGCTGAGACGAAAGTCACCTTGAGCTATCGCGGCAAGGCCTTCGACCGGGTCAAGCCGAAGAACCGCACACGACTGGCCGAAGCCATAGCCAACGGTCAAATCGAACAACTGATGGAAAGTACCGTGCAGGAAATCACCGCCGACAAGGTCCTGCTGAAAAAGGGAGACGCCGTGCTGGAACGGGATAACGACGCCATCATTGTCTGTGCCGGTGGCGAGTTGCCGACCCCGATGCTGAAAAAAATCGGGGTCAAGGTCGAAACCCATTATGGCGAATGAGCAACACTTCGACGGTCATCGAACTTCGTCATGGCCACCACTCCGGCAGGAAAACCGGGTCTGGCGCCGGAAACTTTTCTTTACCACCGATGACAAAAGGGGGAAGATATCCCACAGACGATCGAGAAAGGATAGCGGCCATACATTCGGTTGTTTCAGGAACCATGGCCGGACAGAACATCAGGCGCCGCTCTGCTGACAAAACACTAAATTTGTTACAGAAACGCCAGCCAAGCTCGTAAAATAGACGTCGTTTTCGCACCACCGTACATAAATTGATGACATGGCATCGGTTGTCACCGAGCCAATACCGATCGATGCCAAGAGTGCCGGTCAGTCTTCATGGATAGTTCCAGCACCCAGCTAATAGCGCCTCTTTGGATCATCCGAACCAGATTTTGCCGATGTCAGACTCTCCGCTCCGTAAAGTTCTCATCTCCGCCTTGCACAAGGTGCTCGCGCCGCTGGTGCGCGTCATGCTGGCGCACGAAATCACGCTGCCGACCGCCATTGAATTGCTCAAACGCGTTTTCGTGGAAGTCGCCGAACGGGACTTCCGTCTTGACGACAAGGCATCGACCGACAGCCGTATCAGCCTGATTACCGGCGTGCACCGAAAAGACGTCAAACGTTTGCGCGAACTGCCCAAAGAAGACGCCAACCTGCCGCCACAGGTTTCCCGCAGTGCCCAAATCGTCGCCACCTGGATTACCAATGCCCAATGGCTGGACGAAAAAGGCCTTCCCCGCCCCCTGCCGCGCCTGGCCAGCCACGGCTCGGAAATTTCCTTTGAAAACCTGGTCGCCAGCATCAGCCAGGACATCCGCCCGCGCTCGGTGCTCGACGAGTGGCTGCGCCTGGGCGTCGTTCAGGTCAACGCCGCCGACGAAGTCATCCTGGTCACCAATGCCTTCATTCCCAAGGAAGGCCTGGAAGAAAAGCTCTCCTACTACGGGCACAACCTTGGCGACCACGCCGCCGCCGCCGCCGACAATGTCCTCGGCATCGCCGCCCCGTGGTTTGAACGAAGCGTGCATCATAGCGCCCTGTCCGCCACGCAGCTCGAACAGTTGCGAGCGCACGCCGCCGATCTCGGCATGCAGCTGCTGACCAAATTACATACCCTGGCCGAGCAGTCGCCCCCCGATCTTTCCGAGCCAGACAGCAAACAGGGCAATGTTCCGGGCCCGGCAAAACGGTTCACCTGTGGCGTTTATTTCTACAGTGCTGACAGCGATGAGTCATCGACCGAGCCATGAAACGCGGACTCTGGGCACTGCTTCTCGCCATCCTGCCGTTGATCGCTTGGTCAGCCCCAGCTTGCGTTGATCCCGAACAGCCGGAAAAAACGCACCCGGCGCGCGGTGGCATTGGCGGTACCGGTAGTCCTTTAGCGGTCCAACAAGCCAACAGCGGTGATACCGGCGGTATTGGCGGCACCGGCGCACCCGCCGTCCGCGGCATTGGCGGTACCGGCGCACCCGCCATCCGGGGCATAGGCGGCACCGGCGCCCCGGCCGCACACGGCATAGGCGGCACTGGGTCGCCGGCGGCGACCGGGGGAATCGGCGGCACCGGCATGCCGGTGGCCGAAGCGGGCTCGATTGGCATCGTCGGAGTCATCAGCGGTTTCGCTTCGGTTTGCGTCAATGGCGTCGAGATCAACTTCGACCAGCGGACACCAGTCAGCGACAACGGCACCCCGTCTTCGGCAGAAATGCTGGCCGTCGGCCAAGTCGTCTCGATCGAAGCCTTCCATACGCCAAAAGGTCTGCAAGCGCGGGACATTTCCGTGCTCCATGCACTGGAAGGACCAATCACCAAGCTGATGCACGGCGCTCGTGCCGTCCAGGTTCTCGGGCAGACCGTCAACGTCGGGCCCGGCACCCGAATTCCGGGCAACGCCCTGGCCCTCGGCCAACAAGTCAAGGTCAGCGCGCTGGTCGGCGCCAACGGAAAACTATTCGCCACCCGCATTCAACCGGCCCCCGGTCTCCAGCGGGCCAGCGTCATCGGCGCGATCGCAAACACCGGCAAGCCCCAGCCGACGGTTAATGGCGTTTCCATCGCCGGACTGATCACCAATGCCAAGTCGGCAATGATATCGGGCAAATGGCAGGGCAACGAACTGGTCCCGAGTTCCATCCAGGCCGATCCAACCTATCGCTTCAAAGAAAATGTCGGCAAGATCCTGGTCGAAGGTCTGGTTCAATCGCTCGATGGTCACGGGAATATCCGAACGGCCGGTCTTGAGTTGGCCGTTTCTGGCAAGACGATGGAACAAAGTAAACATCTCAGACCCAACCAGCGCGTTTTCATCGAAGCAGACGTTGGCGCCAACGGCAAGCTGTCGACCAAACATCTCGAACTGATTAAGACCGACAAAAGCACGGCCTTGGAAACAGTTCAGGGGCTAACGCCAATCGAAAACCAGATTGAAACAACCCTGACGACTGAAACAACCGAAAATCTCGAAAAATCCGAGAATTCCGCCAAGACGGAAAAATTGGAACAATCAGAGAAGTCGGAGAAGTCGGAGAAGGCCGAGAAGGCCGAGAAGTCGGAGAAGTCGGAGAAGTCGGAGAAGTCGGAGAAGTCGGAGAAGTCGGAGAAGTCGGAGAAGTCGGAGAAGGCTGAGAAGGCTGAGAAGGCTGAGAAGGTCGAGAAGGTCGACAAGGTCGAGAAGGTGGAGAAGGTCGAGAAGGTGGAGAAGGTCGAGAAGGTCGAGAAGGTCGAGAAGGTCGACAAGGTCGAGAAGGTCGAGAAGGTCGAGAAGGTCGACAAGGTCGAGAAGGTCGACAAGGTCGAGAAGGTCGACAAGGTCGAGAAATCCCATCGGCACTGAGTCAAGACCGACGATTCCGCCAAAGTTTTCTGCGGCCGCCGGCTAACGACGATAGAATATTGGTTATTCAAAACACCTTGTCGGATAACCCGTTTGAAGCCCTATCTTCTGCCCCTAGCTCTTTTTAGCCTGGCCGCGCAATCTCAAGCCAGCGGCATAATTTCTGTCAGTAGTGGCATTGATTACTCGTCCGGCAAATACGGCGATTCTCAACGTACCGAAACCTTGTATGTTCCACTCGGCTTAAAGTACGAAAATGCCGACTGGACGCTACGGGCTGTTATTCCCTACATCCATTCCCGCGGCCCCGCCAGTTCCATTGGCCGGGGGGCCGACCGGGTCACCCTGAACAACGGCTCGAACGCCATGAAAACCGCCGCCGGCCTGGGCGACATCGTTCTCTCGGCCAGTTGGACCGCCCTCCAGGAAGAGCATTGGCTGGTCGATGTGGGCGGCAAGGTCAAGCTGGCAACGGCTCGGGAAGAAGATGGCCTGGGCACCGGAAAGAACGACTATGCCCTGCAGACCGAGGTCTATCGAACTCTTGGCAAGCACACCCTGTTCGGCACCGTCGGTTACAAAAAAATGGGAAACCCGGACGGCGTCTCGCTCAAAGACCCGATTTACGGATCTTTGGGCTGGTCGCTGCGGACCTCGGCGCAAACCTCGCTTGGCCTGAGTTACGACTACCGGCAAAAAATCCAGGACAAGGGCGCGCCGATTCGCGAATCAACGGTATTCATCAACCACCGCTTGGACGACCACTGGAAAATTCAATCCTATCTCGTTTGCGGCTATTCGACGGCCAGCCCCGATGTGGGCGGCGGGGTGTTCCTGCATCACACGTTCTAACTCCGGAACACCCGGCTCCGGCATTAGCTGCCGCCTTTTCGCCGGAAAGCCTGGCCAATCAAGTCCACCGACTCCGGGCTGTCCCAGGCCCGGGAACCGGAAATTTTCCTGAGCACCCGACCCTCGGCATCGACCAGGATGGTCAGGGGAATCTTGTTGGCGCCGAGCATGTTTTCGAGAACCAGCTGGTGGTCGATGAAGTTGGGAAAACTGACTTTGGCAAATTTGAGAAAGGCTTCTGCCGAAGACCTGTCGTCATCGGTCGAAATCCCGATCACATTGAAATCCCGGCCCTGAAAACGCTTGGCCAGGCGTTCGAGGGAACCCATTTCGGCGCGACAGGGGCCGCACCAGCTAGCCCAGACGTTGATCAACAAGGGTTTCCCACGAAAATCGGAGAGCCGGTTGCCGCTACGCAACAAACCGTCCATCGTGACCTCGCGCAGCACCTGACCAACGCCGACTTCGCCGACCGTCTGGGCAAACGAAGGGCTGGCGAATCCGCTCAGCAGGAAAAAAAGCAAACTTATCGTTTTGATGTTCAAAGCTCCTCAACCCTTGGAAATTGGCGAAAGCGCGAATATACCCGAAGCGCTCGGCTCAATAACGCACCCCGGGCGGCGGCGTAAATGAATCCAGCGCATTGAGGTAGGCGGCCCGGGCAAAAGCGCTCGGATTGGGCAGCTTTTGCTGACTCATTGAACCCTTGAGCTGGCTGAGCGAGCTGTATTCGCCCTTTTCCATCCACTCTCCGATCCCCTCCAGGACTTCGCTCAGGGCCGACGGTCCGCGTTGCAGCAGGGCACTCGCCAGATGTACGACATCGGCCCCGGCGAGCAGCATTTTCAGGGCATCCGCCGCCGTATGCACGCCGCCGCTGGCGGCCAGGCTCAATTTGCTGCGGCCATGCAGGATGGCGATCCAGCGCATGCTGAGCAAGGTATCGGCCGAGCTCGACAACTGGACGCGATCGATGACCGTCAGCGTGGCCAGATCGATGTCCGGCTGGAAAAACCGGTTGAACAGCGAGACGCCAGCGGCACCGGCCTTTTCAGCACGGCGCACAAAATTGGGCAGGGCCGAGAAAAAGGGCGAAAGCTTCATGGCGACCGGGATATTCACCGTCGCCTTGAGCTCCTGGAGGAGACCGATGTAACGATCTTCCAGCACTTCGCCCGGCACTTCCGGATCGCCCGGCATGTACCAGGCATTGAGTTCCAGCGCATCGGCCCCGGCCGCCTGCATTTCCTCACCAAGCTCGACCCAGCCGTTGAGCGAGGAACCGTTCAGGCTGGCGATGACGGGAATTTCCAGACGCCCTTTAAGGCGCGCGATCTGCTCGAGATAGCCGTCAAGCTTGCTGACATAGCCGGCGCTGCCCGGCAAATATCCGCTCGCCTCGCTGAAGGCGGCGGGATTGATCAGGAAGCGCTCGATCATCCTTTCGTCATTGCGCACTTCTTCCTCGAATAACGAGTGCATGACAATGGCCGCCGCACCGGCATCTTCCAGATGCAGCACGGAATCGAGCTGGCGGCTGAGCGGCGTCGATGAGGGGACCAAGGGGTTTTTCAGTGGCAACCCGAGATAGGTGGTGGACAGATCAGGCATGCTTCGCTCCTTCGCTGCTTTCCGCGGCCTCGCCGGCCTGCTCGGCAATCGCCGTTTCCGGCAAGAGCAGGCTGGCCAGTTCGACATATTCCTGGTGCCGCAGGCGGGCATCGCTTTCGGCCTGCTCCATGAAGCGGGCGGCGGCTTCCGGGTGCTGCCGCTCGAGCACGGTGAAGCGCGCCTCGTTGCGGGCAAAGTCGCGGAAGGGAATGCTCGGCGCCGCACTATCGACCGACAGCGGATTGGCGCCCTGCTCCCGGCGCCGCGGGTCGTAACGGAGCAGCGGCCAGTGGCCGGACTTGACCGCCAGATCCTGCTGGCTAAGGTTGTACGACATATCGACCCCATGCGCGATGCACGGGCTGTAGGCGATGATGAGCGAGACGCCGGGATAACTCTCGGCATCGAGGAAGGCTTTCAGCGTATGCGTATCCTTGGCGCCGTAGGCGACCTTGGCAACGAAGACGTTTTCGTAATCCATGGCGATGCGCGCCAGGTCCTTCTTGCGATTCGGCTGGCCGCCGGCGGCGAACTTGGCAACGGCGCCGCGCGGCGTCGCCTTGGAATTCTGGCCGCCGGTATTGGAATAGACCTCGGTATCGAGGACCAGGATATTGACGTCGGCCCCGGAGGACAGCACATGGTCCAGGCCGCCGAAACCGATGTCGTAGGCCCAGCCGTCGCCGCCGATGATCCACACGCTGCGCCGCACCAGGTAGTCGGCAATGGCGGCGAGCGCCGCAGCCGGCGGCGTCGCCAGGTGACCGAGCTTGACCTGCAGGGCGGCGACCCGCTCGCGCTGCTCGAAGATCCCGGCTTCGCTGCTTTGCTCGGCATGCAGCAAGGCCGCGACCACCTCGTCGCCGACCTCCAGCGCCAGGGCTTTCAATTGCGTGCGGGCGGCGTCGGCCAGCTGGTCGCTGGCCAGACGCATGCCGAGGCCGAATTCGGCATTGTCCTCGAACAGCGAATTGTTCCAGGCCGGCCCCCGCCCCTCGGCGTTGGTACAGTACGGCGTGGTCGGCAGGTTGCCGCCGTAGATCGAAGAACAGCCGGTAGCGTTGGCGATCAGCATGCGATCGCCGAAGAGTTGCGTGGCGAGCCGGATGTACGGCGTTTCGCCGCAGCCGACACAGGCCCCGGAAAATTCGAAAAGTGGTGGCAGCAACATGGCGCCGGGCAGCGTGCCGCGCTTGACAAGACGCCGATCATAGTCGGGCAGCTTGAGGAAAAACTCCCAGTTTTCCGCTTCCGCGGCCCGCAACGGCGCCTGTTCCGCCATGTTCAGCGCCTGCCGCGAGACATTCGATTTGTCGCGGATCGGGCAGACCTCGACGCACAGATTGCAGCCGGTGCAATCCTCCGGCGCCACCTGGTAACTCATCCGCCAACCGGCCGGATAATCCCGGCTGCGCGGCGCCATGTGCTTGAAAGTCGGCGGCGCGCTGGCAGCCAGTTCGGCCGGGAAGACCTTGGCGCGGATGGCGGCGTGCGGGCAAACGAAAACGCACTTGCCGCACTGCGTGCACAGATCGGTTTCGAGCACCGGGATCTGCAACGCCAGGTTGCGCTTTTCGTACTTGGCGGTGCCGGTCGGCCAGGTGCCATCGGCCGGGAAGAGCGAGACCGGCAAGCGGTCGCCATGGCCAGCGATCATCGGCAGCGTCAATTGGCGGACGAAATCGGTCAGCGGCCGGCCGGCAATGGCCGTCGGCGCGGCAGTCGACGGCGCTTCGTCAGGCAGGACCACCGGCTGCAGACAGGCCAGGGTCATGTCGATGGCGCGGTAATTCAGCTCGGCGATGCGCCGCCCTTTGCGGCCGTAGGTTTTCTCGACGGCGTGCTTGATCGCGGCGAGGGCGTCGTCCTGCGGCAGGATGCCGGAGATGGCGAAGAAGCAGGTCTGCATCACGGTATTGATACGCCGCCCCATGTCGGCCTCCTGCGCCACCTGGTAGGCGTCGATGACGTAGAAGCGCAGGCCCTTGTCGATCATCTGGCGCTGCATCGCCGTCGGCAGCGTGGCAAACACCTTCGCCGGCGACAGGTGGGTATTGAGCAGGAAGACCGCGCCCGGCGCCGCATGGGCCAACAGATCGTGGGTTTCGATGAACAGTGGCTGGTGGCAGGCGATGAACTTGGCGTCGCCATCGCCGGTCAGGTACGCCGAACGAATCGGCTGCGGGCCGAAGCGCAGATGGGAAACGGTCATCGCCCCCGACTTCTTGGAGTCATAGACGAAATAGCCCTGGGCGTAGAGTTCGGTTTCGTCGCCGATGATCTTGATCGAATTCTTGTTGGCCGACACCGTGCCGTCCGACCCCAGGCCGTAGAAGACGGCGGCGAAGGTTTGCGCCGTCGCCGCGGTGCGGAAAGCAGCGTCGAAAGGCAGCGACAGGCCGCTGACATCGTCGGCGATGCCCACCGTAAAGCGGCGTTTCGCCGCTGGTTCGGCCAAGGCAGCGAAAACGGCCAACACCATGGCCGGAGTGAACTCCTTGGAGCCCAAGCCGTAACGCCCGCCGATCACGCGCGGCGAGATGGCGAAGCGTGGCGTTTCGTTGCCGGCGTCTTCGGCCAGCGCGACCATGACATCCTTGTAGAGCGGCTCGCCGGCGGCGCCCGGCTCCTTGGTCCGGTCAAGCACGGCAATCCGCCGCGTCGTCGCCGGCAGCGCGGCAAGCAAGGCGGCTGGCGCCCAGGGGCGGAAGAGGCGGACTTTGAGCAGCCCGACCTTGTCGCCCAGGTGATTCATGTGGTCGACGGTTTCCTGCCCGGTTTCGGCGCCGGAGCCCATGAGGATGATGACGCGCTCGGCATCGGGCGCCCCGACGTAGTCGAAAAGCCGGTAATGGCGGCCGGTGAGTTGGCCGAATTCATCCATCGCCTGCTGAACAATGCCGGGGAAGGCATCGAACCACGGATTCTGCGCTTCGCGCGCCTGGAAGAAGACGTCGGGATTCTGCGAACTGCCGCGCAACACCGGGCGTTCCGGCGACAGGGCGCGACCGCGCAATTCGACGATGCGCTCCGGCGGCAGCATTTTGTGCAGCACGACGTCGTCGACCGTCTCGATCTTGGCGACCTCGTGCGAGGTGCGGAAACCGTCGAAGAAATGCAGCACCGGGATACGTCCGGCCAGGGTCGCCGCGGTGGCGATGGCCGCCATGTCGTGCGCTTCCTGCACCGAGTTGGAGGCGAGCAGGGCGAAGCCGGTGGCGCGGGTGGCCATCACGTCGGAGTGGTCGCCGAAGATCGACAGGGCATGCGTCGCGATGGCGCGGGCGGCAACATGGAAGACGGTCGGCGTCAGTTCGCCGGCGATCTTGTACATGTTCGGGATCATCAGCAGCAGGCCCTGCGAGGCGGTGAAGGTGGTGGCCAGCGCGCCGGCCTGCAAGGCGCCATGCACGGTGCCGGCGGCCCCGCCTTCGGATTGCAGTTCGACGACTTTCGGGACGCTGCCCCAGATATTGACCTTGCCCTGCGCCGCCCATTCGTCGGACAGTTCGCCCATGCCGGACGAGGGAGTGATCGGGTAAATGGCGATCACTTCAGAAATGCGGAAAGCCACGTGGGCGACGGCTTCGTTGCCGTCGATGGTGAGCAGATGTTTCATGTTCTGTTCCTGGTGTTCGATTACGCCTCGACGCAAGCTGGCAGCCGCTCGCTGTTCCGGTCTGGCCCGGAAACGCCGGATGCTGCAACGCAGCACTTTCATTCTACGCCGGAAGAACCGCCAGCAGGCCAGGTAAAATATCGGCCAAGCCCAAGCCGGACCCGACTTGCCTGGTGGCTGGCCGCCAGCCAAGGCCGTCGCCGGCGCCAGCCAACCCATCGTAGCGGGAGAAATGACCATGCACCTGCCCACTGCTCCACAAGCCGTGCTGATCGACCTGGCCGGCGTGCTGCACATCGACGACCAGCCCATCCCGGGTGCCGTCGAGGCGCTGCGCACCTTGCGCGCCAGCGCTCTGCCGCTGCGTTTCCTGACCAACACGACGCGCTCGCCGCGCCGGCGGATCGTCGCCAACCTGCACCAGATGGGTTTCGCGATCGCCCCGCAAGAAATCCAGACGGCCGTGCACGCCACCCGGCATCTGGTCGAGCAGCGCCGGCTGCACCCGCACTACCTGGTCCATCCCGATATTGCCGACGAAATCGGCAGCAGCCATGCCCACCCCGATGCCGTGGTGCTCGGCGACGCCGGCCACCATTTCACCTACGCTGCGCTCAACGAGGCCTTCCGCCTCCTGATGCAGGGCCTGCCCCTGATCGTCATGGCCCGGAATCGCTACTTCAAGGAAAAGGACGGCCTGACGCTGGATATGGGGGCTTTCGTCGCCGGCCTGGAATACAGCAGCGGCGTCACGGCGGAAGTGGTCGGCAAACCGGCCGCTCCCTTCTTTTTGTCCGCCCTCGACGAACTCGGCGTCGCGCCGCAAGACGCCGTCCTGATCGGCGATGATCTCAGCGACGATATCGGCGGCGCCCAGGCCGCCGGCATTCCCGGCCTGCTGGTGCGGACCGGCAAATTCCGCCCGGCCGACGAGGCGCAGTCGCGGCTCAAGCCGGCGGCCATCGTCGATGACTTCGCGGCGGCCGTCGCCAGACTGCTCGGCGGCTAGGGGCGCGGCGGAGCAGCCAGAAAGGCCGCCGCGTCGCCGGCCGACAGCGGCCGGGCAAACAGGTAACCCTGGAATTCCTCGCAGCCCAGGGCGTTCAACACCGCCATCTGCGAGGGGCGCTCGACGCCTTCCGCCACCACCCGCAAATTGAGGCTGTGCGCCAGCGAGACGATGGCCCGGGTGATCGCCGTCGCCTCGGCGCCGCTATCGCATTCCATGACGAAAGAGCGGTCGACCTTGAGAATATCGATCGGGAAGCGTTTGAGATAGGCGAGCGAGGAATAGCCGGTGCCAAAATCGTCGATCGCGATATAAATGCCCATCGCCTTCAGCTCCTGCAGCACGGTCAGGGCCCGCTGGACATCGCCCATCAGCATGCCTTCGGTGATTTCCAGTTCGAGATTGCCGGGCGGCAGCCCGGCCTCGTCGAGCACCGAACGGACCAGGGCGGCGAGATCTTTTTCGCGGAACAGGCTGGGCGAAATATTGACCGCCACCCGCAGATGCGTAAATCCGGCTTCCCGCCAGCCTGCCGCCTCATGGCAGGCCTGGCGCATGACAAACCAGGTGAGCTGGGTGATCAGGCCGGTTTCCTCGGCCAGAGGAATGAACTTGACCGGCGAAACGCTACCGAACTCCTCGCTGTCCCAGCGCAGCAGCGCCTCGAAACCGCAGGCCCGGCCCCGCGCATCGACCTTGGGCTGGTAGACGACATAGAGGTCTTCCTGCTCGACCGCCCGGCGCAGCGCTGAATCGAGCGCCAGTCGGTCGCGGGCGGCGGCATTGAGCGACTCGGTGTAGAACTGGAACTGCCCCTTGCCCAGTTGCTTGGCATGATGCATGGCGGCATCGGCATGGCGCAACAAGGCTTCGAGATCCTCGCCATCGTCGGGGTAGACACTGACCCCGATGCTGCAATTGACGCGCACTTCGTGTCCGTCCAGGTCAAGCGGTTCGGCGATCGACTCCTGGATGCGGTGGAGAATCTGTAAGGTGTCGCTGAGCCCGCCGTAATCACCGAGAATGAGCACGAATTCGTCGCCGCCGTAACGGGCCACGGTATCCGATTCGCGCAGGCAGGCCTTCAGGCGTTTGGCGGCTTCGACCAGCAACTGGTCGCCGGCGCCGTGGCCGAGACTGTCATTGACGAACTTGAAGTTATCGAGATCGACGAAGGCCAGCGTGCCGTGCGTCCCCTTGCGCTGGGCCAGGCGCAGCAACTGCTGCAGGCGGTCCTGCAACAGATTGCGATTCGGCAGGCCGGTCAGCGGGTCGTGCGTCGCCTGGTATTCGAGTTGCCGCCGGTAATTGTGCTGGACCGTGACATCCTCGACCGTGCCCTCGTAATACAGCGCCTCGCCGGCGGGACCGAACACGGCGTGGGCATTTTCGGCAATCCAGATGCGACTGCCGTCGCGGCAATAGACTTCCGACTCGAAATCGGTGACGCGCCCGGTTTCCCGAATGCGCTGCTTGAATTCCTCGCGCCGGCCGGGCGCCACGTAGAGACGATTGGCGATGTCGGACAAGCCGGCGATCAACGAGGCCGGGCAGTCGTAGCCATAAAGGCGGGCCAGCGCCCGATTGGCGGCCAGGTAATGGCCGTCGATCGAGGTCTGGAACATGCCGATCACCGAATCTTCAAAGATGCTCCGGTAACGCAGCTCGGCATCGGCCAACTGACGCTGGCTGAGCAATTGTTCGGTAATGTCTTCGATGAAGCCTTCCAGCACGCGCGCCCCGTTTTCATCGCGCACCACGGCGCCCCGTTCGAGGACCCATTTTTCGCTACCGTCCTTGTGCCGGATGCGGTACTGGACGCGATAGCGGCCATTTTCCCGGCCGGCATCGCCGATCGTCTGGCGGACCCGCAGGCGATCCTCGGCATGGGTAATTTCCTCCAGCGAGATAACCTTGTTGAATTCCAGCTCATCCGGGCAGTAGCCGGTCAGTTCCCGGCTGCCATCGCTGACGAAATGCAGCGTCCAGTGCGGGTCGATGGCGCAACGGAAAACCATGCCGTCAAGATTGTGCACCAAGACCTGCAAGACGCGCTCGCTATCGATATCCTCCCAGGACGACGCACGCCGGCGACGCAAAACGGGTAAAAAACCGGCGGAGGAAGTCATAGCGAACCAGACAAAATCAGGATTGAAGATTGGCTTGTGCAGCAAAACTCTTGCCAGCCGCCAAAGCTTGTCATTTTCGCCACATTCCGCACAAAAGGCGGGCCCAAACGCCGATTCAAAACCAACCGCGCACCATTTTTGTGCCCACCAATGGCGCAACGCACCAAACACAGCCATCGAACAGCAAACGCGCCGGCCTAGTGCGGAAAATGCCGAGCGACCGGCCATGTATAATTCGCCTTTTGCTTTGCCAGACAGAGGAATCATGGAAGCCGAACACATCAACAGCATCTCCTACAAGCTCGACGATCTGGCGCAGCGCGCCGCCGAGCTGCGGAGGTATCTTTGACTACGATCAGAAACGCGAACGCCTGACCCTCCTCAACCAGGAGATGGAAGACCCGAAGATCTGGGACGACGCGGCGCGCGCCCAGGAACTCGGTCGGGAAAAGAAATCCCTGGAAAACATCGTGCTGGTGCTGGAAGAAGTCCAAAGCGGCCTCGACGATGGCCGCGAACTGTTCGACATGGGCAAGGAAGACGGCGACGAAGAGACCCTGCTCTCCGTCGAAGCCGACAACGCAGCGCTGGAAGCCAAGGTCGCCGCGCTCGAATTCCGCCGCATGTTCAACAACCCTTCCGACCCGATGCCCTGCTTCCTGGAAATCCAGGCCGGCGCGGGCGGTACCGAAGCCCAGGACTGGGCCTCGATGCTGCTGCGCATGTACCTGAAATACGGCGAAAAGAAAGGCTTCACGGTTGAGGTCATGGAAGAATCGGAAGGCGACGTCGCCGGCCTGAAGAGCGCCACCGTCAAATTCACCGGCGATTACGCCTATGGCACGCTGCGCACCGAAACCGGCATCCACCGCCTGGTCCGCAAGTCGCCGTTCGACTCCAACGCCCGGCGCCACACCAGCTTCACCTCGGTGTTTGTCTTCCCGGAAGTCGATGACTCGATCGAGATCAACATCAACCCGGCCGACGTGCGTACCGACACCTACCGGGCTTCCGGCGCCGGCGGTCAGCACATCAACAAGACCGACTCGGCGGTACGCCTGACCCACATCCCGACCGGCATCGTCGTGCAGTGCCAGAACGACCGTTCGCAGCACCGCAACCGCGACGAAGCCTGGCAGATGCTGCGCGCCCGCATCTACGAGTTCGAA
>JAGTRU010000009.1 GCA_018261905.1 Pseudomonadota bacterium | reverse complement strand
GTCGCACTTCATGATGCCGCCGAAGATGTTGACCAGAATGCCCTTGACCTTGGTGTTCTTGAGCATGATCTTGAAGGCTTCGGTGACCTTCTCGGTCGTCGCGCCGCCGCCGACGTCGAGGAAGTTGGCCGGCTCGGCGCCGAACAGCTTGATGGTGTCCATGGTGGCCATGGCCAGACCGGCACCGTTCACCAGACAGCCGATGTTGCCGTCGAGCGAGATGTAGGCCAGATCGAACTTGGAAGCTTCGATTTCGTCGGCATCTTCTTCGTCCAGGTCGCGCATGGCGACGATTTCTTCCTGGCGATACAGAGCGTTGGAGTCGAAGTTGAACTTGGCGTCGATGGCTTTGACCGTGCCGTCGGTTTCGTGGATCAGCGGATTGATTTCGGCCAGCGAAGCATCCGTTTCCATGTAGCAGGTGTACAGCTTCTTCAGCGTATCGACACACTGCGGAATCGAGGCTTCGTTCATGCCCATGCCCTTGGCCAGTTCCAGGCCTTGCGCGTCGGTCAGGCCGACCAACGGGTTGACGAAAACCTTGACGATCTTTTCCGGGGTCTTGTGGGCGACTTCTTCGATATCCATGCCGCCTTCGTAGGAGGCCATGATGGCCACCGATTGCGTGGCGCGGTCGGTCAGGGCAGCAACGTAGTATTCGTGCTGGATGTCAGCGCCTTCTTCGATCAGCAGGTGACGAACCTTCTGGCCTTCCGGGCCGGTCTGGTGCGTGATCAGTTGCATGCCGAGAATCTGGCTGGCGTATTCGCGCACTTTTTCGAGGGAGGTCGCGACCTTGACGCCGCCACCCTTGCCACGGCCACCGGCGTGAATCTGGGCTTTGACGACCCAGACCTTGCCGCCCAGGGTTTCGGCTGCCTTGACCGCGTCATCGACGGTCGTGCAGTGAATCCCGCGCGGAACCGTAACGCCGAATTTTTTCAGGAGTTGTTTGCCCTGATATTCGTGAATTTTCATGCGCTTTTTCCTTGCGTTGAGTTGAGTTGCGAGCAATGAACGGTGGCCGTAGCTTCCCCTGACCCCGCTCTTTTATACCGTCTTGAACCCAAAATACTACCACAGCCCGGGAAAATTATTGCCGCCAGAAATTCATAATTACGGTACCGATTCAAAGCCCCGCATGGTCTTCCACAGGAGCGGCCCGAGTAACGCCGAAGCGGCAACCAGACTGACGACCGAAGCGATCCAGAAGCCTTCGACGCCGAGCCCCGGCAACCAGCGATAACACAGCAACCAACCGCCGCCCAAACCCAGCCCCCAAAAACAAAAAGTCTGCACCAGCATCGGCACGAAAGTTACCCGATAAGCCCGCAAGACATGACCGGCAACGGTCTGCAAGGCGTCAAAAAACTGGTACAGGGCAATGTAGGCCACCAGACTGATGGCCACCCGACGCACCGCCGTATCATCGGTATAGGCATTGACCACCGGCGTCGCCGCCAGCCAGAGCAGGATGCCGACCGTGGTCGACAAAGCGGCGGCCAACAACAGGCCGGCCCCGATCGTGGCGTGGGCGCGCCGCCAGTCACGGGCCCCTACCGCCTGACCGACCACCGACAAGGTGGCGATCGCCAGCGACAGCGGCAGCATGTAGCACAGGGCAGCCAGATTGGCGACGACGCGGTGCCCGGCCACCACGGCCGGACCGAGCGCCGCGATAAATAAGGCGATCAGCGTAAATGAAGTGATTTCGATCAGGTTGGACAAGCCCATCGGCACGCCCAGACGCAGCAGTTCCCAGCAAACCTTCCGGCGCGGCAACTGCCAGTCGGCAAACGGCCGATAAGGCTTGGCGAGCGGACCGTAGTGCAGATACAACCCGCCACTCAGGCACCCCAGCCAGGCGATGATGATGTTCGACAGCGCGCAACCGGCGACGCCGAGCGGCGCCCCCAGCCAGCCATGCATGGCGAACGCCCAGGCCAGCCCGGCATGCAACACCAGGTTGCCGAGGCCGATGGCCATCAACACCCGCGGCTTGCCGAGGGCATTGCAAAAGGCGTAGAAAGTCCGGTAAGCGAGGGAAGCCGGCAAGCCCCAGGCCAACAGCGCCAGATAGAGGCGGACCTTGGCGCCAACCGCCTCGTCCATGTCGGCCAAGCCGAGCAAGGCACCGGGATGGAGGAGAAAGAGCACACCGGGGATGGTCAGCAGCATCGCCAACCAGAACCCCTGTTGCAGAATGCCGGCCAGCTCGCCGTCGCGCTTGGCGCCATAGAGATGGGCGGCAACCGGGGCAACCGCCTGGAGAATCCCGGCCAGGGCAAAGACTACCGAAAGGTGAATTCCGCTGCCAATGGCGACCGCCGCCAGATCCAGGGAGCTGACATGACCAAGGACGACAGTATCGATCACCATCATGCCGATGGAGGCCAACTGGGCGACCAGAATCGGCAAGGCATGGGCGATCAGCCCGCGGGCGGCAAGGATAAGCATGCCCGATTTTCGCACACCGCTCGCTTTTCCGATGGCCGTCAGCAGATGGCGACAGCCCGCCCGGCCGGCTCGCCTGCTATTATTCGTACGTCATCACAAACGGAGCATCAGCATGGATAGAGGTATTTCGCGAGCCTTGGTCATCCTCGGGCTACTACTGGCCGTCGGCATGTCGTCCGCCGCCCTGATCATGGGCTTGCAGGTCCGCCACATCGGCAGCGGCAAGCAAAGCATTACCGTCAAGGGCCTGGCCGAAAAGCCCGTCAAGGCTGACCGCGCCGAATGGAGCATCAGCTTTGCCGTGACCGGCAAGACCTTGCCGGAAACGCTGAAAAACCTGCGTGAAACCCGCCCCGCGCTCGATGGCTTCCTCAAGACGCAAGGTTTTTCCGCCGACGAAATCAGCAGCGGTGGCGAAAACATCGGTCCCAACATGATCACCGAAGAAAACGCCGCCGGCCAGATGCGCAGCGTCCAGCGCGGTTATGCCGGCAACCAGACCCTGATCATCAAGAGCCGCGCCCTCGACAAGATGCAGGCGGCCGCCGCCGCTATTCCCGATTTGCTGGCCAGCGGCTTGCCGATCAGCAGCAACGCCCCGAGTTACCTGGTTTCGCAACTCGAAGAAGTCAAAATGTCGCTGATCGCCGACGCAACCAAAAACGCCCAACTCCGCGCCAACGAATTCGCCCGCACCGGCGGCGTCAGGCTGGGCAACATGCGCTCGGCCGCGCAAGGCGCCTTCTATATTCTGGCGCCGGGCGCTTCGGTCGATAGCGCGGAATACGGCGGCACCTACGACAAGGGGACCATCGACAAGACAGCCCGGGTAGTCGTGACCATCGAATACAACATCGAAAACTAAAAAACCGCCCCGGGCCGGGCAAAAACGCGGCCCCTTGATCTGGCTCAAAAGCCGCCGCGCGCCGCGGAACGAAAATCCGGCGCTCAGGGAGGAACCATGAAAAACGGCCTACATGCCATAGAAAATGCCAGTCGCGACGAAATCGTCGCCCTGCAGACCGAACGTCTGAGATGGACCTTACAGCAGGTCTACGCCAATGTCCCGCATTACCACGCCAAGTTCGATGCCGCCGGGGTACACCCGGGCGACTTCAAGTCGCTGGCCGATCTCGCCAGATTTCCGTTTACCACCAAGCAGGATCTGCGCGACAACTATCCCTACAACATGTTCGCGGTACCGCGCGAAGAGGTCGTCCGCATCCATGCCTCGAGCGGCACCACCGGCAAGCCAACGGTCGTCGGTTACACACAGCGGGACATCGACACCTGGGCCGAGCTGATCGCTCGCTCGATTTACGCCTCAGGCGGTCGCAAGGGCGACATCGTCCATGTCGCCTACGGCTACGGCCTGTTCACCGGCGGCCTGGGCGCCCATTACGGCGCCGAACGCCTCGGTTGCACGGTGATCCCGATGTCCGGCGGGCAGACCGAGAAGCAGGTCCAGCTAATCTGTGACTTCAAGCCGAACATCATCATGGTGACGCCGTCCTACATGCTCAACATCGCCGATGAATTCCGGCGCCAGGGCATTGATCCGCGCAGCACCGACCTGCGCATCGGCATCCACGGCGCCGAGCCGTGGACCGATGCCATGCGCGGCGAAATCGAAAACGCTTTCGGCATCGACGCCATCGATATCTACGGCCTCTCCGAAGTGATCGGCCCGGGCGTCGCCAACGAATGCGTCGAAAGCAAGGATGGCCCAGTGATTTGGGAAGATCACTTCTACCCGGAAATCATCGACCCGCTGACCGGCGAAGTGCTGCCCGAAGGCAGCCAGGGGGAACTGGTGTTCACTTCGCTGACCAAGGAAGCGATGCCGGTCATCCGCTACCGCACCCGCGACCTGACCCGACTGCTGCCGCCGACCTCGCGTTCGATGCGCCGGATCGGCAAGATCACCGGGCGCTCCGACGACATGCTGATCATCCGGGGGGTCAATGTCTTCCCGACCCAGATCGAGGAACTGATCCTCAGACAACCCAAGCTGTCGCCGCATTACGTGCTGGAAGTCACCCGCGACGGCCATCTCGACTCGATGAAGGTCAATGTCGAACTGAAGAAGGAATTCGAGTTCGCCAGCAGCGCTGAAAAGGAATTCGTGGCGCACGACCTGCAACACCACATCAAGTCCTACATCGGCATCTCCGCCAAGATCGACATCATCGAAGTCGGCGGCATTGAGCGTTCGGTCGGCAAAGCCCGCCGCGTCATCGACAAGCGGCCGAAAGGCTGAGGCCGCTGGTGGGCGGGCCGCCCCGGCCCGCCCTAACGATTGACGATGCGGGCGTGCAGCGTGCCAACGCCTTCGATGCCGCCTTCCAGCACATCGCCCGGCAACAGGGGCCCGACTCCGGCCGGCGTGCCGGTGTAGATCAGATCGCCGGCGGCCAGACAGACGCTGGTCGACAAGTTGGCAATAATGTCGGCGACTTTCCACAACATGACAGACAGATCGCCGTCCTGGCGCAACTCGCCATTCACTTTCAGCCAGATACGGCCGCTTTCCGGGTAGCCGGTCAGCGCCACCGGCTGGATGACGCTGACCACGGCCGACTGGTCGAAACCCTTGCCCATGTCCCAAGGATGTCCTTTTTCCTTGGCCTTCCCCTGGATATCGCGGCGCGTCAGGTCGAGACCGACGGCATAGCCGTAAATCAATTTCCTCGCCGCCTCTCCCGTCACATTCGCCCCGCCGGCCCCCAGCGCGACGACCAGTTCGACTTCGTGATGCAGGTTCCTGGTCAGCGGCGGATAGGTCACGCTGATTTCGCCCGCCCCGCTAACCACCGCATCCCCCGGCTTCATGAAGAAAAATGGCGGCTCGCGCCCCTCCGCCTGCTCGAGTGCCCCCATTTCACGGGCATGGTCGGCGTAATTGCGGCCGACACAGAAAACCCGGCGGACCGGGAAAAGGCTGGCACTTCCCGCCACCGGCAGGGCAGAACAGGCGGCCGGAGAAAAAACAAATGGCATAATCTTGATCCTTGGAGATAAACTTCGACGCATAGTCGGCAATATTTCACTCTTTTGCTGCCCGTACAATGCCTCAATGAAATTTACCAGAATGCTCGACGCCGCCAGCCGACCGCAGCAAATCAGCCCCCCCCTGAGCATCCTTGGCCTCTTGACCGCCTGCTTCGTGGCGCTCCCCGCCGGGGCCGCCGGGCTCGGTGAAATCACCCTCCACTCGCGGATCGGCGAAAGCCTGCTGGCCGAAATCCCACTCACCGGCGCCGCCGTGGAATTGACCGACCCTTCGTGCTACGCGCTGGCGCCGCACCCCGGAAGCGACTTACCGGTCATCACCAACGCCCGTCTCAAGCTCATTCGCAGCGACAACCATTACCGCCTGCTGATCATCGGCAGCAAGGCGCTTGTCGAACCGGTATTCACCATCAGTCTGCGCGTCAATTGCGGCGTTGGTCTGCAACATGATTACATCTTGATGCCGGATGCCCCGGCGCCGCTGGCCGAAATATCGGAAACCACACTGCGCGTTCCGCCCCATCGACGGGCCAGCGCATCATCGGTTCCGCGCCCGGCGCGACAGGGCCGGCCGGCACGCCAGGCGGGACCGCGCCCACGACCCGCCGACGGCCAAGCGGCAAGTGCGGCGCACCGGGAAAATTCGCCGGCCAAAAAATCCGCCGCAAACGCCCAAGCCCCGGCCGGCGACCGACTGATTCTGAGCGCCGCCCCCCTGGCCTTGGCCCCGGGCGAAACGCCGGTAGCGGCCAGCGACAACGAGATCGAGGAACGCCTGCTGACAATGGAAACCTCGCTGCGCGCCCTCAATCAAGAGATCGAAACGCTCAATAGCACGCTCAAACTGAGCACCGAAATGGCGGCCACCCGGCATCAACTCCAATTGGCCGAAAGCCTGCAGCAACCTGCCCAGCCGCCCGCCCGCCCGCCACTGCCGGAGGCCGGACGGCGCTCCACGGCGGCCGGAAGTTGGCTGCAACTCGGGCTCGGCGCGCTGCTCGGCGGCGCTCTTGCCAGTACGTTGGCAAGCTGGCTAGGACGGCATCAGAAGGCAGCCCGCCGGCAAACCTAGACCGGATTGTCGATCTCGACAAACTGGCAATCGAGGCCGCAGTTGGCGACCAGATGGGCGGCCACGGCCTGCACACCGAAACGCTCGGTGGCATGGTGCCCGCAAGCCAGATAGGCCACCCCGCTTTCGCGGGCGAGATGCACCGTCTGTTCGGAAATTTCGCCGGACACATAGGCATCGACGCCGAGTCCGATGGCGGCTTCGAAATAGCCCTGGGCGCCACCGGAGCACCAGGCCAGCCGCCGGATCGGCCGATCGTCGCCGGCAATCAACAAGGGTTTGCGACCGAGCCGCTGCTCCAGTTGCCCGGCCAGATCGGCGGCGCGGCCCTCGGCCGCGGCCCGCCCCAGCCAGGCCATGTCCTGATCGCCAAAACGCCCTTCCGGCAGCCAGCCGAGACGAGTCGCCAATTGCGCGTTGTTGCCCAGTAGCGGATGCGCATCGAGTGGCAAATGGTAGGCCAGCAAGTTGATGTCATTGGCCAGCAAGGTTTTCAGGCGCTGTTTACGGATCCCCGTTACCCGGCCATCTTCACCCTTCCAGAAATAGCCGTGATGAACCAGGATGGTATCGGCCCGAACCGCCACCGCCGCATCGAGCAGGGCCTGGCTGGCCGTGACCCCGACGACGACCCGGCGAACTTCCGGTCGTCCTTCCACTTGCAGGCCATTTGGGCAATAATCGCGATACTTGCCGGACTCAAGCAGTCCATCCAGATACTCCACCAATTCTTCACGTCTCATTGATACGGTCCTTCATGCAGAGGTTGTGGCTGATTTTTGCACAAACGGTGACGATTGCGATCGCCCTTCTGTTCGTCGTCACGACCCTGAAACCGGAGTGGCTGCCACAGCACCAGTCGATTATCGCCCTGCGCGAAGCACCGACCGCTAACGACGAGGCCAGCCGTGCCCCCGGTTCCTACCGCGACGCCGCCCGCGCCGCCCTGCCGGCCGTGGTTCATATCTACACGACGCAGGAAATCAAGACGCAACGCCACCCGCTGTTCGACGACCCGATTTTTCGCCATTTTTTCGGCGACCGTCCGGAAGGCCAGCCGCAGCGCAACTCGGGGCTCGGTTCGGGGGTCATCGTCAGCGCCAACGGTTATATCCTGACCAATTTCCATGTCGTCGATGCCGCCGACGATATCCAGGTCTCGCTCAACGATGGTCGCACGTTCAAAGCCAAAGTCATCGGCAGCGACCCCGAGTCCGATCTCGCCATCCTTCAGATCAAGGCCGACAAGCTGCCATCCATCACCTTCGGCCAAATGGACAACCTGCAGGTCGGCGATGTCGTGCTCGCCATCGGCAACCCCTTCGGCGTCGGCCAGACGGTGACCATGGGCATCGTCTCGGCGCTCGGCCGTTCGCATCTCGGCATCAATACCTTCGAGAACTTCATCCAGACCGACGCCGCGATCAATCCCGGCAACTCCGGCGGCGCCCTGGTGGACACCCACGGCAACCTGGTCGGCATCAATACCGCGATCTATTCGCGGACCGGCGGCTCGCTCGGTATCGGTTTTGCCATTCCGGTCTCCAGCATCAAGAGCATCATGGAGCAAATCATCCAGAACGGTACCGTGACCCGCGGCTGGATCGGCGTCGAGGCCCAGGAGATCACCGCCGAACTGGCCGAATCCTTCGGCTTGCCGGACACCGAGGGCGCCCTGATCGCCGGCGTCGTGCGCGGCAGTCCGGCCGACAGCGCCGGCATCCGCCCCGGCGATGTGCTGCTGGCAGTCAATGCCAGCCCCGTCAAGGATCCGCAAGTCATGCTCGACCTGATCGCCGCCCTCAAGCCGGATGAGCGCGCCGCTTTCCGCCTGCGCCGCGACAAAACCATATTCGAGGCCCAGGTCAAAATCGGCAAACGTCCGGCCATCCGCAAAGATAGCGAAAGAGAGTAAGTCATGTGCCAGTTGCTGGGCATGAACTGCAATGTGCCGACCGATATCTGTTTTTCCTTCACCGGGTTTCAGGCCCGGGGCGGCGCTACCGACGTTCATTCGGACGGCTGGGGCATCGCCTTTTTCGAGGGCAAGGGCGTTCGCCTCTTTCTCGACCCGCAACCTTCCTGCTCCTCTCCCATCGCCGAACTGGTGCGCAACTACCCGATCCAGTCACGGAACGTGATCGCCCACATCCGCAAGGCGACCCAGGGCTCGGTCGGGCTCGAAAACACCCATCCGTTTCGCCGCGAACTGTGGGGTCGCTACTGGATCTTCGCCCACAACGGCAATCTGCTCGACTTCGCGCCGACGCTCGACGGCAGCTTCCTGCCGGTCGGCCTGACCGATAGCGAAACAGCCTTCTGCTGGCTGCTCCAGGAATTACGCCAGACCTTCGGCAGCAGCTGCCCGGAGCGTCTTGAATTGTTCGCCGCGCTGCATCGCCTGACGCTGGCCGTGGCTGAACACGGCGAATTCAACTTTTTGCTGTCGAATGGCGATTGCCTTTTCGCCCATGCTTCGACCAAACTGAGCTACATCATCCGCCAGGCGCCATTCGCCCAGGCCCACCTGAGCGACCAGGACGTCATGGTCGATTTCCGCGCCGTCACCAATCCGCACGACCGGGTCGCCGTCATCGCCACCCAGCCGCTGACCGACAACGAAGTCTGGCAGGAGATGCCGCCCGGCTCGCTGTGGTGGTTTGAAGAAGGTGAGGTGGTCAAGAAGCTCGCCACCCGTCCCGGGCCCCACAAGCCGGCAACGACCATCTGACGCTGGCGCTAGGCGGGCGCCGACCGGACTCATCGCACTTGCTTCTTTGCTTGTAAAAAAAGATGCTTATTGCCCCAGGCGAAGGGAAATAATTCGCCAACATCCGCCACAATATGGCCAGGATAATTAAACCTAAAAACCTTACCGCAGAGTCGCAAAGGAGCAGAGAAGAGCGTGAAAACAGTTGCTTGCTTGGTTTTTGCAGCTCCCCCCAAAGGAGTGCAGCATCATCCGGACAAGCCCTTGTTTTTACTCAGCATCTCTGCGTCTCTGCGGTTCAATTGCGTTTCTAGGTTAATTCACTAATTCCGAAATGGCCGCGCAAGACGGACAACTGCCCAGGTCATCAACAACTCAGCGAAACCAAATTGCCTACTACCGACACCTCCGGCCCAGCCGCTCAACGCCAGACTCCGTTTCTCGGACTCGCCCCCTTCCTGCGGACCAGCATCGCCGGCACCGATCTGCGGCCGATCGCCCAGCAAATGCTGGCGTTGGCCGAAAGCCATCCCGACGATGCCAATCTCTGGATGAATCTGTCGATTGCCATGCTCAGCCTGAAGCAGCGCGACATCGGCCTGGCCATCCAGGGTGAGGCGCTGGCCCAGAAGCGGGTATACCATCTGCCGGCCGCCGAGCAACCGGCCAAATTTCGCCTGCTGATGCTGATGGCCCCCGGCGACCTGGCCGGCAATACGCCGCTCGAATGCCTGCTCGAATACAGCGACATCGACCTCGACCTCTACTACGTCTCGCCCGAGAATCCGCTCGCCTCGCCGATCCCCGAACACGACGCGGTGGTCGTCTGCCTTGGCGAAACCGAACAGAATCTGCCATATCTGGCAGCCCTGGAAGTCGTGCTGGCAAACTGGCCGAAACCGGTAATCAACCGGCCGAAAAACATTCTTCGGGTCGAGCGCGCCGCCGCCAGCCAACTATTGCAGGGCATTCCGGGCCTGCTGATGCCGCCCACCGGCCAGATCACACGGAACGATTTGGACGCCGTCGCCCAGGGCCGCAAAAAGCTCGCCGACCTGCTGACCGACTGCGCCTTTCCGATCATCTTGCGCCCGCTCGGCTCGCATGCCGGCCGCGATCTGGAAAAGATCGACAGCCCCGCCGAGATCGCCGGCTATCTTCAGCAAGTCGGCGAGGCTAGCTTCTTTCTCGCCCCTTTCATCGATTACAGCGCTCGGGATGGCTTATACCGGAAATTTCGGGTCGCCCTCATCGATGGTCGTGCCTTCGCCTGCCACATGGCCGTCTCCGAACACTGGATGGTGCATTACGTCAATGCCGGCATGTATGAAGATGCGGCAAAAAGGGCCGAAGAGTTATCCTTCATGGAGCATTTCGCCGCCTTTGCGGAACGTCATGGGCCCGCTCTGGCCGCCATCCAGCAGCGGACCGGGCTCGATTACCTGTGCCTGGATGGGGCGGAAACGGCGGACGGACAATTGCTGATTTTCGAAATCGATCATGCCATGGTCGTGCATGCGATGGACCCGGAAGAACTTTTCCCCTACAAGCAGTTGCACATGCTGAAAGTCAAAAGCGCCTTCCGCGACTTCCTGTTCCGCCTGGCCCCGAACATGGCGCGCCGATGAGTCCTCGCAACGAACTGAACTTCTCCGGCGGCCCCGGCGCCCTGCCGGAAACGGTACTGGCCCAGGTCCGGGAAGCCATTGCTGCAGTTCCCGAAGTGGGACTGTCGATTCTCGGCATCAGCCATCGCTCGGACTGGTTCTGCGCCGTCATCGCCGAACTGGAACGCAATTTCCGCACCCTGCTCGGCTTGCCCGACAACTATCATGTGTTGTTTCTGCAGGGCGGCGCCACCCAGCAATTCTCCATGCTGCCGATGCACCTGCTGCGCGGCCAGTCCCGCCCGGCCGAATACCTGCACACCGGCTACTGGAGCGGCAAGGCGATTCCCGAGGCGGAACTTGAAGGCCCCCTGAAAGTATTGTGGAGCGGCGCCGCCAACGGTTTCCACCGGCTACCGGCCGATGACGAGCTAATTTTCGCGGCGGATGCGCCCTATCTCCATTACGTCTCCAACGAAACGGTCGAGGGCCTGCAGTTCCACCGTGTCCTCGGGCGCGACGATGTCCCGCGCATCTGCGACATGTCGTCGGACTTCCTCTCCCGCCCCTGTGCGGCCGAACGTTTTTCGCTGATTTACGCGCACGCCCAGAAAAACATCGGCCCGGCCGGCGTCACCATCGTCCTCCTGCGTGACGAATTGATCGAACAAGCGCCCAGCCAACTACCCAGCTTTCTCGACTATCGGAAGCAGATCCAGGCCCACTCCAATCTCAACACGCCGCCGGTCTTCGCCATCTACGTCGTGCTCCTGGTCAGCCGCTGGTTGCTCAACGATATCGGCGGCATCGAGCGGATGGCCGAAATCAATCGGCGCAAGGCAGAAAGCCTGTATGCCACCCTGGATGACAGCGACGGTTTTTACCGGGGGCGTGCGGCGCTCGCCGATCGCTCCCTGATGAATGTCGTCTTCAATCTGGCAAGCCCCGAACGGGAACAGCACTTCCTCGGCGCGGCGCAGGCCGCCGGCTTTTCCGGCCTGGGCGGACACCGCGCCATCGGCGGCATTCGGGCCTCGATTTACAATGCTTTGACGGAAGCGGCCGTAGACGAATTGCGCGGCTTCATGGACGACTTCCGGCGCCGGTCTGGCGCCTGAATGATCGCCAGACGGCCAACAATGCGTGGCCGTCTATTCCGAAAGATTGCCCGCGTCGCTTGCCACGCCATCAACCCCGTTCCGCTTGGCGGGTCGGGAAACCAGGCGGGAAGCGAGAATCCCCAGTTCGTAAAGGAGGCACATCGGAATTGCCAGGGCCAACTGGGAAACGACATCCGGCGGCGTCACCACGGCGGCAACGATGAAGGCACCGACAATGAAATAGGAACGCCATTCCTTGAGCTTCTCGACGGTCACCACCCCGAGCTTGACCAGCACGACGAGCGCTACCGGCACTTCGAAGGCAATCCCGAAAGCCAGGAACATGGTCATCACGAAAGACAGGTAGGCCTCGATATCCGGCGCCGGGGTAATGCTTTTCGGGGCAAAACTGTTGATGAACTGGAAGACCTGGCCGAACACGAAGAAATAACAAAAAGACATGCCGAGCAGGAAAAGCAGGGTGCTCGAAATGATCAGCGGTATCCCCAGGCGCTTTTCATGATCGTACAGCCCCGGGGCGATGAAGGCCCAGGCCTGGTAGAGAACGAAAGGCAAGGCCAAGACGAAAGCGACCATACCGGTCACCTTGAGCGGCACCATGAACGGCGTGATGACCCCGATCGCCACCATTTTGGTACCTTCCGGCAGGGCAGCGGTGAGCGGCGCGGCGAGAAAATCGTAAATCTGCCCAGGTCCCGGATAAAAACACAGGACGCCGAGCACCACGGCGATCGCGACTAGGCTGCGCAACAAGCGGTCGCGCAATTCGATCAGATGCGAAATGAAAGACTCTTCCTGGCTCTCGCTCATGCCGTCGGCTTGCTGGCGGTTTCGGTCAGGGTCACGGCGCTGACCTCATCGAGCTTGGCTTTTGCTTCCAGGTCATCAAGCACGGTCTGGGCCGGGGTCTCGATCGCGCGACGCGCGGTTTCGAATTCATTGCGCATGGAGCCTTCCAGTTCGCGGGCCGAATCCGTGACTTGGGACTGCAGTTTTTTCAGTTCGTCGAGTTGCATTTCCCGACTGATATCGGATTTGACGTCACTGACGTAACGCTGCGCCCGCCCGAGCAACAGCCCCAGGGTACGGGCAACCTTGGGCAGGCGCTCGGGGCCGATGACGACCAGCGCCACGATGCCGATGACGATGAGTTCGGAGAAGCCGATATCAAACATAGTTATCAGTAGTTAGTTATTAGTTGTTAGCCGGCCATTGCTAGCGACTAGCAAGTATCGACTAATGACTAAACCCTAGCTCTTGGTCTTTTCCTTTACTTCGACGTCGATGGTCTGACCGCTGACCTGCTGGGTCGGTTCGACCTCGGCCGGCTTGTCGGCGCTGGCTTCCTTCATGCCGTCCTTGAAGCCTTTGACGGCGCCGCCAAGATCCTGGCCGACGTTACGCAATTTCTTGGTGCCGAAAATCAGCATGACGATGACCAGAACGATCAGCCAGTGCCAGATGGAAAAACTGCCCATGATTGTCTCCTAAATACGCTTCAGCATCGGACCGACCGGGTCCGGACCGCCGACGATGTGCGCGTGCAGGTGCTGCACTTCCTGCTGCCCCACCCGCCCGGTGTTGATAATGACCCGGAAGCCGTCCGGACTGCCTTGAGCCGTGGCGATTTCATTGGCCTTGAGAAGGACCTTGCCGAGTATAGGCGCATCTTCCGGCGTCACGGTAGCCAGGGAAGTTATATGCTTTTTCGGGATCACCAGTACATGCACGGGCCGAGCCGGATTGATGTCGTTGAAGGCGATGATGTCCTCATCCTCGAATACCTTCTTCGCCGGAATCTGGCCGTCGACAATCCTGCAGAAAATGCAGTCGCTCACTTGACGCCTCGCGAGGCCTTCTCGTCGATGCCAGAAATCCCCTCGCGCCGACGCATTTCCTGGGAAACATCTTCAATGCTCAAACCGTAGAAGGCGAGCAGGACCAGCACGTGGTAAATCACGTCGGTCGATTCCCAGACGATATTCAAACGCTTGCCATCTTTGGCCGCCATGATCAGTTCGGCGCACTCTTCGCCGATTTTCTTCAGGATCGAATCCGGACCTTCGGAAAACAGCTTGGCGGTGTAAGACTTTTCCGGATCGGCATTACGACGGGAAGCCAGTGTCTCGGAGAGACGGTGCAGGATGTCATGCGTGCTCATTTGGCGTAGATTTCCTTAGGGTCTTTCAAAACCGGATCGGCGGGAACCCAGCGCTCCGCCTGCAATTCATTGAAAAAACAGCTTTCCCGCCCGGTATGACAGGCAATGCCGCCGACTTGTTCAATCGCCAGCAGCAACACGTCACCATCACAATCGGTGCGGATCGACTTCACTTTCTGGAAGTGGCCGGATTCCTCACCCTTGCGCCACAGCCGCTGGCGCGAACGCGACCAGTATACCGCGTTGCCGGAATTGACCGTCTCCCGCAGCGCATCGCGGTTCATGAAGGCAAACATCACAACGCGACCATTTTGGTCCTGGGCGATCGCCGGAATCATGCCGTCGGCGTCCCACTTCAACGCCGCCAGCCAGGGCAAAGAATTGTCGAGATCGCTCACAGGCGGACTTCGATACCACGACCGGCCATGTATTCCTTGGCCTGGCGCACGGTGTATTCGCCGAAATGAAAAATCGAGGCGGCGAGCACTGCATCGGCCCGGCCTTCCGTGACGCCATCGGCCAGATGCTGCAGATTGCCGACACCGCCGGAAGCGATCACCGGAATTTTCACGGCATCGGAGACGGCGCGGGTCAGCGCCAGATCGAAACCGTTCTTGGTGCCATCGCGGTCCATGCTGGTCAGCAGGATTTCGCCGGCGCCCAGGCCTTCGACCTTTTTCGCCCAGGCGATGGCGTCGAGCCCGGTGTCGTTGCGGCCGCCGTGGGTAAACACGTGCCACTGGCCGGGCGCCGTCTGCTTGGCGTCAATGGCGACGACGATGCATTGCGAACCGACCTTGCTCGACGCATCGAACACCAGATCGGGATTCTGCACCGCCGCCGTATTCATCGACACCTTGTCGGCACCGGCATTGAGCAGGCGACGGACATCTTCGACCTTGCGCACACCACCGCCGACGGTGAGTGGAATGAAGACCTGTTCGGCACAGGCTTCGATAATGTGCAGGATGATGTCGCGCTGATCGGAGGAGGCGGTGATATCGAGGAAAGTCACCTCGTCGGCGCCCTGCTCGTCGTAACGGCGGGCGATCTCGATCGGGTCGCCGGCATCGCGCAGATCGACGAAATTGGTGCCCTTGACGACCCGACCGGCCGTTACATCCAGGCAGGGAATAATCCGCTTGGCCAGCATCAGGCGCCCAGCTCGTCAGCCATTTGCTGCGCCGCCTTGAAATCGAGGGAACCGTCATAGACCGCCCGACCGGCGATGGTGCCGACCACGCCTTCGCCCTCGATGGCGCACAGGGCCCGGATGTCCTCAAGATTGGACAGGCCGCCGGAGGCGATCACCGGAATGGTCAGGGCCTGGGCCAGGCGCAGGGTGGCTTCGATATTGATACCGGACAGCATGCCGTCGCGGCCGATATCGGTATAAATGATGGACTCGACGCCGTAATCCTCGTATTTCTTGCCGAGGTCGACGACATCGTGACCGGTCAGCTTGGACCAGCCATCGGTCGCCACCTTGCCATCCTTGGCATCGAGACCGACGATGATGTGGCCGGGGAAGGCGACGCAGGCGTCGTGCAGGAAGCCGGGATTCTTGACCGCTGCCGTGCCGATGATGACGTAGGACAAACCACCGTCGAGGCAGGCGCCGATGGTATCGAGATCGCGAATGCCGCCGCCCAGTTGCACCGGAATGTCGTCGCCGACCACCTGTAGGATGGCCTTGATCGCTGCCGCATTCTTCGGCTTGCCGGCAAAGGCGCCGTTCAGGTCGACCAGATGCAGCCGGCGGGCGCCCTGATCCAGCCAGTGCTGGGCCATTTCAGCCGGACTGTCGGAGAAGACGGTGGCCTGTTCCATCAGGCCTTGTTTAAGACGGACACATTGGCCGTCCTTCAGATCTATCGCAGGAATAATCAGCATGGGATATCAGATGGGGAGGAAGGCAACAGGAGGCGTATCAGGGACGCCACTCGATAAAATTTTGCAGCAACTGCAGGCCATCGCGAGCACTTTTCTCGGGGTGGCATTGAACCGCGAAGATATTATCCCGGCCCACTGCGCAGGTAAAGGGGACGCCGTAATCAGCGGTCGCCATCACCAGCGCCGGATCGGCCGGCTGCACGCAGTAGCTATGGACGAAATAGAAGCGGGCGCCATCTTCAATATTGGCCCACATGGCATGCGGCCTCTGGCGGACTTCGTTCCAGCCCATGTGCGGCACCTTCAGGCGCTGACCATCGGCGGCAAACATTTTCTCTTCGGGGAAACGTTTGACGTCGCCGGCGAAGATGCCCAAACCGGCGACATTGCCTTCGTCGCTGTGCTCAAATAGCATTTGCAGGCCGATGCAGATACCCAGGAAAGGCTTTTCCCTGGCCGCCGCTAGCACCGCCGGACGCAGGCCACGGGCATCGAGTTCGCGCATGCAATCGGGCATGGCGCCCTGACCGGGAAAAACCACCCGCTCTGCCGCAGCCACCACGGCCGGATCGGCGGTGACGATAACTTCCCGGCCGGCGGCAACATGTTCCAGCGCTTTCGATACCGAGCGCAGATTGCCCATGCCGTAGTCGATGACAGCGATGCTCACAGCGAGCCTTTCGTCGACGGCATGGCGCCGGCCATGCGCGGATCGGGCGTCGCCGCCATGCGCAGGGCACGACCGAAGGCCTTGAAGACGGTTTCCGCCTGATGATGCGCATTGACGCCGCGCAGGCCGTCAATGTGCAGGGTCATGCCGGCGTGGTTGACCAGCCCCTGGAAAAATTCATGCACCAGGTCGACATCGAACTGACCGATCATCGCCCGCGTAAAGACCAGGTTGAATTCGAGGCCCGGCCGGCCGGATAGATCGATCACCACGCGCGACAGCGCCTCGTCGAGCGGCACATAACTGTGACCATAACGGGTCAGCCCCTTCTTGTCGCCCCAGGCCTTGGCCAACGCCTGGCCGACGGTGATGCCGATATCCTCGACCGTATGATGGGCATCGATATGCAGATCGCCCTTGGCCACGACATCGAGGTCAATCAGCCCATGGCGGGCGATCTGGTCGAGCATGTGATCGAGAAAAGGCACGCCGGTGGCAAATTTGCCCTGGCCGGTGCCATCGAGATCGAGACGCACGGAAATTTGCGTCTCCAGCGTATTGCGAGTAATTTCGGCTTGCCGCATGGGTAAGGGCTGCAAAAGGCATTTGATCGGAGGGCCATGATACCATTTCAGCCTACTTTTACGCTTTCCGTGAAAATCCCATGAGTCGCTTCTGGAGCCGGGTCGTCAACGACCTCACCCCCTACGTGCCGGGCGAGCAACCCAAGCTCGCCAACCTGATCAAACTCAACACCAACGAGAACCCCTACCCGCCGTCGCCCAAGGTTCGCGAGGCGATTCAGGCCGAACTGGGCGACGATGCGGCGCGCCTGCGCCTCTACCCGGACCCGAATGCCGACCGGCTCAAGGCCGCCATCGCCCGGCAGCACCAACTCAGCCCCGGACAAATCTTTGTCGGCAACGGCTCGGACGAAGTCCTGGCTCATGTCTTCATGGCCCTGCTCAAGCACGAACAGCCGATCCTCTTCCCGGACATCACCTACAGTTTCTACCCGGTCTATTGCGGGCTGTATGGCATCGACTACCGGACGGTAGCACTGAGCGAAGACTTCACCATCGCCCCGGCCGATTACGCCCAGCCTAATGGCGGCATCATCTTCCCCAACCCGAATGCACCCACCGGCTGCCCGCTGGACTTGGCCGCCATCGAGCAAATGCTCAAGGCCAATCCGGCCTCAGTGGTGGTGGTCGACGAAGCCTATATCGACTTTGGCGGGGCCAGCGCCATCCCGCTGATCGCCCATTACGACAACCTGCTGGTCATCCACACCCTGTCGAAGTCGCGCTCGCTGGCCGGCCTGCGGGTCGGCTTCGCACTCGGCCATCCGGCCTTGATCGAGGCGCTGGAGCGGGTCAAGAACAGCTTCAACTCCTACCCGCTCGATCGCCTGGCCATCGTCGGCGCCGTCGCGGCAATCGAGGACGAAGCACACTTCGAAAAAACCCGACTCGCGGTGATCGCCACCCGCCGCACACTGAGCGCCGAACTGGCCGAGCTGGGTTTTGAAGTCCTGCCCTCTGCGGCCAACTTCATCTTCGCCCGCCACCCGCGCCACGATGCTGCCGGACTGGCGCAGGCCTTGCGCGCCCGGAGCATCATCGTCCGCCATTTCAAACTGCCGCGTATCGACCAGTTCCTGCGCATTTCCATCGGCACCGATGGCGAATGCCAGGCCCTGACCGCCGCGCTGCGTCAGATACTCAGCTAAGCCATGAAAACCATCTGGAAACGCCCCGACGGCTCGATCGTCTCGTGCACCGAAAAGATCAAGGTGCTGCGCGAAAATCTCGAAGAACTGCAACAAGTCGCCCAGGACGCCTTCGAGGATGCGCTGTTGATGGAATGCGATGAAGCACAGATTCGCGAAGTCTTTCAGGAAGTCATCAACAACCTGAAGAACCCCTACAACCAATAGTTGCAAGTCGTTAGTCGCTAGTAGTTAGCGGTGTTTTGCGGGCGCCGCGGCGCCCTTGGCTTTTGCTCAAGACTACCGACTAATTACTAGCAACTAGACCAGCCCCAGCAGGCCGATGACGGCGCCAGCCGCGATCAACCACAAGGGGTGCAAGCCGCGTAATCGCAGGTTGATCGCCAGCACGGCGGCGAGCAACAGCCAGCCGCCGACACCGAATCCGGCCGATTGTCCGATCAGCGTCGCCCCGGAAAAAATCAGGCCGACGGCGAGCGGCGCCACACCAAGACTGAGCGCCTGCTGCCAGCGCTTGCCGGAAAAACTCTCCCAACGGTCAATCAGCAGATAGATCAAGACGCTCATCGGCAAACACATGGCCAGCGTCGTGGCAAAGGCGCCGAACAGACCGCCGATTTCCCAGCCGATCAAGCTGACGACCAGCACATTCGGCCCCGGCGCCGCCTGGGCGATGGCATAGAGATGGGTAAAGGTGGCGTCGTCCAGCCAATGGTGGTTTTCCACGACGACCCGGTGCATCTCGGGCAACAGTGCGGTCGCCCCGCCAAAAGCGACAAAAGAGAGCAGCGCGAACTCAAGGAAAAGCTGGCCGACCACGCTCATTGGCGCCCCAGCTTCCAATAGGCGACGCCACCGGAAAGAACGAGGCCGGCCAGCATGACACTGGGCATCGGCCAGCGCAGCCAGGCGATGGCCGCGACATTAAATGCCGTAAAGGGCAGGAAGATCGCCTTGTCCTTGATCGCGGCGCCCATCCGCCAGGCCGTCGCAAAGAGCAGGCCGCAACCGACCGCGGCAATGCCGCGCAGCATCGACTGGACGGGAGCCAGACTGCCAAAGCGATCATAGAGCAGCGCCAGCAGCAGCACGATGGCAAACGGCGCCGCCAACATGCCGAGCGGCGCAACGATGGCTCCGGCGACACCCTGGTAGCGCTTGCCGACCAGGACCGAGAGATTGATGACGTTCGGCCCCGGCAAAAACTGACACAAGCCCAATTGGGCGTTGAATTCCTCCGCGGTCAGCCAGCGCTTTTCGTCGACCAGCATGCGGCGGGCAAAGGGCAAAACGCCACCGAAGCCGGACAACCCGACCGCCGAGAAACCGAGAAACAGCGCCTTGAGATCCGGATTGGCCGACGCCGGCACCGTCTCCGGCGGCATTACGACTCCAGGCGGAACTCGGCCGACTTGGCGTGCGCCGGCAAGCCCTCGCCATGCGCCAGCGTCGAGGCGATCCTACCGAGGGTCTGGGCGCCGGCTTTGGAGACGCGGATCAGGCTGGTCCGCTTCTGAAAGTCATAAACGCCGAGCGGTGACGAGAAGCGGGCGCTACCGGAAGTCGGCAAAACGTGATTCGGGCCGGCGCAATAATCGCCGAGCGATTCAGAGGTGTAATGCCCGATGAAAATGGCCCCGGCGTGGTGAATCTTTTCCACCCAGGGGTCGGGATCGGCCAGCGACAATTCGAGGTGTTCCGGCGCGACGCGGTTGGCGATGGCCACAGCTTCTTTCAGGTCGCGGACAAGAATGAAGGCACCACGATCCTTCAGCGAGGTCTCGATCACGGCGCGCCGCGGCATGGTCGGCAGCAGTTTTTCGATACTGGCCTGAACCCGGTCGATAAAGCCGGCATCGGTACAGATCAGGATGGACTGGGCCAGTTCGTCGTGTTCGGCCTGCGAGAACAGATCCATCGCCACCCAGTCAGGATTGCCTGAGCCATCAGAGACGACGAGGATTTCCGAGGGCCCGGCCACCATGTCGATGCCGACGATACCGAACACCCGGCGCTTGGCGCAGGCAACGTAGGCATTGCCCGGCCCGACGATCTTGTCCACTTGCGGGATGCTCGCCGTCCCGTAGGCCAGCGCCCCCACCGCCTGGGCGCCACCGATGGTGAACACGCGGTCGACGCCGGCCAGACAGGCCGCTGCCAGGACCAGCTGGTTATGCTCGCCGCCCGGCGTCGGCACGACCATGATCAATTCCTTGACGCCGGCCACCTTGGCCGGAATCGCATTCATCAACACCGACGACGGGTAAGCCGCCTTACCGCCCGGCACGTAGAGACCGACGCGATCGAGCGGAGTGATCATCTGGCCGAGCATGGTGCCGTCGGCTTCGGTGTAGCGCCAGCCTTCGAGCTTCTGTTTCTCATGATAGATGCGCACGCGCTGCGCCGCTGCTTCCAGCGCCTGGCGCTGCTCGGTCGGCAGGCCGTCGAGCGCCTTTTGCAATTCGGCTGGCGACAACGTCAGGTCGCTCATGCCGGAAACCACCAGGCGATCGAACTTGTTGGTATATTCAACCACCGCCGCATCGCCGCGCGCTTTGACGTCGGCCAGAATGCCGATCACCGTGCGTTCGATGCCTTCGTCCTGCGCCCCTTCGAAAGCCAGCAGGGCATCCATTTTGGCCGTGAAATCGGCATCGGCCGTAGCCAGTCGTTTGATGGCGAGCATAGATTTACTTCTCCACCGCCTGGGCAAAGGCGTCGATAATCGGTTGCAGGGTTTCGCGCTTGACCTTCAGCGACGCCTGATTGACCACCAGGCGCGACGAGATGTCCATGATGTGCTCGACCGCCAGCAACTTGTTGGCCTTCAACGTACCGCCGGTGGACACCAGATCGACGATGGCATCGGCCAGCCCGGCCAGCGGCGCTAGCTCCATCGAGCCATAGAGCTTGATCAGGTCGATATGAACGCCCTTGCTGGCGAAATGTTCCCGCGCCATGTTGGTATATTTGCTCGCCACCTTGAGGCGGGCGCCCTGGCGCACGGCGTTGGCGTAATCAAAACCTTCCGGCACGGCGACCATCATCCGGCACTTGGCGATTTTCAGGTCGAGCGGCGAGTAAAGGCCTTCGCCACCATGTTCGATCAAGACATCCTTGCCGGCCACGCCAAGATCGGCGGCACCGTACTGGACATAGGTCGGCACATCGGTGGCACGAACGATGACGACGCGCACTTCCGGACGATTGGTGCCGATGATCAGCTTGCGGGAAGTTTCCGGGTTTTCGCTGGGGACGATGCCCGCCGCCGCCAGCAGGGGCAGGGTTTCGTCAAAAATGCGGCCCTTGGAAAGGGCGATGGTAATGGTGGTCACGAGGCGCGGTCTTCGAACAAAAAAGCTATTTTACCGCAAGGCCGCACCACCCCGCTGCCTTAGCCGCCTAGCAAGGGCGACGAACGTTCCGGTCAACGCTTAACGAACGTCGTCGGAAAGAGCCTTGATGACCTTGTCGGTGATATCGATACGATCGCCGACAGCGACAGCATCCTGCAGGATGACGTCGAAGTTCTCACTCTTGGCGATCTGCCGGATGGCATTGTTGGCCCGTTCGATCAATGCGGCGTTTTCTTCATTCTGGCGAAGGTTGAGGTCTTCCTGGAAGAGCTCGCTCTTGCGCTGGAAATCGCGCGACAATTCGGCCAATTCCTTTTCCTTCTGCGCCCGAACCGAGTCGGCCAACGACTTGCTGCGCAAAGCTTCCTGGCGTCCCTGGACATCCTTGGCCAGGGCTTGCAGTTCAGCATCCCGCCGGCCGAACTCCTGGTCCAGCTTGCGCGCCGCCTTGATGGCTGCCGGCGCATCGCGCACGATACGCTGGATATTGACGAAACCGATTTTCACCTCGTCGGCCGCTACCGGCAGAACCCAGCAGAGGGCCAACAACAGCGAAAGAAAGCGAATGTCCTTCATGAATCTTCCTAAAGAGATGCGGCAAATACCAGATCGATATTTTAACGCTATTCGCCCGCCGCCAAACCGACAAGCAAGCCCCGGCAATTTCGCAAGCCGACAAACAAAAAACCCGGCAAGAGCCGGGTTCTTCTGAAGCTTGCGCTTTCGCCTGACTTATTCAGCAGGGCGAATGTTGGCAGCTTGCTTGCCCTTCGGGCCGGTAACGATATCGAACGTCACTTTTTGGTTTTCGGCCAGGGTCTTGAAACCGTTGCCTTGGATGGCAGAGAAGTGAGCGAAGAGATCTTCGCCGCCTTCAGACGGGGAGATAAAACCAAAACCTTTGGAGTCGTTGAACCACTTGACGGTACCATTTGCCATTTTATAGCTTCCTTGGAAAAAAATTAACGGGCTTACGCCCAACAAACACGAGAACCAAGACCGAGGAGCTGACAAACCGGAGTACGGCGCAGGAACAAAACACTGCCTGGAAATCCCGAGGCTCAGAGTATGGGCCACAGTTTCAATTATGCAAAGCATTTTTTGAATTTTTCCGTAGCCAACCCCAAAAAGCCGCCGCCCGATTGCCCTGCCGCTTTAATGCACCCGCTTGACGCTGGCCCCCAGCTTGATCAATTTCTCTTCAATCCGCTCGTAGCCACGATCCAGATGGTAGATCCGGTCGATCAGCGTTTCGCCTTGGGCGACCAGACCGGCAATGACCAGCGAAGCCGATGCCCGCAGGTCGGTGGCCATGACCGCCGCCCCTTCCAGCCGAGCCACGCCGCGCACGATGGCATTGTTGCCCTCGACCTGGATGTCGGCGCCAAGGCGCACCAGTTCACTGACGTGCATGAAACGATTTTCAAAAATCGTCTCCCGAATCGTCGCGACACCATCGGCAACACAATTGATGGCCATGAACTGGGCCTGCATGTCGGTCGGGAAGGCCGGATAGGGGGCTGTCCGCAAGCTGACCGCTTTCAGGCGCGATGGCGCTTGCAAACGGATGGCATCGCGTTCGACCGTGATTTCGCACCCGGCATCCATCAATTTATCGACCACGGTATCGAGGTAGGCGGCCGACGTTCTGACCAGGCGGATATCGCCGCCGGTGGCTGCGGCGGCACAAAGATACGTTCCCGTTTCAATGCGATCCGGCATGATGGCGTGCGTCGCACCATGCAGCTTTTCGACGCCCTGGATGCGGATCACATCAGTCCCCGCGCCGGAAATCCGCGCCCCCATACTGACCAGGCAATTAGCCAGGTCGACCACCTCCGGCTCGCGTGCCGCATTTTCGATAACGGTTTCGCCTTCGGCCAGACAGGCCGCCATCATCAGATTTTCGGTCCCGGTCACGGTAACCATGTCGGTGCAAATGCGCGCACCCTTCAGCCGGGATGCCTTGGCGTGGACATAGCCCTGCTCAACCTTGATCTCCGCCCCCATCGCCTGTAAGCCCTTGATATGCTGGTCAACCGGCCGGGCACCAATGGCGCAGCCGCCCGGCAGGGAAACCCGGGCCTCGCCGCAACGCGCAACCAACGGACCGAGCACGAGAATCGAGGCTCGCATGGTCTTGACCATTTCATAGGCGGCGACCGGGTTATTCAGGCCTCCGCCGTTGAGAACCATGCCATCGATGCCATCCATGGTGACGCCGACCCCCATGTCGCCGAGCAGGCGCAGCATGGTCGAGATATCGTTGAGATGCGGCACATTGGTGAAATGCATCGGCTCGCTGGTCAACAGGGCGGCACAGAGGATGGGCAGGGCGGCATTTTTGGCACCGGAGATGGCAACTTCGCCGGAAAGGGCGGCGCCCCCCTGAATCAACAATTTATCCACGCTGGGCGCTCCATTCTTCCGGGGTCAGGGTTTTAAAGGAAAGGGCATGCAGTTCCCCGCTCGCCAGCTTGTCCTTGAGGGTTTGATAAACGCGCTGCTGGCGCTGGACGCGACTCTTGCCAACGAATTCGGCACTGACCACGAGGGCCTCGAAATGCTGGCCATCGCCATCCAGGGCGAGATGTTCGCAGGACATGCCAGCCAGGATGAGTTCTTTGATTTGATCGGGATGCATAGGTTTAGGCCCTGAGTTTCCAGCCCCGCTGGAGCAGACTTAGCGTCAGCAGCGAGACGGCTGCGAAGCAGGCGATGACGACCAGCAGACTCGTTTCGGGCGGCACGTCGGAGACGCCGAAAAAGCCGTAGCGGAAGCCATCGATCATGTAAAAGACGGGATTGTAATGCGACAGACGCTGCCAGAACGGGGGCAACGAATAAATCGAGTAGAAAACACCGGAGAGCATGGTCAGCGGCATGATCAGGAAATTCTGGAAGGCTGCGAGCTGATCGAACTTCTCCGCCCAGATCCCGGCAATCATGCCGAGCGCCCCGAACAAGGCTCCGCCAAACAGGGCGAAGGCAAAGACCCAGAGCGGCGAGACAACGTGCAATTCGGCGAACCACAGGGTCGCCAGCAACACCCCGACGCCGACTACCAGGCCTCGCACCATCGCCGCCAGAACGTAGGCGCCAAAAAAGGCGCTGTAGGGAATGGGCGGCAACAGGACGAAAACGATGGAGCCGGTAACCCGGGCCTGGATCAGGCTGGACGAGGAATTGGCGAAAGCGTTCTGCAGGACCTGCATCATTACCAGGCCGGGGACCAGGAAGCTGGTATAGCGGACACCATGCACCAGGACCCGGTCATCAAGCACGTGGCCGAAAATCAGCAGATAGAGCAGCGCCGTCAACACCGGCGCGGCGACGGTCTGGAAACTGACTTTCCAGAAACGCAGCAATTCCTTGTAAAAGAGGGTCCAGAAACCGATCACTGCTTCATCGTCCGAACGAAGACCTCTTCCAGCGAGGCCCCCGGGTAAGCCGCCATCAGGTTGGCCGTGGTATCGAGCGCAATCACCCGCCCCTGCTTCATCAGGGCAATCCGTCCGCACAGCGCCTCGGCTTCCTCCAGGTAATGCGTCGTCAGGATAATGGTGTGCCCTTCGCCATTCAGGCGACGGACAAACTGCCATAGGCCCTGACGTAGTTCGACATCAACGCCGGCGGTCGGCTCATCGAGGACGATCACCGGCGGCTTGTGCACCAGCGCCTGGGCGACCAGCACCCGCCGCTTCATGCCGCCCGACAACCGGCGCATATTGGCATCGGCCTTCCCGGTCAAATCGAGATTGTCGAGAATTTCATCGATCCAGTCGTCGTTCTTGCGGATGCCGAAATAACCGGACTGAATGCGCAAGGTTTCACGAACCGAGAAAAACGGATCGAAAACCAGTTCTTGCGGGACCACACCGAGCAGGCGACGGGCCTGGCGAAAATCAGCAACAACATCGTGCCCGAGCACCCTCAGGGAGCCGGAATCGACCCGGAGCAAGCCGGCCAGGGCAGAAATCAGTGTCGTCTTGCCGGCCCCATTCGGGCCGAGCAGACCGAAAAATTCGCCTTCCGCGATCTCGAGCGAGACGCCAGCCAGGGCTTGCAGCGAGCCGAAATGCTTGACGACGTCAACAATGGAAACGGCAGCAGGCATAGGCATCCCTCAAACGAGGGGCAATAGCTCGGTGATACCGTAAAGCTCGGCCAGGGAACGGACGCCCGTTGGCACATGGGCAAATTTGAGCGCCGACTGCGAAGCAGCGGCGGCGCGCAACCAACCAAGCATGACGGCAAGGGCAGAGGAATCCGCCTCGCTCACTTCGGAGAAGTCGAAAACCTGCTCGCCGGCCTGCAAAGCGGCGCGGCCTGCGTCGAGCAGGCCGCGGGCATTGGCCATAATCAGGGGCACCTTGACGAGCAGGCGCCCGGCCTGTCTTTCGATCATTTTTTCTCGGCCTTGCCCTGATTGGCTTCCAGCGATTTGTTCTTGGCGGCGACCGAAGCGACCAACCCATCGATACCGCCGTTGCGCACTTCCTGCGCGAACTGTTCGCGGTAATTGGTAACCAGACTGATACCGGCCACCGTCACGTCGTATACCTTCCAGCCGGCTTCGAGCTTTTCCAGGTTGTAATCAAGCTGGATCGCCTTGGCCCCCGGCTGGGCAATTTCAGTACGGACCAGCACATCGGCATCAGCAGGATTCATCTTGAACGGCTTGTACACCACTTTCTGATTCTTGTAGCTGGTCAGCGCGTTGGCGTAGGTACGGACCAGCAAAGTCCGGAATTCCGCCACCAATTGGGCCTGCTGCTGGGCACTGGCTTTTTTCCACTCCTTGCCGACGGCGAGCGCCGTCATGTGCTGGAAATTGAAATTCGGCAGCACTTTCTTGTCGATCAGTTCAATCGCCTTGTGCGTGTTGCCGTTCTGGATATCCTTATCCTTGCGGATGATGTCGAGCACTTCTTCGGTCACCTGCTGCACCATTGCATCCGGCGCTTCCTGGGCGACAGCGGCGGCGACGACAAAAAACGAAAAGAGAACGGCAAATAGCTTTTTCATTATCTCTACAATCAAGAATCAATCATCCAACCGCGGCGGGCGGCCATCGAAAATCTGGTTACGACGACGTTGCAAATAAGCGTCACGCACGTAGGCGTACTTATCAAGAGCCGCCTCATCGACCACCCGATCCGCCGGCAACAGGCTGGCCCGGATATCGACGAAACGCAGGACAACCGCACCGTTTCGCGCCGCGACGGGACGAATGTACGAAACAGTATCGACATAGGTATCAACGCCCCAACCCGCCGTATCGCGTACAGTGCGTGGCCCGATAATTGGCCAGAAGAGGTAGCCGCCGTCGCCAACCCCCCAGACGGCGAGCGTCTGGCCGAAATCTTCCTCGTGCTTGTCGAGCCCCAACTCGCTCGCCACATCAAAGAGCCCGAAGATTCCGATGGTCGAATTGATGAGCAGACGACCGACATCAACGCCGGCCTCGGCAAACTTTCCCTGCAGGGCACTATTGACGCCAATCCACAGGTCGCCGGCATTGCCGAAAAAATTACCGACACTGGCCTTGACCGGCAGCGGCACCGTCTTGTCGTAAGCCTGCCCGACGGGTTTGGTGACGACCTTGTCCACCGCCTCATTAACCGAGAACATGGTCCGGTTAAAACCTTCATAACGGTCATGCGAGTCTTCGTCAGCCATGGCGCCAGCGGCCGTGACCAAGCCAATCAGGCCAACTGCCAGCAAGCGAACTCCCACGCCCAACGCCCCGCGCCTCACCATCATTTCGTATCCTGTCCTTCTGCCGCCTTATTGAAGAGAAACTGACTGATCAGTTTTTCCAAAACCACTGCCGACTGCGTTTTGCTGACGATATCGCCCGCCTGCAACATTTTCTCGTCACCACCCGCATCGAGGCCGATGTACTGTTCGCCGAGCAAGCCGGCGGTATTGATCGAGGCGAAAGTATCTTTCGGAAAATGATAACGACCATCCACATTCATGGTCACCACCGCTTCGTAAGCTACCGGATCGAATTTGATATCGGCAATCCGGCCGACGACGACCCCGGCGCTTTTCACCGGTCCACGCACTTTCAGTCCCCCGATGTTATCAAACTTGGCCTGCAAGACATACGTCTCGGACAAGTGCGCCGACGAAAGGTTGCCCACTTTGAGCGCCAAAAACAACAATGCGGCAATCCCCAGGGCGACGAAAAAGCCGACCCAGAGATCAAGAACGGTACGGTTCATGAAGTTCCCCGGAACATGAAGGAGGTGAGAATGAAATCAAGGGCCAGAATGGTCAGAGCCGAAGTCACCACGGTGCGGGTGATTGCCCGGGAAACGCCCTCGGCGGTCGGCACTGAATCGTAACCTTCGAAAACGGCGATCAGCGAAACCGCGATGCCAAAGACAAAACTTTTGATGACGCCATTCAAGACATCGTAGTGCCAGTCCACCCCCGCCTGCATCTGCGACCAGAAGGCACCATCGTCGACCCCGATAAAAACCACCCCGATCAGCCAGCCGCCGAGCACGCCCATCGCCGAGAACATCGCGGCCAACAGCGGCATGGCAATGACGCCCCCCCAGAAACGCGGCGCCACGACGCGGGCGATCGGATTGACCGCCATCATGTCCATGGCTTTTAGCTGTTCGGTCGCCTTCATCAAGCCGATTTCTGCCGTCACCGACGTGCCGGCGCGCGAAGCGAACAACAGGCCGGCCACCACCGGCCCCAACTCTCGCGTCAGGGAAAGGGCGACCATGATGCCGAGGGCTTCGGTCGACCCGAAGCGCTGCAGGGTTTCAAAGCCCTGCAGACCAAGCACCATGCCGACGAACAGGCCGGATACCAGAATGATGATGAGCGACAGCACGCCGCTGAAATAGATTTCCCGCAGGGTCAAGGGCAAACGGCGAAAAGCGACGCCCGAATGGGTAAAAATGGCATACAGGAAGCGCGCGGCAAAACCCAAACGCCAAATCCGATCCGTCACCGCATGCCCCAGCTTACGCAACCAGGTCGCCGGATTAAGCATGCGCCACCCCGGCCAAGAATTCCTGCCTGATCGACGGCGCCGGATAGTCGAAATGGACCGGCCCTTCGATTTCGGCATGCACGAACTGGTGCACGAAGGGGTCATCCGAGGCACGGATTTGATCCGGCGTTCCTTCGGCGACGATCTGCCCGTTCGAAATGAAATAGATGTAGTCGACGATCTGCAGGGACTCCTGCACATCATGGGTGACCATGATCGAGGTCGCCCCCAGCGCATCGTTCAATTTACGGATCAGTTGTCCGATGACCCCGAGCGCAATCGGATCGAGACCGGTAAACGGCTCGTCGTACATCACCAGCATCGGGTCGAGCGCCACGGCCCGGGCCAGCGCCACGCGCCGCGCCATGCCACCGGAAAGTTCCCCCGGCATCAAGTGGCTGGCGCCGCGCAAACCGACCGCTTCCAGCTTCATCAGAACCAGATCGCGGATCATTTCTTCCGCCAGATCGGTATGCTCGCGCAAGGGAAAGGCCACGTTCTCGAACACCGAGATATCGGTAAACAGCGCACCAAACTGGAAAAGCATCCCCATCTTGCGGCGCAGTCGATACAGATCCGACTCCGACATTTCGCTGACCTGATGCTTTTCCAGGCGCACGCGCCCGCCGGTCGGCCGCAACTGACCGCCGATACAGCGCAACAATGTCGTCTTGCCGCAACCCGAGCCGCCCATGATGGCCACCACCTTGCCCCGGGGGATCTTCATGTTGATCCCCTGCAATACGGGTCGGCCGTCATAATTGAACTGGAGGTCGGCAATATCGACCAGGATGTCTTCGGGCAAAGCTCTGTCCTCAAAAAGTCGGGCGATTTTACCAGACTCACCGCCAATGCCTGATGCTTAAGCGTGTAAATGCCGGAAAATTTGCCGACATCTGGCCAAGCTACCGCCGCCGACGAAAAACAGACGAGAACTGGATGCACCAGCCGTCACCCCAGGGAGAAGCACGGAAGCGCTGCCGATTTACAAAAATTCACGCACACGGATTAGCCCGGTATATGACAACGGTCTAAATTGAAGCCTCGCGCTTTCCCCTTGGCCTCTCCCCAACCGCCGCCTTGTCGCCCAGACCATGCCCCCGATGAAAATCGGCTTTTTCCCGAGCCTGCTCCTTGCCGCTCTCGCCACCTCCTGCTCGGCGCCAATACCGCACGAACCTTTGCGCGGTCATCTCGGCGAGAAGAGCGTCGGCGGCCCGCGCCCAGCCAAGCCCCCAACACCGGCCATGGCGAGCGCCACCAGCCCGCCACCCCCCGTCGCCAAAACAGATACCTTCAGCGTCATCGTCAATAACGTTCCGGTTCATGACCTGCTCTTCGTCCTGGCCCGCGACGCCAAGCTCAACGTCGATATCCATCCCGGGATAAACGGCAGCGTCACCCTCAACGCCATAGACCAGACCCTGTCGCAATTGCTCAGTCGCATCGCCCGCCAGGTGGACATGCGTATAGAACTGAATGGCAGCTATCTCAGCATCATGCCGGATACGCCATTTCTGAAGCACTACACGGTCGATTACGTCAATCTTTCGCGCACCGTCAATGGCCTGGTTTCGGCCAACAGCCAGATCGCCACCGGCCTCCCCAGCGCCGCCGCAAGCGCCCCGGGCAGCGGCGGGAACGGCGGCAACATCTCCAACACGCGGATTGAAAACATCGCCAAAAACCAGTTCTGGGAATCGCTGGAAAAGAATATCAAGGACATTCTCCGGGAAACCGACAAGATCCTGCCCCCGGGCTCCAGCGAAACGCTCATTGAGCAAAGCAGCAACCAGACCGCCAGCGGCACTGCCGCGCTGCCGCAATACACCGGAAAACGCCCCGCCCGGGCCGGCACCGGCGCCGAGCCGAACCTTCCCCTGCCCAGTTCGGCCAGTCAGGCGACGGGGAATGCCACGGTGCGGCGCAACACCTTCCGGGAAGCCGCCTCGGTCATCATGAATACCGAGAACGGCATCGTTGTCGTGCGCGCCACCCAGCGCCAGCATGAGCGTATTGCCGAGTTTCTCGAACATCTGGTCAACGCTGCCCATCGCCAGGTGCTGATCGAATCGACCATCATCGAAGTCGCCCTCAAGGACGGCTACGAACAGGGCATCGACTGGACCCAGCTCAGCGCCCGCGGCCTGGTCGAGTACATCGGCAACCCGCTGAAAAGCACGGTCAATCTGAAATACACCCGGGAGCAGAATCCGAACGCCCTGATCAGCCTGCTGGAAACCTTCGGCAGTACAAAAGTCCTCTCCAGCCCGCGCCTCTCGGTGCTGAACAACCAGACGGCCTTGCTCAAGGTCGTCGAAAACTACGTCTATTTCTCGGTCAAGGCCGATACAACAACGACCGCCAATGTCGGCACCGCCACCACCTACACGACGACACCGCAAACGGTCTCGGTCGGATTGATCATGGGCGTTACGGCCCAGATCAGCCCCAACAACATGGTCATTCTCAACGTCCGACCAACCATTACCAGCGTCGGCAAGGAAATCGCCGACCCCAACCCCGAACTGCGCAAGAACGGCATTGAAAACCTGGTGCCGGTCATCCGCACGCGCGAAGTCGAGTCCGTCATGCGTATCGCCAGCGGCGACATTGCCATTCTTGGCGGCCTGATGGAGGACCGCATCGATCACCAGACCCGACGCTTGCCGGTGGCCGGCCAAATTCCGCTCCTCGGCGAACTGGTGACCAACCGCAACAACTTCACCCAAAAAACCGAACTGGTCATTTTCCTGCGCCCCGTGGTCATCACCGAAGCCAGCCTGGAGGCTGACTACCGGGATTTCGGCAACTTGCTGCCCAAAGAGAATTTCTTCGTGCCGCGCAATGAAGCGCAACCCTTCAACATCCGGCCCAGCCACTGAGCAACCATGAGCAATCAGCCTCCGGAACGCCGTCCTTTGGGCCAGATCCTGATCGGCGCCGGCTTTCTGAGCGAGGATCAGCTACGCATCGCGCTCTACGAGCAACTCAAGCGCAACCAACCGCTCGGCAAGCTGCTGATCAGCCTGGGCTTCGTCCACGAAGCGGCATTGCGTCAGGCGCTCGCTGAAAACCTCGGGCAGCGTTGCATCGATCTATCGCGCACCGTGGTCGAGCCGCAAGCCATCAAACTGCTCCCCCGCGAACTGGCCAAGCACCACCGCCTGCTGCCGCTCGCCTACGACAGCCAGCACCACCGGTTACGCCTCGCGATCGCCGACATCCACGATCTGATCGCTATCGACCGCCTCCGTGCCGAACTGGGTGCCGGCCTGGAAATCGAGATGCTGCTCGCCGGCGAAACGGAAATCGACCGTGCCATCGACCAGTATTACGGTCACGAATTGTCGATCGACGGCATCCTGCACGAACTGGAAACCGGCGAAATCGAGTCTGGCAGTCGCCGCTCCGCAAACGACGACTACCACCAGCCGGTCGTTCGCCTGATTGACTCGATCCTGATCGATGCCGTCAAACAGGGCGCTTCCGACATCCACTTCGAACCGGAAGCCGGCTTTCTCCGCATCCGTTACCGGATCGATGGCCTGCTGCGCCAAATCCGCGCCCTCCATCACTCGTACTGGCCGGCCATGAGCGTTCGCATCAAGATCATGGCCGGCATGAACATCGCCGAAATGCGCGCCCCGCAGGATGGCCGCATCGGCCTCGCCGTCTTCGGTCACCCGGTTGATTTTCGCGTCGCCAGCCAGCCGACCATCCACGGCGAAAATATCGTATTGCGCATTCTCGACCGGCAAAAGGGCATCGTCCCCCTCGAAGAACTCGGACTGACCGCGACACAGTTGCGGCAACTCGAACTGATGATCGCCCGCCCGGAGGGCATCATCCTGCTCACCGGCCCGACCGGCAGTGGCAAGACGACCACCTTGTACTCCCTGCTCAACCATATCAACAACGAGGGCATCCACATCATGACCCTGGAAGACCCGGTCGAATACCCGATGCCGCTGATCCGCCAGACCTCGGTGGCGGAGAATGCCAAACTCGACTTCGCCAACGGCATCCGCTCAATGATGCGCCAGGACCCGGACGTCATTCTGGTCGGCGAAATCCGCGATGCCGAAACCGCCAAAATGGCCTTCCGGGCAGCCATGACCGGGCACCAGGTGTATGCCACCCTGCACAGCAATTCCGCCGTCGGCGCCATCCCCCGGCTCCTCGACAGCGGCATCTTGCCCGACCTGATGGCCGGCAACATGATCGGCATCGTCGCCCAACGCCTGCTGCGCCGTCTCTGCGAACACTGCAAGACGCCCTATCAGGCGCCGGCCGAGGAAGCCCGCCTGTTTTCGGAACCGGACGACGGGCAGCCAGTGCTGCTGTTCCGGGCCAATGGCTGCGACCGATGCGCCTTCCAGGGCTACCGGGGACGCCTGGCAATCATGGAACTGTTACGCCTCGGTCGAGAACTCGATGCCCTGATCGCGCGTCGGGCAAGTTCCCACGAAATTCTCTGTCAGGCCACCCGCCAGGGCTTCAGCACGTTGGCCGAAGACGGTCTGCGGCGGGTCCGCCAAGGCTGCACCTCGCTCGCCGAACTGCGCCGTTGCATTGACCTGACCGATCGCGACTGACCATGCGCTTCGCCTACAAAGCGGTCAGCGCCAGCGGCCGACGGGTCCGCGGGGAACTCGACGCCGGCAACCTGAGCGATCTCGAAATGCGCCTGTTGCGCATGGATCTCGACCTGGTCGCCGGTCGCCCGGCACGTCCCGCCAGGACCCTGCGCCGACGCCGCATCCCGCGCCGCGACCTGATCAATTTCTGTTTCCATCTCGAGCAACTCAGCAGCGCCGGAGTGCCCCTCCTGGATGGTCTGGCCGACCTGCGGGAGGCAATCACACCCCCCGACTTTCGCCGCCTCACGGCCAGCCTGATCGAAGGCATCGAAGGCGGCCAGACTCTGTCGCAAGCCATGGCCGAACACCCCGCGGCATTCAGCCGGGTCTTCGTCAATCTCGTCCGCGCTGGCGAAGCCAGCGGCCAACTCCCGGAAGTACTGGCCAGCCTGGGCGCATCGCTGAAGTGGGAAGACGAGCTGGCCAGCCACACCAAGAAGCTGCTGCTATATCCGTCGCTGGTCGCCGGCATCGTCCTGGCCGCCAGCATTTTCCTGATGATCTACATGGTGCCGCAGTTGAAGCTGTTCGTCAGCAACATGGGCCAGACCCTGCCGGCCCACACCAGGCTGCTCTTTTTCGTCTCTCAACTGCTCGCCGACTGTTGGTTCCTTTTCCTCTTGCTCCCCATCGCCATCCTCAGCCTGCTGCCCATCGTCGTCCGCCACAACCCGGCCGCCCGACTCCGGCTGGACGCCGCCAAGCTGCGTTGCCCCGGGCTCGGCAAGATCCTCAACAAGATCATCCTGGCCCGCTTCGCCAATACGCTGGCCATGCTTTACGCGGCGGGCATTCCGGTACTCGAAGCGCTGGCCATTACCCGGCTCGCCGTCGGCAATCAGCGGCTCCAGCAGGCACTCGAGGAGGTCGAGCAATTGATACGCGAAGGGCGTAGCGTCGCCGGCGCCTTTGCCAGCGCCCAACTTTTCCCCTCCCTGGTGGTGCGCATGCTGCACGTCGGCGAAAGCACCGGCAAACTCGACGCTGCCCTGCTCAATGTCGCCTATTTTTACAACCGCGATGTCAAGGAAGCCGTCGCCAAGGCACAGACGATGATCGAACCGATACTGACGGTCGGCATGGGGCTGATGCTGGGTTGGATCATGCTGTCGGTCATCGGCCCAATTTACGAGGTGATCGGCCGGATCAAGCCATGAATAGCTGCCGCCTGCTCTATCTCGAGGCCGATCAACTGACGGCGTTCGCCTGGCAGCGGGGGCAACTCGTCGATGCCGTCGGGTTTGCGCCGGATGGCCCCGGCTTGGACAACTTCCGGGGATATCTCGCAGCGCACCACCGCGAGTACTTCCATTGGCTGGTCAATAGCGCCGAAGAAAGCTATCGCCAGGAGACGATTCCTTTCTTGTGGGGAGCGGACCGTCAGGCGCTGATCGAGCGCAAAAGCCGCCAACATTTTGCCGGCCCGGTGTTACGCACGAGCCTTTCCCTCGGCCACGAAAAAACCAGGCGCAAAAACGAAAAACTGCTCCTCGCGGCATTCACCGCCCCCGATCGCTTGCAGCCCTGGCAGCAAGCCATCAGCGAGTCGGAAGTCGCCCTCAGCGGCATCTACTCGGTAACCCAATTGGCCGGAGCACTGTTGCAACGACTTGGCCACCCGCCATGCGACGGGCTGCTCTTGTGCCAGTTCGGCGATGCCATCCGGGAAAGCCATCTACTGAACGGGCAGACGGTATTCTCGCGTCTGGTGGCGATCGGCGACCGTCGCCCGGAAGCCCTGGCCGAGGCACTTGTTTCCGAAGCCGGCAAACTGCAGCAATATCTGCTCGGCCAACGGCAAATCGGCCGCGAGGATATCCTGCCGGTATATGTCATCGCCCAGCCGGCGGCCCTGCAGCCCATCCGGCAAGGCGGCCACAACCGAGGGACGCTGGCCTTTACCGTCATCGACCTGCCCGCCGCCGCCGACCGCCTCAAGCTCAAAACGGGCCCCGACGACAATTCCTGCGCCCGGCTCTATCTTCATTTGCTGGCCCAGCACCGCCCCCGGCAACAATTCGCCGACAGCCAACTGCGCCACAATTTCCGCCTGGCGCAAATCCGTCAGGCACTGATTGCACTGAGCCTCGGCACCCTGCTCAGCGCAACCCTGCTGGCCGCCAGCAACACCTACCGGAGCACCGGGCTGAACGCGGCAAGCCGGCAACTGGCCAGCCGGGAAGCCGATTTACAGCGGCGCTACCGGGAAATCGCCGCAACTTTTCCGCAACTCGCCATCGACCATCCCACCCTGCGCCACCTGACCGACCGCCAGGCCACACTCCTCGGCCATCAGGGTCGCCTCGGGGCCAGCTTGCAGCGACTCAGCGAAGTCATGGACCAGGTCGCAGCTATCGAACTGGAAAGCCTGGACTGGCGTCTCGACCTGGCCCCGCCCGGCCCCGCGGAGACCCCAAGCGCCCTTCCGGAAAGCCTCGCCCTGAGTGGCTTCATTCGCTCCGCGCCGGCCACCGGTTTGGCCACGCTCGAACAATTCATCGGACTCCTGCGGGCCCAGACGGGCTGCACCGTCGACCTCGGCCCGCCCCTGTTAGCCACCGCGGCCAGCCTGGCGCAGTCAGCAAGCGGGGCCGAGAACAATCCAGCGGAAGCGCGCCCGTTCTCGCTCCGCATCACCCGGCAGAGTAGCCGATGAAACCAACCGCCCGCGACTTCGGCAAACTCCGTTGGGCCTTGCTCGGCGCCAGCGCCAGCCTCGCTCTGGCCGGGCTTCTCGGCTTCTGGAGCGACGGCCAACTGGCCAGCGCCCAACGCCAACATGAAGCGCAACGAGCCAGCCACTTGCGCCTCGAGCAACAGTTACGGCAGGCGGATGGCGAAGCACACGAGTTAACCGAGCGCGCCCGACTATTTCGCCAGTGGCAGGCGTCCGGAATGGTCGGCGAGGAAAATCGCCGGCAATGGGACGAAGTGCTGCACGACGCCCACCACGCTTTGGGGCTACCCGCCATGGATTACGATTTTTCCCCGGCGACCCCGCTGGCTGGCGCCGGCCGCCCCGGCCATGACTATTTCAGCAGTCGCCTGCACCTGCGCGCCAAGCTGCTGCACGAAAGCGACCTGCTCCGCCTGCTCGAGCGCATCGAGAAACAAGCCCCGGCTTTCGTTCTGACGCGTCGCTGCCATCTGGCACGCGCCTCGGAAAACCTCGCCGAAGCCTTCCTGGACGTCGAATGCGACATGGACTGGATCACCATCAAACCGGTAGCGGCCAGCCAATGAAAGTCGTCGCCCGTCACCTCCTTCTGTTGTTGGGCATGGCGCTGCCCGGCCCGCCCGCCCATGCCGAAAGCGCCGCTTTGGGACGCCTGTTCTTCAGCGCCGAGCAACGCGCCGAGCTTGATCGCCGGCGTCTCAACACAACCGAGGCCGAGCCCGAAGACAACCGTCTCACCTTGAATGGCGAAATACGGCACAACGACCGGCGGCAGCAATGGATCAATGGCCGACCCGCCGAAAGGGAGGCCGATGCCTTGCCGGCGCTCGCCGTTGGCGACAGCTATCAGCGGCGCACCGGCCAACGCCGCAGCCTGCTCGGCGACGGCCAACTGACGATCAAGCCGGCGCCATCGCCACAATGAAGGCGCGGCGACAGTGCCCCAAACAAGGCGGCTTTGTCCTCTGGCTGCTGGTCTTCGCCTTGACGGTAGGGGCGGGCTACGCCATCTACCGCACGGCGAATGCGCGCTTCAGCGACGGCCGCGCCGACAGCCGGCTGGCTGCCCAGCTTGTTCAGGCCAAGGCCGCCCTGATCGCCCGCGCCGTCACCGATGCCAACCGTCCCGGCAGTCTGCCCTGCCCCGACCTGGTCACGACCAGCGCCGGCTTGTACAACTTTCCCGGCGATGGCAAAGCCGACATGCTGGCCGGCAACCATTGTCCGAGTTACGTCGGCTGGTTGCCGTGGCTGACACTGGACCTGCCGGAGTTGCAGGACGACACGGGGACTCGCCTCTGGTACGCGCTGTCCCCGAGCTTGCGCGATGACGACAGCGCCCAGCCGATCAACAGCACCACGCCCATGGCGCTCGAAGTGGATGGCAGAGGCGACATCGCGGCCATTGTCATGGCGGCTGGCGCCCCGTTGGCGGGGCAATTGCGGCCATCGAACCAGATCGCCGATTATCTTGACGGCGGCAACGGTCAGCACAACGGCTACCGCAGCGGCCCACCGGGTCCCGACTTTAACGACCGACTTCTGGTCATCACTCGCCAGGAGTTGATGGCCGCCGTCGACAAGCGGATCGCCGGTGAGGTGCTGAATTGTCTAGAACGGCATGCCGATGCGCCGGCCAACGCCGGCCAGCGCTACCCGTGGGCCGCCCCGCTCGCCGCTGGCGATGGGCATGGCAAAAGCGGCAGCCGCTTCGGACGTCTCCCGGCCACTCAGCCGGGGGCCGGCGCGGCCGCCGCCCTCAAGGAAAACCTTGCCCAGATGGCACAAGTGGCAGCGCAGCTTGGCAGTGGCGATGCCAGCCAGCAACTGGCTCGGCTCACCGGCCTGCGCGACCTGCTGGTGCAGGCGCGCAACCTGTCAGAAGTCATTTTCCTGACCAGCAATCGGCTCAAACAAGCGGCCGACAGTATCAGCGAGCAACTGCTGGCGATTGATTCAACCATTGCCGCGGCCGCCGGCGATGGTCAAATCAGCCCCGCCGAAGGCAGCGCCATACGCCGCCAGAGTCAAAGTGGCGAGGCCAGCCTCGACTCGCTGCCCGAGCTGCTCGGTGAATTCGGGGCCGATCCTTTCCCGCAGGAACTGGCGCGCCGCAATGCCGTCCTCGGCATGGCCGAAACCCCTGGTCAACTGCTCGCCGGCGTGGCCGAGATCAGCCGGCTGCTGGCCGCCAGCAGCACGCCGCGCCACGACCTGGCAACGGCCCTCGCCGCCAGTCAGCAAGCGGCGCAGGCGGCCCAGCGGGCGGCCCTGGCCGCCACGGCCGAGAGCGCCGACGCGGCGCGGCTCGCCACCGCCAAGGCGGCAACCGAGCAGTTGCTCGCCTCGACGACAAGCCTGGGCGGCGCGTTGCAGGCCAGCCGGGTCAATGTCCTGGCCCAGGAAATCGCGGACTACGCCAGTCTTCTCGAAACCCTCAACGCAGCCCTGGCCGACGACCCGGCCCAACAAAACGCGACGGCCCTGCTCGCCGGGCTGGATGCCGCCAGCCAAAGGATCGCCGAAATCAGCAGCGGGCAGGAAAGTATCGTCACCACTCAGGCGCAGGCCAGCGCCGCTCTGCTGGCTGCACGCCAGGCTGCCCGGGCGGCGCCCGCGGACTATGCCGGGATCGGCGCGGCGACCAGCCTCGCCATCGCCCAGACCCGGGCGCTGGTCGGCAGCATCGCCGACAACGAAAACAACGACAACAATCTGAGCCGGACCAGCGTGCTCGCTGCCTTGCGCACCTACCGGACGGCCCGGGACAATTTCACGGCCCTCGACGGCACCCCGAGCGACCTGTTGCCCTACGCCACGAGTCTGGGCGAGGCAGCCGGCATGATCGCGCAGTGGACGCAGATCATTGCCGCCAGTGCCAGCCGTAGCGCCCCCCTGGCCATGGCCGATCCCGTGACCCGCGACAGGCAAGCCGCCGAGGCCAGCGTTTTGCCCGATTCGGCTTATCGCGCCGCGGCAAATGCGCTGAGCAGCATCGATGAAAAGAAAGGAAGCGGCGAATTGTTGCAGGCCGCAATCGACCACCCGGACAGCGACTATCCGCTGAAAGCCGCCAGCGCCCTGGCTGCCACCGGCGATCAGCTAGCTACTCTGCTGACCAGGCAACGAACGCTGGCCGATAGTTTGTCGACGACCACGGCCAGCGCGCAACCGCTGGTCTGGCTGAGCGCCCGTTGCGACTTCCTGCTGCCCGGCAGGAAGAGCTGGTGGAACGACAACCAGTGGGCGCCCACGCTATTTTTCCAGATCGGCAACCCGCTCAAGGCCGTGCCGGGTTCGCTCTGGATCAACGGCCAGGGCCCCTACCGTCTGGTGGCCCTGGCCGCCGGCCCGGCACTGCCGCAGCAGAACCGCGACCGGCCGACAGTGGCCAATTTCCTCGAAGGACAGAATGCCGACCCATCCCGCGATGGCGCGGCCAGCGCCCCGAGCAATCATTTCTCGGCCAGGGCGCCGCGTTCCGACTTCAATGACCGAATCGCCTACTGACGCTCGGCGAAAACGACGAGGCTCCCGGCCGGCGGGCTTTTCGCTGCTCGAACTCAGTATCGTGCTGGTCATCGTCGGCCTGCTGGCCAATAGCATGTTGCTCGGCTTTTCCGCCCTGCGCGAAACGGCGGCCAGAGAAGACGCCGAGCAGCAACTGGCCAACGCCAGCGAGGCCCTGCTCGGCTTCGCCAGCCGCCATGGCCGCCTGCCATGCCCGGCCGCACCGGCCAGTAACGGCAGCGAATCGACGGGCCCCGGCGGCAATTGCACCCATCCCTGGGATGGCTACCTGCCGGCCATCAGCCTGGGCATTCATCCGGTCGACACGTCCGGCTATGCCGTCGACCCTTGGGGAAACCCGCTGCGCTACGCGATCAGCGCCTTTACCAATCCGGCCTGCGGCGCGAATTATTGCCTGAGTAACGAAAATGGCGTCCGCAACGCCTGGAACAGCGACCACCCACCGCTCCCGGACCTGCGCGTCTGCACCAGCGCCAGCGGCAGCACGGGAAGCGCCGGCAGTGCGGAATGCGCCAGCGGCCAGGTCCTTACCAAGGATGCCGTGGCCGTCATTTTTTCGCCGGGCAAGAACGGCAAACAGACCGCGGCCGGCAGCGACGAACAGGCCAATGCCAATAACGACCGACTGTTCGTCTCGCACTCCCAGAGCCTGCCGCCGAACGAGTTTGACGACCACCTGGTCTGGCTATCGTCGAACCTCTACTACAGCCGCCTGCTCGCCGCCGGCCGTCTTCCCTGAGGGGGCTGCGCTTTACAAAAATACACCGCAAAATAATGTCATAGGCATATTATTTCCTGGGCAAATTCCCCAAACACTTAACCGGAGAAGATCATGCATCGCTACCAACATGGCTTCACCCTCGTCGAAATCGCCATTGTTCTCGTCATCATCGGTCTGTTGCTGGGCGGTGTCTTCAAGGGCCAGGAACTGATCAACAGCGCCAAGGTAAAGAATCTGGCCGGCGACTTTCGCTCCATCCCGCTTTTCATCTACGCCTACCAGGACAAATTCAAGCGCCTCCCCGGCGACGACCCGCTCGTCACCAGCCATCTTGGCGCTACGGCGACACTTGCCACCACCCCGGTCGGCAGCAAGGCCGGCAACGGTATTATCGAAGGCGACTGGAACTCCACGGACCTGACGAACGAGAATGTCCTGTTCTGGCAGCACATTCGCCTGGCCGGCCTGGCTACCGGTTCCACCGATTTTTCCACCACCGGCACGGCCGGCTTGCCGGCCAATGCCGAAGGTGGCCAGGTCGGCATGCAGATGACGGCACCGATACTGGAAATGAGCGGCACCTACTATCTCTGTTCCAGCGGTCTCAACGGCAAGCTGGCGCAGCAACTGGACGTCAACCTGGATGACGGCACGCCAAACCGGGGAAGCTTACGCGCCCAGGAAACAGCGACGGACAAGACCAAGCCGGGGGATACGGCTTACGAAGGCAATAAGAGTTACGTCGTTTGCCAGGCCTTCTGAACCCAGGCCGGCTACTTCGGCCCGCTGCGGCGGGCCTTTTCGTTTTTGAGCAGGCGCTCTTCGGCGGCAGTGACGGCTTCGGGATCGCCCAGGACGACAACGACATCGCCTTCTTCCAGGCGCGTCTCGGGCGCCGGTTCGACGGCCCGGATGCCGCGCCGCCGGATGGCGCTGACTTCGCAGCCGAAACTTTCCAAATCGAGATCGCGCAGGGTCTGGCCGACCCCGGCCGCCCCCGGCGTCAGCCAGACGGAATGCAGACGGGGCTGATGATCCTCGTCTTCGTCGCGGTCGGAAAAGCCACGATAGAAACCGCGCAACAAGCGGTAGCGTTGACTGCGGATCAGGCGGATGCGCTTGAGCACCCGGTTGAGCGGCACGCCGACCAGGACCAGGGCATGGGAAGCCAGCATCAGGCTGGCTTCCAGCGTTTCCGGCACGACCTCGGCGGCGCCCGCCTTGGAGAGCCGGGCCATGTCGCGCTCGTCGGAGGTGCGGACGATCACCGGCAGATCGGGGCGCATTGACTGGACGTGGTGCAGGACTTTTTCGGCGAGCGGCGTATCGCTCATCGTGAACACGACGACGCTGGCCCGCATCAAGCCGGCCGCCATCAAGGCTTCCTTGCGCCCGGCATCACCAAAAACGACATTTTCGCCCCCCGCCGCCGCTTCGCGAACGCGATCCGGATCGATATCGAGGGCAATGTAATTGACACCTTCCTGCCCGAGAAAGCGGGCGAGATATTGGCCGCTGCGCCCGAAGCCGCAAAGAATCGCGTGCTTTTCCGTGCCCATCGACTGGGCGGCGATCTGCGTCAGTTGCATCGAGCGCAACAACCATTCGCTGGCGACGAAGCGCATCACCAGCTTTTCGCTGTACTGAACGACAAACGGCGCGACCAGCATGGAAAGCACCAGCACGGTGAGGGTCAGTTGCTCGATTTCTTTCGGCAGATGGCTGATTTCGCCGAGCAGCACGAAACCGAACTCGCCGCCGGCGCATAGCCAGAGGGCCGAACGGATGCCGTTGCCGGGCGTCGAACCGAGGCGCCAGGAAAGCAGACCGACGACCAGACTCTTCAGAACGAGCAGGGCGAGCAACCCGATCAGCACCTGCCACCACAGGCCGAGCAGGATTCCGAGATCGAGCTTGACGCCGACGGTGACGAAAAACAATCCCATCAGCACATCGCGAAAGGGCTTGATGTCCTCTTCCACCTGCAGCCGGTATTCCGTCTCGGAAATCAGCATGCCGGCGACGAAAGCGCCCAGCGCCTGCGACAGGCCGGCCAGTTCGGTAATGGTGGCGAGACTGAGGGTGATCAGCAGCACATTGAGGACGAACACTTCCGACGACTTGGCGCGGGCCACAAAATGGAACCACTTGCGCATCAGTTTCTGGCCGAAGACCAGGATCACCGCCAGCACCACCACCGCCTTGAGCAGCGCGATGCCGAGCAGCATGGCCAGTTTCTCCGGCGGCTGGGTCAGCGAAGGAATCAGCACCAGCAAGGGCACCACGGCCAGATCCTGGAACAGCAGAACGCCCATGATCTCCCGCCCGTGCGCCGAATCGAGCTGCATGCGCTCGGCCAGCAACTTGGTCAGCACCGCCGTCGACGACATCGCAAAAACCCCGCCCAAGGCAATGCCCAACTGCCAGTTCACGCCGAGCAGCATGACCAGGCCGGTTATCAACAGCATGCTCAAGATCACCTGCAGCAAGCCCAGCCCGAAGACGATGCGTTTCATGGCATAGAGCTTGGGCAGCGAAAATTCGAGGCCGATCGAAAACATCAGGAAGACGACGCCGAATTCGGCCAATTGTTCGGCCCGGTAGACATCCCGCAGCAGATTCAGCGCGTGCGGCCCGATGATGGTACCGACCAGCAGATAGCCGAGCACCGGCGGCAGGTTGAAACGGCGGAAAATGACCACCGCCAGAACCGATGCGCCGAGCAAGAGGAGGATTAGGGAGAGGACGCTCAAGGCCGTTTTCGCGATTCAGGTATACTTCGGCCATCATAACCGCAGCCCCCCCATGAACCCAAGCCAATCAGCCTCTCGTTTTTCCCCGGAACGCGCTCTGGAACTGGGTCGTCAGACCCTGAGCATCGAGGCGGCGGCGGTCGACGCGCTGCGCAGCAGACTGAACGGCGACTTCGCCAAAGCCGTCGAACTCATTCTCGGCAGCCACGGCCGGCTGATCGTCAGCGGCATGGGCAAGTCCGGCCACATCGCCCGCAAGATCGCGGCGACCATGGCCAGCACAGGTACTCCGGCCTATTTCGTGCATCCGGCCGAAGCCAGCCACGGCGATCTCGGCATGATCACCCGCGACGACGTGCTGCTCGCCCTGTCGAATTCCGGCGAATCCGAGGAATTGTTGCGCATCGTCCCGCTGGTCAAGCGCTCCGGCGCCCGGCTGATCTCGATGACCGGTGTGCCAACCTCGACGCTGGCCCGCGAAGCCGACCTTCATCTCGACGCCGGCGTCGCCCAGGAAGCCTGTCCACACAATCTGGCGCCGACCGCCAGTACCACCGCCGCCCTCGCCCTCGGCGACGCCCTGGCCGTCGCCCTGCTCGATGCCCGCGGCTTCGGGCCGGAAGATTTCGCCCGTTCGCACCCCGGCGGCTCGCTCGGTCGCCGCCTGTTAACCCATGTCAGCGACGTCATGCGAGGCGGCGATCAGCTACCGAGGGTGGCACCGGAAACCGACATCAGCGATGCCATCATCGCCATGTCGCGCGGCGGCCTCGGTCTGGTCGCCATTACCGATAGCGCGAACCGGGCGCTCGGCATTTTCACCGACGGCGACCTGCGCCGCGCCTTCGAAAAACGCCTTGATCTGCGCCAGGGCACGATCGCTTCGGTCATGCACCCGGCGCCACGCAGCATCGGCCCCGAGCGCCTGGCCGTCGAAGCCGTCGAGATGATGGAACGCCTGCGCATCAACGCCCTCCTCGTCGTCGATGCCGACGGTCGGCTGGTCGGCGCCCTCAACATGCACGACCTGTTCACCGCCAAGGTTATCTGATGGACGCTAACACCCGCGCCGCCCGTATCAAACTCGTCGCCTTCGATATCGATGGTGTGATGACCGATGGTGGCCTGCATTACACCGACGACGGCGGCGAACTGAAGACCTTCAACGTGCAGGACGGCCTCGGCCTGAAATTCATGCAGCGCGCCGGATTCGAACTGGCCATCGTGACCGGCCGGACGTCCGGCGTGGTCGCCGCCCGCGCCGCCGATCTCGGCATCGAACATGTCTACCAGGGCGTCGCCAACAAGCGGGCCGCTGTCGGCGACCTGCTGGAAAAGCTTGGTCTCGAGTGGGACGACTGCGCCTTCATGGGCGATGACGTCATCGACCTGCCGGCCATGACCCGCTGCGGCCTGGCCATCGCCCCCGCCAACGCCCGCCCGATCGTCAAACAGCACGCCCATACCATCACCGAGGCGGCCGGCGGGCGGGGTGCCGTGCGCGAAGCCATCGAATTCATTCTCGCCGCCCAGGGCAAACTGGCAGCGGCCTTCGCCCCCTACCTCGACGCGCCATGAAGCATTGGCCGAGCCAACTGTTCCCCATCGTTCTACTGGCCTTGCTGGCCGGTCTCAGTTTCTGGCTGCAACGAACCGTCGAACCGGAACCGCCCAAGACCAATGGCAAGTTGCGCCATGACCCGGACGCCTATGCCGAAAACTTCACGGTCCGCCGCTTTGACAACAACGGCAATGTCAAATATCGCCTGACCGCCCCCTACCTCGTGCATTATCCGGACGACGACAGCTCCGAAGTCAAGTCTCCCGTCCTCATCGCTTATCGCCCCGAGTCGCCGCCGGTCACCCTGACCGGCGATCACGCCAAGATAACGGCGCGCGGGGAAACCGTATTTCTCTGGGACAATGTCAGCGTCACCCGGGCCGCCGCCCCGGATCGCCTGGAAATGGTCGCCCGCATGCCCGACCTGATTACCCAGCCGGAAGCCGGCCTGGCGTTCACCAACAGCCCGGTCGAAATCACCCAGGGCGCATCCTGGATCAAGGGCGTCGGCGCGCAACTTGATAACAATACCTCGACCTTTGTGCTGCAATCACAGGTGACCGGCCTGTACTTCCGACCCAGGGCTAAGCCATGAAACTCCGTCTCGCCACCCTTTTCCTCTGCCTGCTCGCCAGCCCGGCCGCCTTTGCCGAAAGAGCCGACCGCGACAAACCGCTGCAACTTGAAGCCAACAAGGTTTCCATCGACGACGCCAAAAAAATCCAGATTCTCGAAGGCGATGTCGTGCTCATCAAGGGCACCATGATTCTCAAGGCCGACCGCGTGGTGGTCACCGAAGATCGTTATGGTTTCCAGAAAGGGACCGCCTTCGGGGGCAAAGGCAGCCTCGCCAAATTCCGCCAGAAACGCGAAGGACGCGAGGAATACATCGACGGCGAAGCCGAACGTATCGAATACGACACCAACAGTGAAGTTCTCGAACTCTTCCACCGGGCCTGGGTCAAGAACGGCGAAGACCAGCTCAAGGGCGACTACATCTGGTACGACACGGTCAGCGAGAAATACTTGGTAACCGCCGGCGAAAACCGCGATCCGAAAGGGCCGCCGCCCCGCGTTCGCGCCACCATCCAGCCGAAAAGCAAGGGCACGCCGGTCGGCCCGGCCGGCAGCCGCGGCGAAGGCCTGGATCTGAAGGGTTCCGGCGGCCTGATCGCGCCCCCCGAGCGCGACTAGCACGGCGCCGCCGAGGCGCCCGCCAAGCGCCCATCCGGCGGCCCGAAACGATCGCCTAACGGTCTGATTTCGTGGCTATTTTCACAAATTGCTGCACCGCACAAAATAGTTGTTGACAGCGCGCCAATCACTCTTATAATTGGCTCCATGGTGCAGTGCAACATGAGCTCACCAACCGGTCACCAACTTCACCGTTTTCCAAGTTCGTAACATTCCCAGGAGATCTACCCATGACCTACTTCACTACCCCCGAACAATTCACCACCGCCAACAAGACCGCCGTCGATTCCCTGCTCTCGCTGGCCAACACCGCCCTCGCTTCGGCCGAGCGCATCGCCGCCCTGAACCTGAACGCCGCCCGCTCCATCCTGGAAGATGGCGTCTCCGGCACCAAGGCCCTGCTCGGCGCCAAGGACGTGCAAGAAGCCCTCTCCATCCAGGCTTCCCTGGCCCAGCCGAATGTCGAAAAGGCCGTTGCCTATTCCCGTTCGGTGTATGAAATCTCCGCCCAAGCCCAAGAAGAGCTGTCGAAGACCCTGGAAGGCCAATTCGGCGGTTTCCAGAAGCAAGTCGCCGACCTCCTCGACAAGGCCGCCAAGTCCGCTCCGGCCGGTTCTGATGTCGCCGTTGCCGCCGTCAAGTCGGCCATTGCCGCCGCCAACTCCGCTTTCGACAACCTGAACAAGGCCGCCAAGCAAGTTGCTGAAATCACCGAAGCCAACGTTGCTGCCGCCACCAACGCCACGGTCAAGGCCGTTGGCGCTTCCGCCGCTGCCGGCAAGAAGAGCAAGTAAGCAATTCGTAAAAGCCCCCGCCTCCGGGCGGGGGCTTTGTCGCATCCATAGCCGCCATTCCAAACTGGAGAAGATGATGAGCAACCCGAATCTCGAACAACTGGCCGCCGCCCAGAAAGCCAACGTTGAAGTCATGACCGCCCTGCTGCGTACCGCCTTCAACGGCGTCGAGCGACTGACCGCGATCAACCTGGCCGCCTCCCGCGAATTGTTCAACAACACCGTGGCCAATGCCAAGCAACTGCTGGCCGCCAAGGATGCCAGTCAACTCGCCAAGCTGAACAGCGAACTGGCGACGCCCGGCGTCGAAAAGTTCGCCGATTATTCGCGCAGCGTCTACGACCTGGTGACCGACATGCAGAAGGAAATCACCTCGGTCATGGAAGCGCAGTACAGCATCTTCACCAAAAATGCCGCCAGCGCCGTCGACCAGGCGACCGCCAGCGCCCCACTGGGCGGCGACGTCTTCGCCGCCACCATGAAGTCCATGCTCGGTGCGTCGAGCAAGGCTTTCGACAGCATGACCTCGATGGCCAAGCAACTCTCCGACATCGCCGAAACCAATGTTGAAACCGCCACCAAGGCGAGCGGCAAAGCCGTCAGCGCAACGGCGGCCGCAGCCAAGAAGAGCGCCAAGTAAACAGCGCCCGAGCACACCAGAAACCCGGCCGTTGCCGGGTTTCTTGCGTTTACCGAGCCTTTCTCAGGGGCGCCAGCACCAGGTGATTCCCCGCCCCTCGACCGCCTGCCGAATTTCCTCCATCGCTTGTTCGACCAAGGCTGGCTCGCCTTCCACCCCCAGTTCCAGGTGCCGGCGTTCCTGGCCCTGCAGGGAGGGTAAGGAAAACAGCCGCAGCGTCGGATAGCGGGCGACGATATGTTCCATCAGGTCGAGCAGGGCGCTTTCGTAAGCGTTCGGCCCGGTCAGCAGAAATGCCTTTTCGACGATGCCGTCGACCGGCCGGAACTGCTCCCGGTAAAACGTATCCAGCGCCCACTCGATCATCGGATGGGCCATTTGCGGGAAACCGGGCACGAAGTAGTGGTCCCGAACCATGAAGCCGGGAATGCGATTGAAAGGATTGGGCACGATCTGCACGCCGGCCGGGAAGGTCACCAGTTGCTGGCGCTGGGCGCTGATTTCCTCGCCCTTGAAACGCACCTGCAACTCGGCCAAGCCGGCCGGATGCAACTCCAGCCCGACGCCAAGCGCCGCGGCGGCGGCCTGGCGGGTATGGTCATCCGGCGTATTACCGATGCCACCACAGGAAAACACCACGTCGCCGGCCGCCATCGTGCGCCGGAAAGTGGCGGCCAGCCGGGCGCGATCATCGCCCAGATAGTCTACCCAGGACAGGCGCAGACCGCGCTCGGCCAGGAGGCTAGCAATTTTGGCAAAGTGCTTATCCTGGCGCTTGCCGGACAAAATTTCGTCGCCGATGATGACGGCGCCAAAGATACGACTCATAGACGTTCTCCCTCAATACTGACGACGGCCCCGCGGCGTGCTCGACGTAGGGCCTCCAGACCGAAATGGACAAAGGACAAGGCGGCCAGCGCCGGCACCAGCAAACCGAGGACGGGAAGATGGGCGAACAGCGCCATGGTCAAGCCCAGCACAAACAGCGGCGAGCCGTGCTGGCGGCGGATGGCGCGCCATTCTTCGGCGGTCGCATGCAGCGACAGCGCATCGTAGGCAAAGGTACGGCGGTTGAGCCAGGCCATCAAGAGCAGCGGCAGAATCAGGGAAAGGCCAGGAATGATCCACAGCGGCAGGGTCAGCAGCCAGCCGGCAATGAACAGCAACGAAGCCCACAGGCTGTTGCCGGCGGCCGCTGCAAAACTGTCCTTGCCCATCGGCGCAACGTCGCGATACTCGGTCGCCGACAAATGTTTGAGCAGCAGCGGCATGACAATCAGCGCCGCGAGCAGCGAAGTGGTCAGGTAGGCGCAGGCGAAGATCGCCATCCAGCCGCCCAGGTAAGCCAGGATATGGGCCAGCCAGGCGACGCCCCAGCCGATCAGCAGGGTCATCGGCGGATGACCGAGCAGCCAGTCGACCAACCTGCCCAACCCCCAGATGGCGAGAGCCACCCACAGGACCAACGAAAAAAGGGCCGGCGCCAGCACGTAGCCCCACACCCGACCGTGGCGCAAGCTTCCCAGCGTGCGCATCAAGGCCAGCATTACCTCTCCCATTGCGAATTCCTTGCCGTTATTTTAGAAACCTTACCGCAGAGTCGCCGAGGAGCAGAGGAAATCACAAAATATGTCGCGAGCCTGGCTGACGGGGCTCACCCGGAAGGCGTGCCGAACAGTCCGGGCAAGTCTTGTTTTTCCTCGGCGTCTCCGCGGTTTAATTGCATGTTCCAGGTTGATTTGATCCGATTTGACTTGCCGCCCCCCGGCCGTCCAAAGAGATGACTATACCGGCCGCATCGCCCTGGCGCAAAGTAAGCTGCTCGCCTCGCCTGTCGAGAGGGGCACCGGGCAAGCGCCGCCCCTACTTGAAATCGACCGGATCCAGGCCGTGTCTGGCCAACAGTTTATAAAACTCCGTCCGGTTACGGCGGGCGATCCGGGCCGCATGCGTCACATTGCCGGCCGTCGTTTGCAATAGACGAATCAGATAATCGCGCTCGAAATCACGCCGCGCATCGTCAAAGCCAGCCAGGCTTTCCGCCGCATATTGACGAATGACCCGGCGCACGGCCGTCTCGGTGAGCACCGGCGTCAGGCTGGTCGCCGCGGCCTGTTCGAGCACCAGGCGGAGTTGCCGGACGTTGTCCGGCCAGCGCGCCGCCTGCAACGCCTGCAGCGCCCCCGGCGCCAGACGGAGGCCGAGTTCGGGCCGGATCGCGGCAAGAAAATGCTGGCCGAGAACCGCAATATCTTCCGGGCGTTCGCTCAGCGACGGCACCTGCAGGCTGACTTTACTCAACAAATAATACAGGTCGCGACGGAAACGCCCGTCGGCGACGGCCGCCTCGAGCGAGCGGGGGGTCGAGGCGATGATCTGGACGTCAGGCACCGCCTCCGGCTGACTCGCCTGACCCAGCCGGTATAAGGGATCGCTCGCCTGCATTTGCGCCAGCAGTACGGCAAACAGGCGAGCCTGGGCGGCCGGCGACAAGGCCCCCACCTCGGCCAGGTACACCAAGCCCCCCGCTGCCCGCTGCCAGACCCCCTCGGCATCATGCGGCGACAGCATAGCCTCCTGGACGGACGGCGGGTAGTCCGCCGCGAGCAGATGCACCAGCGGCCCGGCCGAGCGCGCGCCGGCCCGCTGGATGGCGCGGACCAGCGTCGCCTTGCCCGAGCCGCCCGGACCGACCAGCAGGGCGGCCTTGCCTTCCAGGCTGATGCGCAGGGCCTGGCGTAGCGCTTCCTCCATGCGCACGCTAACGCTGACCACCTCCTTGCGCCACTGCGCGGAGACGTGTTCGGGATTAAGCAGGGGCGAAAGGCGGATCGCCTCACCCACCCGTTGCAGCAATTCCTGGCCGTCAAACGGCTTGGTGAGAAAGCCGAAGACGCCGCGTTGCGTTGCGCTGATCGCATCCGGAATCGAGCCGTGGGCGGTCAGCATGATCACCGGCACACTGGGCGCCGCGGCCTGCAGATGATCGAGCAGGGCCAGCCCGTCCATGCCCCTCATGTACAGATCGGTGATCACCAGTTGCGGCAGATGCTCGCGAAAGCCGAGCAAGGCCGCCTCGCCCGACTCGGCCGTAGTGACCTGATAACCGGCGCTGGCCAGGCGTAAGCCGATGAGATGCAACATCCCCGGATCATCATCGACGACAAGGATGCGGCCGCCCTGTCCCATTCAACCTCGGCTCAAGGCATCTGCCGGCGGGGAAAAATGCCGCTCGACCTTGGCCGATCTACTTTCGGAAACATCGGCAAGGTGCCACACCCTCACTCCTGGGGGGCAACAAATTGATACTTCTCGATCCGGTAGCGCAGCATGTCACGTGACAAGCCGAGCAGCTTGGCCGATTTCGAAACGTTCCAGTCGGTCTTTTCGAGAGTTTTCAAGACCAGGTCACGTTCGACATCGGAGACCCGGCCCGTGCTGCGCACGGCTGGCGCCGAATTGGCGGACGCTGGGTAACGCACTTCGCTCGGCTCGCGGAGCAAGCCGGGGCAGATGGCCAGTTGATCGGAGCCGATCACTTCGCCGTCGGCCAGCAATACGGTCTGCTCCAGCATGTTTTTCATTTCGCGGACATTGCCCGGCCAGCCGTAACACTGCATCATCTCTTCGGCCTCGGCCGAAAAACGCAGGTTTTTCTTGCCGTAGCGCCGCGAATGCAATTGCAGGTAGAAATTGGCCAGGTTCAGGATGTCGTCGCCGGTCGTGCGCAACGGCGGCATGGTCAGGGTAATGACCCGCAGGCGGAAAAACAGGTCGCTGCGGAAACTGCCCTCGCGGATCATTTTTTCCAGATCGCGGTTGGTGGCGCTGATGATGCGGATATTCACCTTGTGCTCGCGCACGCTGCCGATGCGGCGCAGGGTTTTCTCTTCCAGCAGCTTCAAGAGCTTGGCCTGGATCGACAGATCGATTTCGCCGATTTCGTCGAGAAACAGCGTCCCGCCATCCGCCGCTTCGGCCAGACCGATGCGCCTATCCTTGGCATCGGTGAAGGCCCCGCGCTCATGGCCGAAAAGTTCGGCCTCCAGCAGATTGGCCGGCAGTGAGGCGCAATTCAGTTCGATGAACGGTCGGTCGCAGCGCACCCCGTCGAAATGCAGCGCCCGCGCCAGCATTTCCTTGCCCGAGCCGGTTTCGCCGGTAATCAGGATGGCCGGCAGATCGCCGTCGCTGATCCGTCGTTCCGCCGCCAGCACCTGCTGCGCCTTGGCCTTGAGGTTCTGCATGGCCGGCGAATTGCCGATGATCGACGCCATCGACATGCCGCGCGACTGCTTCCTCTGGAACACCGACAAGGTGTTTTCCATATGTGCCTGATCGAGCGCTTTCTCGAGGACCAGCTTCAGCTCGGCCAGCGACACCGGCTTCGAAAGATAGTCGCAGGCCCCGGCCTTCATCGCATCGACGGCAACCTGGACGCTGCCCTCGCCGGTCATCATGACGATCTTGATCTGCGGATTGATCGCCAGGGCGCCGGCGATCAACTGCACGCCGGTCTTGCCCGGCAGCATGTGGTCGGTCAGCACGACATCCGGGTGGGTGCTCTCGAGCAGCTTCAGTCCGGCCTCGGCACTGTGCGCGACCTCGACTTCCCAATGGTTGCGTTCGAGATAGAGACGGATGTTGTCGGCCAGCATCTCGTCGTCCTCGACGATCAGAATAGAATGGGTCATGGCATCAATCGGAGTTGAAAATCAGGCTGACACGGGTCCCCTTGCCTTCGCCGCTATGTAGACGAATGGCGCCGCCAAAACGTTCCATGATGCGTTTGACGAGCGCCATGCCCAGCCCCAGGCCATTGCGCTTGGTGGTGTAAAAAGGTTTGAAGACCAGATCCATCTGGGTTTCCGACATGCCGATGCCGGTGTCGGAAACCACCAGGCTGACCAAGTGTTCCCTTTCCGCGACCTGCAATTCCACTTTCAGGCAACCGCCGCCCGGCATCGCCTCGATCGCATTGGAAATGACGCTGGCCAGCGCCTGCGTCGCCAGCGAGCGATTGCCCTTGACCCGCGGCACAGTGCCGGACGGGCGAATGACGGAGCAATTGATACCGTTTTTTTCCAGTTGCGCGGCAAAATTCGGCAGGCAATCTTCGATCAGGGCGAGCACGTCCATGACCTGGTTTTCTCCGGCGACCGGCCGCGAAAAGACCAACAGGTCGCGCACCCACTTGCTCAGGCGGTCGACCTGCGAAATGATGTCGTTGGCGTTTTTCTGCACCGACTTGAGGTCGCCCTCAAGTGCCAGTTCGGCGCTCGAACGGATGGAGGCCAGCGGATTCCGGATGCCGTGCGCGACCGAGGCCGACATTTCGCCGACCACGCACAAGGTTTCCGATTCCAGGATCTGCCGTTGCTGATCGTCCAGCGTCCGGTCGGCCCGCCGGATGATCCAGAACATCGCCAGATAGAGAAAGATCATGCCCAGCGCGGTACACGCCCAGACTAACTGGCGGCAACGTTTAACGGCATCGAGCAGGGACTCCGGCTCCTTGTAGATTTCGACGACGGCCAGCACGTCGCCCCCGCCATTCAACAGGGGCATGTAGGTTTCGACAAAGAATTTCTTCGGCTCGGCGGCGAAAAACTGCTCGTCCTTGTGTTGCTTTTCGCCGTGATTTTCCTGGTCGAGATAATTGGTGGCCACCATGCTCCGCGCTTTGATGGCATCTTCCAGTTCGTCGTTGTTCGTATCAAACTTGCCGATCAGGGCTGGGTTGGTCGACCAGATAATTTTTCGATCGGCAGCAAAAACATTGGCCAGCAGCACGTCCGGCAGCAACTTGATATGGTCGTAGAACTGGCTGCGCACCGACGCCGCTTCCCGCGGGTCAATCCCCAACGTGGCGACATTGACACGCTCATCGAGTATCCCCCCCAGGGTGAAGCTGCGCCCCAGGCGTGCCTGCTGATTCTGGACGGTAACGATGCTGTGGACGAACTGAGTCGTTAACAAGGCGTCGCGCTGCAGGATTTCCCGGGTCAGGAAATGCGTCAGCGTCGACGCGAATCCGACACTGATCACGGCCACCAGGGCGAAACTGAGCAAGGAAAACCAGCGCAACAGATTGAACGGTCGCGGCCCCTGTGCCGCGACAACTTTCGATTTATCCTCGAAATCCCCGTAGGGAAGCCAGCGTCCAAAAACCAAACGTAGTTTCTGATACATAAGACACTCCCCGATACCAGAAACATATGGTTTCTGCATCTGGTACAAATGACGAATTACCCCTAATGTCGCCCACGTTGTGGGAAACGTTCCCAACGATTGGGCGGCACTCCACAAACCCTACTCTGCCGCCAGTCGTCACATCGATGGGAGCAGAATAGACTCCCGTTGACCCAAACCCTAATACAGTGAACCCTGTATTTTCGTTGCGGGTAAACCCGACACCAGCGATTACGCGGGAATATATCCCACAAACCCACCAAATCCGCCGCCAGCCCTGCCTTTTGCGCGATTCGGGGGCGCCCCTGCGGCCCCGCACAAGGCCCGCGAAATCGCCCGAATCCCCGTAGTTAGTGGCGCGTTTTCCCGATCCCCGGCTTTTTGAGCGAAAAGCGTTGCTGCCGCAGGCCGAGAGCGACCGTGGCGACCTCGCCGTCGCGACAACAATCGGCATTTCCCGGGCGGTACAAGGTGACCTTGGCACTCATCGTATCGATATCGGGCAACTCCACCTCACCCACCCGGACGCCGGCCGGCAGGCCCTTGACGAAGTCTTGCAGCCAGTGCCTGGCATCGAGGCGAAGCCACTGCCCGGACTGCCAGAGGTAGTAATCGCTGCTTCTCGTCCCGTCGGGCAGGCGGGCCGTCACGGTCAGGATGCGCCCGTACTCATTGACCACGACCTGCGGATCGTCGTATTCGGCGCCGCCCGGATCGAGGCGCTGCAGCATCAGTCGGGCGGTCGGCGTGTAGGCGCGATTGCCGAAAAGCAGCAGCGCCCGCTGCTGACAGGTTTCGCCACCATCGCCCAGGCAGTACTGGGCCTGGTACATATCGACCAGATCGATGGTGGACACCCAGCGCCCCCGGCTCACCTGGCAATCCGCCCAGCGACCGTGAGCACCGAAGGATATCGCGCCGACCTCGACACACTCCTCCTGGATCCCGAGCAAGGCCGTCAGATCGCCCGCCGCCTGCAGCGGCGGGGCGACGAGTAGGGCGGCGCATAGCGCGACGAATGTACGACGCATGGTATTTCTCCTTGCCTGTTGGATTAAACCCACCTAACGAACGCCGCTCCGCAAATATTCCTGCGCTTCGTGCTGCCCCTGGCTGGCTGCCGCCTCCAGCCACTTTCTGCCTTCTTCCGGATCGACCTCGAGACCCAGCCCCTCGCTGTAGCTGATACCCAACTGGTACTGGGCCAGGGCATTCCCCCGTTCGGCGGCCTGGCGGAACCAGTGTACGGCCTCGTTCTCGTCCTGATGGACGCCCAGCCCCTGTCGGTACATCACGCCGAGATTGGCCTGCGCCTCGGAATCGCCCTTCTCGGCGGCCTGCCGGTACCACCAGGCGGCTTCCTGCGCATCCGCCTCGACCCCCTGTCCGTCGCGGAAGGCGGCGGCGATCTCGTTCTGGGCGCCAATCTCGCCCTGGATGGCGGCCAGCCGGAACCACTCGGCGGCGATACTTGCATCCCCCTCCACGCCCCGACCGAGCCGATAGAGCATACCCAGACTGCTTTGCGCCAGCGGATTGCCCTGTTCTGCCGCCTGGTACAGCAAGCGGGCGGCCAGTTCATCGTCTCGTTCGACCTCCTGGCCCCGGGCATACATCAAGCCGAGCCCGGTTTGCCCCTCGGCGTCGCCCTGTTCGACCGCCCGCCGATACCACTTGAGCGCCGCTTCCGGCTTGGCCGCGCCGTTCTTGCCGCTCAGATAGAGGCCGGCCAGGGCCGATTGCGCCGGCGCATAACCGGACTCGGCAGCCCGCCGGAAAGCCTGCTCGGCAGCGCCATAGTCGCGTTGCGCCAAGGCATCGTTAGCTCGGGCAAAGAGCGCCGCCACCTCGCTCCGATTTTTATTGGACACCTCCGCCAAGCTCTCGGCCGTAGCCGCCAGTGTTTCGCTCGTCGGCTCGCCAACCGACGTCGCGCCAGACTCCCCGGCTGCCCAGCCCGGGGCTGCCGCCCCCACCGTCAGCGCCAACCAATAAAGGAGCGAGGCGCCGGCAAGCTGTCGAAGTCGGTTCATGGCATTTCCCAGCCCACCGCCTCAGACGACTTTAAAGTTGATCATCATGGCGTGGTCCTCATGCACGACGTTATGACAGTGCATGACGTATTGCCCCTTGAAGTCACGGAAACGCAGATAAATCTCCGCCTCGGCGTTCGGCCCCAGACTGATCATGTCCTTGCGCCCGGCCAGCAGCGGCGGGGGTGGGGCACGGTTGAAACTGAGGAGACGGACCTCCTCCAAATGGGCGTGGATCGGGTGCGTCCAGGATCCGCCCTTGTTGATCAAGGCCCATTGCTCGGCCGCGCCTTCGGCCATCGTCGCCTGGATCAGGTTACGGCTATAGGGCTCGCCGTTGACCACCCACTCGCCGCCGCTGCGCCCGAACTCCCAGCGCCGCCAGGCCGCAGCCGGCGGGCTGCCGGCCGGCAAAGGGCGTAGCTTGGCCGGGACCTCGCTGTGGTCGGCGACCGTCGCCGAATCGACGATGAACTTGAGAACGGCAAAGCCCGGACTGAGCAGACTCCCGGTCGGCCCCCGGCCGCTCACCTGCTCGGCGCGGTTGTACAGGACAAGTTCCTGCCCCGGCTGATAGCCGGCAAAATCGACGACGATGTCGAAGCGCTCGCCGACATCCTGGGCCAGGCTGGCCGCCTGGAGCGGTGCCGGCAACAGGTTGCCGTCATTGGCGATGACCGTGAAGGGAAGATAGCGGCGCGCCGTCTCGTCGCGCAGGAACCAGCGGTACAGCCGGGAAGGCCCGAGATTGACCAGGCGGAAACGATACTTGCGGCGCTTGACCGGGAAGAACGGCTGGATCTTGCCATTGACCGTCATCTTGTCGCCGATCGCCCCGTCGAGACAGGTCAGCGGGAAGAAGTCTTGGCCCTGCGGGTCGAACTGCCGGTCGTGAAAGACCAGGCCGACATCGAATTCGAAATTTTCGCCGCAGGGCAGGCGCAGCCCGGCGCTTTCATCGGGATCGCCGGCATCCAGCGCATCGTAGATGCAGTGCATGCCGGCCAGGCCGGCGTAGACGTTCTGCGCCGTGAAATCGAGTTGGTGGTCGTGGTAGAACATGCTACCCAGCGCCTCGCTGGCATCGCCGTAGCCGCCATCGTGCGTGGCGCCGGCGCAGACATTGGGGTAGTGATAGTCGTAGTAATGCCCGGGATAGTTGGTGAACAGGGGGTGGCCATCGCTTTCCGCCGGCGTATGGGCATTGTGCAGATGCGTGCTGATCTGGTTGATGCCAAAACCCAGGTTGCGCGCCGGCAGGTCGTTATGCACCCGCAAGAAATGCGCTACCCCATAGTGGGTCCGCAACATCGGCCCCGGAAACTGGCCGTCGAAGCCCCAGGCCGGTTGGCCGCCGTTGCCGGCGGGCAGATCGCGATGCCAGACGTGATTGAATTGCCTGACCCGCATTTCATACCATTGCTGCGGCGGGTACTTGCTCCAGGCCTGGTGGGAAAAGGCCAGCGGCGTCGCACCGGCCGGATAGGGCCGGAACAGTTCCGGGAAATTGTGGCGGAGCAGAACCTTGGAGTCGCCACCGCGCAGGGTACCGACCGGGTCGGGACCGGGTGGCCCACCGCCGTCGCCGCGGCTGATCGCCGCCGGATCGTTGTCCGGCACCGTTTTTTTCTCCGGCAGCCGGGGCATTTCTTCGAGCCATGGTCGGGTCGGCGGGCTGCTCAGATCCTTGCCCGGTTGCGGACAACTGTCGCTCGCCCAGACGGCCCGCAGACTCAAGCCGGAAATCGGCAACAACAGACCGCTACCCGCCCCCAGCAAACCCATTTTCAACAAGTCGCGACGGCTTAGTCTCTCGCTGACAATTTGCCGATGCAGATCGATCGTCTTCTCGATCAGTTTTTCCCGAGTCTTCATGATCGTTCCCCAGGCCATAGCGCGGAGGGCTCACCCTCAACTGGTCAGCCACTTGAAGGTGCTGGCGATGTTTTCCGCCTCGCTGTTCACCGAAACCGCCCCCCAGCGTTCGAGGCGATCGTTGCCGTAGCGTGCCATCCCGACGTGATTGCTCAGATCCTTGTCGCGCTCCGGATCGTTATCGACAAAGCCCTGGCTGCGCCGCAGCAGCTCGATATCGGCTTTTTTGCCGGTCAGGAACAACCAGCCCGGCTTGACGTCGAAAGCCTCGGCGTATTCTTTCAGCACCTGCCGGGTATCGACCTCCGGCTGCAAACTGATGGAATAAAAGAAAACATCGCGCCCCATCCGCTCGCCAAGCAAATCCTGCACCGCCCGCAGCTTTGCCGTGGCCAGCGGACAACGGCCTTCCGAGCAACTGACCAGGAAGAAATTGAAAAGCACGGTGCGCTCACGGATCAGGTCGTCGTAGAAGCGAAAGCGCTCGCCGGTGTGCGCCAGCAAAGGGATGTTCGGCAGGTAGCCGGCTTGGGCGGCGCGCGAGCGCGGTCGCTCCGTTGCGGCCAGGCTCCGGCCCGGTACGGAAAGGGCCGGGGCGGCCAGGCCGAGGCCGAGAAAACTTCTGCGATCCATGATCATTCTCCGCGTTGAAGGACGAAGGACGGAGCCCGGAGAGCGCAAACCAATGACTCTCCGGGGGCTCGGCTCAGACGATTTTCCACATCACCATCATGGCGTGGTCCTCGTGCACCACGTTATGGCAGTGCATCGGGTAGATGCCCTTGAAGTCGCGGAAGCGCATGTAGATTTCGGCCGTGGCATTGGCATCGAGACGGATCACATCTTTGCGTCCGCCTTCGATCGGCGGCAGCGTCCGCCGGTTGTAGGTCAGCATGCGATGCTCTTCGTAATGAATATGCACCGGGTGTTGCCACGATCCGCCACCGTTGATGATCGTCCACCGCTCAGCCGACCCTTCCGGGATTTCCGCGCTGATCACATTGCGGTTGTACGGCAGACCATTCACCGTCCACTCGCCGCCGTTCCGCTTGAACTCCCAGGAACGACTGCGCGAAATGGGCTGTTTGATGTCCGGCAGCGGCCGCAGCTTGGCCGGAATCCGGCTCTCGTCGACTCCGAAGGCATCCGAGGTAACGACGAATTTCAGGACCTGGAATCCCGGGCTGATCAGGTTGCCGGTGGGGCCGCGTCCGCTCTTCTGTTCGGCCCGGTTGACCAGGACGATCTGCGTCCCGGCGGGATAGAGCGAGAAATCCATGATGACGTCGAAACGTTCGGCGACGGTCTGCTTGAAATTCTTGACCACCACCGGGGCGGGCAGCAAGTTGCCGTCGTTGGCGATGACGACGAAGGAAGCACCGTTGCTGAGGAACCAGTCGTAGGAACGCGATGGCCCCATGTTGAGCATCCGGAAACGGTACTTGCGGCGCTTGACCGGCATGAACGGCTGAATCTTGCCATTGACCGTCATCTTGTCGCCGATGGCGCCATCGAGGCAGGTCAGCGGGAAGAAATCGACGCCGTTCGGATCGAATTGCCGATCATGGAAAACCAGACCGACATCGAACTCGTAGTTGTCGCCGCAGGGCAGCCGCCAGCCCTTGGTCTCATCGCCGTAGTCGCCCATGTTGGGGTCGGCGTAGATGCCGTGCGCGTCGTAGATACAGTTCATCCCGGCTAGGCCGGCATAGACGTTCTGCGACGTGAAATCGAGCTTGTGGTCGTGATACCACAAGGTGCCGAGCGCTTCGTTCGGATTGCCGATCCCGCCGTACTGGTTCACCCCGGCATAGACGTTCGGATAGTGGTAGTCGTAATAGTGCCCGGAGTAATTGACGAACAGCGGGTTGCCGTCGCTCTCCGACGGCGAATGCAGGTTGTGCATGTGGGTGCTGATCTGGTTGATGCCGAAGCCCAGGTTCTGCGCCGGCAGATCGTTATGGATACGCACGAAATGCGGCTCGCCATAGCGCGTCCGGAACATCGGGCCGGGCACCACCGAATCGAAGCCCCAGGCCGGCTGCCCGCTATTGCCGGCGGGCAGGTCGGGATGCCAGACGTGGTTGAATTGCTTGGCGCGCATTTCGTAGAATTTTTGCGGCGCGAAATTGCCCAACCGCCCCCCCTTACCCCAGGCCTGGTGATCAAGTTCGGCGTAGGGTGTGGCATTGTGCAGTTCCGGGAACTCCTCACAACAGCGGAATTTCGAATCGCCGCCGGTCATCGTACCGACCGGCACGCCCGGGCCGGGCAGCGCGCCACCATAGCCGACATCACAACTTGACGGATCGTTGCCGGGGACCACCTGCTTCTCGACCAGACGCGGCAACTCGACCGTCCACGGCCGGGTCGGCGGACTGAACAGATCCTTGCCCGGTTCCGGACAGATCGCGTCAGCCCTGGCCGCGCGCAGACTCAGACCGGGAATCGGCAGCAGCAAGCCGCTGCTCAGACTGAGCATGCCCATCTTCAGCAAATCACGGCGGGTCAGACCTTCCCTGGTGATTTCCCGTTGCAGATCCATGGTCCGCTGAATCAGTTTTTCATGTGAGTTCATTTTTCTATCCCTTTCACGAATGCCCTTGACCGTGAGACTTATCTTTCGCACCAATGAGTGCCTAAAACCATTCGGAACCCTAGACCGCGAGCAGGAAAAAGACGCCTGGACGATCGGTACGGAGCACTATCAGCAGCATCTATGCCAACGCTGTGGGTATGGTCTTTGAAACGGCAGATGCGACAAAATGTCGCAGCCAATGGACTTCGGCGAGGGGATTTTGAATATACGCGGGGGGAAAATTGGCTGATCCGGGGCACGGGAGATGGGGAACTTATACCCAAAGCTGGGTTTGCCGCCCCGTAATCCCCCAGTTTTGTTCGCCTCGTTGTCGCCAAAGCCGGAGCTCTCTTCCTGCCCACAGAAGAGAGTCGCTCCGGCCCCTAAAAGCGCTGGCTAATGCCCAGCGCCAGCGACCAGGGGGCAGTCAATTGGCCGGATCCCGCCTCGGCCGGATCGGTATTGACGTACTGCCGGACGGCCATTTGCCAGACGCCGTAAATCTCGGTTTGCATTGACAGCGCGTAGCTCAGGCCGGGGCTCAAATACCAGGCATAGCCACCGGATGCGACATTGGCGTTGCGCCCCGTGTCGCGCCCCCGGTACTGGCCGTTGAGCTGGAGCAGCGCATTCCAGGAGGGACCGAGTGCGTAGTGCAAGCCCAGATCGAGCGCCACTTCACTGCCCGGCCGATAATGATCGCGAATGGCCAATGGTGACTGGAACTGGGCGCTGACAAACCACCCCCAGTCGCGCTCCGGATAATTGCGGAAATAATAGGCCCCGAGAATCGCGTCGGTGCTGCCACTGCCCGGCTGGCTCGAGCGCTCCAGCGCATAAGGCTGGCCCGGATCGGCCGGATCGGGCGGGCTCATCGTCTTGTTGATGGCCCCGCTCGGCAGCTTCAGGCCACAACGCAAACCGCTCCCCGCCTCCATCCCGCCCGCAGCCAGCTTGTATTTGCCGACGATACGCAGATCGCCGAGTTCGGTGAATTTGGCCTGTTGGGGGAACGCGTCGCCGACCAGGGGATCGAAGGTATGGCTATGGTCGCGCCTGACCAGCGGGATGCCCAGGGCAATGTTCCAGCGCCCGTTGATGGCATAGTCGGCATCGATGTTGAGCAGTTGATTGACGGTCCGCCGGTCTTCGATTTCGGCCCCACTGTTGCCCGGCGCCTCGGGGCTGAGGCGCGACGCTCCGGCCCGCAACTGGTTGGCCCTGGCGTAGGAGTAACGCAGGTCGAGGCGCAGCCCCTCGCTGCTCGACAGTCCCTGGGTGTCCCAGTGGGTATTCACCGAGCAAAAGGCGGAACCGCAGGAAGCGTTGGCGGCGCTGGCCATGGAAATCAAAGCCAAGGAAAGCAGATAGCGTTGCATGGCAATTCTCCTGTCAGCTAGCCGGCGGCCCTAGTCGGGTCGCTTGGCGGCGGCAAGCCAGCGGTGTCGGCCCCCGGGGAAAGCGCCAGACAGGACAACGCCGGGGGATTGCGGTGAACAATCGGCATGGACGGCGACGGGTCGCTGGCATCCGGCTCCCGGCCCGCCGTCGAGGGGGTCTCGGGAACGGAACCGCAAAACGACCAGGAGGTGCATGGCGCCTTGGCCAGGGTGCAAAAATGCGGCGGATCAATATTCAGGCGTTGGCCAATGATCTGTTGGCGATGGGTAAATTGTTCGAGCAGGCTGCGCGCCCGAGTCGCCCCGGAGTAATCCCGCGCCGGCCTGGAAATCGGTGAGGCAATCAGGAATACCCCGAGGCCCAGCGAAACGATGCTGAGCAGCGCCGCCAGCGCCGCTTTGAACAATAGCCGCCCGTCGGTGGTCTGCTGTAGCAGGAAGAGCATGACGCAGGCGGTACCGGTCATGGCAAATAAGACCGCCAGCCAGAGCGTGGTTTTTTGAAGGTGGATCATTTTTTATTCTCCTTTGGCGCCGTGCTTCTAGTTACTCCACTTTCCGGCGTACTGCCCGCCACCGGTGGCTCCAGGCTTTCCAGCAACTCGGCAAAACTGAAGGGTTTGGACAATACGTGCCGGATGCCCCGATCACTGGCGCTTTGCGCCAAATCCTCCGCCGGATCGCCGGTAATCATTACGCAATCAATTTTCTTCGGGTTGCGGCGGAGCATCTCGCTATAGGTATCCAAACCATTCATCCCGGGCAGTCGATAATCCATAACAATGGCATCTGGCGAAAAGTGATTCAGCATTTCGACCGCATGTTCGCCATCGGATACCAGACGCACGTTGGGTACCCGGCGCCCGAGAAATTCCATGATGTTTTCGGCCAGGACCCGCTCATCTTCGACAATCAGAATATTCGGAGGTGGAGGCATTTCGACATCCCTTCAAAATATTGAAACCGCCGGAGCGGATAAAACAAAAATTGCGTGTTACGAATTCCCACATGCACCTCTCGTGCCAGCTAAAACGCCAATGGCTACTTCATTGCAACAGAATTATTGCCTGCTCAGAACGCCCCCAACTCGCCCGCCCCGATTTCACGAACACCGTGCCCGGCGCCGGCCATAGCGGCGGAGAAGTGGACAAGCCGGCCCTGCAGAGCGCTGCCGGAGCGTGCGCTTCCTTGACCAGGGGCATCGACCGGAAGGCCGGGAGCTGAGCGGGGGAAATCGCCCGCGGCACGTGGGGAGGAGACACAGAAATGGGGGCGGGGCTCGGCACCGGGACGACACGCGGGGTGATCGGCGCCGCCAGCGCCGTGGCGCCTCGCCGGGCAACCGGCCAGCGGCCATCGACAAACAAGTGGTGGAGCGGCCATGTCGGCCGGTGCCGATGTTCGCAAATTTCTCCGGCACAAGCTTTCCGCATGATCCTCTCCCCCTGTTGTCCTATCGCCCTCTCCATCCCGCCAGAATTGGCACCACCGTAGGCAAGCTAATGCAGCAAGCGTGCCATCAGTTGCACCCGCTCCGGGTTGCTCGAATTTCCGCCAAGCGTTTGACCGACAAGACTTTTTCCGGCTCCGCCGGAACCTGCCGGCCGCGTCCGGCCTCAATCGACAAATCCTCTTTCCCCAAGCCTGGGGAATTCCTACGGCGATTGGCGGTCAACGCCTATCGGCAACCCGCTTCGCCGATTCCTCGCGGCTATAAAACTGCCCGTCGAGAACAAAGCCCGAAACAACGCCCGGCTTGACCGCTTCGACTTTGCCCGAGGCGCTACGACTCAAGACGACGGCATCGGGCAAACCATCGATCAGATGAAAGGGCGCCGGCCGGCCATCGCAATAGCGGGAGAGGTAGACAGCCTGCGTGCAGGTGTCCAGAAAAGCCGGAAGAAAACCGCTGCTCCGGCTATTGGCGCTGGTCCCGCCGGTGCCGACGAAAGCCCGGGTTTCGAGTTGCAGTTCCTGTTCGGTCAGTATGCGGCCCATTTTAGGTTCCTCCTTTGACGTTCACTTCACCCATCGCAAACTCTTGTTCAGCGGGAAATGTCGATGGAAGTGCTTGCAGCGCGAGATGCATACTGCGTGCCAACAACCGGTAACCGATTTTCCGGCCAAGGCCAACGGATTGGCGAGGGCGACGAGCGGGGAAGCCCCCCATTTTTTGCGGCCATTCCCCAGAATTGCGAAGCACGCCGTTACCCACTGAGCCGAGCACTGTTAGCTCGAATCGCGGTCAATGCCGCGGAACTCGGCCCGCAGCGCATAACCGGCCCGACTACCGGGTGTTTTTGCGGAGCAGCCGACGCCTCGCTCATGCCGGCAGGAATGGCCGCCCGCCCAATTCACCAATAACGGATAAATATTTCGGTGTAATCTAGCGCCGGGCTTCGCTGAGCAAACTGAGAAAAGGGGGTTCTTAGCGGCAAGGTTTTACTAAACTTGCTCGATAAGACTAGGGAGGACACACCGATGACAATCAAGCACACGATTCTTATCGCTGAAGATCACGCCTTGTTCCGGGCCGGGCTACGGGCCCTGCTGTCGGCCGAAACCGATATCGAGATCGTCGCCGAAGCCGAGAACGGCAAGGACATCGTCCGGCTGGCCTGCGCCCTGAACCCGACCCTGGTACTGATGGATTTGTCGATGCCGGGCAGCAACGGCCTGGAAGCCATCAGCGAGATCAAGAAGCGGATGCCGGACGTCAAGATCCTGGTGGTGACCATGCACAAGACCGATGAATATATCCAGGTCGCCCTGCGCAATGGCGCCACCGGCTACATACTCAAGGAGGCCAGCCACGACGAACTGAAGATGGCCATCCGCACGGTGCTCGGCGGCAAGCTCTATCTCAGCCCGGAAGTCTCCGAACGATTGCTCCCCGGCTACCTGTCCGCCGCCCCCCCGGCCGAGAAGACCGTCGTCACCTGGGATACCCTGACCCTGCGCGAGAAACAGGTGCTCAAGCTGGTCGCCGAAGGTTATGGCAACAAGCACATTGCCGACTACCTGTGCATCAGCATCAAGACCGTGGAAAAACATCGCTCCAGCCTGATGAGCAAGCTCAATGTCCGCAATGCCTCGATGCTGACCGCCTACGCCATCAGCAAAGGCATCGTTTCGCTGTAAGCGGGCGGCTCAGCGCAACCAGACGGCCTGCATGGTGATGCCGCCCCAGGCGTTGTGGAGCAGGGAAAATTTGCCGCCGGACAACAGGGTCCGTTCGCGCGCCCCGAGATAGCTGGGCGATTTGACGTCGGCGGTCGTGCCCCCATCGCCGCGCGCATCGTCGCCGATGGCGAGGACAATTCGCCGCGCATCGCTGTGCAGGGAAAGCGTCACCCGGTCGATCGCCGGATTGCCGGCCAGTGCCCCCAAGGCATCGTCCGCGACGCGATAGATGATGGCGCGCAAGACTTCCGGAATATTTTCCTCGGCGGCGCTCAATTCGACATCGACGCTGATCTCCGGATGCTTTTCCATGTAATCCCGACTCCGCCATTGCAGGGTCGGGATCAGGCCGAGTTCGTGCAGGCTGGGCGGGCACAGGCCGAGGGCGATGAGACGGACCTCCTGCGTCGCCGCCTGCAGGAAAGGCACCATCGTTTCCATCATCGGCAGGGAGTCGCGACCGTTGCGGATATTCTGGATCGCCCCTTCGACGCCCATTTTGACGGCGGCGATGGTCTGCGCCACGCGCTCGTGCAGTTCGGCCGCCAGGCGCTGGTTCTCGCTTTCATGGACATTCAGCATGCGGGTGGAAAGCGCCGCCAGCAGTTCCGACCGCTCCTCCAGCGCATCCTGCTGAACGACGATGATGCGCTGAATACGCCGCACGATGGCGAGGAGCAGGATATAAAGCATGAGCATGACGAGGATCGAGGTCAGCGCGACGATGATCTGCGCATTGACACTGAGTGCCACCATGGCGGAAACGTCGGTGTAGATTTCGAAGACGCCGACCGCTTTACCCTGGTGTTCGACCTGTACCGGGAGATAGGTCTGGACGAAATTATCCTCGGCGGTAATGCCATCCAGGAAATTGAAGGCATCGCGATAGATCAGTTTGCTGGTGACGCCGCCCTCGAGGGCGGCGACAACCCCGGCATTGGCGGATTGATGACGACCGATTTCCGAGCCCTGGGTCGAAAAAACCACGTTGCCGTAGCGATCGTAGATCTTCACCTTGCGCACCTTGGTGTCCTTGACCAGATCGTAAAAGGCCGCGGCGATCGCTGGCGGGAACACTTCGGCCGGATCGCTTTCCTGGCGCGCCAGGAAACCGGCGATATCCTCGTGCGCGGCATGCCGCGAGGCCTGCGCCACGACCAGGTTGCTGGCTTCGCTCTGGCGCGTGATGCTCTCGATCGAGACATAGCGGAAACAAAGGGCGAGGATGATTCCGGCCAGCGCGATGGTGATGAAACTGATCAGGTTGAAGCTGCGGAATACCCGCACCGAACTGGCGTGCGAGCCAGAAGGCAGGAGCGGACCGGTCATCGCGACCAACTCGCCGGCAACGCCAGACCCGGCCCGGCCGCGCGCTGGCACCGGGGAAAAAGGCGGCAGGGGGCGACAGCCGAGGCTGCAGACAGCGCTGGAATGATCTCAACGAAGATGCTCACGCTTCCCCTCGACGTAAAATCGCAACGACCCCGGCCGGCATTAGGCACGCCTTTGGGCTCGGGCGTCAACGCCCGGCCGGTCGAAGCCGGGTTTTCCCGCCGCCCTCGCCGCCTGAGCGGCGCCACCGGGGAACGGCACGCGATGCTCGCAGAATCTCGGAAAAATCGCAGCCCCCCGCGCGCGAAAGAGACGACTGAATTCCCCAAAAGCGACTGAAAAAGCGGGGTAAAACCCTACCTGAAAAGGCGGGGTTTTTCGGCCGGAGGCAACGAAAATATCGCGACAGCATTTTTAAGATGCTTCACAAGCCAATGAATTGCCGGCGAATTTGTAAAAACCAAGGGGCAACGACGCCCTCAAGCGGGGATTAGGGTTTGCCCTGCCTAGATTTCGGGTTTGGCCTAAGTGCGACATTTTGTCACGGCGCCGAAAATTCATTTTGCAAACACCCTTAGTGGCTACCGTGGCTCGCCAATGCTCCGCCCAAATGCAATCCCCCACGGCCCAATGAGTGGTTCACCTTATTTGAATCGACGATTTTCGGGGGCCTTCCATGTCAGACCACAAGCAATTCAAACTGAACAAAATCACCTTGGCCGTGCTTCTCAGCCTGGGGTCACCCGCCTCCGTACACCTGGCCCACGCCGGGGCCGGCTGGGGTGACAACATCGACATCACCGGCGCCCCGATCAAGGTTCAGACCTTCTACGCCAACAGCCCCTCCGGCCTGCGTCCGGACCCGCTGGGCGGCACCGTCGTCGACCCGGCCACCGGCAGCGCGACGCCGCTGCTGATCGATACCGGCACCGCCCTGCGCAAGTTTGTCGACGCCCTGCCCGGCCTCGGCGAGGCCAAGGCCAATCTGCTTGGCCAGTACATCCCCATCGGCAGTCCGGAAAAGTGGGTGGATGGCAATGGCAACAGCACCGCCGACGACTATTACGAGATCGCCGTCGTCGAATACAGCGAAAAAATGCACAGCGATCTGGTCAAGCCGACCCGTCTGCGCGGCTATGTGCAATTGAGCACGCCGACCAATCCCGGCAAGCATTTGCCGCTCAGCTACCCGGACGGCACGCCGATCCTCGATCGCAGCGGGGCGCCGGTGTTCGCGGTGGACAAGCCGCATTACCTCGGCCCGCTGATCGTCGCCCAGCGCGGCACGGCCGTCCGCATCAAATTCACCAACTACCTGCCGCTTGGCCTCGCCGGCGATCTCTTCATCCCGGTAGACAAGACCTTGCCGGGTGCCGGCCTCGGTCCCGATGGCCTCACCAGCTATACCGAAAACCGCGCCGCCGTGCACTGGCATGGCGGCGACACGCCGTGGATCAGCGACGGCACGCCGCACCAGTGGATTGCCCCGGCCGGCGAGACCACCGCCTACGCTACCGTGCTCGACGCCAACGGCACGACCATGGGCAAGGGGGTCAGCAGCCGCAACGTTCCCGACATGCCGGACCCCGGTCCCGGTTCGACGACGCTCTATTTCCCCAACAACCTCAGCGCCCGCCTGATGTTCTATCACGATCACTCGCTCGGCCTGACCCGCCTCAACGTCTATGCCGGCATGGCCGCCGGCTACCTGATCCAGGACCCCGTCGAACAGGCGCTGGTCAGCAGCGGCCAGATACCGGCCGAGCAGATACCGCTGGTCATCCAGGACAAAACCTTCGTCCCCAAGGACATCGCCCAGCAGGATGCCAAGTGGGACACCACGCACTGGGGCCAGGAAGGCGACCTGTGGTTCCCGCACGTTTATGAAACCAACCAGGACCCGAATTCGATCGACGGCACCAACCCGGTCGGCCGCTGGGACTGGGGGCCCTGGTTCTGGCCGGTGTTCCCCGCCCAGTATTCGCTGCCCTCCGGCGGATACGGCGATGCCTCGACGACGCCGGAAGCCTTCATGGATACGCCGGTCATCAACGGCACGGCCTACCCGACGCTGTCCGTCGAACCGAAGGCCTATCGTTTCCGGGTCTTGAACGCGGCCAACGATCGCTTCATCAATCTCAACCTGTTCAAGACCGACCCGACCATCCCCGTCATCGACCCGGTCAGCCACGCCATCAATCCGGGCTTCGACAAGGAAGTCAAAATGGTCGCGGCCATTCCCAACCCCAGTTATCCACCGACCTGGCCGACCGACGGGCGGGCCGGCGGCGTGCCCGACCCCAGCCTGGTCGGCCCGGCCATCATCCAGATCGGCAACGAAGGCGGCATCCTGCCCAAACCCGTGGTCATTCCGCCGCAACCGGTCACCTACGAGGCAAACCGGCGCAGCATCACCGTCCTCAATGTCCTCGACCATGGCCTCTACATGGGACCGGCCGAACGGGCCGACATCATCGTCGATTTCTCGCCCTATGCCGGGCAGACATTGATCCTCTATAACGACGCCCCGGCCCCGGTGCCGGCTTTCGACCCGCGCATCGACTACTTCACCGGCAATGGCGACCAGACCGGAGAAGGTGGCGCCCACGACACCCTCCCCGGCTACGGCCCGAATACCCGGACCATGCTGCAGATCAAGGTGCAGGCCATACCCCAGGGCGGCACGGCAACACCGGCCTTCAATCTGAATGCGCTGAACACCGCCCTGCCGGCGGCTTACGGCGCCAGCCAGGAGCGACCGGTGGTTCCCGAATCGGTCTATAACGCGGCTTTCGGCACGGCCGACGCCGACAATTACGGCAAGATCGCCACCGGCTCGATCACCCAGCCCAATTTCAACTGGACCCCGACCTCGCCGGGCCAGACCATCAGCAGCATCACCCTGACCAGCGGCGGTACCGGCTATACCTCGACGCCGACCGTCGTCTTCAATGGCGGCGTCGACCTGACCGTGCCCGGCAATGCCAAGGCCAGCGCCACGGCGACAGTGGACCCGGTATCGAAAAAAATCAGCGGCCTGACCTTGACCAGTCCCGGCTCCGGTTACACCTCGGCACCGCAGATCACCTTCAGCGGTGGCGGCGGCATCGGGGCGACGGCGTCGGTGGCGACCAGCGCAACGGTCTCGCTGCCGGTCCAGAACAAGGCCATCCAGGAGCTCTTCGAACCGATCTACGGCCGCATGAATGCCACGCTCGGCGTCGAACTGCCCTTCACCAGCGCCCTGACCCAGACCACCATCCCCCTCGGCTACGTCGACCCGGCGACCGAGAGCATTGCCGACAACGAAACGCAAATCTGGAAAATCACCCACAACGGCGTCGACACCCACCCGGTGCATTTCCACCTGGTCAATGTCCAGGTGATCAATCGCGTCGGCTGGGACGGCACCGTCAAGCCGCCGGCCGACAACGAACAGGGCTGGAAAGAAACGGTCAAGATGAACCCGTTGGAAGACATTCTCGTCGCCGTCAAGGCCAAGCGGCCGCTGGCTCCCTTCGGCCTGCCGCAGAGCAGCCGGCCGATGGACCCGTCGCAACCGCTCGGCTCGACCCTGGGTTTCACGCAGATCGACCCGCAGACCAATAACCCGAGGTTCGTGGCCAACGCCATCGCCCAATACGACAACGAATATGTCTGGCACTGCCACATTCTCGGCCATGAAGAAAACGACTTCATGCGCCCCTTCCTGTTCCATCCGAACGATGTGCTGCCAAGTGCGCCGAGCAATCTCGGTGTCGACCAGCTCGGCAATCTCGACTGGATCGACCCGACGCCGGCCGGGCTGGCCAGCACCAAGGGCAACCCGCAGAACGAGATCGGTTTCAAGATCAGCCGCGCCACGGCCGGCGGCGCCTTCGCCGAGATCGGCACGGCCCTGGCCAACGCCACCAAGTGGAGCGACCCGGGCTTTGTTGCCAATGCCAGCTACTCCTACCGGATCGTCGCCTACAACGCAGCCGGCGACGGGCCGCCCTCGAATATCGCCGCCGACCCGGTGCCCAATGCGCCGAGCGCCCTCATTTCGACCTCGGTCAGTGCAACGCAGGTCGCCCTGGCGTGGACCGACAACTCCTTGAACGAAACCGGCTTTACCGTCTGGCGCGACGGGCTTGCCATCGGCTCGACGGCGGCGGACGTCACGACCTTCCTCGACAGCACCGTCGCCGAATCGACAACCTATGTATACACCGTCGTCGCCGTCAATGCCGTGGGTAGCTCCGCCCCCTCCAATGCCCTCTCGCTGAAGACCCCGGTCGCCCCGCCGCTCGCCCCCAGCGGCCTGAGCGCAACCGCTTCCGCGGCGGGCGTCTGGCCGGCCGTGATCACCTTGAACTGGGTCGATGCGGCGACCAATGAAACCAGTTATACGCTGCAGCGCCAGACGACGACTACCGGTAGCTGCAACCCGAACGGGGTCTGGGCAACGTTGACCAGCCTGGCGGCGAACAGCACGGCTTATATCGACACCACGGCAACCTTCGGTAACGCCTATTGCTACCAGGTGCAGGCGGTCAATGCCAGCGGAGTCAGCGCCTGGAGCATGACAACCGGCCCGGCGACACTCGCCCTCGCGGTTGCCGCGCCGACCGCCCTGACGGCAACGCCGAATACCGCGGGCAGCAGCATCGCCCTGCGGTGGACCGACCGCTCGACCAACGAGACGGCCTACCTGGTCGAACAATCGACCGACGGCACCACTTTCGCCACCTTGGCCACCATCAACCGCTCGCCGACCGAGCAAAATTCGGTCAATGGCACGCTGACGCTGGCGGCCCCCAGCACCCCGGGGAATCTCTACACCTTCCGGGTCACCGCTCTCAATGTCAGCGCCGGCGTCACCACCGCCTCGCCGCCGGTCAGCGTCAGCGCCGACCTCCGGGCGCCGGCGGCGCCGGCCACGCCTTCCGCCCTGAGTGCGCGACTCACCTCCGCCACCCAGGCCACGCTGAGCTGGCAGGACAATGCCAACAGCGAGACCTCCTACCTCCTTGAAGTCTCGACGGATGGCGGCGCCTTCGTCCAACTGGCCGTACTCGGCCGCAGCACGGCCCAAAAGCTCTCGGTCGGTAGCCGCGTCAACTACAACACCCGCGTCTTCTCCGGCCATACCTACACCTACCAGGTCAAGGCCATCGCCACCGCCTATGGGCAAAGCACGCCGTCGGCCAGTTCGGCGCCGGCCGCGCTCAGCACGCTGGCACCGGATGCGCCGATCAACCCGGCCGCCATTCCCGGCGCGCCCGGCAGCATCGTCGTCTATTGGACGGACGCCTCGAACAACGAGAGCGGCTTCACCATCCAGCGGCGGCGCGTCGTCGCCGGCATCCCGGGCATCTGGAGCAATGCCGGAGCGGTCGCCGCCGGGGTCACGGTGTTCACCAACAGCGGCCTGAGCAGAGGCGCCGTCTACCAGTACCAGGTCCGCGCCAACGGCGTCGTCGGCAACTCGCCCTATGTCGGCCCGACGGCAGGGGTCACCGTACCGTAAGCCAGAACGGCGGCGCCGCTCGCGGACCGGCGCCGCCGCCCATGGCGCAACCCGAACATTGCCTTGCCCGCCGACGCATTCAATAGCGGCCGGCCATTACGACAGAGGAACGACGATGAACCTAGAAAACGCAATTGCATCGCGCAGACGCAGGGATGCAGAGGAAAAACCATGGTTTGCCCGGATTGTTCGGCCACCTTCAGCGGGCGCCGCAAAAACCTTGCAGGCCACTGTTTTCGCGCTCTTCTCCGCTCCTTTGCGACGCTGCGGCAAGGTTTACAAACGGCTCGCCATCACCTGTTTTATCTTGTGTACCGGGCCGGCCGGCGCCGCCGAAACGGGGCAACTCGCCAGCGACAAGGACAAGCTGAGCTATGGCATCGGCGTCAGCGTCGCCCGAAACTTCAAGAAACAGGCGTCGGATGTCGACATCGACCTGATGATCAAGGGCCTGCGCGACGCGCTGGCCGGCGACAGGCTGCTGCTCCCGGAAAAGGATTTGCGCCGGGTGATGAACGCCTACCAGACCGAGATACGGCAAAAGGCGACGCTGACGCGGCGCACCGCCATTGAGGAAAACCGGAAGAAGAGCGAAGCCTTCTTCGCCGCCAACCGGGCCAAGGACGGCGTGGTCACCCTGCCGAGCGGCCTCCAGTACCGCGTCTTGCGGGCTGGCCAGGGCAGGAAGCCGATCGATTCCGATCAGGTCATCTGCAACTACCGCGGCAGCTTGCTCGACGGCACCGAGTTCGATGCCAGCGAAGACGGCAAACCGGCCAGCCTGAAGCTTTCGGCCCTGATCGCCGGCTGGAAGGAAAGCATGAAGCTGATGCCGGTCGGCGCGAAATGGCAGATCTTCATTCCGCCGCAACTGGCCTATGGCGAACGCGGTGTCGGCAGCGATATCGGGCCCAACGAGACGCTGATTTTCGAAGTCGAATTACTCGCCATCAACTGATCAACCCGGGCCCCGGCACTCGGTGCCCACCAGAGGTTTCAAGGATCATGAAAACACCGACCCTGAGCCGCCGTAGCCGGTGCGCCGCACTCCTGCTCGGCTGCCTGCTCGGCCTGCCGCTCGGGGCAATGGCCGCCGACGAAGTGGAAATCGGCCGCCGCATCTACCTCGAGGGCCAACTCTCTTCCGGCCAGCCGCTGACCGGCCGGCGCTTCGACGGCACGGTCGTTTCCGGCCGCTCCGCCGCCTGCGTCAGTTGCCACCGGCGGAGCGGCCTGGGCAGCGTCGAAGGAAATGTGCTGGTACCGCCGATCACCGGCAAATTCCTCTTCGCCAGCGACCAGGCGCCGCTGGCCACCATGGATCAACGGCGGCGCAAGAGTTTCAACCAGGCGCACGCCCCCTACGACGCGCCGGCCTTCGCCCGCGCTGTGCGCCAGGGCATCGCCATCGACGGCCGGACGATGCAGGTGGTGATGCCGCATTACGGGCTCGACGACGCCGAGCTGCGGGCGCTCGGCGCCTATCTGCGCCAGTTGTCGGCCGAATGGTCGCCCGGCGTCACGGAGGAGAATATCCGCCTGGCCACAGTCATCGCCCCCGGCGTCAATGCCGCCCGCCGCCAGGCCCTGCTCGACACCCTGCGCTCGGCGATGGCGCAAAAGAACGGCAGCACCGCGCCCGGCCGCCGCCACATGGTCAGCCCGGCGGAAATGATGTCGCGCAGCGAACGCAACTGGCAGCTAGACGTCTGGGAACTGCAAGGCGAACCGGCCACCTGGGCCGCGCAACTGGCCGAGCACTACCGGCGGCAACCCGTTTTCGCGCTGCTTTCCGGCGTCACCGAGAGCACCTGGCAACCGGTGCACGAGTTTTGCAGCCGGGAAGCCGTGCCCTGCTGGTTTCCCAGCGTCGCCCTGCCGGCCGCGCCGGAAAATTTCTACAACCTCTATTTTTCCCGCGGCGTGATGCTCGAAGCCGACGTCCTGGCCGGGCACCTGCTCGACGGCGCCGCCCCGAAACCGCAACGGCTGATCCAGATCCATCGCGACAATGTCGTCGGCAATGCTGCCGCCCGGGCGCTGGCGACCAACCTGGCCGGCCGCGGCATCACCGTCGACAGCCGCCCGCTGGGCATGGCCGGCACCCTACCCGCCTTGCTGAGCGATATCGGTCCAACGGATGCCGTGATGTTCTGGCTGGCGCCGGCTGATCTGCCGGCGCTGGCCGAACTCTCCCCAGGCAATATCCGGCGCGTCTATTTTTCCGGCGAACTCGGCAATATCCAGGAGAGCAGCTTTCCGCCCGCCTGGAAATCGGTCGCCCGCCTGGTTTATCCCTACGAGCTGCCGGCCCGCCGCGCCGCCAACCTGGCCTACTTCCATACCTGGCTGAAATTGCGCCGTCTGCCGCTGGTCGACGAGACCCTGCAGTCCGAGGCCTATTTCGCCGTCAGTTTTCTCTCCGACACCCTGGCCGAAATGCTGCACAACGTACATCGCGATTATTTGCTGGAACGCGCCGAAGAGATGCTGAGCAAGCGCGAAGGCGGCAAGGCCGAAGAAGAAGCCAGGATGCGCCTCTACCTTGGCCGCCCCGGCGACCTGACGCGCAAGTACGGGGCGGGCAATCGCCAGGTCGCCACCCGGGATCTGCCGCTGACCGATGTTCAAGGGCCGGCCACGCCGGCCGGCGAAGCCCCCCGGCGGGCCGGGACGACGGTCTATCCCCGCCTGAGTCTGGCCCAGGACCAACGCTTCGCCTCGAAGGGGGCCTATATCGCCCGCTTCGACGAGCAGGGCGGGCTGGTCGCCGATGGCGAGTGGTCCGTGCCCTGAGTGGGCGCCCCCCAAAAGTGGGGTTTTACCTTATCTAAGACGGTAGGGTTGATCGGTAGACTGGAAGCGCTAGAACACATCGGCGGCGTCTGCTCCAGCTCTTTTTCGGACGTTTTCTTGGGAGTAAAGATGATGAAACTTCAATTCTCCAGGGTTTACCTGGTCGCCGCCGCCATCGCCCTGGGCTGTTCGACGGCGAGCGCGGCTGGCCACAACGCGATTTTTCTGCAGAGCGGGGCCGACGGTTCGAGCCAGCTCAGCAACCTGTCGAGCGCGCCGGGCGAGGAACTGGCAATTGCCGAGCCGGAGGGCGCCAATCCAGCGGCAGCGACCACCGCCGACAGTACCATCGCCGCTCCCCCCGGCCTGCCGCCGATGACCGCCCCGAGCGCCACGCGCCCGGGGCGCGCGCTCGCCAGCCGGCGCGTCGATCCGACGAGCACCCCGGCAACGTCAGCCAATGAACAATACCGCGACCATCTCCAGCAGCAGATGCGCGGTTCGCTGCGCAATGCCGCCAATCCGGCGGTATCGCGCCGCTACCTGATGCAAAGCCGCCCGCCGCTGGCGGCCTTCGGCCGTTGATCTTTTTTCCCGGCTTTGGCCATCTTGAACAGGGAGAACATCATGCCACCTCGCCTCATTGCCGCCTCCGGATTCGGCCATCCGGCCCTCGTCCTCGGCTTTGCCCTGAGCCTCGCCGCGGCGCTGCCCAAGGCCGTCGCCGCCGAACCCATGGGGCACGGGATGAGCGGTCACCAGCACCATCACATGCCGGCCGAGAGTACTGCCAATATCCGGCGCAGCACCGCCGATTACCGCGTACCGGGGCTCGACCTGGTCCGCCAGGACGGGACAAAAGTCAAGTTGCGCCAGGAGATCGACGATGGCCGGCCGGTCATCCTCAATTTCATCTACACCTCATGTACAGCCATCTGCCCGACCACCAGCCAGGTTTTCTCACAGGTCGAGGAGCGCCTGGGCCGGGAAAACAAAGCGGTCCACCTGGTATCGATTTCGATCGATCCGGAATACGACACGCCGGCCCGCCTCGCCGCCTACGCCCGGAAATTCGGGGCCGGCACGCACTGGCAGTTCTACACCGGGAGCAGTACGGCAAGCATCGCCGTCCAGAAAGCGTTTGAGGCCTATCCCGGCGACAAGATGAATCATCTGCCGAGCACCTTCCTGCGGGCCGCCCCCGGCAAACCCTGGGTCCGTCTCGACGGCTTCGCCACACCGGAAAGCATCGTGCGGGAATACGCACAACTGGGCAGCAACTGATGATGCGCCGCGACCGGAATTCCCCACCCCCAGCTTTTCCCCAATATTGGGGAAAAGCCCTTAACGGGGGCGTCGCGAGCTTCGGCAGCGATCGTCGCCAGGCAGCAAAAAGACCGCCGAAACAGACGTTTGCCCAAAGTCAGCGGCTCGACTCCGACTCGCCAATCGGTGGCACGGGATGTGCTGAATAGGAATTGCCGGGGCTCCATCAGCAAGGGACAGCCAAAACGAGAACGGAAACGGGCAGGGAAGAGTCCAATAAGTTCCCGATAGCCCCGGCAATTGCAAATGAAGCAGACACGCGGCGGCTTTGCCGCTCGACAGGAACCGACTGGGAGGTCAACTAAATGACGGGTCAGCAGTCAATCGAGGCCGGAGGCAGCCAACGCGGCTTTACGCTACTTGAACTGCTGGTCGTCATGGTCATCATCGGCCTGCTGGTCGGCTATGTCGGCCCGATGTATTTCAAACAGGTCGGCAAATCGGAAATCAAGGCGGCGCGCGCCCAGATCGACGCCTTCGGCAAGGCCCTCGACCAATATCGCCTGGAAACCGGCCACTACCCGACGACCGAACAGGGGTTGCTCGCCCTGGTCGAAAAGCCGGCCAACGAGAACAAGTGGGACGGCCCCTATCTAAAAAAGAACGTGCCCCCCGACCCCTGGGGCAATCCTTACCTGTTCAAGCGGCCGGGCGACCACGGCGAGTACGACATCATTTCCTACGGCAAGGACGGCGCCCTCGGGGGCACCGGCGAGGCGGCCGATATCGGCAACTGGGAATAAGCCCGGCGCGGCGCTTTGGCCCGCGTTGGGGTGAGCGCGATTTGATCTAGAGGAAGGAAGCAAGCGTGCGTTTCGAACTGCGAGTTCTCCGTCCGGGCAGCGAAGTCACCAGTTTGCGGCTCGATTCGCCGAGTGCCGACGATGCTGCCGAGCAGGCTCGCCAGCGCGGCTATTCCGTACTCAAGGTCACGGGCTCGCACCAACTTGCCGATTTCGCCGGGCGCGACGCCCACTCCCTGCCGCTCGGCCTGTTCAGCCAGGAACTGCTGATGCTGCTCGAGGCCGGCCTGTCGGTGGTCGATGCCATCGAAACCCTGAAGGAGAAGGAAAGCAAGGTGCAGCGCCAGCACCTGCTGGCCAAGCTGGTCGCCTACCTGTACGAGGGACAATCGCTGTCGCAGGCGATGCAGCAATTTCCCGCCGTCTTTCCGCCGCTTTATATCGCCACCGTGCGGGCCAGCGAAAAGACCGGCGACCTGCCCGAAGCGCTCGCCCGCTACGTCGCCTACCAGGCGCAACTCGATGTCGTGCGCAAGAAGATCGTCAGCGCCGCCATTTACCCATTGTTGCTGGCCGGCGTCGGCAGCCTGGTCATCATTTTCCTGTTGAGCTACGTGGTGCCGCGCTTCTCGCGCATTTTCGAGGACATGGGCGGCGAAATCCCGTTCACTTCGCGGCTGCTGATCAGTTGGGGCAACCTGGTGCACGATCATGGCTGGACGCTGTTGATCGGCCTGGCCGGCGGCCTGACGCTGCTCGTTTTCTGGCTCATGCAGGCCGCCACCCGGCGCTGGCTGTTCGAACGGATGACGGCCATTCCGGCCATCGGCGAACGCCTGCGGATGTATCAACTGGCCCGTTTCTACCGCACCGTCGGCATGCTGCTGCGCGGCGGCACTGCGATCATGCCAGCCCTGCACATGACCGCCGACCTGCTGCAGGGGCCGCTTCGCCAACGCCTTTCCGACTCTGCCAAACAGATTCGCGAAGGCATGCAGATCTCCGCGGCGATGGAGGCCTTCGGCCTGACGACGCCGGTTTCCCTGCGCATGTTGCGGGTCGGCGAGCGGACCGGACGGATGGGCGAAATGATGGAACGCATCGCCTTCTTCTACGACGGCGAGATCGCCCGCTGGGTGGACTGGTTTGTCCGCCTCTTCGAACCACTGCTGATGGCCTTCATCGGGATCGTCATCGGCGCCATCGTGGTCATGATGTATTTCCCGATATTCGAACTAGCCGGGAGTATCCAATGAGTCTCGTCGTCGAAAATGCCCTGCTGCCCTTCGCCAGCGCCGAACTGGCCAAAGCCCGCAGCCTCGCCCTGGCCACCGCCCGCTCGCTGAGCGAAGTGCTGGCCGAACAGTCCGCCCTGGCGCCGGAAGAATTCCTCAGCCGACTGAGCGTCACGGTGCACCGCCCGGCCCTCTCCATGGCCGAGATCCGCAGCCTGCAGCCGGCCTTCGATCTGGTTCCCTTCAAGGAAACCCTGAGCCGGGAATGCCTGCTGCTGCGCGATGGGGCCGGCGCCCTGAGCCTGATCGTCGCCGACCCCTTCAACGTCGCCATCCAATCGTGGGCCGAGGCGCGGATCAGTGCGGATTTTTCCCTGGTCCTCGCCAGCCGCGCCGACATCCTGGCCTGGCAAGCCGGTTACGAGGACGGGCTGCGCGCCTTCGATACCGTCCTGCCGGAAACCGAAAGCCCGCGCCATTCCGGCGAGGCCGTCGAAGAGCTCAGTTTCCGCGGCATCAGCAAGGACAGCAGCCGCGTCGTCCGCCTGGTCAATTCGACCATCTACGACGCCCTGCGCACCGACGCCAGCGACATCCACCTGGAGTCCAACAACGCCGGCATGGTCATCAAGTATCGCATCGACGGCGTGTTGAGCGTGGTCGGCTCGGTGCCCTCGGTCGAGTTTGCCGAACAGACCATTTCCCGCATCAAGGTCATGTCCGAACTCGACATCGCCGAACGCCGCGTCCCCCAGGACGGCCGCCTGCGCGTCAGCATCGGCGGCCGCGAGGTCGACCTGCGGGTTTCGATCATGCCCAGCATCCATGGCGAGGATGCCGTGCTGCGCATCCTCGACAAGCAGTCGCTGACCAACCAGATGAAGGAGTTGCAACTGACCAGCCTGGGTTTCGACGACAAGATCGCCGCCACCCTGCGCCGCCTGGCCAGCGAACCCTACGGCATGTTCCTGGTCACCGGCCCGACAGGCAGCGGCAAGACGACGACGCTCTATGCGGCGATCACCGAAATCAACCGCGGCACCGACAAGATCGTCACCATCGAGGACCCGGTCGAATACCAGTTGCCCGGCGTGCTGCAGATCCCGGTCAATGAGAAGAAGGGCCTGACCTTCGCCCGCGGCCTGCGCTCCATCCTGCGCCACGACCCGGACAAGATCATGGTCGGCGAAATCCGCGATGCCGAAACGGCGCAGATCGCCATCCAGTCGGCGCTGACCGGCCACCTGGTATTCACCACGGTGCACGCCAACAATGTCTTCGACGTGATCGGCCGCTTCATGCACATGGGGGTCGATCCCTACAGCTTCGTCTCGGCCTTGAACGGCGTGCTGGCCCAGCGCCTGCTGCGCGTCAACTGCCCGCACTGTGCCGCCGACTACCAGCCGGACGATCTCCTGCTCGCCGATTCCGGCCTCTGCCGGGCCGATGTCGCCGACTTCCGTTTCCGCGCCGGCCAGGGCTGCGGCCATTGCCGGGGCAGCGGCTACAAGGGGCGCAAGGCGATCGCCGAAGTCCTCCACCTCAACGACGTCATTCGCGAACTGATCGTCGCCCGGGCGCCGATCCGCCAGATCAAGGAAGCGGCCCGCGCCAACGGCACCCTGTTCCTGCGCGAATCGGCCCTCGATCTGGTGCGGCGGGGCGAAACCACCTTGGCGGAGATCAATCGTGTCACTTTTGTCGCCTGAATCGCTCTCCGTCTTCATTTCGCCCAGCGAACTGGTAGCGCTGCGCTGGCGCGGCTGGCGCCCGCAGATCGCCGAAAAGATCAGCCGGCCGCTCACGCCCGCTCCCGAAAAGGCCTGGGCCGGCGCCGCCCGGGCCTTTGCCGAACTGTTGCGCGAGTCGCCGGCCGGGCGGCGGGTGCGGGTGATTCTCTCCAGCCATTTCGTGCACTACGAGTTGCAGCCCTGGCGCGCCGACCTCAATGACAGCGCCGAAGAACTCGCCATCGCCCGCCTGGCCTTTGCCCAAATCTACGCCGAGGCCGCCGCCGACTGGCAGGTCTGCCTCAGCGACGAAGCGCCCGGCCGCAGCAAGCTGGCCGCCGCCGTCGATAGCGAACTGCTGGCCAGCCTGGAAGAGGCCGCCACGGCCAGCCACAACCGGCTACTGGCGATCCAGCCCTATCTGGCGGCGGCGGCCAATTACTGGCAACCCGGCCTCGACCGCAAACAGGCCCGTTGGCTGGTCGTCCATGAAGCCGGCCGGCTCACCCTGGCCCTGGCCGAGAACAAGCAATGGCGCTGGATCCGCAGCCTGCGGATCGGCCCGAACTGGGCCGCGGAGTTGCCCGAACTGCTCGACAACGAAAGTCTGCTGGCCGGCCGTGACGAGACACCGACGGCCCAGGCCCTGATTTTTGCCCCGGCGCATCCCGAACTCGCGCTGCCCGCCGGCTCCCGCTGGTCGTTCCGCAGCCTGCAGCCGGCGCCGCGGCGCAACTTTTCACCGCTGACCGACGGTCGCTTCGCTTTTGCCCTGCTCGGATAGCCAGCATGCCGCGTCTCGACATCAACTTCGCCAAGCATCGCCCACCGGCCGGCCGCCTGCCGTGGCTCGGCCTGCTCCTCGGCCTGGGCGCGCTCGCTGCCGCCCTTGGCTGGCAATACCACTATTGGCAACCGCGCCTGCGGACGGCGGAAAGCCAGTTGCAGGCGACCCGGGCGGCGCTCGCCGCCCGCCAGCCGGCCGCCCTGAAAATCGACGACGTCCAGCTGGCCGCCGAGTGGAACCGGGCGATCGCCGTGGCCGGCAAGTTGAACATGCCCTGGGACCAGCTATTCGCCACCTTCGAAGGGGAAGCCCAACGCCAGGTCGGCATCCTGTCGCTGGAGCCGGACGTCACCAAGGGCGAGCTGACCCTGACGGCGGAAGCCAAGAATTTCGACGAAATGCTGGCCTATTACCGGATGCTGCAGAGCCAGGAAAACCTCTCCGCGGTCATCCTGCATACCCACCAGGTCAATCAGCAGGACCGGGAAAAGCCGATCCGCTTCCGGATTACCGCGAAGTGGGGGAGCGCCTCATGAATGCCCGCCTCCTCCGCCGTCACCTCAGCTACCGCCTGCACCGGCTGGGTTGGCCGGGCACGGCCGGTTTCGCCCTGTTGCTCGCCGCCCTCACCTATGGGCTGGTCGTTTTTCCCGCCACCGCCCGGCGCGCCGATCAACTGGCGCAGCAACTGGCCGCCGCCCGCGGCCAACTGCAACGGACCGCCGGGCAACCGGCCAACGGCCAGCCGGCCAGCCCCGACGAGCAGTTGCGGGCCTTCTATCAGGCGTTCCCGAAGGGCGCCACGGTGCCCGACTGGCTCGGCGAAATCTATAGCCTGGCGGGCCAGCAGCAACTGGCCCTGGAAGCCGGGGAATACACCTTGACCCGAGCCCCGTCCGGCCGTCTCGACCGCTTCCGCATCGCCTTCCCGGTCAAGGGAAGCTATCCGCAGATTCGCCGCTTCATCGCCGCCGCCCTGGCCACCGCTCCCGCCCTCTCCCTCGACGGGATCTACTTGAAGCGCGACAAGGTCGGCGACGGTACGGTCGATGCCCGCATCGTCTTCCTGCTTTATCTGGAGAAGGGCGCATGAAGCCGGTCCATACCCGCCTGCTGCTGGCCCTCGGCCTGATCGGCACGCTGACCCTGGTCTGGTTGGCGCCGGGCGAGGACGACGGCGTTGCCTCCCCCGCCGGCAAGGCGACCGGCGGCCGTCAGGCGACGGCGGCGCGCAGCAAGACGAGCGGCCCGCTGGCGGCGGCCGGCAGCACCATCGCCCGCCCCGGACAACTGGACAATCCGCCGCGGCCGCCGCTCGGCGAGAACATCCCCGACCTCTTCGCCGGCTTCTCCTGGTACGTGCCGCCGCCCCCGCCGCCGCCCCCTCCTCCGCCGCCCCCGCCACCGCCAACAGCGCCGCCCCTGCCGTTTGCCTACTTCGGCCAGTACATCGAGGGCGACGCCAAGCTGATCCTTCTTACCCGCGGCGACCGCCTGCTGACGGTTGCCCTGGGTGACACCATCGACCGTACCTACCGGGTCGAGAGCCTCAAGGGAGGACAACTGACCTTCCTTTATCTTCCGCTGCACGTTGAACAATCGCTCAATACAGGAATAGTCCAGTGAAGCCCACTCAAAAAAACAGCGTATCGACGCTCGGCTGCCCCGCTCGGCCGCAAAGGAGGCTCCGCCAGCAGGTACTGATGTGGTCGGCAGTCCTGCTGCTTGCGGGTTGTGCGAACGAGATGACACGCCGTGACGGCATGTCGCTGATCATGGATGGTCACTACGAAGACGGCCTCGCCAAGCTCGCGCAACTGGCGGCGGAGGACCCCAAGAATACGCAGGCCCGCCAGGAATACCTGCGCCAGCGTGAGCAGGCGGTAAATCGCGTCCTCAACGCCGCGACCAGCGAACTGGCCAACGAACGGTTCGAGGCCGCCGAGGGACTCTATCGCCGCGCCCTGAATATCGAGAGCGCCAACCAGGCCGCCCGCAACGGCCTGACCGAGGTAGCGACGGCCCGCCGCCACGCCAAATGGCTGAGCGATGCCCAGACCATGCTCAAGAAGGGCGACCTCACCGGCGCCAAGGCAGCGGTCAACCTAGTGCTCGTCGAACGGCCGGGCGACGTCAAGGCCAACCAGTTGCGCTACCAGTTGGAAGAACAGAACCTCAAGGAAAGCCTGGCCGGGCCGCGCCTCAATATCAAGGGCCGGCGCCCGGTCACCCTGCAGTTCCGCGACGCCAACCTGAAAATGGTGCTGGAAGCCATTTCGCGGACCACCGGCGTCAATATCATGATCGACAAGGATGTCCGCAACGACATCAAGGTCTCGATTTTCGTCAAGGATACGGCCGTCGAGGAAACCCTCGACCTGATCCTCCTGCAGAACCAGCTGGAAAAGCGCATCCTCGGTGAGAACAGCGTACTGATCTATCCCTTGACCCCGGCCAAGAGCAAGGAATACCTGGAACTCAAGGTGCGCCGCTTCGCCCTGGTCAATGCCGACCCCAAGCAGGTACAGACCATGATCAAGACCATCCTCAAATCCAAGGATGTCTATGTCGATGAGCGCAGCAATGCGGTGGTCGTTCGCGATACGGCGCCGGTCATCCGCCTGGCGGAAAAGCTGGTGTCGTCGATGGACCAACCGGATTCGGAAGTCATGCTGGAAGTCGAACTGCTCGATGTCGATCGCAGCCGTTCCCTGGCCCTCGGCATCGATTGGCCGACCGCGGCCTCGGCGACGCTGTCCTGGCCGTTGTCCGGCGCGGCGGCAACCCTGCAGGCCTTCAAGAACATGACCTCGGCGGATGTCGGGGTGAGCGTCTCGAACGCGACGGTCAGTGCCAAGGCGCAAGGGGGCAACACCGATACCCGGACCCTGGCCACGCCGCGCATCCGCGTCCGCAACAAGGAAAAAGCCAAGATCATGATCGGCGACCGGACCCCGGTCATCTCCAGTGCGGCGGTTCCGGGGACCGGTACGGTGGGCGGCGGCTCCGGCCTGGCGGCGGTCTTCAATACCAGCATCCAGTACCTGGAGACGGGGATCAAACTGGAAGTCGAGCCGACCATCTATCTTGATGGCAATGTCGCCATCAAGTTGAACCTCGAGGTCAGCAAGCTCGGCGACCGCGTGGATGGCCCGAGTGGCTCGATCGCCTTCAAGACGACGACCAACAATGCGTCTACCGTGCTGCGTCTGAAAGATGGCGAGACGCAGGTGATGGGTGGCCTGATCCAGGCCTCGGACAGCATGAGTCAGAACAACAAGGTCCCGGGACTGGGCGACATCCCCTTCCTTGGCCGTCTTTTCGGCATTCAGAACGACCAGTGGGGTAATCGCGAACTGGTCCTGGCCATCACCCCCCACATCATCCGCAATAACCAGATCAGCGAAGCGGATCTGCTGGAACTGTGGTCGGGTACCGAAAGCAGCGTGAAATTCACCGCCCCGGACCTCAAGATCGCGGCCTCGTCTGGCGTCGTCAACCAGGGCACGGTGGCCGCCGGCAACCGCCTGCCGCCGCCCGCCGCGCCGCGCGCCGCCCCGAGCATGGCGGCCGCCCCCGGCCTCACCGTCAATGTCAACGGACCGGCCCAGGCCAAGGTCGGCGACAAGATCAACGTCGCACTCAATGCCCTGGGCGGCGCGCCGATCAGTACCCTGGGCCTCACCGTGGCCTACGACAGCGATGCCCTCAAAGCGCTCACCGTCAGCGAGGGCGACCTGCTGCGGCGGGCCGGCGTCAAGGGCAACTTCGACTGGAAGATCGATGAAGCCAGCGGCACCATCAGTGCCGAGCTGACCACCGAAAACGGCGCCTCGGCGGCGGCCGGGGGCAACATCGCGGCACTCCAGTTCGAAGTCATCGGCGGCCAGGGACCGGTGCTGATCAGCGCCTCCGGCATCACGGCAACGGACGTTGGCGGCGGCTCACTGGCGATCCCCAATCCGCCGGCACTGACCATCGCGATTCAACCCTGATCATGCGCCCGCCCGGTCACCGGCCAATGAATAGCGGCTTTACGCTGATCGAGTTGGTCATCACGGTGGCCATCGTCGGCCTGCTCGCCTCGATCGTCGTGCCGATGGCGGAAGTCGCCATGCAACGCAGCAAGGAGCGTGACTTTCGCGATGCCCTGCAGCAGATCCGGACGGCCATCGACGCCTACAAGGAGGCGGTCGACGACGGGAAAATCATCGCCAACGCCCAGAAATCGGGCTATCCGGAAAATTTGCAGATTCTCGTCGACGGCGTGGACGATGCGAAAAGCGCCAGCAGGGCGCAGAAAATCTATTTCCTGCGCCGCATCCCGCGCGACCCATTTGCCACCGACCCGAGCCAGCCGGCCGCCGAGACCTGGGGCAAACGCGCCTATGCCAGCCCGCCCGACGCGCCGAGCGAGGGCAGCGACGTCTATGACGTCTATTCCCGCTCCAGCGCGGTTGGTCTGAACGGCATTCCCTACCGCCAATGGTGAGCGCATGACCCCCCCTCCTTCGCTGCACTACCTCCGGCAAGGTTTCACGCTGATCGAACTGGTCGTCGTCCTGGCCATCGTGGCGCTGTTGTTGGCGCTGGCCACACCGCGCTATTTCCATCGCGTCGACAAGTCGAAGGAAACCATCCTCAAGGCCAACCTGGCCGCCACCCGCGACGTGCTGGACAAGTACTACGGCGACAACGACAAGTATCCCGAACAACTGGAAACCCTGGTCGAAAAGAAGTATCTGCGCAGCCTGCCCTATGACCCGATCACCGAAAGTACCACCACCTGGCTCATCGTGCCGCCCGACTCGCCGGACAAGGGCGGCGTCTTCGACATTCACAGCGGAGCCGAGGGGAATTCTTCCGATGGCAGCCCTTACAGTACGTGGTAAGCAGTCCGGCTTTACCTATATCGCCGTGCTGATCGGCGTCGCCATCATGGGTGCCGGCCTAGCGGCGCTGGGTACGGTCTGGCATACGATGGTGCAGCGCGACCACGAGAAGGAACTGCTCTATATCGGCCAGCAGTTCCGGCAGGCCCTGAACCGCTACTACCTGAGCAACCAGCGCTATCCGGTCAGCCTGGAAGTGCTGGTGCAGGACGACGACAAGGTGGCGGTCAAACATCATCTGCGCAAGATTTATGTCGACCCGATGACCGGCAGCGCCGAGTGGGGCATCGTCAAGCTGCCGAACGGACAGATTGTCGGAGTCTATAGCCTGTCCGAGCAAACGCCGCTGAAAAGCGCCGGCTTCCGGGCCCGCGACACGCTATTCCTGGACAAGGAGAAATATTCCGAATGGGTGTTCATGGCGGAAGGGCAAATCCCCCCGGCCGATTCGGCCACGGCCATGCCCGCGCCACCGCAAGCGCAGCCAGCGTTGCCGACGGGCAGCCGCTGGCGCTAGGTCGCCCGCCGGGCGAGCACCGATTCGACCAGATCGACGATGACGCTCTCCGACGAGTCGTCCTTGACGATGAAATGATCGGCCCCGCAAATACCGGCTGCTTCGCGGTATTCCGGCAGGTCGTAGCTGGTCACCAGGCAGACGACGGCGCCCGTATCGCTCGACTTGATCAGGCGGGTGGCCTCCAGGCCGTTGCGGCCGGGCATTTTGATATCCATGAAGATCAGGTCATGGTGACGGGCGGTTCCCCGCGCCACGGCCTGCTCCCCATCCACCGCCTCTTCGATCAGCATGCGTGGAAAACGGCGCTCCAGCACCGTTTTCAGGGAGTGGCGGAATACCGCATTGTCTTCGGCGATCAGGGTCTGGAACATGCTATCGAGTCTCGCTGCCGGTTTGATAGTGCTCGTAGTAGCGCATCACCTTGGGCACATAGCTGACGGTTTCGCGGTACGGCGGAATCTGGTTACCGTATCTGGCCACCGCATTTTCGCCGGCGTTGTAGGCGGCGACCGCCAGTCGCTTGTCACTGTTGAACATTTTCAACAAATCGCGCAGGTAGCGCGCCCCGCCCTGCAGATTCTGGACCGGATCGAGGGCATCGGCCACCCCGTAACGCAAGGCCGTCGCCGGCATCAACTGCATCAGGCCGCGGGCGCCTTTCGGCGAAACGGCCGCCGGGTTGTAGCCGGATTCGGCGGAAATCACCGCATGCAGCAAGGAACTCTCCAGCCCATAGGCCAGCGCGGTCTGGGCGACGACCTGGTCGTAACGGGCCTTGGCGTTGCCCACCCGGCCGACGCGCCGCTCGCTGCGCCGGGCCAGGCTGTCGACGGCGGCCGTCTCGTCGCTGAGCAGCACCTTGTAGCGCGGATCCTCGGGCACATTGCTGAGCGAAACCGCACCATCCTCCGCGGTATAGACATAGATGCCGGCCGCCGCGGCGGCGAGCGGCAACATGGCACTTATCAGGGCCAGGAGACTCAAACCAAGCAGGCGCGGAGAGCAGTGAAAAGCCACGAAACCTTCTCCTTCGGCGGATAGACGACACAGGCCCAAAAATAGGGTTAACGCCCAGTGCCGGCAATACCGCGAATACTGTATATTTTTGCCAACCGTAACCGTTTGTGACTAGCGGTAAAGAAACGTCAACCCCCACATACTGCCAGGTCACACCAGGATGCCATCCATGGACATAACAAGCCTCGAAAAGGCAAAGCAGCAATGGCAATTCGTCGCCGATGCCATTCCCATCCTGATTTTCCTGATTGATCAGCACGGAAGCATCATCCACGCCAATCGAACCCTGGAGCGCTGGGGACTGGGCGATGTTCGTTCCATCAAGGGGCAATCCGTGCACGGCACGCTGCATCCGACGTGCACTGCCGCCGATTGCCCCATCAAGGAACTGGAGCGCGAAGCGCTCGTCGAGATGGCCCTCGACCGCCGCACCCGCCTGGAAACCTTCGACCCGCAGCTCAATCGTCATCTCGCCATCAATGTCCAGCCCATCCTCCCCGGCAGCGGCCAGCACGAATTGCTGGCCGTCGTCTCGATCGATGACACCAGCGAGCTGAAGCGTTCGAAAAAGCACATCCAGGTATTGCAGGACAACTTGCGCGAACGCATCGAACAGGAGATGCTGAAGCGCATCGAGGTGGCCGATGTCCAGGCGCGCCTGCTCAACATCCTGAGCAAGACGCCCAATTTCATCGCGATGACGGCGTCCGACGGCACCCTGCTCTATCTCAACAATGCCGGACGGGCCATGCTCAAGCTCGAGGACAGCACCGACGTCTATCGCCTGAAGATGTTCGAATGCCTGACCCCCGAGGCGCGCGCGAAGTTGCATGCGGAAGCCCTGCCGACCGCCTTGCGCGATGGCATGTGGAGCGGCTCGTCGGCCCTGCTGGCCCGCGATGGCCGGGAAGTGCCCACCACCCAGGTGGTGATTGCCCATCGCGGCAAAAATGGCGAAGCCGACAGTTTTTCCTTTGTCGAGCAGGACATGACGGCCTGGGTGCGCTCGGAAGCCGCCTTGCGCAGCTCGCAGGAAGAGTTGCGGCATCTCTCGGCGCAATTGCTCAACGTGCAGGAAGATGAGCGCCGGCGGATCGCCGCCGATCTCCATGACGTGATCGGCCAGACCTTGAGCGTCATCAAACTGTCGATCGACGATACGGCCCGCCTGGTGAACCAGGGGGCGACCGCCGAGGCCGGCACCGCCCTGGTCAACCTCAGCGCCCGGGTCAAGGATGCCCTGGTCGAGGTACGCCGCATCTCGATGGATTTGCGCCCGACGACGCTCGACGATCTGGGCATCCTGCCCACCCTCTCCTGGTTCTTCCGTGAATTCGAGGCGGCCTGCCGAAACATCCGGGTGGTCAAGGAAATCCGCGTCACCGAGAGCGCCATCCCGCCGCCCCTCAAGACCACCATTTTCCGCCTGCTGCAGGAGGCCACGGCCAACATCGTCAAGCATTCCGGGGCCGATCAGATCAGCTTCGGCCTGACCCACGAGGCGCACACCCTGCACCTGAGCATTGCCGACAACGGCCGCGGCTTCGAGCCGTCGCAACGCTTTGACGGAGAGCGTCCGGACCAGGGGCTCGGCCTGCGCAGCATGAAGGAACGGGCCCGCCTGAGCGGCGGCAGTTACGTCCTGGCCTCGGAAATCGGGCGGGGAACCACGATCAGCGTCGCCTGGCCGCTGACCTGCAGCGCGTCGGCGGGAGGCGACAATTGAGCGAGGCGCCGGCGCTCGGCCAACCATTGATCACGCCTTGCCGGGCGGCCACGCTTTCCGGCCCCCTCCCCGAACTGGGCACCGGGTTTCGCTTGGCATATTGGAGAAGGCAGCATGGCTAAAAAACGACGCATACTTCTTGTCGAGGACCATACCCTGCTGCGCGCCGGTCTGTGCGCCTTGCTGGAACAGGACCCGGGGCTGGAGATCGTCGGTGAATCCGATAACGGCCGCGATGCCTTGCGCAGCATTGCCCAGCTCAACCCGGACCTGGTCCTGATGGATCTCTCGATGCCCGGCATCAACGGCATCGAAGCGATCGCCAACATCAAGCGTCGCCACCCCGAGATCCGGGTTCTGGTACTTACCGTGCACAAGGCCGAGGAGTACATCCACGAAAGCCTGCGGGCCGGCGCTGACGGCTATATTCTCAAGGATGCCACCCATGCCGAACTGCGTCTGGCCATCCACAGTGTCCTCGACGGCAAAACCTACCTCAGCCCGGACATTTCCTCGAAAGTCATCAGCAGTTTCCTGGGCAACAACAAGCCGGCCAACTTCGGCAACAACGCCAGCAGTCCCTGGGAGACGCTGACCCACCGCGAACGGGAAGTGCTCAAACTGGTCGCCGAGGGCAACACCAACCGGCAGATCGCCGATTACCTATGCCTGAGTGTCAAAACCGTCGAGAAGCACCGCTCCAACCTGATGAAAAAGCTCGATCTGCACAACGCCTCGGCCTTGACCGCCTACGCCCTGGAAAAAGGCCTGTGTTCCTTTTCGCCGGCCGGCGCCCAGTAAGTCGGCGGGCAGAGCAAGGGAAAGGCAAGCAGCAGATTTGGGGGGCCGCCGCCCCCCAAGGCTGGGGAGAAATCGAATTATTCCCCAGCCTCGCTGCCCGGCAGGCCAGCCAAGCGGCGCCACAACGGGCCGACAAGTCATTGATATTAATACAGTAACCAGCATCAAAATCCCCTCGGCATGGAGCCTTTCCCGGCCCGGCATGATCAATGCGTCAGGCCAGGCTCAGGAAACTCCATTTATCTCATCCGCGCTCGAAGGGGATATTCCATGAACTCATTTAAACGCACGACCATCGCCCTGTTGATTGCCGCCGCCCTGTTCGGCCAACCCGCCCATGCCGTGCTCGAAAGGCTGGGCCCGATCGATACCGCCAACGGTTTTCCGCGCTGGTTCCAGGACACCACCGGAGTCAGCCTCGAACTCTGCCTGCCGCTCACCCAGGCCGAACTCGATGGCGGCCATTGCCTGCTCCTGCCCGGCGATCCGCCGGTGGTGCCGGAGGTTTTCCCCGGCCAGTTTTTTGATGAGCATTTCTGGTGGGCGGCCAACGCCCTGATGACTACCGCCAACGCCGGCAAAGCCATTCTCGTTCTCGGACTGGAGGCGGCCTTCTCGACCAATGTCACGCCAGGCGCCCAGATCGTCTTCACCCGTATCCGGGTCCGGCTGCAACCTGTTCCTCTGACCGGCACCTACCGCTTTATCCATCCCTATGGCGAAGAGGTCGTCGAAGGAATCGCCGGCGAACGCATTTTCTTTACCGACGACGTCGGCATCGGCGCCCCCGGCGACTTCGCCGGGGCGATGCAGGGACGCGTCGGCCCCTTCCTGTTGCCCTCGGCAACTGCCGGCGGAGCAGAAATCCCGGCCATTCCCGGCCCGGTGCCCGGCAAGTTGTATATCGCCGACCCGGCCCGGATTGGTCCGGTCACCGGCAGCCCCCTGCCCGACTTCCTCGGCAGCGACGGCCTGCTGCACAACCATAACGTCTTTCGCATCGAAGGACCGGTTGGTTCGAACCTGGGCGGCCCCGGCATCGATTTCATCGAAACCCGCGACTTCACCCTGATGGGGCGTATTTTCACCGGCCAGATGCCGAGCAAGGTCAGCGCCGATCGCGCCAGCTATGCCCGCACGGTGAACGAACAGAAAATCGACGTTTATGCCACCGCCTTCCGCACCGCCGCCAGCCGCCTGCCGGGCGGCACGCGGCCGCCCGGCATCGCGCCGGTCACCTCGTTCTTCAATGCGCCCTGCGGCACCAATCTCGATGCCTCGGGCAACCTGATCGGCTATACGCAACCGGCCGCCGCCCAGGAAACCCCGATGGCGGCACAGAACAACTGGCGCTGGGCGCAGATCCGTCCGGCGCCAGGGGCAGCGCTACCCGATTCGGTCTGCCTGATGGACAAGTCGGCGGTGGATATCAACGGCCTGTCGGTTCCCGCCTACTACCCGTTGCCGGTCAATGATGAAGTGACGGTAAACTATGCCCACTTCGACCCGACCAACGCGACGCTGACGGTCAGTGCCGTATCGAGCGACGGCATCACCCCGCAAACCTTGACCCTGACCGATTACAACCTGCCCCTGGCGGGCGGCATGGTCACGGTCCCGCAGGTCGTCGCCCCGCCCTCCAAGATTCACGTCCTTTCCAGCGCCCGCGGCCTGGCCGAATACAGTGTCGCCAGCTTCTCCGGCGGCGGCCCGGTCGTCATGGCCGCCGACGACCAGGCAACGACCAATGAAGATACGGTCGTCCTCATCCCGATCATCGCCGGCGATACCCTGAACGGTCTGCAGATCGACCCGGCGGCGACCGCCGTCACCCTGGCCATCGTTACTGATGCGACCAAGGGGACGACCGTTGTCGATAACCTGACCGGCAACGTGAGCTACACGCCGAACCCCAACGCCAACGGCAGCGACAGTTTTACCTACACGGTCACCGCCGATGGCGTCACGTCCGCCCCCGCCACCGTCACGATCACTGTCACACCGGTCAACGACCCGCCGGTCGCCAACCCGGATGTGACCAACGGCGCCATCAATACGCCGCTGACCATCAACGTCCTGGCCAACGACAGCGACATCGAGGGCTCTGCCCTGTCGATCGCCGCCGGCAGTGTCTCGGCCCCGGTCGGACCGGCCAACAGCACCGCGTCGGTTACCACCAACGCCAATGGCACGCTCACCTTCACCGGCAATACCTCGGGCACCTACAGCTTCAACTATCAAGCCAACGATGGCCTGGCGGTCTCGCCATCGACCACGGTAACCATCACCCTGACTTCGCCCGAAACGGTCCTCACCAACAGCGCCGATTACATCAGCAGCAAGAACAACTGGCGGGTCAGCGGCAGCACCAGTATCGCCTCCGCGCATAGCCTGACCCTCAAGTTCAGTGGTCTGGTTGGCGGCGTGCCCTGCAACGCGAACGGTCGAGTAATCGGCCAGACGACCTCGGTCGGCAACATTTTCAGTTTTGACGTCATCAACGCAACCGGGGCGCTCGATCCACGCACGACCAATTGCACGGCAGTACGCGTCGAATCCGCACTGGGCGCCATTTCGCCCAATAGAACGATCCGCATCAAGTAGGCTGTCAGCGCGCCATGGCCCAGCCGGAAGCGGCGCGCTGACAGCGCAAACAAGGGTATTTCGGAATTTCCGACCAGGCCTCCGCCAGCGCGGAGGCCTGGCTTTTAGCGGCCAGTCCAAGCGGCGCGGCGCCGCGCCTATATCCGCTTAGTGACTCAAATCGATGGCTTGCTGCAACTCGGCAAAGCTGAACGGTTTGCAGAGCATCTGGCGAATCCCCTGGCGGTAAGCTTTCTCCGCCACCAGTTCAGTCAGGTGACCGGTAATCATGACGCAGTTCGCCGCTTCGGAACCGGACCCGACAATCTCGTGGTAGGCCCGCAGGCCATCGATGCCGGGTAGCGCATAGTCGAGGATCACCAGGTCGGGCGAAAAGGATTTGGCCATCGCGATGGCGGCTTCGGCATCGGCGGCGATCCGGACATCGGGGGTACGCCGGCCGAGGAAGGTCTTCAGATTGTCGGCGAGAATTTCTTCGTCTTCGACGATCAGGATTCGAGAGGGACATAGCATCGCAAACTCCTTGCAGCATGACTGCATGTACTACGGAGGCCGACAGCCCATTGAGCGCAAAAACATCACGCCCTCGTTTTTCCGGCTGCCCAAAGCAGGCGGAATGGACCATCCACACTACAAACGCTTGGCGGCTGCCGGATATTCCGGCAAACCCTAAATATTTTCTGCACCGACCACGACGCCCGGTGCCGCCGTCTTGAGCAATGGCACAGGGCCGATCATCCGGTTTTACGCCAGCACCGCTAGCTGTCGTCCACCCCCAACACTTTTTCGGGAAGTGGCGGATAGCCCGACCACCCTATCCATCGCCGACCACCGAGTCGGTGCGCTTGAACACACAGCATCGTTGGGCCCAGCGTCCGCTGGCGGCTGGGGAATATTCCCCAACAGTGGGCTGGCGCGACACGGCAACCACGCCCCCGGCCGCCGATGACTGGCCCGCAACGCCCGAACGACGTCCGTTTTTGGAGGACACGCCGGGCGCTGCGGGCTTGGCATGCTTGCTGCAACAGCAACCATCAACCGCCATCGTCCGCCCTTGAAGGAGTTGCCAAATGAAACGACAAGCCTGGCTTAACAGCGCTCTTATTTCTGCCCTTGCCATCCTGCCCTTGGCGCACGCCCACGACATGCCCGAGCCGATGCCGGCCCAACACCAGCATGCCGCCCCGGCCAGCCACGACCACTCCGCCCATATGGCGCCGCCCGCCCCCGAGCAGGTTCCGGAGACCGTTGCGGTGACCGTTTCCAACCAGCCCCTCAATGATCAGGACGGGCGCAGTCGACGCCTGAAAAGCGAGCTGATCGGGGACCGCATTGCCGTGGTGACGTTCGTCTATACCAGTTGCACGACGGTCTGCCCGGTCGTCTCGAGCATCATGTCCGATTTGCAGAAAAAACTCGGCGACCGGCTCGACAGGGAAGTCCGGCTGCTTTCTCTGAGTGTCGACCCGGCGCGCGACACACCGAGCCGACTCAAAAGCTATGCCGCGCAGTACGAAACCAAGCCCGGCTGGTTCTGGCTGACCGGCCCGATGGCCAGTGTCACCGAGGTGCTGACCGGCTTCGGCGCCTATACCCCGAATTTCGAAAACCATCCGGTCATCGTGCTCATCGGTGATGGACGAACCGGCAAGTGGTCACGCCATTATGGGCTGGCGAATGCCGACAAGCTGCTGGCCCAGGTCGACAGCTACCTGGCGGCACGCCAACCGCGCAGCCCCACCCGGACGGTAGGCGGGACGCCGACGCGCCCCGGACAAAGCTGATCAGCCGCCCGTCACTGCACGGCGTGCCACTGCTTTTCCAGGCGCTTGACCGACACCGGCACCGGCGTCTTCAGTTCCTGGGCGAACAGGCTGATGCGCAATTCCTCGAGCAGCCAGCGGAACTGCTCGACCTGCGGATCGGCCGCCCCCTGCTTGGCGAGCTGGATGGCGCGCCGCTCGTAATTCACCCACAACGGGGTGTACTCGGCCAGTAGCCGCGCGTCGCGGGCCGGATCGGCTTTCAGCTTGTCGAGCCGGACCTGGATGCCTTTCAGGTAACGCGGGAAATGCTGCAGGCGCTCGAATGGCGTCTCGGCAATGAACTGCTTGCCCATCAGGCGCTTCAACTGCGCTTCGATATCCTGCACCGCCGCCGCATGCGCCTTGAAGGCCGGCAGCTTTTTCGTCACCGCCTGCCACTCGGTGAGCACCGCACCGACCATGCGGCAGACTTCCTGCATGATCAGCCCGAGCCGCGCCTTGCTGTCGCCGCAACGGCTCTTGAAGGCATTCGCCGTCGTCGGCAGTGGTTCCTGCAGACAGGCCCGCTCGAAGGTCAGGTCGATGATCTGCCGTTTCAGGTCGTCGTTGCTGCCCAGCGCCATGTACTGCATGCCCATCTGGCTGAGGCCCGGCACGTTCTTCTCGAAATACTTCACCTGGTCGCGGAACTGCAGCATGAACAGGCGCAACAGGCCGGCCCGATGCACCGATGCCGCTTCCTCGGCCGAATCGAAGACCTTCAGGCTGACCGCTTCGCCATCGTCGGTCAGCGCCGGATAGCCGAGCACCGTCTGGCCGGCCACCGGCACTTCCATGAGTTCCGGCAATTCGCCGAAGGTCCAGTCGGTGAGATTGCTGTATTCGGACGGCGTTTCGTGCAGCTCGGCGAATTCCTGCTTGGCTTCCCGGCCCCAGTCGGCGCGCAGTTGCACCAGGCTGCGGTTCATGTCGAGTTGGCGGCCGTGTTCGTCGATCAGCTTGTAGTTCATCGAGAAATGGGCGGGCAGCGCATCCGGCCGGAAAGCATCCGGCGTCACCGCCCAGCCGCGGGCGTTCAGCCCGCGCGCTTCGAGGATGTAGTCGATCAGCGGCGGTATCAGCCCCATGCCCATTTTCTTGTCGTTGCCGGCCATCGCCGCGATGAATTCCTCGACGAATTCCGGTACCGGTACCAGCTTGGCGCGGATGCGCTGCGGCAGGGTCTTGATCAGTTGTACCAGCTTTTCCTTGAGCAGGCCCGGCACCAGCCATTCCATGCGGCCGGCCGGGATCTGGTTCAACTGCGCCAGCGGCAGGGTCAGGGTGACGCCGTCGCGCGGCGTGCCGGGCTCGAAATGGTAGGACAGGCCATACTCGACGCCACCAACTTTCAGGTGATGCGGAAAGGCTTCCGTCGTTACGCCGGCCGCCGAGTGGCGCATCAGGTCATCTTTCGCCAGGTAAAGCAGCTTCGCGTTGTCGCGTTCAGCTTCCTTGCGCCAGTGATCGAAGGTCGCACCGTTGTGGATGCCTTCGGGAATCAGGTGGTCGTAGAAGGCGTAGATCAGCTCGTCATCGACCAGCACGTCCTGCCGGCGCTGCTTGTGTTCGAGATGCTCGATCTCGCGGATCAGCCGCTGGTTGTGCTGGAAGAACGGCCAGCGCTTGGCGAAGGCTTCGTCGATTTCCTCGCCGACCAGGCCCTGGCGGATAAAGATTTCGCGCGCATCGGCCGGCGCCAGCGGGCCGTAATGGATGCGCCGCTTGGGATTGATCACCACGCCGTAGAGTGTCGTCCGTTCCCAGGCCGAAACCTGCATGCCTTTCTTTTCCCAGTGTGGATCGAAGTAGCTGCGCTTGATCAAGTGAGCGCCCACTTTCTCCAGCCAGTCGGGCTCGATGCGGGCGACGCAGCGCCCGAAAAGCTTGGTCGTCTCGGTGATCTCGGCCGCCATGATCCACTTGCCGGCCTTTTTCTGCAGCGGCGACGAGGGATGGATCAGGTAACGGATACCACGTGCCCCGAGGTAATAGCCGGACTCGTCCGACTTGCAGCCGAGATTGCCCAACAGGCCGGAAAGCAGCGCCTGGTGGATGGCCTCGAAAGTGCCGGGAAGCTCGTTTTCCCGCCAGCCCAGTTCGCCGATCATCGCATGCAACTGGCCATGCACCTCGCGCCACTCGCGCAGGCGCAGATGCGACAGGAAATGGGCGTGGCAGGTATCGATTAGCTGCTTGTTCGACTTCTTGTGCTCGACGGCATTCTGGAACCAGTTCCACAATTTCCACCAACTGAGGAATTCCGATTTCTCGTCGGCGAACAGCTTGTGCTTCTCGTCGGCCGCCTGCTGCCGCTCCTGCGGCCGCTCGCGCGGGTCCTGCGCCGACAGGCCGGCGGCGATCACCATCACTTCCTTGAGGCAGCCGAGATCGCGGGCAGCGACCAGCATGCGGCCGATACGCGGATCGAGCGGCAATTTGGCCAAGGACTGACCGATCGTCGTCAGCACGTTTTCGTCGTCGAGCGCGCCGAGTTCCTGCAGCAAAGCGTAGCCATCGGCAATCGCCTTGGCCGGCGGCGGTTCGAGAAAGGGAAAGCTCTCGACATCGGTCAGGCGCAACGATTTCATACGCAGGATGACACCGGCCAGGCTGGAACGCAGGATTTCCGGGTCGGTAAATGCCGGCCGGGCGTTGAAATCCAGCTCGTCGTACAAGCGGATGCAGACGCCCGCCGCCACCCGGCCGCAACGCCCGGCCCGCTGCCGCGCTGCAGCCTGCGAGACGCGCTCGATCTGCAATTGCTCGACCTTGTTGCGGTAGGAATAGCGCTTGACGCGGGCCAGGCCGCTATCGACAACGAAGCGGATGCCGGGCACGGTGAGCGAGGTTTCGGCGACATTGGTCGCCAGCACGATGCGCCGCGCCCCAGAGGGCTTGAAAATGCGATCCTGGTCGCCGGCCGACAGACGCGAAAAGAGCGGCAGGATTTCGGTATGCGGCGGATGGTGCTTCCTCAGCGCCTCGGCCGCCTCGCGGATTTCGCGTTCGCCGGGCAGGAACACCAGCGTGTCGCCGGAACCGAGGCGGGCCAGTTCGTCGACGGCATCGACAATGGCATCGTAGAGATCGCGCTCGTCGTCTTCCTTCTCGAGATCGGCAATCGGCCGGTAACGCACATCGACCGGGTAGAGCCGGCCGGAAACTTCGATCACCGGCGCCGGTTTTCCATTGCCGCTGAAATGCTGTGAAAAGCGCTCGGCGTCGATGGTCGCCGAGGTGATGATGACTTTCAGATCCGGGCGCTTGGGCAGCAACTGCTTCAGGTAGCCGAGCAGGAAATCGATATTCAGGCTGCGCTCGTGCGCCTCGTCGATGATGATTGTGTCGTAGGCCGAGAGGTAGGGATCGGACTGCGACTCGGCGAGCAGGATGCCGTCGGTCATCAGCTTGATCCAGGAATCTGCCGTCGAACGGTCCTGGAAACGAATCTTGACGCCGACGCCAGCACCGACCTGGGTTTTCAGCTCCTGGGCGAGGCGCGTCGCCACCGAACGGGCGGCCAGCCGGCGCGGCTGGGTATGGCCGATCAGGCCGGCGGCGCCACGGCCGATATCGAGACAGATTTTCGGCAACTGCGTCGTCTTGCCCGAACCGGTTTCGCCACAGACGATGACCACCTGATGTTTGCGGATCAACTCGGCGATTTCAGAGCGCCGCTCGTTGACCGGCAGATCGGCCTGGAATTCGGGCTTGGGCAGCGAGCGCTGGCGCTGCTCCAGCGCCGTCCGCGACTTGGCCAGCAAGGCGGCGAAATCGGCCTGCAGCTTCTCCCGTTTCTCGCCCGTAGAACGCAGCAGATTGCGCTGCATGCCTTTCAGCCGGCCATAATCGGCCGACAGGCAGAGCAGCCGTTCGCCGCCCTCCGGCCGTGGTCGTTTCTGTTGGTTGTTGTGTGCCATCACCCTGATTTCGCCAGCGAACCACAAGAATCGCCCGCTCTAAACATCAAACGCCGAATTTTGCAGGAATTCAGCTACTTAATCCATGAACGGGAGAAAAGAATGCACTGCCACCAAACATTCTGAGCAATGCAAAAGCTAGCCAAAAATTCAACCAACATAACGACGAATAAATATAAAATCCCCAGACACGACATGAGCGAGGTCGTTCGACATATCCAGGAAGCGTATTCATTACGCACTATTTCGTTAAATGGGGTGACCATGATCAAACTTAAGAAAACCGTTTTGCACACAGCCATCTTGGCGGCCATCGCGGGCTCCGCCCAGGCCGCCAGCACCGTAGACATGGTCGTGGCGATCGATGAGTCCGGATCGATGTCGGGTGAGCACAATGCCTTTATCGGTTCCTACATCAAGAACCTCGACAATGTCCTGAATGCCCAGAACGTCACGGTAAACCGCTATGGCCTGGGCGGTTTCGGTGGTTCGACCGGACAAGGGGTTTCCAGCAATGAGGCGGGGCGGGAAACGGGCTGGGCCCTGTATCGAAATCTGAACCTGGGAACCAACAAGAGCGACGTCTGGGGAACCGCCAATCAATTCAATGCGGTCACCCCGCAATTGGAAACTTCCGGTGGCACGGAAGACGGCTATCGGATGATCGATTACATCCTCCGCAATTACAGCTTCCGCAATAATGCCGGGGCATCAATCCTGCTCATCACCGACGAAGACCGCGACATCGACACCGGCGGCACCCCGGTTACCACGGGTCTTCCCGCCGGCTCAACGATTTACAACACCAGCGGCAACACGGCGAGCAACATCCTGGCCTTGCAGTCGGTACTGGATCAGAAAAAAATCGTTCTGCACGGGGTCGTCAACCAGCGTTTCAATGACAAGAACGGCAACACCGCAATTGCCATCGTCGGTAAAGATCCCAGCACGGGGTTCGCCTTCGTCAAGAATCCGACGACGGGAGTGGTGAGCAAGACGTCGGGCTATGCACTTGGCAGCGCCTCCGGCACGACGGAAAGCGATTACACCAAGCTGGCCCTCGCCACCGGCGGCACCGTCGCCGACATCGATCAATTGCGCAGTGTCTATACCGACCTGACGGCGCTCAATTCATTGTCGCAGGAACTCGCCCAGATTGTCGCAGCGATTTCCCAGGGCCAGACGCCGGTCGTCGGCGTCGATTGCAGCATTGCTTCCGGTTCGGCCCATCGCCTCTGCCAGGCCCTGCTCCTGGGCGGCAACACATTGGCCCCGCTCTATCCGAGCGGCGCACCGACGGCCAGTCAGTTAAATACCTTGCTCCCCCAAGCCTTGCTCAACGCCCGCCAGTCGATCATCAATGGCAGCCGCCAATATCGGCGGATTTTGACCAACCGGCTCGGCGAACTGCTGGCCGGTGGTGGTCGGCTCAACGCTGCAGCCGACACGGCGTCTTATGCCAGCAACAACGTCAATATCTCCGGCAATGGACTGGCCCAGGAAAATATCCGGGGCGGCGGAGCGAGTGCCGACTCCTCCTCGGATATCGCTTTCTTCGTGCGCGGCTCCTATGGTGAGGGGCGCCAGTCCACCACCAACGGGGTCAATGGCTATCGCTCGGAGACCTTTAGCCTGGCAATCGGGGCCGATACCCGGGTCAGCCGGGACATCACCCTCGGCGCTGCGCTTGGCTTTATCCGCAGCGATGCCGACGTCAGGGACCTGTCGGGCACCGGGTCGAAATCTGACACCTACTTGGTAACCGGCTACGGCTCCTATGAATTCCGCCCCAGTTGGCATCTTGACGGCATGCTCGGCTATGGTTATATCAACCTCGACACGAGGCGTAGCGCTGGCGGCGACAGCTTGGTCGGAGACACCCGGGCCAACCAGTGGTTTTTCTCCGCCGGGGTGACGAAAGACTTCGCGTTAAACGAAGCAACGACGCTCAAACCCTTCGGCCGGTTGCACTATACTGCCCTGTCCATTGACGGATATAGCGAAAAAGGCGGCCTTGCCGCTTTGACCTACGACGGAAACAACATGGACTCGCTGGCTTCCGAGATCGGTGTCGGGGTACGGCAAAAATTTGATCGGGGCTGGGCGGTCAATGGCAGCCTCGCCTGGGAGCATGAGTTCAATGATAACAACCGCTCGGTGCGCACGGCATTTGTTGCCGATCCCGGCAATGCCTTTAACGTCAATGGCCGTGATGTGCAGCGTGACTACGGGCGGGTGACCCTGGGGCTAAGCAAGGAAATCGATCGTGAGAGATCCTTACTGGTTAATCTTGATGGCGTTGTCGGCAACGGCAGCTACAGCGAATACGCGCTCGAATTCAAGTACCGCCAGAGCTTCTGACAGCTACGTGCCGGACCAAGAAGGCACGACCGAGAACTGGCGGAATATTTTCCGCCAGTTTTTTATTCTCTCCATCACTATCATCAGCCCTTGGCTGTTGTCGGCTTGCACCACATCACGTCAGCACCTGGAACGCCTGATCGCCGACACGCCGCTGGTTCGCGGAGAGCTACAGGCCAACGGCTTTCGCCTGATGACGCTGAGCAAAGCAGACGTCATTCCGCACGCCAAGCAGGTCAACATCTATATCGAAGGCGACGGCCGCCCCTGGATTGCCGGAGGCAGCGTTGTCGCTGACGACCCAACACCACGGCGGCCGCTGGCCTTATCCTGGCTGACGGAAGACTCGCCCGGCGCTCTCTATCTGGGACGCCCCTGCTATTTTGTCGGATCAGACGCCCCGCCCTGCCATTCCGGCTTGTGGACCGACGGCCGTTACTCGGAACAAGTCGTGGCAACGATGGCGGCAGGTTTAGCGAAGTGGCAGAGCGCGCATCCCGACATTCAGCGGTTAACCCTCATCGGCTATTCCGGCGGCGGCGCACTAGCGCTCTTGCTGGCGGAACGTATGCGCGCCGTTCATCGTGTTATCGCGATCGCCGCCCCACTTGACCATCAGCGTTGGACTCGCGGGCACGGCTTTTCCCCGCTGTTCAATTCGCTGAATGTGGCAGACATTCGATCCTGGCGAAACGATGTGCAGCGCGTTTTGGTGTATGGTGAAGAAGACCGCAACGTCACTTATCGTGAATTCAAAGATGTTTTGCCGCCCAACGCCAAACTCATCGTCATTCCCGGCATGCCCCATGAACAGTGCTGTGGCAAGCGGGGCTGGGGCGATTTTCTGGCCAGCCTCCCCGGCGCCGAAGAACTTTGACGAGGGCAGTTCCCGCTTGATGCGACCCGGATCAGGAGCATCCTTCGATTCACCATTGCCGCTGCCGATATCGCTGTCCCGCCCTCCGCAGCAAAGACGTCAATGCCCGCCAGGTCTTTCGACAAGATGCCGCAACTTATCCGGTCTAGCCTTGGACTAAGTTCATCGACAAAAGGAAAAGACTTCGTCTATGTATTACGGTGAAAGATTCAACGCCTGGACGCATCTGGTCGGCGCCCTGCTCGCGGTGACCGGCGCCGCCTGGCTGCTGGTCGCCGCCGTCGCCAGCGGCGACGGCTGGAAAGTGCTCAGCGTCTCGATCTACGGGGCGACCCTGGTCGTGCTCTACAGCATTTCGACCGTCTACCACAGCGTCCGCGGCCGGGCCAAGAGCATCCTCAGGAAGCTCGACCATCTTTCCATCTACCTGCTGATCGCCGGCAGCTACACGCCTTTCTGCCTGATCAGCCTGCGTGGGCCGTGGGGCTGGTGGCTGTTCGGCATCGTGTGGACGCTGGCGGCGATCGGCATGCTGCAGGAAATCAAGCCGCGCTCGGAAGCCCGCATCCTGTCACTGGTCATCTACGCCCTGATGGGCTGGATCGTCATCGTCGCCATCAAACCGCTACTGATCAATCTCGGCCTCGCCGGTTTCCTCTGGCTGGCCGGCGGCGGCATCTTCTACACGGTGGGCATCATTTTCTTCGCCTTCGACGAACGCTTCCGCCACTGGCACGGCATCTGGCACCTGTTCGTGATTGCCGGCAGCCTGCTGCATTTCATCGCCATCCTGTTCTACGTCATTTGACCGGGCCGCAGCGCTACCCCATCGAGCCAACCGGGCGCCTTGCCAAAACGCGCCGGCCTCAGACCGTCAGCTTTTCCTTGAGCAAGGGCACGACCTGCGCCAGCCAGGTGTCGATACGCTCTTCGGTATGCATGCCCTGCGTCCGCTGATCGATAATCAGGCCCAGGAAACGACCATCGACAAGGGCGGCCGACTGTTCAAAGCGATAGCCCTGGTTCGGCCAGTCACCGATTACCTCGGCGCCCCAGCCCTTGAATTTCTCGACCAGCGGCAACAGCGAGCTGCAGAAACGGTCGGCATAGCGCTCCTGCGCCCCCAGACCGAAGAAAGCGATGCGTTTGCCGGAAAAATCAGGCGCTTCCGGCATTTTCGCCAAAAACTCGGCCCAGTTGGGCTCGAAGCATCCGGCTATGCCGTGGCCGGGAATCTCGCCCTCGCCATAGCTCGGCGTACCGAGGATCAACGCATCGTAGTGCAGCATTTCGGCCGCCTCGATGCGATTGACGTTGACCGGCTTGTCGCAAATTTCGTCGCCCAGCTTTTTCTGCATCTTTTTGGCAATCAGCCGGGTCGTACCGGTTTCCGTGCCGAAAAACATCCCTATCTTGTTCATCTTTGCCTGCCCTTCCCGTTGACTATCGAATTCCAGCCCCAGACTCCGGCACGCTTGGCACGCCTGTTGCACACGTCAGGAAAACCGGCCGCCCCTGTCGACTTTGCGACAGGGCCCCAAACCCAGAACATCACCATCAACGGAGTCCGCCATGCGCGCCACCACCACCGACTGCACGGGCCAGAGCGTCGCCCCCGGCGACCAGATCCGCATTCTCGACATCACGCCCGACCCCGATCTCGACGAAGATGACCTGGACATGTTCATGAACATGGTCGGCTCGCGCTGCGCGGTCGAACGCATCGATCCGGACGGTACTGCCTGGGTCGTGGTCTGGTGGAATACCAGCGAAGGCAGCCTGATCACCCAGGCCGGCCTGTCGCCCAAGCAGATTGAAAAGGTCCCGGCCTGAAAAGAGGCGGCGCCGGTTTCTTGCGATCCTGTCGTCGGTCCTGGCATGCCAGAGCTCCGGAGTATTTGTCCATTCCCCCTTGCAGAGATGATGCCAGCTCATGACACAACGCCAATCGACTGATTCCATGCCAAATTTTTCCGATGCCAGAATTTCCCACCGAGAAAAGTAACTGATCGTGTCGGATACCTCACAAGACGTCGTCCGGGCTTACCATGCCCGCAGCAAACACCGCTTCGAGGCTTACGCCGAAGGCCCCGGTCAGCTCGACTGGGAGGCGCAGCCGGCCCCCTTTCGCCATTACCCGGGGGCGCCGGCACTCGAACTGCCGCTGGCCGCCGAGCAATTCGATCGTCCCTACGGCCAACTCGGCGAACAACCGGCGCATCCGGCCGCCCCCGACCTGAACAGTCTCGGCGCCCTGCTCGAACTGTCCTTTGGCCTCTCCGCCTGGAAAAGCTGGGGGCCCAACCGCTGGGCGCTGCGCTGCAACCCGTCGTCTGGCAACCTGCATCCGGTCGAAGCCTATGTCCTGAGCGGCGGCCTGCCCGACGTCCCGGACGGCCTGCAGCACTACGATCCGGAAAACCACGTCCTGGAAGGCCGTGCCCTGCTTCGCCCGGACCACCGCGCGCCCTGGCTGGCCATCGGCCTGTCCAGCGTCATCTGGCGCGAAGCCTGGAAATACGGCGAACGGGCCTTCCGCTACTGCCAGCTCGATGTCGGCCATGCCGTCGGCGCCCTGAGCTATGCCGCCGCCGTGCTCGGCTGGGATGTCGACGTGATTGCCCTGCCGACCGAGGACCTCGGCCATTGTCTCGGACTTGATCGCCCGGACGATTTCCCGGTCGGGCGCTACGCCTTCACCGAATTGGAAGAGCCGGAAATCCTGCTCGCCCTGCGCGGCCCCGGCCTGCAGGCACCCCCGGCCCTGGCTAGCTGGCTGGGGACAGCCGACTGGCAAGGCAAGCCGAGCCGGATCGACGCTTCGCCCGGCTACCGCTGGCCGGCCATCGATCAGGTCGCCGCAGCCAGTCGGAATATCGGCCGGGCGCCGTCGCTACCGCCGGTTGCGGAGCCGCCCCCCCACCTGGCGAGCGCGATGAGCACGGTGAGCGCCGCCAGCATTATCCGTCAGCGACGTAGCGGCCAGCGTTTCAACCCCCGGCACGGGCTGGCGAAAGGCGATTTCTACCACCTCCTCGATGCCCTGCTGCCGCGCCGCCAGGCGCCATGGCATGGCCAGGAGGCCGCCAGCCGCATCCACTTGTTGCTCTTCGTGCTGCGCGTCGACGACCTGCCGAGCGGCCTCTATTTGTTACCGCGCACGGCAGCGGCGACAAGCGAACTCCCGGCCGCCCTGGCCCCGCTCGACGGACGTTTTGCCGAACGCCGGCCGGTCGCCGAAAGCGATCCGGAATGTCCGCCCCACCTCGGTCTGATCCAGCTTTGCCGCCTCGAATTACCGGAAATGCAGCGCCTGGCCCGCTCGCTTTCCTGTCACCAGGACATCGCTTCGAGCAGCGCCTTCTCGCTCGGCATGCTCGGCGAATTCGACGCTGCCACCGAAGACGGCTACGGCTACCGCGCCTTGCTCCGCGAAGCCGGCATCGTCGGCCAGGTGCTCTATCTGGAAGCGGAAGCGGCCGGCGTGCGGGGCACCGGCATCGGCTGTTTTTTCGACGACCCGGTACATCAACTGATCGGCCTGGAGGGCACCCGCTACCAGAGCGTCTATCACTTTACGGTCGGCACCCCGATCACCGATCAACGCATCGAAAGCGGGCCGCCCTACCCCCAACGTTTCCAGGAAATCCCATGACACCAGCACTGGCCGCCTTTCTCTCCGAGCACGGTTTTGCCGCCGACGATATCGACAGCCCCCTGGCCGATGGTCGTTTCACGCCCCTGATGCGGGCCGCCAAGCTTGGCCGGCGCGACATCGTCGGCCAACTCCTAGCCCTTGGCGCCGCTCTCAACGCCAGCAATACCGACGGCTGTAACGCCCTCTGGCTGGCCTGCTACAACGGCGATCACGGCATTATCGAAGACCTGATCGGCGCCGGCATCGAGATCGACCGTCAGAACGGCAATGGCGCCACTTGCCTGATGTATGTCGCCTCGAACAGCAAGCCGGACCTGGTCAAACTGCTGCTCGACAAGGGGGCCAATGCGCAACTGAAAAATTTCGACGATTTCAGTGCCCTCGATCTGGCCGCCTCGATCGAATGCCTGAAGCTGTTGCGGCAGGCACGCTCAGGACCAGATACGCGTCGCCCCGACGGTCAATAACCCGAGGTAGGTCGCCCCCAGCGAACCGATGAGGTGTACGCTACCGAGCCCGATGGCCCAGGCCGGTTGGCCGGCCAGCAGGCGCTCGACGACTTCGGCCGAGAAAGTGGAAAAGGTGGTCAGGCCACCGAGGAAGCCGGTAATCGCAAACAGCTTCCAGGCCAGCGGGAAGTGCGAGTTGAGGTGGAACAGGCCGACGGCCACACCGACCAGATAGCCGCCGAGCAGGTTGGCGGCGAGGGTTCCCAAGGGCACCGCAAAAAACAGCGGGTTCAAGGTCAGACCGAGCAACCAGCGCGCCCAGGCGCCAAGCGCCGCGCCACCACCGACGGCGAGAAAATTCAAAAAAGTGAAATTCTGGTGCGGATTCATGGTTCGCCATTGTAGCCGTTCGCTTTGCCCAATCTAAATATGGACAACAAATTCTGGCAGGAATACTCTGTCTGGCAAATATAAAAAAATTGACATACATCATCTGTCAAGAACACTTGCCATCAAAACGAGGAGGAAATATGGGACTTAATTTCCAGAGTCTGAAGGGGCGTCTTGCCCTGTTGGTACTGGTCGCACTGCTTGGGCTGCTCGCCCTGGGCACTTTCGAAATCATCCATCTGCGCGGCCAATTGCTGGAAGACCGCAAGGCAACGCTGCAAGCGACCGTCGATATTGCGCTGACCGCCGTCAAGGACTTTCACGCTCAGGAAACCCGGGGCGAGTTGAGCCGGGAGCAGGCCCAGAAACTGGCCAAGGATGTCTTGCGCAGCGTCCGCTACCAGGGCAACGAATATTTTTACACCTACGACAGCAAGGGCATCGGCGTCATGCACCCGATCCGTCCCGAATACGTCGGCAAAGCCCACTGGGACCGCCAGGACAAGAGCGGCGCCTATACCATCCGCAACATGATTGGCGTCGCCCTCGACAAAACCGGCTTTGTCGAAACGCAGACGCCAAAACCCGGCAGCGACGTGCAGGTGCCGAAACTTCACTACCTGCAACATTTCGAGCCATGGGACTGGGTGATTGGTACCGGTTTGTATATCGATGACCTCGACGCCCTGTTTTACGCCCAGGTCCGCAATGCCGCCGTGGTCATCGGCCTGATCCTGCTCTCGGTCGGCGCCATCGCCTGGTGGATCGCCCGTTTGATCCTCGCCCAGATCGGTGGCGAACCGGCCGAGGCGCTCGCCGCCATGGCCAAGGTCGCCGCTGGCGACTTGACCACATCCCTGGGCAGCGCGCAGCGCAACAGCCTGCTTGCCGAACTCGGCAGCTTGGTCCAGGCCCTGCGCGGCATGATGGGCGATATCACCCAGGGCGCCAACCAGGTTTCCAATTCCGCGCGCCAGATCGCCGACACCTCAGCCGAGGTTGCCCATGCGGCGGAAGCGGAAACCGAATCGACCCAGGCCATGGCCGCCGCCATGGAAGAACTGACCGTTTCCATCACCCACGTTTCCGACAATGCCGGCGAAACCGAACGCTATGCCAGCGATGCCGCCGACCTGGCCGCCCAGGGCGAACGCAGTGTCGAAACGGTGGCCGCAAACATCTCGACGATGGCAAGTACCGTCGCCAACGCCGCCGACAAAGTCCGCTCGCTATCCGCCAATACCCAGGAAGTCGCCAGGATCGCCGCGGTCATCAAGGACATTGCCGGGCAGACCAATCTGCTCGCCCTCAACGCCGCCATTGAAGCCGCCCGCGCCGGCGAGCAGGGCCGCGGCTTTGCCGTGGTCGCCGACGAAGTCCGGGTGCTCGCCGAACGTACCGAAAAAGCCACCGTCGAAATTTCCGGCGTCGTCGACCGCATTCAGAGCGAAACCCAAAGTACCGCCAAAGTCATGGATGCGGCCCTGCCCGAAGCCGAAAAAGCCCGCGCTACCGCCAGCCAGACCACGGAGTTGCTGCATCGCATTGCCGAAGGCTCGCGCTCGGCCCAGAACCTGGTCCGTGAAGTCGCCGCCTCGACCCGCGAACAGAGCGAAGCGAGCAATGGCTTGGCCCAGCAGGTGGAACGCATCGCCAACCAGGTCGAACACACCGGGGAAAGCATGAACATCACCGCCCGCGCCGCCCATGATCTGCTCGAAACGGCCCAGTCGCTGAAATCGGCAACCGAACGCTTCCGGGTTTGAAGCCCGCCACCCGGCGCATTCCGCCGGTTTTTGCGGGCGATTTGTAGCAGTCCGGGGCGCTCTGCCGGTTAAAATAGCGGCATCAAAATCCGAGGTTTTACCGTGAGCAGCCCCAACCAGCCCGCCAACAAGCCGGAAACGGCCCCCGCCGCCAATTTCATCAAGAACATCGTCGAAGCCGACCTCGCCGCCGGCAAGCATGCCCAGCGGCGCTGGGCTGGCCAGCCGGGCACGGCAGCCGACCATGCCGCGGCAGCGCTCGACCCGGCCAAGATCCGCACCCGCTTCCCGCCCGAGCCGAACGGCTACCTGCATTTCGGCCATGCCAAGTCGATCCTGCTCAACTTCGGTCTCGCCGAGCAATACGGCGGCCGCTGCCACCTGCGCTTCGACGACACCAATCCGGAAAAGGAAGAGCAGGAATACGTCGATTCCATCGTCGATGCCGTCAAATGGCTGGGCTGCTCCTGGGAAAAGGACGGCGAAAACAATCTTTACCAGGCCTCCAACTATTTCGACTGGATGGCCCAGTTCGCCGAATACCTGATCTCGGCCGGCCACGCCTACGTCGACAGCCAGTCGGCCGAGGAAATGCGCGCCAAGCGCGGCACGCTGACCCAGGCCGGCCAGGATTCGCCTTTCCGCAGCCGCAGCGTCGCCGAGAACATGGACCTGTTCAAGCGCATGCAGGCCGGCGAATTCGCCGATGGCACCCATATCCTGCGCGCCAAGATCGACATGGCGGCGCCCAACATCAATCTGCGCGATCCGGCCATCTACCGCATCCGCCACGCCACCCACCACAACACCGGCGACAAGTGGTGCGTCTACCCGATGTACACCTTCGCCCACCCGATCGAGGATGCGCTGGAGAACATCACCCACTCGATCTGCACCCTGGAATTCGAAGACCAGCGCCCGTTCTACGACTGGCTGCTCGAACGCCTGGCCGAAGGCGGCCTGCTGCAGCGCCCGCTACCGCAGCAGATCGAATTCTCGCGCCTCAACCTGACCTATGTCGTGCTGTCCAAGCGCAAACTCATTCAGCTAGTCGAGGAAAAACATGTCAACGGCTGGGATGACCCCGATTCGCTGATCGACTACGTGCTGTTCGAAGACGCCATGCGCGAAGTCATGAACGAATCCGACCAGCGCCGCATCGCCGTGCTCGACCCGGTCAAGCTGATCATCGACAACTACCCGGCCGGCCAGGTCGAAGAGTGCCAGGCACCGAACCACCCGCTGCACCCGGAACTCGGCCAGCGCACCGTGCCCTTCTCGCGCGAACTGTGGATCGAGGGCGAGGACTTCATGGAAGTGCCGAGCAAGGGTTTCCGCCGCCTGTTCCCGGGCAACATGGCGCGCCTGCGTTACGGCTACGTGGTCGAATGCACCGGCTGCGACAAGGACGAGAACGGCAAGGTCACCGCCGTCCATTGCAATTACCTGCCCGACACCAAGTCCGGTACGCCGGGCGCCGACAGCGTCAAGGTCAAGGGCAACCTGCACTGGGTTTCTGCCGCCCAGTCCTACGCCGCCGAAATCCGCCTCTACGACCGCCTGTTCAAGGTGCCCGCCCCCGGTGCCCGGCGCGAAGGCGATGCGCCGGACCTGGAACGCGATTTCCTCGACGACATGAATACCGATTCCTGTCGCACCATCACCGCCCAGCTCGAAGCCTGCCTGCGCGACGCCAAACCCGAAGAACGCTTCCAGTTTGAGCGGCACGGCTATTTCGTCGCCGACCGCGTCGATTCGCAAGAAGGCCAGCCGGTCTTCAATCGGGCGGTAACCCTGAAAGACTCCTGGGGCAAGGCAGGTTAAGCGAGATGGCTGGCGGATGGGGCTGCCCGCACGAGGTCGATGATCATTGCAACAAGATCAACAACCTGCCGTGCGATCCGGGCATGAAAGGCTGTGAGCTTTATGGCCGGTTCCGTTTTGCCGACGAAAGCAAAAACCTCCGCTATTGGGAAAAGAAGGCGCGAGCGGAACCGCCTTTGCCTTCGCCTGCGGCCGCCCCCCCTTCATCAGAGCAAACATGAACCGTAACGTCGCCCAACTCGGCCAGGTATTCACGCCACCCAAGGTCGTCGAGTTCATGCTCGATCTTTGTCGAAACAACGGTCGAGCCCTGGAGCCGTCGGCCGGCGACGGCGCCTTTTTCCATCGACTGCGGGAACGGCGTAACGATTGCGTCGGCATCGAGATCGACCCCCGGGTCGCGCCGGCAGGTAGCCTGGTCAGCGATTTCTTCGACTACCCGCTGAGCGAACAATTCGACAGCATCGTCGGCAACCCGCCGTATGTGCGTTTTCAGGATATCGGCCGCGACACTCGGAAAAAGCTTGATTCCAGACTATTCGATGGGCGCAGCAACCTGTTCCTGTTTTTCATCGAAAAGTGCATCCACCACCTGCGGCCGGGCGGCGAACTGGTGTTCATCGTGCCCCGCGAATTCATCAAACTGACCGCCGCCAAGAAGCTTAACGCCTGGCTGTTCGAACAGGGCAGCATCACGCATTTTTACGAAACCGGCGATGTCCGCGTCTTTGGCGAACACACCCCGAACTGCGCCATCTTCCGTTTCGAGAAGGACCGACAGGACCGCCAGATGGCCGATGGCCGACGCTTCGTCGAAGCCGATGGTCAGCTGATGTTTTTACGTGACAATTACAGCGTGCGCTTTTCCGATGTCTTCATGGTCAAGGTCGGCGCCGTCTCCGGAGCGGACCATATCTACACCCACCCCAAGGGCAACATGGAATTCGTCTGCTCGAAGACTGTCGACACCGGGGAAACCCGCCGCATGCTCTACGGCATCAAGCACCCCCACCTCGACAAACACAAGGACGAATTGCTGGCCCGCCGCGTCAAAACCTTCGACGAGGGTAACTGGTGGCAGTGGGGGCGCGCCTTCCCGATCAACCTGCACCCGCGCATCTACGTCAATGGCCGGACCCGCAAGGCCGAGCCCTTCTTCCTGCACGACTGCAACAGTTTCGACGGCGCGGTCCTGGCGCTATTCACCAAGAACCAGCGCATACCCCGGCGCGAGCTGATCGAATGCACGATGATGCTGAACAAGGAAGTCGATTGGCAGGAACTCGGCTTTGTCTGCGACGGTCGTTTCCTGTTCACCCAGCGCAGCCTGCAAACCTGTCTGCTGCCGGAGAAATTTTCCCGTTATTTACCGTCTGAAAAACTCAAGGACGTCGCATGACTTTTACCCAAATGCTCGCCGCCGCCTGGCAGAAGAACAACTCACTGCTCTGCGTCGGCCTCGATCCCGATCCGGCCAAATTCCCCATCCATCTACACAACCGCGACGACGCGATCTTCGCCTTCTGCGCCGACATCGTCGATGCGACGGCCGACCTGGTCTGCGCCTTCAAACCGCAGATCGCCTACTTCGCGGCGCGGCGTGCCGAAGACCAGCTTGAAGCGCTGATCACCCACATTCACGAAAAACACCCGGGCATTCCGGTGATTCTCGATGCCAAGCGCGGCGACATCGGTTCGACCGCCGAGCAGTATGCCGTCGAGGCCTTCGAACGCTTCCAGGCCGATGCCGTGACGATCAATCCCTACATGGGCCGCGACTCGGTCGAGCCCTGGCTGGCCTATCCGAACAAGGGCGTCATCCTGCTTTGCCGCACCTCCAATCCGGGCGGCAGCGACCTGCAATTCCTCGATGTCGGCGGTGAAAAACTCTACGAACGGGTCGCCCGCCTGGTGGCGACCGAATGGAACCGCAACGGCCAGTGCGCCCTGGTCGTCGGCGCCACTTTCCCGGCCGAAATCGCCCGCGTCCGCGAAATCGTCGGCGACATTCCGCTGCTCGTCCCGGGCATCGGCGCCCAGGGCGGCGATATCGAAGCGACCGTGCGGGCCGGCCGGACCGCCGACGGCGGCGGCCTGATGATCAATTCCTCGCGCGCCATCCTCTATGCCGGCAAGGACGAAAACTTTGCCGCGGCAGCTCGCCGGGTCGCCCGGGAAACCCGCGACGCCATCAATCTCTACCGTTAAGGAAATACAGCATGCGCCTCGACGACCAACGCGAAAGTGACAACGTCGAAGACCGCCGGGGAAGCGGCGGGGGCGGCCTGAGTTTGGGCGGCGGCAATATCGGGATCGGCGGCATCATCATCGCACTGGCCGCCAGCTACTTCCTCGGCATCAATCCGCTGACCGTCCTCAACCTGCTGAGCGGCGGCAACCCGGTCGGCCCGCAGAGCGCGCCAGCCGCCCACAAGCCGCCGGCCGACGACCCGATGACGCACTTCGTCGCCAAGGTCCTGGCCTCGACGGAAGACACCTGGACCGAAGTCTTCCGCGCCAATGGCCGGCAGTACGAAAAACCCCGCCTGGTGCTATTCACCGGCGCCACGCCCACCGCCTGCGGCACCGGGCAGACGGCCATGGGCCCCTTCTACTGCCCGGGCGACCACAAGGTTTACATCGACCTCGCCTTCTACCGCGAATTGAAAGACCGCTTCAAGGCCCCCGGCGAATTTGCCCAAGCCTACGTGATCGCCCACGAAGTCGGCCATCACGTGCAGAACCTGCTCGGCATCGCCGACAAGGTGCATACGGCCCAGCAACGGGCCGGCAAGGCCGAGGGCAACGCCCTCTCCGTGCGGATGGAACTGCAGGCCGACTGTCTGGCCGGCGTCTGGGGCAAGCGCACCGACACCATGAAAAAAGTCCTCGAACCGGGCGACCTGGAAGCCGCCCTGACGGCCGCCTCGGCGATCGGTGACGACCGCCTGCAGCAACAAGCGCAGGGCCGCATCGTGCCGGAAAGCTTCACGCACGGCAGTTCGGAACAACGCGTCCGCTGGTTCAAACGCGGTTTTGAAAGTGGCGACATGAACCAGTGCAACACCTTCAAGGCCAAGTCGCTCTGATGCACCGGCTCGGCGGGCTGGTTCTGGCACTGGCCGGCTCGGCAGCCCTGGCCTTGCCGATCGACGCCCCGGTCCCGGGCGGCATTGCCGTGATCAATCTGGGCCCGGCCGGCCAGAGCGCCCCGACGGTACGCTGGGACGAACAATCGATTGCCGTCGTCCGCGACAAGGGACGCTGGTTTGCCCTATTCGGCATTCCGCTCGACACCCTGCCCGGCGAACTGGAGATCCGCGTTGCCAACGGTTCGACCTTTTCGACCCGCAGCATTTCGGTCCGGCTCAAGAACTACCCGGAACAACGGCTAACCATCCGCGATCAACGCAAGGTCGAGCCGAATGCCGACGATTTGGCCCGTATCGAACGCGAGCAGGCGATCACCGATGGCATCAAACGCCACTTTTCGCCCAGCATGCCCCTCACCGATTTTTCACAGCCGGCCGCTGGACGGCTCTCCTCGCGTTTCGGCCTGCGCCGCATCTTCAACGGCCTGCCACGCAATCCGCACGCCGGACTCGACGTCGCTGCCGGGGCGGGCGCCCCAGTCACGGCGCCGGGCGACGGGGTGGTCGTCAACACCGGCAACTATTTTTTCAATGGCAATACGGTTTTCATCGATCACGGCCAAGGGCTACTGACGGCCTACATGCACCTTGCTCGCTGCGCCGTACAGGCCGGGCAAACCGTCAAGAAAGGGGAGGTCCTCGGCACGGTCGGCGCCACTGGCCGCGCCACCGGTCCCCACCTGCACTGGGCGGTCATCCTCAACAACACCCCAGTTGATCCCGAACTTTTCCTTCCCCGCCACTGAGATGCAACAGGAAATCATCCACCTGCAAAGTGCGGCACCGAAAAAGCCGCTCGCCGGGGAAGCCTGCAACGGCTGTGGCGTCTGTTGCGCCCTGGAAACCTGTCCGGTGGCACGCCTGCGTTTTCTACAGAAGAAGGGGCCCTGCCCGGCGCTCAGGTGGTCGGCAGAAGCGACGCTCTACCGTTGCGGCCTGCTCAGCGCCCCGGGCAATTACCTGCCATGCTTGCCGAAAGTCGCCGAAGCACTGACCAGCCGCTTGCTCGCCCGCTGGATAGCGGCCGGCAAGGGCTGTGACTGCACGGCCGAGCCAGCCAACTGACCCGGCCCGGAATCAGGCGGAGAAAGACGAACCGCAACCGCAGGTCGAGGTGGCGTTCGGATTGCGAATCACGAACTGCGAGCCTTCAAGACCTTCGGAGTAATCGATCTCGGCACCGACCAGATACTGGTAGCTCATCGGATCGATGAGCAGGGTCACGCCGTTCTTTTCCATAGTGGTGTCGTCGTCGTTCACTTCTTCATCGAAAGTGAAACCGTACTGGAAGCCGGAACAGCCACCACCGGTGACGAAAACGCGCAATTTGAGACCCGGATTACCCTCTTCCTCGATCAGTTCCTTGACCTTGTTGGCGGCGCTGTCGGTAAACAGGATGGGAGAAACGACGTCAGTTGCAGCATTCATACGAAAAACTCCTGAGAAAATTGGTGCGAGATTATGAGAGCCCGTGCAATCCCGGTCAATGAACTTAGTTGGAAGCCGCCAGCTTTAGTTCAACCGATTTTGCACCGCGATGTACCAAGCGCCCCTCGATGACCGCCCCCTGGTGCATTTCGACAATGCTGTAATCGACATCGCCGACGATCCGGGCCTTGGGTTGCAGTTCCAGCGATTCGCTGACGGTCACCGGGCCGACCACCGTCCCGTTGCTGACCAGATGAGCCACCGTCACAGAACCTTCGATCCGCGCTTGTTCGCTGAGCACCAGGGTCGACGAGGACGCGCCTTCGGCCGCCTCGACGGAGCCCTTGACCTCGCCATCAATACGCAAACCACCGGTGAAACGGACATTGCCCTCAATCTGGGTGCCCGCCCCGATCAGGCTGTCGATCCGCCCCTGCGGCTTGTTGTCAGCTTTTTTACCGAACATGAATCTGCACTCCTAAAGTTGTGCCATGCGCTTTGCTTTAAGTGTATCACCGAGCAGGATACGCGCCTCAAGCGACTTGATCACGGCAGCCGCCGGCAAGACAACGACACCTTCGCGACGGAGGAAATGCTTCAAATCAATCAAGTAATCGGCAGCGGGCTCCCGGCTATCCGGCAAAACCAGTTGCTGTTCCTTGCCAGCCTGGGCAACGGTGAGCGCCAACTGCAAACGACCATGGAAGTCCGGCGCCTGCCGGCTTGGCTGAAAAGCCAACAGCAAGCGATAGCGGTAACGCCCACCACCCTCCGGGGTCAGCCGGAAGTTCTCGATACGGAGTGCCGCTTCTTCTCCAACTTCCGGAATGAGGCGCTCGAACAGCAGCATATCCTCCTTGAGCGAAGCATTTTCCCGTTCCAGCCCTTGCAGGCGGCTCAGGAGTTGCTGCTGCGCCGCCCGTTCCATATGCACCGCACTCTGCTCGGTACCGGCCGTCGAGCGCAGCGCGCTCAATTCTTCGTGCTGCCGCTGCAACTGCTGGCGCAGGCTGTCGATCTCCCGCCCCATGACGCCGGCTTCATTACGCTGCATGACCGACCAGACACCAGCCACAATCGCCAGCAAGAGCAGAACAATCGCTGCCGCGATCCACGGCCAGGGCAAGTGACTACGCACCACGACGCGCGGCGCGGTGATCCCGAAACGACGCCGAAAGCGACGTAGCTTCAATGTAACCGCGGGTGTTGGCATGGGTCTGATACAGAATTCCGCACAAACAGTCCTCGCATGTTGTCGACGGCACCCCTTTCAAGAGAGGGCGCATCATACCCCGCTCTCGGAAAACAAAAAAGCCGCCCGAAGGCGGCCTTTTTTGCCGAGACCAAGCCGATTAGCGCTTGGAGAACTGCTTCCGGCGACGTGCCTTGTGGAAACCAACCTTTTTACGTTCGACTTCACGGGCATCGCGGGTAACGAAACCGGCCTTCGACAGCGCGGGCTTCAGGTTTGCATCGTATTCGATCAGGGCGCGGGTGATACCGTGACGAACCGCACCGGCTTGGCCGGATTCGCCGCCACCGATGACGTTCACCTTGATATCGAAACCGGACAGTTGCTCAACCAGAGCCAGCGGCTGGCGAACGATCATACGACCGGTTTCACGGGAGAAGAACTGGTCGACCGGCTTGCCGTTAACAACGATGACGCCGGAACCACGCTTCATGAATACACGGGCAACGGCGCTCTTGCGACGACCGGTACCGTAGAAATAACTTTCAGCCATGATGATCCCTTAAATTTCCAGAGCCTTGGGCTGCTGGGCAGTGTGAGGATGCTGTTCGCCAGCGTAGCACTTCAGCTTCTTGAGCATCTGGTAGCCCAGCGGACCCTTCGGCAGCATGCCCTTGACGGCGGTTTCCAGGGCGCGGCCCGGGAAACGCTGCTGCATCTTCTTGAAGTTGGTTTCGTAGATACCGCCCGGGTAGCCGGAGTGACGGTAGTACTTCTTATCTTCGGCCTTGTTACCGGTAACGGTGAGCTTTTCGACGTTGGTGACGACGATGAAATCGCCGGTATCAACGTGCGGGGTATAGATAGCCTTGTGCTTGCCACGCAGACGGCGGGCAATTTCGGTAGCGAGGCGGCCGAGCACTTTGTCTGTGGCGTCTACCACAAACCACTCGCGCTTCACCTCATGTGGCTTGGCGGAAAACGTTTTCATATAAGTGAGCCGTCCTGAAAAATTTGGGCGCGGATTGGAGAAAGGCGCGGATTCTAGCCGAATCCTGACCAAGGTGTCAATGATATTGAAACAAACACCGGATAAAAAAACCAAAAAAAACGCGGCTCGCTGAGCCGCGTTAAATCCACACCAAAGGAGGAGGGTGGAGGAGACAAATCTGAACTGGAAAAAACCGTACCGCTATCGAATCCAGTCCGTACGCTTCGTATTTTGCCCTAAGCAGAGGCCATAGGCAAGATCATCTTGTGCATTGCACAATCTATTTTTTTATTCACAAATAAATTTATTTAATATGTGACAACATATTGATTTATTGTTAGTTTTTTATATATTTCAGCATTAATATCTCATTGATAAACCAAAAACAAACAACCCCGAACACCCAATGACCAGCGCATATTGCTGCGCCGCAACAACGCCTTCACCACCCGGCAATTCAATATCCGTTAGAATTTCGCCTCGCTTAAGGAGACCCCATGGAATGCACGGTAAGATGGATGGGCAACGAGGCAGGCATGTCGTTCGTTGCGGAAACCGGCAGCGGCCACGCTGTCGTGATGGATGGAGCCCCAGAAGCCGGCGGCCGCAACCTCGGCTTACGCCCGATGGAAATGGTTCTGGCCGGTACCGGCGGATGCACGGCCTTCGACGTCGTCCTTATCCTGAAAAAGGGACGCCATGCGGTGAGCGGCTGCGATGTTTGCCTAAAAGCCGAGCGCGCCGAAACCGACCCAAAAATTTTCACGCACATTCATTTCCACTACCGCGTCAAAGGCAAACAACTCAAGCCGGAGGCAGTAGCGCGCGCCATTGAACTGTCAAAAGACAAATACTGCTCAGCATCAATCATGATTGGCAAAACCGCCGAAATCACTCACGACTTCGAAATCATCGAAGAAGCCTAAGCTTTTGCCGATCACAAACGGTAGGCGGCCCCGGTCATGACCCTGGCCGCCAACCGCATGGCCCGCTTGACGACCGTGGGCAACTCGGCAGCGCCGTAGTGCACGGCCGTCTCGGCATGCTTGATTTCATCCTGCCGCATCTGCTCGACGATCGCCCGCGAACGCGCATCAATTTCCGGCAGGCTCTGCAGATGACCATCGAGATGCACCTCGACCTGCCGTTCCGTTTCGGCAAGAAACCCGAGATTCCATTTATCGCCGAGCGCCCCGGCAGCCAAACCCAAGGACAAGGAACCAACGTACCAGACCGGGTTAAGCCAGCTTTTCCGCCCGCCCAGTTCCGTGATCCGTTGCTCGGTCCAGGCCAAATGCTCGGTCTCTTCGTTTGCCGCGGTGCGTAGCGCATCACGCACAACGGGATCGCGCGATGTCAGCGCCTGCCCCTGATAGAGAGCCTGCGCGCAAATCTCACCGCAATGATTGACCCGCATCAGGCCGACGACATGCCGCTTCTCGGCACTATCGAGCGCGACATCCGGCAGCCCATCCCCGGGCACGGGCCGAACGCTGCGCGCTGGCGCCAACACAGAGCGCATCGCCCGATCAAATTCGACAATGGCACGATCAAGCAGCATTGGACTCACCGCGAAAAAATGTCTTTATGCCCGCCGCGTTTCAACGCGTCCCGCGCCTCGTCGGCACTGCGAACAATAACGCCCATGGGGCAAAAATACTCGAGAAAGAGCGCCGCATATTGACGATTCCCCACCGCATCGCGAACCCGCGCCCATTGCTTGACTCGGGACTTCGACCACGAACCATCTGCCCGCCCGGTCGCGTAAATCCGCCGCTCCTTGGTTTCGCAGCGCATGCCCTCATAGGTCACATTGCGCCCCCCCTCGGGAGACAGCACCAGCAGCGTGTAACGAACCACGCCATCGCTGCCAACGCTGAGCGAAGCACCATCAACAAAGAATCGATTGTCGGTTGCCGCCCCCGGCGAAAAAGGGAGCAGCGCCTCCGAGCTCGGCGGCGCGGGGTATTGAACCTCCGACTCCTGCCACGACCGAGCCGCCTCATCTTCCTCGAAGTCAGCCATAGCCGCTCCGGCAACAAGCAGGGCCAGCAGGGATAGCAGCAACTTTCCTGACGACATCACGACTCCTCCATAGGCGGCGGCAACTCGCCAATATCGCCACGACGATGCCGACTCCGCCGATCAAGGTCGAGAAAGCGAACCAGCTCATTCAATGCCTGCTCGTACACGCTACGCTTGAATTCAATCACCGCTTCCAACGGAATCCAGTAATCGTTCCAGCGCCAGGCATCAAATTCCGGTTTATTGGTTGCCCGCAGACTGACGTCGTTATCCCTTCCTACCAGACGCAACAGAAACCAGATCTGCTTCTGCCCCTTGTAAGAACCGCGCCATTCGCGCTTTATCCAGTGTGTCGGCACCTCATAACGCAACCAGCCCTTGGTCCGCCCGAGGATGCGCACGTGCTCGGGCTGCAGCCCGACTTCTTCATACAGTTCCCGATACATGGCCTGCTCCGGCGTTTCGCCGCGCTTGATGCCACCTTGTGGAAACTGCCACGAATGTTCACGTATGCGCTTACCCCAGAAAACCTCGTTCTTGGCGTTACAAAGGATGATGCCGACGTTCGGGCGATAGCCTTCACGGTCGAGCATAAGAATCCTGCAAAATTAATAGTTACCCCGATTCTTTCACAAAGCCCTGCCGCATGCAAAGGACGCGCACGGTGTAAAATGCCCTTTTGGCAACGAATTCAAGAGCATTCCATGCGTACTTCGCAATTCTTTTTCACCACTCTCAAGGAAGCCCCGGCCGACGCCGAAGTGATCAGCCAGAAACTGATGCTGCGCGCCGGCTTCATCAAGCGCTCGGCGGCCGGTATTTACACCTGGATGCCACTCGGTCTGCGCGTCCTGCGCAAGGTCGAAAACATCGTCCGCGACGAGATGAACAAGGCCGGCGCCCTTGAGCTGCTGATGCCGGCCGTCCAGCCTTTCGAGCTATGGCAGGAATCCGGCCGCGGCGAACAGTACGGTCCGGAACTGCTGCGTTTCAAGGACCGCCACCAGCGCGACTTCGTCATCGGTCCGACACACGAAGAAGTCATCACCGATGTCGTGCGCCGCGACGTCAAGAGCTATCGCCAGCTACCGCTGCACCTGTACCAGATCCAGACCAAGTTCCGCGACGAGATCCGCCCGCGTTTCGGCGTCATGCGTGGTCGCGAATTTCTGATGAAGGACGGCTATTCGTTCCATTCATCCTTCGAGGATCTGAAGCGCGAATACGCCAAGATGTACGCCACCTACAGCCAGATTTTCACCCGTCTCGGCCTGAGGTTCCGCGCCGTGGCGGCCGACACCGGCTCAATCGGCGGCACCGGCTCACACGAATTCCACGTCCTGGCCGACTCCGGCGAAGACGCCATCGCCTTCTGTCCGAACTCCGATTATGCGGCCAATGTCGAACTGGCCGAAGCGCTGGCCCCGGCCGTGCAGCGTGCAGTACCTGGCAAGAGCATGGAAAAGATCCATACGCCGGGCAAGATGGCCTGCGCCGATGTCGCCAAATTCCTCAATGTTTCCCTCGAGCAGATCGTCAAGTCGATCGCCGTGGTCAGCGAAAAGGAAGATGGCAGCTCGACCTTTGCCCTGCTCCTGGTGCGCGGCGACCACGAACTGAACGAGATCAAGGCCAGCAAGATCGCCGGTCTCAATCCCTTCCGCTTCGCCACCGAAGAAGAAGTCATCGCCCACTTGGGCTGCAAACCCGGCTTCATCGGGCCGGCTGGCATTGATGGCAAGAAGGTCGCCGTTTTCGCCGATCGCTCGGTCTCCGTGATGAGCGATTTCATCTGTGGCGCCAACGAGGCCGGCTATCACATGAGCGGCGTCAATTTCGGCCGCGACCTGCCGGAACCGGAGGTTTTCGACATCCGCAATGTCGTTGCCGGCGACCCGTCGCCGGACGGCAAGGGCACGCTGGAAATCTGCCGTGGCATCGAAGTCGGCCATATTTTCCAGCTCCGCACGAAATACGCCGAAGCCCTGAACTGCGCCTTCCTCGACGAAACCGGCAAGAGCCAGGTCATGGAAATGGGCTGCTACGGCATCGGTGTCTCGCGCATCGTCGGCTCAGCCATCGAACAGGGCAACGACGAGCGCGGCATCGTACTGCCGACCAGCATCGCACCGTTCGAGGTCTGCATCGTGCCGATGGGCTACCACAAGAGCGAAGCCGTCAAGGTCGCCGCCGACCAGCTTTACGGCGAGCTCAAGGAGCTCGGCATCGACGTCCTGCTCGACGACCGCAACGAGCGCCCCGGCTCGATGTTCGCAGACATGGAACTGATCGGCATCCCGCACCGCATCGTCATCGGCGAGCGCGGCCTGAAGGATGCCCAGGTCGAGTACAAGGGCCGCCGCGATGCCGAAGCAACGCTGTTGCCGCAGGCCGACATCGTCGGCATCATCAAGGGAAAGCTGTGCGCCGGCTGATCGCCGCGCTATTGCTGAGCAGCGCGTCGGCAGCCTTTGCCGGCGCGCAGAAATACGAACCGCTCGCGGCCAGCGTGCAGGGCGCCCTGCACAAGGCGGTTTCCGATATCCGCCCATCGTTTACTTCATTTCACAATCCCCTGGAAGCCGCCGACTGGCTGAGCGAAATGTCGCGCCGGCTGGAAAAGCGCATCCCCAACCGCGACTACCGCATCGACCTGTTGCGGAGCGTGCATTACGAGGCCACTCGCGCCGGCCTCGACCCGCAACTGGTGCTCGGCCTGATGCAGGTCGAATCGGGCTTTCGCAAATATGCCGTCTCCTCGGCCGGGGCCCGCGGCTACATGCAGGTCATGCCCTTCTGGGTCAAGCTGATCGGCCGCCCGGACGACAACCTGTTCGATCTGCGCACCAGCCTGCGTTACGGCTGCACCATCCTGCGCCACTACCTGGATATCGAAAAGGGTGACCTCTACCGTGCTCTCGGCCGCTACAACGGCAGTCTGGGCAAAGCGGAGTATCCGAACATGGTGCGCGCCGCCTGGCAGAACAACTGGGGCTACGAAAAAACCGCCCGATTGGCGCAGACCGCTCGCTGATCAGCGCCCCATGCCGGGCAACATGCCCTTCATGCCGCGCATCAGTTTGCCGATGCCACCCTTGCTCATCATTTTCATCATTTTCTGCGACTGCTCGAACTGATTGAGCATGCGATTGACCTCCTGCACCTGCACCCCGGCTCCCATTGCAATACGCCGTTTGCGACTGGCCTTGATCAATTCCGGCTTGGCACGCTCAAGCGGCGTCATCGAATTGATGATGCCCTCGACTCGCCCGATCATCTTGTTTTCGGCCCCGGCCGGCAACTGCCCGGCCATCTGGGCGATCTGCGCCGGCATCTTGTCCATCAACGCCGACAAGCCCCCCATGTTGCGCATTTGGGCGATCTGTTCCTTGAAATCATTGAGGTCGAAACTTTTGCCAGCTTTCAGCTTCTTGGCAAAAGCCATGGCTTTTTCTTCGTCGAGGCCCTTTCTGGCATCTTCAATCAGCGACAGGACGTCGCCCATGCCAAGAATGCGCGAGGCCATCCGTTCCGGGTGAAAGGCCTCCAGCCCGGAAAGCTTCTCGCCCACCCCGGAAAACTTGATCGGCTTGCCAGTGATATGGCGCACCGACAAGGCCGCACCGCCCCGCGCATCGCCGTCCAGCTTGGTCAGCACCACACCGGTCAGCGGCAAGGCTTCGTTGAAGGCCTTGGCGGTGTTGACCGCATCCTGGCCGAGCATCGCATCAACCACGAACAGCGTTTCAATCGGATTGATCGCCGCATGCAGGCGCTTGATTTCAGCCATCATCTCTTCGTCGATGGCCAAACGACCGGCCGTATCGACCAACAGCACGTCATGGTAGTGACGCTTGGCCCAGTCGACAGCGGCCAGCGCGATCGCTTCCGGTTTCTCGCCGATCGTCGACGGGAAGAAATCGACGCCGGCCTGCCCGGCCACCGATTTCAACTGCTCGATAGCCGCCGGACGATAAACGTCGCAGGAAACGACCAGCACCTTCTTTTTGTGATTTTCCTTGAGGAACTTGCCCAGCTTGCCCACCGTCGTCGTTTTGCCGGCGCCCTGCAAACCGGCCATCAGCACGATCGCCGGCGGCTGCGTATTGAAGTTGATGCCTTCATGCGCATCGCCCATCAACTTGGTCAGCTCGGCATGGACGACACCGATCAGCGCCTGACCGGGACTAAGCGAACCGATCACCGCTTCGCCAACGGCCTTTTCCTTGACCGCAGCGATGAAGTCTTTGATTACAGGCAAGGCGACGTCGGCCTCCAGCAAGGCCATACGCACTTCGCGCAGAGCATCGGCAATATTGGCTTCCGTCAGGCGAGCTTCGCCTTTCAGCGTCTTCATGACGCGGGCAAGGCGATTGGTCAGGTTATCGAGCATGTCAGATGGGCTTCTAGTAGAATCTAAGGATGGCCGATATTGTAATTCAGCTTATGCCCCATATCCTCTCTGCCCTGTTATATGCCGGACTCGGCTTCCATTTCTGGAACACCCGCTGGCGCGAAGGGGAAAACCAGACCGTCGCCGGCCCCATGCAAACCTGGGAACGCGGCGCAATCGCCCTCGCCTTGCTGATTCACGCCATTGGTCTCTACAACGGTCTTTTTTCCGAGGCCGGCATGCATTTCTCCTTCAGCTTTGCACTGTCGCTGATGATGTGGCTGGCCGTACTGATTTACTGGCTGGAAAGTTTCATGGCGCGCATGGAAGGAATGCAGCCCATGGTCCTGCCGCTGGCGGCCGCCTGCGCCATCTTGCCCCTCGCCTTCCCCCACGCCCACCTGGTGGCCAATGCCTCGGCCACCGGATTCAAGCTACATTTCCTGGCCGCCATGCTGGCCTACAGCTTTCTGACCCTTTCGGCACTCCAAGCCATATTTATGGGCTTCAGCGAAAATGCCCTGCACAAGCGCTCGCTAAAACGCAGTCTGGCCAGTCTGCCGCCGCTGATGGCCATGGAAACGCTGCTTTTCCGCATGCTGCTGCTTGGCTTCATCCTGCTCACTCTGACCGTCGGCAGCGGCGTCCTGTTCTCCGAGGCCCTGTTTGGCCGCCCGCTGAGCATCGACCACAAGACGCTTTTCGCCTTCGCTTCTTGGGGAATTTTTGCCACCTTGCTGATTGGCCGGCACATCTGGGGCTGGCGCGGGAAACGGGCCCTGCGCTGGACACTGACCGGCTTTGCCCTGCTCATTCTTGCCTACGTCGGCAGTCGCTTCGTCGCCGAAGTCATCCTGGGTCGAATCTAAAGACGGCATGAGCGACCTGCCGCTTTCGGCCTTGCTGGGCGCACTGCTGGTCCTGTTAATCCTGTCCGGCATTTTTTCCGGTTCGGAAACGGCGATGATGGCGGCCAACCGTTTTCGCCTGCGCCATGCCGCACAAAATGGCCATCGCGGGGCCAAATTGGCGCAGGCTTTGCTCGACAAAACCGACCAACTACTCGGCCTGATCCTGCTCGGCAACACCTTATTCAATGCCGCCGCTGCCACCCTGACCGGCTATATCGCCCTCGACTTGTTTGGCGAATCGAAATGGGCCCTGGAAATCGGCACCCTGTGCATCACCTTCGCCCTGCTCGTGGTTGCCGAAATCTCCCCAAAAGTCATTTGCGCCGCCCATGCCGACCAATTGGCTCCGCTCTTGAGCTATGTGCTAACCCCTTTGCTGCGGGTCGCTTACCCAATCATCTGGTTCGTCAATCTTTTCGTCAAAGCCTTGCTGAAAGCGCTACGCCTTACGCCCGGCAACATCCACGAAAAACACCAGTTGTCGCCGGAAGAGTTGCGCGGTCTGGTCCTCGAGTCCTCGCACTTGATGCCCAAGAAGCACCAAACCATACTCTCCAGCCTCTTTGACCTGAACCACATCACTGTTGAAGACCTGATGACGCCGCGCGGCAATATCGAAATCCTCGACATCGAACAAGGCTGGCCGGAAGTGCTAACCCAACTGGCCACCAGCCACCACAGCCGGCTACCGGTCTGCCGTGAGTCGCTCGACCAATTGGTCGGCGTCCTGCCGGTACGGCGCCTGCTGGGCAATATCGGCGCCCATGATTTTGAAAAGCCCGAATTGCTCGCCCAGTTGCAGCCGCCGTATTACATCCCCTCCGGCACAGCGGTCTTTTCGCAGCTCGCCTTTTTTCAGGAAAACCGCCAGCGAATCGGCTTTGTCGTCGACGAATACGGTGAAATCCTTGGCCTTTTGACCATGGAAGACATCATCGAGGAATTTGTCGGTGATTTCACCACCTCTCTACCCGGCCTCGGCAATCTTCTCAACTGGACCCCGGAAGGTCAGGTCATTGTCGAAGGCTCGCGTTCGCTACGCGAAATCAACCGCATGCTCGAACTGAACTTTCCCCTCGACGGCCCGAAAACACTGAACGGCCTGATCCTCGAACATTTCCAGGACATACCGGAAGCCGATGTCAGCATCAAACTGGCCGGCATTCCCGTCGAGATTTTGCAGACGCAGGACCGAAGCGTCGTAACCGTCCGCATTTATCGGCCCTGAAACAGCGCGCGGCACCACCGGCTGCCTTTACAAACAGGCGCCCACGTAGCATTATCAGGCGATCTACACGGCATTTGACTGTAATTAATGGCTGCGACACCGCAATCCCCTCCCCTAAGTGGCCTAGCCCGCGCCCTGGTGCAGGCGGGACAACTCAAGGAGACCGAGGCTGAGCAACTGATTTCGCAGGCCATTTCGGCAAAGATTCCGCTCATTGAGCAGATCATCCTGAGCCAAAAAGCTTCGGCCCTGGATATTGCCCGCTTTGTTGCCGAAACCTTCGGCTATCCCCTGCTCGACCTCGCGGCGTTTGACGAGTCGCACATCTCGGCCACGGCCATCGACCGCAAACTGATGGCCACCCACAAGGTCATCCCCCTTAACAAGCGCGGCAACCGTCTGTCGGTAGCCATTTCCGACCCGACCAATCTCCGCGCCCTGGACGAAATCCGTTTCCAGACAGGGCTGGCTGTCGACCCTATCGTCGTCGAGCATCCCAAGCTGATTCCACTGGTCAGCAAATATTCCGAATCGACTGAAGACTCTCTCAAAAGCCTGGGTGGCGATGACATCAACCTGGACTTTCTCGACGAAGAAGCTGCCGCCAAAGTCGACGAAAGCATTGGCCAGGAAATCGACGATGCACCGGTCGTCAAATTCATCCAAAAGATGTTGCTCGATGCCATTAACGATGGCGCCTCCGACATCCATTTTGAGCCCTACGAAAAATACTACCGCATCCGTTTCCGCGTCGACGGCATCCTACGTGAAGTAGCCACCCCGCCACTGGCGATCAAGGAAAAAATCGCTTCCCGGATCAAGGTCATTTCCCGCCTGAACATTGCCGAAAAACGGGTACCGCAGGACGGCCGGATGAAACTGGTACTCTCCAAGAGCCGCGCCATCGACTTTCGGGTCAGCACCCTGCCCACCCTGCAGGGTGAGAAGATCGTCCTGCGTATTCTCGACCCGACCTCGGCAACCCTCGGCATCGAAGCTCTCGGTTATGAGCCCGCTCAAAAAGAGGCCTTGCTGGAAGCCATCAACCGTCCATATGGCATGGTATTGGTAACCGGCCCGACCGGCTCCGGCAAAACCGTCTCGCTCTATACCTGCCTCAATATCCTCAATCGCGATGGCGTCAACATCTCGACCGCGGAAGATCCCGCCGAAATCAACCTGCCCGGCGTCAACCAGGTCAATGTCGACGACCGCGCCGGCCTGACTTTTCCGGTTGCCCTCAAAGCCTTCCTGCGCCAGGATCCGGACATCATCATGGTGGGCGAAGTCCGTGACCTGGAAACCGCCGAAATCGCCATCAAGGCGGCCCAGACCGGCCACATGGTACTATCCACCCTGCATACCAACGACGCCCCACAGACCCTGACACGCTTGATGAACATGGGGGTTCCGACGTTCAACATCGCCTCCAGCATCCAGTTGATCACCGCACAGCGCCTGGCCCGTCGTCTATGCACCTGCAAAAAGCCGATGACCGTCCCCAACCAAGCCTTGCTCGATGCCGGCTTCAAGGAGACCGAACTCGATGGCTCGTGGACCTTGTACGGACCTGGTAGCTGCGAGCGCTGCAAAGGCTCCGGTTACAAAGGACGGGTTGGCATCTATCAGGTCATGCCGGTTTCCGAAGCCATGCAGCGCCTGATCATGAGTGGCGCCAACGCCCTGGACTTAGCTAATCAGGCGACCGCGGAAGGCGTGAAAAATCTCCGTGAGTCCGGTTTGCTCAAAGTAAAACAGGGCCTGACTTCGCTTGACGAAGTACTGAGCACCACAAATATCTAAGACAAAGGAAGAGTGATGGCCACAGCCGCGAAACCCAGGGCCAGAAATGTGAAAGAAACCACCTTTCTCTGGGAGGGTAAGAACCGCGACAACAAGACCGTTCGGGGTGAAATGAAGGCGGCCAGCGAGACGGTAGTTCAGTCCACGCTACGCCGTCAGGGCATTAGCAATGCCAAGGTCAAAAAAGTTCGCTTTGCCCGTGGCGGCAAGGTTACTGATAAAGATATCGCCCTATTTACCCGCCAACTGGCAACCATGATGCGCTCAGGCGTTCCGCTGCTGCAGGCCTTCGATATTGTCGGTCGGGGCCATTCAAATCCCGCTGTCGGGAAATTGTTGCTAGATATCAAGGCCGACGTTGAAACAGGAAGCTCTCTTTCCCAAGCCTTCCGCAAATACCCGCTTTACTTCGATGCGCTCTACTGCAACTTGGTCGGTGCCGGCGAGCAAGCCGGCATTCTCGACTCACTACTGGAGCGCCTCGCCACCTATAAAGAAAAAATTCTTGCTATCAAAAGCAAGATCAAATCAGCGCTTTTTTACCCGATCGCCATTCTTGTCGTTGCCTTCATAATTACCGCGGTGATCATGATTTTCGTCATCCCGGCCTTCAAGGAGGTTTTTAAGAACTTTGGCGCTGATTTACCTGCACCAACCCTGCTCGTCATTACCATGTCCGACTTTTTCGTCGCCTACTGGTGGGCAATCTTTGGTATCATCGGTGGCGGCCTATTTGCTTTTTTCGAAAGTTGGAAACGCTCAGAAAAAATCCAGATGGCCATGGATCGTTTCCTGCTGCGCCTCCCCTTATTCGGCGACATTATTCGCAAGGCAGTCATTGCCCGCTGGACCCGCACGCTGTCGACCATGTTTGCCGCTGGCGTGCCGTTGGTTGAATCGCTCGACTCGGTCGGTGGAGCCGCCGGCAACTATGTGTACAAACTCGCCACTAGGCAGATTCAAAGCGAGGTATCGACCGGCACCAGCCTGACCAATGCCATGCAAAACGTCAGCATTTTCCCCAATATGGTGACCCAGATGGTCGCTATCGGCGAAGAGTCAGGGGCTCTCGACAGCATGCTGGGCAAGGTTGCCGACTTTTTTGAGCAAGAAGTCGATGACTCTGTTGAGGCATTATCAAGCCTCATGGAGCCGATCATCATGGTAGTGCTCGGCGTCCTCATCGGCGGCATGGTCGTCGCCATGTACCTACCGATTTTCAAGCTGGGCGGTGTCGTTTGATCCTTCCCGAATCTCTGGCCGGCCTAGCCCTGCTGGCCGGCCTGCTCGGCTTGTGCATCGGCAGTTTTCTCAATGTGGTGATCCATCGCCTGCCCAGGATGATGGAACAGGAGTGGCTGGCGCAATGTGCCGAGCTGAAAGGTGAACCGCACCCCGTCAGCGAGCCGCTGACGCTGGCTCGACCGCGCTCGCGCTGCCCTGCCTGCGCCCACCAGATTACCGCTCTGGAGAATATTCCGTTGCTCAGCTATCTCTTTCTGAAGGGGAAATGCGCGGGCTGCGGAGCGCCCATTTCTCTCCGCTACCCGATCATCGAAGCGCTTAGCGGATTACTTTCCGCCTATACGGCCTGGCATTTCGGGGCGACGGCCCAAACGGCCGGGGCCTTGTTGCTGGTCTGGTCTCTGATCGCCCTGGCAGCCATCGATCTCGACACCCAACTCTTGCCCGACTCGATCACCCTGCCGCTGCTTTGGCTGGGCCTTGCCTTCAATCTGGCAACAACCTACCGCGACCTGCCATCGGCGGTCATCGGCGCCATGGCCGGCTATCTCGCATTGTGGTCAGTGTTCTGGTTGTTCAAGTTGGCCACCGGCAAAGAGGGAATGGGCTACGGCGACTTCAAATTATTAGCGGCACTGGGTGCCTGGCTGGGCTGGCAAATGCTGCCGACGATCATCCTGCTATCCTCCATCGTCGGCGCCCTGGTCGGTATCACCCTGATCGTTTTCGCCCGCCACGGTCGCAACATACCGATCCCGTTTGGCCCCTACCTGGCAGCGGCTGGCGCCATTGCTCTGTTCTGGGGGCCGCAGCTCAGCGAGCGCTATCTCGGCTTGATCTATTGAAATATCAGGATAAAGCCTGATATAAGCTTCCCGACACTCAGTTATAATCCAAGGTTTTGGAGGATTCCCATGCCGATTTACGAATATCGCTGCGACTCCTGCGGATTCCAGAAAGAGCATCTGCAAAAGATGAGCGATCCGCAGCTCACAACCTGCCCCGATTGTGGCCAGGAAAGCTATACCAAGATGCTTTCCGCGGCTGGCTTTCAGCTCAAGGGCAATGGTTGGTATGCCACTGATTTCAAGGGCGGCAGCAAAAAGACCGATGCCCCGCCCCCCTGCCAAACAGGGGAAGGAAGCTGCTCGTCGTGCGTGGCCAGCTAATCAAACGCTACTTCATTACCGGGCTCCTGATCTGGGTGCCCCTGGTCATCACCGGCTGGGTGCTGTCGATGATCATCAGTACGCTCGATCAATCCCTGCGCCTGCTGCCGACCTCGGTTCATCCGGAAAATCTGGTCGGCTTCTCCGTTCCCGGCGCCGGCGCCGTCCTGACGCTGGTCATGATTCTGCTGACCGGCCTGCTGGCCGCCAATTTCATCGGCCAGAAACTGGTTGTCTGGTGGGAGATGCTGCTCGCCCGCATTCCTGTCGTAAATTCGGTCTACAACAGCGTCAAACAGGTTTCGGATACCCTTTTTTCGCCCAACGGCAACGCCTTCCGCAAGGCCGTACTGGTCCGCTACCCGCATCAGAATAGCTGGACCATCGCCTTCCTGACCGGCCAGCCGGGCGGCGACGTAGTCAACCATCTCGACGGCGAGTATGTCAGCGTCTATGTCCCGACGACCCCGAATCCGACTTCCGGCTTCTTTCTGATGATGCCGACCAAGGATATTGTCGAACTCGACATGACGGTCGACGAAGCCCTCAAATACATCATTTCGATGGGTGTAGTGGCGCCGCCGCCACACCCGCGCGCCATTCCCAACATTTAAGAAATCACGGAAAGTTTCATGCGTACCCATTATTGCGGACAACTCAATGCCGCCCTCGACGGGCAAATCGTCACTCTGTGCGGCTGGGCCCATCGTCGGCGCGACCACGGCGGCGTCATTTTCATCGATCTGCGCGACCGCGAAGGTCTGGCCCAGATCGTCTGCGATCCGGATCGCGCCGACACCTTCAAGATCGCCGAGTCCGTCCGCAACGAGTTCTGCCTGAAGATCACCGGCAAGGTCCGCCCGCGCCCGCTCGGCACGACCAACGCCAACCTGGCTTCCGGCGAGATCGAAATCCTCTGCCACGACATCGAAGTTCTCAATCCGTCGGTCACGCCGCCCTTCCAGCTCGACGAGGAAAACCTCTCCGAGAATGTCCGTCTGACCCACCGCGTCATCGACCTGCGCCGCCCGCAGATGCAGCACAACATGATGCTGCGCTACAAGACGGCGCGCGCCTTCCGCCGCTTCCTCGACGACAACGGCTTCATCGACATCGAAACACCGATGCTGACCAAGTCCACCCCGGAAGGCGCCCGCGACTACCTCGTGCCGTCGCGCGTCCACGCCGGCCAATTCTTCGCCCTGCCGCAATCACCGCAACTCTTCAAGCAATTGCTGATGGTCGCCGGTTACGACCGCTACTACCAGATCGTCAAGTGTTTCCGCGACGAAGACCTGCGCGCCGACCGCCAACCCGAATTCACCCAGGTCGATATCGAAACCTCGTTCATGAGCGAGGACGCCATCACCGCGCTGATCGAAAAGCTGATCATCTACGTCTTCAAGGACGCGATCAACGTCGACCTGCCGGCCCCCTTCCCGCGCATAACTTACGCCGAAGCGATGCGCCGCTTCGGCTCCGACAAACCCGACCGGCGCGTCACGCTTGAACTCACTGAAGTTACCGACGCCGTCAAGGACGTCTCCTTCAAGGTTTTCGCCGGCGTCGCCAACAGCGAAAACGGCCGGGTTGCCGCAATGCGCATTCCCGGCGGCGCCAGCCTGACGCGCGGTGAAATCGACGAATACACCAAGTTCGTCAGCATCTACGGCGCCAAAGGCCTGGCCTATATCAAGGTCAATGACGTCACGCAACTCAACGAGAGCGGCCTGCAAAGCCCGATCGTCAAGAACCTGCACGAAACCGCGCTGAAGACCATCGTCGAACGCACCGGCGCCCAATCCGGCGACTTGATTTTCTTCGGCGCTGACAAGGCCAAGGTGGTCAACGATGCGCTGGGTGCCCTGCGGACCAAGATTGGCCACGAAAAGGGCTTTCTCAACGGCAAGGCCTGGGAACCGCTGTGGGTCGTCGATTTCCCGATGTTCGAATACGACGAGGAAGACAAGCGGTGGACCGCCTGCCACCACCCCTTCACCAGCCCCAAGGACGAGCACGTCGCCCTGCTCAAGACCGATCCGGGCAAGTGCCTGGCCAAGGCCTACGACCTCGCCCTGAACGGCTGGGAAATCGGCGGCGGCTCGGTACGTATCCACCGCTCGGAAGTCCAGGAAACCGTCTTCCAGGCCCTCAACATCGGTCCGGAAGAACAGCAGGCCAAGTTCGGCTTCCTGCTCGACGCCCTGAAATACGGTGCGCCACCGCACGGCGGCCTGGCTTTCGGTCTGGATCGCATCGTCACCATGATGACCGGCGCCGAATCGATCCGCGACGTGATCGCCTTCCCCAAGACCCAGCGCGCCCAATGCCTGCTCACCGACGCACCGAGCGGCGTCGACGAGAAACAACTGCGCGAACTGCACATCCGTCTGCGCCAAAAGGTCGAAACCCAGGTCGAAGTCACCCAGGGCTAAGCCGGCATGCCAATCTGGCTGCGCTTCCTGCTCGTCTGCTGGCTGACGATAGGAAGCGCTTTTGCTTTCAACTTCGGCCGCGACACCAACACCACCGAGGGGATTGCCCGGGCGGAATTACCGTACGAAGCGCAGCAGACGCTAACCCTGATCAAGACCGGCGGCCCCTTCCCCTATGCCCGCGACGGGATTGTTTTCGGCAATTACGAAAAACGCCTGCCGCCGCGCCAACGCGGCTACTATCAGGAATACACCGTCAAAATGCCGGGGCGACGCGACCGCGGTCCACGCCGTATCATTGCCGGCGAGCGCGGCGAATACTTCTACACCGACGACCATTACCAGACCTTCCGCCGCATTCGGGAGTAGCCGATGAAACCCAGTACTCTGCAGGACGCCGGCCGAGCCGGCCTCTATCATTTGTCGGTCGCCGGTCAGCCGAGGCTCGCCGAGATGGCAACCGAAGCCCGGTTCGAACTACTGACTGCCGATCTTGGCACCGCCCACGGACTCACTGCAAGCTTGGGCGAACTCGGCAAAGTCCTCGGTTTTCCTGCCTGGTACGGCACCAACCTGGACGCCTTGCACGATTGCCTGACCGACCCGGACTGGTATCCGGAGCGCGGCGTGGTCATCCTGATCAACGGCCTTGAGGCCCTGCGCCAGCATGACCCGGAAGCCTTCTCGACCTTGCTGGCGGTGCTCGGTTCGGCGGCCCGTGCCCGCTCGGCCAGCCAGTCGCCGCTGTGGATACTGCTCAGCACAACCGCCCGCGGGGTTGCCTCCCTGCCGGACGCATGACCACCTACAAGCGCCCGGTTTCGGTCCTGGTCGTCATCCACACCCCCGGCCTCGACATCCTCCTCCTTGAACGCGCCGGCCATCCCGGCTTTTGGCAGTCGGTCACCGGCAGCCAGGAAGACGATGAGACGCTGAGCGCCACGGCGCGACGCGAGGTCGAGGAAGAAACCGGACTCGACACCAGACGCTACCCATTGACCGATTGGCAGCAGACCAATACCTACGAAATCTTCGCGGAATGGCGCCATCGCTACGCGCCCGGCGTCAACCGCAATACCGAGCACGTCTTCTCGTTGGAAATCCCGGCCAGACAAGCCATCCGTCTAGCCCCCGGCGAGCACCTGAACTATCAATGGCTAGCCTGGCCAGAAGCCGCCGAGCGTTGCTTTTCGGCGAGCAATCGTGAGGCCATTCTGGCGCTGGCAAAAAGACGCTCAGCCCAAAACTGAACGTCAGCGCCCCCCCCAAAAAAAACCGGCCTGGCCGGGCGCCCTACCGCCCCCTCTACCGACGTTGCGGGATGCTTGAATTGGGTAGCAAAGTCCCCATATTGGAGTTAAGGAAGCACAACCCAAGAAGGAGGCTGATCATGGCAAACATCACTCGTTTCGATCCATTTGATGACTTTTTCCGTGGCTTTTTCGTTCGCCCCGTCGATTTAAATGGCGAGCCGCAGCAAACCCCAAGCATCAAGATGGATGTCCGGGAACAGGGCAATGAGTATCTGGTGCACGCCGAGCTACCCGGCATCAAGAAGGAAGACATTCATATCGTCGTCGATGGCAACCTGGTGTCGATCAGTGCCGAGTCCAGGCAGGAAAAGGAAGTCAAGGAAGGCGAGCGCGTCCTGCGCTCGGAACGCTATTTCGGCAAGGTTTCGCGCTCCTTCCAACTGAGCCAGGAAATTGACGACGGCAAGGCCGAAGCCAAGTTCACCGATGGCGTTCTTGAACTGACTCTGCCCAAACGCACCGCCAGCCCGAACAAACGACTCAATATCCTGTAACCAGCCCTAGTTGGCAAGCAAGGCCGGGCCCCGTTCCGGCCTTTTTCTTTGTACAATCCGCGGCGATTCCCCTCGGAGCCCGCCATGAGTATCGAAAACCTCGCCCCCGGCATCAAGGCCGCCGTTCTGGCCGAAGCCCTGCCCTATATCAAGCGTTTCCACGGCAAGACCATCGTCGTCAAATACGGCGGCAATGCGATGACCGACGAACATCTGAAGCAATGCTTCGCCCGCGACGTGGTGATGCTCAAGCTGGTCGGTTTCAATATCGTTGTCGTGCATGGGGGCGGCCCGCAAATCGAAAACCTGCTGGCCCGCGTCGGCAAGAAAGGCGAGTTCATCCAGGGCATGCGCGTCACCGATGCCGAAACCATGGATCTCGTCGAAATGGTGCTCGGCGGCCAGGTCAACAAGGAAATCGTCAATCTGATCAACCAGCATGGCGGCAAGGCTGTCGGCCTGACCGGCAAGGACGGCAATTTCATCCGGGCCAAGAAGCTGATGCTGGAAGACAAGGACCACCCGGGCGATCTGATCGACGTCGGCCAGGTCGGCGACATCACCCAGATCGACCCCTCGCTGATCGGCCTGCTCGACTCCGGCGCCTTCATCCCGGTGATCGCCCCGATCGGCGTCGGCAAGGATGGCGAAACCTACAACATCAACGCCGATGTAGTTGCCGGCAAGATCGCCGAAGTCCTCAAGGCCGAGAAACTGGTGCTGCTGACCAACACGCCGGGGGTGCTCGACAAGGATGGCAAGCTGATCACCGGCATCACACCCAAGCAGATCGACGAAATGGTCGACGACGGCACATTGTCCGGCGGCATGCTGCCGAAAATCAGCTCGGCGCTGGATGCCGCCCGCAACGGCGTCAAGGGTGTGCACATCATTGACGGCCGGGTCGAACACGCCCTATTGCTGGAAATCCTGACCGACCACGGGGTCGGCACGATGATCAAGTCGCACTGATGAAAGGTGGTCGCGTCTGGTTGTTCGACCTCGACAACACCCTGCACGACGCGTCCCCCCACATTTTCCCCCACATCAACCGCTCGATGCGCCAATACATCGAGCGGCATTTGGGCGTAGACGAGCAGGAGGCCAACCGCCTGCGCCAGAAATACTGGGAACGCTACGGCGCCACCCTGCTCGGCCTGATGCAGAATCATCACACCGACCCCCATCACTTTCTTCAGGAAACGCATCAGTTTGCCGATCTAAAACCGATGCTGGTCTTTCGGCGGGCAACGCTGCACGCGCTTCGCCACTTGCCCGGCCGGAAAATCATTTTTTCGAACGCGCCGCGCCACTACATGCAAGCCGTGCTGGAGATCACCGGCCTGTGGCGCCATTTCGACGCCACCTACTCGGTGGAAAACCTGCGCTTCCAGCCCAAACCCCTGCCCGCCGGCTTTCATGCCCTGCTCCGGGCGGAAGGCCTGCGGGCGCACCAGTGCATCATGGTCGAAGATAGCCTGGGCAACCTGATCGCCGCCAAGAAACTGGGCATGAAAACCGTCTGGGTAAGCGCTGGCTTACGCCAATCGCCTTACGTGGACGTAAAAATCCGCAACATACTGGAGTTACCCGGGCGCTGCGCTCGACTATAATTTTCCGGCATAAATTCGAATAAGCGAGGGCGGCAAGCATGGCAATCCAACCGGGCGAACGTCGCCTGCTCATCCTGCAAACCCTGGCTGGCATGCTGGAAACCCCGAAAGGGGAAAAAATCACCACCGCCGCCCTGGCCGCCAAACTCGACTGCTCGGAAGCCGCGCTGTACCGCCACTTCGCCAGCAAGGCGCAAATGTTCGAAGGCCTGATCGAGTTCATCGAGCAAAGCCTGTTTGGCGTCATCAACCAGATCACCACGGATGAAAGCGAAGGACTCAAGCAGGTCGAACAGATCATTGCCCTGCTTCTGCGCTTCGCCCAGAAAAACCGCGGCATGACCCGCGTGCTGATCGGCGACTCCCTGGTCAATGAAAACGAGCGCCTGCAGCAACGCATCAACGCCCTGCTCGACAAAGTTGAGGCCGCCCTCAAGCAGGCCCTGCGCATCGCCGCCACCCAGGAAGACCTGAAAGCCGATGCCGATTTCGGCGCCCTCGCCAACCTGCTGCGCTGTTACGCCGTTGGTCGCTGGGAGCAATACGCACGCAGCGGCTTTGCCCGCGAACCACTGCAGCAATGGCCGCAACAGTGGCCAATGCTCTATTTCGCCTGCCTCTCCCAATCCGGAACACCGGGCAGCGAATAGTCTCATGCCTGGTTATGAGCAAACCGCTGACTAAACAGCAGGTTTCTTTCCGCAAGCGCAATCAGCCGTCAAAGCATTGCCCGTTGCCCGTGGCGCTGCGCCTCGCCCGAGCGGCCCCGGCGCCGCATTTACTTCGGCCCATCTCACTAAGATTAGCGATAGCACCGCTTATGACGGCTGTTATGATTTTAGCGAGGAATAAAAATCCAAAAAAATTTATTCATGCCATTCGCACTTAAGTCGAATCTGTTGTTTTTGCCCTCACCCTCGACCAGCGTGAGCATGATAGGCCTGACGTGAATTCCATACTTTGCATTGATCCATCCCCAAGTTTCTGCGCCTCGCTGTCCGACTTGGCCAACGACTCGGGATTGCGGGCAGTCCTCTGCCACGACGTCGATCAGGCGCGAACCCAGCTCGACGGAACGCAACCCTTCATTTTGATGATCGTCTCCAACGAAATCGCCGCTGGTGAAACCGGCCTCCCCCTGCTCCAGCATGCCCGCCGCCAGGGCCGTCGCGCCACCATGCCGATTGCTTACATCATGGCCGAGCGCGATCTCGAGTTGGCGCGGGATGCCTTTCAAGCCGGAGCCACCGAGGTTGTCCTGCGCACGGATGACGAACTGATCCGGCACTTCATCCTCGAAGCGGCCAATTCCGTACAAAAATCCCTGCAGGCCGGCCGGGTTCTGCTTGTCGAAGACGAGAACTGCCAGGCCGAACATCTCCAGGAAATCTGCCTGCACCAAGGCCTGACGGTCGACCGCTGCATCTCGATGGAAGAAGGCGTCGAACGTCTGCACCAGGCAGAGTATCAAATCGCCATCATCGACATCCTGCTCAAAGGACTAAACAGCGGCTTGACGCTGGTTCGCCATATCCGCCAACTGCCGCCCCCGCGCTCGTTGATGCCTATCCTGGTGATTTCCGGGTTCGAGGATGCGGCCCGCCGGGTCGAAGCGTTGCGCATCGGCGCCGACGACTTTCTTGCCAAGCCTTTCGCCGAAGAAGAGTTTCTCTGGCGCCTGCAACGGATCTGCCAGCCACGCCCCGGCCATGATGCCGAAATGCCCAAGACGGCCATTCCCGACCTCGCTTTCTGGCAGCAGCAAGGCCTTTCCTCGCGCGAAAGCGAAATTTGCGAGGCATTGATCAGGGGTCTGAACGACAAGCAAATCGCCCATGATTTCAATATCTCTTTTTGGACGGTCAGAACCCACATCACCAAGATATTTACCAAACTCGGCGTACTCAATCGGCGCGAATTGATGGCTCGCCATTTACCCAACCTGGGCACTTAGCCCAACCATTCCCTTGCTTAGCAACTCTCCAGTCATTTATATGGACCACCCGCCCAGCCCTCAACGAGGACGCCAAGAGCAGCCCCTATCGAGCCGGCACACGCCGAGGAACAGGTAGTGAAGAACACGAACGGAGAGCAGATGATCAGCCTCGGCAACAGCATTCTGGATATCCAACATCGGAAGCTGCACGCCTTGTGCGAGCAGGCGAGCCTGTTGCTACAAGACGACAGCGCCACCAACAGCGAAAAATTCCACGACCTTCTCAACGATCTGGCGATTTATGCCCGCGAGCATTTCGCTACCGAGGAGGAGCAACTGCGGCAGACCAATCCGGCCCTGCTCAGTGAGCACCAGGCCGAGCACATCTCGTATGAAAGCCAGCTCACCGACCTCTTGATCGCCGCCAGCGTCGGCTTCCTGGACAAGAGCAGGCTGCATTTATTTTTGACCGACTGGTGGTCATCGCATGTCATGCAAACCGACCAACAACTCAGGGACACCTTGAAATAGCCCCCCGATCACCTGACCTGCCAGCCCCGCAGTCGACCGCGGGCAGCTAGAACAGCCCGGCCAATTTGGGCACCAGAACAATGCCGCCAATCGCCGCGGCCAGGCACGCCGCCAACAAAACTGCAGCCGCCGCGACATCCTTGGCCTGACCGGCCAGCCGATGAAAATCCGGGGAAACCAGATCAACCAGCAGTTCAAGTGCCGTATTGATCGCTTCACTGACCCAAACCAAGGCAACGGCCAACAGCAGAACACACCATTCCAGTGGCGAAACGTTCAAGGCCCAGGCGACAAGGACAACGAGCGCCGCTGCCGCAATATGTAGCCGGGCATGCGCCTGGGTCGCGACCAGCAGACGAATCCCATTCATCGCATAGCCGACACTGGCCCGGCGAGCTCGCAAATACAGGGAAAGAGACATCTCCTACTCAGCCCTCGTCAACCATGCCGCGGCGCCATTACCACTTGGAGGAAATTTGGGCAAAGACCGCATGGGGGCCGAACATGACGCTGAATTTCGTCTGCTCGCGACTATCGGTGAAATAGTAACTGGAAGCGATACCGAGCGCAGCACCGGCCAGGACGTCATGCCAGTAATGCTCGTCGGCCCGCACCCGGGCATAACCCACGGCCGAGGCCGCCAGATAGGCGGGAATGCCGTACTCCCAGCCTCCCTTCATCTGCAGGTACTGAGCCGCTGCAAACGCCACCGCCGTATGACCGGAGGGGAAGCTCTTGTCATCCCGGCCATTGGGACGGGTTTCGTGCGTCGTTCGTTTGAGAATTTCGGTCGTCGCCAGAGTCAAGGCTTCCGACTTGGCCAACTGAAAAAAACCGGAGGCATCATCCCTGGCAACAGAAATACCAGCGGCAACAACCGGCAAACCCAGCGCCAGGACATCGCTAACCGTGTTGTAACCGCCCTCGGCAGAAGCCACGGCGGGAACCAGGGAAAGCGCAACAATGCAGGCCCGCAGGCGATAGGTACAAGGTTTCAAGACACACCTTTGCAGAGAAGAGATGACAAGACAGGAGGTAAGCGGCCTGTTCGCACAGACCATACAAACTTTAACAGTATGTAAGCCGCCTTATCCACTCGTCTTTCCGGCACGAACACAGCCAACAGCAAAAAGCCCAACCGGTGAGGGTTGGGCTTTCGCTTGAATCTATGGTGGTGATGGGCAGAATTGAACTGCCGACCTGTGGGTTATGAATCCACCGCTCTAACCAACTGAGCTACATCACCACGCTTGAGGGCGCGGATTATAGTTTGCCGGGGTTTCTCCGGTCAAGGAATTTGCGCTCGGTTATAATGGCCACCTTTCCGGGCCGCCCCGTTGTGGCGCCGGCAACCCCTGATTGCAAAGTAGTTTATCCATGGTAAAGAAACTGTTCATCCGCACTTTCGGGTGCCAGATGAATGAGTACGACTCGGACAAGATGGTCGACGTGCTCAACGCTTCCGAAACGATCGTCCGCACCGACAAGCCGGAAGACGCCGACATCATCCTCTTCAACACCTGCTCGGTGCGCGAGAAAGCGCAGGAGAAGGTGTTCCACGACCTGGGCCGGGTCCGCCACCTGAAGCAATTGAATCCGAACCTGATGATCGGCGTTGGCGGCTGCGTCGCCAGCCAGGAGGGCGAGGCGATTGTCGCCCGCGCGCCCTACGTCGATATCGTCTTCGGGCCGCAGACCTTGCACCGCTTGCCGCAACTGATCGCCGAACGCAAGGCGAAGGGCAGGGCGGCGGTCGATGTCTCCTTCCCGGAAATCGAAAAGTTCGACGCCATGCCGCCGGCCGAAGTCAAGGGCGCCTCGGCCTTCGTCTCGATCATGGAAGGCTGTTCGAAGTTCTGCACCTTCTGCATCGTGCCCTACACGCGGGGCGGCGAAGTGTCGCGGCCATTCAATGACGTCCTGACCGAGGTCGCCGGACTGGCCGCCAATGGGGTCGGCGAAGTCACCTTGCTCGGCCAGAACGTCAATGCCTATCGCGGCGCCATGGAAGATAGCGAGGAAAAGGCCGATCTGGCGCTGTTGATCGAATACATCGCCGAAGTGCCGGGGATTGAGCGCATCCGCTACACCACCTCGCATCCACGCGAGATGAGCGACCGCCTGATCGAGACCTATCGCACCGTACCGAAGCTGGTTTCACAATTACATCTGCCGGTGCAGTCGGGCTCCGACCGTGTGTTGGCGGCGATGAAGCGCGGCTACATGAGCGTTGAGTACAAGTCGATCATCCGCAAGCTACGGGCCGCCCGGCCGGACATTTCGCTGTCGTCGGACTTCATTGTCGGCTTCCCCGGCGAGACCGACGAGGATTTCGAAAAGACCATGAAACTGATCGACGAGATCGGTTTCGACAACTCCTTCTCCTTTGTTTACAGCCCGCGCCCCGGCACACCGGCCGTCGAGATGGAAGACTCGACACCCGCCGCCGTCAAGTCGGCCCGCCTCTCCCGCCTGCAGAAACGCATTGACGAACAGGCCCAGGTGATCAGCCAGGCGATGGTCGACAGCGTCCAGCGCGTGCTGGTCGAAGGCACTTCCAAGAAAGATGTGCACGAACTCGCCGGGCGCACCGACAACAACCGTATCGTCAATTTTGTCGGCAATCCGCGCCTGATCAACACCTTTGTCGAGGTTCGCATCACCAGTGCCCTGCCGCACAGCCTGAGGGGTGAAATTGTCATCCGCGAAGACTAAGAGCGCACCGAAGAGCAAGCCGGTCGAACTGGCGCTGGCGCCGGTCGACAACAGTTTGCTCGCCAACCTGTGCGGCCCGCTCGACGAAAACATCCGGCAGATCGAGACCGCTTTCGACGTCATCATTCGACGGCGCAACGAGCGTTTCTCCATCCTGGGCGAAAAGGCCCAGTTGACGGCCGATGCCATCCGCCACTTCTACGGTATGGCGCACCAGTCGCTGTCGGTCGATGAAATCCAGCTCGGCTTGATCGAACTGACCAACGCCCCGGTGCGTCGCATCTCGCCGGGTGGCATCACCGATGGCCCGCAACTGGTCACCCGCAAGACCGACCTGCACGGCCGCACGCCGCGCCAGGTCGCCTACCTGAAGGCGATCCAGGAACACGACATCACCTTCGGCATCGGCCCGGCCGGCACCGGCAAGACCTATCTCGCGGTCGCTTCCGCCGTCGACGCCTTCGAGCGCGACCTGGTCGAACGCATCATCCTGACCCGGCCGGCCGTCGAAGCCGGCGAACGCCTGGGCTTCCTGCCCGGCGACCTGACGCAGAAGATCGACCCTTACCTGCGCCCGCTGTACGACGCCCTGTACGATCTGATGGGCGCCGACCGCGTCGCCAAGCTCTACGAAAAGCGCGCCATCGAAATCGCGCCGCTCGCCTTCATGCGCGGCCGCACACTGAACCATGCCTTCATCATCCTCGACGAAGCGCAGAACACCACGCCGGAACAGATGAAGATGTTCCTGACCCGCATCGGCATCGGCGCCAAAGCCGTGGTCACCGGCGACCTGACCCAGGTCGATCTGCCCAAGGGGCACAAGAGCGGCCTGCGCGAAGCGCGCGATATCCTGAAAGATGTCCGCGGCCTGGCCTTTACCGAATTTCAAAAGGAAGATGTCGTGCGCCACCCGCTGGTCGCCCGCATCGTTGCCGCCTATGAATCCAAAACCAAGCAAACGCCTTAACCTCTCCGTGCAATATGTCTGTAACCGTGAGGGCTTACCCTTGCGGGCGGATTTCGTGCGCTGGGCTCGCGCCGCGCTGGTCGGCGGTGGCGAAGTGACGATCCGGCTGGTCGATGCCGACGAAGGCCGGTCACTGAACAAGGAATACCGCGGCAAGGACTACGCGACCAACGTGCTGTCCTTTCCTTACGACACGGAACCCGTCGTCAGCGGCGACCTGGTCATCTGCCCGAGCGTCGTGGCCAACGAAGCGGCCGAACAGAACAAGGCGCCGGCCGCCCATTACGCGCACCTGACGGTGCATGGTATGCTGCATTTGCAAGGCTGGGATCATGACAACGACGATGATGCTGAAGCCATGGAAAACGAAGAAAGGGAGATTCTCGCCGCGCTGGGTTACCCCGACCCCTATGCGGCATAAACATCATGGACAGTGACAGTAAACCCAGTTTCATCGAACGACTGACTTCCCTGCTCCTGCGCGAACCCGAAGACCGCGAGCAGCTACTAGAAATCCTGCATGGCGCCTACGAGCGCAACCTGATGGACGCCGATGCGCTGACCATCATCGAAGGCGCCCTGGCCGTCTCCGAAACCCGCGTCACCGACGTCATGGTGCCGCGCGCCCAGATGGACGTCATCGACGTCGACGACCCGATCAATGAAATCGTCGCCACCGTCATCGACGCCGCCCACTCGCGTTTCCCGGTGGTCGACGGCGACCGCGACAAGGTGCTCGGCATCCTGCTCGCCAAGGACCTGCTGCGCATCCAGACCGAAGCCAGCTTCGACCTGCGCGACTGGCTGCGGCCGGCCGTCTTCATCCCGGAATCGAAACGCCTCAACGTGCTGCTCCGCGAATTCCGCGTCTCGCGCAACCACATGGCCATCGTCGTCAACGAATACGGCGGCGTCGCCGGTCTGGTCACCATCGAGGACGTGCTCGAACAGATCGTCGGCGACATCGAGGACGAATACGACTTCGACGAAGCCCACGACAACATCCGCCTCGATTCGACCGGTCGCTACCGCGTCAAGGCGCGCACCGAGATCGAAGACTTCAACGCGGCCTTCAGCACCAAGTTCTCCGACGACGAGTTCGACACCGTCGGCGGCCTGGTCCTGCGCCACCTCGGCCGGGTGCCCAAGCGCAACGAAGTCATGGACATCGACGGCGTCCGTTTCCAGGTTCTACGCGCCGACAGTCGCCGGCTGTATACCCTGCTTATCTCCCCGCAACCCAAACCCGAAGCCGGTGCGGAAGACTTTACTGGCTAGTTCCCCGGCCGCCCGTTACGCCGCCGGCGCCGCCATCGGCGCCGGCGGCGTGTGGTGCTTTGCGCCGTTTGAACTGTACTGGCTGGCGCCGCTGGTCTGGCTCGGTTTCTTCCAGTTGCTGCGCGCCGCCAGCACCACCCGCCAGGCAGCACTCGCCGGCCTGGCTTTCGGCCTCGGCTTCTTCCTCACCGGCGTTTCCTGGGTCTATGTCAGCCTCTCCGTCTTCGGCGGCATGCCGTGGTGGCTGGCCGGCCTTGCCGCCTTCCTGTTCTGCGCCGTCATGGCGCTCTTTCCGATGCTCGCCGGGGCGCTGTTCAAGCGCTGGCAGCCCGCCGAATTTTGGCGCCAGGCCCTCTACTTCGCCGTTCTGATCAGTGCCGCCGACTGGCTGCGCAGTTGGATCTTCACCGGCTTCCCCTGGCTCGCCGTCGGCTACTCGCAAGCCCCGCCCAGCCCGCTGGCCGGCTTTGCGCCGCTGCTCGGCGTGCATGGCCTGAGTCTGCTGGTCGCCTTGAGCGGCGCCCTGCTCGTGCGCTGGCGGTTCGGCTTGGTCTTTCTTGCCGGGCTTACCGCCGCCGGCTTCGGCCTGCGCCAGATCGCCTGGACGACGCCGGACGGCGAGCCGATCAGCGTCGCCCTGGTCCAGGGCAATATTCCACAGGAAATGAAGTTCGAGCCAGCCGCCTTCGTCCACACCCTGGAACTCTACCTCGACCTGGTCGCCCAACACCCGGCGCAACTGACCATCCTGCCGGAAACCGCATTTCCGGCCTTTTTCGACCAGTTGCCGACGGACTATATCGAAGCGCTGAAAGACACCGTACGCAGCCGCGGCGGCGATCTCATCGCCGGCACCCTGAGCGGCGACGGCGAACGCTACTGGAACAGCGCCATCAGCCTCGGCACTTCCCCGCTGCAGAGCTACAGCAAGACGCATCTGGTGCCGTTCGGCGAAGTCATCCCGCCCGGTTTTTCATGGTTTCTCGATCTCGCCCACATCCCGCTGTCGGCCTTCACGCGCGGCCCGAAAGGGCAGCCGCCGCTGGCCGTCGCCGGCCGCCAGGTAGCGATCAACATCTGCTACGAAGACGTTTTCGGCGAGGAAATCATCGGCGCCCTGCCGCAGGCCGGGATTCTGGCCAACCTCTCGAACACCGCCTGGTTCGGCCATTCGCTGGCCCAGCCGCAGCATTTGCAGATCGCCCGCATGCGCGCCGCCGAAACCGGCCGCCCGATGTTGCGCGCCACCAATACCGGGATGACGGCAATCATCACCGCCGACGGCAGCCTGCAGGCCGTACTGGCGCCCTTTACCACCGGCGTGCTGCACGGTTCGGTACGCGCCTATCGGGGCATGACGCCCTATGGCACCTGGGGCAACCGCCCATTCCTGGTTTGCCTGAGCCTTCTGCTGCTGATCAGCCAGTTCCGACGGAAGTACTGAGCGGCGCCCCGGTGCGCGCCGCCGAATGCCCCCCAACCGTCTTCAGTCGGCGCGCCGCGCCGCTTCGACATTGCTTCTCCCGCCGGCCATTTTGAAGACGGTCGGCTGCACCAGTTCCGCCAGATAGCGGCGCGGCTCATCGACCACTTCCTGGCCGTCGTGGTAAAGCAGGGCGATGCTGAACGGCCCCTCAGCGATCGCTTCGCGGGCCACGTTATCGGGACTGATGGTGACGCGCCCGAGATGACGGGCGGTCGGCCAGCGAATATCGCCGTAGGCGTGATAGACCAGCTCCGAACAAACAATACGATCGGTCGATTCGACATCGAAATTGAAATCGTATGCCTTGCCGACCTGGCGCAAGGCCTGCAGGATAACCTCGGCCCGCTGTTCATCGCTGATTTGGGCGTGATGTAGCAAGGCCAGGTCGTCAACGTTGAGGAAATGCTCCAGGGTATTCATCTTGACCCCCGAACGCAGCGCCTCGACGACGCCGCGCCCGGCCCGGATATTGGCCTGATACGGACGAACCAGCGGATGTTCCCAGATGCCCAGGCGGCGCAATTCCGCCTCGGTGCCGACCCAGACGGCGACATGCCCCCAGTGCCCGGGGATGAAGGCATCGGTCAGACGGAATGGGGTCTTCTCCAGCAACACGTCGCCGGCCTGAGCCGTGCCCGTCAGCTTGGCCAAGACCAGCGCTTTGCCGTCGAGCTTGCCGCGCCGCGTCTCGACGAGTCCGGCTGCGTTGCCGAAGAGCAGACTGGACAGGTTCACGCCTTCGTTTTTCAACTGATTCAGGGTATCCACCGAAAAGGTGCTGAAAAACCCGAGCACTCCGCCAACGTAACCGAGCGGCCGGGCATGGCGCACCATCTGGTAGGACGGGCTTTGTTCGATCAAGGCGGCCAGATAACGTTCGCCATCAACCGGCGACGCAGCCAGGCGGCGGCCGTGTTGCTCGTACCAGTCCAGCCCCCGGCGGACCCGCGCCCGATTGATGGCGGAATTGAAAGAGAGGGAAATCCGGTTCAGTTCGCCGCTCGGAATGGCAAAACCACTGTCCTTGCTATTCAAGTGCTGACGCAGAAAGGGATTGGCCCGATAGAGACCGACCGCCGACAAATAGTTGTCGTACAACATCAGGGCCGCCGACAGGGACATGGCAATCCCGGCCGCCTGCACCTCGGCCGCCACGGCATCGCCGGGAACCGCATCATCGAGCCAGCACTCATGGGCCGCGGCCATGCGCAACAAGGCCTGACGCTGATCAAGCAAGGCTGCCGCCCCCTGGTTCAGTCGTTTCAGGTCGCTCCCGGAAAGTGCCTCGCCTTGGGTATTCTTGGCTTTCAGCACCTCAAGGAAATCGATGGCGCGCGCCCGCAGGCTCAGCGTCTCTTCAGCCAGCCCCTGATACGCGGCAATTTTCCGGGCCATCTCCGGTTCGCCATAAACCATGCGCCGCTCGGCGCCGCAGACGTTTTCGCCGAGCCAGGTGCGACCATTGGCAAGACCGGATTCGGCAGCCAGCAGAAGCGGCCCAAGCGAGGTGGAAAGCAGCGCCGCCGTGGCGAACGCAAGACGGATATTTCGCATCGACGCCCCCTTGAAAATGAGGCATCGATATTACATTGAAATAGTCACCAGAGAAAATCGGCGGCCCGAACCCCGGAGGCGGACCATCCCGGAGGCGTCGCGCGACCCGCCGCCACGCCTCCGAAATCGCCGCTCAGGTCGTCCGCAAGCGCAGCACGGCCTGTTCCAGACGTTGCTTTTCGGCCAGCACCTTCGATGAATAGCGACGTTCCGGATCATTGATGGCCCCGCCGAATTGCTGCAGACCGTCTTCCAGACCGCCATACCGGTTGATCGACTCTTTCAGGACCTTGGCGCCGACCAGGACATTGGTCACCGGATCGAGAAAGGAGGCCTGATCGGCCACTTCGATCAATTTATCCTGATGGAAACGCGGTACCACCTGCATCAAACCCTGGGCGCCAATGACGCTTTGCGAAAAGGGATTGAAGCCGGACTCGACGCCGATCACCGCGATGATCAGCAGCGGATCGAGCCGCAACTCGTGAGCCGTCGCCTGGGCAGTGGCAAAAATCGGCTGCAGGGCTTCCGTAGACACGTGGTAGTGCCGGGAAACATAGTCCAGGGCGCCGCGCATTCGTGGATTGAGCGAGGCGATGGTAGCGTCCGCCGGGAGCTCGGGAGCCTCGTCGTCAACCGCGGCGACCTCGTCGGCAACCACCGAAGCGCTCGCCGAGGGCAATACCGACTTGAGGCCATCGAGCCAACCGAAATTACCGGTTTGCAGACCAATCAGGCCAGCGACAAAAACCAGGCCGGCGAGCATCAGGAACTTCTGGAACAGGGCGTAGATTACTGTTGAAACCCGCAACAAGGCGGGCGGGAGAAAAGTCGTAGTGAACATGCGACCTCCTTCACTGTTGCCTCTAGAGAAAACCTACTTCGCAAGAGGGCGGTTACAGGGGATACGACATCGACGAACCAGAGAAGCAAAAAGGCCCGAATCCCGCATGGCGCCACGCCTGGCACCTCACGAGAACGATGTTGCACCGCAACATGAAACACAGTCTATTGATTTTATTGGACTTTGTCAAACGCACCCCATCCAGGAGGGAAAAATGACTGGCGCCCACGGTCAAAATTCGCACCAATCCGGGCGCTAAAACCCTCCCCCGAGCCGCCGTCCGATCGAGTTCTGGGGCACCTCTTCAGGAGACGGTAAGCCGGCGGAAAAAAGCCTGTTGCCGGCAGGACCCCCCCCCTCCTCGATCAGGTCGACCACCCGGAGTGGCGACGGAATGCCGGAAGAATTGACCGCCGCGGGAATCGCAAGTTCCCGGACGACAGGTCGCCGCCGCTTTCGATGCGCCGGGCGCCCCAGTCGGCCCGGCATCCGGCGGAATCGCCCAAGGCCGATGCCAAGCACGGCGTCACCCTGCCGGACCGGCGCAAAAGCAAGTAAAATCACGGCTTTCCGTCTTACCGAGGGCGTCCGATGACGACCAGCAACAAACCGAGTTTTCAGGAAATCATCCTGCGCCTGCAGCAATACTGGAGCGCCAAGGGCTGCGCCCTGCTCCAGCCTTACGACATGGAAGTCGGTGCCGGCACCAGCCATACCGCCACCTTCCTGCGCGCCATCGGCCCCGAGCCGTGGAAGGCCGCCTACGTGCAGCCCTCGCGCCGCCCCAAGGACGGCCGTTACGGCGAAAACCCGAACCGCATGCAGCACTACTACCAGTTCCAGGTGGTCTTGAAGCCGGCACCGGACAATATCCTCGAGCTTTACCTCGGCTCGCTCGAAGCCCTCGGTTTCGACCTCAAGAAGAACGATGTGCGTTTCGTCGAGGACGACTGGGAAAACCCGACCCTGGGCGCCTGGGGCCTCGGTTGGGAAGTCTGGATGAACGGCATGGAAGTGACGCAATTCACCTACTTCCAGCAGGTCGGCGGCATCGACTGCAAGCCGATCACCGGCGAAATCACCTATGGCATCGAACGCCTGGCCATGTACCTGCAGGGCGTCGAGAACGTCTACGACCTGACCTGGACGGAAGGCCTGACTTACGGCGACGTCTATCACCAGAACGAAGTCGAGCAATCGACCTACAACTTCGAGCACTCCGACGTCGACTTCCTGTTCCACGCCTTCGGCGCGCATGAGAAGCAGGCACAGCACCTGATGGGCGCCCAGCTCGCGCTGCCGGCCTACGAACAGGTGCTGAAAGCCGCCCACACCTTCAACCTGCTCGACGCGCGCGGCGCCATCTCGGTGACCGAACGTGCCGCCTACATCGGCCGCATCCGCAACCTGGCCCGCGCCGTGGCGCAAGCCTACCTCGACTCGCGCGCCCGCCTCGGCTTCCCGATGGCGCCGAAGGAATGGGCAGCCGAAGTTCTCGCCCAGATTGAAAAGAAAGCTGCCTGATCATGTCGTCCAAGAATCTGCTCGTTGAACTGTTTGTCGAAGAACTGCCGCCCAAGGCGCTCAAGAAGCTGGGCGAAGTCTTTGCCCAGAGCCTGACCCAGTCGCTGAAGAATGCCGGCCTGACCGCGCCGACTTCAATATTCACCGCCTACGCGTCGCCGCGCCGCCTGGCGGCGCATGTTACCGACGTGCTGACGGTGGCCGCCGACAAGCCGGTCGTGCAAAAGCTCATGCCGGTCGCCGTCGGTCTCGACGCCGCTGGCAATGCAACGCCGGCGCTGCTCAAGAAGCTCGGCGCGCTGGGTGCCGATGCCTCCTGCGTCCCGAACCTGCGCCGCGAAAACGATGGCAAGGCCGATGTGCTGTTTTACGAAAGTCTGGCCAAGGGCGCAACGCTGGCCGAAGGCCTGCAGAAGGCGCTGGAAGGCGCGCTCGCTGCGCTGCCGATTCCCAAGGTCATGACTTACCAGTTGCAGGACGGCTGGAGCAGCGTCAATTTCGTGCGCCCGGCGCATGGCCTGGTGGCCCTGCACGGTTCGGACATCGTGCCACTCGCCGTGCTCGGCCTGAACGCCGGTCGTGAAACGCACGGCCACCGTTTTGAAGCCAGCGTCGATCCGGTGGTCTTTGCCCATGCCGACGAGTACGCCGGCAAGCTGGCGACCCAAGGCGCCGTCATCGCCTCCTTCGCCGAACGGCGCACCGAAATCGCCCGCCAGCTCGCTGCCGCTGCCGCCCTGGCCGGTGGCAAGCCGATCGAGGACGATGCGTTGCTCGACGAAGTCACCGCCCTGGTCGAACGCCCCAACGTGCTGATCGGCCAGTTCGAGGAAGAATTCCTCGCCGTGCCGCAGGAATGCCTGATCCTGACCATGAAGGCCAACCAAAAGTATTTCCCGCTGCTCGACGCCGCCGGCAAGCTGACCAACAAGTTCCTCGTCGTCAGCAACATCAGCCCGGAAGATCCCTCGGCCGTGATCGGCGGCAACGAACGCGTCGTGCGGCCGCGCCTGGCGGATGCCAAGTTCTTCTTCGACCAGGACCGCAAGAAATCGCTGGAATCGCGCATCATCGGCCTGTCCAAGGTCGTCTATCACAACAAGCTCGGCACCCAGGGCGAGCGCACGCAACGTGTCGCGGCAATTGCCCGCGCCATTGCCAATGAATTGCGTGACCTTGAGCTGGCCCACAAAGCCGACCAGGCGGCGCTGCTCGCCAAAGCCGACCTGCTGACCGACATGGTCGGCGAGTTTCCCGAGCTGCAGGGCATCATGGGCCGCTATTACGCGCTGCACGACGGCCTGCGCGGCGACGTCGCCGACGCCATCGAGGATCACTACAAACCGCGCTTCGCCGGCGACAGCCTGCCGCGCAACCTGGTCGGCACGGTCGTCGCGCTGGCCGACAAGCTGGAAACCCTGGTCGGCATGTTCGGCATCGGCCAGATCCCGACCGGCGACCGCGATCCTTTCGCGTTGCGCCGCCACGCGCTGGGCGTCATTCGCATGCTCTCGGAAAGCGATCTCGATCTGCCGCTCTACCTGCTACTGGACTGCACGTTTGCCCAGTTCAACGGCATCGAGGGCTTCCAGCTCAACGTTAACGCCCTGACCGACTTCATCTACGACCGTCTGGCCGGCAGCCTGCGCGAGCAGGGCTACACGGCGCAGGAAGTCGATGCCGTGGTGTCGCAACGGCCGCAGCGCCTGGGCGACATCCCGAAACGCCTGACGGCGGTACGCGCCTTTGCCGCGCTGCCCGAGGCCGCCGCCCTGGCCGCCGCCAACAAACGGGTCGGCAATATCCTGAAGAAGGTCGAAGGCAGCGTCGAACCGACGGTCAATGCGGCACTTCTCCAGGAAGCCGCCGAAATCGCCCTGCACGCAGCCCTGATCGACATCGTGCCGCAAGCCGACGCGGCCTTCGACACCGGCGACTACACCGAGTCCCTGACCACCCTGGCCGCGCTGCGCGCGCCGGTCGATGCCTTCTTCGACGGCGTCATGGTCAACGCCGAGGACGCTGCCCTGCGCGCCAACCGGCTCGGCCTGCTCGCCCATCTGCATGCCGCAATGAACCGCGTCGCCGACCTGTCCAAGTTGTCGACCTGAGCCCCGGAAAACCACGGCCATGAAACTCGTCATTCTCGACCGCGACGGCGTGATCAATCTCGATTCCGCCCAGTTCATCAAGAGCCCGGCGGAATGGAAGCCGATTCCCGGCAGCCTGGAAGCCATCGCCCGCCTCAACCAGAGCGGTTTCAAGGTGGTCGTGGCGACCAACCAGTCGGGCGTCGGGCGCGGCCTGTTTGACATGGATACGCTGAACAGCATCCACGAAAAGATGCACAAGGCGCTGTTCGCCGCCGGCGGCCGGGTCGATGCGATTTTCTACTGCCCGCACCCGGCCGATTCCGATTGCGATTGCCGCAAACCGAAGCCCGGCATGTTCAAGCGCATTTCGCAAACCCTCAACGCCGATCTCCGGGGCGTACCGGCCATCGGCGACTCCTTGCGCGACCTGCAGGCCTGTGCCGTCGTCGGTTGCCTGCCGATCCTGGTGCGCACCGGCAAAGGAACAAAAACCAGCAACGACGGCAATCTGCCGGAAGGCACGCTGGAATTCGCCGACCTCTCGACCGCCGTCGACTTCATCCTGACAGGTAAAAAGGCATGATCGCCCTCCGTTCGACGCTGTTCATGGCCTGGGCGCTCGCCTGGTCCATCCTCACCGCCCCGCTGGTGGTCGCTGCCGCCCTGCTGTTGCGCGGTCTCTGGGGCTACCGGGCGGGCAAGCTGTGGCGCCTCGGCATCCAGTGGGGCGTCGAAAACCTGCTCGGCATCCGGCCGCAGGTCATCGGCCGGGAAAACATGCCGCAGGAACCCTGTGTCATTCTTGCCAAGCACCAGTCCGCCTGGGAAACGATGACCCTGCAGGACGTCGTGCCGAACGGCGCCTACAGCGTCTTCGTCCTCAAGAAGGAATTGCTGCGCGTACCGCTGGTCGGCTGGGGCCTGGCCGCCATGAAAATGATTTCGATCGACCGCGCCGCCGGCAAGGACGCCCTTGAGCAGGTCGTCACCCAGGGCCGGGAACGGCTGCAACAGGGCTTCTTCGTCATCATTTTTCCGGAAGGCACGCGCGTCGCGCCCGGCCAGAAGAAACGCTACAAACCCGGCGGCGCCTACCTGGCGACCCATGTCGGCTGCCAGGTCGTGCCGATTGCCCACAACGCCGGCGAACTCTGGCCGCGCCAGGCTTTCCTGAAAAAGCCCGGGACCATCACCATCAGCATCGGCCCGGCGTTCGACGCGACCGGGATGAGCGAAGCAGAGGTCAACAAGCGGGCAGAAACCTGGATCGAAGCGGAAATGCAGCGTCTCTCGCCCCATCGCTATTCGGATGTCCAGCACAACGCTAGCTGAAACCAGCCACCGCATCGCCATCGCCGGCGAAGACGTCGCCTATCGCTTGCGGCGCAGCCGGCGGCGTACCATCGGCCTGTCCATCGACCAGCGCGGCCTGCGCATCGCGGCGCCGCAGGCCGCCCGGCTCGGCGACATCGAAGGCCTGATCCGCCAGCACGGGCCGTGGGTGCTGGCCAAGCTGGCCGACTGGCGCGAGCGCCCGGCCCCTGCCAAGCTCGAAATCAACGACGGCAGCGCGATTTCCATTCTCGGCACCCGGCTGACCATCACCGTCACGCCGATCGGCCGGGCCCGCTGGCAATGGCTGGGCGACAAACTGCACCTGTGGCCGTCGCCGACGACCAGCGCCAACCAACTGCTGGAAAAAGCCATCCGCGAAAAAGCCCGCGCAGTCTTCCTCGAACGCCTTGCCCTTTACGCCCCGCAGCTCGGCGTCGCCGTCCCGCCGCTCCGCCTGTCCTCGGCCCGCACCCGTTGGGGCAGTTGCAGCCACCACGGCGGCATCGCCCTCAACTGGCGGCTGCTCTTCATGCCGCTGCCCATCGTCGACTACGTCGTCTGCCACGAACTCGCCCACCTCAGGGAAATGAACCACAGCCCACGTTTCTGGTCTGTAGTGGAACAACTCTGCCCAGACTGGAAAACCCGCCGGATGGAACTGCGGACCCAGGGAAGGCTAGTGGCCAGTTATTAGTCGCTAGTCTTTGGCCCCAAACCCAGGGCGCCCCAGCGCCCTCTAGCTCCACTAACATCTAACAACTACCGACTAATAACTACCATGCGCCTCCTCCATACCATGCTCCGCGTCGTCGACCTCGACACCTCCATCGCCTTCTATACCGAAGTCCTCGGCATGCAGTTGCTGCGCCGCACCGATTATCCGGAAGGCCGCTTCACGCTGGCTTTCGTCGGCTACGGCACGGAAGACAAGGAAGCCGTGCTCGAACTGACCCACAACTGGGATACGAAAAACTACGAACTCGGCAACGCCTATGGTCACATCGCCCTGGCCGTGCCGGACGCGGCGGCAGCCTGCGCCGCAATCAAGGCGCGCGGCGGCAAGGTGGTGCGCGAAGCCGGCCCGATGAAGCACGGCACGACCATCATCGCCTTCGTCGACGACCCGGATGGTTACAAGATCGAACTGATCCAGCGCAATTAACCGGCAGGACCGGCGGCCGGGCAAGCCATCCGGCCGCCCTTGTAACCTCGCGGTCATTTTCTCGATCTACAATGCGCGGCTTTGCTCATTCTGCCCGGCGCCCCGATCATGCGTACCCCGATTGCCCTACTGCTCGGCCTTACCCTGTGCCTGTCCGCGCTGGCCGACGAAGCCCCGGAAGACTGGCAGGCCAAGGGCCAGGTCACCTATGTCCGGCAGCGCTCGGAGAACTTTCGCTCGCCCTACAGCGGGGCGCATAGTCTGGATGCCAGCGGGGAATACGGCTACACGGCGACCGCCACGCTGTTCGCCGGGCTGCGGCCGTGGCGCGGCGGTGAAATCTACCTCAATCTCGAAGCTGGCCAGGGCAACCCGCTTTCCGGCCTGAACGGTCTCGGGGGTTTCAGCAATGGCGAGGCCACTCGCGTTTCCGGCAACCAGCTGAAGGCCTATCGCCAGCGCCTGTTCCTGCGCCAGACCTGGAACCTGGGCGGCGACAGCGAACATGTCGATTCGGCGATCAACCAGTTGGCCGGGAATATCGAGCACAAGCGCTTCGTGCTGACCGTCGGCAATTTTTCAGCCCTCGATATTTTCGACAACAACGCCTACGCCAAAGACCCGCGCAGCCAGTTCCTGAACTGGAGCAACATGGCCAGCACCGCCTACGACTATGCCGCCGACGCCCGCGGCTTCGGCTGGGGCTTCGCCGGCGAGTGGTACCAGGACGACTGGGTTTTCCGCTTCGGCCGGATGAGCGGCCCGCAGGAACCGAACGGCGAAAAGGTCGACAACCAGATCCTGCGCCACTACGGCGACCAGATCGAACTCGAGCACAGCCATCAGATCGCCCAACAGCCGGGCAAGATCCGCCTCCTCGCCTGGCGCAACCGCGCTGTGCTGGCCAGCTTCGCCGACGCCAGCGCCTGGCTGGATAGCCATCCGGGCAGCGATCCGGAAGCCATCTCCCAGGTCCGCAACAGCGCCAAGATCAAGTACGGTTTCGGTCTCAATATCGAACAGGCGATCAATGACCAACTCGGGTTCTTCCTGCGCGCCATGCACGCCGACGGGCGCACTGAAACCTATGCTTTCACCGAGGCCGACGCTTCCCTGGCCAGCGGCCTGGCGCTGAAAGGCGCCGCCTGGGGCCGGGCCGACGACACCTTCGGCCTGGCCTGGATGCACAACAGCCTCTCCCGGCAACGCCGCGATTATCTGGCCAAGGGCGGCATCTCCTTCTTCATCGGCGACGGCGCCCTCAACTACCGGCCGGAATCGATCATCGAAACCTATTACAGTTGGCAGGTACTGCCCAAGCTGTGGCTGACCGGCGATTTCCAGCACATTTCCAACCCCGCCTACAACGCCGACCGCGGCCCGGCCAAGATCAGCTCGCTACGCCTGCACACCGAGTTCTAGCTCAGGCCGAGCGCCTCCCAGGCAACGCTCTCGAAGCGTTCGACGACGCTCCCCCAGCCCCGCGACTGCATCGCCTGGGCGGCGCGCTGGCCCATTTCGCGCAAGGCGAGCGGGCTATCGACCAGGGCCAGCGCCGCGGCAATATAGGCCGCCTCGTTGCCCGGCGCGATGCTGATCCCGTCGATGCCGCTGGCGATCAACTCGGCCGCCGCCGCGCTGCGAAAAGCGAGGACCGGCAAGCCGCTGGCCATGGCCTCGGCGACCACGTTGCCGTAAGTTTCGCTGAGGCTGGGGAAGAGAAAGAGATCGGCGCTGGCGTAATGGGCGGCGAGATCGTCACCGATCCGCAACCCGGCAAAATGATCGGTCGGCTGCTCGGCCTGCAGGCGCGCCCGCGACGGCCCGTCGCCGACCCAGATCATGCGGGCGGCGGGGTGAATTGCCTGGATCGCGGCAAAGGTTCGCCGCACCAGCGCCAGGTTCTTTTCCGGCGCCAGCCGGCTGACGTAGAGGCAGGCCAGGTCATCGTCGGCCAGCCCCCAGGCGGCGCGCAACTGGTGGCAACGTCGGGCGGGGGCGAACTGCTGGGTATCGACCCCGCGCCCGACGACGCGCACGCCGCCGATCCCCTCGCCGGCCAGGTCGGCGGCCAGGGCTTCGGTCGGCACCATGGTGGCCCGCGTCCGCCGGTGCAGGGTGCGCAGATAGGCGGCGACCCCCGGCCGCATCCACCCCAGGCCGTAATGCACGCTGTAACGATCGAAATTGGTATGAAAACCGGAAGTCACCGGGATGCCCAAGCGGCGGGCAACGCTGACGGCCGACCAGCCGAGCGGCCCTTCGGTGACGACATGCACCAGGTCCGGCCGTTGCAGGCGCCATTGGCGGGCCAGCCGGCGACCGGCCGGCAGACCGAAGCGCAGCCCCGGATAGCCGGGCAGGGGCAGACCGGGCATGGCCGTTTCGTGTTCGGAGCCGAGATCCGCCTTGCCCTGGCTCGGACGGAAGACGCGGACCCGGTGCCCGCGGCCGCGCAGGCCGTCGACCAGGCGGCCGACGGTCATCGCCACCCCGTTGATTTCCGGCGGGAAGGTTTCGGTGACGAAAGCGATATCGAGCCGCATCAGAACAACTCCTTGAGGACGCAATACCAGATCACCAAGACGTTGAGCAAGGCGATGAGCACGGCGGCGCTGCCGATGTCCTTGGCGCGTTTGGCCAGCCGGTGGTTTTCCAGGCTAACCCGGTCGACCACGGCCTCGATGGCCGAATTGAGCAGTTCAACGACCAGCACCAGCAACAAGCTGCCCACCATCAGGCCCTGGCCGATGCCGGAGACCGGCAGGAACAAGGCCAGCGGAATGAGCAGCAGGGCCAGCCAGGCTTCCTGGCGAAAGGCATCCTCGCAGAGATAGGCGGCCTGCAGGCCGGCCAGCGAGTAATGCAGCGCATTCCACACCCGGCGCAGGCCGGTCTTGCCCTTGAAGGGCGATTCGTTGGCCGGGTCCAGGCCAAGCTCGGGGGGCCGAGGCTCGTTCATCGCAACTCCCGTGAAAATCCCAACGGTAATCAGCGATGACTAAACTTTGATGACAGCCGCGACGCGTTGCTGTAACAATTCCGAACAAGACGCCTCTATGCCTTAAGTGCTATTAATGACTTCCCCTCACCCAGGAACATAGGCTCATGGTCTTTTTCGAACTCTTCGCCAACAATCCCGACATCATCCACGTCAAGGCCGGGCAGACGCTGTTTTCGCAGGACGACCACGGTCATCTGATGTTCGTGCTGACCACCGGCTCGGCCGACGTCATCGTCAACAACCGGGTGGTCGAAACCCTGCAGCACGGCAGCATCGTCGGCGAAATGGGCATCGTCGCGCCGGGACCGCGCTCGGCGACGGTGGTCACGACGACGGATTGCGAATTCGTCGTGATCGACGAAAAACGTTTTCTTTACCTGGTCCAGCAGACGCCGTTCTTTGCCACCCAGGTCATGCGCGTGCTGGCCGAACGCCTGCGCGCCGCCAATCAGATGGTGATGCCGCTCGAGGATATCTGATCGAAGTGGAGCGGCGCGAATTCGCCGCACCAGGCATGGGCGCTGAGCATCGGAAATCGCCAGTGATGCGTTTCACGCGGCGAACTATCGCCGGCAAAGACCGGCGGATAGCGATGGCAATTGCCGTTTAGCGCGTCGGTCGCCGTGAAATAGCGACACTGGCCACAAGACGCCGCAAATTTATCATTCATGATCCATTGATCCCGCTGGCTATACCCCGACGGAACTTCCGACGGGCGCCGTCTGCGGATTATCGGCCGCCTGACGGATTCCCGCCAGCGTTCGGTAGAGGGCGGCCAGCCGGGCCGCCATCGCGCTATCCGACCATTCCTCGGCATAGGCCGGCGCCTCGGCCACCAGATGGGACCAGGCCTGCGGCCGCTCGAAAAAGTCGCCGAGCACCTGGCCAAAGGCCGCCGCCTCGGGCGGCGCCGAAATGGCACCGCGGCGCGGCGCCAGAATATCGACGGTGCCCATCTCGGCCAGCGCAATCACTGGCAGACCGGCCGCCATCGCTTCGAGCAGCACCAGCCCCTGGGTCTCCGTCCGCGAGGCAAAGACGAAGGCATCGGCCGCCGCGTAACAATCGGGCAGTTCCTGCTGCCGATCGAGATAGCCGATGAACTGCACCGCCCCCTCCAGCCCCTGGCGCCGCACCTGGGCCTGCAGATCGGCCATTGCCGGCCCTTCGCCGGCAATCAGCAGGAGCACGTCGGGACGCATCCGGCGGGTGGTAAGCATAGCTTCGAGCAGGAAGGCGATATTCTTTTCATGCGCCACCCGCCCAACGAACAGCGCCACCGGCCGGGCCGCCGAAATGCCATGGCGCAGACGAAAGGCCGGGCCGTTGCCGCGGGCGAAACGAGCCGTCGGGATACCGGTCGGCAGGACATGTTGCGGTACCGAGATGCCGTAATCGAGCAGCCGCTGCTGCATCGCCGACGAGGGTACAACAACGCCGTCCAGCGCATTGCACTGCCGCCGGGAAAAGCCCCGGGCCTGGGCCTTCAGCCAGCTAGCCGGGAGGAAGGGCGCGTAGTGCTGCAGGTATTCCTCGAACAGCGTGTGATAGGTCGCCAGCACCGGCAAGCCCAGGCGGCGCGCCGCCTTGAGGCCGGCGTAATGGGCGACGAAGGGCGTCTGGATATGGACCAGGTCGCAATCCTGCGCTGCCGCCAGCACGGCCCGATGCATCGCCCGCCAGCCGACCAGACGATCCTCGCGGTCGCCGGGAATCGGCCGCCCGGGCACCCGAACAATGCCGTCGACCGCAGCTTCGTCGCCATAGCGCGGCACCACCAGGCGAACCTCGACCCCCTGCCCGGCCAGCGCCTGGCGGAAGGTTTCAATCGAGGTCGAAACGCCATTGACGCGCGGGAAATAGACATCGGACACCATCAGGACACGCATTCAGACCTCCGCTCTTCGCCGACCGGCGCCACACGGACCGGCACCAGGTGGCGCATGCCCCAGGCGACCAACTCGAGACGACCGTCGAAATGTTCGACGATGGCCGTGCAGGAATCGACCCAGTCGCCGCAATTGATGTAACAGAGGCCATCGATGTCGCGCATCTGGGCCCAATGAATATGGCCGCAGATGACGCCATCCAGCCCGCGCTCGCGGGCGTGATGGACGGCCGACTCCTCGAAATCGAAAATAAAATTGAGCACCGTCTTGACCTTGCGCTTGGCGTAACCGGCCAACGACCAGTAACCGGCCATGCCGAGCTTGCGCCGCCCCCAGGACAGCCAGAGATTGATCCGGACCAGCAGGTCGTAGGCCTTGTCGCCGAGCACAGCGACCCAGCGGTGATGACGCATCACCTGGTCGAAAACATCGCCATGGATGAGCAGGAAACGCCGCCCATCGGCGGTTTCGTGCACCAGTTCATCGACCACCTCGATATCCCCGAAAATGATGCCGCAATACTCGCGCAGCGCCTCGTCGTGATTGCCGGGAATGAACACCACCCGCTCGCCGTGACGCGCCCTGCGCAACAGCTTCTGGACCACGGTATTCTGCGCCGGCGTCCAGTGGATACCGCGACTCATCGCCCAGAAATCGACGATATCGCCGATCAGGTAGGTCTGCTCGGCGGAATATTCACGCAGAAAATCGAGCAGACTCTCCGCCTGGCACGCCCGCGTACCCAGGTGAATATCGGAGAGAAAAACGGATCTGACCCTTGGCATGGGGGCACGATAAGGGCCGGGAATGAAAGGCGGATGACGGGCTGGTTAAGGTTTTGTTTCAGGGCGGACCGAGCGCTGGCGACAGCGTCCGGGCATCCGATGACAATGAGCATGAAGCAGGCGGAAACGGCATACCCATTACAAATATTGCCTTTCGCAACGAATGCTGAGATGCTTTGCCTGCAGGGGGACAGACGCCTGAATGAACCATTTTCTGGGGTGCTGTGTAGTAACCGGAGCGCCAAACGCTCGACCAAATCACGAAACCAGCAAAATAATGGTTTAGCCAGCACTTCCTCATTTAAATTCGCCCCACCTGTAAAACGTAGGTACCTGCCAAGGTATCCTTTGAAAGTTGATCATGACTACTCCTGCTACACATTCAACCTTGGGACTTCAAGATCAACTTGATGAGTTAGCAGGACGGGCTCAGCGCGAATTTGACGATGTCTCGGACTTCATCTGGAAAGCCCCACGTCTCATCGAGCACGAGAGGGAATTGGAACTCTCTAAGCTGGATTCCTACTTTTCGAATCACCCCGAATTGCAAAAACGTAGGTGGGAGTTAGAGTCGCACAAACTTGACCACACGTTTCCCTATCTCATTGCGGTGGGAAATCTCTTTAGTACTGTTTCATTATTTGAGTCGTACCTGCTTTTGTTGGCCGGCGAACTTCAACCACATGTGACTATTCAACTCCGAGATGTCAAAGGTCAGGGTGTCAGCCGCCTATTCAAGTTTTTCCGGTTGGTAGGAATGTATCCGGAGCAGGTACCCCTACATGAGCAGATACAAGCAGCAATCAAGATTCGTAACTGCCTGACGCACGCGAGCGGTATGTTAGCTTGGTCGCGTGAAAATGACGACCTTCGGAAGATCCAAAGCACCGGAGCGTATCTCAGCCCAGAACACCGAAAAATGCGCCGAGATAGGGGGCGCCAATTTGATGAAATTCTCGTTAGTGACTCGGTGCTTGGTGACCGATTAGTCGTGGACAACCTATATTGCCACGTTCTCTGCAGCTATATACACACGTACTACTCTGCTCTGTGTGAGGTCGCTAAAACTGTGTCTGCATCGTCAGAGCTTCAATAATGCTCAACGATTCGTTGCGGCGGTCCTTGCGCTTAAAGCCGAACAATAAATCGGAAACAGACCACTCTTTTTTTCCGGTTCAAAAACCCGGAAACCGTGGCCTCCCCCTGACCATTCCGACTGTATACGTTTCATTTCCCACGTTTGCTCATGCGGGCTATGACGATAACGGGATAATTTTTTGGTGCGTGCTCCATATGTTCCTGTTCGTCGGCTTATTGGTAATTACCCCCTTAAGTTGCCCTGCCGGCTACAAAGCAATGGGCTTTGTATCTACCCTTGTTCTCTACCCGATTGTATTTTTTGAATTCGAGGCTGCAACTACGGATTGGTTATCGCATATGCTCTATCTATGGGCTGCGTGGATTATCGGTACAGTTGTAATCCGAAAGATGCTGCTCACCCATATGTCAAAACCCGTGCAAAAGGGGCCTAATTGATTTTGGCGGCTACGTCAAAGCCCCAGAGCCTTTGCACTCGAAAGCCATAATGCTTGACCTCCAAGAGGCTACGCATAATGTATCCATCCCAGTTGGCGAATTTTCAATAGCCGGTGGCAATAACCGGGGACAAATAACCGAAATAACCGGGGACAGAAATAACCGGGGACAGACCACGGTTTGCTTGTGCCACTGGGGCCAGACTTGTTTTTAACCCGACAGAACAACAGGGGACAGACCACGGTTTTCGACTAATTTCAAGAGCAAGAAATCGTAGTCTGTCCCCGATTATTGCTAATGCCCCGACTACTCACCACGCCCTGAGCGTAGGCGCAGAGAATGACCTTGAGCAGCATCCCCGGCGGGTAGACGCAGGCGCCGCTCTGGTCGTTGCGGTAACGGGTGTCGAAGAGGGAAAGGTCGAATCCGTGGTCGAGCAGGTGATGCACGGCATGGTCGAAACTGCCCGGCAGCAACTGCTTCACCAAATCCACCGCCAGAAACCTCGGGCTGGTGTCGATTGCTTTGTAACGAGCCATGGCACTTTCCTGAAGCGTCGTTGGGCTTCACCGTCCTCACATAGCCAAACGTCTTATCCAATGGCTATGCAGAAATGCTGCCGCACCGGCAAGAAATGCCATAACGCGAGCGACTTATTGCCGCCTCGACTACGCTTGCGTATTCACCAAGTACCCCTTACCGCCATATACCTCAGCCAAAATCGCCCCCTGGGTGGGACCGTTTCCTCCGGAGTAGCTTTCAACTTGAAGAGCGCTTCCATAGCGCCTGCGCAAAGCAGTTTCGACGTCTGAAAAACTCAATTCCCTGTCGTGAGGGAAGTTAACGGAATTCGAGAAGAAAGTTGTCCCCAAGGACTGCATGGTCGCCACAACCTCGCCATTGACACGAAACACCGCTCTTACAGGTTCCGCATTCTGCCGTCTGATCTGAGCATCCAACTCGGCCTGAGTTGGATCTGCCAGCGTCCGGATGTCAAATGGGAGTCCACCATCAAGCATGACCTTGCTAGTTGGCGATGGAGTGATCGGAACAAGACCGGAAACTGCAATCCCACCTTCGAATGAAATATTCATTTTGGCTCCATTGATGTTTTACATGCCTCAGCCAGCATGTTCTGTGCCAAACGGCATGACAGTACGCACCTACAGAGTGTGTACAGCAGCCTTATGGAGCCGCTGAGGCCCAATCGGGTAGCCAGGGGTTTCTCTCCCACGACCCCCACACCACCCACCGTGCGGGTCCGCAGTGGGCGATTCAACGAGATGGCTCGCTCGACTAAGACGTGTAGCCCTGTGCCTTGCACCATAGCTGCTTGATGTTCGGCACGGCCTGGTCCTGTTCAACGCTTGCTGCATGGCCGGCGTGTGTGCCATGTGCCAGTAGCTCTTGCTGCTGCCGCCATGCTGGATCGCTGTCCTTAGACTGATGCCCATCGCCAGCAGGTGGCTGATCTTCGTGCGCGGCCAGTGAATAAGTTTGTGTTCGTTACTCAGGCAGATGAAGGACGCATTAAGGTAACGCAGAAGCACTATCGTCAATGAGCACAAACACGCGTGGCGCAAGGCACAACCCGACCGCCAACGGCTATGAACCACCCCCCAACAAGCTTTCAAAATTCGCCACGCTCACCGGCTTGCTGAACAGGTAGCCCTGGAACACCGGGCAGCCGTGCTGGCTGAGGAATTGGCGTTGGGCTTCGCTTTCGACGCCTTCGGCGATGACCGCCAGGCCGAGGCTGTTGGCCAGGGTGATGATGGCCTGCGTGACCAGTGCGTCGTTGGCGCTGTCGGGCAGGTTGCGGACGAAGGACTGGTCGATTTTCAACTGATCGAGGGGCAGGCGGGTCAGGTAAGACAAGGAGGAGTAGCCGGTGCCGAAATCGTCCATGGAAAACCCGACGCCGTAGCGTTTGAGGGCCTGCATTTTGGCTATCGTATCTTCGACGTTGTCGAGCACCATGCTTTCGGTCATCTCGAGTTTCAGGCGGTGGGCCGGGGCCCCGGTGTTTTCCAGGACTTCGAGCACCCGGGCGACGAAATCCGGCTGGTGGAACTGGTGGGCGCTGACGTTGACCGCCAGGCTTAGCCCGGCCGTCGGCGCATTGGCCGCCCAGAGCGTAAGTTGGGTACAGGCTTCTTCAAGCACCCATTGCCCGATCGGCAGGATGAGCCCGGTTTCTTCGGCCAGCGGGATGAACTGGGCGGGCGACACCATGCCGCGTTCGGGATGCTGCCAGCGCAGCAGCGCCTCGGCCCCGACGATGTTGCCGATACCGGCGACCTGCGGCTGGTAGTGGAGGACGAACTGGCGTTCCTCAATCGCCCGCCGCAAGCTGCTCTCGAGATCGGCGCGGGCGGCGAGCGAGGCCTGCATCTCCGGGTCGAAGAAACGCAGGGTGTTGCGGCCGGCCGACTTGGCCTGGTACATGGCGATGTCGGCCTGTTTCAGCAATTCCTCCTGGGAGTTTTCGGCGCCGAGGAACAAGGTGATGCCGATGCTCGGGGTGCTGTGGTGCACTCGTCCGGCAATGGTGTATGGCCGGTTGAGCTCGGCCAGGATCTTCTCGCCGACGCCTTTGGCCTGGGCGGCCGCTTCCTGCGGGTTTTCGCCGAGGTCTTTGAGCATGACGACGAATTCGTCGCCGCCCAGCCGCGACACGGTATCGACTTCGCGCACGCAGGTGCTCAGGAGATGCGCCACTTCGATCAGCAGTTGGTCGCCGACATCGTGACCGCAGGTGTCGTTGAGGATCTTGAAATTATCCAGGTCGATGAACAGCAGGGCGCCCCGGTGCTGGCTCCGGCTGCTGTCCGACATCGCCTGCTGCAGGCGGTCCTGGAGCAGGCGCCGGTTGGGCAACTGGGTCAGGAGATCGTAGAAGGCGAGATGCTCGATTTCCTTTTCCGCCGCCTTGCGTTCGGTGATGAAGCGCGCTTGCTGGACATTCTGATAGGCCGCCGAGGATAGCTGATTGGCCATGGTAAACAGGGCCCGCGCCATCTGTTCGAACCTGGCGCGCGGCATGGCGGGCACCTTATGGAAGGCGGCGATGACGGCCGTCTCGTCGGCGCCGATCTCGCGGGCATAGGCGCGCATGCTTTCTTCGGTCTGCGTTTCGTCGCGCACCTGGCCGATCAACCAGTTGGCGATGTGCTTGCCGCCGACGCTCATGCTGGCGCCGGCGTCCCACAGCCCTCCGCTGAGGCAGCGTTGGACGATCGGTCCGGCCGGGTGATAACGGCCAATGGCGGCATCCGAGCGCGAGCAGTTGGCGCAGCCGCGCTCGGTCTTGCGGATGATCTCGCTGCACAGGTAGGTAAAATTGCTCGGCGCCGTGATCGGGGTGCCATCCGGCCGGGTAATCATCGAGGCAACGCCCATCGCCGAGGCAAACTCGTCCTGGATGCGCTGCATTTCATCGAGATTGAACAATTCTTCAATCGCAATGGCTTCGTCCTCCATCGGCCGGGTCAGCGCCAGGATACGTTTCTCGATCAGTTCATGGGCCTGGTTGCGCTCGATGCGGGCCCGCAGCACGGCGATGCCGAAGGCCAGGTCGCCGGCCAGTTCTTCCAGCAGACGTTTCTCTGGCGCCGTAAACGAGGACGTTTCGCCGGAGTAGATATTGAGGATGCCGAAGGTGTGGCCGTTTTCTCCCTTCAAGGGCAGCGAGATGCTGGAGCGATAGCCGCGTTGCCGGGCGGCCTCTCGCCAGGGGGCGGCCTTCGGATCGCTGGCGAAGTCGTCGATGCTGGCGGTTTCTCCGTTGCGTATCGCCATCCCGCTGGGACCGCGCCCCAGTTCCGTGTCGGCCCAGGTGAGCCTGGCCTGCTCGATATAGCCGCTGTCTTCCCCGGCCCAGGCGACCGGGCGCAGGCTCTTGGCTTCGTCATGCTCGGCGTAGCCGACCCAGGCCATGCGGTAGCCGGCTTTCTCGCAGACGATGCGGCAAATGTCGTTGAGCAGGGTCGGCTCGTCCTGGGCGTGCATCAAGGTCTGGTTGCAGGTGCTGATCGCCCGCAGTTCGCGATTCAGGCGGTGCAGGGCCTGCTCGGCCTGACGCCGCTCGGTGATGTCGCGGGCGATGCCGAGCACGCTGGTGACATCACCCGCCCCATCGCGCTCGGGAATCAGCCGCGTTTCCATCGCCCGCTCGCCGGATTCGGTGATCCAGCGATCTTCGAGCACCGCCGCCTGGCCGCTGCTCACCACCTGGCAGATGGCCTGGTACATCGCTTCCTTGCGGGCCGGATCGCCGGGAACGGCGGGATCGCGATGAGTTTTCCCGAGCAGTGTCGATTCGGCGACGCCAAACAGTTGTGCTACCGAGGGGCCGACGTAAATATGGCGCCCGCCGCTGTCGAAGCGGGCGATGAAGTCGGGGATGTTTTCCACCAGCGAATGGAACTCGCGCTCCCGCCGCGTCAGTAATTCTTCCGCCCGCCGGCGTTCGAGACGGGTGTGCAGGGTGACGATGCCGAAGGCGAGGTCGCCGGCCAGCTCTTCGAGGAGGCGCAGTTCGCTGGCGCTGACGGCATCCAGTTCGTCGGAATAAATTACGAGTACGCCGAAGACCGCCCCGCCGTCATCCTTCAGGGGCAGTGCGACGACGGAGCGATAGCCCTGCTGCAGTGCCGTCTGGCGCCAGGGCGTCAGGTGCGGATCGCCGGCCAGGTCCGGCACGTAATACGGCTGACCGCTCCGAATGCAGGTTCCGGCCGGGCCTTGTCCATATGCCGCGTCGGCCGCCCAGCTCGGCTTGGCGCCGGCGATGTAGGCACTGTCTGCCCCGGCCCAGGCGACCGGCCGGATGCTCTGCGCGGCATCGTGTTCGGCATAGCCGACCCAGGCCAGACGGTAGCCGGCTTCGTCGCAGACGATGTGGCAAATGTCGTTGAGCAGGGTCGCTTCATCCTCGGCGTGCATCAAGGTCTGGTTGCAATTGCTGATCGCCCGCAGTTCGCGATTCAGCCGGTGCAGGGCCGCCTCGGCCTGCTGGCGCTGGGAAATATCGATAAAAGAGACGATCACCAGGCGGATGTTGCCGGCCGCGTCGAATTCCGGCTCGGCATTCACCAGCACCCAGGTGACGGCCTCCCGCTGCGCTTGCCGGATCCCCACCAGGTAGCCGCGTAGCGGCTGCTGGCTGGCCAGCACCCGGCGCACCGGATATTCGGTCGGCGGCAAAATGGCGCCGTCTTCCCGCAGGAAATGCCATTCCGTATCGCTCAGGACCTTGCCCAGCAGTTGCCCGGCGCTCACGCCGAGCAGGGCCTCGGCCAGCGGGTTGCAGCTCAGGACGACACCCTGGCCATCGTGCAGGACGATGGCTGTCTGCACTTTCTCGATCAGCGAGCGATAGCTCTGCTCGCTGTCGCGCAATTCGGCGGTGCGCGCCCGAACCTTTTCCTCCAGCGAGTCGTGCGCCTTGCGGAGCGCCGCTTCGGCCTCCTTGAGGTCGCGAAAAATGAGCTCGACCGGGGCTTTGAAGCCGGTCACCAGGACCGCCCGGTAAAGCAGATAGAAGGCCGCCAGTTTGGCGAAATGGCCGACCATATTGGCCGCGCCATAGACGCTGACGTAGGTGGTGAAGGAGAGTTCGGAAAGCACCGTGAAAACGATCGAGGCCGCCGTCAGCAGGAAAACCCGGGGGGCGAAAAACTCGCGCTGGCGGTGGAGCAGCCAGAGGGAAACGAGGAGGAGCGCCGAGATCAGGTATTCGCTGGCAATCTTGAAGGAGGTGAGTCCTTGCCCCTCGATAAAGCAGGCCGGGAAATATCCGGAAAAAACCAGGACCAGGAGCAGCGCGGCACTCGCCATGGAGGCGGCCAAAATGGCCCGATCGTCGAATTTGCGGGCCAGGCAAAGCGGCGCCAGCAGCAGCGTGACGGCTTGCAGGTAGCGCGCGGCGATCCACAGTTGGGTGGGCAGATTGGCGTCGTAACCGGGAAAGACGTTCATGCCCTTGTAAGCCAGGGTATGGATCAGGTCGATCAGGGCGATGAAGGCGTAGCCGGTGCCGAGCAGCCGGAGATAGCCGTTGTTCAGGTAGGCGCGGCTATTCCAGGTGAGGACGAAGAGGGTAAAGGCCACCGCGATGGTGACGATTTCGATCAGGCTGTGGAACAGCAGGTAGCTATGCCGGCTGCTCAGGTACAGCGCCAGGCAGATCGCCGCGAGAATACCGCCCAGGGAGAGTCTTGCGGACCACTTGCTGTCGAGCACGTCGCTTCCTCCCTTTTTCTGAAGTCCGTTCCCGCCCGGACTTTCTCTTGCCGCTGCTGCTCCGCACAACGCCCCTCGACGCCGCCCCGCAGGAAGCGAACTATAACTTTAGTATAGGATCGTTTCCCGCAATATGAAGTCTGCGCCAACCAAGCGCGCCCGATGATCAGGCCTCGAAACGGTCCTGTCCACGCCAGCCGCCGCGCACCAGCGGCAGCAGGTAATGCACGGCGAAACCGGCCAGCCCCCACAGGCAGACGCTCACCCGGAGGACGATCGAGTCCGGGTAGCCCTGGCCGTCGAAGGGCAAGGTCGCGACGGCGATGGCGGCGACGCAGACGAGGCCGCGATGCGGCCGGATGCGCAGACCCCAGCGCCAGCGGCGGGCCAGATGCAGGCCGACCCAGGCGGCGAGCAGAGCGATGACGGCGGCGCCCAGCACGTCGAACGGCCAATGTGCCCCCACCGCCACCCGCGAGAAACCGGCCAGCCCGGCCACCACCAGCAGCGGCCACATTTTCCGCCAGCCGAACATGCCCAGCCAGACGGCGGCAAAGGTGACGGCCGAGATGGTGTGCCCCGAGGGGAAACTCTTGCTGGTCAGGCGACTGCCGATGATCGTAATTTGCTCGGCGGCGAACACCGCCGCCGGACGCGGCATATCGAGCCAGATCTTGATGCCCCGCCCGAGCAGAGCGCCGATCACGGTCGCCACGACGATGCTCCAGAAGACTTTCGGATAGCGCCGGCAAAAGGGCAGCAGCAGGGCCAGCAGCACCCGCTCGTCGCCAAGTACGGTGAGCGATTCCCAGAACCAGCCGGGAAAATGGCCGCTGACCGCCTGCGCCGCCGTGAAGCCGCCGAACCAGCCGGCGAAATAGAGAAAGCCGGCGGCCAGCAGGGCCAGGCCACCGGCCAGCCAGAGCAACTGCTGTTCGTTATCGCGGACGGCATCCTCACTCATGGCGCCGCAGCGACCACGTGTGCCAGAACGATAAAGCCCTGGCGGTAAATTTCCTCGAGCCGCAGCGGGGCCAGCTCGCGCTCCACCTCGGCCAGCCGATCGACCCGGGTGAGCACGGTTTCACCGGCCAGCGGCGGGCGACTGGGGGTAATCGCCTGGCGGTAAACGCTGAAACTCGGTTGCAGGATTTTATAGGCCACCACCGTTTCGCCGCTCTGTCGCGCCAGCAAGCCGGCAGCCCGCACCGGCCCCTGCGTGACGGCGACCGCTTGCGGAAAAATGATGGCAAAGACCACCAGCGCCTGCAGCAGTCCGGCCACCACCAGGCCCTGCCAGACCGGCAGGCGGCGCCATAGGGCGAGAACGACGAGCAGTCCGGCAAAAGCGGCCAGCCACCAGCGCGCGGCACCGCCGAAGCCGCTCGTCAAACCGGCCAGGATGATGCCTTCGAAGGGCCGGCTGTTACGGCTGGCGGCAAACTCGAGAATATTCGGCAAGAAAGCGACCAACAGCCCGAACAGGATGACCGGCGCAAAGGCCAGCCACCGCCGCTCCTGTTCCAGCCGGTGGCGGGCGAGCAGGATGAAGAGCGGGGTGCAGCCGTACATCAGGTAATGCGGCAACTGGGTATTGGAGAACGAAAAGAAGATGAAGACGACGCCGAACCAGAGGATCAGGAAGCGCTCGAAGAGCTGTTCCGGAGTGGCCGCCCGAGCGGCCCGCAGCCCCGCCCCGAGGCGGCCGAGGATGGCCAGCAACCAGCCGGTGAAGGGCAGCAGCACGAAAGGCAGCACCGCCACGTAATAGAGATAGTTGCCGCCATGCCCTTCGAAGGTGCTGGTATAGCGATCGAGGTTGTGCTTCAGGTAGAAGCCGCGGAAGAAGGCATCGCCCTGATCGATATAGACCATGACATGCCAGGGCACGACGATGGCCAGGAAGAGCAGCCAGCCCGGCCAGAACAACAGGGCGCGCAGCCAGGGCCGCCAGGCGCCGGCCGAGACGAAGAACAGGCTGCCGATGAGCAGCGGGAACATCACGGCGACCGGCCCCTTGGTCAGGAAACCGAGGCCGAGCACGGCATAGGTCGTCAGCAGCAGGCGACGGTTTTCCGCATTCGTCTTGCCCTCCTGCCCGGCCCGGAAATAATCGTAGACGCCGAACAGCGCCAGGCAGATGAAGAGATTGAGCAAGGCATCGGCAATCGCCGCCTTGGCGATGATGCCGACCTGCAGCGACAGCGCCATCACCAACGTCGCCACCAGCGCCGTGCGAAGGTCGCCATGGCGCCGGGCGAAGCGGAACAAAGCCCACATCCAGAGCAGGGCGGCGACGATCGAGGGCAGCCGGAAGCCGAATTCGTTTTGCCCGAACAGCGTTACCGAGGCGGCCTGCGCCCAGTAGATGAGAATCGGCTTATCGTGGCGCGCGGCACCGTTCAGCGTCGGCGAAACCAGATTGCCGCGGGCCAGCATTTCGCGCGTCGCTTCGGAAAAGGCGCCTTCGTCGATATCGGTCAACGGTACGCTGTAACTGCTCAGCACGAAGGCGAGCAGAACGGCCAGCAGCAGGCTCCAGGGCGACAGCAGGAAGCGTTCGATGGCACCGGCAAGCCCGGCCGACGCCGGAGGGGAAGACCGCAAAGGGGAAGTCAAAGGCATAGGGCGAGCAAGTGGAACGACATTAAGGTTTGCAGAATGATCCAAACCGCCTTGACTCGCTGCCGCGCCCCGCATAAATTCGGGGCATTTTTTTGGCACCCGACCCACTGAACCGGGCAATATCTCAGGAGACCCCCATGCAACTCGGCACCCCGCTATCCCCCAGCGCCTTGCGCGTCATGCTCCTCGGCTCAGGCGAGCTCGGCAAAGAAGTGATCATAGCATTGCAGCGTATGGGCGTCGAGGTGATTGCCGTGGACCGCTATGCCGACGCACCGGGCCACCAGGTGGCGCATCGCGCCCATGTCATTTCGATGACCGACGGCGCCGCCTTGCGCCGCTTGGTCGAGCTGGAAAAGCCGCATCTCATCGTGCCCGAAATCGAGGCCATCGCCACCGACACCCTGGTCGAGATTGAAGCCGAAGGCCTGGCCGAAGTCATCCCGACGGCGCGCGCCGCCAAGCTGACCATGAACCGCGAAGGCATCCGCCGCCTGGCCGCCGAGGAACTCGGCCTGGCCACTTCGCCCTATAAGTTCGCCGATTCGCTGGCCGAACTGCAGGCCGCGATTGACGGCGGCATCGGCTACCCGTGCATCGTCAAGCCGGTGATGTCCTCCTCCGGCAAGGGCCAGTCGCTGCTGCGCGGCCCGGACGACGTGCAGAAAGCCTGGGACTACGCGGCGAGCGGCGGTCGGGTTAATTCCGGACGGATCATCGTCGAGGGCTTTGTCGATTTCGATTACGAAATCACCCTGCTCACCGTGCGCGCCCGCGCCGCCGACGGCAGCATCCAGACCTATTTCTGCGAGCCGATCGGCCATATCCAGGTCAGCGGCGATTACGTCGAATCCTGGCAGCCGCAGCCGATGACGCCGGCGGCGCTCGAACGCGCCCAGCAAATCGCCGCCGCGGTCACCGGCAACCTCGGCGGGCGCGGCCTGTTCGGCGTCGAACTGTTCGTCAAGGGCGATATGGTGTGGTTCTCGGAAGTCAGCCCGCGACCGCACGATACCGGGCTGGTGACGCTGTGTTCGCAACGTTTTTCCGAATTCGAACTGCATGCCCGCGCCATCCTCGGCCTGCCGGTCGATACCGCCTTGCGCGAGCCTGGTGCCTCGGCCGTGATCTACGGCGGCATGGAAGAGAAGGGTATCGCCTTCGAAGGCGTTGCCGAGGCACTGAGCGTGCCGCGCAGCGACATCCGCCTGTTCGGCAAACCGGAATCCTTCACCAAACGGCGCATGGGCGTCGCCGTCACCAATGGCGAAAACATTGATCAGGCCAGGGAGCGCGCCAAACTGGCAGCCAGCCGGGTCAAGCCGGTAAAGGGCTGAACCGCCCTCCGCCGCCCGACTCGCCGGGGATCAACCTAAAAACCTTACCGCAGAGTCGCAAAGGAGCAGAGAAGGCCGTGAAAACAGTGGCTTGCCGGGTTTTTGCAGCGCCCCCCCCAAAGGGGTGCCGCATCATCCGGACAAGCCGTTGTTTTTACTCAGCATCTCTGCGTCTCTGCGGTTCAATTGCGTTTTCTCGGATCAAACCCCGGCGAGCGCCTTGGTCAGCACAGCCGCCAGGAAACCGTTGATCCCGCCGGCATCGGCCAGGCCGCGTTGCTGAATCTGCCCGACCAGATCGGCCGGCAGCTTGCAGGCAAAAGGAATCAGGCCGGAGGCCTGATCCAGGCGGCGCTGCTCGCGCTTGTCGACGAGCCCTGCGGCACCGGCCGCAAAGCGTTGGGGAGCGTCGGCGGCGCCCATCTTGTCGTTGATCTTGCTACCCCGGCTTTTTTCCAGTTCGGTTCTTTTCATGCTCATCGCGTTTCCTCGCTGCCAATCCGGCCGCAAAAGTGCGCCCGGCCCGGAGTATGGCCCGAAGTGCCAAGCCCGGTTGGAGAATCGGCAGGCGAGCGCAGCCCCGACTAAAACCCGCCGCTCACCCGGTCAGCGCTGCCGCCCCCCCGAACCGGTATAATCGCGCCCTTATTTCACGATTTTCAGCGGAAACCCATGCAGGACAAATACACCCCGGTCGACATCGAGCGCGCCGCCCAGCAACACTGGGACCAGACCGGCGCCGCCCGCGCCGTCGAAGACGTCAGCAAGCCCAAATACTATTGCCTGTCGATGTTCCCGTACCCGTCGGGCAAGCTGCACATGGGGCATGTCCGCAACTACACCATCGGCGACGTATTGAGCCGCTTCCACAAGATGCAGGGCTTCAACGTGCTGCAGCCGATGGGCTGGGACGCCTTCGGCATGCCGGCCGAGAATGCCGCGTTGCAGAACAACGTGCCGCCGGCCGGGTGGACCTATTCCAACATCGACTACATGCGCAAACAGCTGCAGTCGCTGGGTTTCGCCATCGACTGGGAACGCGAGTTCGCGACCTGCACGCCCGAGTACTACCGCTGGGAACAATGGCTGTTCACCCGCCTCTATGAAAAGGGCCTGGTGTACAAGAAGCTCGGCACCGTGAACTGGGACCCGGTCGATCACACCGTGCTCGCCAACGAGCAGGTCATCGACGGCCGCGGCTGGCGTTCCGGCGCGCTCATCGAAAAGCGCGAGATCCCCATGTATTACATGAAGATCACCGCCTACGCCGAAGAGTTGTTGAGCGAACTCGACAACCTGCCGGGCTGGCCCGAGCAGGTGCGCCTGATGCAGAAGAACTGGATCGGCAAGAGCACCGGCGTGCGCTTCGCCTTCCCGCTGGCCGACAACGCCGATGAAAAGCTGTGGGTATTCACCACCCGCGCCGACACCATCATGGGCGTCACGTTTGTTGCCGTCGCCGCCGAACATCCGCTGGCGCAGCGCGCTGCGGCGGACAACCCGGAACTGGCCAATTTCATCGAGGAATGCAAGAAGGGCGGCGTCGCCGAAGCCGACATTGCAACGATGGAAAAGAAGGGCCTGCCGACCGGCATTTTCGTCACGCATCCGCTGACCGGCGAACAGGTCGAAGTCTGGGTCGGCAACTACGTGCTGATGAGCTACGGCGACGGCGCGGTGATGGCCGTGCCGGCACACGATGAGCGCGACTTCGCATTTGCGCTCAAGTACAACTTGCCGATCAAGCAGGTCGTCGCCGTCGAAGGTGAATCCTTCAGCGACCAGGCCTGGGCCGAGTCCTACGCCGACAAGGTCAAGGGCAAGCTGGTCAATTCCGGCAAGTACGACGGTCTCGGCTACGAAGCCGCCGTCGACGCCATCGCCGCCGACCTCGCCGCCAAGGGCCTGGGCGACAAGAAAGTGCAGTTCCGCCTGCGCGACTGGGGCATTTCCCGCCAGCGTTATTGGGGCTGCCCGATCCCGATCATCCACTGCAAAACCTGCGGCGACGTGCCGGTGCCGGACGAGCAACTGCCCGTCGTGCTGCCGGAAAACGTTGAAATCACCGGCGCCGGCTCGCCGCTCGCCAAGATGCCCGAGTTCTACGAGTGCAAGTGTCCGAAGTGCGGCGGCGACGCCCGGCGTGAAACCGATACCATGGACACCTTCTTCGAGTCGTCCTGGTATTTCCTGCGCTACGCCTGCCCGGACAACGTCACGGCCATGGTCGACGAGCGCGTCGCCTACTGGTGCAAGGGCGGCATCGACCAGTACATTGGCGGCATCGAGCACGCCATCCTCCACCTCTTGTACTCGCGCTTCTTCACCAAGCTGATGCGCGATGTCGGCCTGATCGGCGACTTGGGCGAACCCTTCGCCAACCTGCTGACCCAGGGCATGGTCGTCGCCCCGACCTTCTATCGCGATCTCGATGGCGGCAAGAAGCTGTGGCTCAACCCGGCCGACGTCGATGTCGTGACCGACGACAAGGGCCGCCCGACCGGCGCCACGCTGAAGAGCGACGGCCTGCCGGTGGTCATCGGCGGCACCGAGAAGATGTCGAAATCGAAGAACAACGGCGTCGACCCGCAGGCGCTGATCGACCAGTACGGCGCCGACACGGCGCGTCTGTTCATCATGTTCGCCTCGCCGCCCGACCAGTCGCTGGAATGGTCCGATGCCGGTGTCGAAGGCGCCTACCGCTTCCTGCGCCGCCTGTGGAAAACCACCTACGATCACGTGCAGGCCGGCCTGGTCGCCGCCGGCACGAGCAATGACGGTCTTTCCTCCGCCCAGGCCGACCTGCGGCGCAAGCTGCACCAGACCATGGGCAAGGTCGCCGACGACTACGGCCGGCGCAAGCAGTTCAACACGGCGATCGCCGCCGTCATGGAATTGCTCAACGCCTACGACAAGTGCGATCTCAAGGATGCCGCCGGCCGCGCGCTCGCCCAGGAAAGCCTGGAAAGCATCGCCCTGCTGCTCTTCCCCATCGTGCCGCACATTGGCCAAGCCTTGTATGCCGAGCTGAAACCGGGCCAGGATGCCGGCAATCAGGCCTTCCCCAAGGCCGATCCGGCCGCGCTGAAGCAAGATGAGATCGAGCTGATGATCCAGGTCAACGGCAAGCTGCGCGGTTCCATTCGCGTTTCTGCCGAGGCCGACAAGGCGAGCATCGAGGCGGCCGCGCTGGCCAACCCGGACGCCCAGAAGTTCATGGAGGGCAAGACGCCGAAGAAGGTTGTCGTCGTCCCCGGTCGTCTGGTCAATATCGTCGTCTAAGGAAACCCGCCATGCGCGCCCCGCTTCGACTCTTGCTCGCCTTGATCGCCGCCGCCGCCCTGGCCGGCTGCGGCTTTCATCTGCGCGGCATGCAAAGCAGCCAGTTGCCCTACAAGACGATGTACATCGCGCTGCCGGAAACCGCCGAGGTCAATATCTGGCTGCAACGGTACATCCGGGCCAGCGGCAGCACCGAAATCGTCGATGACGGCAAAGCCGCCGAAGCCATCTTCCAGCAACTCGGCGACAGCCGCCAGAAGACCATTCTCAGCGTCAATGCCCAGGGCCGGGTGCGCGGCTACCGGCTGCAACTGACCTACACCTTCCGCATCGTCACGCCCAAAGGAAAGACCCTGGTCGCCGACAATGAAATCAACCTGTCGCGCGACATCACCTACGACGACTCGAACGTCCTCGCCAAGGACCTGGAGGAAGGCCTGCTCTGGCGCGACATGAACAACGACCTGGTCAATCAGATCATGCGCCGCCTGTCGGTCATCAAGCCGAAAAATCCCGACCTCGAAGAAGACGAGTAATGCTGCTCAAGGGCGAACAACTCGCGGCGCACCTCGAACGCGAGCTGCGTCCGCTTTACGTGCTGTACGGCGACGAGCCGCTGCTGGTTCTCGAAGCGGCCGACGCCATTCGCGCCAAGGCGCGCCAGCAGGGCTACAGCGAACGCGAAGTGCTGACCGTGCTGGCGCAATTCGACTGGGGAAGCCTGTTGGCGGCCGGCGGCAATATGTCGCTGTTCGGCGACCGGAAACTGATCGACCTGCGCATCCCGACCGGCAAACCGGGCAAGGAAGGCGGCGCCGCCTTGCAGCAGTGGTGCCAGCACCTGTCGGCCGACAACCTGCTACTGATCACCCTGCCCGAACTCGACTGGCGCGAGGAAAAGGCCGTCTGGTTCACCGCCCTGGTCAATGCCGGCGTCGCCATCAAGCTGATGGCCCCGCCGCTCGCCGAACTGCCCGGCTGGATTGCCGGCCGCCTGCGCCGCCAGCAACAGAGCGCCGACATGGAAGGCCTGCGCTTCATCGCCGAGCGCGTCGAAGGCAATCTGCTGGCCGCCCACCAGGAAATCCAGAAGCTCGGCCTGCTCTACCCGGCCGGCCAGTTGACCACGGCGCACATCCGCGAAGCCGTGCTCAACGTCGCCCGCTACGACATCGACGGCCTGCGCGAAGCCCTGCTGGCCGGCGACATGGCGCGCCTGACGCGAACCCTGGACGGGTTGATGCAGGAAGGCGAAGCGCCGCCGCTGGTACTCTGGGCAATGAGCGAAGAAATCCGCGCCCTGACCATCATCCGGGCCGGCCTTGATGCCGGTCGGCCTGTCGATATGCTGCTCAAGGACGCCAAGGTCTGGGGTCCGCGCCAAGGGCCGATCAAAAAGGCCCTGCAACGGCTATCGAGCGCCACGCTCGAAGCCGCCCTGCAGCATGCCGGCAAGATCGATCGACTGGTCAAGGGCATCGGCCAGGGCAACGTCTGGGAAGAATTTTTACGACTCGGCCTGCGCCTCAGCGCACGCCGCTGATTACAATTAAGGCGTAGCCTTGCCGGGCACCGGCGGATCCGGTTCGAGATCCTCCCAAAGACAGGAGTGTTCCTGACGAACGTCGTGCAGAGCCAGCTTGGCAGTTTCCTGGACCAGGCATTCACCCCGGCATCCATCGGAAACCACAACCACCCTCATCTCACCATCCACCTGACGTTCACCGTCCCAGTAGCTGCATGTTGCGCAGACCTTTACTTCGGTCGGCAATATTAATTTTTCGGCCATCTTGTCCTCGATGGAAAGCCTTGTTGTCGTAGCGGATAAGAGTTTACCCGCTTCCGGAAGTTCCCTGTTATTTTCCGCAGCCCAGGCTGGCTATAATGTTCCTTTGTGTCGTCTCCGGAACATCATGGATATCAAGCAATACATGCAGGACGTCGGCCGCCGCGCCCGCGCCGCCTCGCGCCGCCTGGCCGGCGCCACCACTGCCGAGAAAAATGCCGCGCTGTTGCAGTTGGCTAACGCCATCCGCCGCGACAAGGCCGCGCTGATCGCCGCCAACGCCCTTGACCTCGCCGCCGCCCGTGCCGCCGGGCTCGAGGCGGCTCTGCTCGACCGCCTGGCGCTCAGCGAGAAAGGCGTCGACAGCATGGCCGAAGGCGTCGAACAGGTGGCCGCGCTGGCCGACCCGATCGGCGAAATGACCGACATCAAGTTCCGCCCGAGCGGCATCCAGGTCGGCAAGATGCGCGTCCCGCTCGGCGTCATCGGCATCATCTACGAAGCCCGCCCGAACGTCACCGCCGACGCCGCAGCGCTCTGCCTGAAATCGGGCAACGCGGCCATCCTGCGCGGCGGTTCGGAAGCCATCAACTGCAACCGGGCGATCGCCGCCCTCGTCCACGAAGCGCTACAGGCTGCCGGCCTGCCGGCCGACAGCGTGCAGGTCATCGACACCACCGACCGCGCCGCCGTCGGCGAACTGATCACCCTGCGCGAATTTGTCGACGTCATCGTGCCGCGCGGCGGCAAGGGCCTGATCGCCCGCCTGCTGGCCGAAGCCCGCGTGCCGATGATCCAGCACCTTGATGGCAACTGCCACGTCTATCTCGAAGAGGACGCCGACCCGAACAAGGCCTTGCGCATCGTCGAAAATTCCAAGACCCAGCGCTACGGCACCTGCAACACCACCGAGTCGCTGCTCGTCGATCGCTCGGTCGCCGCCATGCTGCTGCCGCCGATCGCCCACATGCTGACCGGCAAGGGCGTCGAGATCCGCGGCTGCGCCGAAACCTGCGCCATCCTGCCGAATGCCGTGGCGGCCACGGAAGAGGATTACTACACCGAATACCTGGCACCGATCATCTCGATCAAGGTGGTTTCCGGCATTGACGAAGCGATCGCCCACATCAACCAGTATTCCTCGCACCACACCGAAGCCATCGTCACCGACAATCATCCGAAGGCCATGCGCTTCCTGCGTGAAGTCGATTCGGCCTCGGTCATGATCAACGCTTCGACGCGCTTCGCCGATGGTTTCGAGTACGGCCTGGGCGCCGAAATCGGCATTTCCACCGACAAGATCCACGCCCGCGGCCCGGTCGGCCTCGACGGGCTGACCAGCCAGAAGTGGGTGGTCTTGGGCGATGGCCACGTCCGGGCTTGACCCGGCTTATTCGCGCCGACGCACAGAAATTGCCGGTTGTGCCCTTGACATATGCACGACCGGCAAAGACACTCGGCCAGTTACTCAAACCGAATAATTGGCACCCAAAATGGCTATTTTCTGGACAGCAGATCTGAATACCGGCATTACCGTCATCGATCAGCAACACATGCGTATTGTCGAATTCATCAATGAACTCGAAGCGACACAGGTCGTCAAAGACCTGAAAAAAATACAGCAGGTGGTTGATGACTGCGTGGACTACACCCTTTCCCATTTTGCTTTCGAGGAAAGCCTGCAGGAAGAAGCGGGCTACCAGTACCGCAAACCGCACAAGAAAGTTCACGAGTTGTTTACCCGCAAGGTGTCGGAATACCAGCAACGCATTACCCAGGGCGAAGACATCTCGGAAGAACTACATGCGATGCTGGCCCGCTGGCTGGTCAACCACATCCGCTGCGACGATGCCGACTACGTCAGCGCGGTAAAGGCCAACATGCAGCCGGAGATCGAACCGCTCGATGCACCCAAGGAAGTCGGCTGGTTCCGACGAATATTCAGCTAAACGATGACCGCCCCCTCATTCAACTGGCAAGACCCGTTTCTTCTCGACAGCCAACTGGCCGCCGACGAACGGCAAGTCCGCAACGCCGCCCGCGATTTCGCCCAGAAAACCCTGCAGCCGCGCATCCGCGACGCCTTTCGCAACGAGACGTGCGACCCGGCGGTCTACCGCGCGATGGGCGAGATGGGCCTGCTCGGGTGCACCCTGCCGCCGCAATTCGGCGGCAGCGGCCTCAATTACGTCTCCTATGGCCTGATCGCCCGCGAGATCGAATACGTCGATTCGGCCTACCGCACGCTGTTGAGCGTGCAGTCCTCGCTGGTCATGCTGCCGATCTACCGGTTCGGCAGCGATCAACAAAAACAGAAATACCTGCCGCAACTCGGCAAGGGCGAGCTGATCGGCTGTTTCGGCCTGACCGAACCCGACTCCGGCTCCGACCCGGCCAGCGCCCGCAGCCGGGCGCGGAGCGTGGCAGGCGGCTGGAAACTTTCCGGGCGCAAGACCTGGATCAGCAATGCGCCGATCGCCGACATTTTCATCGTCTGGGCCAAGGATGATGCCGGCACCGTGCGCGGCTTCATTCTCGAAAAGGGCATGGCCGGACTGACCGCCCCGCTCATTCACGGCAAGGTCGGGCTGCGCGCCGCACTGACCGGCGACATCGTCATGGACGAGGTTTTCGTGCCAAGCGAAAATCAGTTGCCCGCCGCGAGCGGCCTGAAAGCCCCATTCACCTGTCTCAATGCGGCCCGTTACGGCATCGCCTGGGGCGCCCTCGGCGCGGCCGAATTCTGCTGGCACACGGCCCGCCAATACACGCTGGACCGTCGGCAGTTCGAGCGGCCGCTGGCCGCCAACCAGTTGATCCAGAAAAAGCTGGTCGACATGCAGACCGAAATCAGCCTCGGTCTGCAGAGCGTCCTGCGCCTCGGCCGCATGATGGACGACGGCAGCGCGACCCCGGAAGTCATCTCGCTGCTGAAGCGCAACTCCTGCGGCAAAGCCCTCGACATCGCCCGCACGGCGCGCGACATGCTGGGCGGCAACGGCATTTCCGACGACTTCGGGATCATCCGCCACCTGGTCAATCTGGAAGTGGTCAATACTTACGAAGGGACACACGACATCCACGCCCTGATTCTCGGCCGGGCACAAACCGGGATTTCGGCGTTCTAAACCCTGGCCGTTTCCGGCATCCGATTAAGGAGGCAAGATGAACAATCCGACCTATCAGGCCATCGTGGGCGCCCCCGGCTTTGCCCTGGGCATTTGCTGTTCGGAAGATGAAATCACCGGCATCGACTTTCTCGAGCCGCAGCCACCACAAGCCCCGAGTACGCCGCTTGCCGCCGAGGCGGCACGCCAGTTGCAGGCCTATCTGGCCGATCCCGAATTCCGCTTTGCCCTGCCCCTGCGCCCGGCCGGCACCGCCTTCCAGCGCCGCGTCTGGCACGACATCGCCGCTATCCCGGCTTGCCAAACGCGGACCTACGGCGAACTGGCGAAACACCTGAAAAACGCCCCGCGCGCCGTCGGCCAGGCCTGCGGCGCCAATCCCTACCCGCTGGTCGTCCCCTGCCATCGCGTCGTCGCCAGCGGCGGCGGGCTGGGCGGTTTTGCCCGCCAGGGCGGCGGCTTCCTGCTTGAGGTCAAACGCTGGCTGCTGCACCATGAAAACCGCGAATTCGCCCCCCGCTGCAACTGACCTCGCCGAAATCGACAATTTCTGCGATGCCCTGTGGCTGGAAGACGGCCTGGCCAAAGCGACGCTCGACAGCTATCGCTCCGACCTCGGCCGCCTGGCCCTCTGGCTGGCCGGCAATGCCGGCGAGCCGCTGCTCGACATCCGCGACACGACGCTCACCGCCTTCATCGCCCACCTCTCGCGACACACCCGCGCCACCTCGCAATCCCGTTACCTGTCGGCCTTGCGCCGTTTCTATCGCTGGCAACTCGGCCGCGGCCGCATTTTCACCGACCCGACGCTGAAACTAGCCAACCCGGCCCGCCCCTCGCGCCTGCCCAAGGTGATGTCGGAAAAACAGGTGGATAACCTGCTCGATGCCCCCGACCTGGGCAATCCGCTTGGCCTGCGCGACCGCGCCATGCTCGAAACGCTCTATGCCAGCGGCCTGCGGGTTTCCGAACTGGTCAATCTGAAAAGCCACGAAGTCGGCTTCAATGAGGGCGTCGTCCGCGTTCTCGGCAAGGGCAGCAAGGAACGACTGGTGCCGCTCGGCGAGGTGGCCATCGACTGGCTGCAACGCTACCTCGCCGAAGCCCGCCCGGACATCATCAAGGGCCAGACCAGCGACGCGCTGTTCGTCACCGGCCGGGGCGGCGCGATGACCCGGCAGGCTTTCTGGCAACTGATCAAACGCTATGCCCGGCAGGCCGAAATCGATCCCGCCAAGCTGTCGCCGCATGTCCTGCGCCACGCCTTCGCCACCCATTTGCTCAACCACGGCGCCGATCTGCGCGTTGTCCAGTTACTACTCGGCCATGCCGACATCACGACGACCCAGATTTATACCCACGTCGCCCGCGAACGCCTGAAATCCCTGCATGCCATCCATCACCCCCGGGGCTGAGCCGCGCCCGGCCGAGACCGGCCCACCGCGCCGCTGCCATCGGTGCAGCCATTATTTCATCACCCACCAACTGCCGTTCCGCTACGGCTGCCGGGCGCTCGATTTCAAAAGCCAGCGCCAACCGGAACTCGAGGTGATCGCCGCCTCCGGCCAGCCCTGCCTGTATTTCTCAGCCAGAAAATGAAGTCCCGAGCGCGACTTTCGACCGACCAGCATCCTTCGTTTATGATGACCGCCCTTCCCCGACCGCCGACTTTCCGGTGCCCGCCATGCCCTACGTAAACATCCAGATCACCCGCGGCGCGACGCGGGCGCAAAAAGCCGAAATCGTCAAAGAGGTGACCAACGCGCTGGTCCGGGTGCTGGACAAACGCCCGGAACACATCCACATCGTCATCCAGGAAATTGCCGAAGAAGATTGGGGATTTGCCGGGCAATTGACCGACGACTGGAAAAAAGCCCAAACTTCCTCTTAATGGCACGCACCGCTGACGCCGTCCCAGATTGCCGGAAACAGACCATGTCCAAAAACGAGCACGGCCCCGAAACCCAGGCCACCAAATTCCTGAAGGCGCATCAGATCGCCTTTTCCAGCCACCTCTACGCCTACGAAGAGCACGGCGGAACGACGGTCTCGGCCCGTGAGCTGAATGTCGATGAGCATTGCGTCATCAAGACCCTGATTTTCGAGGACGAGAATGCCAAGCCGCTGGTCGTCCTGATGCATGGCGACTGCAAGGTTTCGACCAAGGAACTGGCGCGCCAGATCGGCTGCAAGAAAGTCGAGACCTGCAAGCCGGAAGTCGCCAACCGCCATACCGGCTACTTGGTCGGCGGCACCAGCCCGTTCGGCACCAAGAAGGCGATGCCGATCTATCTCGAAAAAACCATCCTCGACCTGCCGCTGATCTACATCAACGGCGGCCGTCGCGGCTACCTGGTCGGCATCCATCCGCACGACCTGGTCAGCGCCCTGCAGGCCAAACCGGTCGCCGTAGCGCTCCTTAAATAGCCCGCTCGATGATCACGCCGACGCGCTTGACGCCCGGCATCATGCCCAGTTTGGCGATGGAGACGCGCACCCAGTGCGAGGCGAAGTTCTTCAGCAGGTAGCTCGCCACGTGCTCGGCCAGCGCTTCCAGAAGATTGAAGTGGCTGGCCACCAGGTCGGCACGCAAGCGCTCGACGACCACGGCGTAGTCCACGGTATCGCGAATGTCGTCGCTGGCCCCGGCGGAAACCGTGGGCACGCCGATCTGCAGGCTGATCTCGACCGTCTGCGGCATGGCTTTTTCGCGCGGATAGATGCCTATCCACGTCTCAGCGCGCAGCTCTTCGATGAAAATGATGTCCATACGGGGTCGGGATGCCTTGGCGGTGTAAAATTCGCCGCGATTGTACTCCAGCCCGGATAAGACCAATGCAAACCGCCCTCGCCATTGTCGCCGCCTACCTGCTCGGCTCCGTTCCCTTTGCCATGATTTCCTCCAAGCTGTTCGGCCTGGCCGACCCGCGCACCTACGGTTCGGGCAATCCCGGCGCCACCAATGTGCTGCGCAGCGGCAACAAGAAGGCGGCGCTATTGACGCTGCTCGGCGATGCCCTGAAAGGCTGGCTGGCCGTTTTCGGCGCCCTGCACTACGGCCTTTCCGACACTGTCACCGGCTTGGTCGGGCTGGCCGTGTTCTTCGGCCACCTCTACCCGGTCTTCCTCAAATTCAAGGGCGGCAAGGGCGTCGCCACCGCCGCCGGCGTGCTGCTCGCCCTCGACCCCGGGCTCGGCCTGGCCGTCCTCGGCACCTGGATTTTCATTGCCGTCGCCTTCCGCTACTCGTCGCTGGCCGCCGTCCTGGCCGCCATGCTGGCGCCGGTGTACTCGGCCCTGATGCACGGCGCCGACCACCCGACCCTGGTTGTCGGCATCATCGGCATGGCCCTGATCGGCAAGCATTGGCCGAACATCCAGCGGCTGCTGGCCGGCCAGGAAGCGAAAATCGGCAGCAAGAAAAAGGCCTAGGCCGGCGGCTCGGCCAATGGCAGGCCAACCTCGACCTGCAGGCCTTGGCCGCCGGGCGCATCGGCCAGGCAAATCTCGCCGCCATGCCCGACGACGATTTCGCGGACGATAGCCAGGCCGAGTCCGCTCCCCGTGTAATCGCCGCCATCGAGCCGGAAGAAGCGGAGAAAGACCTGTTCCCGAAACTGCGCGGGAATGCCCGGCCCATTGTCGATCACCCGGATTCTGGCCCGGGCCGCCGGGCCTTCGGCCAGATCGACGGCCACCGTGACGATGCCGGCCGCCGGCGTGTAGCGCAGGGCATTGTCGATCAGATTGCTCAGCAATTCGCGCAGTAACACGGCCTGCCCGGGAACGATCAGTGCCGTCGTCGCCCCCTCGAAACCGAGATCGATCCCCTTGCGTTCGGCCAGCGGTAGCAACTCGACCACCATATCGCGCGCCAGGGCCGCGATATCGACCGGCTGGCGGGCGACCATCAGGCCATTGATCGGCTCGGCCCGGGACAGCGACAACAACTGATTGGTCAGCCGGATGGCGCTGCCCAGACTGCGATGCAGGGCCACGACGGCCGGCCGCATGTCAGCCGCCGCCTGTTGCCGCAGGGCAAACTCGGCCTGCGTGTTGAGCACGGCCAGCGGCGTCCGCAACTGGTGCGCGGCATCAGTGATGAAACGGCGGCGCGCTTCGAGCATGGCGCCGATGCGCTGCATGTGGAGGTTGATGGCATCGACCAGGGGTTTCACCTCGTGCGGCATATCGACCGCCTCGATCGGCGTCAGATCGTCTTCCGGCCGCTCGCGGATGGCCTGTCCGAGATTGTCGATCGGCTGCACGGCGATCATCGTGGCAAACAGGGCGACGGCCAGCGCGACCACGATCAGCAAGGCCTTGCGCGCCACCTCGCGCAAGAAAAGATGCTGTACCACCTCTTGCCGGGTATTGATCGTTTCGCCGACGATGACCATCACCGGCTTGGGAAACTCCTGCCGATACAGCGGTTTGAGCAAGGCACCAAGGCGCAGTTGCTGCCCTTTGTAGATCCCGTCGTAGAACACCGGGCTATTCGTCACGATATTTTCCGGCAGCGGCAAAGCTTCGTAACCGGTAATCGCCGCCTCGCCGGGAATGCCAACGCTGTAGAACAGGCGATCGGAACTGCCCGCTTCGAACAGTTCGAGCGCCGAGTAGGGAATATCGACGACCACTTCGCTTTCGGTGGCGTACACCCGTTCGGCGATGCCCTTCACGGAGGCCGACAGCGAACGGTCATAAGCCTGGTTGGCTGCCCCCAGGGCATCGCTGTAGCTGAACCAGGCATCCACCACGAGCAGCGCCGAGAGCACGCCGAACAGCCAGATGGCCAGCCGGCGCTTGAGCCCCGGCGCCCTCAAGCCGCCGCCTGGCTGAGCGCGCCGATCATGTAACCGAGGCCGCGCACGGTGGTGATCTGGACGCCCGAGCCTTCCAGCTTCTTGCGCAGGCGATGGACGTAAATCTCTATGGCCTCGGCCCGGGCATCCCGCTCCATGCTGAAGATTTTTTCGAACAGCGCATCGCGCGCCACCGGCCTGCCGATCCGGCTGAGCAGCGTTTCCAGGACGGCCAGTTCGCGCGGCGTCAGGGCCAATGGCTTGCCACGCACGCTGGGCAGGCGACTGAGGGTATCGAACTCCAGGTCGCCCAGGCGGACCACCGGGTTCTGCCCGAGCGAGCGGCGCAACAGGGCTTTCAGCCGGGCCTCCAGTTCCGCCAGCTCGAAGGGTTTGGGCAGATAGTCGTCGGCCCCCAGATTGAGCCCCTTGATCCGATCATCGACCGAACCGCGCGCCGTAAAGATCAGCACCGGCACGCGCGAACCGCGCGCCCGCAGGTGGCGCAGCACTTCCAGCCCATCCTTGCCGGGCAGCGACAGATCGAGCAGCACGCCGTCGTACTCGCCGGTCAGCAGGTGATGCTCGGCATGGTCGCCGCGATCGGTCGTATCGACCACATAGCCCGCCTGACGCAAGGCCTTGGCCACCCACTCGCAAAGCTCGGGATGGTCCTCCACCAGCAGAATTCGCATTTTGTCTCCTCGGCCGGCTCAGTGCGGGACATTCGCGCCGGCCTGACTCATTGGCGGCAATTGTTCCGCGTCAAGGCAGCGAAAGCAAATCGAAAGCTGTTTTCTTTCTAATCGCCTCCCATCCGGTGCGACAACGGCCGGGTGACACCCGTGAAATGACAACAAGGAGGAGACACCATGCAGAAACATCCAATCACGCTCGCCATCCTGGCCTGCTTCGGCAGCCTGGCCCTGAGCTCCCCAACGCAGGCCGCACCTCTCGACGAACTGCGCGCCGAAATCCAGGCGCAAAAGGCCCGTCTGGAAAAGCTTGAGGAATTGCTGCAAGCGACGGCGGCGACGGCCGCCACCGCGACCCGAAAAGCGGAACAGGCAACCCAGGCGGTGGCGGCGGCGCCAGCCAAGGGCAAGGGCTTGGCCATGTCCGACGGCTTCAGTATCTACGGCATCATCGATGCCGGCATTGAGATCGGCGATTATGGCCAGGGCAACAAGACCCGCGTCCAGAGCGGCCTCGGCTCGGCCAGCCGACTCGGCTTCAAGGGCGAACGCAATTTCGGCGACGACCTCGCCGCCTACTTCCAGCTCGAAGCCGGCGTCTCCATCGACAATGGTCAAAATACCGGCCACTCGAGCAACGTCAGCAACCCGGGAGCCGGTAGCGCCTCCTCGGCGTCGGTCAATACCACCGGCGTCGCCATTTTCTCGCGCAATACCTTCCTCGGCCTGCGCAGCGAAAAATTCGGCGATTTGCGCTTCGGGCGCGATTACGCCCCGATCTACTCGATCACCAGCCCCTCCGATCCCTTCACGATCGGCGGCGCCACGGCCTTCCGGCTGTGGTCGAGCGCCGCCGCCAGCCGCTTCGACAACGCGGTGTTCTATGCGACGCCAAAACTGGCCGGCTTCCAGGGCAAAGTCGCCTATTCGGCGGGGATGGAAAACAACAGCCGGGCCGATGTCGGCGTCACCGGCGGCACGCCGGGCAACAGCAGTAGCGGACCGGAAAACGAAGGCAAAGGGGTGAGCGCCAGCCTGACCTATGGCAAGGGCCCGCTCTTCCTCGGTGCCGGCTACCTCTCCTTCCAGCGCACCGGCACGGTCACCGCCCCGGCCACCGAAAACATTAACCGGACTTCCTACAACTTCGCCGCCACTTACGATCTCGGCCTGGCCAAGCTCTATGGCCACTATCTGCGCGGCAAGGACACGCAGGATGGCGCCCTGGCCAATACCAGCCTGGATCGCGCCGTCTGGTGGCTGGGACTGGCCGTACCGATGGCCGGCCGACACACTCTGCGCGGTGTTTACGGTCACCTCGACGACCGCCTGAGTAGCAATCGCGATTCCGACCATATCGGCCTCGGTTACGAGTTCGCCCTCGACAAGCAGACCGACCTCTACGCCTATTACGCCCAGGTCACTAATCAGAACGGCGGCCAGAACTCGCTCTGCGCTGGCGGCACCTGCCAGGGCTACGACAAGGACTCCGGCCTGCCGGCCAACTTCACGCCCAAGTCCTTGATGCTCGGCGCCCGTTACCGCTTCTGACCGGCGCCCGCGTAAAGCGTTAGCAATGGGCCGGCCGCGAAAGCACTTCGAAAGGCTGCCCCCTTAGTATCATCGGCAGGCGGTTCGCCAAGGGTGGCCGTCACTGCCAGAATTAAAGAACAGGAGACAACATGCAACTCACTCGTCGCAACTTCCAGCGCGGCCTGCTGGCCGGCCTCATCGCTACCTTCCTCGGCGCCCCGGCTTTCGCCCAATCGGCGCCCGACCTGATCGCCGCTGCCCAAAAGGAAGGCAAGTTATCGATCTACGGCGTCACCGACAACGAGCAGACCAACCACCTGATCCGTGAATTCCGCGCCCTGTACCCGGCCATCCAGGTCGAGTACAGCAACATGAGCACGACCGAACTCTACAACCGTTTCATTTCGGAAACGGCGGCCGGCAGTTCCGCCGACCTGACCTGGTCGTCGGCCATGGACCTGCAGATCAAGCTGGTCAACGATGGCTACGCCCAACCGCACAAGTCGGCTGAAACGGCCAAGCTACCGGAGTGGGCCAACTGGAAAAACGAAGCCTTCGGCACCACCTACGAACCGATCGGTTTCGTCTACAACAAGCGCCTGGTGCCGGCCAACGAAGTGCCGCAGAGCCACGCCGATTTCGTCAAGCTGCTGAACAGCCAGACGGAAAAATACAAGGGCAAGGTCACCACCTACGATCCGGAGAAATCCGGCGTCGGCTTCATGTTGGTGACCCAGGACAAGCAGGTTAACGGCGCCGTATTCGCCGACCTGATGAAGGCTTTCGGCAGCGTCCAGGCCCGGGTCCAGGCATCCACCGGGACGATGATGGAACGCATTGCCTCCGGCGAAAACCTGATCGGCTACAACCTCAACGCCGCCTACGCGCTGACCCGGGCCAAGAAGGATCCGTCGATCGGCATCGTGCTGCCCAAGGACTACACCCTGGTCCTGAGCCGCGTCATGTTCATCGCCAAGAATGCGAAGAACCCCAACGCCGCCAAGCTCTGGCTCGATTTCGTGCTCTCCAAGAAAGGCCAGGAGATCATCGCCAGCAAGGCCGACCTCTACGCCATTCGCCCCGACGTTGAAGGCGAGACCACGGCCAGCGGTCTGAAACAGCAACTGGGCGACGCCCTGCGCCCGGTAACCATCGGCACCGGCCTGCTGACCTATCTCGATCAGGCCAAGCGCCTCGATTTCCTGAAGCAGTGGAACGGCGCGGTGAAGGTCAAGTAAGCCGCGCCCTGCTAACGCTCCTCCCCCTTTATGTCCCGCAGGGAAGGTATCCCTTGGGACAAGGGGGAGGTTGGGAGGGGGATGGGTCCCGGCCAGACCGGCTTTAGACCCATCCCCACCCCGGCCCTCCCCTTGAAAGGGAGGGAGTGACCCCCCTCACTTTTCCCGAGGAACCCCCATGTTGCAAACATTGCCCCGACGGGCAGTGGTGACCCTGCTCGCCCTTTCCGTCTTCTTCCCGCTCGGCCTGGTGATCTACCAGAGCGTGCTGTCCGGCCCCTTCTTCATGAAGACGGCGACGCTCAGCCTGGAATCCTTCGCCTTCATTTTCGATGACCCGGATTTCTGGTCGGCGACCAAGAACACCCTGATTGTCGCCGTCGGCATGAGCGCCATTGCCATTCCGCTCGGCGCCATCCTGGCCTTCATCATGGTTCGCACCGACCTGCCCGGCCGGCGCTGGCTGGAGACGCCGATCCTCATCCCGATCTTCGTCTCGCCGGTCGTCCTCGGCTTCGGCTACGTCGTATCGCTCGGCCCGGTCGGCTTCTTCTCGGTCTGGTTCGAGTCGATCTTCGGCGGCGTGCCGTGGAACATCTACTCGCTGGCCTCGATTGTCGTCATCGCCGGCCTGACGCATGTACCGCACGTTTATCTCTACTCCTCGTCAGCCCTGCGCAATCTCGGTTCCGACGTCGAGGAAGCGGCCCGCCTGTCCGGCGCCAGCCCCTTCCGCGTCGCCCGCGATGTCTCGATCCCGATGGTTTCGCCGGCCCTGCTTTACGTCGGTGTGCTGGTCTTCTTCCTCGGCTTCGAGATCTTCGGCCTGCCGCTGATCCTCGGCGACCCGGAAGGCCACCTGGTACTCACCACCTACCTCTACAAGCTGACCAACAAGCTGGGCACGCCGTCCTACCACCTGATGGCCGCCGTCGCCACCTGCATCGTCGCCATCACCTTCCCGCTGGTGCTGTTGCAGCGCTTCCTGCTCAAGTCGGCCCAGCGCTACGTCTCGATGAAAGGCAAGTCGGCCCGCCAGCGCCCGCTCATGCTCGGCCCGTGGAAGTGGCTGGCCCTCGGCCTGATCGTCGCCTGGCTGTTCATCACCGTCGTCGTGCCGGTCTCCGGCATCGCGCTGCGCTCGGTGGTCAGCAGTTGGGGGCAAGGCGTCAATCTGCTCGAAGTCCTGACCCTGGACCACTTCCACGCCGTCTTCGAGGAGTCGACGATGATTCGTTCCATCGTCAATTCCATCCTCATCGGCACCATCGGCGGCGCCGTCGCGGTCGGCGGTTACCTGCTGATCGGCCTGGCCACCCACCGCCAGCCGGACGGCCTGTCGCGCTTTGTCGATTACGTGATCCTGACGCCGCGTGCCATTCCCGGCCTGATGGCCGGTCTGGCGGTGTTCTGGGTGTTCCTCTTCGTGCCCTTCCTGGCGCCGCTGCGCTCGACGCTGTTTTCGGTGTGGTTTGCCTACGCCGTGGTCTGGCTGGCCTACGGCATGCGCCTGATCCAGAGCGCCCTGATGCAGGTCGGCCCGGAACTCGAAGAGGCCGGCCGCCTGGTCGGCGCCTCGCGTAGCCGGGTGTCGCGCGACATCACCGTGCCGCTCATTCGCAACGGCCTGCTCGGTTCCTGGCTGCTGATCTTCATGATCTTCGAGCGCGAATACTCGACCGGCGTCTATCTGCTTTCCCCCGGCACCGAGGTGATCGGTGCGCAAATCGTTTCCCTGTGGGCTTCCGGCGCCGTCGATGTGGTCGCCGCCCTGTCCCTGATCAACATGCTGCTGGTCGGCGTCGGCCTCGCCCTGGCACTGCGTTTCGGAGTAAAACTTCATGACTGACAAGACCATCCTGACCGTCGACAACCTCGCCCTGTCCTACGGCAGCAATCCCATCCTCAAGGGCGTCTCGATGCACCTGCGCCGCGGCGAAGTGGTTTCCCTGCTCGGCCCCTCGGGCAGCGGCAAAACGACGCTGCTGCGGGCCGTCGCCGGCCTTGAACAGCCGCATCACGGCAGCGTCAGCATCGCCGGCCGGGCCATTTACGATGCCGCCGCCGGCATCGACATTCCGGCCGAGAAGCGCGAACTCGGCCTGGTCTTCCAGTCCTACGCGCTGTGGCCGCACAAGACGGTGTTCGACAACGTCGCCTACCCGCTCAAGCTGCGCAAGGTGAGCACCAACGAGATCATCCAGCGCGTCCATGCGGCGCTCAAGAACCTCGGCCTCGACCACCTCGCCGAACGCTACCCGCACCAGCTCTCGGGCGGCCAGCAGCAGCGCGTCTCGATTGCCCGCGCCCTGGTTTACAACCCGCCGGTCATCCTGCTCGACGAACCGCTCTCCAACCTCGACGCCAAGATGCGCGAGGAAGCCCGCGCCTGGCTGCGCAACCTGATCGTCGAACTGCAATTGTCGGCGCTGGTCGTCACCCACGACCAGTCGGAGGCGATGGCGATGTCCGACCGCATCCTGCTGTTGAACGGCGGCGTCATCGAACAGCAGGGCACGCCGCAGGAGATGTACAGCCAGCCGCAGACCTTCTTTGTCGCCGATTTCATGGGCAGCAATAACGTCATCAAGGGCCGGATCAGCGAAATTCGCGCCGGCCAAGCCTGCGTCGACATCGGCGATGGCCTGCGCCTGTGGGGCCAGCGGCGCAGCGATGCCGCCATCGGCCAGGAGGTCAGCGCCATCGTCCGCATCGAACGAGCTCGCCTGGCCGATGGCCCGGGCGAACATCGGGCGCAGATCGACCTGGTCACCTCGATGTTCCTCGGCGACCGTTTCGAGTATGTGCTGCACGCCGGACAAAACCTGTTGCGCGCCTGGGGGCAGCGTCAGGAAGAGGCCGGCCAGCGCTGGCTGGAGTTCCCGCCCGAGGCCGTCTGGGTCTTCTGAGCCCGGCTCACCGCGCACTGCACGTTGGCGTCCTGCCCCGTCCCTCCGGGCAGGACGCTTTTTTCAACTTTCACTAGCCGGGTTGGGCCGCCGAATGGGCTCAAGCCCCGTGGGAGGAAATGTCCATAAGAGGCCAGCGCGGCTGGATGGCAAAACTCCCCGCCGGCTTGCTCGGCGCACCGGATAGCAGGCGCAGGCAACCGGCCAGGGCGATCATCGCGCCATTGTCGGTACAGAATTCGAGTTCCGGGTAATAGACGCGGAATTTCTTGCGCCGCGCCTCGTCGTCGAGCGTCGCCCGCAACTGCCGGTTGGCGCCGACGCCGCCGGCCACCACCAGTTGCTTGAGGCCGGTCTGTTTCATTGCCTTCAGCGACTTTTTCACCAGCACCTCGACGATGGCTTCCTGGAAGGCGCGCGCCGCATCGGCCCGAAATTCGTCGGACAGCGTTTCGCCCTGCTCGCGAACCAGCGTCAGCACCGCCGTTTTCAGGCCGGAAAAGCTGAAACTGAGATCGCCGGAATGCAGCATCGGCCGCGGTAAGGTGTATTTGGCCGGATCGCCCTGCTCGGCCAGTTTCGAGAGCAGCGCGCCGCCCGGATAGGGCAGGCCGAGCATCTTGGCGCTCTTGTCGAAAGCCTCGCCGGCCGCATCGTCGAGGGTTTCGCCGAGCAGTTCGTACTCGCCGACAGCGGTGACCCGCATCAGTTGCGTATGGCCGCCGGAAACCAGCAGCCCGACAAACGGGAAACTCGGCGGATCGCTGGAGAGCAACGGCGACAACAAATGGCCTTCGAGGTGATGCACCGGAATGGTCGGCTTGTCGAGGGCCACGGCCAGCGCTTCGGCGAAGGCGCAACCGACCAGCAAGGCGCCGGCCAGGCCGGGACCGCGGGTGTAAGCGACGGCATCGATATCGTCGAAGGTCCGTTGGCCGCGCGCCATCGCCTCACGCAACAAGGGCACGACGCGCCGGATATGGTCGCGCGAGGCTAGCTCCGGCACCACGCCGCCGTATTCGGCATGCATCGCCACCTGCGAATGCAAAGCATGCGAAAGGAGGCCGGCTTCGCTGTCGTAGAGCGCGATACCGGTTTCGTCGCAGGAGGATTCAATACCGAGGACTAGCATGGGGGCGCATTTTAACACTTGGAGCTGAAAGGTCTTTTGCAATATACTGTCCGGCTTTCCGCAACCATGCGGACACAATTTTGCGCGCACTGCCGTTTACTTGACCTGGCAGGCGCCTTACGGAAGGGGGTGATTTATATGCCGAACATTCGTGTCAAGGAAAACGAGCCGTTCGAGGTGGCCATTCGCCGCTTCAAACGTACTGTCGAGAAGACGGGCCTCCTGACCGAGCTGCGTGCCCGTGAGTTTTACGAAAAGCCCACGACCGAACGCAAGCGTAAGGCTGCCGCTGCTGTCAAACGCCAGCACAAGCGCCTCCGTAGCCTGACCCTGCCGCCGAAACTGTACTGATCCAGTAAAGTGAACGTCGCACCAAAGAGCCGCCCGCCTCAACAGCTGGCGGCTTTTTTCTTTAGTTTCGAGAAATTAGTCATTAGTCGCGAGCAAAGGCAAAACCGCCCCCTCTCCTGCTAACAACTAATAACTAACTACTAACAGCTAAAAAAATGACTCTCAAAGCACGCATCACCGAAGACATGAAGACGGCCATGAAGGCCAAGGAAAGCGCCAAACTGGCCGCCATCCGCCTGCTGCTCGCCGCCGTCAAGCAGAAGGAAGTCGACGAACGCGTCGAACTCGACGACAACGCCGTCATCGCCGTCATCGAGAAACTCGTCAAGCAGCGCAAGGACAGCGTCAGCCAGTACGAAGCCGCCCAGCGCCAGGACCTGGCCGATCTGGAAAAGGCTGAAATCGTCATCCTCGGCGCCTACCTGCCGGAAAAGATGGGCAACGACAAAATCGCCGCTGCCGTCGCCGCCGCCGTCGCCGAAACCGGCGCCAAGGGCCCGGCCGACATGGGCAAGCTGATGGCCGTACTGAAGCCGAAACTGGCCGGCAAGGCCGACATGGCGGAAGTCTCCAAACTGGTGAAAGCTGCGCTTTCTTCCTAGTTGCTTAGGATTGAGGATCTAGTTGCCTAGTAAGCCCACTCGATCCTCGATCCTAACAACTCGATCCTAAAACCGTGATTCCCGACTCCTTCATCCAGGACCTGCTAGCCCGTGTCGACATCGTCGACCTGGTGGATGGCTACGTTCCGCTGAAAAAGGCCGGCGCCAACTACGCTGCCTGCTGCCCGTTCCACAACGAGAAATCGCCGTCCTTCACGGTCAGCCCGACCAAGCAGTTCTATCACTGCTTCGGCTGCGGCGCGCACGGCACGGCGATCGGCTTCGCCATGGAATACCTCGGCCTCGGCTTCGTCGATGCCGTCAAGGATCTGGCCGGCCGCGTCGGCATGCAGGTACCGGAAAGCGAGGGGCGCAGCTTCGTCGATGAAAAGCCGGGCCAGACGCGGACGCTCATCGACATCTCGGCGCGCGCCGCGCAGTACTACAAGGATCAGCTCAAGGCCTCGCCGCGCGCCATCGAATACTGCAAGAAGCGCGGCCTGTCCGGCGAAATCGCCGCCCGTTTCGGCATCGGCTACGCGCCGGAGGGCTGGCAGAACCTGCAGGAAGTTTTCCCCGACTACAACGCCGAAGAACTGAAAATCGCCGGCCTGGTCATCGAGAACGAAGCCGGCCGGCGCTACGACCGCTTCCGCGACCGACTGATGATCCCGATCATCAATCCGAAGGGCGAGATCATCGCCTTCGGCGGCCGCATCATCGACCAGGGCGAACCGAAGTATCTCAATTCGCCGGAAACCCCGCTTTTCGAGAAGGGCCGGGAGCTATTCGGCCTGCCGCAAGCCCGCCAGGGCCTGCGCGACACCAATACCGCCATCGTCACCGAAGGCTACATGGACGTCATCGCGCTGGCCCAGAACGGCGTCGGCAATGCCGTCGCGGCGCTCGGCACGGCCACCACCAGCACCCACGTGACCAAGCTCTTGCGCCAGGTCGACCGCATCGTCTTCTGTTTCGACGGCGACAACGCCGGCCGCAAGGCCGCCTGGCGCGCCCTGGAAAACTCGCTGGAAGTGCTGGCCGACAACAAGCGACTCGGCTTCGTCTTCCTGCCCCAGGACGAAGACCCGGACAGCTACATCCGGGCCAACGGCAAGGCCGAGTTCGACCGCCTGGTACAACAGGCCATGCCGCTCTCCGACTTCCTGCTGCGCGAACTGGCCCAGCGCTGCGACCTGACCAGCTCGGAAGGCAAGGCGCAACTGATCTACGAAGCCAAGCCGCTGCTCCTCAAACTGCCGACACCGCTGCTCCGTTTACAACTGGTCAAGCGCCTGGCCGAGGCCAGCGGTTTTGCCCAAAGCGAAGTCGAGCGCCTCTGCGACCTCAAATCCTACACCCCGGCCGCCCCCCCCAAGGCCCGCCGGACGGCCCCATCGCTGACCCGCAACCTGCTTCGTCTGGTCATCCACAAACCGCAACTGGCGGCGCAACTGCAAATCGACTTGCTGCCCGACACACCGGAACGTCCGGCGCTGGTCCGCCTGCACGAACTGGTCAGCGGCGCGCCCCTGGGCGCCACCAGCTACGCCGCGCTGCGCGAACGCCTGCGAGGCATGCCGGAAGAAGGCCTGATCGAAAGCGCCGCCTCGGAACTTCTCGACCAGCCGTTTGACGAAGCAGAATCCGACACCGAATTCAAGGACACCCTGGAAAAACTGCAGGAAGGCGGCCACAAGAAGGCTTTCGCCGAATTGCAGGTAAAGGCCCAGCAGTTCGGCGTGGCCGGACTGAGCGCCGCGGAAAAACTGGCCTACATCCAGTTCCTCAGCAACCGGGGAAATCGCAGCTAAGTTATGGTAAAATCTGCGGTTTTCCGCATTTTAAGGGATCGTGTTCATGGTCAAGGCAAAAGATACTGCTAAGGAAGCCCCCAAGGCTCGCATCAGCAAAGCCAAGGAAAAGGCCGCCGAAAAGGCGCTGCTCGACGGTGCAATAGCAGAAACTCCGGAACCGCTTGACGCCGAAGCGCGCAAAACCCGCCTCAAGGCCCTGATCAAGCTCGGCAAGGAACGGGGTTACCTGACCTACGCCGAAATCAACGATCACCTGCCGGACGACGTCGTCGATGCGGAAAGTATCGAAGCGATCATCTCCACATTCAGCGACATGAGCATCCAGGTCTTCGACGAAGCCCCGGCCGCCGAAGATCTGCTGATGTCGGACACCGCCGCTGCCGCTACCGACGACGAAGAAGTCGAGGAACAGGCCGAGCAGGCGCTGTCCACCGTCGATTCCGAATTCGGCCGGACCACCGACCCGGTGCGCATGTACATGCGCGAAATGGGCACGGTCGAGCTGCTCACCCGCGAAGGCGAAATCGAAATCGCCAAGCGCATCGAAGAAGGCCTCAAGCACATGGTGCAGGCGATTTCCGCCTGCCCGACGACAATTGACGACATCCTCGAGATGGCCCTCAAGGTCGAAACCGAGGAAATGCGCATCGACGAACTGGTCGATGGCCTGATCGACCCGAACGCCGTCGAAGTCGCCCCGGCCGCCGAAATGCCGGCCGAAGAAGTCGAAGAGGAAGAAGAAGAGCCGGAAGACGAAGAAGGCGGCAATGCCGCGGCCGCAGTCTCCGCCTCCCTGCTGCAACTGAAGACTGACGCCCTGGAACGTTTCGCCATCATCCGGACGATCCACGCCAAGATGCAAAAGGCCCTGCACAGCAAGGGCTCGCACGACAAGGCCTACCTCAAGCTGCAACAGGAAATCTCCGACGAGCTGATGAACATCCGCTTCACCTCGCGCTCGATCGAGCGCCTGTGTGACAGCGTGCGCGGCATGGTCGAGCAAGTCCGTGGCTGCGAGCGCAAGATCCAGCAAATCTGTGTGGACCGCGTCAAGATGCCGCGTCCGCACTTCATCCAGTCCTTCCCCGGCAACGAAGTCAATCTCGACTGGGCCGACGGTGAAATCGCTGCCGCCCCGAAGACCTACGTCGCCGTCCTGACCCGCAACGGCCCGGCGATCAAGGAAGAACAGAAGAAACTGCTGGCCCTGCAGGAACGCATCGGCATTCCGCTCAAGGACCTCAAGGACATCAACAAGCAGATGTCCACCGGCGAAGCCAAGGCCCGCCGCGCCAAGCGCGAAATGACCGAAGCCAATCTGCGCCTGGTCATCTCGATCGCCAAGAAATACACCAACCGCGGCCTGCAGTTCCTCGACCTGATCCAGGAAGGCAACATCGGCCTGATGAAGGCGGTAGACAAGTTCGAATACCGCCGTGGCTACAAGTTCTCGACGTATGCAACGTGGTGGATCCGCCAGGCCATCACCCGCTCCATCGCCGACCAGGCGCGGACCATCCGCATCCCGGTGCACATGATCGAAACGATCAACAAGATGAACCGG
>JAGTRU010000047.1 GCA_018261905.1 Pseudomonadota bacterium | reverse complement strand
GTGGCACGGATTCGACACCCGCATCGTAACGCTTCGAGTTCGTCAGCCCATATCTATCTCGTTGTTTGAAATACGAATTCGCTTAAGGTAGTGCCATTGCTTCCAGGCCTCTTCTACCAGATCGATCTTGATTCCAATGGGAACCGATTGCTGACGCCGCTGGAGATCTTTGACTTTGAGGAAATCGCCAAGGGCTCGTCGCTTAATACTGAACTGATTGATTTCAGTATCCATAACCGCAAGAAACCCTCCGACAGCCTGACCATCGAGGTGTTTGACGATACCCGTCTGATTTACACTGAACCAGACACCACCAAGTTTCTTCCTTCAGGAGAACATACTTGGCAATGGGATGGCTATGGCTCGGATGGCATACTCGACACAAAAATCTTGAAGAGCGAAAAACTGACGGTAGTCCTGACCGCAATCAAGGACTCGGAGCGCCAGGTTCTGAAATTGAAGTTGCGGAACAAAGCCAAAGAAGTCGATTGGGTAGACGTCCGAATTGATCGAAACACAAAGGTCGCCGAAGTAACCGTCCGCCCGAGCTTTTCTGATGGAGGGGTCGAGGGAACGGGAACGCAGACGCCATATGCGGACTTGGAGCAGATGGCTACACGAGGCATTGAATTCTATTGGTCACGCAGTGGAACGCGCGTCGGCGGAATTGGCGGCCCAATCAACACTACCAAGGGAGCATACAAAGTCCAAGTTAAGGCGGACGTAACCGTCGCGCCGAAAGCCGAAAACTTTCCGCTAATCGAGAAACTCGACCCCGATTTCGGGCGCGCAACTAGCCTTGGTGGCTTTCGCAAGGTCTATCACAATGTCGGCAAGTTCTTGTCACTTGGTTGGCTAAGACAAGATGCTGATGAGGACTTCAAGCATACGGCTGCACATGAATTTGGCCACTTGATTTTGAACCGATATGGCGGTGGATGGCCTATTCCAAACTATTCATGGGGCCACAAAGGGAGTTCAACAGTGGTCACGCAAGAGCCACTTGAGCACCACCCAATTCCGGCGTCTGGCGAGATTGATCTAATGGAATACCATAGCGACAAGATTTCGAACCTTCTAGACTACTGGGGTCGTTCGGTCGCGGCGGAGCAGGATGTCAAAGGACTTATTTGGCTTACCCGGATTGATTTTAATGACTAGAATTCCTCTCGTATTGCTTGCTTTTGTCCTCTCGGGTTGCGCGCAACAGATCTATAGCGCGCAGATCAATATGCATAATGCCTGTAATACGTCGGTAGTGGCGACAGTCAATGGACTCTCGAACAGTGGGAGAGACAACGCGCCCGCCTCCATATCATTAGCGAGTCACGAGACGGCGCGAGTTGGATCATTCATCGGATTTGGCTGCTGTGACCTCAATGCATTTCTACCAGATAATTATCAGATTACTTTAGCGATTGATAGACAGTACACCACTCTTGATCGATCGAAGGTCATCAGCTATGTAGCAGAGGATCAGGAGAAATCTAGTCGTGCTTCGCGCTTCTGGCTTCTTGATACAAAGCCCTTCTGTCCATGACATGACCCCAGGCCATCGCGGCCCACCGCACCGGCGAAGCCCCGACTATTGGGATCGGTCGGCAGCCAACGAACAGGATGTCAAAGGGCTAATTTGGCTAACGAGGATAAAGTTCAATGACTAGGTGGCTCATCGTTGTAGTTCTGTTGCTTACGACTGGTTGCACTGCACAGAACCGCTGCTTTACCAGAATCGAAATCTACAATAGCTGTCCGTTCCCTTTGCATACTACTTTGGAAAACCATTCCAATCTTGGTGACGAGAATCACAAGTCATTCGATATTGCATCCGGAGCAACGGTTTTGGGCGGTGAAATTTATGGAATCAATTGTGATTTGAATCGCTCTGTTTTGGACGGCTACAAAATTACCTTTGATACGAATACCGCCCATAAGGAAATGAATCGATCGGAAATCGTTGGGAAACTCATTAGTAATCACCAGAAATCGACGCGCGATTCACGATATTGGCTCCTCGATACTGGCGATTTCTGTAGGTGAGCAGGTGGTTCCGGGCTCTCTTGCGCACTTAATTTCGCTTTGTCATATTGGGTGTGGCTTTTGAGCCAATTAAATTAGATTGAAAATTACTGAAAAAGACGGCGTGAACCATCGCCATCGCTCTTCCGGCACAGGGCAACACAACGGCGAAACAGGCCCAGATTTCTGTTGGTGAAGGCGCTGACGAGAGTCCGAAAATATTTCGATGCTCTCAATTGTCCTGCCGTCGCGACCATCGGCAATTTCGATTTCAGTCGAAATTGCCGATCGGTCTCAATACGGAAAACCTACCGTTCAGTACAAGAAATACAAGGGTCGATGCTGTTCACGATAATCGCCACGTCGGAGATCTTGGCGTCCTTGAGCATGAAGCCCAGGGCGTCCCAGTTCATGAAGCTGGGGACGCGCCACTTGACGCGTTCCGGGCGGGGCGAGTCGGTCATGCGCACGTAGTAGATCAGTTCGCCGCGCGGCGCTTCGCATTTGCCGATCGCTTCGCCGACCGGAATCGGCGGGCGTTCGGTGGTCGCCGTGGTCGGGCCTTCGGGCAGGGCGCGCAGGCATTGGCGGATGAGATCGACGGCGGTACGGGCTTCGGCCAGGCGGACCATGGCGCGCGACCAGACGTCGCCGTCGGGTAGCGTGTGTACCTGGACGTCGAGGCGGTCGTAGGCGGTGTAGGGCGCCTTGACCCGGACGTCGTAATTGATCCCGGAGGCGCGGGCGACCGGACCGACGCAGCCGCAGTCGATCGCCTGGGCATTGCTGAGGACGCCGACGCCGCGGGTGCGGCCGAGGATCGAACCGTTGGTGCGGTACATTTCGATGATCTCGGCAATGGCCGGTTCGACCTTGTTGAGCTGCTCGTTGAGATAGCCGATGCGTTCCGGATCAATGTCGTAACGGACGCCGCCGATGGTGTTGGCGCCGATGTCCATGCGGTTGCCGAAAATCCCTTCCTTGACGTCCTGCATCATTTCGCGGACTTCCATGACGTGCATGAAGAGCGATTCGAAGCCGACCAGGTGGGCCAGGATGCCGACGTTGAAGAGATGCGAGGCGACGCGCTTGACCTCGTCGGCGATGGCGCGCAGGTATTCGGCGCGCGGCGGCACGGTCAGGCCGGCGATCTGCTCGATGGCCATGGCGTAGGCCTGCGGGTGGCTGTTCGAACAGAGCGAGCAGATGCGCTCGGTGAGCACGATGTTCTGGAAGACGTTGCGTTTGGTCACCAGGTATTCGATGCCGCGGTGCACGTGGCCGGCGGTGATATCGACGTGGCGGACGGTTTCGCCCTCGACGTCGAGACGGAAGTACATCGGTTCCTCAAGGGCGACGTGCAGCGGCCCGACCGGAATGGTGAAATTGCTCATGATTTGCTCCCGGTTTGGGCCAGGATCTTTTCCCAGAGGCCCTTGGTACTGGCGCTATTGACCAGGGTTGAATAGGGAATCAGCCGTTCCAGCACCGCCCCTTCGATGGCCGGGTCGATGAACAGCCGGCGCGGGTCGGGATGGCCGCGGACGATCAGGGCGTAGATTTCCATCGCTTCCCGTTCGTTCCAGTCGGCCGTCCGGTAGAGCGCGCTCAGCGAATCGATTTCGCCGCCGCTCGGGACATGGGCGACGACGGTCAGGGTGTCGCCTTCGATGTCGAAGTGGTAGTCGATTTCGTAGGATTTGCCATCGCTCGCCACGTCGCCGCCGAAGAAGGTCGGGGCCGGCGCGGCTTCTTCGCCTTCCTTTGGCGGCGGCGGGGCGGCCGGCGCCTTGGGCTGGAAGACGGTCATGGTGGACAGCCGGGCGCCCATGGCTTTGAGCAGTCCGGCAATGGGTAGCAGGTCGTCCTTGTTGGCGAGCACACACCAGGCGGTGGTGACGCTCTTGTCGTCGGTTTTGGCGCTATAGCGGATGCCGCCGGGGGCGGCGGTGACCAGGCGCGCTTCGAGATCGTCGGGCATGAGGCTCATGATGCGGCTCCTCTTTCTGCCAGGGCCTTTTTGCGGCAGCCCGGGCAGAGGTTGCGTTGTTGTTCAATTTCTTCGGGCGTGAAGGGCGGCGTGATACCTACCGGATTGGGCGAGCTGGCCAGGGCCTTGGCGCCGCAAGCGGTACAGCTGACGTAGGGAATGACTTCGCGGATCGCCATGGTGAATTGATCCGCGGTGGCGTGCGCCATGTGCCAGTCGTCGCTCTGCCGGATGGCGTCGGTCGGGCAGTAGAACTCGCACAGGCCGCAGAAGACGCAGGTGTTGTGCCACATCATGAAGCGCAGGCCGTCCGGCGTCTTGTCGAAGCGGATGGCGCCCGGCGCGCAGACCTGCTCGCAGGCCCGGCAGGCGGTGCATGAGTCAAGCTTGAAGACGATGCGACCGCGCAGGCGCTCCGGCGTCCACGCCGGGCCGAAGGGGAAGGGCACGGTGGAAGGACCGTGGACGAGATTGCGGACCAAGATTTTCAGGAAGTTCATGACAGTTCCTCAGAGACGTTCGCGCCAGATGGCAATGGCTTGGGCAATGCCTTCGATGATCGCTTGCGGCCGCGGCGGGCAGCCGGGGACATTGATATCGACCGGCAGGTACTTGTCGATCGGCGCATTGACCGCGTAACCGTCGCGGAAGATACCGCCGGAGATCGGACAAACGCCGACGGCGACGGTGACCTTGGGGTCGGGAATTTCGGCGAAGACGCGCAGCACGTCTTCCTTGACCCGGGTGGTCAGCGGTCCGGTGATGAGCACGATGTCGGCGTGGCGCGGGCTGCCGCAGTACTGGCAACCGAGACGCTCGACGTCGTAGCGGGGGATTAGCGCCGTGGTCGCACATTCGACGTCGCAGCCGTTGCACGAACCGGCATTGATCCGGTAGATCCATGGCGAGCGGACGGCGAGGGCCCGGGCCTGGTCGGTGATTTTTTCTAATAGGGTGGTCATGACGTGATCCTCAGGCAAGGGCGACGATGGCGAGCGACAGCAGCGACAGCGCCAGCGGCCATTTCAGGAAGAAACTGAAGGCCTGGTCGATGCGCATGCGACCGCAGGAGAGGCGAACGACGGTGATACCGATGAGCATCATGCCGGTCAGCTTGGCGAGATGGACCAGCAGGCCGAGCGCGCCGTCCGGCGCCAGCGGGTAGAAGAGGGCGACGCCGAGGCCGAGGACGACGACGGCTTTGAGGGCCGACATCACCTTGAAGAGGCCGAGGGCGGGACCCGAGTACTCAAGCAGCGGGCCTTCCAGCACTTCGGTTTCGGCTTCCGGGATGTCGAAAGGGACGATGCCCAGATTGGCCGGGTAGAAGGCGAGGAAGGCGAGCAGGGCCGGCCACATCACCGGGTCGAAGAGGAAGGCGCCGTGGGTTTGCTGGTAGGCGATGATTTCGCTCAGCGAGAAGCTGATCAGATCGCCCTGGCCGAGGCCGGTACGCATCGCGACGGCGACGACGACGAGGACCAGCGGCCCTTCATAGGCGAGCATCAGGGCCATTTCGCGGGAGAAGCCGATGGCGCCGAAGGGCGAGCCGGAGGCCGAGCCGGCAATCATCAGTACGACGGCCGGCAGGGTCAGCAGATAGAGCAGCACGAGCAGGTCGCCGAGCATGGTGTCCGGCGTATAGACGCCGGGGATCGGCACCAGGGCGGCACAGAGCAGCATCGACACGGCTCCGATCAGCGGCGCGCCGAGAAACACCGGTTCGGCGGCGATATCGGGCACCATCGTGCGTTTGCGGGCCAGCTTGACGAGATCGAACAGCGGTTGGGCGAGCGGTGGGCCGACCCGCCCCTGGAGGCGGGCGGCAAGGCGCCGGTCGAGGCCTTTGAGGGCCAGGCCGAAGGCCAGGGCAAACAGGCCGCCGGGAAAGAGCAGGGCCGCAATGGGGGTGGTGAGCATTTCGAGCATGATGGTTCTCCCTCAGACCGATTTGTGGTCGCTGTTGGCGTCGTCGGCTTCTTCGTCGTCGTCGCTATAGCCGGTGTCGTGTTTGGCCCAGAGCGCGCGACGGATCGCCGCATCCGGTGCCGCATACAGGTTGCTGGCGCCGAGATTGCCAAGGGCCGGTTGCAGGTCGCCGACGCCGCACATGTGGATCGGCGAGCGGATCACCGCCGCCCCGCCGCGACCGAGGCGCAGGTACAGCGAGGCGATGCCGACGAGGACCAGGAGCAGGGCCGACAGCATGCCCGGATGCCAGCCGCCGGCGCTCGGCAGCGGGCCGGTCCAGGTGACGGCGATCGGGATCATGCCGAGTTCGCTCTGCAGGGCGGCGATCGGCACCAGCAACAGGCCCGGCATGATGCCGACGGCGATGCAGGCGGCGGTCAGGATGCCCATCGGGACCAGCATGCTGGCCGGTGCTTCGACGGCATGTTCGGCCGCTGCCCCCGGGGCGCCCATGAAGGCGGCGTGGGCGAACTTGAGGATGGCGGCGAGGGTGAACAAGCTGGCGATCAAGGCGGCAATGCCGAGGACGAAATGGCCGGACTGGAAGGCGGCCTGGTAGATCAGCCACTTCGAGGCGAAGCCGTTGAGCGGCGGAATGCCGGCCAGCGATAAACCGGCGAAGAGGAAGATACCAAAGGTGATCGGCATCTTGCGGCCGAGACCGCCCAGCTCATCCAGCGTGCGGGCGTGGCTGGCGACCATGATGCAGCCGGCGCAGAGGAAGAGCAGGTCCTTGAGGAACATGTGATTGACGAAGTGCATCAGGCCACCGGCAACGCCGAGCGTGGTGCCGAGGGCGAGGGCCATGGTGATGTAACCGAGCTGGCAAACGGTGCTGTAGATCAGCAGGCGCTTGATACCGGTCTGGATGACCGCCATGGCGCCGGCGTAGAACAGCGTGATGCCGCCGATCACCGCGATCACGTACATCAGCAGCGGCATGCCGGAAGCGACACCGAGGCGTTCGATGGCAGCGGCGCCGCCGAGCAGGGTGAAGAGCTTGAGGATCCCGTAGGGGCCGCTCTTCAGCAGCACCGCCGAGATATAGCCGGAGACCGGGGTCGGCGCGGTGGCCGGGTGCATCTGGTAGTCGATGCGGAAGGGCAGCATCGCCGCCTTCATCAACATGCCGAGGACGACCAGGACCACCGAGCTGCCCAGCCAGGCGACCGACATGGTCGGCGCGGCCAGGGCGACGGCAGCGAACTCGAAGCTGCCGGCGGCGGTACCGAGCATGGCGATGCCGAGGAACATGAAGCTGGCGCCAACGGTGTTGAAAATGAAGTACTTGAAGGCTTCGCGGCGGGCATCGGCGTTTTCTTCATGCACCAGGGCGACATAGAGCGCCCAACTGCTCATCAATTCCCAGAAGGCGAAGAAGTTGAAGAAATCGTGACTGCCGGCCATTCCGAGCAGGCCCGCCATCATCAGCATGAAGGCGGCGTAGAAGCGGCCCTGGGCGTGACCGTGTGCCATGTAACCGGTGGCATAGGTCATGTTGAGGACGCCGACACCGGAGACGAGCAGCGCGAAGGCGAAGGACAGACCGTCGTAACGTTCGGGCTGGGCGAGCACGGCCAGGAAGCTGGCAGCGAGGACGGCGATCGCCAGGCGGCCGGCGAGGACCACCGAACGCTTGCCGAGCAGCCAGACAGCGACGGCACCGAGCGTGGCAAGCAGCGTCGCGGCCGGCCAGATCAGCGTCAGGCTGGGAATTTCAACCGGCGGCAGACCGCCGCGGCTGGCCACCAGGTCACCGACGGCGCGCACGGCGTCGATCTGCAGGCCGGGGAAGGCACCGCCGAGGACGATGGCGGAGGCCAGGATGCCGAGCGCGGCGAGCATCGAAGTCGGGGCTTCCTGGACCAGCGGACCGTTGTACGGATGGAAGAAGAGCAGGCGGACGATACGCAGGTAGTAGAAGGCGGCGATCACGCTGCCGACCAGGATCAGGGCGGCGACATCGACCCGCCCGGCAGCCGCGGCAGCGGTGATCATCAGGAACTTGCTGATGAAGCCGGAGAACGGCGGCAGGCCCATGATGGCCACCGTCGCCAGGGCGTAGCAGCCGGCGGTGAAGGGCATCTTGCGGCCGAGACCGGCGAGATCCTCGATTTGCCGCCGACCGCTTTGCAGGATGAAGGCACCGGCCGCGAAGAAGAGCAGGGTCTTCATCACCGCGTGGTTCGAGACATGCAGCAGGGCGGCGGAGGTCGCCAGGCTGGTGCCGAGGCCGAGGATGGCGGCGATCTCACCGATCTGCGCCAGCGTCGAGTAGGCCAGCATGCGCTTCAGTTCCTTCTGGAACAGCGCCATGACTTCGCCGTAGATCAGGGTCAGACAGCCGAGGATGGTGATCAGCAGGCTGAGATCGAGGCCGGAACCGGCGTAGCGGCTCAGCGTGGCGGCCCCGAAGACGATGTAGAGCACCTTGACCAGACCGAAAATGCCGGCCTTGGTAAGGATGCCGGAGAGCGGTGCGGAGATCGACGACGGCGCTTCCGGGTGGGCCAGCGGCAGCCAGGAGTGCAGCGGCACGAAACCGGCCTTGACGGCGAAGCCGACGAAGAAGCAGAAGGCGGCAAGGGCACCGGCGCTGGCGTCGACGCGGCCGATCTCGGCGGCGATCGTGGTGAATTCGAAGCTACCGGTCTGGGCGTGCAGCAGCAGGATGCCGAAGTGCATGATGTAGGCGCCGGAGGCGCACATCAGGAAATACACCAGGCCGGCCTTGAGGGCCTTCTGCGTCTGTTCGTGAATGACCAGGAAGTAGGAGGTCCAGGTCATCAGTTCCCAGAAGACGTAGAAGTTGCCGAATTCGTGGGCGGTGGCCAGACCGAGCATCGAGCCGGTCATCAGGAAGAGGAAGAAGTAGTAGCGGTTGCCGCCTTCGCCATGCTTCATGTAGCCGCGCGAGTAGAGCACGACCAGACCGGCGATGCCGGCGAAGATCAGGGCAAACAGGCGGGAAGCCGGGTCGAGGCCGGTTTCCTGGACGGTCAGCACGAAGGTCGCGGCGGCCAGCAACAGGGCGCCGTTGTCGCGGGCTGCGGTGGAGAAGCGGCCGATTACGTAGAGGGCGAAACCGCCGAGGTAGGGGACCAGCACCAGCAGGGCCCAGGGCGATTCGAATTCCGGGACGCGGGCACCATCAACCAGGCCGGCCAGCAATTCCGCTTGATGCAGGAAGGGCAACGGCCAGATGCTCATGACCACGGTTGCAGCGGTCAGGAGGACGGCGAGCGGCATGGCGAGGAACGGTGCCGGGCGCAACTCGAGGTCTTTCTGGGTCGGTTCCAGGCAGATACGCTGGATGATCAGCATGTAATACACGGCGGCGATGATGCTGGCCAGTGTGCCGATGGCGGCCAGTGCCCAATGCCCCTGTTCGATCGCCGAATAGAGCACCAGGAACTTGCTGAACGAGCCCTTGAAGGGCGACAGGCCCATCACGGAGAACAATCCGAAGCCAAATAGCGTGGCGGCGAGCGGCATGCGCCGTCCGCTACCGGCCAGGTCTTCGAGGCGGCTGGAACCGGTGCGGCGGATCAGCCACCAGGCGGCGACGATGACCAGGCCGCGCATCACGGCCTGGTAGCCGACGTGCATGTAGGCGCCGGTATCGCCGGCCGGTCCGCCGAGGCCGAGGCCAAGGAGGACGTAGCCGACTTCGGCGATGGTGGAAATGAGGAGTACCCGTGGCAGGTTGCGCCAAGCCAGCAGGGCGAGTATTTCACCCAGCAGGAGCAGCGTGGCACCGAACCAGGCCAGGGTGGTGGGGTCGAAGCTTGTAGAGGCGAACATGTTGTTTCCCTTCTCTGGAATCCCAATCAGTAATGCACCCGCCGCAGTCCGACGAAGCGCATTTCGTTGTGATCAGTATCGGAGTCGGGAAAAGCCGTCGCAATGCAAACCCCGGAAAGGGCGAAAGGATTGTGTCAATTTGTGACAGCCGCCCTTTCCTGCTTGCCAAGGCCTCGCCAAACCGTCTTCGGCTCGGTTACAAAGGGGGCGTGCCGCCGCCGGGCGGCGGCCCTACATATTGGAGAACGAGCATGCATGAAACCGCGATCGTCGCCGGCCTGATGCGCATCATCACCCAGCAGGCAAGCAAGCACGGCGCCGCCCACGTCAGTCGGGTGACCGTCAAGGTCGGCCGCTTGCGGGCGGTCGAACCGCAGCAGTTGCGCGCCTGTTTCGAAATGTTCGCCGAAGGTACGGTGGCCGACGGCGCCGAACTGGTGGTCGAGGAAATTGGCGTGCGCGGTCGCTGTCGGGGCTGCGCGACGGAGTTCGACGTGCCGCGCTATCACTTCCAGTGTCCGGCCTGTGCCGGCAACGATATTGAGGTGATCCAGGGGCAGGAATTGTTCATCGAGAATTTCGAGGCCTCGAGCAGTCCACCACCGGCGGTCGATCCGCCGCTTGTCCCGAAATGACACAGTGGCTTGCCGTGTCGTCCTGATTCCGTTGCCGCCGCCCGAGCCGCCACCAATACTACGGACATCTACTACGGGAGCAGCGTCCACCGACGCCGGCTCCACCAACCGGGTGTTGCCATGGATCGCCTTCCTCCTTCTCTGCTTACTGCCGAACCGCCGGTCGCGGCGCTGACCGATGGTTTCGGTCGGGCCATCACTTACCTGCGCCTGTCGGTGACCGATCACTGCAATCTGCGCTGCCTTTACTGCATGGGCAAGGAGGTCAAGTTCCTGCCGAAGTCCGAAGTGTTGACGCTGGAGGAAATGGACCGCCTGTGCAGCGCCTTCATTCACCTCGGCGTGCGCAAGATCCGCCTGACCGGCGGCGAACCCCTGCTGCGGCCCGGCATCGACGGCCTGCTCGGGCGTCTCGGCGAGCATCTGGCGGCCGGCCGGCTCGACGAACTGACCCTGACCACCAACGGCACCCTGCTCGCCCGCCATGCGCCGGCCCTGGTTGCCGCCGGCGTGCGCCGGGTCAATGTTTCGCTCGATACCCTGAATGCCGCGACTTTCTGTCACATCGCCCAGCAGGACGGTCTGGCCGAAGTGCTCGATGGCATCGATGCGGCGCGTGCCGTCGGTCTGGCCGTGCGCATCAACGTGGTGGCGCTGGCCGGCATCAACGATATGGAATTCGACCGCCTGATCCAATGGTGTGGCACGCACGACTGCGATCTGGCGATGATCGAGTCGATGCCGCTGGGCGGCCTCGAGAACGAACATTACCTGCCGCTCGACATGGTCCGCCTGCGTCTTTCCCGGCGCTGGACCCTGACCGCCAACCCGCTGAAGACCGGCGGGCCTTGCGAATACTGGGATGTCGCGGAAACCGGCCGGCGGATCGGCTTCATCACGCCGATGAGCCATGCCTTTTGCGGCAGTTGCAATCGCGTCCGGGTCAGTTGTGCCGGTAGCCTGGTCACCTGCCTGGCCCGGCACGGCGGCGTCGACCTGCGGCCGCTGCTGCGCGGTAGCGAATCCAACCAGGGGCTGGAGGCGGCGATCCTCGCCGCCATCGCCGACAAGCCGGCCAGCCATCGCTTCGCCAGCGGCGGCAAGGAAGCCGCCGGCCAGCGCATGTGGCAGCTCGGCGGCTGAGCCGGGCCGGCCCCTTCGCAATACGATAGATCAAGGAAAACATCATGTGTGACAACTGTGGCTGCAACCTGACCGACGCCAACCGCCATGCGCTGGGCGCCGAAGAACATCACACCATCGAAGTGCTGGAAAACCTGCTGCAGGTCAACGACATCCAGGCCGGCCACAACCGCGAGCATTTCGACGAATACGGCGTGTTCGCCGTGAATATCATGTCCGGGCCGGGCAGCGGCAAGACCAGCCTGCTCGAAGCTACCATCAAGGCGCTGCCGCCCGGCGTCAAGGTCGCCGTCATCGAGGGCGACCTGGAAACCGAGAACGACGCCGAGCGCATCCGCCGGCATGGCGTGCCGGCCATCCAGATCACCACCGGCATGGCCTGCCACCTCGACGCCCATATGGTGCACGGCGCGCTGCACGAACTGGCGCTGCAGGGCCTCGACATCCTGTTCATCGAAAACGTCGGCAACCTGGTCTGTCCGGCCAGTTTCGACATCGGTCAGCACCGCAACGTGATCCTCCTCTCGGTGACCGAGGGCGACGACAAGCCGGCCAAGTACCCGGTCATGGTGCATGCCGCCGATCTGGCGTTGATCACCAAGACCGACCTCCTGCCCTACATCGAGGAATTCAGCGTCGGGCGGGCCCGGGACTCGTTCCTCGGCATCAAGGGGCAACTGCCGATCATCGAGTTGTCGGCCAAGAACGGGGCCGGGCTGGAACAATGGATCGCCTGGTTGCTGGCCGAGGTGGCCAAGCGCCGGCCAGCGGCGGCGGCCTAAGCGTTGCGGTCGCGATGAAGACGTTGTCGCCGGGGCCGACGATCGCCGACCAGCCGGCCCGCCGGGTGATCGATCACTGCGTCCGCTGCGGCCATTGCCGCGACTTGATGGAGCATACCTCCTGCCTGTTCTTTCCCCGCCTGTACCGGCTGCACGATCGCGAGGCGGGCGGCGGCAAGCCGATCTCCCGGGAGGAGATGAAACACCTGTTCGGCCTGTGCAATACCTGCGGCATCTGCCCCTGCTCGCCGGTGCACACCTGGATCCGTGAAGCCAAGGATGCCTTTATCGAACGCGACGGCCTGCCGCTCAATGTCCGGATGCTGGAAGACGTCCAACTGGTCGGGCGCATCGGCAATGCGCTGCCGCGGCTGGTGAATAAGCTACTGGGTGAGGGGCCGCTGGCCGGTGGCGTTAAGCGCGTCCTCGGCATCCATCCGGAGCGCCGTATGCCCCGCTTCCCGCTGACCAGCTTCGATGTCTGGGCCAAGGCGCGCGGCCTGCACCGGCGGCCGGACACCACGGGCCGCAAGGTCGCCTATTTCGTCGGCTGCTCGGCCCGCTACATGTTTCCGGAAGTGGCCAAGGCAACTGTCGAAGTCCTGGAAAAGAACGGCGTTGCCGTCTACATTCCGCCGCAAAAGTGCTGTGGCATGCCGACCATGCTCGAAGGCGACCGCGACTTCAGCTTCAAACTGGCCCGCTACAATCTCGACGAACTGGCGCGCTGCATCGAGGCCGGCTTCGACATCATCACCGCCTGCCCGACCTGCGGCTATCAGCTCAAGTCGGTGCTCAGCGAAGGGGCGCAGTATTCGTCGGCGTACCGGGAGCGGATCAAGCAGCTAACGCGCGAGGAATCGGACAACGTGGTTGCCGTCAGCCAACGCTTGGAAGATCAGGAAAAGGTTTGTACCGGGCGGGTCAATCGCCGTTCGGCCCACCTCCGGCAGCCCTGGATGCTGGTTTTCCTGCCCTGGAAAGTGTTCCGCGACGAAGGTTACTTCGCCGAACTGGATGCCATCAAGCGCCTGCAGGTGGCCAACCATAGCTACGATCTCGGCGAATACCTGTGGGAACTCCATGAGCAGGGCGAACTGAACGAGAATTTCGGTCCGCTGCCGGCCGAGGTCGCCTACTTCGCCCCCTGTCACGAACGCCAGCAGCAAATCGGCGAGCCGTGGCTGAAGTTGCTCGGCCTGCTGCCGGAAATGCAAGCGAAGCGGGTCGGCGACGCCTTCGATTGCTGCGGTCTGGCCGGCATCATGGGTTTCAAGAAGAATTTCCACAAAACCTCGCTCGCCATCGGCGCCCGTCTCAGCCGCAAGATCGAGGCCGCGACGCCGGATCGCGTGGCGACCGATTGCCTGAGTTGCCAGGTCCAGTTTCGCCAGACCCAGGCGCACGAGGTCAGCCATCCGGTCGAGTTGTTGCTTCAGGCTTACCGTCTGGCGTCGGAGCGGGCCGAGTAGCCGGCTAGGGGGCGGCGATCAGGCCGGCCAGGCCGGCACTGTCGCGCAGTTGCGTGCTGCCGCGCCCGGTTTCGACATAGCCGGCGGCAACCAGCTCGCGCATCAGGCGGGCCACCACTTCCCGACTGGTGCCGAGATGACCGGCCATCTGCTGCTGCGTCATGCGCAATTCGCCGGCCGCCGAAGCATGCACCAAGAGCAGGTTGGCCAGGCGCTGGTTGAGCTTGTAGGAATGCACTTCCTCCAGTTCGGCCATTAATCGGAACACCAGGGTCGAGAGGGTGCGCACGGTGAGGTCGCGGATCACCGGTTCGGCGGCGAACAACTGGTGGAAGACGGCACCCGGAATCAGGGCGATGCTGGTTTCGGCCACCGCCTGCACCCAGGCCGGATAGAGCAGGTCGTTGAACAGGCTGTTCAAGGCGAAGACGCAGGTTTCGCCCGGCTCGATGCAATACAGCGTGGCCTCGGTGCCGTTGGGGGCCAGGGCATAGACCCGCAAGCGTCCCTCCAGTACGAAATAGGCGCCGGAGACGCGTTGTCCCTTGCCCAGCAGGGGCGTTGCCGAGGCGCAATGGCGACTGACCAGGCCGTCGCGCAACAGGGCCTTGCCCGCATCGCTCAAATTGCGGAAAGGTGCGTAATTTTCCACGTTGATTGTCGAATTGTCCGCCGCCATCGGATCCTCCACGCGATGTTGCCCGGGGCGCTATTCTATTCGCATGTCGTCCGGCGTGTCCTGGTCCAGTCCGTTAGTACCCGAGAAAACCAAATTGAACCGCCGAGACGCAGCGCTGCCGAGGAAAAGCCAAGAGTTGTCGAAATTCGTTGGCACACCTTTGGGGGGCTGCCGCAAAAGCGCGGCAAACGACGGCGTCACGATCGTCTTCGCGCTCCCGCGGCAAGGTTTTCAGATTTACCGATTCTTCCGTTCCCGCCGGGCGACCAGCGAATCGCTGCTAAGGGCCTTGAGGAAGGCGACCAGATCGGCGACCTCGCCGTCGCCGAGCGGCGAGCGATCGATTCTGCCGAGCATCTTGTCGTTATTGAGCCAGGTATTGAGTTGCCCGGAACGGCCGAGCTGGGCGCCGGCCATGATGCGTACCACTTCTTCCAGTTGGTCGACCGCGCCGTTGTGCAGCCACGGCCCGGTGAGCGCCACATTGCGTAGCGAGGGGACGCGCCAGACGCCGCGCTGACCGTCGGCCAGCAGCAATCGGTACTTGTCTTCGTAGGGCGTGGCGTTGGCCGGAAAGAGGCGGCGCGCGCTTTCGCTGCCGAGCAGGCTGGCATCGCTGAAATTGGCGCCGCGGTGACAGAGCACGCAGCCGACCGTTTCGAACAGCGCCATACCGCGCAACTGGGCGGCGTCGAGCGCCGTCTCGTCACCCCGGACGAAGCGATCGTAAGGGGTGTCCGGGGTGATCAGGGTGCGTTCGAAGGCGGCTATGGCCTGGGTCAGGCGCCCAAAACTGGGCGGGCGGTCGTCGCCGAAAACGGCGGCGAAGTCGGCCCGGTAGCTGGCGTCGGCGGCCAGGCGGCGTTCGGCCTCGGCGGCGGAGGCGAGGCCCATTTCGATTGGGTTGAGGATCGGGCCGCCGGCCTGTTCTTCCAGCGAGGGGGCTCGGCCGTCCCAGAACAGCACGGCTTGGAAGGCGGCGTTCCAGACCGTCGGCGTATTGCGCGGGCCGCGTTGCCGCGCGATGCCGCGGGCTCGGCTCAGGCCGTCGCCGCCTCCCTTGGCGAAGAGGTCGTGGCAGGAACTGCAGGACAGGCTGCCGTCGGCCGACAGTTTTTTCTCGAAAAACAGGCGGCGACCGAGCGCCACCTTGGCCGCCGTCGTCGGGTTGTCGGCCGGGCTCGGTGCTTGCTCGGGGAGGGCGGCCCAGACGTAGCGCGGGGCGCGGGGCGGGGCCGGGTTGGCGAACCGCTCGCTGCGCGCCGCGCCGGCTTGGCTGAAGGGGATGGCGAACTGCGCCAGGAGAGGGGTGCCGGCCCGCAGGTCGAGGGCGACGGCAACCGCCATTTTCAGGCCGAAGGCCAGCAGGCCCATGCCGAAGGCCGCCGTCAGCAGCCATTTGCCGGCCGTGTTCAAGCCGGAGAAGGGGCCCAGTTCCCGATGAATCATCAGGGTCAGGCTGGCTACGCCGATCACGAGGGCCGGGAGGCCGATCGCCAGCACGTCGTTTAATTCGCTACTCATGGATGACTCCGCATGGGGGGCGCCCGCCCCGGGCCATTGCTCCGGCCGGGCGGGCGCCGGGATGACGACTAGGCGCTGGCGCTGGCCCGCAGCGGCGGCCGGTGGCGGAAGAAGGTGTCGTCGGGGGCGGCGGTGGTGATCTCGCTGATGCTGTCGAAGGGCAGCCCGACCCGGGCGTGGGCGCGGCGGACGGCTTCGGCATCGGCGGCCAGGGTGAGGCAGAAGGCGCGGCCGTCGGTATAACTGAGATGGGTTTTCAGGGGAATGACGCCTTCGGCGCGGCAGGCTTCTTCGTATTGCGCGAAGAAGACCGCGAATTCCTCAGGGCTCAGCTTTTCCGGAAAACTGCCGCGGGCCCGGTCGTGGGTGTCGAGAAAATAGCGCAGCGTTGGCATTGGGCGATCCTTTCATGAGACTACGAAATGTAGTGTCATCAAAGTTAGCCAGCGCCGGGCCTGGCGTCTGTAGCAAAAGTTACGTTGCGCCGAGGCGAGCGGAGAAAAACGGCCTATTTGTTGCCGGCCAGGGCGTCGAGCTGGAATTCGAGGCGATAGCCGGCGGCTTCGATCTGGTCGCCGTCATGCAAGGCATGCGGCTCGCGATTGATGGCTTGTTGATTGATGCGGGGAAACTGCCGTCCCTCGACGTGGGTCAGGAAATAGCCCTGCGGTCGCCGGCTGATCACGACCAGTTGTTCGTTGGGCGTGCCGAAGATGGTGACGACGCGATCCAGGCGCACGCAGTCGCCCGGGGCCGGCGTCTGACTTGGTCCGAAGAGAACCTTGACGCTGCCCATCGGGAACCACTGCTTGGCGGCCCTGGCGCCGGCCGCGGCGCCGACCGGGGCATCCAGTTCCGGGCTGGCGTCGCGGGGCAGGGCCTTGATCAACATGGTCCGTTCCAGGTCGACTTCGGTGCTCAGGCGTGAGTTCAGGTAGCACAGGCGATAGGCGCCGAATTCCATGATGTCGCGGTGCTGCAGGATCTGCCGGGTGAGCGGCGCCCCGTTGATTTGGGTGCCGTTGCTGCTGTGCAGGTCCTCGGCGATATGATCCTCGCCGACCGTGGTGATCCGGGCATGTTCGCGGCTCAGTTGGGCATCGCTGATGACGATGTCGTTGCCGGTGCCGCGCCCGATGCTCAGGGTCGGCTTGTCGATGAAATACTGGTTGAGCAGGGTGCCGTTCAGGCTCAGGGTCAGCTTGGCCAAGATGTATTCTCCGGGTCTAGGACGCCAGCCAACCGAACAGGCGACTGAACCAGCCCTTGGTTTCGGCCGGCGGCTCCTGGTCGTGAATGCGGACCAGGGCGAGCGAGATGTTGTCGAAACCGCCGTTGTCGTTGGCCAGTTGCGCCAGGTGATTGGCGGCCAGCGGCAGATTGGTTTTCAGCGAATCGATGATGAGTTCCAGGTCGCTTTCTTCGACCAGGTCGCTCAGGCCGTCGGTACACAGCAGGAAAACATCGCCGCTGACGACATCTTCTTCAGTGGCGTGGATGGGAACGCTGGCCTCGATGCCGAGGGCCTGGGTAACCAGGTGGCGATTGTGCGAGCCGCGGGCATCTTCGGCCGAGATCAGGCCGAGTTCGATCTGGTCGTGGAGCAGCGAATCGTCGGCCGTCAGCACTTGCAGGCGGCCGTTGCGCAGGCGATAGATGCGCGAATCGCCGACGTGCAGCAGGGCCACGCTGTGGTTATGGAAGAGGGCCAGGGCCAGGGTCGTGCCCATGCCGGCACAACCCGGTTGGCGGCGGGCGGCGGCGTGGATGGCGAGGTTCGCCTCGCTGACGATCTCCTCGGCAAATTGCAGCGGGGTTGGTTGGCGGGTCCCGGCGCGATACTGCTGCACCTTGGCGCGCAGCCGTTCGATAATGATATCGAGGGCCATGCGGCTGGCCACTTCGCCGGCCCGGTGACCACCGATGCCATCGGCCACGACGGCAATGCCGTAGTCCCCATCGACGGCGACGGCATCTTCGTTGACTCCACGAACCCGGCCAATATCGGACAGGCTGACTACTTCGAGACGATGTTCGATGTGCAAGATTTTTGACCGGAAGAGCGGGAAAGAGAGGCGCCTCGGAATATAGCACAATGTATTGCCCTTCCTTGACAGCGACGCCTCAAGAAACGAAGATCGGGCATTGCCGGCTTGGCATGCCTTGACCATTTATCCAAACCGATGTCTCTCGCTCAATTAGGCCGCTTCAATATCACTGGAACGCTGGGCAAGGGTGCCATGGGCACAGTCTATCGGGCTCACGATCCGCTGATTGATCGTACCGTCGCCATCAAGACGGTCGGTTGCGCCGGGTTGTCGCGCGACGAGGCCGAGGCCTTCGAGCAGCGCTTCTACCTCGAAGCCAAATCGGCCGGTCGCCTCAATCACCCGAATATCGTTACCATCCACGATGTCGGCCGGTGTGACGATCTGGCCTACATCGCCATGGAGTATCTGACCGGCCAGACGCTGCGCGAGATTCTCGATTCCGGCGTCGTGCTGACCCCCGAGCGTAGTGCCGAAATCGCCGCCCGGGTCGCCGATGGCCTGGCCTTTGCCCATGCCAACAATGTCGTGCATCGCGATATCAAGCCGGCCAATATCATGGTCCTCGAGAACGGTTCGGTGAAAATCGCCGACTTCGGCGTCGCCCTGATGCCCAGCGGTTCGCTGACCGTCTCCGGGACGGCTTTCGGCTCGCCGAAATACATGTCGCCGGAGCAGGTGATGGGGCAAAAGGCCGACGGGCGTTCGGATATTTTTTCGCTCGGCGTGGTGCTTTACGAAATGTTGGCCGGGCGTCCGCCATTTACCGGCGACGACCTCAACGCCATCCTCTACCAGGTGCTGAACAGCGCGCCGCCGCTGCCGTCGAGCTATAACCCCAATTTGCCGCGCGGTTTTGACCGGATAGTGGCGCGCGCCCTGGCCAAGAATCCGGAAAAGCGCTTCCAGAACGCCGCCGAGATGGCGGCAGCGCTGCGCCAGTATCGGCGCCTGGCCAAAATGACCCAAAAACAGCCGGAGACCGATGCCACCCCGGTCTCGCCGAGTGGGCCGGGCGATGCCACGGTGCGCCTGAAAACGCTGGCTCCGCCGCCCGCCCCGGTCGGGGCCTGGCGCTTCTGGCGCCTGGGCCTGCCGCTGCTGATCGGCGGGCTGGTGGGCGGCTGGCTGTTGCTGGCTCCCGAAGAAAACTCGCCGCCGGCTGAACCGGCCTTGCCATCGAACGGCACTGCGCCGGCGCCGGAGACCGCCGCCCTTCCCGTCGCCACCGGAACCCCCGCAGCCAGTCCCGAGGTCCCGGTCGCCGCGCCGCCCGTCGTGGCCGAGGGACGTATTCGCCTGGCCATCGCGCCGTGGGGCGAAGTCTATGTTGACGGTAGAATGGCCGGCGTTACGCCGCCGCTGAACGAAATTCGCTTGCCCTCCGGCAAGCACGAGATTGAAATCCGCAACGGCAGCTTTCCTTCCCACCGGCAAAGCGTCGACCTGGCGCCGGATGCCAATTTCCGGATCAAGCATAAATTCCAATGACCCCGCGCCCGCCAGCACCTTTCCCTTCTTTTCCGTGCGGCCGGGCCCTCGGCCTTTGCGCCGTGCTTTTGCTGGGTGCCGCCTGCACCTCGGAGGCCGTCAAGACCGCTGAATCGCCGGCCGAAATCACCTCCCGGGAGAGCAAGGAAGCCGCGCGCGACAGCAAGCCGCCAAGTCCGCCGGTGGACAAGGCGCAACAAGAACTGGCCAATGGCGTCGCCAGCTACGAGAACGGCGCCTACAAGCTCGCCGCCCGCCAATTGCAGAGCGCCCTGGCCCTCGGCCTCGAGGACAACGGCAAGCGGGCACGGGCGCACAAATACCTGGCCTTCATGCTTTGCGTCAACGGCCGGCAGTCTCAGTGTCGCGACGAATTCCGCAAGGCCATCGAAGCCGACCCGGCTTTCGACCTGACCCCGGCCGAAGCCGGTCACCCGACCTGGGGGCCGGTTTTCCGCAAGCTCAAGGCGACCGGCAAACCGGTCGGCAAGCCGGCCAAAAAATAAGGCCGGACGGCAAAGGAAAAAGGGCGACGGTTTTCTACTACCGTCGCCCTTCGTTTTTTTAAGTGTCACGAAATGACACACTCTTTCCACGGATCGTGCCGACTCCATTGTTTGAACTCTTGGGGGCATTGGATAATCGCGCTGGCGCGGTCGAACTGGCCGGGAGTTGGCATGCCCGTCGCTGTCGAAGAAAAGACGATGATTGGCGCCAGCCAGGAAGGGGTGAGCGCAGTCTCCTGGTCGCCAGGGGCGGCCCCAAAAAATTATTTGAGAGCGGAATCGTCCAAGGTGGCCAGCAATGATCAATGACTGTAGTAGTTCTTCGACCTTGATGCCGGAAACGCATACCGGCGCCTGGTGGGAAGCCAGCCGGACGGCCGGGCTGGAGGCCTTTGGCCCGCCGGTCAACATTACTATCGATGGTCGTGAGTTCGCGGTGCCGGCCGGCGCCTCGGTGCTCAATGCCCTGATCGCCGCCGACATCTACGTGCCGCACCTGTGCACCCACCCGGATCTGCCGCCCGCCTGCCGGCGCGGCGAGGGGGGCGGTTGCAATCTCTGCGCCGTGGAAACCTCGGCCCGTCCGGGCAAGGTCAGCCATGCCTGCAAGCTCGATGTGGTCGAGGGCATGGCGGTGCGCACCGATCTGCCGGTGATCCGCGTCGCCCGCCAGGCGGCACTGGCCAAGATTCTCGCCAATCATCCGCATGTCTGCCTGACTTGCCCGGAACGCGAAGCCTGCAATCGCCTTGAGTGCGCCTACCAGCACCCGCCGGAAGACCGCTGCTGCGACCAGTTCTCGCACTGCGAGTTGCGCCAGGTGGCCGATTTCGTCGGCATCCGCGCCAACACGCCGGACTATCAGCCGGTCGCCTTGCCGGTGATCAAGGACGAGCCGCTGTTCGACCGCGACTACAACCTGTGCGTCGACTGCCGGCGCTGCCTCACCGTCTGCAACGACATTCGCGGCGTCGGCTGCCTCGAACTGAAAAGCGTCGAGACACCGCAGGGCACCCGTACTTACGTCGGCACCATCGCCCCGACCCTGGTTGAATCCGGCTGCAAGTTCTGCCGTTCCTGCGTCGCCGTCTGCCCGACCGGGGCGCTCACCGACCGCACCCTGCATCCGGGCCAGCGCGACGCCGCGACGGCGCCCTGCCATGCCGCCTGTCCGGCTGGCATCGACGTCTCGCGCTACGTCCAGTTGGCGGCCGAAGGCAAGTACGGCGAAGCCATCGCCGTCGTCCGCGAGAAGCTGCCCTTCCCCGGCATCCTCGGCCGCGCCTGTTTCGCCATGTGCGAATCGGCCTGCCTGCGCGGCCATCTCGACGACCCGCTGTCGATCCGCGGCCTGAAACGCACGGCCGACGACAACGACACCGGGATCTGGCGGCAGTACTCGAAACAACTGCCGCCGACCGGCAAACGCGTCGCCATCATCGGCGCCGGCCCGGGCGGCCTGACCGCCGCCTGGTACCTGGCCAAGAAAGGCCACGCCGTCACCGTCTTCGACGCTCATCCCGCGGCCGGCGGCACCGCCCGCTATGGCATCCCGTCCTACCGGGTACCCAACGAGGTGGTGGACCGTGAGGTCGGCGAAGTCGAGAAGCTCGGCGTCAAGTTCGAATTCGGCCAGCATGTCGATGATCTCGATACGCTGTTCGCCGCCGGTTTTGCGGCAACCTTCATCGCCATCGGCTGTCAGGGCGGCGACCGCCTCGGCGTAGCCGGCGACGACCTGCCCGGCGTCATCGACAGCCCGACCTATCTGCGCGCCGCGGCCATGGGCCTGGTCAATGCACCCGGCAGCGGCATCGCCACCGGCAACAAGGTGGCGGTGATCGGCGGCGGCAATGTTGCCGCCGATAACGCCCGCTCGTCGCACCGTTTCGGCGCCAAGGTGGACATCATCTATCGCCGCACGGCGGCGGAAATTCCCATGCATGAGCACGAACTGGCGGGCTGCCTGGAGGAGGGCGTGAACCTTCGCTACCTGTTGGCGCCGAAGCGCATCGAGCCGGGCCGCGACGGGGCGCGCCTGAGCATTACCTATGCCCGCATGGCGGCCGGTGCGCCCGATGCCTCGGGGCGCTGCCGGCCGGTCGACACCGGCGAGGAAATCAGCGAAGGCGTCGATCTCGTGATTTCCGCCGTCGGCCAGCATACCAAGCAGTTCGCCGGCTTCGGCGTGCAGACCGACGACAAGGGCCGCATCGTCGTGCGCGAGAATTCGTTGCTGACCAGTCGGCCGGCGGTCTATGCCGGCGGCGACTGCGTGCTCGGCCCATCGACCCTGATCGAGTCGGTCGCCCACGGCCGCCTGGCTGCCGCCGCCATCGACCGGCAACTGGGCGGCGACGGCGACATCGAGGAGAAGCTGTTGCCCGACGACTGGCAGACTTCGCCACATCTCGGCACCGACCCGGAATTCAACCGTCGGCGCAAGACGCATCCGCTCAAGCTGGCGCCGGCGGCGCGCAGCGGCTGGGAGGAAATCGAGTCGGCCTACAGCGACGATGCGGCCCGCGCCGAGGCGGCGCGCTGCTTCAAGTGCAACCTGACGCCGCAGATCTCCGAGGCCGTCAAGCCGCCCGAGTCCTGAGCCGATTTCCCGCCGTCGCCGCGAATTCCCAGTCGCCAACCGCTTGCCGGCGAGTTGGTCGATGGCAAGCGGACGAGGGGCTGGTGCGGCGGCTCAGGCTTCCTGATCGAGCAGGCCGCCACCTTGCCAATTGGCGATCGATTCGGCAATCGCCAGCAAGGTCTCGGTCGGATACTGGTGAAGGATCTTGCCGGTTTGCTGATCCACCAGTTTGACGACATAACTCCCGCTTGCCTGGTCGACCGAGAACTCCAGTTGATGCGATGTCGCTTCGGCCAGCGCCTGGTTGGCCCGAATCAGCACGAGCTGAAAATCGACATGGCTCAACGGCGAATTTTGATGGGTAGCGGTGGCTCCCGGATGCAAAGCAGATGATTCCGGAAGTTCGGCCCGTCTCGTTTCGTAAGTTTGCGCTGGTGCAGCGGTGACTTGTATGGGGAGTCCGGAACCCGCACTGAATAGAGGGGGTAGGGTTTTCATGGAATCGATCTCCATTGACGAATGTTGCACCCTTTGGGTGCAAGCAACTTGACTCAGTTGTCATAACGGCGACTGACGGCAATACTTTAGCGATCGACATCCGTTTTTGTGCCAACAGCATCTCCGTTGGTTGGCCGGCATTGTCGGCGTAGGCCAGCCGGCTTTGGGGATTTTGCGAACGATCCGGCCGGTCCGGGTTCCAAGGGGCAAGATGTCCTCGGGGAAATGGCATCGCCCTGAAAACCTTGCCGCGCAGTCGAAAAGGAGCAGAGAAGAGCTTGAAAACAGTGGCTTGCCTCGTTTTTTCAGCTCACCCAAAAGGTCGGCCGAAGAATCGACGCCAGCCTCTGTTTTCCCTCGGCATCGCTGCGTCTCTGCGGTTCGATTGCGTTTTCTAGGTTCAATGCCGCGCCCAGCCGATCTCGTCGAAATCGCCGCCCGCACCCTGGCTTATTACAACCAGCGCGCCGAGGCCTTTCGCCAGGGCACCCGCGATCACGATGTCAGCCAAAACATTGGCGCGCTGTTGCGGCATTGCGTCGCCGAGCCGCCATTGACGATATTGGATTTCGGCTGTGGGCCGGGGCGCGACCTCTGTACTCTGAGCGAACTGGGTCACCGCGCGATCGGCCTCGACGGCGCCGAGCATTTCGTGCACATGGCTCGCTCAGCCAGCGGCTGCGAGGTCTGGCAGCAGGATTTCCTCCATCTCGAACTGCCCGGCGGACGCTTCGACGCGGTGTTCGCCAATGCCTCGTTGTTCCATGTGCCGCGCCCGGCCCTGGCGAGCGTTCTGCGACAACTGCACGATACGCTGAAGCCGGGAGGCGTGCTGTTCGCCTCCAACCCGCACGGTGCCGACCTGGAAGGCTGGAATGGCGGACGTTACGGCGCTTATTACTGCCTCGAAACCTGGTGTCGTCACCTGCGGGATACCGGCTTTGCCGAACTGGAACACTATTACCGCCCCGCCGGTCTGCCGCGAGAACAACAGCCCTGGCTGGCCAGCCTATGGCGAAAACCGGAATAGGCGGGGGCTTTTCGCTGGGCTGCGCCGGATTCCATTGGCCCAAAAAATCGGCCGAGAACCACACCCGTGGAACTCGGCCGATTGAGAAGCGCCTTCGGTCGTTCGGGCTACTTCTTGCGCGGCGCCGGTACGTCGGTGCAGGAGCCGTGCGCGACTTCCGCCGCCATGCCGATCGTCTCGCCGAGCGTCGGGTGCGGGTGGATGGTCTTGCCGATATCGACCGCGTCGCAACCCATCTCGATGGCCAGGCAGACTTCGCCGATCATATCCTGTGCTTTTATATGTAGCGAATAGATAGCCATGGCCGAGCACGATATAGAGTGCCAGCCCGACAAAAGGTAACAAGCCAATCCATTGGCATTAAGCGCTGTACGGACAACACAAACTGCTTTAAAATAAAACCAGATTTGAACGAGATTTTAGGCAGATATGGCTCAGTCCCTTTCCTTCACTGTCAAGGATGTGTGTAGTGCGCTGGGTGGTCTTTGCCGATCACGCGCACACGCGTGGGCTCAGTTACCTCCTTTTTCCCAGATAGAAACCATGGAGCGGAGCGCGCGTCGCTTCGATATCGCCGACCTGCTCGCCATGGCGGTCCTGCAAACGCTGGAAGACCGCTTTTGTGTCAAGAGCCGATTGTTGGGACGATTGTCCGGCGGCATTCATCAGTACTTGTCTGAACCTAAAGCGGCAAGCGTTGAGGAGTGGGTTTTCATTCGCCTTGAGGACGGAATGACACGCAGAATTGAAGCCACCCCAGGCAGCGAACCGGGTTGGATTCTGGATATGGCGGAAGAGCGTAACCGCATCAATGTATACCTCGGTATTACCCCGCCTCAACGCGAACTGGCACTGGTCTCCGACCTGCTTGCACAGGCCCGATGAAAACCGCGCTCGAGCATCTCGGTGATTTTGGCGCACGTTTTGCGGACTGTGTCGAACTACATCGCCAGGACGATCCTCGTCTGCTGCGCTATGTCGACCTTGTTCGCGATGGGCGAAACCCCATAGTCGACACTGTTGTAGAAGACAAAGCGCAAGCACTGCTCTATGTGATTGATGCGGCCCGCCTGAGCGAATCGCCCAACGGCCCTCAAAATATCGCCGATCTACGCCGCAAGCTGGCCATGCGTGGCGACCCGTCTTGGTTGGGTGTGTTGCGCCCCGGTAGATTGGATATTTACGCCACTGATCTCCGACCAGACCACGACGCCAAGCCAGTATCCTTTCTTGCCAATCAACCTGAAGCTGTTGGCGTACTTGCAAGGCTCGCGCATGGGGAAAATCTGGCACCACCTTCCGAGCTATTACTGCGTAGCGTACTGTTCGGTCTGATGACTCATGCCAGTCAGGAATTGAAAGAAATTGGCATTTCGACTGACGAAAGCATTGCCCTGACCGGTCGAGCCTTATTCTTCCGCTACCTGATGGGGCGCGGAATTATCAAATCGCATCACTTGGCAGCCATTTCAGCCAGCGCGCAATCGCTGGAAATGTGTTTTGCCAGCGAAGAAAGCCTGGCCGAAACCAACATCTGGTTGGACCGGACCTTCAACGGCGACTTGCTGAAACTGCCGACCCAGAACTACCGGGAATATTTTTGTGATCTTTTCCTGAAGTTTGGGCCGCGCCTCACCCGTCCTCTCGAAGCCATCCTCGGTCTTGACATGCCACTCGCTCCCGGTGCATCACAGCGGCCCCTGAACTGGGGCGAACTGGATTTCGATCACCTGCCGATCGGTCTCCTGAGCGAGACTTACGAAGAGTTGATGTGTCATTTTGATGCCGAAACTCGGCGCGATACCAGCGTGTATTACACCCCTTCGCACATTGCCGAGTACATGGTCGACGAAGCCTTCCATCGGCATCCTGCTGGTGCGTCTGCACGGGTGCTCGACCCGGCATGTGGCGCGGGCGTCTTTCTGGTCGCCTGCTTCCGCAAGCTCGCGGAACTGCGCTTTGCCGAAACTGGACGACGTCCCGAACGTTCGGCGTTGCGGCGCATACTGAACGAGCAATTGGTCGGCTTCGACATCAACGCCCACGCGCGCACCCTCGCAGCTCTGGCCTTGTACCTCACCGCTCTGGAACTCGACCCTGACCCGACCCCGGTCGAAGGACTGACCTTCAAGAAACTGGAAGGCAAGGTCTTGATCGACGTCGCCGATCCTGACTCCGATCCGGCCATCATCCGTCCGATGGTGGGCAGCCTGGGCGAACACGTTTCGGAGCAATACCGTTCAACTTTCGATCTGGTCATAGGCAATCCACCCTGGACCAGCCTCAAGCCCGCCTATGCAGCAATAGACAGTATCTTTACAAAACGCTGTCGTGCCGTTGCCGCACAACGCGATCTTGGCGATATCTCCCGTACCTACAAGAATCCGGATCAGGTCACCGATCTGCCCTTCGTATGGGGCGCCATGGATTGGGCAAAACCAGGGGGGCGTATCGCGCTGGCCTTGGCGGGACGCTGGCTGTTCAAGATGAAGCCAGCCGGATTCGCCGCCCGCAGTGCCATTTTTCGGGCTTTGTCCATTACCGGCATCCTGAACGGCGCATCCATTCGCCAGACCAAGGTTTGGCCCAATGTCGATCAGCCTTTCTGCCTGTTGTTCGCGGACAACCGAGTCCCTCAAGAAGGGGGGCAGTTTGTTTTAGTCAGCCCCGATGATGAATCCAAACTCAACGAAAAGGGGCGCATGCGGATTGATGCCAACGATGCTGTACCCATCGCGCTGGATTTGGTTGCTACGCAAGCTACGTTAATCAAGACCCTATATCGGGGTTCTGCCCTTGATGTAGCCATCGTCCAGCGTATTCGTGAACGTGCCCAATGCTCACTTGGCGAATACTGGATTCCCGAGCATGGCTTGTTGCGTGGGCAAGGGTATCAAGTTAAGGGTTCCGCTGATGACTCCTTTTTGGCAGGCTATCCAACACTGGGGGCTCGCTACTCGGCACATCCCTTTGTCGTATTTGCCGATACTCTGTCGCCTTATTTACCGGAAGGCTTATGGCGGCCACGTAACCCGGAAATTTACAAAGCACCGCTGGTTTTGGTTCGAGAAGGATTCAAGTCAGACCGCAACCAAGGTCGCGCGCTGCTCAGTTTTTCCAACCTCGCATATTCAGAGTCTTATTACGGCTTCTCGGCAGCCAATCACCCGGATGGCGAATTCCTGGCCAAATACCTGCTCGTGCTGATGCACAGCGGATTGTTCGAGTACTGGTCGCTGATGACCAGTGCCAAATTTGGTGTCGAGCGAGAATCCCTGCAATTGCACGATGTCGAGAGCTTCCCCTTTGTTGCGCCAGCATATTTGGATGCAAGCGACCGCAATCGAATTGATCGCTGCGCAGCCAGCCTGCTGGCCCGGCAACCCGGCTGGACTGAACTGGATCGAACGGTTGGCGCAATTTATGGCCTCGGTCAATACGATCAGGAAACCATCTGTGACGCGCTCGCTACGCGTTCGCCTTTCCCGGCCATCAAGAAATTTGCTTCCAGTCCGGTCAGCCGACTCGAGGCTGAACAATTCTGTACCCGCTTGGCTGATGAGTTATCCGGCGTGCTGACGGCAAGTGGATATCAGGTCCACGTCCGACAACTTGCCGGTGACGACCGACTCCCTTGGAGGTTCATCGCGCTCAGTCTGGGTCCATGCACTTTGCCGGGAGCGCTGCCATCGGCCTGGATCACGCATGCAGATGATCTTGCAGTCAGCCGTATCACCATCATTGATGCCCACCTGCCGGTAGTTATCGTTGGTCTGCTGGATCGTCATCGTTACTGGACTCCCACTCAAGCCCGGTTGTTGGCCTCTGACATTCTCTGGGAACATGGTGCCCTGCTTGAGGAGCGCGCCAAGTCATGAGCGGCCTGATGACTGGTAGATGGTTACGCCCTGCCGCTGCAAATGCGCCAGTGCCGATAGCGCCTTCGCTGCTGGTTGTGGTTCAAAATTCCCTTGCCGTCGCATGGCGAGCACTGCTGGAGGAGGTTAAGAACGGTCTTTTTTCGCTATGCGAGGCTGATGAGGATGACATCACCGAGCGTCTTTACATGATTCTCGGAGAAATGCATGCAGCTGGAGAGGCTGCCGTTTCTGGATTGTCGCGATTCGAAACGCCTGTCCGAGAAGGAAATATGCGGAGTCATGACCGCAAGCATAAGGACAAACAGCCCGACTTGGCTTTTCGTCCCTTGCGTGGCTACATTCAGACCAGCAATAGCGTTCCAGCAGCCATTTTCATCGAATGCAAACCCATTGATCACCGCCATCCCTTACCGAGTACCTACTGCCGAGCCGGGTTGGTCCGCTTCGTTAACGGCGAGTACGCCTGGGCGGTAGACCGGGCCATGATGGTGGGCTATGTCCGTAACCTCTGTGCCTTGCCGGGTGGTTTGTCGACATGCCTGGACGATGCACCGCTTGCTTCAGAGTTGGCACTGCATGGCTCGCTTGAAACGTTATCGCCTACGGCTTTGGGCGACATCGTCTGTCAATCGAAGCATAGACGGGCGTTTGCCTTGCCGGGTAGCCTTGTGCCTGCTGGCATAATCACCGTTCATCACTTGTGGTTGCATCCTCTTGAGCCTTGCGAGCAATCCCGGTGTCGTGACAACACTGCAAAGCGCCAGTAAAAGCCTCTTCAAGACAGGTCGATTTGCCCTTCGGTGGCGCGACGAACGGAATCACAGAGAATTCAAGCCAAAATAAATAAGGCGACAGGATCAACCTGTCGCCCAGACCGGACGTCTCAACAACGTCAGATTTCAGAGGTTCTGCTTGCCTTATTTCTTGCGCGGTGCCGGCACATCGGTACAGCTACCGTGCGCCACTTCCGCCGCCATGCCGATGGTTTCGCCGAGTGTCGGGTGCGGGTGGATGGTCTTGCCGATATCGACCGCATCGCAGCCCATCTCGATGGCTAGGCAGACTTCGCCGATCATGTCGCCGGCGTTCGGGCCGACAATCGCCCCGCCGATGACACGATGCGTTTCGGCGTCGAAGATCAGCTTGGTGAAGCCGTACTCGGCGCCGTTGGCGATGGCGCGCCCGGAGGCCGCCCACGGGAACTTGGCCGACTCGATCTTGCGGCCTTCCTTCTTGGCCTGATCCTCGGTATAGCCGACCCAGGCCACTTCCGGATGGGTGTAGGCGACGCCGGGAATGACCTGGGCGTCGAAGGCCGCCTTGTGGCCGGCCGCGACCTCTGCCGCGACGTGCGCCTCATGCACCGCCTTGTGGGCGAGCATCGGATTGCCGACGACGTCGCCGATGGCGAAGATGTGCGGCACGTTGGTGCGCATCTGGGCATCGACGTTGATGAAGCCGCGGTCGGTCACCGCAATGCCGGCCTTCTCGGCGGCGAATTTCTTGCCGTTCGGGGCGCGGCCGGCGGCCTGCAGGATCATGTCGTAACGCACGGCATCGGCGTTCGGGGCGCCTTCGCCTTCGAACTTGACCCACAGACCGTCTTCCTTGGCATCGACGGCAACCGTCTTGGTCTTCAGCATGATCTTGTCGAAACGGTGCGCGTTCTGCTTTTCCCAGACCTTGACCGCATCGCGGTCCGGGCCCTGCATCAGCGCGTCGAGCATTTCGACGACATCGACCTTGGCACCCAGCGTCGAATAGACGGTGGCCATTTCCAGGCCGATGATGCCGCCGCCGATGACCAGCATCTTCTTCGGCACGAAGCGTAGTTCGAGCGCGCCGGTCGAATCGACGATGCGTGGATCGCGCGGGATGAAGGGCAGATGCACGGCGGCGGAACCGACGGCGATGATGCACTTCTGGAACTTGATGACTTTCTTGACGCCGGTCTTGTCCTGACTCGTGCCCGTCATTTCCTCGACTTCAAGGTGATTGGCATCGAGGAAGGAACCGTAGCCGCGCACGATGTCGACCTTACGGCCCTTGGCCATGCCGGCCAGGCCACCGGTCAGCTTGCCGACGACCTTGTCCTTGTGGGCGCGCAGCTTGTCGATGTCGACCGTCGGCGCCGCGAAGCTGACACCGAGATCGGCCATGTGACTGGCTTCATCCATGACTGCGGCGACGTGTAACAGCGCCTTGGACGGGATGCAGCCGACGTTGAGGCAGACGCCGCCGAGCGTCGCGTAACGCTCGACGATGATCGTCTTCATGCCCAGATCGGCCGAGCGGAAGGCGGCCGAATAGCCGCCGGGGCCGGCACCGAGAACGAGCATTTCGCACTCGAGGTCGGCACCACCGGCGTGGCTGGCGGCGACCGGGGCCGGTGCTGCAGCCGGGGCGGCCGCTTGCGGAGCAGGCGCCGAGGCAGCCGTAGCAGCGCCGGCTTCGACCTTGATCAGCAGTGCACCTTCGCCGACCTTGGCGCCGAGCTGGACGAGTACTTCCTTGACGATGCCGGCGACCGGCGACGGCACATCCATCGTCGCCTTGTCCGATTCCAGCGTGCAGATCGCGTCATCCACCTTGATGCTGTCGCCGACCTTGACGAACAGGTCGATGATCGGCACTTCGGCGAAATCGCCGATATCGGGGACTTTGACTTCTACCAGATTGCTCATGGTCATTCCCCCTTACAGCGCGACGCGACGGAAGTCGGCCAGCAACTGAGCGATGTAGACGTTGAAGCGGGTTGCCAGTGCGCCATCAATGACACGGTGGTCGGCAGTCAGCGACAGCGGCAGGACGAGGCGCGGCACGAATTGCTTGCCATCCCAGACCGGCTTCATGGCCGACTTGTTGACGCCGAGAATGGCGACTTCCGGTGCGTTTACAATCGGCGCGAAGTAGGTGCCGCCGATGCCACCCAGGCTGGAAATCGTGAAGCAGGCACCGGACATGTCGGCCGGCTTGAGCTTGCCGTCGCGGGCCTGCTTGGCCAGATCGCCGGATTCCTGGGCCAGTTCGAAGACCGACTTCTTGTCGACATTCTTGACCACCGGGACGACCAGGCCATTCGGCGTGTCGGCCGCGAAACCGATGTTGAAATACTTCTTCAGCACCAGGTTGTCGCCGTCGAGCGAAGCGTTGAATTCCGGGAATTTCTGCAGGCCCTTGACGCAAGCCTTCATGAGGAAAGCCAGCATGGTCAGCTTGGCGCCACCCCCCTTTTCGTTTTCCTTGTTGAGCAGCACGCGGAAGGCTTCGATGTCGGTGATGTCGGCATCTTCGTGATACGTGACGGCCGGGATCATCACCCAGTTGCGCGACAGGTTCTGGCCGGAAATCTTCTTGATGCGCGACAGCGGCTTGACCTCGATCTCGCCGAATTTGGCGAAATCGACCTTCGGCCAGGGCAGCAGATCGAGCCCGCCGCCGAGACTGGCGCCTGCGGCGACTGGAGCCGCGGTGGCACCGGACATGACGCCCTTGACGTACTTGGTCAGGTCTTCCTTGACGATGCGGTTCTTCGGGCCGGTCGCCGGCACCTTGTTCAGATCGACACCGAGTTCCCGGGCATAGGCGCGGACGGACGGCGAGGCGTGAACCTTGGAACCGACGGCCAGAGCCGGGGCCAGTGCAGCCGGGGCGGCCGCGGCAGGGGCAGCGGCGGGAGCCGCGGCGACCGGGGCGGCAACTGTGGTGGGCGCCGGAGCAGCGGCTTGCGGTACGGCGGCCGGGGCCGAGGCGCCGGTTTCAACCTTGATCAGAACCGTGCCTTCGCCGACCTTGGTGCCGATCTGGACCAGCACTTCCTTGACCGTGCCTGCAACGGTGGAGGGAACATCCATCGTCGCCTTGTCGGATTCGAGCGTGGCAATCGCGTCATCGACCTTGATCGCATCGCCGACCTTGACGTACAGCTCGATGACCGGGACTTCGGCGAAGTCGCCGATATCCGGGACCTTGACTTCAACCACGCCACCACCGGCAGCGGGTGCGGCAGCCACCGGCGCAGAGACAGGGGTGGCAGCCGGAGCAGCAGCCTGGGCGGCCGGCGCTGGAGCGGCAACAGCACCCGCGCCAGCCGTGTCGACCTTGATCAGCAGCGCGCCTTCTCCAACCTTGGAACCGAGCGCGACGAGAACTTCGGTCACCACGCCGGCCACGGTGGACGGTACATCCATGGTCGCCTTGTCGGATTCCAGTGTGACGATGGCGTCGTCGACCTTGATCGTGTCGCCGACCTTCACAAATAACTCGATGACCGGCACGCTCTCGAAATCGCCGATATCGGGGACTTTGACTTCAATGATTTGGCTCATGTTGTCTCTCCCTGATTAAACCGACATCGGATTCGGCTTGGCCGGATCCAGGTTGTACTTGACCAGAGCGGCAGCCACGACTTCGCGCTTGATTTCGCCGTTGTCGGCCAGTGCCTTGAGGGCAGCCAGCGTCACCCAGTGACGATCGACCTCGAAGAAATGACGCAGCTTCTCGCGGGTGTCCGAACGGCCGAAACCATCGGTGCCCAGCGTGACGTACGGTGCCTTGACGAAGGGGCGGATCTGCTCGGAGAACAGCTTGATGTAGTCGGTCGAAGCGATGACCGGGCCCTTGGCGCCGGCCAGCTTTTGTTCGACGTGCGACAGCTTCGGCTCTTCCAGCGGGTGCAGCATGTTCCAGCGCTGCGCGTCCTGACCGTCACGGGCCAGTTCGTTCATGCTGGTACAGCCCCAGAGGTCGGCCTCGACGCCCCAATCCTGCTTGAGCAGGTCGGCGGCGGCGATGACTTCGCGGAAGATGGTGCCGGAGCCGAGTAGTTGCACGCGCGGGCCATTCGAGTCGGCGCCCTTCCTGAACGCGTACATGCCCTTGATGATGTCGGCTTCGGCGCCGACCGGCATTTCCGGGTGCTCGTAGTTCTCGTTCATTACCGTCAGGTAATAGAAGACGTCTTCCTGC
>JAGTRU010000008.1 GCA_018261905.1 Pseudomonadota bacterium | reverse complement strand
CAACGTTGCCCACCAGTACGGCAAGACCGCCACCTTCATGCCGAAGCCGATCGTTGGTGACAACGGTTCGGGCATGCACGTGCACCAGTCGATCTGGAAAGATGGCAAGAACCTGTTCGCCGGTGACGGCTATGCCGGTCTGTCTGAAACCGCCCTCTTCTACATCGGCGGCATCATCAAGCACGCCAAGGCCCTGAACGCCATCACCAATCCGGGTACCAACTCCTACAAGCGTCTGGTGCCGCATTACGAAGCGCCGGTCAAGCTGGCTTACTCGGCCAAGAACCGTTCGGCTTCGATCCGCATCCCGTTCGTTGCGTCGACCAAGGGCCGTCGCATCGAGACCCGCTTCCCGGATCCGATCGCCAATCCGTACCTGTGCTTCTCGGCGCTGATGATGGCCGGTCTGGATGGTATCCAGAACAAGATCCACCCGGGCGATCCGGCCGATAAGAACCTGTACGATCTGCCGCCGGAAGAAGACGCGCTCATCCCGACCGTCTGCGCTTCCCTCGAAGAAGCCCTGGCTGCGCTCGACAACGACCGCGAGTTCCTGACCAAGGGTGGCGTCTTCTCCAGCGACTGGATCGATGCCTACATCGCCCTGAAGATGGACGAAGTCAACAAGGTCCGGATGACCACCCACCCGGTTGAGTTCGATCTGTACTATAGCTGCTAAGCGATTCGCAGCCGACAGAAAGGGCGGGGTTTCCCGCCCTTTTTTTGTCTACCGCCTGCCGACGCGGACTTAAGTCCTGTACACTTGAAGGCTTGCGAGGAATGATGACGATGACACGTAGCGTACTTGCCCTGCTGTTCGCCGCCCTGGCTCTGCCGGCGGCGGCCGAGACCATCTACAAATGCACGGATGCAAACGGTGGCGCCGTGTTTTCCAATAGCCGTCTCGACAAAAATTGCAAGGCGCTGCCGAGCGGGCCGGATTCCACCGTGCCGGCACCCAAGGCCCGGCCGGCCAGTGCGGCGGCCAATCCGACACCGGCGGGATTCCCGAAAGTGCAGGAAGATACGCAGAAGGCACGGGATGGCGATCGTCGGCACATCCTCGAGCAGGAACTGGCGACCGAACAGCACAGCCTGGAGCGCTCGCGCAAGGATCTCGGCGAGCAGGAGCGAGTTCTCGGCGACAAGAGCGAACGCCTGTTGCCGTACAAGGACAGCGTCGCCCAGCATGAACGCAACATCCAGGCGATTCAGAAAGAACTGAGCAATTTGAAGTAGCTGTTAGCTATTAGTCGGTAGTTGTTAGCTGAAGTTTGGGGGCGCCGCGGCGCCCCTTGTTGTTGCTAAAGACTACCGACTAACTATCAACTCGCTTTCACCTTGTACCAGGCCGCATAAAGTGCCGGCAGGAAGAGCAGGGTGAGGCCGGTGGCGACGATCAGGCCGCCCATGATGGCGACCGCCATGGGGCCGAAGAAATCGTTGCGGGCCAGCGGCACCATGGCCAGGACGGCGGCCGCGGCAGTCAGCACGATGGGTCGGAAACGGCGTACCGTCGATTCGATGATCGCCTCCTGGCGAGCCTTGCCGGCGGCCAGATCCTGTTCGATCTGGTCCACCAGGATCACCGAGTTGCGCATGATCATGCCGAACAGCGCAATGGTGCCGAGCAGCGCCATGAAGCCGAAGGGCTGGCGGAAGATGAGCAGGAACAGCGCGATGCCGATGATGCCGAGCGGCGCTGTGAGGAGCACCATGACGACGCGCGAGACGCTCTGCAACTGGATCATCAGGACGGTCACGACGGCGAGCAGGAAGAGCGGTATGCCGGCCATCACCGAGCCTGAACCCTTGGCCGACTCCTCGACCGAACCGCCATTGACGATGCTGTAGCCGGCCGGCAGTGCGGCGCGGATGGCATTGATCTGCGGCGCCAGGCGGTCGACGACGGTGGCCGGTTGGGTTTTGCTGTACAGGTTGCCACGCACGGTGATCGTCGGCAGGCGGTCGCGGCGCCAGATCAGGCCGGGTTCGAACGTGGACTTGAGACGGCCGATCTGGGCCAGCGGCACGCTCTTGCCGCTGCGCGTCGGGACCGCCAGGTCGGGCAGGGCGGCGAGATGGGTGCGTTCCTCGCGGTCGCCGCGGAGCACGACATCGATGGTCTTTTCGCCTTCACGGTAGCTGGTGACGGTGTAGCCGTTCAGCGACATGTTGAGCAGCGCCGCCAGGTCCTGGCTGGAAACGCCGAGCAGACGCGCCTTGTCCTGGTCGATCTCGATGGCGACACTTTTCGCCAGTTCGTGCCAGTCGAAATTGATGTTTGACAGCTCGGCATCGTGCCGCATCACGGTGCCGATCTGCTCGCCAATCTGCCGCAATTGTCCGAGGTCTTCGCCGGAGACGCGGTATTGCACGGGGTAGCCGACCGGCGGTCCGTTTTCGATGCGGGCCACGTTGCCCCGGGCATTGAAGGGGGCCTTTTCGAAGAGCTGGATGAGCCGGCTGCGCAGCGCTTCGCGGGCTTCGACACTGCGCGTCAGGATGACGAACTGGCTGACATTGCTGGCCGGCAACTGCTGGTCGAGGCCGAGGTAATAACGCGGCGAGCCGGCGCCGATGTAGGCGATGTAATGTTCGAACTGGTCGAATTCCTGCTGGTCTTTGGCGAGCCAGTTTTCGAACTGTTTGGCCTCGCCGTCGGTGGCCGTGATCGAGGCGCCTTCCGGCAGGCGCAATTCGACATTGAGTTCAAGACGGGTCGAGTTGGGGAAGAACTGCTTCTGCACCTGGCCCATGCCGACGATGGCCAGGACAAAGAGGGCGATGGTAACGGCGATGACCCGCCAGCGTCGGCGAACGCACCAGGCGACGAGGCGGCGGAAATGGCGGTAGAAAGGCGTGCCATAGACGTCGTGATCCTCGGCGTGCGGCGGGCCGCCGATGCCGAGACTGGCGAGGCGGCCGGCAAGGCGCGGCAGGTGGCGCTCAAGCAGGTTGGGGGCGCGTGGCGCCCGCGGGTCGGGCAGCAATTTGTAGCCCAGCCAGGGAATGGCAACGACGGCGGCCAGCCAGGAAATGAGCAGGGCGATAACGTTGATCTGGAAAAAGGCAAAGGCGTATTCGCCGGTCGACGATTTGGCGATGGCGATCGGGATGAACCCGGCGACGGTGACCAGCGTTCCGGAAAGCATCGGCCCGGCCGTGCTGGTGTAGGCGAAGGAGGCGGCGCGCGTGCGCTCCCAGCCCTGTTCCATCTTCACCCACATCATTTCGACGGCGATGATCGCATCGTCGACGAGCAGGCCGAGGGCGAGCACCAGGGCGCCGAGCGAGACCTTGTGGAGGCCGACGTTAAAGAGGTTCATGGCGAGGAAGGTGGCGGCCAGCACCAGTGGGATGGAGATCGCGACGACCATCCCGGTGCGGCTGCCGAGACTGATGAAGGTCACCAGCAGGACAACGAAAACGGCTTCGGCCAGGGAGCGCACGAAGGCATCCACCGAGCGCTTGACGGCTTGAGGCTGACTGGCCGCTTCGCCGATCTCGATGCCTTGCGGCAAGGTGGCCTGCAACTGGGCGATGCGCGTCTGCAAGGCCTGGCCGAGCTGGATGATGTCGCCGCCCTTGGCCATCGCGACGCCGATGGCCAGCGCCCGCTTGCCGCCGTAACGGACCTGGGTGGCCGGCGGGTCGATCGTGCCGCGCCGGATGGTCGCGATATCGCCCAGCCGGAAGCTGCGGTTGCCGGCCCTGATCAGGGTGTCGGCCACCGCTTGAAGGGAATTGAACGCCCCGCCCGGGCGGATCTGGATGCGTTCGCCCGGCGTTTCGAAAAAGCCGCTGCCGGCTACGGCGTTCTGCTGGCCGAGGGCGAGGGTGATGGTGTTGAGATCAAGGCCGAGAGTGGCCAGTTTGGCATTCGATAATTCGACGTAGATCTTCTCGTCCTGGATGCCGAAAATTTCCACCTTGCCGACATTGGGCAGGCGCAGCAACTCGTCGCGGATGCGTTCGGCGCTGTCCTTTAGCTGCGGGTAGTCCAGGCCGTCGCCGGTCAGGGCGTAGATGTTGCCGAAGACGTCGCCGAATTCGTCGTTGAAGAACGGGCCTTGGACGCCGGCCGGCAGGGTGTGGCGAATGTCGCCGATCTTCTTGCGCACCTGGTAATAGACGTCCGGTACCTGGGCGGGCGGCGTGCTGTCCTTGGCGAAGAACATCACGGTCGATTCGCCGGCCCGGGAAAAACTGGCGACGCGGTCGATATAGGGGGTTTCCTGGAGTTTTTTCTCGATCTTGTCGGTCAGTTGCAATTCGACCTGCCGGGCGGTGGCGCCCGGCCACAGGCTGCGGATCACCATCAGCTTGAAGGTGAAGGGCGGGTCTTCGGCCTGACTCAGCTTGCCGTAGGCAAAAATGCCCATGACGGCGATGGCGGCCAGCAGGTAGCCGACCAGTGTCCGGTGATGCAGGGTCCAGTCGGACAGGTTGAAACGCTGGCTCATGCGATCAGCGCTGGCGTTCGGGTGGATTGGCCGGCGTCGCCGTCACCGCCTGGCCGGCCACCAGCTTGCCGGCGCCGGCGACGACGATCAGCTCGCCGGCCTGCAGGCCGCCGCTGACGACGGCGCCGTCTTCCTGAAAGTGGCTCAACTGGATCGGGCGTCCTTCGATCTTGCCATTGTTGACCACCCAGACCAGCGGTCCCTGGCCCTGGTCGATGACGGCGCCGAGCGGAACCAGGAGTGTCGCCGCGCCGGCCGTCGCCAGGGCGACCCGGGCCGTCATGCCGAGGCGGACTTCGGGCGGTGGGTTGAGGATGCGGATGCGGGCCGCGTAGGTGCGGGTCTGGGGGTCGGCGGCCGGCGCCAGTTCGCGCAATTCGCCGCGCAACTGGCGGCTCGGTTCGGCCCACAGGTTGACGGTGATTTCCTTGGCGCCCCGTAGTTCGGCCAGCCGGCTTTCCGGGACGGCGATGGCGACTTCCTTTTCTTCCGGACGGGCCAGGCGGAATACCGGCTGGCCGGCGCTGACCACCTGCCCGGCTTCGGCCAGCACGGCGGTGACGACGGCCGGGAATGCGCTGCTCAGCGTGCCGTAGTGGCTCTGGTTGCGGCTGATCTGGTTTTGCGCCCGGGCCTGTTCGAGCTTGGCTTGGGCGCCGTTGAAGGCATTGTTCTTGGCCTCGAAAGCCGTCTGGCTGACGAACTTCCTGGCCAGCAGGTCGGCGTAGCGCTGGCGCTCGGCCCGTGTCGTCGCCAGGTCGCTTTCGGCCGCCGTCAACTGGGCCTCGGCGGCGCTCGCCGCCAATTGCAGATCGGCCGGGTCGAGCCGGGCGAGCGCCTGGCCAGCCTTGATTTCGGCGCCGGCATCGACCAGGCGGGCGGCCAGTTTGCCGCCGACACGAAAGGCGAGGTCGATTTCATGGCGGGCGCGGATTTCGCCGGTATAGGTGCCATGGCTCGGGGCGCCGCTGGTCACTGCCTGAACCAGCACGCTGCGCGCCGGCGGCGGGGGTGGGGCTTCGACCGTGCAGGCGGCAAGCAGGCCGGCGACGGCGGCGGTCAGGATGAGGAGGGGGCGGATGATGGACCTGCGCAAGAATGGATGGCGGTTTCAAATGATAATGAACGTTCGGTCATTAGCGCAAGATATCATTTCGGTCCGCCGCCATTCGCTACAATGGCGGCCATGGACGCCAATTACGCTTCGTTTGCCGGCCTTGATCTGCTGGCTTCCGCGGTGCTGCTGATCGATGAAGGTCGGCTCATCCGCTATATCAATCCGGCCGGTGAAAACCTGCTTGCCGTCAGTTCGCGGACGGTCGCCGGCAAGACCCTGGATGCCGTGTGCACCTGCTCGACAACGTTGCGCACGGCGCTCGATAACGGCCTCAACAACAATTGGGGCTATACCGGACAGAATATCCAGTTGAAGCGCAGCGACGGCGAAACGCTGCACATCAACTGCACGGTGACGCCGTTGCGCCCGGAACTGGCGGCTGGCGTCCGCCTGCTGCTTGAACTGCAGCCGATCGAACACCACCTGGCAGCGACCCGCGAGGAACGCCTGATCGAGCAGCAACAGGCCAGTCGCGAACTGATCCGCAATCTGGCACACGAGATCAAGAACCCGCTCGGCGGCATCCGCGGCGCCGCCCAGTTGCTGGAGCACGAGTTGGCCAACCCGTCGCTCAAGGAATACACCCAGGTCATCATCAAGGAAGCCGATCGCCTGCAGGACCTGATGCAGCGCCTGCTGACGCCGCATCGGGCGATGTTGCCGACGACGGTCAATATCCACGAGATTCTCGAACGGGTGCGCAGCCTGCTCACCGCCGAGTTTCCCGGTTCGCTGGAAATGCGCCGGGATTACGACACCAGTTTGCCGGAACTGATCGGCGACCGCGAACAACTGATCCAGGCGGTGCTCAATATTGCCCGCAATGCGGCGCAGGCGATGGGTGGCGAAGGCGAGATCATCCTCCGGACCCGCTCCCTGCGCCAGATCACGCTGGTCAAGAAACGCTACCGCCTGGCCATGGAAATCAAGGTCATCGACAACGGCCCGGGGATTCCCGACGATATCCGCGAACGCATGTTCTACCCGCTGGTTTCCGGGCGCGAGGGGGGCAGCGGCCTGGGCCTGACCATCGCCCAGAACTTCATCCAGCATCATCACGGGACCATCGACTGCTCCAGTCGGCCGGGCAAGACGGTATTCACGCTGCGCCTGCCGGTCGAACAGGCCTGAGTTTTGCTTATGTTTTGGTCATTCTAATAAGCAGATGAGCCAACATACATGAAACCGGTCTGGATCGTTGACGATGATCGTTCCATCCGCTGGGTCCTGGAAAAGACCCTGTCGCGCGAAGGTATTCCGTTCAAGAGTTTTGCTTCGGCCAGCGAAGCGATTTCGCAACTTGAACAGGGGCTGGAACCGCCCCAGGTGCTGATGTCGGACATCCGGATGCCCGGCCAGTCCGGCCTGGAGCTGCTGCAGGAGGTCAAAACCCGCTTTCCCTCGGTGCCGGTCATCATCATGACCGCCTACTCCGATCTGGAAAGCGCCGTCGCTGCCTTTCAGGGCGGGGCTTTCGAATACCTGCCCAAGCCCTTTGACGTCGATCAGGCGGTCGAGCTGATCCGGCGGGCGATTGATGAATCGATGCACCAAAGCGGTGCGGCAGAAGAAGAAGGCCTGGTGCCGGAGATTCTCGGCCAGGCGCCGGCCATGCAGGAAGTTTTCCGGGCCATCGGCCGCCTGGCCCTGTCGCACGCCACCGTGCTGATCACCGGCGAATCCGGTTCCGGCAAGGAACTGGTGGCGCGGGCGCTGCACCGCCATAGCCCGCGCGCCGACAAGCCGTTCATCGCGATCAATACGGCGGCCATCCCCAAGGATCTGCTGGAGTCCGAACTCTTCGGCCACGAGCGCGGCGCCTTTACCGGCGCCCAGTCGCAGCGGCGCGGCCGATTCGAACAGGCCGAAGCCGGCACGCTGTTCCTCGATGAAATCGGCGACATGCCGTCCGAACTGCAGACCCGCTTGTTGCGCGTCCTTTCCGACGGCCATTTCTATCGGGTCGGCGGCCATTCGCCGATCAAGGCCAATGTCCGGGTGATCGCCGCGACCCACCAGAATCTGGAGACGCGGGTCAAGGACGGTCTGTTCCGCGAAGACCTGTTCCATCGCCTGAACGTCATCCGTATCCGCCTGCCGTCGCTGCGCGAGCGGCGCGAGGACATTCCGCTGCTGACCCGCCACTTCCTGCAAAAGAGTGCGCGCGAACTCGGTGTCGAAACCAAGCGCCTCTCCGATACCGCGATCAAGTACCTGAGCGGTCTCGATTTCCAGGGCAATGTCCGGCAACTGGAAAATCTCTGTCACTGGCTGACCGTGATGGCCCCCGGCCAGCAGGTGGAAATCGGTGACTTGCCCGGCGAGTTGCGCGAAGCCGTGCCGACGATGCTGTCCACGGACTGGGAAAGCGCCCTCGAAGGCGAGGTCGATCGCATGCTGGCGCGCGGCTTGGGCGATGTCCATGGCGTCCTGACCCAGACTTTCGAACGCATCCTGATTTCGCGCGCCCTGGCTCACACCGGTGGTCGCCGTATCGAAGCGGCGCAGGCCCTGGGGATCGGGCGCAATACCATCACCCGGAAGATCGCCGAACTGGGAATCGACGGCAGTAAGGAAGCGGCCGCGGAGTAGGTCCGTGGCGGCTGGGGTGCAGCGAATTGGCATACAATTCAGCGCATGCCCCTTATTGATCCGATTTTGCTCAAGTCCCGGCTCGCCGCGCTGGCCGGGCGTTTTGACGTCGACGCGCTGGTCGCCTGCGATTCCACCAGTAGCGAAGTGGCGCGCCGGGCCGAGAGCGGTGCGCCGGCCGGCACCGTCATCGTTGCCGACGGCCAGACAGCCGGGCGCGGGCGGCGTGGTCGCCACTGGTCGTCGGTCCCCGCCGCCAGCCTGACCTTTTCACTGCTCTGGCGATTTAGCGGCTCGCCGGCCCGCTTGGCCGGCCTCTCCCTGGCCGTCGGCGTCGCCCTGGCGCGGGCGCTGGAAAGCCTGGGTGCCGCCGGCGTCTGCCTGAAATGGCCGAACGACGTGCTGCTCCGCCAGGGCGACGATTACGCCAAACTGGCCGGCATCCTGATCGAACTTTCGGCCGACCGGCGGGGGACGCAAGTCATTATCGGCATCGGCCTCAACCTGGCACCGCCGGCCGCCGATCTAGCGCAGGCGGCGGCCGGTCTGAACCAGGCGCTGAGCGGCGAGATCGATCGGCATCAAGTACTGGCCGCCATATTGTCGGCCCTGGCCGGCGAACTGGATACCTTTGCCGAACGCGGTTTTGCCGGCAGCAAGGCCGAGTGGCTCCGGCGCCAGGCCTGGCCGGAGCAGCCGGTGCAAGTGCTGGGCGAAGGCGGGGCAGCGCTCGGCGGGCGCTGCCTTGGGGTGGATGACGAGGGCGCCCTGCTGCTCGAAACCGCCAGCGGTATGCAGCGCATATTTTCCGGTGACGTCAGCCTGCGCCGCGCCGCAAGTGCCCTTGGGGTACGCCCGGCGTGATCGTCTGCATCGACAGCGGCAATAGCCGCATCAAATGGGGCGTCCATGATGGACGATCGTGGTCTGAACAGGGCGTCGTGCGGCATGCCGAGGTCGCGCAACTGGCTGATCTCTGCCGCCGCTGGCCGGTCCCGGCCCGCCTGATGCTGGCCAATGTCGCCGGCCCCGAGCGGGGGGCGGCGATCGGCCAGGCCCTGGCTCCGTGGTCGGCGGCGTTAAGTATCGTCAAGTCGGCGGCGAGTGGCGGTGGGGTGAGGAATCTGTACCACCGTCCCGGTCAACTCGGCGTCGACCGCTGGTGCGCTCTGGTCGGCGCCCGCCGTCTGGGTTCGACGCCGCGTCTGGTGGTCATGGCGGGGACGGCGACGACGGTGGATAGTCTGGATGGGGCGGGCAACTTTCTCGGCGGTCTGATCCTGCCCGGTCTCGACTTGATGCAGCGTTCCTTGGCCCGGGGGACTGCCGATCTGCCCTTGGCGGCCGGCGTCTATGCGCCTTTTCCGCGCTCGACCGACGACGCCATTGTCAGCGGTTGCCGGGAGGCGCAGGTCGGTGCCATCGCCCGCGCCTTTGCCCGGCTGGCGGCGGATGATGCCTGTTGCCTGCTGTCCGGTGGCAACGCCGAAATCCTCAGCCCGCTTCTCGAAATTCCCCATGTTCTAGTACACAATCTGCCACAGGAGGGCTTGCTGCAACTGGCTCTCGAATCTTCTCCGGCCTAGCGGGAAAAAATTCATGGAGATCGTGGCGGTTGCCCAACTGAAGATCGGGATGTTTGTTGCCGAGCCCGACTGCGCGTGGACCGAGTTGCCCTTCGCCCTGCAGGGCTTCGTCATTTCCCGGCCGGAGCAGATCGATGTCTTCCAGAAAAAATGCCGCTTCGTTTATGTCGATCGCAGCCGCTCGCTGAACGAATATTTCCTGGCCCCGAAACAGGGTTTCGATCGCGCTCTGCGGCCGCCGGCTTGCGCGGCACCGGGGCTCGATTTGGAACTGCCCTTGAGCCGCCGAGCGCCGGCTTTCGAGATGCACGAAGCGACCGACCAGCGCAAAATCCGCCGCCGGCGCTTTCTCGAATTCCTGCATAAACAGAACGACTCGGAGCATTCGCGGGCCCTGGCCCGCGAACTGGTCTATATGGAGCCGCGTTTCGACGAGTTGCAGACCGCCTTGCAGCGCAGTTTCCAGGCCATTACGGCGGAAAAGGAAATCGACCTGAATTCGGTCCGCGAGGGGGTGCGGGACATGTCCGGCAGCCTGCGCCGCAATCCGGATGCACTGCTCTGGCTGCTCCGCTTGAAGCGTCTGGATCAATACAGCTTTGACCATGCCATGGATGTCTCCGTCTATTTGTTGATGCTGGGTACGCACATCGGCTGGCGCGGCATGCGCCTGGTCGAACTGGGTATGGCCGGCATGCTGCAGGATGTCGGCAAGACCCAGTTGCCGGTCGATATTCTGGCCAAAAGCGAGCCCTTGACGGTCGAGGAGCAGGAACTGATCAAGTCGCATGTCGCCAGTTCCCTGGAAATACTGATCGCCCAGGCGCATTTGCCATCCGAAGTCTTGGTCATCGTCTCCCGCCATCACGAGCGCTGGGATGGCAGCGGTTATCCGCGCGGCCTCGAATTCAACCAACTGGGGCTGGCGGCCGAAATGGCGGGCTTGGTCGATTCCTTCTGCGCGATGCTCAAGAACAAGCCCTACCGCAGCGCGCTCGGCCACCAGGAGGCGCTCGAGGAGCTTTACCAGCAGCGCGACCAGCAATTCAGTCCGGCCCTCATGGAACAGTTCGTCCAGTGCGTCGGGCTGTATCCGATCGGCACCTTGCTCGAATTGAGCAGTGGCGAGGTCGGCGTCGTCATCCAGCAAAACCGGGTGCAGCGTTCGCGACCTCGGGTCTTGGTGATGCTCGATGCCGACAAGCAGGAAGTCCGGGGTTATCATGTCATTGACCTGCACGACGAGGTACATCGCCATCGCCGTGTCACCCGTGCCCTGCCCCACGACGCCTACGGCCTTGCCTCGCATGACTACTACCTCGGTTAGTTCCGACAGCTACCTGGATTTACTGACCTACGGACTGGGTGACGAAGAATTGGCCTCGCTGGCGGCCCTCGTTCCCACCTGGCAGGCCGCCGTGGCTCAGGTGCTGGCCGAAGAGTCCGCTGATCCGGCCATCGCCGAGTTCGCCACGGTTGCCGGCGGGCTGGTCGCCTCGCTCGGCGAGGTCGGCTGGCAGCAGTCATGGCTGCAGGCCTGGCATGCGTTGCACGGGCGGGGTTTTTCGCTGAGCGAAACCCAGGCATTTTTCTTTCGCCTCGTCGAATCCTGCGAGCATCGCCTGTTCGCCGGTTCCGCCCCGATTTCGCGCGTCTCTTTCGACCTTTTCGCGTTGTTGCGGCGGGCCGTTTTGGCCGCGATCAGCGCCGCCATCGAATTCGAGGAGGAGACGCGGAGCAGCGAGGCCGGGATTCCCGGCGAACTGGCCGCCCTGCATTTCCTGCGCCAGCAATTCGCGCTTGGCGAACCGGCCGCCGTGCTGTCGCTGGTCTTGGCCAATCGCAACCATTTCGGGCATCTCGCGGTGAGCGATCTACAAACCCTGCCCAGCCTCCTGTTCGAACGCCTGCGCCAGTTGCTGCGGCCGCAGGATTTGATCTTTGCCGGGCGGGAAGGGGAGTGGCTGCTGGTCCTCCCGGAGATTCACTCGATGGCGCAGCCGACGCTGGCCGCGGCGCATATCCAGCGGGTGTTTGCCAACCCGTTCAGCCTGCTCAGTGGCCGCAGCATGCCGCTTGAGGCGACGCTGGGCGCTGCGATGCTGCCCGAACATGGGGCCGATGCCGAATCCATCCTGCATGCGGCACGCCTGGCGCGCTGGGAATTGCTGCCGGCCCGCGAGGGTTTCAACTGGTTTCTGCCGGTCATGCGCGAGGCCTGGCAACGGCGCTTCGCGATGGCCGAAGAACTTCGCCAGGCCTTGCATTACGAGACCTTGAACTGCTTTATCCAGCCCCAGGTGGATGCCTCGTCCGGCGAGTGCACGGGGGGCGAATTGCTGCTCCGCTGGCAGCGCGAGAATGGCGAGTGGGTGCCGCCGCAACTGGCGATCGAGATGATCGAGGAAAATGGCTGGAGACATTTATTTACCGACTGGCTGATCCGCTTTTCCCTGCATGCGGCGACCGAACTCAGCGCGCTGGGTATCGAGATTTCTCTGTCGATCAACCTGACGGCGGCCGATTTGCTCGATCGGGACCTGCCGGAGATGTTCGCCCAACGTCTGGAAACCTGGCAGGTGCCGGGCAGCCGTTTCACCATCGAATTGACCGAGTCGGCGATGCTCGACGATCCGGTACGTTGCCTGGACAGCATGCGGCAATTGCGCGCCCTCGGTTTCCGGCTGGCGCTCGACGACTTCGGCACCGGCTATTCGTCGCTCAGTTACCTAGTCAATTTGCCGGTCGACGAAATCAAGATCGATCGCTCGTTTGTCATCGCCATGTCGACCTCCGAAGAACATTTGCGTATTGTGCGGACTATCATCGATCTGGCCTGGGACCTCGAAATGTTGCCCCTTGCCGAGGGCGTCGAGGAAGCGGCGCAGGTCGCACAGTTGCGGCAGTTGGGATGCAATCGGATGCAGGGTTTCCTGTATGCAAAGCCGCTGCCGCTGGATGAATTTGTCGCCTGGTATCAGGCGCGTCTGTCGTGACACGGGTAGTGGTGCGGCCTTGCGCCGTGGCGCCGACCCGAAGGGAGATCTTATGTTCGATACGGTGATTGCCAACCTGCCCGGCTTTGCCAGTTTTTTTGCGACGGCCATTGCCTTGTTGGCCGTGTTTTTCGTCTTGTACCTGTTGATCACTCCCTACAGCGAACTGAAACTGATCCGCGCCGGCAACGAAGCCGCGGCCGTCAGCTTGGGCGGCGCGGTGATCGGTTTCGCGCTGCCCCTGGCCGTCGCCGTGGCGACCAGCCATAACCTGTACGTGATGATCGGCTGGGGCGTCGTGGCCGGCATCGTCCAGTTGCTGGTCTTCGTTGCCGCCCGCCTGGCACTGCCCAGGATCAACGAAAGCATTTCCCAGGGGCGCCTTGCCGCGGGTATTTTCCTCGCCTTGTTGTCGGTCGCGGTCGGCATTCTCAATGCTGGCTGCATCGTCTGATTTTCCAGGAGGTTTTATGGCTTTGATGGACTTTATCAAGAAACAGTTTATCGACATCCTGCAATGGACGGAGGAGGCCGACGGCACCCTGGCCTGGCGTTTCCCGATGGAGGAAATGGAAATCCAGAACGGCGCCAGCCTGACCGTGCGCGATTCGCAACTGGCCCTCTTCGTCAATGAGGGCACCGTGGCCGACGTCTTCAAGCCCGGCCTGTACAAGCTGACGACGCAGACCCTGCCGGTCCTGACCTACCTGAAAAACTGGGACAAGCTGTTCGAATCCCCGTTCAAGTCCGACGTCTATTTCTTCTCAACTCGTACCCAGCTCGACCAGAAATGGGGCACGCCGAACCCGATCACCATCCGCGACAAGGAATTCGGCGTCGTCCGCCTGCGCGCCTTCGGCATCTATTCCTATCACCTGACCGACGCCAAGACCTTCTACCAGAAGATTTCCGGCACCCGCGAGGCCTATGGCCGCGAGGAACTCGAAGGCCAGTTGCGCAATACCATGGTCGCCGGGATGACCGACCTGTTCGCCGAGTCGGGGATTTCCTTCATCGACATGGCGGCCAACCAGGATGAATTCGGCCAGGCGATGCTGGCCAAGATGCAGCCGGTCTTTGCCGATTTCGGCTTGAATCTCGATTCGCTGGTCGTCCAGAATCTTTCGCTGCCGGAAGAATTGCAGAAAATTCTCGACCAGCGGATCAGCATGAACATGATCGGCGACATGCAGCGCTATACCCAGTATCAGGTTGCCAACAGCATTCCCGATGCGGCGAAGAACGAAGGCGGGCTGGCCGGCATGGGGGTCGGTCTGGGCGCCGGGCTGGGCTTCGGCCAGGTCATGGGGCAGGCCATCGGGCAAGCCGTGCAGCCGGCGGCAGCCGGCCTCCCCGCGGCCGGCACGGTGGCGGCCGACGAAGTGGTGGCAACCCTGGAGAAGCTGCACGGCCTGGTCGGCAAGGGTATTCTCAGCCAGGAAGAATTCGACGCCAAGAAAGCCGAGCTGCTGAAAAAACTGACCTGACCCCGGGCCTGTGGCTCTCAGCGCTTCCTGTCCCTCGTGCGGGGCGCCGGTTGTTTTCAAATCGGCGTCGTCGATCTTTGCCGTCTGCGAATATTGTCAGAGTACGCTGGTCCGTCACGACCAGGCGCTCGAGGATATCGGCAAGATGGCGGCCCTGGTCGAAGACCGCTCGCCGCTCCAACTGGGGGCCGAAGGCAGCTATCAGGGCGTCCATTTCGCGCTGATCGGGCGCCTTCAGGTGAAATACAGCCAGGGCCTGTGGAACGAATGGCACCTGCTCTTTGACGACATGCGCACCGGCTGGTTGTCTGAGGCGGGCGGTGAGTATGTGCTTACTTTCGTCGAGTACGTCGGGGAGCAGTTGCCGGCCTTTGGCGAATTGAAGATCGGCCAGCGTTTCCTGCTGGCCGCCCGGCCGTGGACGGTGAGCAATATCGAAACCGCCGAATGCGTTGCCGGCCAGGGCGAATTGCCGTTCACGGTGGGCGCCGGCTATCCGCTGGCAGCGGTCGATCTGCGCAATGGGGCGAATTTCGCCACCCTCGATTATTCGGCCACGCCGCCCCTGCTGTTCGTCGGCGCGGCGGTCGATTTCAAGTCCTTACGGATGAGCAATCTGCGCCATGGCCAGGCGATCCCGCTGCCTGCCGTCGAGGCCCGGGTATTTCGCTGCCCGGCGTGCGCTTCGCCGATGGCCGCCCGCTCCCGGGAAATTCTCGCCGTCGGCTGTGCCGCCTGCGGCACCGTGGTCGATAGTGGCGACGACAATTACCGGATTCTGTCGAAAGCGCTCGGCTCGCGTGACGAGGCGTATCAAGCGCGGCTGGCCTTGGGTAGCAAGGGCGTGCTCGAAGGCCAGGCGGTTGAGGTCATCGGTTTCCTGGTCAAACAATGGCAGGGCGAAGGCGTCAGTGAGCACTGGGCTGAATATCTGCTGGCGGCCGAGAATGCGACCTACCGCTGGCTGACCGAGTATCAGGGGCACTGGAATATCGCCGAGGTCCTGAGCAATCCGCCCGCCGTCAGCGGCGCCATGGAACTGGCCGATGTCCGCTGGAATGCCCAGAATTTCCGCCACTTCGCGACGACGGCGACGGCCGAGGTGATCCAGGTGGCCGGCGAATTCACCTGGCGGGTGCGGCGTGGCGAAAGCAACCGGGTGGTCGATTACGTGGCCCCGCCGCTCATGCTGTCGCGCGAATCGACGGCCAATGACCTGAACTGGTCGCTGGGCCGCTATGTCGAGCCCGAGGTGATCGCCGCCGCCTTCAAGCGGCCGGGGCAACTGCCCGAGCCGCAGGGGGTGTTTGCCAATCAGCCGAATCCCTGGGCCGAAACCCACCGCCTGATCTGCCGGCTGTTCTGGAAACTGGCCGTCCTCGCCCTTGCCGCGCAGGCCTTGTTGGTTCTGGTCGGCGGCGGCCAGACCTTGCTCCGGCAGGATTTCGAGTTCTCGCCGGGCGCCGCCGACGAACAGGTGACGCGCGAATTCGCGGTCAGCGGCCGGCCGCGCAAAATCACCGTGCGCAATACGACGTCGCTCGACAACAACTGGCTGGCCCTCAATCTGACCCTGGTCAACAAGACGACCGGCGCGGCCTGGCCAGTGACCCGGGAAGTGGCCTACTATTCCGGCAATGATGGTGGCGAAAGCTGGTCGGAAGGCAAGCGCGACGATGCCGTGGTCTTTCTCGCGATCCCTCCCGGCACCTACTACCTGACGGTCGATCCGGATCTGGCCACGGAAAAGCCGGTGGCGGTCCGCGATCGCCTGGAAGTGCAGAGCGGTGGCGTCGGGTGGTCCAATTTCGTGCTGCTGCTGCTCTTTCTCGCCGCCTTTCCGGTCTTTACCCGGCTCCGCCATACCGCCTTCGAAGTCCGCCGCTGGGCGGCGAGCGACCATGCCCCGGTGAGCAGTGACGAGGCGGAGGGGGACGACTGATGTTCAGGAAATTCAACCTGCTGGCGGCATCTTTGGCCCTCGCCCTGTTTGTTTACGCCCAGCATCAGGGCTGGAACATGTTCGACGACACGGCCAGCTCGCAGCGCGGCGCTTCCGGCGGCGGCCGGGTGTACCACAAGTAAAGCGTTGTCTTTCCCCGTCTCAAACCGCCTCCCCCGGGCCGGTCGGTGTGGCCGACGAACTGACCAAGGCGCCGATCAGCCCTTGATGTCGAAGCAAAGGTACTTGATTTCGAGGTAATCCTCGATGCCGTACTTCGAGCCTTCGCGGCCGACGCCCGATTGCTTGATGCCGCCAAAGGGCGCCACCTCGTTCGAGATCAGCCCGGTATTGATGCCGACCATGCCGTACTCCAGTGCTTCGCCGACGCGCCAGCAGCGGCTGATGTCGCGGCTGAAGAAATAGGCGGCGAGGCCGAATTCGGTATCGTTGGCGAGGGCGATGGCTTCTGCCTCGCTGTCGAAACGAAAGAGCGGCGCCACCGGCCCGAAGGTTTCCTCGCGCGCCACCCGCATCGCCGTCGTCACGTCAGCGAGTACGGTCGGCTGGAAGAAATTGCCCCCCAGCGCGTGCGCCGCGCCGCCGCAGAGCAGGCGGGCGCCCTTGTCGAGGGCGTCGGCGACATGGGCTTCGACCTTGGCGCGGCCGGCGGCGTTGATCAGCGGTCCCTGGACGACGCCGGCCTGGTCGCCGGGGCCGACCGACAAGTCTTTGACGCGGGCCGCGAACTTGCAGGCGAATTCGTCGTAGACGCCGGATTGCACCAGGAAGCGGTTGGCGCAGACGCAGGTCTGGCCGGTGTTGCGGTACTTGGCGATGAGGGCGCTTTCGACCGCGGCATCGATGTCGGCGTCGTCGAAAACGATAAAGGGGGCGTTGCCGCCCAGTTCGAGCGAGAGTTTCTTGACGGTCGGCGCACACTGCGCCATGAGCAGGCGACCGACGGCGGTCGAACCGGTGAAGGACAGTTTTCGGACCGTCGGGTTGCCGGTCAATTCGCCGCCGATGGCCACCGGGTCGCCGGTCACCACGTTGAAGACACCGGGCGGAAAACCGGCCTGTTCAGCCAATACCGCCAGGGCCAGGGCAGTGAGCGGGGTCGCCTCGGCCGGCTTGACGACCACCGGGCAACCGGCGGCGAGGGCCGGCGCCACCTTGCGGGTGATCATGGCGAGCGGGAAGTTCCATGGCGTAATCGCCGCGCAGACGCCGATCGGCTGTTTGATGACCAGCAGGCGCTTGTCGGCATTGGGGCTGGGAATGCTCTCGCCGTAGCTGCGCTTGCCTTCTTCCGCGAACCACTCGACGAAGGAGGCGCCGTAGCCGACTTCGCCCCGGGCTTCGGCCAGCGGCTTGCCGCCTTCGGCGGTGACCAGTTGCGCGAGGTCCTCGGTATGGTCGAGGATCAGCCGGTACCAGGCCTGCAACAGGCGTCCCCGCTGTTGCGCGGTAAGCGCCCGCCAGGCCGGCCAGGCGGCCTCGGCAGCGGCGATGGCGCGGCGCGTTTCAGCGGCGCCGCAGCACGGCACGGCGGCCAGAATCTGGCCGTTGGCCGGATTGACGATGCTGAACGTGCTCTGGTCATCGGCCGCGCACCACTGGCCGGCGATGTAGTTGGCGGTCCGCAGCAATTGTCCGTTCTGTAGCTTCATGGTCTTGAAAAATCCTGTAAAAACGGTAAGTTATGGTCTGTTCGCAGAAAACACCTTAAATCAATGCGCGTCCCCGTCCTGCTTCCCGCCGTGCTCATCGCGCTGCTCCTCGCCGCTTGCGGCAGTCAGGTGCCGCGTCGGTCGGCGTCGACGGAAACTATAACGCAAGCCCCCTTGCCGGTCAGCGAGAAGGGCAACGAAGTGGCGCTCTTCGCGCTGGGCTTGATCGATACCGGCTACCGCTTCGGCGGCAAGAACCCGGAGGCCGGTCTCGACTGCAGCGGCATGGTCAGTTATGTCTATGGCCAGGCCCTCGGCCTCAAGGTTCAAGGGAGCGCCGCCGATCTCGCCCGGCGCGGCCGGCCGATCGAGCGCCATCTGTTGCGGCCGGGCGATCTGGTCTTTTTCAATACCCGCCAACGTTCGTTTTCGCATGTCGGCATCTATCTCGGCGACGCCCGTTTCGTGCATGCCCCATCGACCAATGGCCGGGTGCGCATCGACCGCCTGAGCGACACCTACTACGCCCAGCGCTTCGAGGCGGCGCGCAGCTTTGTCGACTGAACCCGGCTAGTCGCCGTTTTCGGCAACCGCATCGGCGATCCGTGTCCGCAGGTCGTCGAGGTCGCCTTCGGTGATGGCCAGGTAGACCAGGGCTTTGGCGAACAGTTGTTCGCCGACTTCGAGATCGCTATCGTCCAGCAATTCGGCGAGCAGGCGTTCCGCCACCTGGGTGACGGCGATCAGCGACAGCGCGCCACCGGGCAGCGTGGCATCCGGCAGATCGTAGGCTTCCTCTTCATGGTGAAAGCGGATGGCTTGGCCGAGGATGGTGGGCAGGCCCCAGTTGCGGACGAGCAGCGAACCAATGACCGGATGCGTGCAGGGAAAAAAATCGCCCTCCGCCTTGACCAGCATCGAGCCCTCGCGGCGGGCTGTTTCCAGCACTTCGCCGTAATTCGGGAAGCGGCGCATCATCAGCGGAATGGCGGCATTGTGGAACAGCGAGTAAGTGTACACGGCATCCGGCGAAATCCCGTACTGGCGCCGGGCGATCAGGCTGGCGACGACGGCGAGCAAGGTGGTGCGCTGCCAGAACTGCTCCAGCCAGACCGCCGGCAGGCCGGTCACACTGGCGCGCAGGGCGACGGCGACCACGACGCAGACGATATTCTTCGTGCCCAGGCGCTCGACTGCCCGGCGGACGCTGGAGAGCCGGGTACTGGCACCGTACAGCGGCGAATTGGCCAGTTTGAGGGTAGCCGCCGACAGCCCGGCATCGTTGATGATGATCCCGGCCAGCCGGTTGATATCCGGCTCATCCTTCTGGGCCTCCTTCATCGCATCCAGCACCACGCTCGGGCAGGCCGGAATATCGATGCTGGACATCACTTTCTGGACATCGTCGTGGGAGAGTTCGTAGTTTTTTTCGTGCGGCACGCCAAGACTTTCTTGTCATATCACCAAAGGCCTACAGCTTATTGGCTTTGATAGCATGGACGCAAGCCTTGGCAAAAGGTAGAATCCGACCTCCGATGCGCCCGTAGCTCAGCTGGATAGAGTACTGCCCTCCGAAGGCAGGGGTCACTGATTCGAATTCAGTCGGGCGCACCAGCATTCCAAGCCAAAAGCCAATCGATGATTGGCTTTTGGCTTTTCGGGGTTTGGGCATTGTTTGAGGTTCAGGCAAGACGGGATCGTTTTGTCGCCATGGGGCAGACGGGTCGCTTTGGGGGCGATTGCCGGCAAACCCGGTCGGCAAAGAGCCCGGCGATTTCAGGGCAGCGTTTTCGACGCAAGTACGATGACAATCCACTCTTTGTGGCCGACGCCTCCCTTGCCCCCGGACTGAATTCGCCCAATATTTGACTCTCAATAGCGAAAGTAAAAAACACCGTAATCGGCTGGATCACTTTTCCGCCGAAGCTCTTTCGAGCGTTTTACCAAATCTATGCTCGCTGAGTTTTTCCAACCAAAAGCGCTAAAAATCTTCTCCGACAAACGGACAAACGGCATCCACTTGCGACCAAGTGACCATGCCATTAGTGCGAACATAGGATAAAAAAATGCCACGAAGCTCAAGACCATAACTGCCCCCATTTTTTCATTAAAAAATGGCGACCACGAATAAAATGATCGGCCGTAGACTTCCATCATCCCACCACCCAATAACAAAATCGCTGACGTGCCCTGTAGCCACCACTTCTGAATATTTCTCCAGTGACTTTTGCTGGCTCGGGAACAGTGCGGATAGAGCGCTAAAGTTCGGTCTATTGGGCGAGCAGCCGCATAAAGCTCGTAGTGCTCCTCCTGCCATTCTGCGGCAACTTCTACCTCATCGCCTTCCTTGAACGGGCTGCGCCATACCCAGCCCTTAACGGGCATGCCTTCAAGCTCGAACTCCAGGTAATCCGCCTCTTCTTCGGTGCTGGCTGCCACAGTTGCCGTACTGATGGCCTGCCCGGAAAGTCCTGCCAGGCTGGCAGCAATAGCAACCACCCCCATTGTGGCGCGATCATCATCCGTGAATACGAAATTCGCCACATCCCGCTTCTTCGTGTATCGGGCGATCCGGCCCTTCAATATTTGTAGGGCCATCAGATCACTTCCTTCACCGATTGGTCGAATAGCTCCATCTGATGTTTGGGCGACCATCCATTGTCGCGTTTCTTACCGAACGCACATTGATCGCACCAAATCTGCAAAGCATTGTCCTTGTCTGACTGTTCCCCGAAAAACCTTCGCGGCTTCCCCTTCTTTCGCTTTCACGCTCTTGGCATATAGCTCCAGCGAGGCACCGGTGACCCCGATCGCGTCCGACACCATGGCCCAAGCGGTACTCTATCCTTGTCATGCAACCACCTACTCCGATGGCTGGCGATTTTCCGGAGACTGTCTAGCTTCCTTACGACGTTTGACATCGGCCAAAAATTCCGTCACCTCCTGGAGGTGTCTTTCTCGCTCAAGCTCTTCCAGCGTTTTTTCTGGGGCGGAGATCTGTTCTGTCGGCGCCATGGGGAGATTTTCCGCTGGTTGTGCCGGCATGAGGCCTTCCTGGTATTGCGGCACCCGACAGGTGGCGGTGAGGGAAATGCAGTGGCCATCCGGGTAATAGCAGGAACAGAACGGCCAGATATGCAGCAATGCCGCCACTGCCAGCCACTGTAGGCTTAACGAGCCAAACCATAGCGTCAGCGCTTTTTTGCGGCGCTGCTTTTCTGCAGCCCACTTCTGCGGCGCTTCAATTTCCGGGTTTTGCGTTCGGTGTGCTGCCGGGTCCGCCGGGTCCGGTTTGAATACCGTTTCTTCCAGTTCACCCCAGTTCGGTGTTCGTCCGGTTCGGGCTCCAATCCAGTCAAATAGCGCAAAAAAGATGGTGATTGCGCTTAGCACCCACATGATCAACGATGTCACATAACCGAAGAAGCCCTGCGTGCCGGGCAGCTTGCGGTCGGTGAGCGACAGGGGATTGATCCGATCCAGATGATCGAGCAGCGTATCGTGGTTGGTCTTCAACGGCTCAACTGCGATACGCTCCGGGCCTTCTTCCATGTAGCGACGGATGCTTTCCCACAACAGCAATGGCTTTAGAAGCCCCGCCAGGCCGTCACGAAAGCCAACCCGGAAACGCTCCGTGACCTGCCCCGTAGCCGGATCGACGATGGCCAGTTGCAGGTAGGTCACGGTCTGGAATATTCGCCCCAGAAACATCGTGATTTTGGTGACTTCCGCACGGACATTAGACCACTCGTATTCCCGAATGCTCGGCGCTCCCTTGCCGTGCATTTCTGCGCCAAATACGCCCATCCGGGCAGGAATAAAGCGATAGATCTTGCCATTTTCGCGGTGGAAACGGATGGGTTCATCTTTGTAGGTGTAAAACATGCTGACAAAAGCATTTCTAAATTGCCATCCGAAAGGAATTATGGCCACAAAGGCAATAAATAGCCCAAAAGATGGTCTGATGGATCCCTCATACAGAAATGACAAAAACATATACAGCGAAAAAATTGTGTACACCAGACCAAATAGCGCAGCAACCCCCATGAAGATCGAATTCCCCCGGTTATCGGCGATGTCGGCGCTAATCTCTAAGTATTTCCTCGTGATTCGGACAATCTCTTCCGGCGAATTCAACTCGCAGTCATAGACCGATACCCCGTTTTCCGGCAGCGTCTTGAACAAGTGCTCGGCCGGCGGCAGCAAGGGTTCGGCCGATTCTCCGGGATCCTTCATCCACGCCGACAGGCGGATTTCCATGACCCGCCGCTCGTCGTATACCGATTCATCCTTCTCTTCCGGCATGGCCTTGCCTAATCGTTCCGTCATGCCTTAGTCCTTCACTTTCAACTCGTCATCGTAATATTCATCCAGCTTGCTGGCATCCGGGAAATAGCGCAGATAGACCACGCCTGTTTGAAACATCCGGGTGTTCAGAAGCCATGCCTGTTTGGTCACCCATATCCACTCTTCCGGCTTCTCGCCCTTGGTTTCCGCCGACGGATCGCGATCATGAAATAGATCTGGATGTTGCCCAATCGGGATCGCGCCCGCTTTATTTTCAAACACCGCAGGGTATGGCAACGGCGTGCTGGGTGGCACGCCCTGTATCCAGGGCAAAGCACGCCGCTGACCGCCAGGCCCACTGACTACCAGCCCCAGGAATAGGGCATCGCCCTGTTTGGGCGGGCGCTTGACGACAACAGATATTTTGTCTGCCACCAGATCGAGTGCCACGTCTTCCCATTCCACTTCAACCACCAATTGGCGGCCCAACAGTTCGAGGCCGTCCATCTCATGCTTCAGGCTGGGGAACGGGCCTTCGATACGGCCATGATTGCCGAAAATACAGCGATCCAGCCAGATTTGTACAGGTTTATCCTCAAGCATGAAGGTCATGTAGGCGCAGAACAAACCGATGCCGATAGCCACCACCAGCCAGCCGACCGGCCCGAAGATGGTGCTTGCACTGAAAAAGGCAGCGCTACCTCCCGCGATAGCCCATGACGCAACACCCGCACCTAGAGCTGCTGCTGCACCAAAACCGGTTATGACTCCAGCATCTTTATCCCCTTGCTTGAAATAAGTCGAAGCCCGAATCGTCCCCTGAACGGCATCGACGAAAGAAGCCCCCGCAGACACCCGGCCAGCAATCTTAACCACCAATTCCGCACTGACTGTTCCCCGAAAAACCTTCGCGGCGTCCCCTTTTTTCGTAATCGTCCCCTTTGCATACAACTCCAGCGAGGCGCCAGCGACCCCGATCGCGCCCGACACCATGGTCCAAGTGGCATCTTCGTGCTTCCAGCCCGACTTTTTCCCCCAGTCGTCAATGGCAGCCCGCAACGCGTATGCCTGAAATAGCAGGGCGGCGCCGGAAAAGTGCACTTCCTTGCTCTTAAGCATAGCCGCACTGTTTCGCGACAGTTGAGTGGCCGCGGCTACGGCCAGGGGGGCCAGCACCTGCGAGGGAATGCGCGCTTGGGCCAACTGCCGAGCACCTTCTCTAAGGTTGTGCCCAATCACCTTGATCTGGCGATATTTCCTTAGTGTTTTTGCCGCCGCACCTGTTGAAATTTCGGCCGTTTTGCCAAAAATGCTTTCCAGCTTTTTGATCAGCTTGTCGGCGGGCTCTAAGATCCAAAAGGTAAAAGGTATCGGAACATCGGCCATGGCGCTGCTTGGTGGCAATCGCAACTTTGCCGCCAAAGCCAGAGCACTCAGCTTATCGGACGCCTGCCGCGATACGCCGTCCAGGTTGCGCATGAACTCGCGCATCATAGCTGTCCGCCATTCGTCCATATTGAGGTCAATAGTTAACATGACGGCAGAGGAGTCATAGGCAATACTGCTGAAGGCCAAGCCCAGTTTGCGCTGGGTATCTTCCAGCTTCTTCACGGCATCGCTCATCGCCTGTTGGGCCGCAGCAGAGGCGTCGGTATGGGATTGCCCAGCTATTTGCCTTGTCGAGGCGGAGAGGCCGGAAACGACTCCCGTAGTGGTATTCAGCAGCCGCGAGTTGTATTCGTTAGGGTTTGCACTGATCTGGTGGATCAGACTCTTCTCCTGTGACGATACAAAGGACTCAACGGTATTTTTTAAGATGTCATATAGCTTGCTGACCGTTCCGGCATCGCCAAGATGTTTGCCAATTGTCATCGGGTCAGCATCTTCGAAGGCTTTGAGCCAATCGTCCTGCTTCGACAGAATGGATTGGGTAACGTAATGCTTCGGATCGGTGGCTGCTCTGTCGAGCATCTCTTGCCACATTTTCTGGCTTTTCTCGGTTAGTGCACCACCTTCATGCGTCATGCATATTGCTTCCGAATAGAAATAGGCATCGCAAATGTGGTTGTCGAGATAGTCCTCCAGCGCGCAGGCAAAGGATTCGCTGGTTACCCAGGCGCAATAGTCTGCATCCAGTACTTTGAGCACCGCGTCCGCATCCGTGGCGCGTTTTTTGTACTCAGTACGGAAGTCGTTCAGTTTTTTCTTGTTGTAGTGGTCTTCAAGATCGCCGAGCTTGTCGCTGGTTTTTCCGACGATCCTGGCTGATTTGCCGCGTGTCATCGTCGTCGAATTTTGCGCGGGAGCCTTCTTGTCCTTTTTGTCTTCTTCCTCCACTTCGGCCACGGCTTGCCTTTTCATGACTTCTCGCAAGCCTTCGATCACCTCGGATGTCCGGAGCTTCCAGGCTACATTCGGGTCGCCCACGTATTCCGAGAAATCCTTAAATACCGCCAGCCGCGCCAGATTCAGTTCCATGGCACAACCGATCGGGTCGGGTAAGGCAATGACCGCACCTCGCCCGGGCTTCAGGGTGTTCATGTGTTGTTGCAGTTCGAGATATTGCCCGGAACGCGAGTGGTATTCGTAGTAGCCGTTCTTGAACTGGCGATCGAGTGGGTTTGCCTCGTAGTACTCGACGATCTGGTTATGCCCTTGGGTATAGACCATCGCGCCGTCCTGTTCCGGCTTTGCCATCCAGGCCGCAGGGCTGAATTCGATGAAACGTTTTTTGAGTGGCGAATCGCCCTTGCCTTTCAGGGCCTTCGCGTAGCGCTCGCGTGTTTCCGGCAACCAATGGTGTTCGGCAAACGCGATGTACACCTTCTCGATTTGTTCAGGCTTCTGCAGGGCGATGATCGCTGCCTTGACCCTGTGCTCCTTGCGGTTACAAGGAATTTCTTCTGGCAGCATTGGCCCTTGGGTATTGATAGGAATTTCGCGCAGCATGCCCTTGGGTGTCGACATATAGCAAAACCAGCGCCACTGCCCGGTATCGGGAACCTGGTAATAGAGATACACAAAACCAGCGCGCAGGGTTCGCAGTGCGTGGTGCGATTCTTTGAGCGCGAGTTTTTTGGCATCCGCTGGGTCGAGATAAGGTTTGGCGCATGGCCCCGGCAAATTCAAGCTGACAGCCTTGGGGACGACGGCATAGCGCGTAAACAGGATGGGGAGCCCCTCTGTCGGGCACGATGTGCAAGGCCCGGTATTCGACGCCGGCGTGGAGGATGCGACTTTGTTGACTAATGCGGCTTCGCCCATGATGGTGATGCAATCCCTATAAATTCACGAAAGAGCCAGGCGGTTTTTCCTGACCTGATCCCAGATATCTTGCGAAATATTCGCGACGCATGCAGAGAAAGCTGCCTTCCCCTCGAAAAACGGCGCCATGAAGGAAGACAGCAGTTCGTTCGTTTCAAACTCCTGCCCCAGGCCATCCGCCAAAACGGCGTATGTCATGCGGTCGACGGATGTCCCGCAGCCAATCCTTTCTGCATGGATCAGCAAGCGATCAAAATGATTTTCGGTCTGCGCCTCTTTTTCTGCTGAAGTTTTCTCGGTAAAAACCAGACATTGGTTGATTTCCGCAATCCGCCGCAAACTGGCAAGAAACTGGCTGTCCTGGATTTCGGGGGGGGAATTGGTTGCCGCCATATCGACCTGACGCAGGTTGCCGGCAGTATCCATCCAGCACCAGTGCACCACCTCTCCCAGCCAGGAGAGGAAACTCTCCCCCATGATTCGGGGCAAATGCCCAAAAACTCGAGGGTCCCAGTAGCGAAACAGCTTTTCGTCGGTAGATCGAACCGTTGTTTGCAACACGGAACGACGGGTGATGCACGACATCAGGCGTCCCACTCGATCCGGTTTGACGAACAGCCACGCGGCCACACTTCTTGAGGCCGGCAGATTCTTCGACGCATAACGCACTTCCTGAACTGCCAGTTCGATCGATTCCTGCAGCAAGAACTCGCCGGCAAAATCGCAACTGACTGGCAGCAGGTATGGCATCAGTTCTGCAGTAAGCTCCGGGCAGCGCAATACAGTTCGAGGCAACCCCCTCTTTTCTATTTCCAACCGTTTTGCGGGATCAAAGAGGACCGGATCGCACAAAATAAATTGAAGCGTTCCAGGTAGCTGCTCTTGAAGCGAGCGCAGCGCAACAACGGCGTTACTGACGGAAAGTGTATCCATTCGACAATACTCAGGAGAGTGCACCACCCACGCCGCCTGCGGTCTTGGCTGCTTGTGCGCATCCTTTCAACTCCCCCGCCTTCGGCAAACTCGCGCTACTCGAACTGCTCTTCGGCCCCGTCAAGTTCTTCTGGCTGGCTTTCAGTTCCACCTTGCCCGGCGCATGCACCTGGATATTGCCGCCTTCGATCTTCAGGTAGGCGCCCTGGGCGGTGGCGAGGATGTGGCTTTTGGCGCTGGCGTTAAGGCTGCCGGAGGTGCTGGCGATGGTGACTTTCTTATCGGCGGCGGCGATGGTTTTGCCGTTCTGGCTTTGCAGGCTGACTTTGCCGCTGGCGGCGTGCAGGTGGATGCCGGTTTCGCTGTTGGCCTTGCTCTTGCTGCCGGCCTTGCCGACGGTGAATAGGGCGATGCCGTCTTTCACCGCTAGGCTGTGGTTGCCCTGGGCGATCAGGTTGCTGTCCTGGCCGCTGGCAATGGAGAGAGTTTTGCCGGCGACCAGGATGTGGCTTTGCGGGGTGAGCTGGGCGATGCCGCCCGGGGCGGAAAGCTGGATGCGGGCTTCGCTCCAGGCGGCGACGCGGCCAGTGCCGCCTAGCGTCGTTTTGATGTGGCCTTCGCTGGCCGCCCGGGCACCCTGGGTTTCGGTGGCCGCCATGACTTCGCCGGCGTGTTGCAGGGCGGTGCTGGCCGGCAGTTGGTCGGCGGCCGGGTCGCCCTTGAGGGCGGCATTCTGTTTGGCGGCGACGTCGGCCAGACTGGTCGTCAGGTCGTGCGCTGCGGCGCTCTGGGCGATGGCTTCGCGACTGTCGAGGTGCTGGCTGCCGGCGTTGGGCCGGGCGTCGGCGCTGAGCAGCAGGCCGCTGCCGGCGCGCAGGGCGACGGCGGCCCGGGTGGCAATTTCGCCGCCGTGGCCGCGGTCTTGCTGGCGGGCGTTGTCGCTTTGCTGTTTGAGGTGGCCGAGCTGGAGTCGGCTCTGGTGTTCGGTGGTGCCCAGTTCGATGCGCGACTGGCCGGGGGTATCGTCGAAGACCAGTTGGTTGTAGCCGCCCTGGCCGCTGCGGCTGGCGTTCAATTGCTGGCTCTTGAGGCCGGAGAGACTGGCGCCGTGGGTGTGCGCTTCTTCGGCATCCCGGCCGGCGAAGAAGGCCGGGGCGTTGGCGCTGGCCTGCATGGTGCTGCCGCCGATCTGGTTGCCCTGGGCGTCGCCGCTGCCCTGGCCGTTGTAGACGCAGCCGACGATGACCGGGCGGTCGATGTTGCCGTTCTGGAAGGCGACGACGACTTCCTGGCCGGGGCGCGGGGCGAGGTGGCCGCCCCAGTTGCCGCCGGCCACCGGGGTCATGACGCGCAGCCAGACGCCGAGGGCGTCGCTGGCCGGGGCGTTGTCGGCGCCGGTCGGATGGCCGTTGCGGCTGGCCGCCTGGGCGCCGCGCTGCCAGGGGAACTGGACGCGGACGCGACCGTCGCGGTCGGTGTGGGTCGGGTCGCCGGGGCCGACGACGATGGCGGTCAGCGTGCCGTTGCCGGTTGGGCGCGGGTGGACGTTGCTTCCACGAGCATCCGCCATCAGCGGGCGTCCCCCAAGGGGACTTCCTGCGGGGCGCCAGGGGATTGCAGCGCGGATGGCGGTGATGCGGTTGCGGTAGAAATCGCTGGCCTTGGCAAAGGGCAGGTCTACTTCGTCGGGTGGCGGGCCGAGGCGGTCGAGCTGGTCGGGGACGTCTTCGGCGAGGTTGTTACGGGCGCGGTGGCTGACGGCGGTGATCAGAAATTGCTGTTGATCGGCGGCATCCCCTTCGTGTTCCGGGTGGTCGGCCAACGTAAAAATGGTGCCCGGCGCGGCGGTGCGCACCGTGCCTTCGCCCTGGTATTGCTTCATGCGGGCATCGATGGCCTGGCGCTGGTTGCGTTGCATACGTTCGCCGTGTGCGGTGTTCTGCCAGGCGTATTGGCCGGGGTCATGCCAGGCCACGGTTTTTGGGCCCACGCCGGCTTCCTGCGGGGCGTTCACAATGACGCTGGCGGCGCCTTGCGGCCGACCCGACAGGCTGCGGTAGTCCCAACTGCTGCTGTTGCTTTCGCCGGTGTCGATCTGGCGCAGGCCATGCCAGCGCTCGAGACTGTCTTCGGCGAGCGTCGCGCCGGCCTGGGTGTAGCGGATGCGGGACTGGGCGTTGGCCTTGAAGGCACTGTTGTGGTCGGCGATGACCAGGCGATGCAGGCCGAGCGTTTCACTGGCGACGCTTTCATGTTCGAACCAGCAGAACAGGCCTTCTTCGGCGAGCAGGCGTTTGAGGAAGGCGAGATCGCTTTCCTGGTACTGCACCGTCATGCCGCGCTTCGGGTAGGCCGCCTGGTCGCTCAGGTCCCAGCGCCAGTCGGGCGCCAGCTTGGCCTGGCCTTTCCAGTCGCCGAGCAGTTCGTCGACGATTTCGATGACCGTCTTGTCCTGAAAAAGATAGTTGTCGCAGTCGTGGCCGAGGAAGGCCAGCCAGGGTTCGATGACCAGGCGGTAGCGGGCAAAGCCGCCATTGGCGCCGAGCCGGGCGACCTCGGTGAGATGGCCGTGGAAGGGGCGCAACTGGGTGCGCGACTGGCTGGTCTGCAGATCGAGACGGGCCGGTTGGCCGAGCAGGGCGGTTAGCGACTGCTCAGCATCGGCGGCAAGAACGGTCAGTTCGATGCGAAAGCCGGCATGTTCGGCGAGCGGGCCGAGGGCCTCGTCGATCCGCACCGTTTCCGCCAGCATGGCATCCGCCCCGGCCGGCGTGGTCAGGGTCAGCAGGCGTGAGGTCTGGCGCCAACCGGCACCGCCGGGAATCAAGTCGAGGTTCGTGGTCATGAAATAGCTGATTTGATGGAGAAGTTAAAAGCGATTGGGCGCCTGGCAGAGGTCGGATTCTAGCGCAAGCGGTAATGCCTAAGGAATTATTTGATGACATTGGCTATTTTTGTTTTGCTCCTCTCGATAGCGCGAAGTCGAGCTATTCCCGGGCTTTGACGGCTGAAGATGGCGCGTCCTTGGTTTGTGCCAAGGGGCTGAGGTGCCGGTTTGTCGCGCTTTGTCCAGCCCAAGCCCAAAGTCATGGCGTTGGCGGGCTATACTGGGCGGCCGCGATGGGCGGCGTGTTTTTTCAACGGATAGTGAATTCGATGGATGCCAAGCTGATTCGACAGGCGCGTATTGCTTCCTGGATCCTGGCCGGCCTCGGCGTGCTGGCGGTGCTGCTCTTCCACCTGCTGCCCAGCCTGCTGGCCGGCTTGCTGGTCTTTCAACTGGTACATTTGCTGGCCCCGCGCCTGCAACGCCATTTCGCCAGCGAGCGGGCCCGTTTGGTGGTGGTTTTCCTGCTTGCCACCCTGGTCGTCGGGGCGGTCACCGCGGCGGTGCTCGGGATCGTTGCCTTTTTCAAGAGCGATGCCGGCAATATCTCCTTGTTGTTCGGCAAGATGGCCCAGATCCTCGAGGACGCGCGCTCCAGTCTGCCGCCCTGGATCATTCAGAACCTGCCGGTCAATAACGACGGCCTGCAGACGGCCAGCATCGGGTGGTTGCGCGAACATGGCGCCGAGTTGCGGACGATCGGCAAGGAAGCCGGGCTGACCTTCGTCCATATCCTGATCGGCATGATCATCGGGGCCATGGTCTCGATGCGGGAAGTCAATGCGGCGCTCCAACCGGGGCCGCTCGGTGCCGCCCTGGCCGAGCGCAGCCGCTGCCTGGCCGATGCCTTCCGCCGCATCGTCTTCGCCCAGGTCCGGATTTCGGCCCTCAACACGGTGTTTACGGCGATTTACCTGGCGATTGTCCTGCCCTTGTTCGGCGTCCATTTGCCGCTAACCAAAACCCTGATCGCCGTTACCTTCATTGCCGGCTTGCTGCCGGTGGTCGGCAATCTGTTGTCGAACAGCGTGATCGTCGTCGTCAGCCTGGCCCACTCGCCGCAGACGGCCCTGGCTTCGCTGAGCTTCCTGGTCATCGTGCACAAGCTCGAATATTTTCTCAACGCCCGCATCGTCGGCAGCCAGATCAACGCCCGCGCCTGGGAACTGCTGATGGCGATGTTGCTGATGGAGGCGATCTTCGGTCTGCCCGGGGTGGTGGCGGCGCCGATCGTCTACGCCTGGATCAAGAGCGAACTGCTGGCTGGCGGCTTGCTGTAAAGACGCCTCGGGGCGGACTCCCGGCCGTTGCTCCGTGAAAGTCCAAGGGAACCGCAGAGCCGCAGAGCGGCTGAGGAAAGACAAAGGTTTGCGCGGATCATTGGGAACCGCTGCTCGGTGCGCCCAAAAGGCAAGCGACTATTTCCGCGATTCTCTGCCCCTCTGCGGCTCCGCGGTGAGGTTTCGCGGGCGAACGATCCGCGATGCGACCGGCTCAGGTATTGCCCGCCGTATTCTTGCCATTCTGCCGCTTGCGCTTGCCCAGCCAGCGATTGAGCGCTTCGTCCAGGGCGGTGCGGGAAATCGGCTTGCTCAGGTAGTCGTTCATGCCGACGGCGAGGCATTTTTCCCGGTCGCCGGAAACGGCGTTGGCGGTCATCGCGATGATCGGCAGGTTGTAGCCGGCAGTGCGCAGGGCGGCGGTTGTCTCGTAACCATCCATGCCGGGCATCTGGCAATCCATCAGGATGGCGTCGAAATTGCCTTCGCGGAATTTGCCGAGCACGGCATTGCCATCGGCGGCAACGGTGACGTCCTGGTACCCCAGTTTGTGCAGCAGGCCGATGGCGACCATTTGGTTGATCGGGTTGTCCTCGGCCAGCAGCAGGCGGTAGGGCTGGTTTTCCCGGCGCTCCTCGGCCGGGCTGGTGAGCGGCAGTGGGCGCGGGGCGGTGGCCCGGGCCCGGCCGAAGGGGGCGAGCAACCAGAAAATCGAGCCGCCCAGCGGGTTGGGCCGCATGCCGAGCGAACCGCCCATCAGTTCGGCCAGTTGCTTGCTGATCGCCAGGCCGAGGCCGGTGCCGCCGAATTCGCGGGTGGTCGATACGTCGGCCTGGGAAAACGGCGTAAACAACCGGCTTTGGGCGGCCTCCGAAATGCCGACGCCGGTGTCGGAAATTTCGAAGCGCAGCGTATATCCGTCGCCGTCGCCATCGACGCGCTGGACGCTGATCCCCAGTTCGCCGGCGGTGGTGAATTTGAGGGCATTGCCCAGGAAGTTGCCGAGAATCTGCCGCAGCCGGGTCGGGTCGCCATTGAGCAGGCCCGGCACGGCCGATTCGATATTCATGCTGAGGATCAGGCTTTTTTCGCTGGCCCGGATGGCGTACAGGTTGAAGAGTTCTTGAAGCAGTTGATGCAGATCGAAATCGACCGCTTCGAGTTCCAGCTTGCCGGCCTCGATTTTCGAGAAATCGAGGATATCGTTGATGATCGAGAGCAAGGATTGGGCGCTGTTGGCGATCACCGTCGCGTTGTGGCGCTGTTGCGGCGACAGTTCGCCGTCGAGAATCAGCGAGGTCATGCCGATGACGCCGTTCATCGGGGTCCGGATTTCGTGCGACATCGTGGCCAGGAAGCGGCTCTTGGCGCGGTTTGCCGTTTCCGCCTGTTCCTTGGCCTGTTCCAGTTGCCGCCGGACGCCTTCGAGGGTGCTCAGCGAGCGGCTCAGCATGAAAAAGACAAAAATGCTGAAGATGCTGATCGCCGTTGCGATGCCGAAGACCGTCCGGCGATAGGAAAAGTAGGGCTGCAGGATGGTGTCGACCGCTTCGCCGACGACAAAATTGAGGCCATATTCGGGCAGCTTGTAATAGCCGTAGATGCGCTCCATGCCGTCAATCGCAGCGATCCGCCGGAAATTTCCGGAAACCGGCGCCTGACTCTGCAGGTAGGGATTGTCCATGACGGCGACGCCGTAGCTCGATTCGCGCAGCGGGTAGCGGGCCATGATTTCGCCGCTGTCGCGGGCCAGGGTGAGGACGCTGGAGGGGGCGATGCGCAGCTTCTCGGCGAAACCGGCAAAGAGTTCGGGGCTGACCGAGACGACTTCGACGCCGGCGAAGCGGTTGTTGCGGAGAAGCGGCCGGGTGAACTGGATCGACCATTTGCCGGAGACCTTGCCTTTCAGCGGCCGGCTGATGAACAGGTGATCGGCGTCGGTGGCCTCCCGGTGCACGCGGAAATGTTCGCGCTGGCTGAGATCGGTGCGATCGTTCGGCTTGGCCAGGTTGGAAAAGGCCAGCAAACCGTCGCGGTCGATGATGGCGACCTGGAAGGTGAGGTCGGCGATGGTTTCCTGGCGTTTCTGGATCAGTTCCGCAAAGCTCCGGCTGTCGCCGCTCCATTGGCTACGGGTGTCGAGGATCAGTTCGTTGATGCGCCTGATGGTCGAGCGCGAGTATTCGGCAAAAACCTGGGCCTGCACCGCCACCCTGACTTCGGCTTCGCGGAGATGGCTTTGCTGGTTGCGGTCGAGCTCGTAGATCGCCATTATCCACACCAGCGCAAGGCTGAGCGCCGCGATGAGGGCGATCTGGAGACGAAGAAAAGAACTCGAACGTTTCATTGCGGCAGCTAACCCAGACGAATATTTGGCACGATGGATAACCCCACCAGATTAACCCCTGTTGGTCGTCCGGGTTCCGGGGGCGGGCAAAAAAATAGCGGGAACTGCGCCGCCACTGTCATTGTCTCTGGCGGGCGAGGATGACCCGGGCAGGTGATGACGGTGCATTTTTTCCCGGTCGGCAAATTCAGCCATTACACTCCCACCTTGGCGCGCCCTGTCGCGTTGCATGGTCGCCGGCGCCACCTGAACTACGGCGCGCCGTGGCCTACCCAGAAATTTTTCCCACCGGTGATCGCATGAAGCAATCCGTTTTTCCCGGGACCCCGTTGCTGACGGGGACCGATGTCGAGCAGAAGCGGCGGCAGATTCTCGATTATTTTCACGCCACCTTTAATCGCTACGAGCAGTTATTCGAGGTGCTGAAGGACGACGCGGCCTATTACGTCAAGCCGATTAGCCTGCGTCACCCGCTGATTTTCTACTTCGGCCATACCGCCACCTTTTTCGTCAACAAGCTGCTCCTCGCCGGCTGCCTCGAACAGCGCATCAATCCCGGGTTCGAATCGATGTTCGCGATCGGGGTCGATGAAATGAGCTGGGATGACCTCGATGATGTGCGCTACGCCTGGCCGAGCGTCGCCGAGGTGCGCAGCTATCGCCAGGCGGTGCGTGCCGCCGTCGATCAGTTGATCCGGCAGTTGCCGCTGAGCCTGCCGATCGCCTGGGAAGACCCGTGGTGGGTGATCCTGATGGGCATCGAGCATGAACGCATCCATCTCGAAACCTCGTCGGTACTGATCCGTCAGCACCAGTTGCCCTATGTCCAGCCTCATCCGGCCTGGGAGCCGTGTCGCGACAGCGGCCCGGCCCCAGGGAACGGGCTGGTCGAGATTCCGGCGGCGACGGTGGTGCTTGGTCGCGAGCGCAGCGCGCCGCAAATCTATGGCTGGGATAACGAATTCGGCCATCACGAAGCGGTGGTCGAGGCTTTTCAGGCCAGTCGATACCTGGTTTCCAATCAGGAATTCCTCGCCTTCGTCGAGGCCGGCGGCTATGCCGACGACAGTTTGTGGCAGGAAGAAGGCGCCGCCTGGAAGAAATTCGCCGGTGCCGAACATCCGACCTTCTGGATCAGAAAAGGCCGGCAATGGCGCCTCCGCCTGATGCTCGAAGAAGTGCCGATGCCCTGGGACTGGCCGGTCGAAACCAATTATCACGAGGCCCGGGCCTTTTGCTGCTGGCTGGCCCGGCAGACCGGCCGCAACGTGCGCCTGCCGAGCGAGGACGAATGGCAGTCGATGCGCCGCTTTGCCGGGGTCGGCGATCTGCCCGGCGTCGACCAAGTGGCGGCCAATCTCGAACTCGGACACGGGGCCTCGAGTTGTCCGGTCAATCGCTTCGCCCATGGCCCGCTGTTCGACGTCATCGGCAATGTCTGGCAATGGCTGGAAACGCCGATCCATCCCTTCCCCGGCTTTGCCGTGCACCCGATTTACGACGATTTCACCACCCCGACCTTCGACGATCGCCATAACCTGATCAAGGGCGGCTCGTGGATCTCCTGCGGCAATGAAGCGGCCCCGGTGGCGCGCTACGCTTTTCGGCGGCATTTTTTCCAGCATGCCGGTTTCCGCTATGTCGTGGCGGCCGCGCCAGCCACTCCGCCCGCCTCGTATTACGAAACCGACCGCCTGGTTTCCGAGTACATCGAATTCCATTACGGCGACGAATATTTCGCCGTGCCCAATTTCCCGCGCGCCCTGGCCGACCTGGCGATTGCCGCGATGGGCGACAAACCGGCCCGGCGGGCCCTCGATCTGGGGTGTGCCACCGGCCGTGCCAGCTTCGAACTGGCCCGGCATTTCGAACAGGTCACCGGCCTCGATTTCTCGGCCCGTTTCATCGGCATCGGCAGCCAGTTGGCGGCAGCGGCCAGTCTGCGCTACACGCTGATCGAGGAAGGCGAACTGGTGTCCGACAAAGAGTGCTCGCTGGCGGCGCTCGGCCTGGCCGGGGTGGCGGCCAAAGTCGAGTTTTTCCAGGCCGACGCCTGTAATCTGAAGCCGCATTTCGCGGGCTATGACCTGATTCTGGCGGCCAATCTGATCGATCGTCTGTACAGTCCGGCCAAATTCCTCGATAGCGTGCACCTGCGACTGAATCCGGGCGGTTTGCTGCTCCTCGCTTCGCCTTACACCTGGTTGCCGGAACACACCCGGCGCGAGGAATGGCTCGGCGGTTTCAAGAAGGACGGCGAGAACTGGACGACGCTCGATGGCTTGAAGGCCCTGCTCGATAAGAATTTCCGCCTGCGGCAGGGCCCCCTGGCGGTGCCTTTCGTGATACGCGAGACCCGGCGCAAATTCCAGCACACGCTGTCCGAGGTGACGATCTGGGAGCGCCGCTGACCCGTGGGCGGGAGACCTTCCCCCGCCCGGCCCGGGCCTTCCGCTTTGTTGTGATGGATCAAGCCGCCGGGTGGGGGAAGGGATATGCTTTCCCGTGACGTAATGCCGTTGCCAAATATTCAGGTACCATCTTGCGTTGCCATATAAATTTTGATCGGTATCGCCGGGGCGCGTCGGAGGGAGCATGAAAGAGCGAAGGAACTTGGTATTGCGGCTGGCGGTCTTGGGCCTGCTGGCGACTCAGCTCTGGCTCGACGATACGGCCGGCCTGGCGGTCAAGGCGGCCGTCGCGGTGGAAGCCGCCGCGCCGCTGGTCATCGCCCACGTCGCCCCGAGCAGCGGGCGTTTCGCCCTGCATGCCGAGGCCGATCGGCGCGGTGCCGAAATGGCCATCGACGAATTCGCCGCCCGCGGCGGTGTGCTCGGTCGGGAAATCATCCTGGTGTCGCGCGATCCCAGCCTGGACGGCAAACAGGCGGCGTTGGTGGCGGAAGAGCTGATTCGCGGGACCAAGGTCGGTTTCATGATCGGCGCCATCAGTTCCGGGGTGGCGGCCAGCATGTCGGCGGTTTGCCAGAAGCACGGCGTGATTTTCATCAATACCAATTCTTCGGCCTCGTCGGAGGCGGTGGAAAATGCCCACCGCACCAAATTCGTCTTCGATGCCCATGGCGCCAACTTCTACCGCGCCCTGGTCAAGTATGCCCTGGCCAACGGCAAGGCGAAGCGGGTTCTGCTGCTCACCGAAGACAATATCTGGGGTCACGACAATGCCCGGGCGATGCGGCGATACATCGCGGAATCGGGCGGCAAGGTGGTCGGCGAGGTGGTGGCGGCGGAAGCGCTGACCGATCCGCAAGGCGTCCTGAAGCGGGTCGCCGCCATTCCGGCCGATGTCGTGGTGACCAGCATCAGCGGCGACAACCAGATCCGCCTTTTTGCCCAGATCGACCCGAAGGTTTTGGAACGCCAGTCCTGGGTGGTCGGTGAAGTCGATTGGGAAGAACTTTATCCGGCCCCCGGAACGCCGCGCCCGCTGTTCGGGACGACCTGGGCCTGGAATCTCGGGACGCCGGGGACGGCCGAGTTCGTCGCCCGTTACCGCAAACGCTACGGCCGGACCAAGCTCGACTATCCGGGCGACGTCACCCACGCCGCCTATCTCGCCACCAAGGCGCTGCTTGCCGCCATCGAGCGCGCCGGCACCACCGACAACCACGCCGTCATCCTGCAACTGGAGAAATACCGGCGGACGGCCGGCGAGGGCATGCAAAATGCCGAGGCCTACATGGACCCGGTCAGCCATCACCTGCAGCAAAGCATCTACATCGCCCGCTGGAATCCGCGGGCGGCACTACCCCAACTCGGTCTGGAAATCCTCGGCCATATCCCGCCCGAGCAATCCCGCTTCGACGCTGAAAAGACGACCCGTCTGGAAGCGCTCAGCGAGACGCCGCATTACACACCATGACGCTTGCCAGATTGGGCCTGATTGCCCGTATCGCCCTCCTGGTCGTGGCCGTCGAGGTCGCCGCCTTCGGCGCCCTGGGCTGGTTCTACAGCGATCGCTTCAGCGCGGCGAGCGACCAGCATCTGCGCTCCCGGCTGCAGGTAGTGGGGCGCATGATCGCCCACGACGAGCTGGCGGTGACCAGCCTTTCCCGCCAGTCGCTGATGAGCGAACTGCTGGCGGCGCCTTGTCTGCAAGGATTCGCCATCGGCGGTAACGAGCGGGTCATCGTTTCTGCCGATCCCGGCTATCTGGGGCGCCCGGCGAGCAGCATCCCGGGCTTCGATCCCCGCTGGCTGGCCGAGGGCGCCCCCGACCAGCAATTCGTGCCGATCGCCGACAAACTGCTGGGCGTGATGCAGATCCGCGATCCGGCCAGCGGGGCGCGGATCTATACCGTGCTGCTGACGGTCAGTACCGCCGAAATCAATGCCGAGAAACGCGCCGTCGCCTGGTGGGGCATGCTCGGCTCGGGGTTGTTCATCCTGCTCAGTTCGCTGGCCATTATCCTGGTTGCCCAACGCCTGATCAGCCACCGCGTCCGCGCTTCGCTGGCTGTCTTGAAAGAGGTCGAAGGCGGCGCCCTCGACGCCCGCATCCCGGTCTCCTCGGCCGACGAACTGGGACAGTTGCAACACGGCATCAACTCGATGACGGAGAAAGTCGGAGCCCTGCTCAACCAGCATCGGCGCAGCGAAGAGGAAACCCGCGCCGCCAGTCGGCTGCTCGACTCGATCGTCGAGAATATTCCCAACATGATTTTCCTCAAGGATGCGGCCGATCTGCGCTTCGTGCTGTTCAACCGGGCCGGCGAGCAATTGCTCGGTTATCCGCGCCAGGAAATGCTCGGCAAGAACGACCATGACTTCTTCCCCCGCGAGCAGGCCGAGGCCTTCATCCTGAAGGATCGCGAAGTCCTGCGCTCGGCCCGGGTGGTTGATATCGCCGAGGAAACCGTGACCACGCATGCGGGGGAGCAACGCATCCTGCATACCAAGAAATTGGCCTTGCGCAACGCTCGTGGCGAAGCCGAATTCCTGCTTGGCATTTCCGAGGACATCACGCTTTTCAAGCGCGATGCCGAGGAGTTGGAGCGCTACCGGGCGCATCTCGAGCAACTGGTCGAGGAGCGCACGGCCGAGTTGTCGCGCGCCAAGGAGGCGGCCGAGGCCACCAATGTCGCGAAGAGCGCTTTCCTGGCCAATATGTCGCACGAAATCCGCACCCCGCTTAATGCCATTACCGGCATGGCGCACATGATCCGGCGCGGCGGCCTGTCGGCCCGCCAGGGCGACCAGCTCGACAAGCTGGAGGCGGCGAGCACCCATCTGCTGAATATCATCAACGCCATCCTCGATGTCTCGAAAATCGAGGCCGGCAAGTTCGAACTCGAGGAAGCCCCGCTCAAGGTCGAAGCCATTCTCGGCAATGTCGTTTCCATGCTGCATGAGCGGGCCCTCGCCAAGCATCTGCGTTTGCGCACCGAGATTGAGCCGCTGCCGAGCAATCTGCTGGGCGATTCGACGCGCCTGCAGCAGGCCTTGCTCAATTACGCCATCAACGCCGTCAAATTCACCGAGGTCGGGGAAGTATCCCTGCGCGTCAAACTGCTCGAAGACGCGGCCGAGAACGCCGTGCTCCGTTTCGAGGTCGCCGACAGCGGCATCGGCATCGCCCAGGAAACCCTGGCCCGGCTGTTCTCCGCCTTCGAGCAGGCCGACAACAGCACCACCCGCAAATACGGCGGCACCGGTCTCGGACTGGCCATCACCAAGCGCCTGGCCCGCCTCATGGGCGGTAACGCCGGGGCCGAGAGCCGGCTTGGCGAGGGCAGCACTTTCTGGTTCAGCGTGCGGCTGAAGAAAGGCCAGTTCGTCGCCGAAAGTGCCTCCAGCGTCGCTCCAGAAGGTGCCGAACTGAGCCTGAAACAGGATTACCCGGGGAAGCGCGTCTTGCTGGCCGAGGATGAGCCGATCAACCGGGAAATCACCCAGGAAATCCTGGCCGATATCGATTGGTTCGTCGATTGCGCCGAAGACGGCGTCGAGGCCCTGAAACTGGCCGGGGAAAAAACCTACGACCTGATCCTGATGGATATGCAGATGCCGAACATGGACGGCCTCGAAGCGACCCGTCGCATCCGCCAGTTGCCGGGCTGTGCGGCCGTTCCCATCCTGGCCATGACGGCCAATGCCTTCGTCGAAGACAAACTGAAATGCATCGATGCCGGGATGAACGATTTCATCAGCAAGCCGGTCAGCCCCGAGCATCTTTTCGCCACCCTGCTCAAGTGGGTGGCGCCGGCTGATCCGGCGGCGTGACGGGCGCGCTGTCGTTTGCTGCGGCGAGGGCCGCCTGCAGGTCGGCACGCATTTCGTCGGTGAGCGGCAAGGGCTCCGTCAGTTCCGCCAGGCTGGCGTCGGGAATCACCTTGGCGATTTCCTGGAGCACGGCGAGCAGGCTGGCCGGCTGCGGCGCGTGGCCGATCTGCCGGGCCGCGGCACAGGCCAGGCGGGCGATATTGGCGCGCGGCGTATCGGTCCCCTTGATCAGCATGACGATCAGGTTAGGGAGTTCCCAGGCCTGGGCCAGGGCCATGGTCAGTTGCCGGAAGGTGAACTCGATTGCCGATCGGCGCGGCATCAGGGCCCAGAAGAACTCGTTCCAGTCGCGGACCTGGGTTTCCTGGTCGGTCATTTCGCTGGCGAAGTGCCAGAGCAGCAATTCCGCGGTATCAACCAGTAGCGCCGCCAAGGCAACTTCGTCCGGCGAGACATCGGCCCGGCGGTTGGCCCAGGCCCGCGCGATGGTCGAGGCGAGGACGGCGCGCTGTTCGCAGGCGCGGCAACCGGGCAGGGTAGCGGTGTCGGGCGGGCTGCTGGCGACGATCTCCCGCAATTCGTCGAAGCCGGTCTGCAGCACCGCCGCCAGCGGCGTCGTGGTGTCGTGACCGAGTTGGCGCGAGCGGCGCTCCTCGGCCCGGCGCAGAAGCTTCAAGGCGAGATAGGGATCGGCATAGACGATATCGACCAGTTCTCGCGCCGCCAGATTGTCGCGTCGTTCTTCGCCGCCTTCCTGTAACTCGGCCAGGACTTGCCGGGTGCTTGGCAAGACCGGCGTTTCCTTGTCCTTGAGATATTCCACCCACTGATCGATACCCCATTGCCACTGATGTGCCTGCATTTCCACCTCACGAGATCGACGCTTGCCCGGCGGCCCGCTGCTTACTGAACTAATTGCCGGCGCGCTGTCTATGATACCCACAGGCGGCCGTCCTGAGGCGTATCCTGGCCGCCGAACCCCTGCCCGTCCGAATCCCCGACCGATGACATCAACTCTTGCTCCGCGCGCTGAACGTTTATTCCTGCTGACCCTGGCCGGCATCCAGTTCAGTCATATTCTCGATTTCATGATCATCATGCCGCTCGGCCCGATCCTGATGCGGGCCTTCGCCATCGCCACCCACGAGTTCGGTCTGCTGGTCGCCGCCTACAGTTTCAGCGTGGCGCTGTCCGGGGTGCTGGCCGCCACCTTTATCGATCGCTTCGAGCGCAAACGCCTGCTGTTGTGGAGTTTCTCGCTATTCGGCCTGGCCACCCTGGGCTGCGCGCTGGCCCCCAATTATCCGACCCTGATGGTGGCCCGGGGCCTGGCTGGCGTATTCGGCGGCATCATGGGCGCCCTGGTGCAAACGATGCTCGGCGACGTCATTCCCTTCGCCCGCCGGGCCCGGGCCAGCGGCCTGGTGGCCACCGCTTTTTCGCTATCGACGGTGGCCGGAGTGCCGCTTTCGCTGTGGCTGGCCAATCATCTCAACTGGCGCGCCCCGTTCGTCCTGATCGCCGTGCTGAGCCTGCTCTTCATTGTCGTCGGCCGGCGCATCCTGCCCGAATTGCGCCACCATATCGACGTCGGCCAACGTTCCCACCTGTTTTCGGCCAGTTTTGCCGTGCTGGCCGATGCCAATCACCGGCGGGCCTTGCTCTACTCTGCCCTGATCATCTTTTCCGGCTTCACGGTGATTCCCTATATCACCGTTTATGCCGTGAGCAATGTCGGTATCGGCCAGCAGGACATTCCCCTCGTCTATCTGCTGGGGGGCGGCGCGACCTTGCTCACGGCCCGCCTGATCGGTCGCTGGGCCGACCACTACGGCAAGCTCGAGATTTATCGCGGGGTGGCGCTGGCGGCGACGGTTCCCCTGTTGTTTCTGACCCAGGTCGGGGTCGTCCCCCTGTGGGTCTGGCTGATCTGTACCACCAGTTTTTTCGTGCTGGTCTCGGGGCGCATGATCCCCGCCATGGCGATCATCACCTCCGCCGCGCAGCCGCGGCTGCGCGGCACTTTCATGTCTCTCAACGGCACCGTGCAGTCGCTGGCCATGGGCCTGGCGACCACCCTGGCCGGTTTCATCATCAGCCTGGACGGGGCGGGCAAGCTGGTCGGCTACCCGGTGGTCGGTTATGTCGCCCTGGTTGCCAATCTGCTGGCAATCGGCTTCGTTTCGCGTATTGTGTTACACGACCAGCCAGTGCCGCTCGGCGTTCGGCCCGGTTAGCCCGAGCGGGCGACGGACGGAGTCTGGCCAGCAAAGCGGGGACTGGGCGTATCAAATGAACCTAAAAAAGTAATTGAACCGCAGAGACGCAGAGATTGTTCGAAAAAACAAAGGCTTGCCTGGATTGTTCGACGTCCTTTCCGGGGCGCCCGATTCAGGGGCAAGCGCCTGTTTCGACGATCTTCTCTGCTCCTCTGCGACTTTGCGGTAAGGTTTCTGGGATGAAGATGGAATATCCGCTACCGTTCCTGCCGCCCTGATTCTGTGCCACCTGATTGGGTCTTGGTTATTGATGCCTGAAAATTCCACCATCTCGATGGATCAACTGCGGGTCGGGTTGTATATCTACCTCGATCTTCGCTGGTTCGACCATCCGTTCGCCCTCAGTCATTTCAAGATCAAGTCCGAGGAGCAGATCCGGACCATCCGTGGCCTGGGGCTGAAGAGCGTTCGTTACAATCCCGATCTCAGCGACCCCGGGGAGACGCTGGCCCCGGTGGCGCCGAGCGCGGTCGAGGCGGTGGCCCTGGCGCCCAGTCCGTTCATCGTGCAGGCCCTGGAAGCCAAGCGCGCCATGATGGAAAGGATCAAGGTCCAGCGCGCGATCGCGGCGCGCATCGAGAATGCCTTCATCAATACCGCCAAGACGGTGCGCGAGGTCGAGAAGAATCTGTTCACCCAGCCCAAGGAAACCGTTCGCCAGGCCGGCAAGCTGGTCGCCCAGATCGCCGAATCCATCCTCTGCGCGCCGGAACTGGCCTTGCATGTGATGGGCGACAAGATGGGGGGCGAAGAGCTCTATTTCCATTCCCTGAACGTCACCACGCTGTCGCTGATGATGGCCCGCGACGTCAAGCTGCCGTCGGAAGCCTTCGGCACGCTGGGCATGGGGGCGCTGTTCCACGATATCGGGCGCAAGGAAATACCGAACCGGATCTTGCTGAAAATGGATCCGCTGACCCAGGCGGAGCGCCATCTCTACGAAATGCATTGTCAATACGGCAGCGAAATGGGCCAGCGTCTGCAGTTCGCGCCGCCCGTCATCGCCATTATCCGGGAGCACCACGAGTTGTTCGACGGCAGCGGCTACCCGCAAAAACTGAAGGGTGAGTCGATCGGCCTGCTCTCGCGCATCGTGGCCCTGGCCAATCACTATGACGAACTGTGCAACCCGCTCAATATCGCCGATGCCCTGACGCCGCACGAAGCCCTGTCGCTGATGTTCGCCCGGCTGCGCAACAAGTTCGATCCGAAGCTGCTGCAGGTCTTTATCCGCTGTCTTGGCGTCTATCCGCCGGGAACCATCGTGCAGCTATCGAATGGCGTGATCGGCATGATCGCCACGGTCAATACCGCGAAGCCGATGAAGCCGGTCATCGTCATCTACGACGCCAGTATCCCGAAAGACGAAGCGATCCTCATCGATCTCGAGCGCGAAACCGAACTGAGCATTGCCAAGGCCATCCGGCCGGCCCAGGTGCCCGGTGAAATCTACAACTATCTCAGTCCGCGCAAACGGGTCAGCTACTATTTCGATGCCGGCCAGAACAGTCCGGAAAAGGTGCCGCTATGAGCAGCCTTGAGCGCTTGATGCTTGATTACAGCCCGCAGATGATGCTTCTGGTCGAGCCGACAACGCTGCAGATCATCGTGGCCAATCGAGTCGCCGCGCAAACCCTCGGCTACAGCGGCGAAGCCCTGCTGACGATGAGCATCACCGATATCGAGAGTTCGTTGCAGGACGTCTTCTTCTGGGAGGATGTCCGCGCCGCCCAGTACCAGGAGATCGACGGCCAGGACGGGCTTTATCTGCGGGCCGATGGCTCCATGCTGACGGTCAGCAAGTCGGTACGCCTCGTCGATCATCAGGGGAAGCCGCTGATCCTGGTGCAGGCGCGGGATGTGCAGGACGAGCGCCAGGTCGAGGACGCCCTGGAGCAGACCCTGTCGCAATTGCGGGCGACTCTCGAGTCGACCGGTAACGGCATCCTGGTGATCGACTGGCAGGGCCGGATCGCCAGCATGAACCGCCTGTTCAGCCAGATGTGGAGCATTCCGGAAAGTCTGCTGCTGGACCACAACGATGTGGCGATCATCGATTTGATGTGCGCCCAGGTCATCGAAAACGACGCCTGTCGGAAACGCCTGCAGGCGATTGTCGATAGCATCGAAACCGAGGAACTGTTCAGCCTCCGGGATGGCCGCGTCTTCGAATGCAAGTCGCGTCCGCAATACCTGGGCGAGCACATCGTCGGCCGCGTTTTCGGCTACAACGACATCACCGAACGGACGCGGGCCGAAGCCGCCTTGCGCGAATCGCGCGACAAGCTCGAGGAAAGGGTGGAAGAACGAACCGCCGACCTGCAGGCGGTAAACGCCACGCTGCAGGCCGAGAAGGCACGCCAGGAAGAACTGATCCACAAGCTCGAGGAAGCGCAGAACCAACTCCTGCAATCGGAAAAAATGGCCTCCATGGGCCAGTTGGCGGCGGGCGTCGCGCACGAAATCAACAATCCGGTCGGCTTCGTGAATTCCAATCTCGGGACCTTGCAGCGTTATGTGAACAACATGCTGCGCCTGCTGGCGGCTTATCAGGAAATCGAGGGGTCCTTGCAGGGCGAGGCGCTGCCGGATATCCAGCAGCTAAAAAAGGAAATCGACATCGCGTTCCTGCAGGAAGATATCGGCACCCTGCTCAGCGAATCGCTCGACGGCCTGCAGCGGGTCAAACGCATCGTCCAGGACCTCAAGGATTTCTCCCATGTGGACAACAACGAGCGGGAATGGGCCAATTTGGAAGCCGGGCTGGAAAGTACGCTCAACGTCGTGTGGAACGAACTCAAGTACAAGGCCAAGGTGGTCAAGGAATACGGTGGCACGCCGCAGATCGAGTGTTTGCCCTCGCAGCTCAACCAGGTCTTCATGAATCTCTTGATCAATGCCGCGCATGCCATCGAGGACATGGGCCAGATCACCATCCGCACCGGTCACGACGCCGACAACGTCTGGGTCGAGGTCGAAGACACCGGTAAGGGCATCGCGCCCGAACACATGGGACGTATCTTCGAACCTTTCTTTACCACCAAGCCGGTCGGCAAAGGGACCGGACTAGGCTTGTCGCTCTCCTACGGCATCGTAAACAAACACGGCGGGCACTTCGAAGTCACGAGCGAACTCGGCAAGGGAACCAACCTCCGGGTGGTCTTGCCGCGCAACGCCACGCTCCTTCCTACCTGAGGGCGGTTGGAAAAAGCAGAGTCCGACAGATTATGCAATTTAACGATTTGGGGGACGGACGCGACCAAAAAGAGTTCTTCCATGCCTTCGGCCTCGGTCGGTCAGTGATAGAACCAGTAGGCGATGACGATGGCGCCGACCAGTCCGACGGCGTCGGCGATCAGGCCGCAGGCCAGGGCGTAGCGGGTTTTGCTGATATTGACGCTGCCGAAATAGACGGCCAGCACGTAGAAGGTGGTTTCGGTCGAACCCTGGATGATCGCCGCCAGCTTGCCGGGGAAGGAATCAACGCCATGGGTGGTCATTACATCGACCATCAGGCCGCGGGCGCCGCTGCCGGAGAGGGTCTTCATCAGGCCGACCGGCAGGGCCGGGACGAAATCGTCGTTGAGGCCGAGGGCCAGCACCAGATTGCGGATGCCGGCAATCAGGTAATCCATGCCGCCGGTGGTGCGGAAAACCGAAATCGCCACCAGCATGGCGATCAGGTAGGGAATGATCTGCACGGCAACGCTGAATCCCTCCTTGGCGCCGTCGACGAAGCTTTCGTAGGCATCAATGCCGCGCCAGGCGGCGACGGCGACGAAGAGGACGATGATGGCGACGATCAGGCCGCTGCCCAGGAGGCCGATCATCTGGGTCATCCGCTCGGCCGGCAGAGCGCCGAGCCAGGCGTAGAGGCCGCCCATCAGCCCGCCGAAGGCGGCGAAAAAGAGCAGCACCGGCCGGCAGAACAGGTTGATGCGCTGCCAGATGGCAACCGCGATCAGACCAGCGCAAAAGGAAACGAAGGTGGCGAGGAGCGTCGGCAGAAAAATGTCGGCCGCGTTGAAACCGATCAGCCCCTGCTTGATGGCCAGACTCTGCCGGATGGCGATCACCGAGGTGGGGATCAACGTGATGCCGGCCGTGTTGAGGACCAGGAACATGATCATCGGGTTGCTGGCGGTGTCTTTTTGCGGGTTGAGCTCCTGCAGCTCGCTCATCGCCTTGAGGCCGAGGGGAGTGGCGGCATTGTCCAAGCCGAGGATGTTGGCGGAAACATTCATGACGATGCTGCCGCTGGCCGGATGCCCGGCCGGAATGTCGGGAAAGATGCGGCGAAAAAACGGATTGAGGGCGCGGCCGAAAAGCTGGATCAGGCCGCCGCGCTCGCCGATTTTCATGATGCCCAGCCAGAGACTCATCACCCCGACCAGGCCGAGTGAAATATCGAAACCGGTCTTGGCCGTATCGAACAGGCCGGTCAACACCCGTGTGAAAATTTCCAGGTCGCCCTGCAGCAACTGAACGACGGCCGCGATAAAGCCGACGAGAATGAAGGCGACCCAGATTCGATTGAGCAAGGTTGGCAACGTGGCCCGCTTCCTGGGGGAAAGGGCCGATTCCAAGGTTGAAAGATTGCCAGTCTAGCGATCTCGCCCAGGCCTGTCACCGCAAAGCTCGGCCCACGAGGCGCCGGGCAGGGCCACGGAGGCCTCAGGGCAGCGCCCAGGCCGCCTTGCGGCGGCGATATTCCGCCTCCGGCAATTGGACCAGGAGCGGTCCCGCCGCGCTATCCAGCCAGCCACAAATCGTCTCGACGTCGGCCCGGGCCGCCGCCGTGCACCCCGCCGTCGGCGCCCCCGGGCTGGGCCAGACATGCAAGAAGATGCAGGAGCCGGCGCCGGCCACCGGCGGCTCGCTGTTATGGGCGATGACCGCGCCCAGGACGTAACGTTCGTCGTCGCGCCGCATCTCTTCATGCGACGTCCAGTCCCGGTCGGGTAGGGCGCTGTGCTCGACCAGCCGGTTGTAATACTTCGACAAGGGGGCGTCGATGGCCTTGAGGTCGCGGCTGGTGCAGCGATAGGGCAGCCTGGCGGAACGGGCGAACGGGCTCTCCCGGTCAGCCGTTCCGAACAGTTCGCTGATTGCGAAAAGGCCGGCCGGGGCGCGCCCGTCGCCCTCCCGTTTGCGCGGCCCGCGCATTTCCGAGCCGCGATGCCGGCCGATTCCCCAACCCAGACCGGCCCGGCCGAGACTGACCGGGATCGCCGCGCCGATCGCCCGCCACTCGTCGATCGCACTGTTCCGGGCGAAACGTTGCAGGCTGCCGCCGGTGCTCGCCCAGCTCGGAGCGAGAACGACGAGCAGTTGGCGGGCTGCCGCCAGGGGCGACTCGGGCAGCGCAAGAGAGGCGGCGGGCAGGGGCATCGGGGGCGGGTCTAGCGAATCACCAACTGGTCGCCAGCGTGGCGGACAACCATGGCGAAATCAAAAAAATCGGCGGTAGCCGCCAGTTCGAGGTCGGCCCGGGGCAGGTTCGGCCAGGTGCCGGCGGTGAAGCGCCGGCCGAAATCGGACGCCCGGACCCGCTGGGCGAACGGCTCCGGGGCGGCCGGCTCGCCGCGCAACAGCGCTTCGATGTAATCGGCACAGGCAATGTCCTCGTCGCCGTCGCGGTCGATCCATTCGCCGGTGATGACAAAGCAGACCTCCGCCGCCCCCGCCGCCCGGATCGCCGCCGCCGTCGCCCGGGCGCAAACCAGGCTGGCGGCGTAGAGATGGCGTGCCTGGCGAAACCGCAGCAGACCGCGGACCCCGGCTGCCGTGCTGAGTACGACGTTCTTGCCGCTCAGCTCGGCCTGCCTCAGCAGGGCCGGTGAATTGCCGTAGTCGAAGCCGGGCACCGGGTCGCCGCCGCCCACGGCGCCCACCGAAACGGGATTCGGCAGTTTATCGAGCAGCGTCATCGCCGCCGTGATGCCTTCCACCGGATAAATCGCCGCCGCCCCCCTGGCCAGCGCCACCGCCGCCGTCGTGAAGGAGCGCAGCACGTCGATGACGACGACCGTATCGTGGGCGCTCGGTTGATTCTGCAAACGGTTCAGGAAAAGACGGGAAAATTTCATGGAGTCGATCATGCCAAGGGAAAGGCGTCCTGGCTAGGCTGCCGCCTCGGGGCCCCGCAAAAATAATCTTGCGGCGCCTTTCCGGCAATAGATGCGGCCGGCCGCCTACATCTCGGCCAGCCGCTGGCCGAAGGCTTCCACCTTCGGCCAGTCGGTGAATTCGACGACGGTGTCCGGTGCGGTCGGGCCATGCGTCAGCCGCATGATCAGGCGTATCATCATCCGGTCGACCGGGCGATAGCTCGGATAATCCAGCCGGCCCGCAAAGACCGCCAGCAGCCGCGGCTGCCAGGTAATCTGGCGGAGAAATTTCCGCAAGTAGGGGTTGGTTTCCGGGGTGTTTTTTTCCGGCTTGCGGGCGACGATGTTCACCGAGAAAAAGGCGTTCGGCCTGGACTCGAGCAAGGCCTGGTGGCGACCGATAAAATCGAGGACCGAGCGGCTGTGCTTGCCATAACGGATGCTGGCACCAATCACGATTTTGTCGAAAGCCGGCAACTCGACCTGCTCGGCAAGCCCGATCTCGCTCAACGTGACCGCATCGCCGTGGCGCTCGACAACCTCCTTCAGCACCCGGCAAATCTTCAAGGTGTGCCCGTCGGTGGTGGAATAGATGATCAGAATTTTGCTCACGGCGTCTCGCTGGAATAAATGGGGGAGTCGATGCGCAGCCTGCTGCTGATTGGGATTATGAAGGGGGTGTGGTGATAGGTGGGTGAGAGATTAGATGGGGGGCGCCTGCTGATCGGCTAGAGCTGTCATCCAGTCGCGATCTATGTTGGGCAGGTTTTCGTTGTGACACGGACGTTCAAGGTTGTCCACAACACTCTGGTCGATTTAGGTCGGCATACAGAGACACTTCGCTATCCCGGTTCATTCAACTAACATGTCCCCATTTTCAACGATTTCGTAGGCGAACGGGTATCCAAATGCGTCAGAGGCACACAGCCAGCCAGGTAAGCCATGAGCAAATCTGAGGCACAGACCCGCTCCGAGCTTGTTGACCTGCATTTGGCCCTGTCCGGCTGGAACGTCAAGGACCCCATGCAGGTCGTCGAAGAATTCGACATTCTGACTGTGCTTCCCGAAGGTGTGGCCGAACCACGTACTCGCTACGAAGGCCACCAGTTCAGCGATTATGTTCTGCTGGGCAAAGACCGTAAGCCACTCGCCGTTGTTGAAGCCAAAAAATCCAGTCGGGATGCCGCCATTGGCCGGGAACAGGCCAAGCAGTACTGCTACAACATCCAGAAACAACTCGGTGGCGAGTTGCCGTTCTGCTTTTACACCAATGGTCTGGAAACCTATTTCTGGGATCTGGAAAACGCCCCGCCGCGTAAGGTCATCGGCTTTCCCTCACGCGACGATCTGGAACGCTTTGCCTATATCCGGCGTAATCGCAAACCGCTGACGCAAGAATTCATCAATACCTCGATTGCCGGGCGTGACTATCAGATTCGCGCCATTCGCTCGGTGCTCGAAGGCATCGAGCAGAAAAAACGCAATTTCCTGCTGGTCATGGCTACCGGCACGGGCAAGACCCGAACCTGCATTGCCATGATCGATGCGTTGATGCGTGCCGGGCATGCCGAAAAGGTGTTGTTCCTGGTTGATCGGATTGCGCTGCGAGAACAGGCGCTCGCAGCCTTCAAGGAACACATGCCCAACGAGCCGCGCTGGCCGAATCTGGGTGAAAAACTGATCGCGAAAGACCGGCGAATCTATATTGCCACCTACCCGACAATGCTCAACATCATCCGGGACGAGGTACAGCACCTTTCGCCACACTTCTTCGATTTCATCGTGGTCGATGAAAGCCATCGCTCGATCTATAACACCTACGGCGACGTACTCGAGTACTTCAAGACCATCACTCTGGGTTTGACGGCGACACCGACCGACATCATCGACCACAACACCTTCCAGCTATTCCATTGCGAAGACGGCCTGCCGACCTTTGCCTATACCTTCGAAGAAGCCGTCAACAACAAGCCGCCCTACCTCTGCAATTTTCAGGTCATGAAAATTCAGACCAAGTTCCAGATGGAGGGCATCAGCAAGCGCACCATTTCGCTCGAAGACCAGAAAAAGCTGATCCTGCAAGGCAAGGAAGTTGAAGAAATCAACTTTGAAGGCTCGCAGCTCGAAAAGCAGGTGATCAACAAGGGCTCCAACACCCTGATCGTCCGCGAGTTCATGGAAGAATCGATCAAGGACGCCAACGGCGTGCTGCCGGGCAAAACCATCTTCTTCTGTGCCACCAAGGCGCATGCCCGGCGGATGGAGGAAATTTTCGACAAGCTCTACCCGCAATACCACGGTGAACTAGCCAAGGTGCTGGTCTCGGACGATCCGCGCGTCTACGGCAAAGGCGGTCTGCTCGACCAATTCACCAACAACGACATGCCGCGCATTGCGATCAGCGTGGACATGCTCGATACCGGCATCGATGTGCGCGAGATCGTCAATCTCGTATTCGCCAAACCGGTCTATTCCTACACCAAGTTCTGGCAGATGGTCGGGCGCGGCACGCGCCTGCTGGAAAGCAACAAACCCAAGCCCTGGTGCACCGAGAAGGATGTTTTCCTGATCCTCGATTGCTGGGACAACTTCGAGTATTTCAAGCTCAATCCCAAAGGCAAGGAACTCAAACCACAGTTGCCCTTGCCGGTCCGGCTGGTTGGCCTGCGGCTCGACAAGATCGAAAAGGCCGTCGACAGTGGCCTAGCCGACATTGCCGCGCGTGAAATCGGCAAACTACACCGGCAGATTGCCGCGTTGCCCAAGACCTCGGTCGTTATCAAGGAGGCCGCTCCGGTCCTGTCGCGTCTTGAAGAAGAAAACTTCTGGATCAGCCTCAACCACCAGAAGCTCGAATTCTTGCGCACCGAAATCAAACCTCTGTTCCGCACCGTCTCCGACGCCGACTTCAAGGCCATGCGTTTCGAGCGCGACCTGCTCGAATACTCACTGGCCTTACTCAACGAAGAGAAGGAACAAGCGGCAACCATCAAAGATGGCATCGTCGAACAAATCAGCGAACTACCGCTCTCGGTCGGCTTCGTGAAACAGCAAGAAACCCTGATTCGCGCCGCGCAAACCAGTCACTACTGGGCCAATGCCGATGAAGACGCCTTCGACGAGCTGGTCAACAAACTTGGCCCCTTGATGAAATTCCGCGAACAGCCCACGGGCGAGGGCCAAACACACCTCGATCTGGTCGACGAACTGCACAAGAAGGAATGGGTGGAATTCGGCCCGCAACACGAAGCGGTCAACATCGCCCGTTACCGGGAAATGGTCGAAGTCCTGATCGCCGAACTGACCGAGCACAACCCGGTACTACAGAAAATCAAGAATGGCGAGACGGTGAGTGCGGACGAAGCGGATCAACTGGCCGAGCTCCTGCACGAAGAACACCCACACATCACTGAAGACCTGTTGCGCCAAGTCTATAAAAACCGCAAGGCGCGTTTCATCCAGTTCATCCGCCACATCCTCGGCATCGAGACCCTGAAAAGCTTCCCGGACGAAGTCAGCGCCGCCTTCGATCAATTCATCCGCGCCCACACCACCCTGAGCGGCCGCCAGATGGAGTTTCTCAAGTTACTCAAGGACTTCATCATCGAGCGCGAAAAGGTGGAGAAGAAAGATCTGATCAGCGCACCATTTACTGTCCTTCATCCGCAAGGTATTCGTGGCGTATTCAGTCCGGCCGAGATCAACGAAATTTTGCAGCTCACCGAGCGCCTGGCTGCTTAACAATAAACAGGAATAAGAGGGAGTCACTATGCAATCTGGAGCGATTCAATTACTGACAAATCAATTTGACGCCCTGGGCCAGCGTACTCCGGACGAAGGCATTGAATTCTGGTTTGCCCGTGATCTCATGGAGCCGCTTGGCTACAACCGCTGGGAAAACTTCCAGAACGCGATCAATCGCGCCATTGAGTCCTGTGAAACTACGGGTTACGCGGTTAGCGACCATTTTCGTGGCGTCACGAAAATGGTCAAACTTGGTAGCGGCGCCGAACGTCTCATCGACGACTTCATGCTCACCCGCTATGCCTGCTACCTGATCGCCCAGAACGGCGACCCGCGCAAGGAGCCTATCGCCTTTGCCCAAAGCTACTTTGCCATCCAGACCCGCAAGCAGGAGCTGATCGAAGACCGCATGCGCCTGCAAGCCCGGCTCGACGCTCGCGAGCGGCTGCGCGAATCGGAAAAGACACTTTCCCAGAACATCTACGAACGCGGCGTCGACGATGCCGGCTTCGGGCGCATCCGCTCCCAGGGCGATGCGGCACTCTTCGGCGGCCATACCACCCAGGCCATGAAAGACCGCTTCGGCATCACTAAGACCCGCCCGCTGGCCGACTTTCTGCCCACGCTGACCATTGCCGCGAAGAACCTGGCGACCGAAATTACCAATCACAACGTCAGCCAGGACAACCTGCAAGGCGAACGCGCCATCACCCGCGAGCATGTGCAGAACAACGAAAGCGTGCGCGACATGCTTGGCCAGCGCGGCATTAAGCCGGAACAACTGCCGCCGGAAGAAGACATCAAGAAGCTGGAACGGCGCGTCAAATCCGAGGAAAAGAAGCTCGTCCAGCAATCGGGTACACTGCCGGCCCCGAAAGAATAAGTCGCTCGCGCGCCATCGCCATCTGCCGGTTAGCGGTCACGCTGCCAGCCAAGGATCATCACCATGCTGCAAAACAACCCCGAACTCAGAGGCAAGATCGAACAGCTCTGGAACAAATTCTGGAGCGGCGGCATCAGCAACCCGCTGACCGCCATCGAACAGATCACCTACCTGCTGTTCATGAAGCGGCTCGACGAGCTGGACTTGAAGCGCCAGGCCGATGCCGAATGGACGGACGAGCCCTACCAATCAAAGTTCGTTGGCTCGTGGATTCCACCCGAATACCGTGCGCGGCGCGAAAATAATGATAGCGATGCCGATTTGGCCAGGAAGCAGGAAGACGAAAAGCGCTACGAGATCGACAGACGCCGCCTGCGCTGGAGCGAATTCAAGCGCATGCAGGCCGAAGAGATGCTGCAACACGTCCAGAGCAAGGTGTTCCCCTTTCTCAAGGACCTTAACGGCGCCGAATCCAACTTCACCCACCACATGAAGAATGCGGTGTTCATCATCCCCAAGCCGATGCTGCTAGTGGAAGCGGTGAAGACCATCGACGAAATCTTCGAGGTCATGGAGCGCGACTCGCGAATCAACGGCCAGGCATTTCAGGACATCCAGGGCGATGTCTATGAAATGCTGCTTTCCGAAATCGCCACCGCCGGCAAAAACGGACAGTTCCGCACGCCGCGCCACATCATCAAGCTGATGGCCGACCTGGTGCAGCCGCAACTCGGCCACAAAATCGCCGATCCGGCCTGCGGTTCCGGCGGCTTTCTGCTCGGCGCCTACCAATACATCGTTACCCAGCTCGCCATCCGGGCCGGCAGCAAAAACCTCGTCCCCGACGAAGACGGCTTTGTGCGCACCTCGGTCGCCGCCAGCCTCACCGCCGACGCTCAGGAAATCCTGCAGGAATCCCTCTGGGGCTACGACATCGACGCCACTATGGTGCGCCTGGGGCTGATGAACCTGATGATGCACGGCATCGACGAGCCGCATATCGACTACCAGGACACGCTCTCCAAGGGCTACAACGAGGAAGGCGAGTACCACATCGTGATGGCCAACCCGCCCTTCACCGGCAGCATCGACAAGGGTGACATCAACGAAAACCTGCAACTCGCCACCACCAAGACCGAACTGCTCTTTGTCGAGAACATCTACCGTTTGCTCAAAATAGGCGGCACCGCCTGCGTCATCGTGCCGCAAGGCGTGCTCTTCGGTTCCGGCGGCGCCTTCAAGACCCTACGCCAACTGTTGGTCGAGCGCTGCGACCTCAAGGCCGTCATCACTCTGCCCAGCGGCGTCTTCAAGCCCTATGCTGGGGTCAGCACCGCCATTATGCTATTCACCAAGGTTTATGGGGCGAAGGACAAGGTCGACAGACCAGCCACCGAACACGTCTGGTTCTACGAAATGCAGGCCGACGGCTATAGCCTCGACGACAAGCGTAGCAAACAGGAAGGCTATGGCGACCTACTCGACATCGTCGCCAAATACCGCGCCCGTAATGCCGTAACCGACAACAGCCGCACGGCCAAATGCTTCATGGTGCCGCGCCACGAAATCGAGGCCGAAGGCTACGACCTTTCACTTTCCCATTACAAGGAAGACGTGTTCGAGGAAGTGAAGTACGACAAGCCCGGCGTGATTCTGGATCGGCTGATTCGGGCCGAGGTGGGAGACGTGGACGAGATTGAGCTAGCCGAGGTGCAAAGCGGGATTGTGCGTGAACTGCTGGAACTGAAGAGGATGGTGGGATGAAGTGGCATTCCTTTTCCGAGGTTGTTGCTGACGCCACCGCCAAATTCAAGAAAATCAAAGCCTCTGACTATCACAGTAAAGGTCGATACAAAATAATTGACCAAGGCAAGGAGGCAATTGCCGGTTACACCGACGACGCCAACCTCGTTAATGGACAATTACTACCAATACTGATCTTTGGTGATCACACGCGTGTACTGAAATACGAGGATGATCCCATTGCTCTTGGTGCCGATGGTGCTAAAGCTCTTTGGGTAAATTCAAAGCTGGCGAACGCCCGCTATGTTTACTACTACCTACGATCTATTCAAATCAAAGCGGCGGGCTACAGCAGGCATTTCAAATTTCTCAAAGAGCTTGAAATACCAATCCCATTCAAGGATGACGCCCCTGACCTTAACGCCCAAATCCGCATCGCCCATCTGCTCGGCAAAGTGGAAGGGCTGATCGCCCAGCGCAAACAACACCTGCAACAACTCGACGACCTGCTCAAAATCGTGTTTCTGGAGATGTTTGGCTTTCGGGATGGAACCTACACACAGTGGGCAATTGAAAGATTGGCCGTATATACAGAAGTCGTCTCTGGCGTCACAAAAGGGAAAAAGTACACGGCTGAGAACCTGATAGATGTTCCTTACCTGCGTGTTGCGAATGTTCAAGATGGTCACTTTGTTCTTAATGAAGTAAAGACAATCGCAGTGACTCAGAAAGAGATAGATCAGTACCAACTTCGCCGGGGCGATCTTTTGCTAACTGAAGGGGGCGACCCTGACAAGCTTGGCAGAGGCTCTGTTTGGGAGGAGCAGGTACCCGACTGCATTCACCAGAACCATATCTTCCGCGTGCGCATCAACGATCAAGAAAAAATAAACCCATATTACTTAAGCGCTCTCATTGGTTCGCGTTACGGAAAACGGTATTTTCTAAAGTCAGCGAAGCAAACAACTGGAATTGCCTCGATAAATTCAACTCAACTAAAAGCATTTCCGACGGTTATCCCGCCTATCAGCCTCCAGGACCAATTTGCAGCAATTGTCGAAAAAGTTGAGCGTGTTAAAGCCTGCTACCAGCGAAGCCTCACCGACCTTGAAGCGCTCTACGGCACCCTGAGTCAGAAGGCCTTCAAAGGCGAACTGGATTTGTCGCGCGTACCGCTGCCTGCCGATCAAGCCCAACAAGCCGATCCTGTTCCGCTGCCCGAGGACATCGTCACGCCGACTGAGGTACTCAACCGTGTTGTGCAATTCGCTCCGCCGGAAAGCCGCAGCGAATTGCTCTCCCGCTGGTTCAATCGCTATCTCGCGAATACCTCACCGGATGTCAGCCTGGATTCTCGTGAATTCCTTGAGGCTGGCTGGCAAACCCTGCAGGAAACACGACTGGAAAGCGAAGGGGAATCCCCTGCACTAACCCTGGCCGATTACGACGCGCTGAAAGATCTGATATTTGCCGCCCTGGAAGGCGGCACGTTGGTGCAGACTTTTGCCGAAGAGAGCAACCGCGTATCGCTGCACAGGCGCCCCGCCGACTGGGGCTCGTTCTAGCCCATGAAGCTGCTCCGCCTCAAAATCACCGACCCCAAAGGCTTTCGCAGCCTGCCCTGTGGCTTTGAGCACCATTTTCGCAGCGAATGGACGCTACAGGATGAACTGGCCCGGCCCGCCGACTTTGCCCCTTTTGTCTGCGCCGGCCCCAATGGCAGCGGTAAATCGAATCTGCTCGAAGCCCTGGCGGCGATCTTCTATCAGCTCGAAGTGCTGCGTGTGCGCCGCAGCTTTCTGCCCGAGGCCTTGCAGGGCGAAAACCAAGATTCCTCGCCCACGACTTTTGAACTGGATTATCTGATCCGGGTGCCCGCGCAGTACCGGCGCCAGGATGGCCCGGCGTGGGCCAGGGTTAGCGTCTGGAGAAACCCCGGCGAGTCGGTCCGCTTTCGCTGGGAAAACCAGGCCGATTTCAGTGCCGACCCGAATGAAGCCTTCAAGGGCGGCCACGCTGACATTCTCTTGCCCGAGTACGTGTTGGGCTATTCATCGGGCGAAAACGAAATCCTCAGCCTGCCCTTCTTCAAGATGCGCTTTGTGCAGTACGACGAATACTGGCAGGCGCTTGCGCAGCAACTGTCTTACCCCGGCCACCCGGAAACGCGCCTAGCCTATCTCGACAACGGTTTCAGCCAGGCCATCCTGCTCTGCAACCTGTTGTTCCACGATGAAGCGAGCTTGCAGCCTTTCCGCGAGGATGTCGGTGTCGAGGCGTTGAAAGAATTCCGCATCATCATCCGGCGCAGCATTGAAGTGACAGCCAAGCAGGCGGCGCAATTAACTTCCGGCGACTATGTCTTGCCAAGTGAATCGCAAGACGGCCGCTTCGCCGACAACCCGGCGATTTCCTTAAGCCCTGAAACCGGTGGCTACGTCGTCCATCTGACGCAGCGCCTGGAAAGCGATGAACGCTCCTCCATCATCGGAAAGCTCAAGCGTTGCGCGACCTTGAGCTACCACGATGAAGAAAGCGATTCCCTGATCCTCGACTACTGGGTCAACGACGCCACCAAGGCGGCATTTCGCAACAATTTCGATGACTCGGCCCTATCCCTGTTCCAGGCCTTTCAGGTATTGCTGACGCTGAACCTCTATTCGGTCAGCGAACAGCTCAAGACCGACATCTATCGCTCCACTAGCCATTACGTCAGCGAAACGGTGCCAACCCTGGCCTCCGATCAGCGCATCATGCGCTTCAAGTTCGTCAAGTTCATGAAGCAGGGCGTCAGCGAACCGATGATGCTCAAGGATCTGTCGGACGGCGAGCATCAGTTGCTGCACAGCCTCGGGTTGTGCCTATTGTTTCGCAACACCAACAGCCTGTTCCTGCTCGACGAGCCGGAAACCCATTTCAACCCGGACTGGCGGGCCAACTTGATCAGCCAACTGCGGCAGTGCCTGCCGGGCAATGGCGATGTCGGGCAGGAAATGCTGATCACCACCCACACCCCGTTTTTGATCTCGGACAGCAAGCCGGACAAGGTGCTGATATTCAAGAAGGACAAGATCAGCGGCGAGGTCAGCATCAGCCAGCCCGACTACAACACCCTGGGCGCCTCGATCAACAAGATCACCATGAGCACCTTCGGCAAACGGGAAACCATCGGCGGGCACGCGCAAGCCTTGCTGGAGGCCTTGCGCGCCCGCTTTGAACATGGCGGCGAGAACGCAGAAGAACTGATCGCCGAAATTCAGCGCGAACTGGGCGATTCAGTGGAAAAGGTGCTGTTGATCAATGCCATTCTCGACCGCCAGGAGAGAAGAGGCAGAACGGAGCAAGGCTGATGCTGTTTCCTTATACCTATGTGCCGCACCAGATGGAGAAGATGCAGAAGTACATCGACTTCATCTTTTTTGAGGTGTGGTGCAAGGCACTGCCCAGTCTCCCATTCTGTCTGGACCTGTTCGATGCCGAACCGGAGTTGCGCGAGGTGATGGAGGCGTTCTTCTACTCGGATGCCCTGGGCGCAGATTTTTTTCTCGGACACGTGGAGCGGATTTACGAGCTCTTTTCCGCGTTGACGGCGCCGCAGATTGAACAACTTCAAGGCTGGTATAGCGGCAATAACGATCTTGAAAAGGTTTGTGCCAACGATCCTGCTGCGGAATTGGTTCGCTATGTTGATGTTGCCGCTGCCTACCCGGAACTGGAAAAGCTGCTGGCAACTTTCTTCAAGGGCTTGTATTCGAAATCGCTGCTGGACCTAGCACCGCTGCGCGCCAAGATTGGCGAAATTGAAGATCATTACCAGGCGTTTGTATCCGTCAACAACTCGGGAAAATGTCCGTTTTGCGGCATCAGTCCTTTGTTGGGCGAGTACACCACCAAGCGTGATGCCTACGACCATTATTTGCCGAAAGCGCTATACCCCTTCAACTCCATCAATTTCAGGAACCTTGTTCCGACCTGCCATCACTGCAACAGCAGTTACAAGACCAGCAAGAACACGGCATACGCGCAAAAAGACCCCGCAGGTGAAGCCGTTCGGCGCAAGGTTTTTTACCCATTTTCAACGACACCCTATGCCATCGATGTTCAGGTGACGTTCGATCATGCGGATATCGAAAAACTGACGCCTACAGAGATCAAAATCATGTTCGGTCCGACCAATCTGGCCGAACAAATCGAGACCTGGAAAGACGTTTATGGCATCGAGGAGCGGTATCGGGAAAAGCTATTGAACGGGGATGGAAAGGCCTGGCTGGTAGAAATTCGGGACGAGTGGCGCTGGCATGATGAATCGGCAGGGGCGGATGGGCAAACGCCTGACAAATACCTGCGAGCTGTGAAGCGCCACGCGGAGCGGTCACCCTATGCCAATGAAAATTTTCTGAAGAATGGCTTTCTTCAAGCCTGCAAAAATGCGGGGATATTCGAATCGATTGCGTAACCAGAAACAGCTCCTCCAATATCCTGACCTGCTATCCAGCCAGATAGGGTGATGGAAATTGGATCAGGTTCTCGGGCGAGGTCTTCGATTCAACCGTCAAGAGATGATGCAAGGGCAGAAATCTGTCCAATTGCTGTCATTTTTCTAGCCCCCGACCTCTGGCGCCTTGGGCCGAATAATGGAAGTTAAAAAGAGAGGCCCGGCGTTCGCCGGGCCTCTCTTCCATTTACTTTCCGCCGGACTTTGTTCTCGTCTGACAGACTTTATTGCTTCCCTTCAACAACTTCTTACCAGTTCGGCTCCCGTTCCGGTGTCGAGGTGATTTTGTGGATGCTCAGGTCGGCTCCGTCATATTCCTCTTCCTGGCTGAGGCGGAGGCCCAGTGCCAGTTTCAGTGCGCCATAGACGAGTGTGCTGCCGAGCAGGGCGACGACGATGGCGAGTGCGGTGAGGGTGAGTTGCGACAGTAGCGAGACGCCGCCGGCGCCGCCCAGGGCTTTGCTGCCGAAGATGCCGGCGGCGATGCCGCCCCAGGCGCCGCACAGGCCGTGCAGGGGCCAGACGCCGAGGACGTCGTCGATTTTCCAGCGGTTCTGGGTCAGCGTGAACATCGCCACGAAGAGGGCGCCGGCGATGCCGCCGACGGCCAGGGCGCCGATCGGATGCATGATGTCGGAGCCGGCGCAGACGGCGACCAGGCCGGCCAGCGGGCCGTTGTGTACGAAGCCGGGGTCGTTCTTGCCGAGGACCAGGGCGACCAGCGTGCCGCCGACCATGGCCATCAGCGAGTTGAGGGCGACCAGGCCGGAAATCTTGTCCAGGGTTTGGGCGCTCATGACGTTGAAGCCGAACCAGCCGACGGTCAGGATCCAGGCGCCGAGGGCGAGGAAGGGGATCGATGACGGCGGGTGGGCGGAAATCCGGCCATCCTTGCTGTAGCGGCCGTAGCGGGCGCCGAGCAGGAGCACGGCGGGGAGGGCGATCCAGCCGCCCATGGCGTGCACCACGACGGAGCCTGCGAAGTCGTGGAATTCTTCACCGAAGGTCGCCTTCAGCCAGGCCTGGATGCCGAAGGCCTGGTTCCAGGCGATGCCTTCGAAGAAGGGGTAGACGAAGCCGACGAGCAGGAAGGTGGCGGCCAGTTGCGGGTGGAACTTGGCGCGCTCGGCGATGCCGCCGGAGATGATGGCGGGAATGGCGGCGGCGAAGGTGAGCAGGAAGAAGAAACGGGTCAGTTCGAAACCGTTTTTCAGCATCAGTGTTTCGACGCCGGTGAAGAAATTGGTGCCGTAGGCGATGCCGTAGCCAACAAAGAAGTAGGCCAGCGTCGACATGCCGAAATCGGCCAGGATCTTGACCAGGGCATTGACCTGGTTTTTCTTGCGGACGGTGCCGACTTCGAGAAAGGCGAAGCCGGCGTGCATGGCCAGCACCATGATGGCGCCGAGCAGGATAAACAGTACGTTGCTACTGGATTGATATGCTTCCATGAAACCCCCAATTCAAAGGACCGGGGGATAAAGCAAGCACCATTCCAGTGCGTGCTTTCTGTTTCAAATCAGTGCGTTAAATTTTGCGCTCGGGCGATATCGGCACCGCAATAGTGCGTAATTTCCCATGGTGCGTCGTCGTGGTGCGCTGCTGCCTTATTTGGGTGCGGCTTCCGGGGGGAGCAGTACCCACAGGCGGCCGCTTTGTTTCATCCGCCCGGCCTGCTCGCCGGCTTCCTTGCCGAAGCCCCAGAAATAGTCGGCGCGCACCGCCCCCTTGATGGCGCCGCCGGTGTCCTGGGCGAGCACCAAGCGGTTCAGCGGCTGCCCCGAGTTGGGGCGGGTGGTGGCGATGAAGGCCGGGGTGCCGAGCGGGATGGCGCGCGGATCGACGGCGATGCTGCGTTCGGCGGTCAGCGGTACGCCGAGGGCGCCGATCGGGCCGTCCTTGCTGTTCGGGACTTCGCGGAAGAAGACGTAGCTCGGGTTGGTGTTGAGCAATTCGTTGAGGCGCCCCGGGTTGGCCCGCGCCCAATTCTGGATGCCCTGCATCGAGGCTTCTTCCAGCTTCAACTCGCCACGTTCGACGAGAATGCGGCCGATCGACTGGTAGGGATGGCCGTTCTGGTCGGCGTAATTGAGGCGGACCAGGCTGCCGTCGGGCAGGCTGACCCGGCCGGACCCCTGGACCTGGAGGAAGAACAGTTCGACCGCGTCGTCGACGTAGAGCAGGGGGCGGCCCGGTGCCTTGTCGCCGCGCGCCGTGATTTCCGCCCGCGACCAGTAGGGGACGATCTTGTTGCCTTCCAGGCGGCCCCGCACCCGCTTGTCCTTCAGTTCGGGGAAGAGGGCGCCAAGGTCGATCGTCAGCAGATCGTCGGGGACGCCGCGCACCGCCTGCGGGTAGCCTTTGGCGAGCTGCCGGCTGCCGTGCAGCAGGGGTTCGTAATAGCCGGTCATCATGCCGTTTGGGTTGGCGTCGCTGCTCAGCACGGCATAGGGCCGCAGATGGCTTTCAAAAAATGGCCGGGCCTGGCTGGCGGGGCTGCCTTTGGCCAGTTCGCAGACCCGCTTCCAGGAAGCGCCCTGCACTTTGCTGGCCATGCCCCGGCAGGATTCCAGGAAGGCCGTCCAGGCAGCGGCGTGATCGTCCTCGGCCCAGCCCGGCAAGTCGCTCCAGTTGGCGGCCTGCAGTTGGCGGGAGAAGGGGGCGGTGACGGGCGGCGCTGGCGGTGGGGCGGTGACGGGCGGCGGGCAGGTTGGGCAGGCGGCGCACGGCGGGCAGGACTGGGCGGCGTCGTGACGGGGGGAATTGCTGCCGCAGGCGGCGAGTAATAGGGTGCTGAGGACAAAAGCTGCTTGGATTTTTCGCATGGGTTTCGTTAGAGTTCGCCAATTCGTTGCCAAGTATACGTCCATCATGCCCAACTCTTCCCAGTTAGAACGCCTGCTCGTCCAGGCTGCTTCGGTCCTTGCCCGTTTCGAGGCCACCCTGCCGCCCACTTCGCCCCTGCCCGACTGGCAGGCCGCGGTTGCTTTCCGCTGGCGCAAGAGCAACGGCCGTGGCTGGTTGCAGCCGGTGCGCCAGCCGCATCCGATCAGCCTGGCCGATCTCAACAACATCGACGACCAGAAGGAGCGCATCACGCTCAATACGCAGCAGTTCGTCGCCGGCCGCTCGGCCAACAACGTCTTGCTGACCGGTTCCCGCGGTTCCGGCAAGTCGTCGCTGGTGAAGGCGGTGCTTAACGAGTTCTCGGCCCGGGGGCTGCGCCTGATCGAGGTGGATAAGGACGATCTGGTCGATCTGATCGATATCGTCGATCTGCTCGACGGGCGACCGGAAAAATTCATTATTTTCTGCGACGATCTTTCCTTCGAGGCCGGCGAAACGGCCTACAAGGCACTGAAAACGGTGCTTGACGGCTCGGTCGCGGCGCCGCCGGACAATGTGCTGATCTACGCCACCTCGAATCGCCGCCACCTGATGCCGGAGTATTTTTCGGAAAATCTGGAAAGCAAGCGGGTCGATGACGAAATCCATCCCGGCGAAGCGATCGAGGAAAAGATTTCCCTGTCGGAACGTTTCGGTCTGTGGATTTCCTTCTACCCGTTCAGTCAGGACGATTACCTGAACATCGTCAATCACTGGCTGCGCCAGCTCGGCGTCAGCGAGAAAGTGATCGCCAACTGCGAGCGGGATGCCCTGAATTGGGCACTCGGCCGCGGTTCGCGTTCCGGCCGGGTGGCCTGGCAATTCGCTCGCGATCTGGCCGGGCAGCAGCCGGCAAGAAAGAAAAACAAGTGAGCAAAATTGTCGAAGTGGCGGCCGCCGTCATGCTGCGCGCCGACGGCCGCGAATTTCTCCTGGCCCAACGTCCGGACGGCAAGGTCTACGCCGGCTACTGGGAATTTCCCGGCGGCAAGGTCGAGCCCGGCGAAAGCGTGCGCCAGGCGTTGATCCGCGAATTGCAGGAAGAGCTGGGCATTACCGTGACCGAATGTTCGCCCTGGCTAACCCGCCAGTTCACCTACCCGCACGCCACGGTCCGCCTCAATTTCTGGCGGGCCACGGCGTGGACCGGCGAAATCGGCATCACGGCGCCGCTCGAGCATTCAGCGGTGGCCTGGCAGACGACCGGCGCGGCGGCGACGGTTGCCCCGCTCCTGCCGGCCAATGGCCCGATCCTGAAGGCGCTGGCCTTGCCGACGACGATGGCCATCACCATGGCCGAGGTCGAAGGCGTCGAACGCCAGCTGGAACGCCTGGAAGAGGCCCTGGCGCGCGGCCTGCGCCTGATCCAGGTGCGCGACAAGGGGTGGCCCCCGGCGCAGCGCCTGTGGTTCGCCGAGACGGTGGTCCGCCTGGCGCAGCGCTATGGCGCGCTGGTCGTCATCAACGATAGCGAAGAGATCGCCCGGCGGGTCGGCGCCGACGGCATCCACCTGTCGGCCGCGGCCCTTGCGCAATGCACGGCCCGACCCGACTGGGCCTGGGTCGGCGCTTCCTGCCATACGGCCGAAGAAATCCGGCGGGCCGGCGAACTGGAGCTGGATTACGCGCTGCTCGGGCCGGTGCTACCGACGCCGACCCATCCCGAGGCGGCCGGGCTGGGCTGGCAAGGCTTCGCCGACCGGTTGGCCGGCACGAGCATTCCGGTCCTGGCGCTGGGTGGCATGAAAACCGAATTGCTGGCCGAAGCGCAAGGGTATGGCGCGCACGGCGTGGCGCTGATGCGCGGCTGGTAGATAGCGAGGCAACGAACGGCCGCGGCAAGGCGCGGCGGGTTTGGCGATCAGGCCTGATCGGCCTCGGGAATGCTGCTCTCGGGGTCGTTGGGGTCGGTCTCGACCGGAATCCGGTAGGTTTCGCTCGCCCAGCAGCCGAGGTCGATCTGCTTGCAGCGCTCCGAGCAGAACGGGCGCCACGGGTTTTCCGGAGCCCAAAGGGCATTTCTGCCACACTGCGGGCAACGTACCTGGCGGGCGGTCGTCACAGATTGCAGAAGGTCAGGGCGAAGGCGACATCGCGATCACAGCTACGGGCCTTGATTTCGCCGGCCGGCGGCTTGGTGAAGCGGACGTTGAGGAAATACTTGTTGGCGCTGACTTCGGGGATCGCCGCTTCTTCGGATTCCAGCGTGATGCGCACCATCTGCGAGGCCGAACCGCCGAGGTTGAGCTGAAACTGGCCGTGCGCCGCGACATGCTTCTTCGAACTGCCGCTTGAGCGCAACAGGCGGAGGACGATGGTCGCCGCATCGCGTAGCGGCAGCAAAGGCTTGGTCCAGCCTTCCAGCGAGTCGCGCCGGGCCTCGACGCTGCGGTGCTGCCACCAGTGGTAGGACGGTAAATCGAATTCGCAGACGCCGCCGGGGATGGCGGCGCGACTCTTGATGCTCATCAACCAGTCGTTCTCGCGCAGGTATTGGCCGATTTTGCCGGTCATGCTGAGCAAGGCCGCCGAGGACTGCTCTATTTCGTAGAGGGCGCCGGAAAGCGCTTCTTCGGAGATGTCGGGATTGTTGCGGTAGGCCAGCAGGGTCTGGCGCTGGCGCTCCAGTTCCTGGATCAGGTCCATCTTGAGATCGGCCCGACCGGCTACTTCAAGAATCTCGAACAGGGTGACGAGGGCGGTATGGTGTTCCAGGTGGCCGTCGCTCTGGGCGAAATAGGTCGTTTTTTCGAACAGATCCTCGAGGCGCAGTAAGGTGCGGATGCGCTCGTTAAAAGGATATTCGTAAGTAATCACGCGGCCTTGGGATTTGGAATGGGAAAATTGCCCTAATTCTGAGCTATTTGCAGGCAAATCTCAATGGTTTGCTTTAGCTATTTCTGACGATAGGCGTAGATACTCTAAATCAAGCTTGTCCACCTGCCGGTAAAGATTTGTCAGGTCGCCATCGTTGCTCACCACGTCGTCCGCCGCGGCCAGACGTTGAGCCCGCGTTGCCTGGGTCGCCATGATCGCTTCGACCTCGGCCCGGCTGATGCCGCTGCGGGCCATGACCCGTTCTATCTGGAGTTTCTCCGGGCAGTCCACGACGACGATCCGCTGGCAGCGTTGGCGATAGGTGCCGCTCTCGACCAGGAGCGGCACGGCCAGGATAACGTAGGGCGAGACGGCGGCCCGGCAACGGGCGCTGGAAATCTGGCGGATCAGCGGATGCAGGATGTCTTCCAGGCGCTGCCGGGCGCCCGGGTCGGCGAAGACGGTGCGGCGCATGGCGGCGCGGTCGAGGGCGCCATCCCGATCGGCCATGGCCGGCCCGAAGGCGGCGAGCAGGGCGGGCATCGCGGCGCCCCCGGCGGCGGTCAGTTCGTGGGCGATGGCGTCGGTGTCGACCAGTTCGGCACCCCGGGCGGCAAAAAGCTCGGCGACCGTGCTCTTCCCACTGCCGATGCCGCCGGTCAGCCCGACGATGAAATTGCTCACTTGCAGCTCTGCGCCTGCCCCTTGGGCAGGATCTCGGCGACCGTCTTGAGGAGCGCTTCCTTGTCGCCGAGCGGGCCGCTGGCCTCGAGCGTGATCGTTGGCTCCTTGCTGGTGCGGGGGCTGACGCGCGCCGATTTGACGCCCTTGGCCTTCAGCTCGCCGAGCCGGTCCTGGCCGCCTTTTTCGCTGGAAAAGACGCCGAGCGAAATGGCAAAACGGTGGGGCCCGTCGTCGGCAATGATGAAATAGTCGGTAATGCCGAGTTGGCGCAGTTCGCCGGCCTTTTTGTCGGCTTCGGCCTTGCCCGGCAAGGGGGGAATGAAGACCCACCAGCCGTTGCTTTCGCCGGCGACGGTATGCTTGGTCAGCGCGTAGGCGGCGAACTTGTCGCCGATCTTGCTCGACAACTGGCGGGCTTTTTCGGCGCTCAACTGATCCCAGCGCAGACAGGTGCGGGGGCCGGCGGCCGCTTCCGCTTCGGCGCTGACCGGCGCCGCCGGCGGCACTTCGGCCGGCTTGACGGGCGGTGCCTCGCCGCGCGAGACGAGGCGCATGCGTTCGGGCGCCACCTGCTGCTCGATGCGTCCGCCATCCGGGTTGTCTGGGTGGCCGAAATAGCCGGCGCTGAAGGCGTAGAACAGCAGGTTGCCGAGCACGAGAATGAAGACGAGTGTTTTCACGACCTTAACCGACCTGCGGCAGATGTTTCAGCGACTCGGCGATGGCTTCGGCCGGGTAGTCGTAGTCCTCCAGCTTGCCGGAGAAATACTTGTCGTAGGAGGCCATGTCGAAGTGGCCGTGGCCGGTCAGGCTGAAGAGAATGGTCTTGGCTTCGCCGGTCACCTTGCACTTCAAGGCCTCGTCGATGGCGGCGCGGATGGCATGGCAGGATTCCGGCGCCGGGATAATGCCTTCGGCGCGGGCGAACTGCACGCCGGCTTCGAAAGTGGCAACCTGCGGCACGGCCAGCGCCTCGATGCGACCTTCGTGCAGCAATTGCGAGACCAGCGGCGAATCGCCGTGGTAGCGCAGGCCGCCGGCGTGGATGCCGGGCGGCATGAAGTCGTGACCGAGGGTGTACATCTTCATGATCGGCGTGTAGCCGGAAACGTCGCCGTAATCGTAGGCATAATGGCCCTTGGTCAGCGTCGGGCAGGAGGTCGGCTCGACGGCGACGCAGCGCAGGTTGGTGGCGCGCTTGTCGCCGGCCGCCTGGTCCGCCAGGAAGGGGAAGGCGATGCCGCCGAAGCTGGAACCGCCGCCGCAAGGCCCGAAAATCACATCCGGATAGAGACCGATCTTGTCGAACTGTTTCTTGGCTTCGAGGCCGATCACCGTCTGGTGCAGCAAGACGTGATTGAGCACCGAGCCGAGCGTATAACAGGTGCCGGCTTCGGCCGCCGCTTCCTCGACGGCTTCCGAAATGGCCAGGCCGAGCGAACCCTGGTTGTCCGGATCGGCGGCCAGCGCGGCACGGCCGGCGTTGGTCAGATTGCTCGGACTGGCGAAGACATCAGCGCCCCAGGTCTGCATCATCGAACGGCGGAACGGCTTCTGCTCGTAGCTGACCTTGACCATGAAGACGCGCACCGGCAGGCCGAACATCTGGCCGGCGAAGGCGATCGACGAACCCCACTGGCCGGCGCCGGTTTCCGTGGTCAGCCGCTTGGTGCCGGCGATCTTGTTGAAATAGGCCTGCGGCACGGCGGAATTCGGCTTGTGCGAACCGGCCGGCGAGACGCCTTCGTACTTGTAGAAAATCTTGGCCGGCGTACCGAGCGCCTGCTCCAGACGCAGCGCCCGGCAGAGCGGGGCCGGACGCCACAGGGCGTAGATCTGGCGGACTTCTTCGGGAATGGCGATCCAGCGTTCGGCCGACATTTCCTGTTCGAGAATCGGCCCGGGGAAGATCGCCCCCATCGCTTCCGGCGGCACCGGATTGCCGTCCGGCCCGAGCGGCGGCGCCGGCGGGTTGGCCAGATCGGCGACGACGTTGTACCAGTGAGTGGGAATCTCTTCCTGTTCGAGATTGATCCGCAGCGGTGTCATTTTTCTCTCCCTGAGCCTTGTTCTGCAAAGGCGGTAAATTACTCCAAAAGGACCTCCTGACCAAGGCTGGCCCCGGTTATTTCCGGCTTTTTGGCGTCCCCGATGCGACGTCCCGGCAGGACAGCGGGTAAAGTACGCGCTGCACCATTTGCCCGCCATCGCATACACCCTTGTCCGCCCCGCCCTACACGCCCCTGCACTGCCATCCGGCCAGCTCCTGCCGCGCCGTTCAGGCCGTCGAGGTGAGCACCACGCTCACCGCCGACGGACTGATGCTGCGCTATGTCGTGCACGGCGACCCGGCGGCCATTCGCCTGCCTGAACCGCGCCCGGCGCAGGCCGCCGACGGCCTGTGGCAGCACACCTGCTGCGAGGCCTTCATCGCACCGGCCGCCGGCACGGCATACCGGGAATTCAATTTCTCGCCGTCCGGCGAGTGGGCCGCCTACAGCTTTACCGACTATCGCGCCCGCGACATCGCCTACCACGCGCCACACGGGCCACGCATCGAACTGCAGCAACTGGCCAACGGTTTTGAACTGACGGCGAGCCTTGCCCCGGCGTTGCTGCCGGCCGGCCCGGCATGGCAGATCGGCCTGACAGTGGTCATCGAAGCCGCCGATGGCAGCAAAAGCTACTGGGCGCTGGCACACGCCGCCGCCCAGCCCGATTTCCACCTCCGCCCGAGTTTTTCCCTGAATCTGAAAGCCGCTCGCCCATGAGTTCCCCCATCCTTTTCGGCATCGACCGTCTGCTCGCCGAGCCCGAACTACGCCGCCCGCTGGCCGGCCGCCGTGTCGCGCTGCTCGCCCATCCGGCCTCGGTGACCGCCGATCTGACCCATTCGCTCGATGCCCTGGCCGCCTTGCCCGACCTCAACATAACGGCCGCCTTCGGCCCGCAGCACGGCCTGCGCGGCGACAAGCAGGACAACATGGTCGAATCGCCGGATTTCCTCGACCCGCAACTCGGTATCCCGGTTTTCAGCCTGTACGGCGAGGTCCGCCGGCCGACGACCTCGATGCTCGATACCTTCGATGTCCTGCTGGTCGACCTGCAGGATCTCGGCTGCCGTATCTACACCTTCATCACCACCCTGCGCTACCTGCTGGAAGCCGCCGCCCAGCACGGCAAGACGGTCTGGGTGCTCGACCGCCCGAACCCGGCCGGCCGTCCCGTCGAGGGGCTGACCTTGCGCCCCGGCTGGGAAAGTTTCGTCGGCGCCGGGCCGCTGCCGATGCGCCACGGCCTGACCATGGGCGAACTGGGCCTTTGGTTCATCGACCTGCTCAAGCTTGATATCGATTACCAAGTCATCGAAATGCGGGGCTGGCAGCTGGCGGCCGCCCCCGGCTATGGCTGGCCGCTCGGCGAGCGGACCTGGATCAATCCCAGTCCGAACGCTCCCAACCTCTGGATGGCGCGCGCCTACGCCGGCACGGTGATGCTCGAAGGCACGACCCTCTCGGAAGGGCGCGGTACGACCCGACCGCTCGAACTGTTCGGGGCCCCGGATCTCGCGGCTCGCGCCGTGCTTGCCGAAATGCGCGCTTTTGCGCCGCACTGGCTGGCCGGCTGCCAGTTGCGCGAAATCTGGTTCGAGCCGACCTTCCACAAGCACGCCGGCCAGTTGTGCAATGGCCTGCAGATCCATGTCGAGGATGGCAGTTACAACCACGCTGCATTCCGTCCCTGGCGATTGCAGGCCCTGGCCTTCAAGGCGATTCGCCGGCTTTATCCGGATTACCCGCTGTGGCGCGATTTCGCCTACGAATACGAGCACGACCGCCCGGCCATCGACCTCATCAACGGCTCGCCGCTGCTCCGCGAGTGGGTCGATGACCGGCAAGCCAGCCCGGATCAACTCGACGCCCTGACGACCGCCGACGAACAGGCCTGGAGCGAACAGCGTGCGCCATTCCTGCGCTATCGCTAACCGTCACCGAAACACTCCGCCATGACCAAACACCACCAAGCCTCCCTCCTCGATGACACCCCGGATCACGCGGTGAGCGTTGTCAGCGCCCTGGGCCGGCACAAGCCGGCCGATAAACAGCAGGCCGCCTTTCAGCGCCTGCTCCGCCAGGTGGACGAACAGCGCAGCCTGCTGAGCGACTGGAACGCCTACGGCGCACGCTATCAGCAGCGCGTCAATAGCGAATTGTTGCCCGTCCTGGCGGAATTCCGCACGGCGCGCCGCAGCATCGCGCTATTGCTCGACGCATACTGGGACCAAGGCGTACTGCGCGGAAAAGTGCAGCGGAGGAAACTGAAAACCCTGCTCCTCGATGTCCTTGACGCTCTGCTTGAAGAAGGGCCGGACAGCGAACTGGAAACCCTCTACACGAAACACGGCAAGACCTCCTTTGCTGACGAGAAGGCAGCGGATATGGCCCAGACCCGGGAGATTATCGAAAGCGTATTCGGCGTTCCGATGGATGATTTCGACGGCACCGACGACCTCGATGAAATGTTCGCTCACGCCGAGAAGAAAAGGTATGGAGCGTTCCCGGAAAATGGCAGCGACGCGCCACCGCAGGCAAAGCGCAAGACTGCCCGGCAGGACGCCGCCGAGCGCAAAAGGGAAGAAGCGGCCAAGAAAATCAGCCAGACGGTGCGCGAGGTCTATCGCAAGCTGGCCAGCGCCCTGCACCCCGATCGCGAAACCGACGCCGCCGTCCGCGCCAGGAAGACCGAGCAAATGCAGCGGGTGAACCAGGCTTACCAGGCCGGCGACCTGCTGGCCCTGCTCAATCTGCAATTCGAGATCGAGCAGATCGACACCGACCATCTCGCCTCGCTATCCGGCGAGCGCCTGACCCACTACAACCAGGTGCTGCGCGAGCAACTGGCGGAGCTGAAAGCCGAAGTCGAGGCGGTGACCGCACCGTTCAAGCATTTTTGCCAATGGCAAAGAAAATTCGCCCCGGAAGACGTGGACCGCTGGATGAGCGCGGAAATCGTCAGCGCCCGGCAGGATCTCCGGCAGGTTCAGGAGGATCTGCAGCGGCTGCAAGATCCGGCCGAACTCAGGCGTTTCATTGGGGAAGTCGAGGTCGCCCCGATAGTTGACGACGAGCAGATGCTCGACGACATCTTCTTCGCCAGCATTACCCCGCCGTCGCCCCGGAAAAGCCCAAAAAAGAAACCGTCCGGACGCCGCTAAGCCGCGCCGACCTGCGCCAGCGCCGGCTCCTACAAGGCGTCAGCGGCGATTCTGCAGGGCCTGGGCAATGCCGAGCAGCGCGCCGGCGATTTTCTGAGCGGTCTCCGGCGGCGGCAGGGGAATGCTTAAACGACGCTCGCCGGTCTGCGGGTTTTCGCTTACCCACGGGTGGCTGAGCGGCCGGCCATCTGCACCCGTCGCCGCGCCGGCCGCCAGCGCCGCCAGCAACTGACCGCCGATCTGGGCGATGGCCGACCAGGGATCATGGGCCGGTGGCGCTGACGCAGCGGGTACCTCTTCCGGCGCCTTTTTCGGCGGGCTTGCCGCGAGACCGGCCAATGCCGCTTCGGTCAGCCCATTGTCCGGTTCGTCGCCCGCCTCCAGCTCCAGAGCTTCGCCGAGCGCCGCCGCCTCCGGCGCCCCGGAATCTGCGGCCAGCGGCACGTCGACCGCCGGATGCTCCTCGGCCGGCGTCATCGCCTCGCCCTCGCCCATCTGGCCGGTGACGTTCTCGACATCCTTCATGAAGCGATTCAGACGCGAGCCGCCGAGCGAGATTTCGCCGTTGCCGCCATCCAGAATACCTGCCGCCAGCGAGCGCTTGAAGGCCAGCACCGACAGCATGCCTTCCTCGATGGTGCCCTTGGCAATGAAATTGACGATCTGCACCGGCCGCTTCTGGCCCATCCGGTAAATCCGGCCGATACGCTGCTCAAGCAAGGCGGGATTCCACGGCAAATCCATGTTTACCAGAATGGAGGCATGTTGCAGGTTGAGCCCGGTGGCCCCTGCATCGGTGGACAAAAACACCCGGCAGCCCGGGTCGTTGCGGAATTGCTCGACCAGGGCCGGGCGTTTTTCGGCGGCGATGCTGCCGTGAAAGCTGACGTAGCCAATACCCCGCGCCTCCAGGCGGCGAATCAGGATGTCGTGGGTCCGCGTCCATTGGCTGAACACCACTGCCTTGGCCTCCGGCTGGGCAAACAGGTCGTCGAGCAAATTGGCCAGTTCGTCGGCCTTGACGCCATGGTCGCTCTGCTGGTCGAGCAGATAGGTGCTGTTGCAGGCCATCCGCATGTTCTGCAAACAACAGGTCAGGCGGCGCTGGTCCTTGTCAGACAGAAATTTCGTGCGCCGCCAGCGGCTGACGATCTGCGCCACGGTATCGGCATTTTCCTGATGCAGCAGCATCTGCGGCTCGGTCATCGGGACCAGCAGATTCTGGTCGGTCCGTGTCGGCAGTTGCTGCAGAACCTCGGATTTCTTGCGCCGGATCATCACTGGCGCCAATGTTTCGCCGATCTTGTCGAGATCGCGATAGCCCGTCACCCGACCGCCCTCGTCCTTGACCTGGTGGTTGTGCAGCAACTTCCAGGTTGGCCCGAGGCGATGCTGGTCGACGAACTGGACGATGGAAATCAGCTCTTCCAGCTTGTTTTCCAGCGGCGTCCCGGTCAGCACCACGGCGTAGGGGCTGTCGATGCGCTTCAGGGCGCGGGCGGCGATGGTGTTCCAGTTCTTGACCCGCTGCGCTTCATCGACAATCACCAGGTCCGGCGCCCAGGCGGCGATCAGATCGAGATCGGGCTGCAGTTTTTCGTAATTGGTGATCTTGCAGAAATCGTCGAGCCCGTAATCCTTCTGGCGTTGCACCCGGCTGCCGCCCATGACCCGCGACGGGCGCCCGGCAAAACGGGCGATTTCGCTTTGCCACTGGTATTTCAGCGAGGTCGGGCAAATCACCAGCACCTTGGCGACGCCGAAATGCCGGGCCAGAATTTCGGCCGCGGCAATCGCCTGGATCGTCTTGCCCAGACCCATTTCGTCGCCGATCAAGGCCCGCCCGGCCTGCGCCGCGAACAGCGCGCCCGCGGCCTGATAGGGATAGAGCGGCACCTTGAGCAATTTCTTCCAGGCACCATCCGCCGCGCCGCGAGGGAAGGCTGCCGCCAGCACCGCGAGCCGCCGCTCGGCGTCGCGACGACCAGCGATGAAATCGAGCGCATCGTCGTAGGCCCGCAACTCATGTCCGGCTTTACTGACCAGGCCGAGAAAGCGTTCCAGCGCATCAAAGCGCGTCGGCGGCAAGCGCCAATGATCGGCCACCTCGAACAACGCCCGTGCCGCCTGCTCGATGGCTGGCGGGCAGTTCACCCCGGCTCGGAAATGGACGCTGCGTTGCCCGTCGTTGCGCAAGTAGATTTCCGAAAAATCCGGCGCATAGCCGCGGGCAAATGCCGCCTTGACCCCACGTTTTTTGGCCAGGGCGGCCAGCGTGAATTCGATGTGTTTGCAGGTCCCCAGCTCATTGGTCGCGTAATCGGGGCAACTGCAAAAATTATCGCCCGGCTGCGCGCCGCGGATTGCCACCCGGTAAGCGCTTTTCGACTGCGGATTGCTGACGCGAAAATCCGAGAAAAACGGCTCGCTGCCGAGATTCTCCAGGCCAAACGCCTGTTCCCGTCCGAACTGCCGGCGTAGCCCGCGCTGCCACTCGACGGCCGACCAGTTGTCCGGCACTTGGGTGCGCGACAGCTTGATTTCCTTGGGGGCTTTCGGGGAACGAGCGGCTTTTTTGCCGCCCGCTTTTTTTTTGCTCGAAGGGGTTTTCATGACGGGCGCCGGGAAAGACGAAGCGGGCATTTTACTGCCCGCCGGGCGCGCTGCCCATGCGGCGCTGGCCGGCCGGACGGCCGAGGGAAAGCCGGCCCCTCCCCGTCAGTCGCCGCCCGCCGTCCGATTTCCACCTCTGACAAGACTTCCGGCGGATCGATAAAAAAAGGGCCGGACGTGGTCCGACCCCGGGCGCCGCGCGGCGGTGAATTGCGTTATTTCTTGGCGGCGATGCGCTCGCGAATGTGCTGGGCCCGCCCGCTGGATGACGGGTGGGAGCTCAGCATGCTGTTGTTGTCGCCCAGTTTGGCCAGCTTCTCGAAGGCGGTGACCAGGCCTTCGCGCTTGAATTTCCCGGCGGTCAGCAGATCGAAGGAAAAGTCGTCGGAGGCACTTTCCTGGACCTGGGAAAACTGCGAATTGACCAGGGTCTCGGCCAGTTCGCCGAGTTCCGAGTTGCTGAGGGCGGCGACGGCGGCGTTGCCGAACGAGCTGGCCGCCTGACGGGCGGCCGAAGCGGCGTAGGCGGTCTGCATCGACGACTTGGCATGGCCGAGGGCAACGTGACCGATTTCGTGGCCGATCACGCCGCGCACTTCGTCGTCGTTCATCATCGCCATCAGGCCGCTGTAGACGCGGACACAGCCGTTGTTCATGGCCCAGGCATTGACGTCCTTGGTCAGGTAAACCTTGTAATTGATCGGCACGCCCTTGACGCTGGGCGGCATGCCCTTGATGATCTTGCTCAGCCGTTTGGCTTCCTTGCTCTTCGCGGTGGCGACCTGCGCCTTGCCATCCATCGCGGCGCACGACTTGTCCGAGAGGTCCTTGACTTCGGCATCGCTCAGGGTTGCCGCCTTGAATGCCGAGGTGGCGGCGTCGGTTAGGCCGCCGGCATCTTCGCTGGTCATTTTCGTTGCACCGTTGCCATTGCAGGCGCTCAGTGCAAAAGCGATGGAGGCGGCGAGCGCCAGTGATTTCAGTGTGCCTTGCACGGCCTGGCGGTTGCTGATTTCATACTCTTTACGCATTTTATTTACCTCAAAAGTTATAAATCATTCCCCAGGCAGTTTAGGTCTGGAAACGCGCAACTATGCCTTATGCGCCTATTCCAGGTCAAGCCAATGTCATTGCTTGGGCGCGTTGGCAAGTGGCCGGCAGATGGCAAGTTGCAGCATGAATCGGCCATTTTTCCGGCTGATCTCGGGCGGATCCGATATTTACGGCGGCGGTCCAAGCCGATGACCCTAAAAGCCTTAGCGCAGAGAAAAAGGCGCAGAGAAAAAGGTAAAAACAGTGGCTCGCAAGGCCTTTGCGGCTCACCCAGAAGGTGTGCCGAATCGTCCTGGCAAGCCTTTGTTTTACCTCTGCATCTCTGCGTCTTCGCGGTTCAATGGCGTTTTCTAGCTGCTAGGATGAATCAGAGCGAGGAATCGAAACGGACGCCGGCCTCTTGCAGCACATTTTCCGCCGCCCGCACGCCGCGATAGAGCGCTTCCTCGAACAGCGAGAAGCCGGAGAGGTCGGCGTGGGCGAGGGCGAGACGGGGACTTTTGAAAGCGGCCAGCAACTGTCGCTGTTTGCCCCACAGGCTGCCGGGAGTCGGCCGCCGCATGGCGTGGCCATGGCGGAAGACGTCGAGGCGGGTAGCCAGGCGCCGGATGTCGGGATGCACCCGTTCAAGTTCGGCGAGGATGCCTTCGGCCCAGGCCTGGCGCGGCGTTTCGAGCAGCAGGCGGCGTCCCGCGGCCGGCGTTACGTCGTGCAGGGCGCGGTAGCAGGTGAAGACGGTGCCGCTCTGTCGGCGCCGGATCAACTGATGGGTGGCGACGACGTAGCCGAGACCGGGGCTGTCGTAAAGGACATTGTCCCAGGCCGGTGGGGCGCCGTGACGTTCTTCCGGGAAATCGGCCAGGTGCAGGTTGGCGACCAGCCAGGGGGCGTAATCGCCGGCCCGGGCCGCGTCTTTCAGGGGGCCGGGAATGGCCGGCCAGACGTGGGGCAGGAGGAAGGCGGGGGCGGCCCAGATCAGCCGGTCGGCGACGAAGCGGACGGTCCGGTCGCCGAGCAGGGCATCGACGGTAAGCGACGATTTTCCTTCTTCGATGCGCCAGACCAGGGCGCCGGTCACGATGCGGTCGGCGGTGCGGGCGGCCAGGCCGCGGCTGAGCCAAGCATTGCCGTCGGGGGCGGTGAGGACGCTGTCGGCTGTGGCATTGGCGGCCTGGCCGTTGCGGCAGGCGAAATAATGCAGGCCGGCCCAGGCTGAGGTTTGCTCGCAGGCCATACCGAAATCGTCGCGGGTTGCGTAATTGGCCAGCCAGAGCAGGCTGGGGGCGGAAAAGCCGTGCTCGGTCAGCCATTGGCGAAAGGAGATGCGATCGAGGGCCAGCCATTCCGGATCGCGGCTGGAAAGCTCCATCGGGATGGCAAAGAGGCGCCGGCCGTCGCGGCCGCGGGCCTGCTTGAGTTCTTCCATGCGGGCCTGGAAGCGCTGCTGTTGCTGGCGTTCGTCGCTGCCGATGCCGCGTCTCGGGAGCAGTCCCTCTTCCCACAGGCCGTTGCGGTAGACGCGTTCCTGCGGCGTGGCGCACAGGTAAGTCTCGTCATAGAGGGGCTTTTCCGCCAGCGGCGAGCCTTGCAGGACGTTCAGTTCGGCCAGCAGTTGGCGGACGGCGGTGGCCTCGCGGGTCGGTAGCGGCAGGTAATGGGCGCCCCAGGGGTAGGCGACGAGCGGGCTGCGCCCGGCCCGCGAATTGCCGCCGGCTTCGGCTTCCATTTCCAGGAGCAGGAAATCGTCGACCGCGGCGTGGGATAGTTTCCAGGCGGCGGCCAGTCCGGAGATGCCGCCGCCGACGATCAGCGTACCGGTCTTGCGGATCTCGCTGGGCGCCGCAAAGTGGCCGTCGCGCAAGCGGTGCCCCAGGCTGTGCGCCATGCCCAGCAGTTCGCCGGGCGGCAGCGGCGGTTGGCCGGCGGGGGCGCAGCCGGCCAGGGCGGCGGCGCCGACGGTACGCAGAAAATCCCGGCGGCTGAGGCGCGCCACGGCGTTGGCCGGCGGACTTAGTCGAACTTGCGGAGCGACAGGCTGACCGAGAGCTGGGCTCCCAGCCAGCCGAGGAAGGCGCCGCTGCCGGTGAGCAGCAGGATGGCCCCGGCACCCGGTGAGTGGAGGCCGAAACTGCCGCCGTAGAGGGCGGCCAGGTCGCCGACCGGGCCGCCCAGCAGACGTAGGGCGCCGATCACCAGGAGGGCGGCGAGCAAACCGCCGAAGGCGCCTTGCAGGGCGCCGAAATAATAGAAAGGCCGGCGGATGAAGGCATCGGTGGCGCCGATCATCCGGGCGACCTCGATTTCGGCGGCCTGGGCCATGACCTGCAGGCGAATGGTGTTGAAGGTGACGGCGACCAGGCCGGCGGCGAAAATGCCGGCCAGCATCGACAAGGCCAGTTTGCCGAGCTTGAGGAAGGCATCGAAACGCTTGACCCAGGCCGAATCGAGCTGGACATGGGCGACCTTGGGCCAGGCGGCGATTTCCTGGCGGAGGATTTCCAGGGCGGCCGGTTCGCTATTGGCCGGTTCGATGATGAAGGCGTCGGGGAGCGGGTTGCGCGGCAGGCTGGCGACGATTTCCGCCATGCCTTCGTTGGTCTGCAGGCGTTTCAGGGCCTCTTCCTTGGGCACGAAGCGCCATTGGGCATTGGCCGCCTGCTTGAGGCGGCTTTCGATGTCGCCGATATCCTTCTTGCTGGCATCGTTCTGCAGGAAGAGGCTGATCTGCTGCACGCCGGAGGCGCTGCGTCCGAGGTCGCGCAGGTTGTCGAGCAGGACGTAGCCGAAGCCGGGCAAGGTCAGGGCGATGCCGATGACGAGCAGGGAGAGCAGGGTGTTGAGCGGGGTCGTCCACAGCCGGCGGAAGGCCGAGGCCAGTGCGGCGCGGTGTTGGGAAAGCCAGGCGTTCATGCGGACTCCCCGAGCAGTAAGCAGGGGCCCCGATGCGCGTTGCGCATCGGGGATGCGCACGTCCGCGAGTGGGGGGCCCTGGTCGCATGGGTGGAGTTCTTGCTCATGCCGGAGTGTTTCATGCGATCAGCCTCCCGTGGTCGAGACGCAGCACGTGGGGGTGGTGCTCGATCCAGTTCTGGTCATGGGTGGCGACGACGACGGTGACGCCGACCTGGTGAAAGGCGCTGAAAATGGCGCGGATTTCACCGGCCGATTCGGCGTCGAGATTGCCGGTCGGTTCGTCGGCGAGCAGGATGGTCGGCCGGTTGACCACGGCCCGGGCGATCGCCAGGCGTTGCTGTTCGCCGCCGGAGAGGGCGATCGGCATGGCCCTTTCGCGACTGAGCAGGCCGACTTTGTCGAGCGCCGCCCGGGCCCGGCGGATGGCTTCGCGCCGGGGCAGGCCGACGATCTGCAGCGGCAGCAACACATTGTCGAGGGCATTACGGTCGCCCAGCAGCTTCTGGTCCTGGAAAACCAGGCCGAAATTGCGCCGCAGGTAGGGAATGGCACTGCGCCGCAGGGCGGCGATATTCTGGCCGTTGACCAGCAGGCTGCCGGCGCTCGGTCGTTCGATGGAGGCCAGCAGCTTGACCAGCGTCGTCTTGCCGGCGCCGGAGTGTCCGGTGATCAAGGCCATTTGCCCGGCCGAGATGGCGAAGCTGGCTTCCCGGATGGCTTCGCGGCCGTCCGGGTAGCGCTTGGAGAGCTGGTTGGCGACGATCATGGTGGGGTCGGTTGCGCTCGGTTATTGGGGCTTGGCGAGGCGGCGGAAATCATTCGAGAAGAGGGGCGCCCGCCGGCAAGAAGCCACTCGGCGCCGCCGACTAGTCGAACAATGCATCGACGAAATCCTTGGCCGAGAAGGGCCGCAGGTCATCGATCTGCTCGCCGATGCCGATGAAACGGATCGGCTTCGGGCATTGCCGGGCAATGGCGGTGACGACGCCGCCCTTGGCGGTGCCGTCAAGCTTGGTCAGGACCAGGCCGCTGACGTGGATCGCCTTGTCGAACGCCTTGACCTGCTGCAGCGCGTTCTGCCCGATATTGGCATCGAGGACGAGGAGGGTTTCGTGCGGGCCGCTCGGGTCCACTTTCTGGATCACCCGGCGGACCTTGGCGATTTCTTCCATCAGGTGTAGCTGGGTCGGCAGGCGGCCGGCGGTGTCGGCCAGCACGATGTCGATGCCGCGGGCCTTGGCGGCGGAAATGGCGTCGAAAATGACGGCGGCCGGGTCGCCGTTATCCTGGGAAATGACCGTCACGTTGTTGCGTTCGCCCCAGGTTTCCAGTTGTTCGCGGGCGGCGGCGCGGAAGGTGTCGCCGGCGGCGAGCAGCACGCTCTTGCCCTGGTTCTGGAAATACTTGGCCAACTTGCCGATCGAAGTCGTCTTGCCGGCGCCATTGACGCCGGCGATCATGATCACGTAGGGCTTGTGGCCCGAGATGTCGAGCGGCTGTTCGAGCGGCTGCAGGGTTTCGAGCAGGGCGTCGGCCAGCGCCTTCTGGATCGCTTCCGGCGTATCCAGCTTGTCGCGCTTGGCGGCCTTCTTCAATTCGTCGAGCAGGTGAGTGGTCGCTTCGACGCCGCAGTCGCTGGTCAGCAGCAGGGTTTCCAGCTCCTCCAGCAATTCGTCATCGACCTTGCCGCGGGCGAACAGGGATTTGAGCTTGCCGCCCCACTGGGCGCGGGTTTTAGCCAGGCCCTTGAACAGCCGGTCGCGCCAGGAAAGGGGGGCGGCCGCTTCGGCCGGGGCGACGGCTTTGCTGTCCGGGGCGGATTTTTTCAGGAAACTGAACATGGGGAAAGTGGTCTCAAGCCGTGCTGACAGGCGGGCGGCAAGCCGTTAAGATGCCGTCCGGAGCAATGCGTAATCAGGCCCGGATTTTAGCAGAAAGACCTCACGGAAAGCCCTTTCCCGCCATGCGAATGCAACAACTTATTCCCTTCCTGCTGGCCCCTTGGCTGTTGGCCGCAGCGCATGCCAATCCCTATGAAACGACGCTCGCCAACGGGTTGCGCGTCATCGTCAAGGAAGACCACCGGGCCCCGACCGCCGTGCAAATGGTCTGGTACCGGGTCGGCAGCATCGATGAAGTCGATGGCACCTCGGGCGTTGCCCATGTCCTCGAGCACATGATGTTCAAGGGGACGCCGACCGTCGGGGCGGGTGAATTCAACCGTCAGGTGGCCGCCGCCGGCGGGCGCGACAACGCCTTCACCAGTCGTGATTTCACGGCCTATTTCCAGCAGGTGCCAAAGGAAAAACTGGCCGACATGATGCGCCTCGAAGCCGACCGCATGCGTCACCTGGATGTCGACGCCAAGGAGTTCGCGCCGGAAATCAAGGTGATCATGGAAGAGCGCCGCATGCGCACCGACGATGCGCCGGAAGCCAAGTTGTTCGAGCAGATGAATGCGCTGGCTTTTCAGACCCATCCTTATCGCCGGCCGATCATCGGCTGGATGAACGACCTCGAGTCGATGACCGCGGCCGATGCCAAGGCCTGGTACGACACCTGGTACGTGCCCAACAACGCTTACCTGGTGATCACCGGCGATGTCGACCACGCGGCCGTCTTCGCGCTGGCCGAAAAATATTATGCACCGCTCGCCGGGCATGCCCTGCCGCCGCGCAAGCCGCTGCGCGAGCCGGTGCAGGAAGGGCCGCGCAGCATCACGGTCAAGGCGCCGGCCGAAATGCCGGTGCTGATCATGGGTTACAAGGTGCCGGTGCTCCGCGACGTGGAGCGGGACAGTGAGCCTTATGCCCTGGAAATGCTGGCTGCCGTGCTCGACGGTCACGACGCCGCCCGCTTCAACAAGAAACTGGTGCGCGAAGATAAGGTCGCTCTCTCGGTCGATGTTGACTACGAAGCGACGGCCCGCGGTCCCGGCCTTTTCTATTTCTCCGGTTCGCCGTCCGCCGGCCGGTCGGTGGGCGATCTCGAAGCCGCCTTGCGGACGGAAATCGACCGCGTCCAGAAGGAGGGCATCAGCCCGCCGGAACTCAAGCGGGCCAAGGCGCAATTGCTTGCCCAGCAGATCTACAAGCTGGATTCGATGTTCGGTCAGGCGATGGAAATCGGGCAGAGCGAGTCGGCTGGCATCCCTTACCAAAAAATCGGCCGCACGCTGGAAAAATTGCAGCAGGTGACGGCGTCCGACGTTCAGGCGGTGGCCAGGAAATACTTCAATGACGACGGCCTCAGCGTCGGTATCCTTGATCCGCAGCCGGTGGACGGCAAGCCCCGCCGGCCGATCACCGCGACCCGCCACTAAGCCCCTAGACCGCCGGCCCGAGAAAATGACCATGAAAAAATTGCTGAGTGCCGCCCTCGTCCTCTTGGCCTGCCAGTTCGCCCAAGCCGCGGTAGCGATCGAACACTGGGTATCGCCTTCCGGCGCCCGCGTCTATTTCGTCGCCAGCCGGGTTTTGCCCATCCTCGACGTGCAGGTCGATTTCGCTGCCGGCTCGATGTTCGACCCGGCCGGCAAGTCCGGTCTGGCGGCGCTGACCCGCAGCACCCTCGACCTTGGGGCCGGCTCGCGCGATGAAACGGCAATTGCCGAACAACTCGCCGATAGCGGGGCCAATCTCGGCGGTGGTGCCGATACCGACCGCGCCAGCATTTCCCTGCGCACCCTGGCGGGCAAGGAGCAGCGCGAAGCGGCTCTCGATATCCTGCGCGCGGTGGTGCAGGCGCCGCATTTTGCCGCGGACATCCTCGAACGCGAAAAGGCGCGCACCGTGGCCGGCCTGAAGGAGGCCATGACGCGACCGGACAGCCTGGCCGGCAAGGCTTTCTGGACGGCCATGTATCCCCACCATCCCTATGGTCGGCAGGCCACGCCGGAAAGTGTCGCGGCGCTCAGTCGCGATGACCTGACGGCTTTTTACGGCAAGTATTACAACGCCGCCAATGCCAGCGTCACACTGGTTGGCGATATCTCCCGGGAAGAGGCGGCGACGATCGCCGAATCGATTGTCCACGGCCTGCCGCGCGGCCCGGTCGCGACGTTGCCGGCGCCGCCCGTGCCGCCCAAGGGGGGGCTGACGAAAATTGCCCACCCGGCCAGCCAGGCCCATGTCTATATTGGTTTGCCGGCCATCGAACGCGGCCATCCGGATTTCTTCCCGTTGCTGGTCGGCAATTACTCGCTGGGTGGCGGCGGCTTCGTCTCGCGCCTGATGCAGGAAGTCCGCGACAAGCGCGGTTATGCCTATAGCGTCTATAGCTATTTCGCCCCGTTGCGCCAGGCCGGACCGTTCCAGATCGGCCTGCAAACCAAGCGTTCGCAGGCCCGGGAGGCGATCAAGGTGGCGCGCGAGGTGCTCGACGGTTTCCTCAAGGACGGGCCCAGCGCGGCCGAACTGGCGGCGGCCAAGGCCAACCTGGCCGGCAGCTTCCCCTTGCGCCTGGACAGCAACAAGAAGTTGCTCGATAACGTCGCGCTGATCGGCTTCTACGGGCTGCCGCTCGATTACCTCGAGCACTATCAGGCGAAGGTGGAAGCGGTGACCGCCGCGGAAATCCGGCAGGCCTTTGCCCGCCACGTTCGCCCGGCCAACCTGATCACCGTGACGGTAGCCGCAGATTGAACTCGGTCCGCATTATTGGCGGCCAGTGGCGGCGGCGTGTCCTGAAATTTCCCGACAGCGAGGGTTTGCGACCGACGCCGGACCGCGTTCGCGAGACACTCTTCAACTGGCTGGGGCAGGAGCTCGACGGCTGGCACTGCCTCGATCTCTTCGCCGGCAGCGGGGCGCTGGGCTTCGAAGCGGCCTCGCGCGGCGCCGCCCGGGTGGTGATGATCGAACAGGCGCCACGGGTGCTCGCGGCGCTGCACGAAAATGCCCGTCTGATCGGTGCCGAGAGCGCGCTGGAGATCAGGCGCGGGGATGCGATACAATATTTGGCTTCGACGAAAGCGAAATTTGATCTGATCTTCCTCGATCCACCCTATAAAAAAGGCTGGATTCCCCGCCTGGAGCCGCTTTTGCCCGGTGCTTTGAACGAAGATGGGGCGCTCTATGTCGAAGCAGAACATGAAATTGAGGTCTTGGCCGGATGGCGCACGGTGCGGCACGGCAAGGCGGGCGAAGTGCATTTCCACTTGATGAAACGGGAAGTTGTTTGAATAAACTCAACCATCGGATTGCGATCTACCCGGGGACGTTCGACCCGATCACCCGGGGTCACGAGGATCTCGTGCGGCGGGCGGCGGGCCTGTTCGATCACCTGATCCTGGCGATTGCCGAAAGCCCGTCGAAGCAGCCGCGGTTCACGCTGGCCGACCGGGTCGCCATGGCGCGGGAAATTCTTGGCGATATCGGCAATGTCGAAATCGTCGGTTTCAATACCCTGCTGATGAATTTCGTGCACGAACGCGGCGCCAAGGTTATTGTCCGCGGTCTGCGCGCCATCTCGGACTTCGAGTACGAATTCCAGATGGCCGGCATGAACCGCAGCGTTTATCCGGAGGTCGAAACGGTGTTTCTGACGCCGGGCGAGCAATACATGTTCATTTCCGCCACCATGGTTCGCGAAATTGCGCGCCTGGGCGGCGATGTCAGCAAATTTGTCCAACCTTGTGTCGAAAAGCGCCTGCGGGCGAATATTTAGTAAATTGAGAGAGGAAGAACGGCTATGTCCCTGATCATCACCGACGAATGCATCAATTGCGATGTGTGCGAACCGGAGTGTCCGAATGAAGCGATTTCCCAAGGCGAGGAAATCTATCAGATCGATCCCAACAAGTGCACCGAGTGCGTCGGTCACTACGACGAGCCGCAATGCGTTCAGGTCTGTCCGGTCGATTGCATCCCCAAGGATGCCAACCATGTCGAAAGCGTCGACATGCTGTGGGTCAAGTACGAAAAACTGACCGGCAACAAGCGCGCCTGAGTTTTTTCGACAGCCCAATAAAAAACCCGCGAATTCGCGGGTTTTTTATTGTCAGATCGCGACCGGCACTCTCGGGCGGTGCTGTTTGTTTGTCGTTTTCCGGGCGACCATCGATTGCGCTTAAATTTTTATCCCGTTGCTCTTGCCGATTGACAGGCTCTGGAGCATTCCGCGGATACGGTGAATCATCGAGTGGCTGACTTGAACGCGGGGTGGCTCGACCCGGTGGCGCTGGGTTAACTGGGGGCGTTGCAGGATTTCCCGATGGCGCTCGATGCCCGACCGGATGCTGCGGGCGGTCAGGGTCTTGCGCACTGGCTTGGGTAGAAAGCGATGGATCTGGCCCTGATTGATCAGTTCCATGAGTAGCGAAGTGTCACGAAACGACGTCAGCACGATGGTCACGATCTGGGCATGAAAGTGTTTCAGGGTTTTCAGGAAAGGCGTGACGTCCTCGCCGTCGACGTTGATTTCCGAAATGATGATCGATACCTTGCCGCGCTCGAGGATCGCCATCGCTTCGCTCTGCGAGGTCGCCCAGTCGAGGTGATAGGCGCCGGGAAAGTTTTCATCCAGCAGGGTTCGGATCGCCACGGCAATGTCGGGCGATTGGTCGAGCAAAAGGATTTCCAGGCTTTCATTGTTGGGGGGCGCCACTATCTTGATCGGCTGCGGGTCCCACAAACTGACGGCAATTTCCATCGCTTCCCCTACCGTTCGGCGAAATTCGTCTGCACTCCAGGGCTTGCTGATGTAGCGATAGACCTCGCCATCGTTGATCGAGCCGATGATCGCTTCCATGTCGGAATAGCCCGTCAAGAGGAGACGCATGCTGGAAGGAGAAACGTCGCGTGCCTGGCGTAGCAGATCGACGCCGGTCATGATCGGCATCCGCTGATCGCTGACCAGAACATGCACGCGTTCGCGCTGCAGAATTTCCAGCGCTTCGTGGCCGTTGGTGGTCATCAGGACGCGGTAATTCGCGGCGAACAGCATGCGCAGGGAGCGCAGTATGCGCTCCTCGTCGTCGACGAAAAGGATGGTTGGCCGGTCCATCGCGATTTTTGCGGGCTCAGCGAGGGGACAGGCGGGCATGGGCTTGGTGATCACGATGATTTTCCTTCCACTGGGGCGCTGACATGGACCGGCAGGCTGACGCAAAAAGCGGTTCCGAGCCCTGGTCTGGATTTCACGCGAATCGAACCACAATGATCCTGGACGATCTTGAAGGCGATTGAAAGTCCGAGGCCGGTGCCCTGACCAACCGGTTTGGTGGTGAAAAATGGATCGAAAATCTTTCCCACGAGTTCGGGGGGAATTCCCTTGCCATTGTCGGTGACCACGATGTGAACGTGGCGCTGGTCTGCCTGGGTCCGGATGACGATACGTCCGTCCGGGCGATCGATGGCATGGGCCGCATTGGTGATCAGATTCAGGATGACCTGATTGATCTGCGAGGGCGCGCAACGCACTGCCGGCAAGGTCCCGAAGTTTCTCTCAACTTCCGCTTTGTGCTTGACGACGTTCTTGGCGATCAGCAGGGCACTGTCGATACATTGGTTGATATTGACGTTATCAACCGCAGCCTGGTCGAGGCGGCTGAAATTCTTGAGGTTGACGACGATCTCGGAAATTTGCTGCAGGCCGTACAGGGTGTCCTTGAATAGCGCGTCCATTTCCGACTTTGGGTAAACGGTTTGAAACTGCTCGTTCAGTATTTCGATCCTGTTCAATTGCTGGTGTACGTCATCGTCTGATGCGTTTCCGGATTGCAAGTCGGCGAGCAGGGAATCGTGGGCGTCGCCAAGATTCTGCAAGCTCTTGAACGCTTCGCCAGCCATTTCAAGGTTGTTTTTCACGTAGCCGAGCGGCGTATTGATCTCGTGGGCAACGCCGGCGACCATCTGGCCGAGAGAGGCCATTTTTTCCGACTGAATGATTTGTGATTGTGAAGCTTTCAGCAATGAAAGCGCCTTCGAGAGCGAGAGATTCTGCTCGACGATTCGTTCTTCCATGCCCCGCAGCAGGTCAATGACCGATCCGATGCCATGATACTGACCATCCTTAACGAGGATGAAGTCCTCGGTAATGGGGAAGGCAATGTTCCGCGTCACGAAATGGCTGGCCTCTTCCATGGATTGATCGACGGAGACCAGCAAGGGCAGCGGATTCATGAAGGCCGCAACCGGTTTGTTACCCTGGATTTCCCGCCCGAACCGCGTCATGAAGATTTTCTGCATGTTATGGCGGCTGATGACGCCGACCGGGCGCCCGTCGCTGACGACGGGTAAGGAAAGGAGGCGCTCATATCTCTCCTGGAGAAATATGTCGCCGACAGTGCCGATCAGATGATTTGGCGTAATCGGTTCGATGGGCAGGCTAAGATCGACAAGATTTCCCATGCTGCAACTCGCAATGCGTCCGGAGAGACCTCCGATAGTAGGTCGGCGATGTTGCAATCCGGTGTCCGTATTCGCCTTCCAGAAGGAATTGGTCAATTCCGACGCCGCCGGAGGGGGGTAACCATTCTGCAATGCAAGGCTGGTATAACCTAGGTCAATCAAGCCTGTTTTTGCCTCTTTGGCATGATTTTCTCCCCGATTTTCCTGTCTCGGACCGGTCATTCTGTTTCTGGTCGAGATCACCTTAGTGCCCGGTTTTATGTCGTCTTGCCCGAGTTATGAATAGCAATAAGCTAAATGGAAACCTGCCGCCCGAGGTCCGGGCCGTGAAAGAAAAACTGCGGGAATTGATCCGTCATGCCGCGCTGTCTCGGCTGAAAAATCACGCCGATGCATCTGAGATCGAGGTCCGCGAGATGGACTCCGGTTTTACGCCGGGGAAGATATTGGCCAGCAACATGGTTTTCATTCTGGTCTCCGGCGATGCGCTTCGCATCACTTTCAAAGTGCATTTCAATACCCGGATGGCCAAAAAACTGGCCTTCAGGATTTTTGGCGGAATGTCCGCTGAGGATATCTCCGAAAAACAGGCTATTGATTATTTTAAAGAGTACGGGAATTTGGTGGCGGGGAGCGTTATTACGCATTTTGGGAATTTCGGCGTCGAACTCGGGATCAGCCTGCCGCTGTGTACTCGAGGATTTTATGAAGTCTTTTCTGACTATTCGGAAACGCAATTTCCGGTCGTGACTTATAGTGATTTCTGGGAATTGGCAGCAAACGATTTTTCGCTATCTTGCAGCGCATTGATTGAAATTCTCGATGTGGCAAAGCTCGGGAGACTCATCGATTATGAGATTGATGAGGCGACTGCTGACGACGGCGAAGAGATGGATTTTTTATGAGCCGCATAAACTTTGATTTGCAGGCCTCGCACAAGATGCTGATGTTGTTGGATGAGGCAAATGTCAATACGGAATCAATAATCGACCGTATTCCCGGCGTTTTTCTTATCGTTAACGAACATCACGAAGTATTACGGGCAAATGTCGATTTCATGGATCTTGTTGCCCTGGATGCCGAAGATGTTTTTCGCATGCCATTGTCGACATTCTTTCCGAACGAAAGCTGGAAAATATTCGCTCATAACATCAAGCAGGTACTCAATTCAGAAAATTCAGATGCCTTGCTCCGCTTTGAGATGAGCATGGTAGTGGCCCGTTGCGACGAGCACGCCGAGCGGCAGTTTCACTGGACCATTACCCGACGAAACGTCAAGAACGACGGAGAGGGGCGTTTGGTAACCGTATTCGGCGACGACATTTCCGCGATGCGGGCGGCCGAAAGGCGCCTGGCGAAAGTTTTCAACAGTATTCCCTTGGGGATATTCACTTTGAACAAGGATGGCACGATTGGTGATTCCTTCTCCAGTTGTCTTGAGTCCATGCTGGATTGTGGGAAGTTGGCCGGAGCGGCAATCGAGGAGGTTCTGTTCAAGCCTGCGCTTGCCCATATGACCGAGGAAAGTATTGACGGAATCAAAGCCATACGGGCGTGCCTGGGCAAATCCGAACTCGATTACGGGAAACATTCCATGCGTTTCCCGACGGAGATTTTCCATAATACCAAGCCGGATCCGGATGATGGGCTCTGGTTAAGGATTACCTACCAACCGATTGTGTTCAATCAGATTGTTGAGCAATTGTTGATTATCCTGGAAGATCGCACGGCGATTGTTAATGCCGAACAGGAAATGCTGGTTGCCGCCCAAGACCGGGAAAAAGCAATCGCACTCGAGAAGCAGAGCCTAGCGGTGTATGAGAGTGCCATCCGCGATCCGCTGACCCGTTTATACACGCGCTTGTACATGAAAGACGCGGTCGCTGCCCTGCTCTGGAAGCATGATCGTAACGAAATTCCAGATTTATCCATGGTCATGTTCGATATCGATCATTTCAAGAGAGTCAACGACACCTACGGCCACAAAAGTGGCGATCTGATACTCGCTCGCGTGGGGGGCGTTATTTTTGACCATTCTCCGGATCCCGTGATTCCAATTCGTTTCGGCGGCGAGGAGTTCGTTGTTTTCATGCCCGCCGATGGTGGTGCGGCATTGACGTTTGCCGAAGCCGTGCGCAAGGAAATTGAAATGCTGCAATTTGATCTGGGAGGCGGAATCGTTATCCAGATCACGACAAGTTGCGGGGTGACAGCCCACCGCAAGCGCGAAGTACTTGAGGATTTTATGCACCGCGCCGATTCGCTTCTTTACATGGCGAAAGCCGGTGGACGCAATCAAAGTGTCTTTGAGCTGTAAAGCCGGGGCAAGATGTTTCCCGGGACTCGGCTCAAGGAACGGATGCAGGAAGAAAGTGAATCAGGCTGAAGCGAGATGGAAGACCACCTCATTGCCGTATAACGGCGACCTTAAAGGCGAAATGGTAGGCGAGGAAAAATGTCAAACGTTTTAATTGTTGATGATTCGGAGACGGTCAGGGTTCAACTTAGAAATGATCTTGCCAAAGAAGGCCACACGACGTTCGAAGCATGTAATGGCAAGGCCGGTTTGCAAATGCTCGAAGAAAATGTTCACCATATCGACTTGATATTTTGCGATGTAAATATGCCGGAAATGGATGGTCTGTCGATGTGCCGGGAAATTCACAAGAATGACATTCTAAAATCGATACCGATCTTCATGCTGACGACACAAACCAGTCAGGAGATGAAGTCCATCGGGAAGGATTTGGGCGTTGTTGCCTGGGTCATAAAACCCTACGAAAAGAAAAAGCTCATGAATGGGGTAGCCAAAGTATTGGCTCAGACCGGTTGCACCTGACAAGTGGTGGAAAAAAATCGGCTTCCTGCCAAGCGCGGCTGGTCGGCGTTTCGCATCCGTTTCCGCGCGCTGGAAGACGAAAAACAGAGCGTCATTCCTGGTGCCCGGCCGACGCCTTGTCGGCATTACGAAATGAATGTGAATCCGTAATTTCCCGGCTTGGCGTGCGCGGGCTTGTCGCCGGTTTGTGACGAAGGTCCTCAGGCGGCGCACAGTTCCGCAGTCGTTTCCGCGGGTAACAGCATTTCGCGGACCCGACTGCAGATGTCCTCCAGATCCCGGGTTTGCCGCAGCAGGTTCTTTTCGACGACTTCCAGTTCGGCAATGCGGTCTTCCAGGGTGTCGGTGGCGAGATGGATGCGCTTGATGCTTTCCAGGCGGCGCTTGAGCTGGATCTGGTGCTCGCGGACCTGGGTTTCCATCGGCGCCATGATCGCCCGTAGCCAGTTTTCGGCATCCCGGTTGGCGTACTCGAAGGCCCGCCGGACCTGGATTGCCACTTCCTCGAAAAACTTCTGGGTGATGTTTCGCTTGTCGTGCGTCAGCAGCGTCATCATGGTGTTCAGGTGGCTGTTGCACCAGGCTTCCAGGCGATCCAGCTCCTTTTCGTAACGGAGCAGGGAGAACGGCGTCGGCGAGCCGAGCTTGAGGCCGTGCTCGATGGAGAAGCGCTTGTTCACGGCTTCCATCATGGCAGTGATTTCGCCGATCTCGCCATTCGATTTGTTGAGCGCCTCGTGCGCCCGTCCGAAGAAACGGCCCATCGCTTCCGAGAGGGTCTTGGAAAAGGCGGCTTCCTGCATGGTGGCCCGTGTTTCGTGCGTCAATTGGCGCAGGACGTCGAGCCCGAGATGGCTGAACAGCTTGTTGGTGAGCGCCGAAAAGACGCTACGCACGGCGTAATAGCGTTGCAGGCCGGACTCGAATTCATTCTTCTCGGTCCTGATCTTGCCCATCATGTATTCGACCACGCCCTTGTTCTTGCCGCGCAGTTCGGTCAGTTCGGTCAATTGTTCGCGCAGGCCGAGCAGGCGGGATTCGAGCAGGCCGTGCACGCGCCGGCTGACATCGCCGAATTCGCTATCGGTACTGTCGCACACGATGTCGCGCTTGGCCGGGATCAGTTCGTCGGAGAGGGCGGCTTCGAGCAACGGCAGACGGCTCTTGTCGAGCAGGGCCTGGTCGCCGTTGATCTTGGCGACCAGGCCTTTCTGGGCAGAGACGGGGAAAACCTGGCTGGCCGGCAAGTCGAGGATGCTGGCGCTGGTGTCGACCTGCTTCTGGATTTCGGCATCGATTTCCTGTGCCGTCTTCAGTTCGTCCCACTGCCCGTCGATCTTGTTGAGCACCACCAGCCGACCGCGCTTGGTGGTGCCGCCGCCGCAGATGTGTTCCTTCCAGATCGCCAGGTCGGACTGGGTGACGCCGGTGTCGGCGGCCAGAATGAAGAGCACGGCATGGGCGTTGGGGAGCAGCGAGAGGGTCAGTTCCGGTTCGGCGCCGATGGCATTCAGGCCCGGAGTGTCGAGAATGACCAGGCCCTGTTTGAGCAGCGGATGCGGGAAATTGATCACGGCATGGCGCCAGCGCGGGATTTCAACCAGGCCGTCGGCGTCCACGCGGTACAGCTCGATTTCGCCCTGGCCGACCTCAAAGCCGAGGTCGGCGGCGGCGGCGGGGCTGACCCGGGTCGTTTCGCTGACATGCTGCAGGGCGCTCTGCATGGCTTCGGCGGATTCGATATCGAGCCCGACCACCGTCCATTCATCCGGGAAATTCTTGTATTCGGTGACGCTCGAATTCGAGGCGCGGGTCTGGATCGGCAGCAGTTCGATGCAGGGCGGCTTGTGGCCGTCGAAGAGCAGTTCGGTCGGGCACATCGTCGTCCGCCCGGCCGAGGAGGGTAGCATGCGGTTGCCGTAATCGGCAAAGAAAATGGCGTTGATCAGTTCCGATTTGCCGCGCGAAAATTCGGCGACGAAAGCGACATTCAGCCGGTCTTCGCGCAGGCGCTCGAGCAACTGGGAGAGGCGGAGGTCGGTCTGGCCGTCGGACAGTTCGTTATGCGCCAGCCAGCTCTGGAATTCGCCGATGTAGCTGGAAAGACTGGCGCGCCAGGCGGTGTAGGCAGCAAATTGATTGGCTAGCGACATGTACGTGCACCATCGATGCTTTTTGAGTGTGTCAATTTAGCATAAAAAGCTGTCCAGACGCCGGGCTCAGCGCTGGCAGCTCGGGCAGTAATAGGTGCTGCGCCCGGCCTGGCGAATCTGTTTGACGGTGCCCGGGCAGCGCCGGCAGGCTTGTCCGGCGCGGTCGTACACGGCGGCCTGGATCTGGAACCAGCCGCTTCCGCCATCGCTATGCACGTAGTCGCGGATGCTGCTGCCGCCGGCGGCAATCGCCGCCGACAGGGTGTCGCGGATGGCCTCGACCAGTCTTGCATAGCGTGCCGGGCTGATCCGCTGGGCCGCCCGCAAGGGCGAAATGCCCGCCCGGAAGAGGCTTTCCGAAGCGTAAATATTGCCGATGCCGACCACCAGGTGGCTGTCCATCAGCAGCGGTTTGATCGGCCCGTTGCGCCGGGCTACGGCGGCCTGCAGCCAGGCGCCGGTGAACGCCTCGGAGAGCGGTTCAAGGCCCTGGCTGGCGAGCAGCGGGTGGCTTTCCGTCTCGGCCGGCGGGCCGCCTTGCCAGAGCACGACACCGAAGCGGCGGGGATCGGCGAGGCGCAGGAGCTGCTTGCCGAGGTGCAGTTCGAAATGGTCATGCTTGGCTGCCGGCAGGTCGGGCGGGGCGAAGCGCAGGTGGCCGGACATCCCGAGGTGGATGATCAGGCTGCCTTCGCCCTGCGGTCCACAGCAATCGATCAGCAGGTACTTGCCGCGCCGGCGGACGGCGACGATCCGACTGCCGGGCAGCAGTTCGCGCAGTTCCGGCGGGATGGTCTGGCGCAGTTTCGGGTGGCGGATTACCACCCCCTCGATCAGCGCCCCTGCGAGCTCCGGCTGCAGGCCACGCCGACAAACTTCAACCTCCGGTAATTCCGGCATCCCTTGTTCCTCCGGCAAAAGCCAAATAACATCGCAAACTTATCGGATTTTATGCGCTCCAATGCGCAAACCTTGACTGAAAGCATTCCATGCAACCGAAGTCTATCGCCGTCGCTCTTGCCCTGACCCTGGGGCTGCTTCACGCCGACCTCAGTGCGGCGGCCGGCGAAACGGGCGCCAAGCCGCTGCTCAAGCGCGCTGCCGTGGCGGCCGGGGGGCGCGGCGCCGGCGAAGATGTTTTCGGGCGCCATGTCTTTCAGGTGTTGCTTGGCGAATTCGCGCTGCAGCGCGGCGATCTGAAACTGGCGCTCGAGGCCTGGGGCGATCTTGCCGTGCGCACCCGCGATCCGCTGGTTCTCGCCCGGGCTACCGAAGTTGCCAGCTTTGCCCGCCAGTACGACGCCGCCCTCGAACTGGCCAAGCTCTGGCTGGAAGTCGAGCCCGCTTCGGCCAAGGCGCGGCAGGCGCAATCCTCGCTGTTCGTGGTGACCAATCGTCTCGACGAGCTGGCGCCGCAACTGGCGACGCTGCTCAAGCAGGATCCGGACAGTCTGGGCAGCAACCTGATGCAGCTCAATCGGATGCTGGCCCGGCATAGCGACAAGAAAGCGGTGGCCAAGCTGGTCGATCAGCTTGCTATGCCCTACGACAGCGTGCCGGAGGCCCATTTCGCGATGTCGCAGGCGGCAGCCACGGCCGGCGACTATATGCGCGCCCTGAACGAAGCCGAGAAAGCCCTGCAGCTACGCCCCGACTGGGAGGCTGCGGCGCTGGTTCGTGCCCAGTTGCAGGCCAGGCAATCGACGGCGACGGCCGGCGACAGCTTGCGCCAGTTCGTCGAAGGCCATCCGACCGCCGGCGATGCCCGCCTGGCCCTGGCGCGCCTGTTGATCAGCGAAAAGAATTACAACGAAGCGCGGCTGCACTTCGATCGCTTGCTCAAGGAGCATCCGGAGAGTCCCGAGGTGATTTATCCGGTCGCCATGCTTGCCTTGCAGCAAGGGGATACGACGACCGGGCGGCAGCAACTGGAGAAATTGCTGAAAAGCGATTTCCCCGACAAGAGCGCCATCCATTTTTTTCTCGGCCAACTCGACGAGGAGCAGGAGAAGCCGGATGCCGCTTTGCAGCATTACCGGCTGGTCGGGGTCGGCGATCAGTTCATTGCGGCCCGTTCGCGGGCGGCCCAGATTCTCCAGCGCCAGGGGCGGCTCGAGGAGGCGCGTGAAATCTTTCACGAAGGAGGTGTCGGGGCCGCTGAAAAGTCGCAACTCCTGCTCGCCGAGGCGCAAATGCTGCGAGAGGCCGGGCGCGTCGACGAGGCCCTGCATCTGCTCGAGAGCGGGCTCGCCCGCCAACCTGATAACCTCGACTGGCTCTACGAAGCGGCCATGCTGGCCGATCGTCTGGGCAAGCACGAGTTGCTCGAGCTCCGCCTGAAACATCTGCTCGGGCTGAAACCGGAACATGCCCAGGCGCTCAATGCGCTGGGCTATTCCTGGGCCGAGCGCAACGTCAATCTCGGCGAAGCGGCCAAGCTGATCGCCAAAGCCGTCAAATTGCTGCCGGAAGACCCGTTCATCATGGACAGCATGGGCTGGGTCCTGTTCCGTCAGGGCAAATTGCCGGAGGCGCTCAAAACCCTGGAGCGCGCCTATGCCATCAGGGCCGATCCGGAAATCGCCGCCCACCTCGGTGAAGTCCTGTGGCACCTCGAGCGCAAGGCTGAGGCGGAGCGCCTGTTGCAGGAAGCCGCCCGCAAAAACCCGGAAAATGAAGTATTGACCGGCATCATCAAGAAGCTGTTGCCTTGATCCTGGTGCGGGCTGTCCTGATCCTGGCCGGCGCCCTGCTGGCCGGCTGCGTGAGCGCCCCGCCCGGCCTCTTGCCGGGCCGCGAGGAAATGCGCGACTTCGCGCTGGAAGCCCGTTTTGCGCTGCGCACGACCCTGCCGGAGCAGGCTCCGCAAAGCTCCGGCGGGCGCCTGTCCTGGGCGCACAAGAATGGCGATGACCGGGTCCTGGTCGCCAATCCCCTGGGCATTGGCCTGGCCGAGATTGAAATCAAGCCGCGCCTCGCCCGTCTGCGTACGGCCGACGGTCAACAGTACGAATCGACCGATGCCGATGCGCTGTTGGCGGAGGTGACGGGGCAGGCCCTGCCGGTCAGTCGCCTGGCGGCCTGGCTGCTCGGCAAGGCCGGGCCGGCGAGTGTGATGGAAATCGATGGCAGCGGCCGACCGAGTCGTTTTCGCGAAGCCGGCTGGCAGATCGAATACGGTTACGCCGACGATGCCGCCGGGGCCCTGCCGGATCGCCTGACCCTGCGCCGGGAGCAGGAAATCGAGTTGCGGCTGCGCATCGAAGAATGGCGGGAAGCCCGGTGAGTCCCCTGAATTGGCAGAGCATCTGGCCGGCGCCGGCCAAGCTGAATCTTTTCCTGCATGTCGTCGGTCGGCGGGCGGACGGCTATCATCTGCTGCAGACCGTCTTTCGCTTTATCGATCGGGCCGATCAACTGCGTTTCGAGCCGCGTCCGGACGGACAGATCGTGCTCGCCACGCCGACCCCCGGCGTGGCGCCGGAGAGCGATCTGACGGTGCGTGCCGCCCGTTTGCTGCAGGTGGCAACGCACGGCCGGCAGGGGGTCAGCATTCATCTCGAAAAAAACCTGCCGATGGGCGGTGGTCTGGGCGGCGGCAGTTCCGATGCGGCGACCGTCCTGCTCGCCCTCAATCACCTGTGGCAGACCAAGCTGGCGCGGCCGGCGCTGGAAAAGCTGGGCGTTACGCTGGGAGCCGACGTGCCGGTCTTCGTGCATGGGCGAAACAGCTTTGCCGAAGGGGTGGGTGAAAGGTTTACCGCCGTCGACTTGCCGGCGGCCACCTACCTGGTGCTGCATCCGGCCGTCCAGGTACCGACGGCGGCCATTTTCGGAGCGCCGGAATTGCCGCGCGCGACGCCGCCCATGCGGCCGGCCGAATGGCGGCCCGGGGTCGGTCACAATGATCTGCAGGCGGTGGCCTGCGCCCGCTTTCCGGCCGTCGCCGAAGCCCTGGCCTGGCTCAAGGCACGGGCCCCGGGCGCGATGATGACCGGATCCGGGGCCTGCGTTTTTGCCGAATTCCCGCGCCGCAGCGAGGCTGCCGCTGTTCTCGCCGAGTTGCCGGCCGGGCTGGCTGGCTGGCTGGCTGAAGGCTTGGCCGAACATCCGCTGGCAAAAATTTAAAAAAGCACTTGTTTTTCTACGCCGAGACCGCTAAGATGCGCGCCTCGTTTGAACGCGAACCCGTTCAGGCGAACCCGCTGGGGAGTCGCCAAGTTGGTCAAGGCACCGGATTTTGATTCCGGCATTCGAAGGTTCGAATCCTTCTTCCCCAGCCAGTTTTCTTCGGGCAGGTCACAAGCCTGCCCGATTTCTATTTTGGCGGGCGAAAGTACGCGGCGCGTATGCCCAGCCCAAGGAATGTTGAAATGGCCTACAACAGCTTGATGGTTTTTACCGGCAACGCCAACCCCAAACTGGCGGCTGAAGTCGCAAACCAGCTCAACGTCGACCTTGGTCGTGCCAATGTCGGGCGCTTCTCGGACGGCGAAGTCAGCGTCGAACTGCAGGAGCATGTCCGCGGTCGCGACATCTTCGTGCTGCAATCGACCTGCGCCCCGACCAACGACAACCTGATGGAACTGCTGGTCATGGTCGATTCGCTGAAGCGCGCCTCGGCCGGCCGCATCACCGCCGCCATCCCGTATTTCGGCTACGCCCGCCAGGACCGCCGCTCGCGTTCGTCGCGCGTGCCGATCGCCGCCAAGCTGGTCGCCAACATGCTCGTCGCTTCCGGCGTCGACCGCGTCCTGACCATGGACCTGCACGCCGAACAGATCCAGGGCTTCTTCGACATTCCGGTCGATAACATCTACGCCCTGCCCATCCTGCTCGACGACATCCGCAAACAGAATTACGAAAACCCGCTGGTCGTCTCGCCGGACCATGGTGGCGTGGTGCGCGCCCGCTCGCTGGCCAAACGCCTCGAATGCGATCTGGCGATCATCGACAAGCGTCGCCCGAAAGCCAATGTCGCCGAAGTGATGAACATCATCGGTGAAGTCGACGGTCGCACCTGCATCATCATGGACGACATGGTCGATACCGCCGGCACGCTGTGCAAGGCCGCCACCGCGCTGAAGGCGCGCGGCGCCAAGCAGGTCGTCGCCTACTGTACGCACCCGGTACTCTCCGGTCCGGCCGTCGAGCGCGTCAATAGCTCCGATCTCGATGCCCTGGTCGTCACCAACACCATTCCGCTGCGCGACGATGCCGCCGCTTCCTCACGCATCCGCCAACTCTCGGTCGCCGAGATCATGGCCGAAACCATTCGCCGCATCAGCAACGACGACTCGGTGTCGTCGCTGTTTATTGATTAGTTTTTAGGATCGAGGATCGAGTTGCCTAGCTAACAGCTCTAGCTCCTAGGCAACTCGATCCTCAGCAACTGTTTTTAAACCCTTCCCGTTCTGGTCGCGGAGCGGGAAAACTACTGGAGTATCACCATGACTTTTGAACTTATCGCGCAAGCGCGCACGCTGCAGGGAACGGGTGCGAGCCGCCGCCTGCGTCGCGCTGCCAAGGTGCCGGGTATCATTTACGGCGGCGGTGCCGCCGCTCAATCCATCGAAGTTGAGCACAACGATCTGCTGCTCAAGCTGAAGAAGGAAGCTTTCCATTCGACCATCATCAACCTGGTGCTCGATGGCAAGAAGGAACAGGTTCTGCTGCGCGACACGCAAGTGCACGCTTACCGTCCGCTGGTTCTGCACGTCGATTTCCAGCGTGTTGACGCTACCCACGAACTGCACATCAAGGTGCCGCTGCACTTCGTGAACCAAGAAGAAGGCCCGGGCGTCAAGCTCAATGGCGGTCTGGTCAATCACGTCATCACCGAACTCGATATCCATTGCCTGGCCAAGGATCTGCCGGAATTCATCGAAGTCGACCTCGGTGCCCTGAAGGTCGGCGAAAGCATTCACCTGTCGCAACTGAAGCTGCCGGAAGGCGTCAAGCTGGTTCAGCACACCACTGAAGATGCCGTCGTCGTCGGCGTCGTCGGCCGTGGCGGTTCGGCTGAAGCGGTTGAAGGCGAAGCTGCCGCCGCGTAATTCTCGGCCCTTAGCTGCACTGGCCGCCGCAGGCATTTTGCCGCCGGCGGCCTTTTCGCACTTATTCACATGAACCCACCCCGCCTGATCGTCGGCCTTGGCAATCCCGGGCCCGAATATGAAGCTACCCGGCACAACGCCGGTTTTTGGTTTGTCGACCAGTTGGCCGCGCAACTGAAGGTGACGCTCGCCCCGCAGGCCAAGTTTTTCGGCCGGGCCGGACGTAGCGGCGAAACCTGGCTGCTGCAGCCGACCACCTTCATGAACCGCTCCGGCCAGGCCGTCGCGGCGCTGGCCAATTTCTACAAGATTCCGGCCGGCGAAATTCTCGTCATCCACGACGAACTCGACCTGCCGCCCGGCGGCATCCGCCTCAAGCAGGGCGGCGGCAACGGCGGCCACAACGGCCTGAAGGACATCCAGGCCAAGCTCGGGACTCCCGATTTCTGGCGCCTGCGCCTCGGCATCGGCCATCCGCGCAGCCTCGGTCTGGCCCAGCAGGTGGTTGATTTCGTGCTACACCAGCCACGCAAGGAAGAACTGCCGGAGATCGAACATGCCCTGGCCCGCTGCCTGCTGGCCTGGCCCAAACTTGCTGCCGGCGACTTCGCCGGCGCCCAACAACAGTTGCACGGCAAAGCCGTCTAAGGAAAATCAAATGTCTTTGAAATGCGGCATCGTCGGCCTGCCCAACGTCGGCAAATCCACCCTGTTCAACGCCCTGACCAAGTCGGGCATCGCGGCGGAAAACTATCCCTTTTGCACCATCGAGCCGAACGTCGGCATCGTCGAAGTGCCGGACAAGCGCATGGCCCAGCTCGCCGAGATCGTCAAGCCGCAGCGCATGCAGTACGCCATCGTCGAATTCGTCGATATCGCCGGTCTGGTCGCTGGTGCCTCCAAGGGTGAAGGTCTGGGCAACCAGTTCCTCGCCAACATCCGCGAAACCGATGCCGTCGTGCATGTCGTGCGCTGCTTTGCTGACGACAACGTGATCCACGTTTCCGGCGGCGTCGATCCGATCCGCGACATCGAGGTCATCGATACCGAACTGGCGCTGGCCGACATGGCCACCGTCGAGAAGGCGCTCAACCGCTACCGTCGCCCGGCTGGCTCCGGCGACAAGGAAGCCAAGATCCTGGTCGCCGTGCTGGAAAAATGCTTCGCCCAGCTTGATCAAGCCAAGGCGGTGCGCGGCATCGATTTCTCCAAGGAAGAGCTGGCGCTGTTGAAACCCTTCTGCCTGATCACCGCCAAGCCGGTGCTCTACGTTGCCAACGTCGCCGAGAACGGCTTCGAGAACAACCCGCTGGTCGACGCCGTGCGCGCCCATGCCGCTACCGAGAAGGCCGAAGTGGTCACCGTCTGTGCCGCCATCGAAGCCGAGATCGCCGATCTCGACGACGAGGAAAAGCAGATGTTCCTGGCCGACCTCGGCCTCGAGGAACCCGGTCTCGATCGCCTGATCCACGCCGGCTACAAGCTGCTCGGCCTGGCTACCTATTTCACCGCCGGCGTCAAGGAAGTGCGCGCCTGGACCATCCACCAGGGCGATACCGCACCGCAGGCGGCCGGCGTCATCCACACCGATTTCGAGCGCGGCTTCATCCGTGCCCAAACCATCGCTTTCGACGACTTCATCGCCTACAAGGGCGAAGCCGGCGCCAAGGAAGCCGGCAAGATGCGTGCCGAGGGCAAGGAATACGTCGTCAAGGACGGCGACGTCCTGAACTTCCTGTTCAACGTCTAAGCGTCAAGCAGGCGGTCGCCGGCCATGCAGCCAGAGCGCAACGGGCAGGACAGCCAGGGGGATGGAGCCGCCGGATGTGCGCTGGGCGGCGAAGTCCTGTTGCGGGTCTACTTGCAGAGCCACGAGGCGGTACTGATCAGCGATGCCGACAACCGGATCGTCGGCATCAATCCGGCCTTCACGCGGATGACCGGTTATTCGCTGGCCGAGGCGCTCGGGCGGCAGCCGAAGATGCTGGCTTCCGGGCAAACGCCGGCCGCCAAGTATCGCGAGATGTGGCTGGCGCTCAAGACGCAGGGCTGCTGGCAGGGTGAAATCTGGGATCGGCGCAAGGACGGCAGCGTCTTTCCGAAATGGGCGAGCATTTCGGTCATTCGCAACGGGCTTGGCGTGGTGGTGAATTATGTCGCCACCTTCACCGATATCAGCGAACACAAAGAAGCGGCGGACCGCCTGGCGCATCTCGCCTATCACGATCCGCTGACCCAGTTGCCGAATCGCCTGGCCTTCGAGTCGCAGCTTGATCTGGCCCTCAAGGGCGGCGGCCGGGAGGGGCGGCAGATCGCCCTGATGCTGATCGATCTCGATCGCTTCAAGAATATCAACGACACCCTCGGCCACCATGTCGGCGACGGCCTGCTCAAGGAGGTTGCCGTTCGCCTGCGCGAAAGCGTGCGGGCCAGCGATATCGTCGCCCGCCTGGGGGGCGACGAGTTCATCGTCGTCCTGCCCGATATCGACGGGCCGCTGGTGGCGGCCAATGTCGCCGGCAAGGTGCAGCGCAATCTGGCTGATAGTTATCGGGTCGGCGAGCATGTGCTGTACGCGACGCCGAGCATCGGGATCAGCATTTATCCCAGTGACGGCGGCGACAGCGACGTCCTGCTGCGCAATGCCGATGCGGCGATGTATCACGCCAAAAGCGCCGGGCGCAACAACTTCCAGTTTTACGCGGCAAGCATGAACGAGGCGGCCAGCGCCCGCCTGCAAATGGAAAATGCCCTGCGCCAGGCGGTTTCCAGCATTACCCCGGAGGCCAGCCAGTTTTCCCTGCATTTCCAGCCGCAAGTCGATGCCGCTTCCGGCCGGGTGATCGGTCTCGAGGCCCTGGCCCGCTGGTTGCACCCGACCCTGGGCCAGGTGCCGCCGATCGACTTCATCACCATCGCCGAGGAAACCGGCCTGATCCAGCCGCTCGGCGACTGGATCTTCTGGGAAACCTGTCGGCAGATCCGGGTCTTTCGCCAGCTCGGCCTGCTCGACGTGCGGGTCGCCATCAATATCTCGGCCCAGCAACTGCGCCACGAGAGCCTGCCCTTCGTGGTGCTCGGCGCGCTGGCTTGTTACGACCTGTCGGTCAGCGATATCGAACTGGAAATCACCGAGAGTACGGCGATGCAGAATCCGGAGCGGACACGTGCCATTCTCAACGCGCTGGCCGACCGGGGAATCGCATTGTCGATCGACGATTTCGGTACCGGCTACTCCTCGCTGGCCTATCTCAAGCATCTGCCGATCCGCCGTCTGAAACTGGACCGTTCCTTCGTCAAGGACATCGAGACCGATGGCAATGATGCCGCCATCTGTTCGGCGACCATCGCGCTGGGCCACAATCTCGGCCTGGAAGTTGTCGCCGAGGGGGTCGAAACGCCGGCCCAGCGCGATTTTCTCGCCCGCCTGGGGTGCGATGTGTTGCAGGGCTACCTCTACAGCAAACCCTTGCCGGCCGCCGAAATCATTGCCTACCTGCAGGCCGAGCTGGCGCTCAACGGATGACCTTGCTCCACTCAGCCTCGAAATAGCGGACCAGCGCCTGGTTGTTCAGCCGATTCACCTCGGCCGGCAGGCGGGCCATGTCGGCCGGGAAATGGAACAGTTCGGGGATGGTTTCCGCCGTCAGGAAGCGGCCGGCCGGCGGCGGGGTGGGGCTTGGGGTGAATTCCCCTCGGCTGGCGATGATGTAGCCCCATTCGCCGAAGGACGGCACCAATGCATGGTAGGGCGCCGTCTTCAGGCCAATGTCCTCCAGCGTCGCCACGACGCACCAGAAAGACTGGCGGGCGTAGAGCGGCGAGGTCGATTGGACGACCAGCAGGCCGCGGGCCGACAGGCGTTTTTCGAGCAGCCGGTAGAAGGCCGAGGTGTAGAGTTTGCCGAGTGCGAAATTGGCCGGGTCGGGAAAATCGACGACGATGAAATCGAAAAAATCGTCATTGTTCTCCAACCATTGCAGGGCGTCGGCATTGATCACCGTCACCCGCGCTTCGCGCAGCGCTCCCCGGTTGAGCGCCAGCAGCGGCGGCGCCGTCGAGAACAGCCGGGTCATCGCCGGGTCGAGATCGACCAGGGTGACCGCTTCGACATTCGGGTATTTGAGGATTTCGCGCACCGCCAGCCCGTCGCCGCCGCCCAGCACGAGCACCCGTCGCGCCCCGGGCAGGCTGGCCAGGCCGGGATGGACCAGGGCCTCATGGTAACGGTATTCGTCGTGCGATGAGAATTGCAGGTTGTTGTTGAGGAACAGCCGCAGGTCGTCATGCCAGCGGGTAACGACGATGCGCTGATAGGGCGTGGTTTCGGCGTAAATGATCTCGTCGGCGTAGAGATGGGCTTCGGCCAGCGTCATTAGCTGTCCGGCCCCGGCAAAGCCGGCGGCGAGGATCGCGAAGGCCGCCCATGACTGGATGGCCAGCCAGCGGCGGGCGGGGAGTTGGGCGCGGAACAGGTGCAGCGCCCAGAGCGCGACGGCGACATTGAGCAGACCGAAGAGCAGGCCGGTCCGCACCATGCCCAGATGCGGCGCGAGGACCAGCGGAAAGAGGATGGAGACGGCCAGGGCACCGAGGTAGTCGAAAGTCAGCACTTGCGACACCAGTTCCTTGAAATCCAGGTCGCGCTTCAGGATGCGCATGACCAGCGGGATTTCCAGGCCGACCAGGACGCCGACCCCGAACACGGCGAGGTAGAGCACCAGCTTGAAGGGCGCCGCCAGCCAGGTGAACACCAGGAACAGTCCGGCCGCTGAAAAGCCGCCGAGCAGCCCGACCATCAGCTCGATCTGGATGAAGCGGCCGATCAGGTCGCGGCTGATGTATTTGGACAGCCAGGAACCGGCCCCCATGGCAAACAGGTAGCAGCCGATCACCGTCGAGAACTGGGTCACCGAGTCGCCCAGCAGGTAGGACGAGAGGGCGCCGGCCACCAGTTCGTAAGCCAGTCCGCAGGAGGCGATGACGAAGACCGAGAAGAGCAGGGCGTGGCGCATGCGGGAAAGGCCGGGCGGGTGGCGGATGGGGCGATATTGTGCGCCGATTCGGGAACGCCGGGCCGGGCTTTTGGTCAGAGCAGGCACGGTGTGCGAATTCGTTTGGGCGGTCAGCTTTTTGCGGAGTCTTGCCGGTGCCAGTCAAAACTCTCCTCTCCCTGTTTCTGGTCGGTGCCGCGTGGCCATTGCCGGCGGTCGAGTACATCATCGATCCGGCCCATACCTATGCCAATTTTGAAATCGACCATCTCGGTTTCTCGACGCAGCGCGGCCGCTTCAATCGCAGTTCGGGCACCATCCAGTTCGATGACGAGGTGCCCAGCGGCAGCATCGACATCAGTATCGAAAGCGCCTCGCTCGATACCGGCTTCGACCTGCGCGACGAGGTGTTGCGCGGCGAGTCCTGGTTCAATGCCGGGAGCTTTCCCTATATCCTGTTTCGCAGCCAGTCTTTCGTTTTCAACGACAAGCAGCCGGTGGCCGTCCACGGGACCCTGACCCTGCACGGCGAAGTCCGCCCGCTGCGCCTGGAAATCAGCCGCTTCAAGTGCGGCCTCAATCTCGCCCTGCGCAAGCGCGGTTGCGGTGCCGATGCCAGGGGCGTCCTGCGCCGTTCCGAGTTCGGCATCCAGAACGGCGTTCCCTTTGTCGGCGACGAAGTGCGTCTGCATATCCAGGTCGAGGCCTATCCGCCCTGAGTCCCCGTGGCCGCCCCGGTGCGCTAAAGTCATGTGCGGCAGGCCTGTTTCTGCGAAAATAGCAACCCCCATTTGCTGTTGCCGGAACTCCATGCCACCCCATCCCGCCATTGCCCCTACCGCTGAAATCGTTGCCGAACTGAAGGCTGGCCGCATGGTCATCCTGGTCGATGAAGAAGACCGCGAAAACGAAGGCGACCTTGTCATGGCCGCCGAACACATCACGCCGGAAGCGATCAATTTCATGGCCAAATTCGGCCGTGGCCTGGTTTGCCTGACGCTGACCGAGGCCCACTGCAAGAAGCTCGGCCTGGTCCAGATGGCGCGCAACAACAAGACCCAGTACGGCACCGCCTTCACCGTTTCGATCGAAGCCGCCGAGGGCGTCACCACCGGCATTTCGGCCGCCGACCGGGCACGCACCATCCAGGTGGCGGTGGCCAAGAACGTGGTCGCCGACGATATCGTCCAGCCCGGCCACGTCTTCCCGATCACCGCCCGCGAAGGCGGCGTCCTGGTCCGCGCCGGCCATACCGAAGCCGGCTGCGACCTGGCCGGCATGGCCGGTCTGCAACCGTCGTCGGTGATCTGCGAGATCATGAACGACGACGGCACCATGGCCCGTCTGCCGGAGTTGATCGAATTCGCCAAGGAACATGGCCTGAAGATCGGCACCATCGCCGACCTGATCCATTACCGGGCGGCCTCGGAAACCCTGGTCGAGCGCGTCACCAGCAAGACCATCAGCACGGCGCACGGCGATTTTGCCCTGCATGCCTATGTCGATCGGGCCAGCGGGGCGACCCACCTGGCCCTGGTCAAGGGCACCATCCCGGCCGGCGGCGACACCCTGGTCCGCGTGCACGAACCGCTGTCGGTGCTCGATTTCCTCGACCCGGCCAGCAAGCAGCAATCCTTCTCGATCGACGAGGCGCAAGCGGCATTGGCCAAGAACGGCCACGGTGTCATCGTCCTGATGCACCGCCCGGAAGACGGTGAGGCCCTGCTCAACCGCCTGACCGGCCAGAACCAGCAACCGCGCGGCCAGCAGAAATGGGACCCGCGCACCTACGGCATCGGCGCCCAGATCCTGCGCGATGTCGGCGTTTCCAAGATGCGCCTGCTCTCCAGCCCGCGCAAGATGCCCTCGATGACCGGCTTCGGCCTCGAAGTCACCGGTTTCGTTACCTCTCCCGCGGAGCTCTAAAATCATGTCCCGCTTCGACAATATCTTCGAATACGACAACAACCTGAACGGCGCTGGCCTGAAAATCGGTATCGTGATGAGCCGTTTCAACCTGCCGGTCTGCGAAGGCCTGCTTTCCGCTTGTGTTGATGAGCTGAAGCGTCTCGGCGTGGCCGATGCCGACATGGCCATCGCCAACGTACCGGGCGCCCTGGAAATCCCGCTCGTCCTGCAAAGCATGGCGCAGAGCCGCCGCTACAACGCCCTGATCGCACTCGGTGCGGTGATTCGCGGCGATACCTACCACTTCGAAGTGGTTTCCAACGATTCCTGTCGCGCCGTCATGGATGTCCAGTTACAGACCGGCGTGCCCATCGCCAACGGCATCCTGACCTGCGAAAACGACGATCAGGCCGAAGTCCGCATGCAGCCGAAGGGCGCTGACTGCGCCCAGGCCGCGGTCGAGATGGCCAACCTGCAGAAAGCCTTAGACCAATGACCACTTTTGCCAGCGACATCAATCATGAGCCGGAACCGAAGGCGCCGCCCAAGTCGGCCCGCCGTCGTTCGCGCGAGTTCGTTCTGCAAGGCCTTTACCAGTGGCGGGTCGGCGGAGCCGACGAGGCCGCCATCGAAGCCTATGCTCCGGAAATGGAAGGTTTCGCCAAGGCCGACCGGGAATTTTTCGTCGGCACGCTGCGCGGTGTCATCGGCCAGCGGGAGAAGCTGACCGCACAGATCACGGCGCACATCGACCGGCCCTTCGGCGAACTGTCGCCGGTCGAGGCCTGCATCCTGATGCTTGGCGCCTTCGAGTTGTCGAATTATCCGGAAACGCCTTATCGCGTCATCATCAACGAAGCCATCGAGCTGACCAAGGCCTTCGGCGGTACCGACGGTCACAAGTACGTCAATGGTGTGCTCGACAAGGTTGCCGCCGTCGTCCGTCCGGACGAGGTCGCTGCCAAGAAGAAGGCGCGCTGAAACGATGGCCGGTGAGTTTGCGCTGATCGCCAAGTATTTCGCCCGGCCCACGCCGTCGGCCGTCCTTGGCCCCGGCGACGACTGCGCGCTGTTGCAACCTTCGCCGGGCAAACAATTGGCGGTGACCACCGACATGCTGGTCGCCGGGACGCATTTCCTGCCCGGGACCGACCCGAAAAACCTCGGCTGGAAGGCCCTGGCCGTCAATCTTTCGGATCTCGCCGCGATGGGGGCCAAGCCGCGCTGGGTGACGCTGGCTGGTGCCATGCCGGCGGTGGACGAGGCGTGGATCGCCGGTTTCGCCGCCGGCTTTTTTGCCTGCGCCGCCGAGTATGGCGTCGATGTCGTCGGTGGCGATACGACCAAAGGGCCGCTCAACCTGTGCGTCACGGCGCTCGGTGAAATCGAACCGGGCCAGGCCCTGCGTCGTGATGGCGCACGGGTCGGCGATCAGGTCTGGGTTTCCGGCCGTCCCGGGCTGGCCAGCCTGGGCCTGGCCCAGTTGCAGGGCCGGATCAACCTGCCCGAACCCTGGCCCCGCCTGTGCATTGCCGCCCTCGAAAAACCCCGCCCCCGTGTCGCGCTCGGCCAGGCCCTGGTCGGCATCGCGACGGCGGCGATCGATGTTTCCGACGGCCTGCTGGCCGATCTCGGCCACATCGGCGAACGCTCGAACTGCGCCGCCGTCGTCAAGCTGGTGCAACTGCCCTACCTGCCCAAGGGCGAGTCCTACAATGCCGAACTGCGCTGTCTCGCCCTCGAGTGTCTGCTGGCCGGCGGCGACGATTACGAGTTGTGCTTCACCGCTCCCGGTCAGTTGAGCCTGGCCATCGCCCAGATTGCGGCACGCCTCGAATTGCCGCTCTGGAATATCGGCGAAATGGTCGCCGGAGCGCCTGGCGAAGTGACTGTTCTTGATCCCGATGGCTTGCCGGTCAGTTTTGCGCAGCATGGATACGATCACTTTGAACCAGCCGCCCAGTCTTAAATTCCTCTTCGCCCATCCCGCCCATTTCTTTGCCCTCGGTTGCGGCAGCGGCCTGTCGCAATGGGCGCCGGGCACCGTCGGCACGGCCTTCGCCTGGGTCAGCTTTCTGCTCTTTCGGCCGTATTTTTCGGATTTCCAGTTGCTGTTCCTGTTTTCGGCGGCCTATCTGGCCGGCATCTGGTTCATCCAGGTGACCGGTACGGCGCTCGGCGAGCCCGATCACGGCAGCATCGTCTGGGACGAAATCGTCCCCTTCTGGCTGGTCCTGCTCCTGACGCCGTCCGGTTGGATTTGGCAGGGCGCGGCTTTTGCGCTGTTTCGTTTCTTCGATATCACCAAGCCGCAACCGGCCCGCTACTTCGACGAACACGTCAAGAACGGCTTCGGCGTCATGGCCGACGATCTGGTGGCGGCCGCCTATACCCTGTTGCTGCTGGCCCTGCTGAAGATCATTCTGGCCTGACGGAAAGCGGCCATCGGCATAGAATGGTCAGGCCTGAATAGCCGGGAGTATTGCCATGAGCCACAAGCATGCCCACCTGATGCGCAGCATCTTCCAGGATCCGCCGAGCGGCAACATCCACTGGCGTGAAATCGAGTCCCTGCTCACTCACCTCGGTGCCGAGATCGAGCCTTCGCACGGGGCGCGTTTCAAATTCACCCTGAACAAGGTCGAGGCATTTCTGCACCATCCGCATAACAGCACCACCTGCAGCAAGACCGACATCAAGGCCTTGCGCGAGGCCCTGCTGCATGCCGGCATCACGCTGGCCGGTTACGAGGAGTAGTTGCGGGCTGTTCTCGGTTGTTGCCAGCAACAAATGAGGGCGCCGCGGCGCCCTCTAATATTCGCTAACAACTATCGACTAATAACTAACAACTAGCCCCTAGACATCCTTTTCATACACCACGTCGGAGCGACGGTTTTCCGCCCAGGATTCCTCGTCGTGGCCTTTCAGCTTGGGTTGCGAGGCGCCCAGCGTCCTGATGCTGACTTGCCGGGCCGCGGCGCCCTGGGCGATGATCGCCTGGCGGACGTTTGCGGCGCGTTTTTTGCCGAGCTGGTTGTTGTAATTGGCGGGACCCCGTTCGTCGGCATTGCCTTCGATGCGGATACGCGATTTCGGGTGGGCGGCAAGATATTGGGCGTGGGCGAGCAGCGCCGGCAGGTAATCGTCTTTCACGGTGGCGCTGTCGAGGTCGAAGTAGACGCTGCGCTGGGTGCGCAGGCCGGTCTGGTCGAGTTTGATCGGCGCTTCGTTCTGGCTGCTCGGGCCGGCGGCAGGGGCGTCCGGGGCGGAGGGGCTGTCCGGCGCGGGGGGCGCTGTCAGTTCGGCCGGGACCGGCTGGCCGAGCAGGCCCGGATGTACCTTGAGAGGGCCGTTCTGGGGCAGCGGTTTGCCGACGGGGGCGTCCTTGGTCGAGGCGCAGGCAGCGAGCATGACGGAAAACAGGAGAGTGACAGGCAGGGAGGCGCGCATCTGGAATTGGGCTACGTGAATAATGTCCAATGATAGCCGCTTGGTCGGCGAAGGAACAGGCCCGGGCGCTTTTTTGCCACCTTGGTTCCCGGTGCTTATAGTTGAAAATTGTATAAACAAATTCAATAGTTGTCTTTGCGGCTATAACGCAATCGACTAAATTAGACGGCATTGTCGCTTGAGGTAAATGCCATGATCCGTTTCCGTCGTTCGATTTCCGCCGTTCTGCTTGCCCTGGTGGCCGGTGCTGCGCTGGCCGATACTACTCTGCTGAATGCTTCCTACGATGTCGCGCGCGATGTGTTCAAGGACTACAACCCGCTGTTCCAGAAGTACTGGAAACAGAAAACCGGGGAAAGTATTGAGCTGAAACAATCGCACGGCGGTTCCAGTAAACAGGTACGGTCAGTGGCCGACGGGCTGGAAGCGGACGTGGTGACCATGAATCAGGCCAACGACATCGAATTCCTGGCCGACAAGGGGCTGGTGGCCAAGGAGTGGAGCAAAAAATTCCCGAACAATGCGTCGCCCTATACGTCGACCATGGTTTTCATCGTCCGCAAGGGCAACCCGAAGGCCATCAAGGATTGGGGCGATCTCGTCGCGCCGGGCGTCCAGGTCATCGTGCCGCACCCGAAAAATACCGGCAACGGCCGCAATACCTATCTTTCGGCCTGGGCCTGGGCGGTCCGCCAAAAGGGCGGCAACGACAAGAGCGCCCAGGAGTTCCTCGGCAAGCTGCTGAAGAATGTCCCGCTGTTCGCGGCCGGCGGTCGCGATGCGACGACGACGTTCATGCAGCGCCAGATGGGTGATGTGTTGATCACCTTCGAATCGGAAGCCGAATTGATCGCCCGCGAATTCGGCAAGGGCGAGTTCGCCGTGGTTTACCCCAGTCTGACCATGCAGACCGAGTTTCCGGTGGCGATCGTCGACAAGGTGGTGGACAAGAAGGGGACGCGCAAGCAGGCGCAGGCTTATCTCGACTATCTGTGGTCGAAGGAGGGGCAGGAGAATGCGGCGCAGAACTACTTGCGGCCGCGCGATGCCGAGTTGCTGAAGAAATACGCGGCGCAATTCCCGCCGGTCAAAACTTTTACGGTGGATGAAGTGTTCGGCGGAGCGGGCAAGGCGTTTGCGACCCACTTCAAGGACGGCGGCAGCTTCGACCAGATTTACGTGCAGAAATAAATGCCGGCCAAAAACCATCGCGTGTTACCCGGGTTCGGTCTGGCCCTGGGTTACACCCTGGTCTACCTGTCGCTGCTCATCCTGCTGCCGCTGGGCGGTATGGTGCTCAAGGCTTCCGAACTCGGTTTCGGGCAGATCATCGATATCGCCTTGAGCGAGCGTTCGCTGGCCGCCTTTCGCGTGACCTTCGGAGCCTCCCTGCTGGCCGCCGCGCTGAATGCCTTTTTCGGCCTGATCGTCGCCTGGATCCTGGTGCGTTACAGTTTTCCCGGCAAGCGTTTCGTCGATGCCCTGGTCGACCTGCCCTTTGCCCTGCCGACGGCGGTGGCCGGCATCACGCTGTCCACGCTGTATGCCGGCAATGGCTGGCTGGGCCGCTACCTGGAACCGCTGGGCGTGAAGATCGCCTATACGCCGAACGGCATCGTCGTCGCCCTGATTTTCGTCACCCTGCCGTTCGTCGTGCGCACCCTGCAACCGGTGATCGAGGATATCGAAAGCGATGTCGAAGAGGCCGCCGCCTCGCTCGGCGCCTCGCGCTGGCAGACCTTCTCGCGGGTGATTTTCCCGGCCATCGCGCCGGCCCTGCTGACCGGCTTTGCCATGGCTTTTTCACGGGCGGTCGGCGAGTACGGCTCGGTGATCTTCATCGCCGGCAATCTGCCGCTGATTTCGGAAATTACCCCTTTGCTGATCATCTCCAAGCTTGAACAGTACGACGTGCTCGGCGCTACGGCGCTGGCCGTGGTCATGCTGGCCATTTCCTTCGTGCTGTTGCTCGCTATCAATTTCCTGCAATGGTGGTCGGCCAACCGCTACAAGAACGACGAGCCGCTCGAAGCGGCGGCCGGTCGGGCGGCGGGAGCTCCGGCATGACGGCCAATCTGGCGACCCGGGAAGCCGGCTGGGTGCGCTCTGTGCTGCTCGCCGTCGGCCTCGGCTTCCTCTTCTTCTTCCTCGGCCTGCCGCTGCTCGCCGTTTTCGTCGAGGCCCTGGCGCAGGGCCTGCCGGTCTATGTCGACGCGCTGAAAGAGCCGGAAACCCGGTCGGCCATTGTGTTGACCATCGTCATCGCGCTCGCCGTGCTGCCCTTCAATATCGCCTTCGGGGTGGCGGCGGCCTGGGCCATCGCCAAATTCGACTTCCGCGGCAAGAGCCTGCTGATCACCTTGATCGACCTGCCTTTTGCGGTCAGCCCGGTGGTCGCCGGTCTGGTCTTCATTCTGCTGTTCGGCGCCCAGGGGACTTTCGGGCCATGGCTGGCGGCGCATGAAATCAGGATCATCTTCGCCGTCCCCGGCATGATTATCGCCACCCTGTTCATTACCTTTCCCTTCATCGCCCGCGAACTGATCCCACTGATGCAGGCCCAGGGCAAGGAAGAGGAAGAGGCCGCGGTATCGCTCGGCGCCTCCGGCTGGCAGATGTTCTGGCGGGTGACGCTGCCCAATATCAAGTGGGGCCTGCTGTACGGGGTGATCCTCTCGAACGCCCGGGCGATGGGCGAATTCGGCGCGGTGTCGGTGGTTTCCGGGCACATCCGCGGCGAGACCAATACCCTGCCGTTGCATGTCGAAATCCTCTACAACGAATACAACGCCATCGGCGCCTTTGCCGCTGCTTCCATCCTGGCGCTGCTCGCCCTGGTGACGCTGGTCGCCAAGACCGTCGTCGAGTGGAACATGAAGAAGGAAACCGAAATGCTGAACACGGTCCTGGCCCCCGAGAAGATCTCATGAGTATCGAAATCCGCAATATTTCCAAACGCTTCGGCAATTTTGTCGCGCTCGACAACATCAATCTGGCGATCCCGACCGGCGAGCTGGTCGCCTTGCTCGGTCCGTCCGGTTGCGGCAAGACGACTTTGCTGCGCATCATCGCCGGCATGGAAAGTCCGGAACAGGGCGAAGTGCTCTTTTCCGGAAGCGAGGCGACCCATCTGCATGTCCGCGAACGCAACGTCGGTTTCGTCTTCCAGCATTACGCGCTGTTTCGCCACATGACGGTGTTCGAGAATGTCGCCTTCGGCCTGCGCGTCAAGCCGCGCCAGGAACGGCCGAAAGAGGCCGAGATCAAGCGCCGGGTCATGGCGTTGCTCGGCCTCGTTCAACTCGACTGGCTGGCCGAGCGCTACCCATCGCAATTGTCCGGAGGTCAGCGGCAACGGATTGCGCTGGCCCGGGCGCTGGCCGTCGAACCGAAGGTGCTGCTTCTCGACGAACCGTTCGGCGCCCTCGATACCAAGGTGCGCAAGGAACTGCGCCGCTGGCTGCGCCGCCTGCACGACGAGATGCACATCTCCAGCGTTTTCGTCACGCACGACCAGGAAGAGGCGCTGGAAGTGGCCGATCGCGTGGTGGTGATGAATCACGGCAAGATCGAGCAGATCGGTTCGCCGGACGAAGTCTATTCCAACCCGGCCTCGCCTTTCGTCTACCAGTTTCTCGGCAACGTCAATGTCTTCCACAGTCGGGTACATGGCGGTTACGCCGAAGTCGAGCGCGCCGCGGCCAGCGAAAAGACCACCGCCTTCGTCCGCCCCCACGATATCGATATCGCCCACCAGCCGCTCGCCGAGGGGCTGCAGGCCACGGTGCTGCACGTGCATCCGATCGGTCCGCTGGTGCGTGTCGAATTGCAGCACAATGGCGAATTCATCGAGGTCGAGCTGTCGCGCGAACGGCATGAGGCGCTGCAACTGACGGTCGGTCAGGCGGTCTGGTTCCGGCCGCGTCAGGTGCGGGTGTTCGGGGCCGACCAATTGCCGCAGGCCACACCGGAAAAACAGGCCTTCCTGTTCTGAGCCAGATCGGCCAGGGGGCCACGGGGCGGATGTTATAATCAGCCCCCCCTCCTGCGCATACCAGCCCATCCGGTGATTTTTACCCTCGGCATCAACCATCACTCCGCCCCGCTTGCCATCCGCGAACGGGTGGCGTTCAATGCCGAAAAGCTGCATCAGGCGCTGGCCGATCTGACGCATAGCAAGCCGGTCAAGGAGGTGGCGATCCTGTCCACCTGCAACCGCACCGAAATTTATTACGCGGCCGAAACGGCGGACGTGGTCATCGACTGGCTGGCCCAGTATCACCAGGTCGAGCGCAGCGAAATCGCTCCCTATCTCTACACCCACGAGCAGCCGGAAGCTGTCCGCCACGCTTTCCGCGTCGCCAGCGGCCTTGATTCGATGGTCATCGGCGAGCCGCAGATTCTCGGTCAGATGAAGGATGCGGTGCGCGTCGCCGAAGAGAGCGGCACCCTCGGCACGCAGTTGCACAAGCTGTTCCAGCGTTCCTTCTCGGTCGCCAAGGAAGTGCGCAGCACGACGGCGATCGGCGCCAATATCGTCTCCATGGCGGCGGCCGGCGTCCATCTCGCCGAGCGCATTTTCGAGTCGGTGGGCGAGCAGCGCATCCTGTTCATCGGGGCCGGCGAAATGATCGAGCTGTGCGCCGCTCATTTCTGCGCCCGTCAGCCGAAACAGGTCACCGTCGCCAATCGCACCCTGGAGCGCGGCCGGGAGTTGGCCGCGCGTTTCAACGGCACGGCCATTCGTCTCGATGAACTCGGCGAACATCTGGCGCAGCATGACATCGTTGTTTCCTGTACGGCCAGTCCGCTGCCCATCATCGGTCTCGGCATGGTCGAACGGGCCATCAAGGCGCGCCGGCATCGACCGATGTTCATGGTCGATCTCGCCGTGCCGCGCGACATCGAAGAAGAAATCGGCAACCTCGACGACGTTTTCCTCTATACCGTCGATGACCTGGCGCAGGTGGTCGAGAGCGGCCTGGAATCACGGCAGGCCGCCGTGGTCGAGGCGGAAGACATCATCGCCGCCCGCGTCCGGGATTTCCTCGGCTGGCTGGCGGCGCGCGATACGGTGCCGGTCATCCGTTCCTTGCGCGATTCGGTCGAGCGCATCCGCCGCCACGAGATGGAACATGCCGTCAAGCTGCTGGCCAAGGGCGAGGCGGCCGAAAAGGTGCTGGAGCACCTGTCGCACCGGCTCACCAACAAGTTCCTGCATGCCCCGACGCAGGCCTTGAATCTGGCTGACGAGGCCGAGCGCGGCGAATTGCAGGCGGCTACTACCCGGCTATTCCACCTGCACGGCAACGACTGATTACTGTTTTTTTCCCGTCGCCAGGTGATTGGCGGCCGGCGCCAGCACCAGCCGGTTGCGGCCGTTGCGCTTGGCTTCCAGGAGGGCTTCGTCGGCCGCGGCGATAAGCGCGGAAGTCGTCGCATAGTCGGGCAGGGCGGCGATCCCGCAACTGAAAGTGACGCGCAGCGTGCCCTGGGCATGGGCGTGCGGCAGGGCGGCAAAATCTTCCCGGATTTGATCGAGCAGGCTGACGACGCGCACAAAATCGGCGTCGGGCAGGGCCAGGATGAATTCTTCGCCGCCGTAGCGACCGATCAGGTCGGTGTTGCGCAGCCGGCCGCGGAGCAGCCAGGCCAGGCTGCGGATGACCTGGTCGCCGACCGGATGGCCGAAGGTGTCATTGACCATTTTGAAACGGTCGATGTCGATCATGGCGACGACCAGTTTGCCATCCGGCAGGGCCGATTGCAGCAGGCGTTCGATCTGGCCCTTGGAGGTCGAGTGATTGAACAGGCCGGTCAGGCTGTCGTGCTGGCCGGAATAGAGCATTTCGCGGTAACGCTCGATCTTGGTCTTGACCACCGAGGCCAGGATGATCGGGTTGACCGGCTTGGTCAGGAACTGGTCGCCGCCCAGGCGCAGGGCTTCGACCTGTTGCACGATATCGGTTTCGCTGGACAGGTAGATGACCGGCAGCGACTGGTATTCCGGAATCTGGCGCAGGGCGCTGGTCACTTCGACGCCGGTGCAGAAGGGCATGTACATGTCCATCAGGATGGCGTCCGGACGATAGTCGGCCGCGGCTTCGAGCAGGATCCGCGGATCGTTGATGGCGCGGCTGTCGATGCCGTGCTGGGAGAGCGAACGCCGGATGTGGGCAATGGCGGTGGCCGAATCCTCGACGATCAGCACGCGGTGCATTTCCTGCTCGCTGGTTTCGACCAGGTCGAGAATCCGCGACAGCACGTCGCTGACCTTGTTGCCGACCGGGACGCAGGCGTCCGCCCCAGCCCGCTGCAGCAGAACGATGCTTTGCAGGTTGGAGGGAACCGACAGGCAATAGAAATAGCTGGTCGGGAAGCGGGTGCGCAGGGCCATCACCGCCGCCACCGCGTCCGGTGGGTAGGCGCGGCCTTCCTGGTCGGGAATGAAGGCGATGGCGAGTGGCGGCTCCTCGTCCTCGGGTTGAAGTCCCCAGCGGATTTGTTCCGGGGTGAAGCCGAAAAAATTCAATTGCTCGGCGAGGGAGACCGTCCACGGGTGGCCGGCGCGGGAGACGATGAGCACGCGCCGCGGCCGGTTCCAGGTATCTTCGCTGGCTTCCTCGGGCGAATCGAACACGCGCCGGGCGAGGACCGCCGGCGTCTCGTGACGATGCAATTCGGCCAGAATGATGCTTAGCTGGCGCTCGATAGCGTTCGCCTGGTCGAGCGGGATGGGGTGCATCGAACGGTCGGCGAACAGGCTCAGCGCGGTATTTTCGAGTTCCTGGCAGGCGCGGACCAGCCCCGGCAAATGCTGGCGATTGAGGTGCTCGGTCAAGCCGTTCAGGGATAGGGTGAATTCGACAAAAATATCAAAATCACCGGTGTCGCGATAGCTTTTCCAGCGCCGTTCCAGGGTTTCCGCCAGGACGATGACGGAGTGGGGAAAGTTGAGCATCAGATGTTCTTCAAAGTCGCGCAATTATGCTGGGGCTTTGCCTTGCTGGCAATCGCCAATGTTAGCCATTCGTCGCTGGAGGCGGTGATCTCGGGTACCATAACGGCCCTTCGAACCAATTTGCTAGCCGGTCATTCCGAAATGAAATCGAGCATCCGTCAAAAACTCGACCTGCTGGTCGACCGTCTCGATGAAATCGACCGCATGCTGTCGGCGCCGGGCACGGCCAACGACATGGACCAGTTCCGCAAGTTGTCGCGCGAGCGCGCCGAACTGGAGCCGGTGATCAACCAGTTCAACGCCTTTCGTCAGGCCGAACGCGATCTGGCGGAAGCCGAGGCGATGCGTGCCGACCCGGAAATGCGCGACTTCGCCGACGAGGAAATCGCTGCCGCCAAGGCGCGCCTGCCCGAACTCGAAATCGAATTGCAGAAACTGCTGCTGCCGAAAGACCCCAACGACGAACGCAGCGTGCTGCTGGAAATCCGCGCCGGCACCGGCGGCGACGAATCGGCGCTGTTCGCCGGCGACCTGTTTCGGATGTATTCGCGCTTTGCCGAACGCCAGCGTTGGCAGGTCGAAGTGCTGTCGGCCAGCGAATCCGAACTCGGTGGCTATCGCGAAATCATCTGCCGGATCGGTGGCCAGGGCGCCTATTCGCGCCTCAAGTTCGAATCCGGCGGCCATCGCGTCCAGCGCGTGCCGGAAACCGAAACCCAGGGCCGCATCCATACCTCGGCCTGTACCGTGGCGATCATGCCGGAAGCCGACGAGGTCGGCGATGTCGATCTCAATCCGGCCGACCTGCGCATCGACACCTTCCGCGCCTCCGGGGCCGGCGGCCAGCACATCAACAAGACCGATTCGGCGGTGCGCATCACCCACCTGCCAACCGGCATCGTCGCCGAGTGCCAGGACGGCCGCTCGCAACACGCCAACAAGGCCTCGGCGATGAAGGTCCTGGCGGCGCGTATCAAGGACGTGCAGGTGCGCGCCCAGCAGAGCCATATCGCCAGCACCCGCAAGAGCCTGATCGGCTCCGGCGACCGCTCCGAGCGCATTCGCACCTACAATTTCCCGCAGGGGCGGATCACCGATCACCGCATCAACCTGACCCTGTACAAGATCGCCGCGATCATGGACGGCGACATGGAAGAACTGCTCGGCGCCCTGGCCGCCGAATACCAGGCCGACCTGCTGGCCGAACTGGCCGAACAGAATTGAAGCTTGTTTTTCGACGCCTCCGCGTCAAATCTCTTAGCCTATGAGCACCCTCGGCGAGGCCCTGGCGCAGGCCAGGCAGCAGATTGACCGGCTCGACGCCCGCCTGCTGCTGCAATACGCCACCGGCTGTACCCATACCGACCTGCTGGTGCGGCCGGAGACTCCGGTCAGCGCCCCGGCCTACCAGCAATTTGCCGAATGGGTGGGGCGCCGGGCGGCCGGCGAGCCGCTCGCCTACCTGGTCGGCGAGGCGGAGTTTCGCAGCCGGATTTTTCAGGTTTCGCCAGCCGTACTGATTCCCCGCCCGGAAACCGAGGTGCTGATCGAACTGGCGCTGGAGAAACTGCAAGGGATAGAAACACCGCGCATTCTCGACCTCGGCACCGGCTCCGGCATCGTGGCCATATCGCTGGCCCTGGAATGTCCGGCGGCATGGCTGACGACGGTCGATATTTCGGCCGATGCCTTGCGGGTTGCCAAAAACAACGCCGGCCGCCTCGGGGCCAGGGTCGAATTTATCGAGAGCGACTGGTTTGCCGCCCTGGCCGAGAGGCGTTTCGACCTGATCGTCGGCAATCCGCCCTACGTGGCCGAAGGCAACCCGCACCTGGCACTGAACGGCTTGCCCTTCGAGCCGCGCCTGGCGCTGACCGATGGCGCGCCCGGCGGCGATGGCCTGGCCTGTATCCGGCAGATCGTTGCCGGTGCCGCGGCGCATCTGCCGCCCGGCGGCTGGCTGCTCCTCGAGCATGGCTACGATCAGGGCGCGGCCACCCGGAACTTATTGTGCGCGGCGGGGTTCAAAGAGCCATTCACCCATCCCGACCTGGCCGGTATCGACCGTGTCAGCGGCGCTTATCTCTAATCTGGAGTCATCATGTCCGAAGTTCAGCAACGCATCCACGAAACCGTTACCACCCATCCCGTCGTGCTTTACATGAAGGGTGACGCCCGTTTTCCGCAGTGCGGCTTTTCCGCCACTTCCGTGCAGATCCTCAAGGCCTGCGGCGTCGACGATTTCGTCACGGTCAATGTGCTGGCCGACGAGGAAATTCGTAATGGGGTCAAGGAATACGCCAACTGGCCGACCATCCCCCAGCTCTACATCAAGGGCGAGTTTGTCGGCGGTTGCGACATCATGAAGGAGATGTACCAGACCGGCGAACTGCAGCAACTGCTCGAAGGCATCGCTGCCTGAGCGAGCGCTGGGCCAACGAAAAAGCCGGGGCGGGTCCCCGGCTTTTTTGTCGACAGCCCGGCCGGCTCAGACTTCGACGACCTGAAAGTCGATGGCGGCGCCGTCGATGACGATTTCCTTGACGGCGCAATGGGCGATGCTGTCGAGTACCGCGGCTTTTTGCCCGGCGGTGAAATGGGCCGGAAAGCGCACCTCGGTCTTGAATTTCGCCAGGCTCAATGGCCCGCCGGGGCCGGCAAACGGCTTGCCGTCGATCTCGATGCCGGCGGCCGGTACGCCCAGCGTCTTGCAGGCTTTTTTCGCGTAGACGGCGGCGCAGGCGGCCAGCGAGGCGTAAAAAGCTTCGAGCGGATTCATCGCGGAACCGTCCAGGGCATAGCTGGCTTGATGTTTGCCGCCGCTGACTTCAATGCGCGGCGAATTGTCGACGATGGTGGTGTACATGCTGGTCTTCCCGGGTTTGAGTATTGGCCGTGTCGATGTTTCATGGAAACATCAACGAATGCTTATATATTAAACGGCTAATATTTCTGATGCAAAAAAAGCTGCCGGTTTTTGCCGGCAGCCTTTTCGATGCGTCGCGGAAAATCAGCCGAGGCGGGCGCGGGCGCGGGCGATGGCGGCCTTGACCTGGGCCGGTGCGGTGCCGCCGATATGGTTGCGCGCGGCAAGCGAGCCCTCGACGGTCAATACCGCATAGACGTCGCTGTCGACCTGCGGGCAGAAGGCTTTCAGTTCGTCCAGCGTCAGGCCGGGTAGGTCGACGCCTTTCTGTTCGGCGGCTTTCACGGCATGACCGACCGCTTCGTGGGCATCGCGGAAGGGCAGGCCCTTCTTGACCAGGTAGTCGGCGAGGTCGGTGGCGGTGGCGAAGCCCTGGGTCAGCGCGGCTTTCATCGCTGCCGGCTTGACCGTGATGCCGCCGGCCATGTCGGCGAAGATGCGCAGGGTGTCGGTGACGGTGTCGACGGCGTCGAACAGCGGTTCCTTGTCTTCCTGGTTGTCCTTGTTGTAGGCCAGCGGTTGCGATTTCATCAGGGTCAGCAGCGAAACTAGCTGACCATAGACGCGGCCGGTCTTGCCGCGCGCCAGTTCCGGCACGTCGGGGTTCTTTTTCTGCGGCATGATCGAGGAGCCGGTGCAGAAGCGGTCGGCGATCTGGATGAAGCCGACGCGCGGGCTCATCCACAGCACCAGTTCTTCCGACAGGCGG
>JAGTRU010000046.1 GCA_018261905.1 Pseudomonadota bacterium | reverse complement strand
GGCGGCCAGCGTCGAGGAAACCTCGGCCTCGGTCGAGCAGATGTCGGCCTCGATCCGGCAGAACACCGACAATGCCAAGGTCGCCAACACCATGTCGGCTGACGGCACGGCCAAGGCGGCCGACGGTGGGCAGGCGGTGACGGAAACGGTGGCGGCGATGAAACAGATCGCCAAGAAGATCGGCATCATCGACGACATCGCCTACCAGACCAACCTGCTGGCCTTGAATGCGGCGATCGAAGCGGCACGGGCCGGGGAACACGGCAAGGGCTTCGCGGTGGTCGCCGCCGAGGTGAGGAAACTCGCCGAACGCAGCCAGATCGCAGCGCAGGAAATCGGCCAACTGGCCGGCAACAGCGTCGGCCTGGCCGAGAGGGCGGGCAAGTTGCTCGACGAAATCGTCCCGGCGACGCGCAAGACCGCCGACCTGGTGCAGGAAATCACCGCTGCCTCGCAGGAGCAGACTGTCGGAGTGGACCAGGTGAATACCGCGATGGGGCAATTGAGCCAGATTACCCAGCAGAATGCCTCGGCGTCCGAGGAGCTGGCTGCGACGGCCGAGGAAATGAGCGGTCAGGCGGTCAATCTGCAGGAACTGATGAGTTTCTTCACCATCGCCGGCGGCAAGTCCCAGGCTGCGGTGGCCCGTCCGCTTGTCGCCAAAGCGGGTAGCGCTGCCGGCAAGCCGGGCGCCGTACGCAGCTCGGCGAGTGCAAAGAAAAAAAGTAATGGCACAACGGGCGAACACGAAGTCGACTTCGTTCGCTTCTGAGAGGAGGGCGCGATGACAACGACCGAAATGCAAGTGGCCAAAGCACCGGCCGGCAAGGCGCTGGTCGGCCGGGATGGCGGGCCGGCCGCGACGGAGCAGCAGCAGTACCTGACGTTTCTGCTCGCCGAGGAAATGTTCGCCATCGGCATCCTGGCCATCCGCGAGATCATCGAGTACGGTTTCGTGACCGACGTGCCGATGACGCCGCCCTTCATTCGCGGCGTCCTCAACCTGCGCGGCGCAGTGGTGCCGGTGGTGGACCTGGCGGCCCGCTTCGGTCGAGTGGCGCGCGAAATCAGCAAGCGGACCTGCATCGTCATCGTCGATAGCGAAGCAGCCAACGGCAGCCAGCAGCAAATGGGGGTGGTCGTCGATGCGGTCAGCGAGGTGCTGGAAATTGCTGACGGCGACATCGAGCCGCCACCGGAATTCGGCGCCCGCATCCGCAACGATTTCATCAAGAGCATGGGCAAGATCAACGGCAAATTCGTCGTCATCCTCGATTTGAATCGGGTGTTGTCAGTGGAAGAAGTCGCTGTCGTTGCCAACATCGGGCAATCGGCAACGCTGGCAACCAGTTGAGGGGGCGGTTGTCTTAGCCAAAGAAACCTCACCGCAGAGTCGCAAAGGCGCAGAGAAGAACAAGAAAGCAGTTGCTTGCAACGTTTTCACGGCTCACCCAGAAGGTGTAGAAGGGGGCTGAATAATCAAGGCAAGCCTTGTCTTTCCTTCGCATCTCTGCGTCTCTGCGGTTTAATTGCGTTTTCTGGCTTATTGAAACCACGGCCGCGATGGAAAGTAGTTCCCTGTCGGTATTGGTCTCGCTCCCCAACCGTATACCGCGATTGGCGTAGGATGCATTTATGGAAAAAGTACACCTAACCCCGCCGGGGCAGCGCAACAGCATACTTCGCGGGCAGTCGTGCCAGGCGGATGCGCGCCAAGCGGCTCGTGAGTTTCATTCGGCGGTGCTGCAGCCGGATATGGCGCTGGTCATTTTCTTTTGCTGCAGCAAGTATGATTTGGCCGTGTTGGCCGAGGAAATGCGGACTTTGTTCTCGGGAATTCTGGTCGTCGGTTGTACAACGGCGGGCGAGATCGGGCCGCTCGGCTATCACGAGCACAGTTTGAGTGGGGTGAGTTTCTCGGCCAGCGCTTTCAATATAGTCAGTGGCAGCATCGCCGGATTGCAGCAATTTGAAACGACAAGCGGCCAAGCCCTGGTCGCCGATTTGTTGCCAAAACTAAAAAATCGTGAGCCGCAGGCGGTGCCTGATCACTGCTTTGCGTTATTGCTGAGCGATGGTTTGTCGTTACGCGAAGAACAGTTGACCTGTGCCTTGCAGAGTGCGCTCGGCAAGATCCCGCTGGTCGGCGGCTCGGCTGGGGGCGGGGAGGGGTTTGGCGAGACCCTTGTCTATTTCGACGGGCAATTTCGTTCCGATAGTGCTGCGCTGATTCTGGTTGCCACTCGGCTGCCGTTCAAACTATTCATGACACAGCACTTTGTCGCTGGCGAGGAACGGTTGGTCGTTACCGAAGCTGATACTTTTCGGCGTGTCGTCAAGGAAATCAACGGCCTTCCCGCTGCCGAGGTATATGCGGAAATTCTCGGCGTCAGCGTCGGCGATCTCAGTCCGCAGCACTTTGCCGCGTCGCCCATCGTCGTACTGGTCAACGGTACCAACTATGTGCGCGCGATCCAGAAAGTCCATGCCGATGGCAGTCTGACTTTTTTCTGTGCCATCGAGAACGGTCTGGTGTTCCGGGTGGCGAAGGGGGTTGATCTGTTGAGCAATCTCGAGCGCGCCTTTTGGGAAATACGTGCACAAATCGGCCGGCCACAACTCGTGCTGGCTTACGAATGTGTGTCGCGGACGCTGGAAATCAGGCAGAGCCGGCTTGCAGGGCGTGTCGGTGAGGTGCTAAGGCAAAATAACACGACCGGTTTCAGTACCTACGGAGAACAGTTCCGTGGCGTACATGTCAATCAGACCCTGGTCGGGATTGCGATTGGCAACGGATGATGGCTGATTTGCGGCGATCGGACTCGTGCCCCGGCGAATTGGCCTTGCAGGACGAAATCGTTCGCCTCAACAAGATCATCCGGGCCTTGATGGATCGCGCCGAAAGGTGTGCCAGTGGTCAGGGTTCCGACTTCAACCTGTTTCAGACCACGCTGATCCTTGAAGAGCAGGTGCGGAGTCGCACCGAGGAACTACGGTCCCGACAGGAACGCCTGGAAGTGGTGCTGGAAGCCAGCAATACCAGCCTGTGGCAATGGGATCCGGTGAGCAACCTGATCGAGTTCAGTCCGACTTATTACACGATGCTGGGCTATAGCCCGGGCGAATTCGCCGCCGATCAGGCGACCTGGTTATCCCTCGTTCATCCCGACGACCTGCCGGTGGCCTATCGGACACTAGAGGAGGCCACCAACGCGCCGGATGACAAGCCCTTCAGTTTCGAGTTTCGGATGCGCACCAAGGCTGGCGACTGGTGCTGGCTGCATGGCCGTGGCCGGATCACCGTGCGTGACGAAGCGGGCGTGGTGCAGCGGATTGTCGGCATCAACAGCGATATTTCGGAGCGTAAATGGCGCGAGGCCTGCAACCGGCTGCGTGGCAATATCCTGGAAAAGCTGGCCCGCGGTCAGAAACTGCCCGCCTTGCTCGAAGCCTTGGCGCTCGACGTCGAAGCAGAACTGCCCGGCAGCCTAGCCGCGATCATGCTGGTGGATGACGAGGGGCGCTTGCGCCTGGGGGCTGCACCGAACTTGCCGGAGACCTTACGTGCGGCCTGCGCCCACCAGCTCATCGGTGAAGGTGTCGGTTCCTGCGGTACCGCGGCGTTTCGTGGCGAACGGGTGATTGTTGATGACCTCCAACAACATCCTTACTGGGCAGCCTATCGCGATCAGGTGGTGAGCGCCGGGATATGCGCCTGCTGGTCGCAGCCGGTGTTCGATCCGCAAGGTCGGGTGGTGGCCACCTTCGCCATCTACTCGCGGCTGCCGGCCAGGCCCGATGCGCACCATTTAGACAGCCTTGTACTCGCGGCCAATTTGGCGAGCATCGTCATCGACCGGCACCGTGACGAGAGACGCTTGCAAATGGCCATGCAAGCGCTGGAGACGACCCGGGAGTCGGTCTATTGGCTGGATGACATGGGGCAGATTCTCTATGCCAACCACGCAGCGGAGCTGGCGTTGGGTTACTCCGGCGACGAATTGCGCAAGATGTCGATTGCCGACATCAATGCCATCCTCTCCCCCGGACTTCTCGGCTCCGATACAACTATGGCGCGCCGTCTCCGGAGCGTCGGCCGTGGCCAGTTCGAGTCTTTGCACCGTCATCGGGATGGTCGCCTGATTCCGATCGAGATCAATACCAGTGAATTCTCCCTTGACGACCAGCGCTACTCGATGTCGATCGCGCACGACATCAGCGAACGACTGGCGGGAGAACTGGCACTGCGTAAGTCTGAAGCAAAATTTGCCGCGATTTTTAGCTTGACGCCGGATCCAATGGCTTTGATTCGCCTGGCCGATGGCAGTGTGCTGGAAGTTAGCCGGAGCTTCGTCGAATTTTTCGGTCATCGCTCTGATGATATTGTCGGGCGGAGTACCTTCGCCGTTGGCATTGAACTCTGGGTCGATCCGGCGCATCAGCAGCGCTGGATGGAGTCGATTGCGCTGGAAACCGGCGCCCTTGGTTTTGAAGCACCGTTGCGGCGCAAGGATGGCTCCGTCGTCATCGTTCAATTATTCGTCAAAGCGGTGGAAATGGACGGCGAACCGTGCGTGATCGTCAGTTTTCATGACATCACGGCGCAGAAGCAGTATGCCCAGCACCTGGAACGGATCGCCCACCATGACCCGCTGACCGGGCTGCCCAACCGTCTGCTGCTCGGCGACCGCCTGCGTCAGGCCATTGCCCAAAATCAGCGGGCCGGCACCCGTATCGCGGTGTGTTATCTCGATCTTGACGGCTTCAAACAGATTAACGACCGCTTCGGGCATCAAGCCGGAGATCAGTTGCTGGTTGAAGTGGCCAACCGGCTGATGGCGGGGGTCCGGGGCGGTGACACGGTGGCCAGGCTGGGCGGGGATGAGTTTGTCGTCGTGCTCTCCAGTCTGGCCGGCGACGAGGAGTGCCGGGGGGCGCTTGAGCGTCTACTGCGGACTGTTGCTGCCACCTACGAGGTGGAGGGCAGCGAACAGGGCGGGATTTCGGCGAGTATCGGAGTGACGCTGTTTCCCGATGATTTTGTCGATCCCGATACCCTGGTTTGCCATGCCGATCATGCCATGTACATCGCCAAGCAGGCCGGTAAAAACCGTTACCAGATGTTCGATGCCTCCCTCGAACAACGTATTGAGGCACGCCACGCGACCCTGCGGAGCATCGCCGAGGCATTAGCCTCTGGGCAGTTCCGCCTGCACTATCAGCCCAAGGTCGATTGCTGGCGGCGGCAAGTCGTTGGCGCCGAGGCGCTGATTCGCTGGCAGCATCCGACCCTGGGTCTATTGTCGCCGGCCGAGTTCATTCCGCTCATCGAGGATGCCGATCTTGCCCTCCCGGTCGGCGCCTGGGTGATCAATGAGGCGCTGTCCCAGCTCGTATTGTGGCGGCGGGCCGGCATCAAATTGCGGCTCAGCGTCAATGCTTTCGTCCGCCAATTGCTGCACCCCGGTTTTGCCGAAGCGCTCGCCGCCAGTCTGGCGCAATTTCCCGAGGTCGGGCCGGATTGTCTGCAGATCGAGATCGTCGAAACCGCCGCCCTGAAAGATCTCGATACCATTCGCCAGGTAATCAATGACTGTGGCAGATTCGGCGTGACTTTTTCGCTTGACGATTTTGGGACCGGCTATTCGACTCTCGCCCACCTCCGGCATCTGCCTGTCACCGAAATCAAGATTGACCAGTCCTTTGTCCGCCAAATGCTGACACGGTCCGAAGACCTTGCCATCGTCGAAGCAGTAATCGGCATGAGTCGGGCATTTGGTCGCACCGTTGTCGCTGAAGGCGTGGAAACGCCAGCCCATATTGAGCGCTTGCTGGCGCTGGGTTGTCACGTGATGCAGGGTTATGCGCTGGCGCGGCCAATGCCGGCGGCGGATTTTTTGCGCTGGTTCAGGGAATTCGCCCCGCACTCGGCAAGCGATATTGGCCTTGTCTGAGCGTCCGGCGTTACCAAGGAGAAAAAGGTATGGCTAATTCCGTCCCCCTGGTATGGACTGACTCCCTGCTCACCGGAGTGGCCGAGATCGATTTGCAGCACCGGGTTCTGGTGGATATTCTGAGCGAAGCTCAGGTCATGTTAAGCGGCGATTCGGGCACCGCGCAATTCGAGCGGATGACACGTGACCTGCTGGCTTACGCGATCTATCACTTTGCGGCCGAGGAGCGCTTGATGCAGCAGTCTGGCTACTTTATTGCGGCGCCGGGGGACTATGAGAATCACCTGGCCCGGCATCGCTATTTCTCGGAGCGGGTTGTCGCGCTACGCGACGAAGTGCGCCTTGGCAAAAAGGGTGTCGAGAGCGAGCTGCTGCCCTTCCTCGAAGCCTGGTTGATTCACCATATTCAGAGTGTCGACAAGGAGTTGGGGCAGTTCGTCGGGGCCCGCGCCTTGGCGCCAGACGGTTAACAGCGTGGGGAAAAAAGAGTCGATGGTTTTTAACCGGTAAATCGGGCCGGCATGTCGACCGAGGAATGCTCGCCAATCCGGTCGGCGCTCAGCTTATTATTCGCATAGTGCCGAGCGACGCGGCAAGCTAAGTCGCGAACAGACTACCCAGCACAACCAGGAACGATTTATCTCAATGGCCGAACCCAGTCCCATCACCCATCAGGAATTCACCCTGTTCCAGCGCCTGATCTACAAAATCGCCGGGATCAGCCTGAGCGATGCCAAGAAGGTTCTGCTGGTCGGGCGCCTGACGCGGCGCCTGAAGCAATACGAGTTCTCCACCTTTACCCAGTACTACCGGATGCTGGCCAGCGGCCAACATCCGGAAGAGATGCAGACGATGGTGGATATGCTGACCACCAACGAAACCTATTTTTTCCGGGAACCGAAGCACTTCGAATTCCTGCGCGACGAAATCATCGCCAAGCGCAAGGGGGGCGGCAGCTTTCGCGTCTGGAGCGCCGCCAGTTCGAGCGGTGAGGAAATCTACACGCTGGCCATGGTGCTGGCCGACAGTCTGCCGGATACGCTGTGGGAGGTGGTCGGTTCGGACATCAGCACGCGGGTGCTGGAAAAAGCGGCGACCGGGCATTACTCGCTGGCCCGTACCGAAGGCATTCCGCCGGCTTTTTTGCAGAAGTACTGCCTGAAAGGGGTCCGCTCGAATGCCGGCACTTTTCTCATCGCCCCCGAGTTGCGCAAGCGCACGCGTTTTCTCCAGATCAACCTGACGCTGCCGATCACCGCCGATATCGGCGATTTCGACGTCATTTTCCTGCGCAATGTGATGATCTATTTCGATGCGGAAACCAAGGCCAAGGTGGTCAATCACCTGCTGCCCCGCCTACGCAGCGGCGGCCACCTGATCATCGGCCACTCGGAAACGCTGAATGGCCTGAACATCGGTCCGCTGGCAACGGTCCGCCCGACCATTTATCGCAAACCATGAGTGGCGTCGCCGATCCGCTGGCGGAGGTCTTCCTCAATCCGGGAGACTTTTTCTTTGGTGGCGGCCACACCCGGATTTCGACCCTGCTCGGCTCCTGCGTTTCGATTACCCTGTGGCATCCCCAGCGCCGTATCGGTGGTATGTGCCACTATATGCTGGCCGAGCGCCGGGTTAAGGTCGGCCACTCGCCCCCGGCCGTGCTTGATGGCCGCTACGCCGACGACGCCCTGGCGCTATTCTGGCAGAGTGTGGCGGCCGCCGGGACTCGTCCGCGTGACTACCAGGCCAAGCTGTTTGGCGGCGGCTGCATGTTCAACAACGGGCTCGGGGGGACGATGGAAATTGGCGCACGCAATATCGAGCGCGGCCGGGAACTGCTGGCCGCCAACAAGGTCGCTCTAATTGCCCAGCACGTCGGCGGCAACGGGCGGCGAAAACTGTTTTTCGACCTGCGGAGCGGCCACGTCTGGCTGGCCTTCCCCGAAGGGTCCAATGCTTACATCCGGAATACTTATGGCTGACAAAATCAAGGTAATGATCGTCGATGACTCCGCGCTGGTGCGTCAGGTGGTGGCCCAGGCGCTGAGCAGCGACGCCGGCATCGAGGTCATCGGCACCGCTTCCGACCCGCTGTTCGCCTTGCAGAAAATGCAGAGCCAGTGGCCGGACGTGCTGGTGATCGATATCGAAATGCCGCGCATGGACGGGATCACCTTCCTCAAGAAAATCATGGCCGAACATCCGACGCCGGTTGTCGTTTGCTCGTCGCTCGCCGAGCAGGGAGCGCAGGCGACTTTCGAAGCGCTGGCGGCCGGGGCCATCGCCATCATCACCAAACCGAAGATCGGGCTGAAGAGTTTCCTCGAAGATGCCTCCAACGATATCGTCCAGGCCGTGCGCAGCGCGGCCCGCGCCAATCTGCGGGCGGTACATAGCGGCAGTGCGGCGCAGCCGGTGCGCCGGCCGCTCGATGCGCCGAAGCTGACGGCCGATGCCATGCTCAGCGCCAGTGCGGCGGGCAGTCGGGCCCTCGAGCGGACGACCGATCAGCTCGTGGCGATCGGCACCTCGACCGGCGGCACGCAGGCCTTGGAGGTGGTGCTCACTAAGCTGCCGGCGACCTGCCTGGGGATCGTCATTGTTCAGCACATGCCGGAAAAATTCACCGCCATGTTTGCCGAACGGCTGAATGGTCTCTGTCAGATCGAAGTCCGCGAAGCCAGGAACGGTGACCGGGTGATCCCCGGGCGGGCGCTCATCGCTCCCGGGGGCCGGCACATGATGCTGAAGCGTAACGGCGCCCAGTACGTCGTCGAAGTGACCGACGGGCCGCTGGTCAATCGCCACAAGCCCTCGGTCGACGTGCTCTTCCGTTCGGTGGCGAAATTCGCCGGAGCCAACGCCCTGGGCATCATCATGACCGGCATGGGCGACGATGGGGCGCGCGGCATGAAGGAAATGCACGATGCCGGCAGTCGGACCATCGCCCAGGACGAGGCGAGTTGCGTCGTCTTCGGCATGCCCAAGGAAGCGATCAAGCTCGGCGCTGCCGATCAGACCATTTCGCTTGAGCAGATACCGGCCGCCATCGTCAGCTACGGCCGGTGAGCCCCGCTTAGTCGGCGAACTGCGGCGCGCGCTGGGCGCCCTGGGCGCGCATGCACTCCTGCAGATCGTTCGAGAGCAGCATGGCGGCGTTCCAGGTGGCGACGTAATTGAGGCCGTCGGCGACGCTGTGCTCGCGGCTGTAATTCATCACTTCCTTGAGACCGCGGGTGGCGAGCGGCGATTTGCCGGCGATCGCGGCGGCGGTTTGGCGAACCCCGGCGTTCAGGGCTTCCGCTGAGTCGAACGTGCGGTTGGTCAGGCCGAGTCTTTCCGCTTCGCCGGCGTCGATCTGGCGTCCGGTGTAGGCGAGCTCGCGGGCCATGCCGTCGCCGATCAGGCGGGGCAGGCGTTGCAGGGTGCCGACGTCGGCTACCATGCCGAGGTCGATTTCCTTGATCGAGAAAAAGGCATCGCTCGCCGCATAGCGCATGTCGCAGCAGGTGACCAGATCGAGCGCGCCGCCGACGCAGGCGCCGTGGATGGCGGCGAGTACCGGCTTGCGGCAGCGCTCGATGCTGGAAAGGCAGTCCTGGAGATCGAGAATCAAGTGGCGCAGGACTTCCCGACTACGCGCCCCATCCGGATTGGCGATTTGCTCCGACAGATTGCCGAGCATGGCGAGATCGATGCCAGCGCAGAAATTCTTGCCGGCCCCGGAAATGATCGCGACGCGAGCCGCCGGTGTGCTATCGACCCATTCGAAGGCGCGGCGCAGGCCGCGCCACATGGGATCGTTGATGGCGTTGGACTTCTCCGGGCGGTTCAGGCGGATTTCGGCGATGCCCTGGTCGAGGCTGATGGCCAGAGTGGCGCAGGCGGGTTGTTGCATTGCTGGTCTCCATGATGTTATGCCAAATAGCATAGCCGAAGCGGGGCCAACAGGAGAAGGGGGCGGCCGATAATTCCGCGGTTTCCTCGATTCGGGGGGCGGTCCGCCAACGACCGGCTCGGCCGCCGACGCGGCCGGCCGTCGGTCGCTTATTCGGCGTTCTTGGCCTTCTGCCAGAGGACGTCGCCGCGGCCGCCGGCCCGGTTGAGGGCCCGGCCGAGGATGAAGAGCAGGTCGGAAAGCCGGTTGACGTAGCGGCGGGCCGGCTCGGACAGGTTTTCGGCGTGGTGCAGGCGGACCATGGCGCGCTCGGCGCGCCGGCAGACGGTGCGGCTGAGGTGGGCGAGGGCGGCGGCGCGGGTGCCGCCGGGCAGAATGAATTCCTTGAGCCGCGGCAGGTCGGCGTTGAAGGCTTCGGCCTGGGCTTCGAGGCGGCCGACCTGGGCTTCCTTGATGAGGCTCATGCCGGGCAGGCAGAGTTCGCCGCCGAGGTCGAAGAGATCGTTCTGGATGTCGAGCAGCGCGGCCCGCACGTTGTCCGGCAACTCTTCGCAGAGCAGCACGCCGAGGCCGGAATTCAGCTCGTCGACTTCGCCGATGGCGTCGATGCGCAGGCTGTCCTTGGTCGTCCGGCTGCCGTCGCCGAGGCCGGTGGTGCCGGCGTCGCCGGTGCGGGTGATGATCTTCGACAGACGGTTGCCCTGACGTTCTTGCTGAGTTTCGCTCACGGTGCTCTCTCCTGGTGGTGGGCGGATTATACTTTTGGCCTACCTCAAAGACTGTCGTCGCCATGCCAAAGTTCGCCGCCAACCTGAGTTTTTTGTTTACCGACGTTTCGTTTCCCGAGCGTTTCAAAAAAGCGGCGGCTGCCGGATTCACCGGCGTCGAATATCTTTTTCCCTACGCCTGGGCCCCCCGCGAGATTGCCGAGTGGCTGCGCGACAACGCTCTGCAGCAGGTGCTGTTCAACTTGCCGGGCGGCGACTGGGCGGCCGGCGAGCGCGGCCTGGCCTGCCTGCCGGAGCGCCGCGGCGAGTTTGCCGAAAGCGTCGAGCAGGCCCTGGAGTACGCCATTCAGCTCGATTGTCGGCGCCTGCACTGCATGGCCGGCTTGCGCCCGGCCGGGGTCGGCGAGGCCGAGTTGGAAGCGTCCTACATCGCCAACTTGCGCCATGCCGCCGATCGTTTGGCGACCTTCGGCGTGACGCTGATGATCGAACCGATCAACAGCCGGATCGACATGCCGGGCTACTGGCTGGACGATATGGCCAAGGGCTGGCGCTTGCTGGCGGCGATCGAGCGCGCCAACGTCAAGCTCCAGTACGACATCTACCACGCCCAGATCATCGCCGGCGATCTGGCGCGGACCCTGGAAGCCAAGCTGCCGCACATCGGCCATATCCAGATCGCCGACAATCCCGGCCGCCACGAGCCGGGGACCGGCGAGATCAACTTTCCCTTTTTGTTTTCCCGGCTCGACAGCCTCGGTTACGACGGCTGGGTCGGCTGCGAGTACACGCCGCTGACGACGACGACGGCCGGCCTGGGCTGGTTGCCGCGATGAGTCCGCGGGAAATTCTGCGCCACCTGTTCGAAACGGCGATCGCCGCCGCCGACCCGGCCCATTGCCTGCCGCCGTACCTGCCGCCGGACGATGGCGGCCGGCTGATCGTGGTCGGCGCCGGCAAGGCCTCGGCGGCGATGGCACGGGTGGTCGAGGAGCATTGGTCGGGGCCGCTCGACGGTCTGGTGGTGACCCGCTACGGCCACGGCGTGCCCTGCCGGCGCATCGAAATCGTCGAAGCCGCCCATCCGGTGCCGGATATGGCCGGCGCGGCAGGGGCGCGGCGCGTGCTCGACAAACTGCGCGGCCTGTCTCCCGGCGACCGGGTGCTGGCCTTGATTTCCGGCGGTGGTTCGGCCCTGCTGGCGGTCCCGGCGGCGGCCGTGACGCTGTCCGAAAAGCAGGCGCTGACCGCCGCCCTGCTCAAATCCGGGGCGAGCATTGGCGAAATCAACTGCGTGCGCAAACATCTCTCGGCGGTCAAGGGCGGTCGCTTGGCCGCCCTGGCCTGGCCCGCCGCACTCCTCACCCTGGCGATTTCCGACGTGCCGGGCGACGATCCGGCGGTGATCGCCTCCGGTCCGACGGTGGCCGATCCGACCACGACCGACGATGCCTTGCGCGTCCTCGATACTTACGCCATCGGGATCCCCCCGGCGCTGCGGGCGCGGCTGCTGGCCGGCGAACTGGAAACCCCCAAGCCGGGCGACCCCCGGCTCGCCCGCAGCACCTACCGGCTGATCGCCAGTCCGCGGCAAATGCTCGAAGCGGCGGCCGAAGCCGCCCGCCGCTTGGGGATCACCCCGTTGATCCTGGGCGATGCCCTGGAGGGCGAAGCGCGCCAAGTCGGCAAGGTGCTGGCCGGCATGGCGCGGGCTTGCCTGCTGCACGATTTTCCCGCCGCCAAACCCTGTGTCCTGCTCTCCGGTGGCGAAACCACGGTGACCGTGCAGGGCCACGGACGGGGCGGGCGCAACAGCGAATTCCTGCTCGGTCTGGCCCAGGCACTGGCCGGGGCGCCGGCCATTCACGCCCTGGCGGCCGACACTGACGGCATCGACGGCAGTGAAGACAACGCCGGCGCCTGGGTCGGGCCGGAGACCCTGGGGCGCGGCCGGAGCCTCGGCCTCGACATCGCCGAGTCGCTGGCCGCCAACGATGCCTGGGGCTATTTTTCCGCCCTCGGCGATCTGCTGGTCACCGGCCCGACGCGGACCAATGTTAATGACTTTCGCGCCATCCTGGTCGGGTTAGAATGAAGCCCATGCCGACCTCCGAACCGCGCTTCGCGACCGACCGCCCGCAACTGGCGAGGCGTCTGCAAGCCATTCTGCCCGCCCACTGTCTGCTTCTCGACGATGAAGAGTTGCGCCCTTACGAGTGCGACGGCCTGACCGCCTTCCGCGAACTGCCGCTGGCCGTCTGCTTGCCGGAAAACGAAACCCAGGTCGTCGCTATCCTGCGCACCTGTTACCAGCTCGGCGTGCCGGTCGTTGCCCGCGGTGCCGGCACCGGCCTGTCGGGCGGCGCCATGCCGCATGCCCAGGGCGTCGTCCTGTCGCTGGCCCGTTTCAACAAGATTCTGCGCCTCGATCCGCTGGCCCGGCTGGCTGTCGTCCAACCCGGCGTGCGCAACCTGGCGGTCTCGGAAGCGGCGGCCCCGCACGGCCTCTATTACGCCCCCGACCCCTCGTCGCAGATCGCCTGCACCCTGGGCGGCAATGTCGCCGAGAACTCGGGCGGAGTGCATTGCCTGAAATACGGCCTGACCGTGCACAACATCCTGCGCCTGCGGCTGGTCAGCATCGAGGGCGAGATTTTCGAGATCGGCTCCGAGGCCCCTGATGCGCCGGGCTACGACCTGCTGGCCCTGCTCATCGGTTCCGAGGGGATGCTCGGCGTGGTTACCGAAGTCACCGTCAAGTTGGTGCCGAAACCGGAACAGGCCCGCGTCGTCATGGCTTCCTTCGCGGCCGTCGGCCAGGCCGGCGACGCGGTGGCGGCGATCATCGCCGCCGGCATCATCCCGGCCGGCCTGGAGATGATGGACAAGGCGGCGACCGCCGCCGTCGAGCCTTTCGTCAAAGCCGGTTACGACCTGGAGGCGGCGGCCATCCTGCTCTGCGAGTCGGACGGCACGCCCGGGGAAGTGGCCGAGGAAATCGAGCGCGTCACTGCCGTACTCACCGCCGCCGGCGCCCGCGAGATCCGCGTCTCGCAGTCGGAAGGCGAACGCCTGCGCTTCTGGGCCGGGCGCAAGGCGGCCTTTCCGGCGATCGGCCGCATTTCGCCGGATTATTACTGCATGGACGGCACCATCCCGCGCAAGCGGCTGGCCGAGATGCTCGAAGCCATCGCCGGCATGGAGAAGAAATACGGCCTGCGCTGCGCCAATGTCTTTCACGCCGGCGACGGTAACCTGCATCCGCTGATCATGTACGATGCCTGCCAGCCCGGCGAATGGGCGCGGGCCGAGGCCTTCGGCGGCGAAATCCTCGAATTGTCGGTGGCGCTCGGCGGGTCGATTACCGGCGAGCACGGCGTCGGCATCGAAAAAATCAACCAGATGTGCGTTCAGTACAAGTCGCCGGAACTGCAGGTCTTTCACGCCATCAAGGCGGCCTTCGACGAGCGCGGCCTGCTCAATCCCGGCAAGGCGGTGCCCAGCCTGCATCGCTGCGCCGAATACGGGCAGATGCATGTGCATCACGGCGAACTGAAATTTCCCGAGCTGGAGCGCTTCTGATGCGCCTCGACGACCTCGTTTCGGCGATCGGCGCGGCCTACGCCTGCGGCACGCCGCTGCGCCTGCGCGGTGCCGGCAGCAAGGATTTCTACGGCGGCATGCTGCTCGGCGACGTGCTCGAGGTCGGCGCTTATCGCGGCATCGTCGCCTATGCGCCGAGCGAGTTGTACATCACGGCGCGCTGCGGCACGCCGCTCGCCGAGATCGAGGCGACCCTGGCCGAGCAGGGCCAGATGCTGGCCTTCGAACCGCCGCAGTTTACCGGCGCCAGCCTCGGCGGCTGCGTCGCCGCCGGGCTGGCCGGGCCACGCCGGCAGCAGGCGGGAGCGGTGCGCGATTTCGTGCTGGGCGTCAAGCTGATCGACGGTACCGGCCAGGTCCTCGATTTCGGTGGTCAGGTGATGAAAAATGTCGCCGGTTACGATGTCTCGCGCCTGCTCGCCGGCAGTCTCGGCACCCTCGGCCTGCTCGCCGAGGTCAGTTTGAAGGTCCTGCCGCGCCCGGTGGCCGAAGCAACGCTGCTCTTTGCCATGGAGGAGGGCGAGGCGATTGCCCGGCTCAATCAATGGGGGGCTCGACCATTACCGATTTCGGCCTCGTTCTGGAGCGCCGGGCAGTTGTTCCTGCGTCTCTCCGGGGCGCGCGCCGCCGTCGACGCGGCGCAGCAAAAGCTCGGCGGCGAACTGCTGGCCGAGGCCGGGGACCACTGGCTGGCCGTCCGCGAGCAGCAGCACGCGGCCTTCGGGACTGGCCCCTTGTGGCGCCTGGCGCTGCCCTCGGGCACGCCGCCGCTCGGCCTCGACGGTCTGTTGGCCAGCGAGTGGGGCGGCGGTCAGCGCTGGTATGCCGGCGATCAGCCGGGGGCCGTGCTGCGCCAGGCGGCTCGGCAGGCTGGCGGTCATGCCGTCCTGTATCGGGCCGCGGAGTCGCAGCGCGGCCTGGAAGGGGCTTTCGCGCCCTTGCCGGAGCCCCTGCTGGCGCTCCATCGGCGCCTGAAAAAGAGTTTTGATCCGCGCGCCATTCTCAATCCCGGTCGTTTGTACGCGGAGCTCTGATGGATACCCGTCTCGCCGATTTCATCCGTCGCTCCCGGGCCGGTCAGCAGGCCGAGGAAATCCTGCGCTCCTGCGTGCATTGCGGCTTCTGCACCGCGACCTGCCCGACCTACCAGTTGCTGGGCGATGAACTGGACGGGCCACGCGGTCGCATCTACCTGATCAAGCTGGTGCTGGAAGGCCAGGAGGTCAGCGAAAAGACGCGTCTCCACCTCGACCGTTGCCTGACCTGCCGCTCCTGTGAAACGACCTGTCCGTCGGGCGTGCAGTATGGCCATCTGCTCGATATCGGGCGCCAGGTGATCGAAGAGAAACTGCCGCGCCGCGGCGGCGATGCCCTCAAGCGCCGCATTCTGCGCGAGGTGCTAAGCCGCCCGGCGGTCTTCGCCGGCGCCATCCGGCTGGGCCGGATGCTGCGCCCCTTGCTGCCGTCGGCCGTCGCCGACAAGTTGCCGCGCCCGGCGCCGCGCGAACACCCGGCGCCGCCGGCGAGCGGCGTGCACGCGCGGCGTATGCTGCTGCTGGCCGGCTGTGTGCAGCCGGAGCTGGCCCCCAATATCAATGCCGCTACGGTGCGGGTGTTCGATAAGCTGGGCATTGAGCTGTTTGCCGAAAAGAAGGCGGCCTGCTGCGGCGGCCTGCGCTTCCATCTCGACGACCAGGCCGGGGCGCGGGCCGACATGCGACGTAATATCGACGCCTGGTGGCCGCATCTCGAAGCCGGCGTCGAGGCCATTGTTGTCACCGCTTCCGGTTGTGGCGTGCAGGTCCGCGATTATGGCCATGCCCTGGCCGAGGATGCTGCCTACGCCGAGAAAGCGGCGCGGATCAGCGCTCTCTGTCGCGATCCCTCCGAGATACTGTGCGCCGAACGCCCGCGCGTCTTGGCGAGTTTGCCAGCGGTCACGGCCAGTCGTGGCAAGCTGGCCTTCCACTCGCCCTGTACCCTGCAGCACGGTCTGCAGATCAAGGGGGTGATCGAGGAATTGCTGCAGGCGGCCGGCTTCGCCCTGAGCGCGGTGGCCGAGGGGCATCTGTGCTGCGGTTCGGCCGGGACGTATTCCCTGCTCCAGCCGGAGTTGTCGCGGCTATTGCGCAACAACAAGCTGGCCGCGCTCGACGCCGGAGGGCCGGCCCAGATCGCCACGGCCAACATTGGCTGTCTGACGCATTTGCAGGCGGGAAGCATGCTGCCGGTTCGGCATTGGGTTGAATTAATCGACGAGGTGATGGTTTGAGCGGAGTTTCGGTAGGTGACGTAGTGCGCACGCTGAGCGAGGCGGATGCCATGAAGATCAAGCTCCTGCTCGAGCGCGGTGTCAAGATTCCGCCGCAGCCGCGGGTCCTCCAGGAGTTGTTCCGGCTCCTGCAGCAGAAGCAGTTCGATGTCCGCGTCCTGTCCCGGGTAATCAACCAGGACCCGGGGGTTACCGCCATGCTCTTCAAGGTGGTGAGCAGTCCGGTATACAAGCAGCATCAGCCGTTCGAGAACGTCGGCGAGATTCTGCACGCGGTGGGGGTGCGGCAGACCGCCAATCTGGTTCAGGCGGTGGCGCTGGCCGGAATGGGCGACTTCAAGAAACACCCGCAGGTTTACGAAGCCTTCTGGGCGCGCTCGCACGCCATCGCGCAATTGGCCATGCTGATTGCCGACGAGCGGATCGCAGTGTGCAATATTTTCCCGGACCAGGCCTACCTGGCCGGGGTTTTCCACGATTGCGGCGTGCCGCTGTTGATGCAGCGCTTTTCCAGCTATTGCGCCGAGATGCGGCTCGGCGCAGCGGGCGGCTGGCTCGATCTGCTTGAGGAAGACAGAAAATTCAATGCCGATCACTGCGTGGTCGGCTACATCGTCGCCCGCCACTGGCATTTGCCCGATTTCATCTGCGATGCGATCCGTTACCACCATGCCATCGGCGAACTCGGCATGCATGCGGCGCGCACCATGGTGGCGATCATCGAACTGGCCAGTGAAATCTATTTTCGTGACCAGCGGCTGCTCAATCCCGCCTGGGAACGGGTCAAGGATGAGGTGTTGTCCGAACTCGGATTGGCTGACGATTCGCTGCCGGAATTTGTTGACGTCATCATGGAACGGTTTCATATGGTCTAGGCATAGGAGCGCGGCGCATTCTGAGACTGGGCGGCGGGTAAAGATTTGTGAATGTCTTTCGTGATAATCTTCCGCCCATCGAGGAGGGGGAATGTCATTAGCAATTGATGCATGTGCCGCACAGCACCAGGGGGATCGCAAGGAACAACAGGATCGCGTGGCGATCCTGCCGCATGCCAGAAAAAAGGGTGTCGCCCTGGTCGTGGTGGCCGACGGCATGGGTGGCCATACGGGCGGGGCACTGGCCGCCGAGCAGGTTCTGCACACGGCCCGCACCAATCTCGAACATTTCTCGCCGGCCGAGGAAAGCCCTCGGCTGATGCTGGAAAGCAGCATGCGCGAAGCGCATACGATGATCAAGGCGTCGCGCTTCATCAATGAAAAAGATCCCCACAGCACCGTGGTCATGCTGCTCCTGCAGCCCGGCAAGGTGACCTGGTCGCATTGCGGCGACAGCCGGCTCTACTGCTTTCGCGGCCCGCAGTTAAGGCAGCGGACGACCGACCATTCCTATGTCGAACACCTGGTGGCCAATGGGAAAATTACCCCGCAGCAGGCGCTGACCCACCCCAATCGCAACGTCCTGCTGACGTCGCTGGGCGGCCAGGACGAGCCGACCTTCGATTTCGCCGAGGTCGACGACATTGCCGGCGGCGATGTTTTCCTGCTGTGCTCGGACGGGCTGTGGGCCTATTTCGACGAGGCCGAACTGGGCCGTATCGTGGCCGAGAATTCGGCCCGCCAGGCCTGTGAAATTCTCATCGACCTAGCCCGCTTGCGGGCCAAGGGAAGTGGCGACAACGTCTCGCTGGCCATCATCAAATTGCTGGAAGTCGAAGAGCCCAAGGTCAAAGCCAAGCCGCCGACCGGCTTCTCGCCACGTAGCACGACCTATAACTGAGTTACCGGACGGGTAATTGAAAACGGCGCCGCGGGCGCCGTTGTCGTTTCACCAGGGAACTTTTGCCGCCGTGTCTCTGCGGTTTGCTAGCCTTTTCTGGCTTTACGCTTTGCGACCGAGGCCGCCGAGCAGGGCGGCGACCGGCCGCTTGGGTTTGTGCGGATCGACCTTGGCGGGTGCCTGCGGCGAATCCGGCAGGTCGGCCCGCGGGCTGTTGTCTTCGTAGGGCTTGCTGAAGTCGAAGCCGTCGGCGGCGATCATCGGGTTGCGGCGCGCCGGGCGACGGTCGCTGCGTTCACTTCGCTCGTTACGATCGCTGCGTTCGCCACGCTCCGGACGGTGGGCGAGCGGTGCCTTGGCCGGTGCAGCCGCCGGGGCGCTGCGCTTCTTCTTGTTGCCCGGCGGGTATTCGTACTCCGCCTCCGGCTCGAAACCGACGACTTCGACCTGTTCGATCGGCCGCTTGATCAGCTTTTCGATATCGACCAGGTAGCCGACTTCGTGCGCGCTGACCAGCGAGATGGCGTTGCCCAGCTTGCCGGCCCGGCCGGTGCGGCCGATGCGGTGCACGTAGTCTTCCGGGGTGTGCGGCAGTTCGTAATTGATCACGTAGGGCAGGTCGTCGACATCGAGGCCGCGGGCCGCGACATCGGTCGCGATCAGGGCGTGCGTCTGGCCGGCCTTGAAGGCGTCGAGCGCCTTGATCCGTTCGAGCTGGCTCTTGTCGCCGTGGATGGCGTCGGCCTGGATGCCGGCCCGCTGCAGTTCGCGGGTCAGCCGCGAGCAACCCTGCTTGGTACGCATGAAGACCAGGCACTGGCGGATTTCAGCCGATTTGAGCAGCTTGATCAGCAGGCCGCGTTTGCCGTATTCGGATACCGGGTGCACCCGGTGGGTGATGTTTTCCGAAACCTGGTTGCGGCGGGCGACTTCGATGAGCACCGGCGAGCGCAGCATGGTGTCGGCCAGGCGCTTGATTTCCTCCGAGAAGGTGGCCGAGAACAACAGGCTCTGGCGCTGCGCCGGCAGCATGTTGAGAATGCGCGTGACGTCGGGGACGAAGCCCATGTCGAGCATGCGGTCGGCTTCGTCGAGCACCAGCACTTGGACCGAGCCGAAGCTGACGCTCTTGTTTTCGACGTGATCGAGGAGCCGCCCTGGGGTGGCGACGAGGATTTCGACGCCTTTTTTCAGTTCGGCAACCTGCGGCCGGATATCGACGCCGCCGAAGGCGCACATGGCGCGGATCGGCGTGTGCGCGCTATAGGACTTGACCGACTCGAAGACCTGCAGCGCCAGTTCGCGGGTCGGGGCGAGGATCAGGGCGCGTACCGGATGCTTGGCCGGCGACGGGCTGCTGCTGGCGAAGGGCAGGATGCGCTGCAGGATGGGCAGCACGAAGGCTGCCGTCTTGCCGGTGCCGGTCTGGGCGCCGCCCATGATGTCCTGGCCGCGGATGACTAGCGGAATGGCCTGGGCCTGGATCGGCGTCGGCTTGGTATAGCCTTCGTCGAGTACGGCGCGCAGCAGTTCGGGCGCCAGGCCGAGGTCGGCAAAGGTGATTTCGGGGGCGGCTTCGACGGCGGGGACCGGAGCCGGGGTGCTGGTCGCGTCGCCAGCTAACGTATTGATTTCAGACATGGGTCGGGATTATACGCCTAGCGGCGGGGAGTCAGGCGGCTCACGTTCGGTCCAGCCAGTGGCAAAGGGTGGAAAACAGCAGGTCGGGGTCGACCGGTTTCGGGATGTGACCGTCCATGCCGGCCGCCAGGCAGGCTTCGCGGTCTTCGTCATAGGCGTTGGCGGTCATCGCCAGGATCGGCAGCAGGCGGTTGCTGTCGGCGCACTGGCGAATGATCGTGGTGGCCTCGGTGCCGTCCATGTTGGGCATCTGGATGTCCATCAGGATCAGGTCGTAGTCGTTTCTGCTGCTCAGTTCGACCGCCTCTTCGCCGTCTTCGGCGGTGTCGACGAGGAGGCCGGCGCTGTGCAGCAATTCGCAGGCGACTTCGCGGTTGATCGGGTTGTCTTCGGCGAGCAGGATGCGTTTGCCGGCATGGCGCCGGCGCAGCAGGCTTTCCGGGTCGCCGGCGGCAAGATCGTCGGCCTGCGGGCCGGCGCCGCAGACCTTGCCGAGGCGGGCGGTGAACCAGAAGGTGCTGCCCGCATTCAGGCTGCTGTCTACACCGCTGCTGCCGCCCATCATCTGGGCCAGCCGTCGGTTGATGGCGAGACCGAGGCCGGTGCCGCCGTATTTTCGGGTGGTGGTGTTGTCGGCTTGCTCGAAAGCATCGAAAACCCGGGCCGCCTGTTCCGGGCTGAGGCCAATCCCGGTGTCGCGCACGCTGAAACGGGCCAGCAGGCCCTGTTCGTCGTCCCGCTCGAGGTGGCCGCTGACCGTGATGCTGCCCTGTTCGGTGAATTTCAGCGCATTGCCGGTGTAATTGATCAATGCCTGGCCGAGACGGGTGAGGTCGCCATGCAGCATGCTCGGCAGGGCCGAAAAATCGACGTTGAAGCGCAGTCCCTTGTGTTGCGCCTGCTCGGCGAAGAGGGCGCGAAGGCGTTGGGCGAGGTCGGCGGTTTCGAAGGTTACCGGGCAGACTTCGAGCTTGCCGGCTTCGATTTTCGAAAAATCGAGAATGTCGTTGAGGATTTTGAGCAGGTGGTCGGCCGATGTCGAGATCTTGTTCAGGCGCTCGATCTGGTCCGGGCGGGCGGCATGGCGTTGCAGAATGTGGGTGAGGCCGATGATGGCATTCATCGGCGTGCGGATTTCGTGGCTCATGTTGGCGATGAACGAGCTTTTCGCCAGATTGGCCTGTTCGGCGGCTTCCTTGGCCTGGATCAGCTCGGTATTGCTGCGGATCAATTGGCCGGTCCGCATGGTGATCGTCTGTTCCAGTTCCTCCTTGTGCTCCTGTAGCTGACTTTCCGCCAGGCGCAGGGCATTGAGGGCGTGCCGCTGCTTTTGTGTCAATTGCGATTGCTGGCGCAAGGAGCGCAGCAGCAGATAAATCAGGCCGGCGAGCAACAGGGCCAGGGTCCAGCCGGCGACGCGGGCCAGACTTTGCTGCCGACCGGAGCTGGCCGGCGTTTCGACCGCCAGTTGCCAGCTACCGCCGGGAACGGTGATGTCGACCAAGACGGCGTCGCCGGCGAACAGGTTCGGGTCGCCGAAGAAGGTTTCGCCGGCCGCCCCCAGGCCATCGCGGCCGCGCAGGGCAATTCGCCCGGTTTGCTTGGCGACGAAGGGGGCGATCACCTTGAACAGGCTGCCGGTGTCGATGGCGGTGCTGATGATGCCCCAGTAGTGGCCGGCAAAGAAAACCGGTACCCGGTAAATCAGGGCTTCGCCCCCCTGGACTAGCTGGAGCGGGCCGGTCAGACGCGGTTGGCCGTCGTGGATAAGGCGTTCGATGGCCGGCCATTGCTGCGGGTTGTCCGGGTAGTAGAGGCCGACGGCCTTTTCGTTGCCGGCCAGCGGGAAGATGTAGGTCAGGCGGTTGCCGGGGGCGATGCCGAGGTTGCGGAAATGCCGGCCGCGCGTGAAAAGCAGGCCGAGCATGGGCTCGATTTCGGGAGCGCGGATTCGGCCCTGCTTGGCGACGATGTAGGACTCGATGCCGTTGGCCAGGTAGGCCGTGGCAATCACTTCCGACTCGAGCACGGCGCGGATGGCGCTGGCATTGTTGAGGGCATTCTGGCGCTGCTCGCTGAGTTGGAGCAGGCGTTGTTCGCGGGCAAAGAACTCGGTGGACAGGCCGAGCGAGGCGAAGACCAGGAGGGGAACGAGAAAGGAGTTGAGCGCCAGACGGCCGGTCTGCAGGAGGATGGAATGGGCGAGGGGGGTTTTCATTGGGGGGCGGTGGTACGGTTCCTCTTGCCGGGGCGATGGTGATCGGTCGCCGTCTTGCGGCCTTGGCTGGCGCGACGCATTACAGGCCGCCGACCAGTTCGGCCAGGCGCTGACGACTGATCGGTTTGACCAGGACGTCGTCGAAGCCGGCGGCGAGAAAAGCGGCCCGCTCTTCGGGGTAGGCGTGGGCGGTATAGGCGATGATGCGGAGGGCGGCGCCATTCGCCGTCTGCCGCAGGCGGGTGCAGGTTTCCTCGCCGGACAGACCGGGCATGCTGATGTCGAGCAGGACGAGTTGCGGCTGCCGGGTGGCCGTCAGGCGGATTGCCGTTTCGCCACTGTCGGCCTCCTGCGCTGTCCATCCCAGTTTTTTCAGTAGGGCAACGGCCAGCAGGCGGTTGGTGGGGTGGTCATCGACCACCAGGGCGAGGCGTTCAGACATGATAGTCGACGCCCCGGGAATAAATGGTGAGGGTGGCGGCGGGGCGGCTAGCGTTCTGCCTGGCGGTTGCCCGTTGCCGGCCTTTGGTCCCGTCGGGACTGGGCCCCCCGGGCCGGCGACAGGTCCTGTTGCGGATGCCGCGGTCGATCAGCTTGCCGTCGATGCTGCCGAGAAAAGCTGGCCGCTTCATGTTCCCATCTCCGTTTCCGCCCGGGCTCGGGCGGCGAAACCATCAGTGTTTGGCCGAGCTCTTTTCCTCGGTCTTGGCCGGGCTTTTCTCGTCAGTTTTGCCGGTGCTTTTCTCTTCTTCCTTGGGCGCCGGTTTTTCCGGCTCCGCCTCGACGGTAGCGGCGGCTTCCGCCCGCCGCCTCTTTTTGGCGGCGCTTGGCGATTCGGGCGGCGGCAGTTGCGGAGCGACGGTTTCTAGCTGGTTTTCCCGCATGTAGGCGTCCATTTCCTTCCAGCCTTCGTAGATCGAGGCCTTGGGCAACCAGCTATAGATCGAGTAGCAGTCCTCGATGGCCCGCCCGGACTGGCGGCAGGCGCTGCCCACTGCTTTGCCCTCGGCCTGCTGGTTGGCTTCCTTCTTGGCGGCGTCTTCCAGGCCCAGTTTCTGGCTGACCTGGTCGCAGCCGACGAGGGTCAACGAGGTAAGGGCGACGAGGAAAATGCGTTTGATCATGGCGCATGATTTTCGCACAGCTTGGCAGCAATGGAACAGCAAACGGCGCCGTCACCCGCGCCGTTTTGCATCTATTGCCCTAAATTGCCGGCCGGGTGACGCCCAGGCCGCGAAAATAGCAGTCGAAGATGGGCAGGGCATAGTCGGCCAGCGGGAACATCGCCGGATTCTTCGTCCAGTTGAAGAGCAGGCCGTCGATCGTGCTGATCAGCCCGATGGTCGCCTGGTGCGGCGTCAGACGGCGGTCGATCAGGCCCTGTTCCTGGGCCAGCGTGAAGGCGCGCTGCAGGATGTCGATATGGTTTTCGCCTTCTTCGAGATGGCAGTCGCGAATGGCCGCCATTTCCCCGACATATTCGCATTTGTGCCAGAAAATCTCGAAGACCTTGCGGAAGTTGGCGTCGTTCAGCATCCGGCCGAGGAATTCCAGCGTCGCATCCTTGATGAAGCGCAGCGGGTCGGCCGCAATCCGCGCTTCCCGGTCCTCGGCATTGATCATTAGCGGGCAGATCAGGCGGTTGATCATCGCGTCGAACATGTCCAGCTTGTCGGCAAAGTGCCAGTAGATGGCCCCCCGAGTGACGCCGGCTTCCTTGGCGATGTCGTTCAGCGAGGTATGGGCGACGCCCTTGTGGTTGAACACTTCCACCGCCGTATCGAGGATGTGGTTGCGCGTGACCTGGGCGTCTTCCTTGGTTCTTCTGACCATGTTGTCGTCTCCCTTTCGCCGCTGCCTTAGCTGCCCGAAGCCTGCCAACCGCCGCCCAGTGCCTTGAACAGGTCGACGGCGGCGCCGAGCCGGTTCTTGCGGCTGGTCAGATACTGTAGCTGGGCGTTGTTGCTGGTGCGCTGGGCGTCGAGAACATCCGAGAAGCCGGCATAACCGGCTTCGTAACGGGTTTGCGACAGTTCCAGGGCGCGTCGAGTGGCCGTCACCTGGGCCTGGTTGGCGGTTTCCTCGCCGGCATACTCGCGCAGGCCGACCAGGGCGTCATTGACTTCCTTGAAAGCGGTCTGCACGGTCTTGCGGTAATTGGCCAGCGCTTCCTTCTGCGCCGCCGAGGCCTGGTCGACCCGGGCGCCGGTGCGGCCGGCATCGAAAATCGGCATGGAGAGACCGAGGGCGGCCGACCAGAGGGTGGAACCGCCGGAGAACAGATTGGCCAACGCCATGCTCTCGCTGCCGTACAGGCCGGTCAGGCTGATGCTCGGGAAATAGGCCGCCTTGGCGACGCCGATGCGGGCATTGGCGGCGATCAGCTTTTCTTCCGATTGCCGGACATCCGGGCGGGCTTCCAGCAACTCGGAGGGCAGGCCGGCCGGTGGCGTCGGTGGCAAGGGCAACTTGTCGAGATCGGCCGCGGCGATTTTCAGCCCGGGCTGGCCGGTGAGCAGGGCGAGCTGGCTTTCCGACAGGGCGCGCTGCCGTTGCAACTGATTCCATTGGGCCTGGGCAGCGGCCAGGGCGCCTGCCGCCTGGGCCTGGTCGAGGGCCGAAGCGGAGCCGGCATCGAGCCGGGCATTGACGATTTTCAGCGACTTTTCGCGGGAAGTCAGGGTGTCCCGGGTCACCGCCAATTGCGCATCGAGGCCGCGCAGGTTGAGATATTCGTTGGCCACCTGGCCGGCCAGCGTCAGGCCTACCGCATCGCGCCCGAAGCGGCTGGCCAGGGCTTCGGCGCGAGCCGCCTCGTTATTGCGGCGGACGCGGCCCCAGAGGTCGATTTCGTAACTGAGCGAGGCGGCGACCCGGGTGTTGTTGTAGGTCGCCTGGCCGCCGGTTTTCTGACCGTTGAAGGTGGTGCCGCTCGCCTGGCTGCGGCCGCTGCTCGCCCCCAGACTGAGCGCCGGCAGGTAGTCGGCGCCGGCCTCGCGGGCCGCGGCCTCGGCCGCTTCCAGGCGGGCGATGGCGGCCTGCAGATCCTGGTTGGCGGCGACGGCCTGCTGCTCCAGGTTGTTCAGCGCGCTATCGCCGAACAGCGTCCACCATTGCGGATTGATCGGCGCTTCGGCCCGGGCGACGGCGACGTTTTCCTTGGCCGGCTCGGGGAACCAGAAGCTCGGGCGCAGGTAGTCGGGGCCGACGGCGCAGCCGCCGAGCAGCAGCGCGGCAGAGAGGGTGGCGGCGAGGCGGGTGACGGGCAGTTTTTGCTGGCTGGCGGGCATCTTAGTTTTCCTCCGTGTCGGCCGCTTGCTGATGGCCGGCGACTGCATGTTGCTTGCCACGTTCCAGCCACTTGAAGAAGAGCGGAATGAAGATGGTGGCGATAAAGGTGGCGGCGATCATCCCGGCGAAAACGCCGGTCCCCATCGACTGCCGGGCGGCGGCGCCGGCCCCGGTAGCCTTGACCAGGGGGAAGACGCCAAGCACGAAGGCCAGCGAGGTCATGATGATCGGGCGCAGACGCAGACGGGCGGCTTCCAGGGCGGCATCGGTGGCGCTCATCCCTTCGGCGTACTTCTGGGCGGCGAACTCGACGATCAGGATGGCGTTTTTCGAGGCCAGCCCGATCAGCACGACGAGACCGATCTGGAAGTAGATGTCGTTCGGCATGCCGCGTAGCCAGACGCCGGTCAGGGCGCCCATCAGGGCAAACGGCACGGCCATGACGACGGCCAGTGGCAGCGACCACTTCTCGTACTGGGCGGCGAGGATCAGGAAGACCATGACGATGGCGAAGCCGAAGGCGTAAATCGACGAGCCGGAACTGCGCTTTTCCTGGAAAGCCTGGCCGGTCCATGAAATCTCGTAACCGGTCGGCAGGTTGGCGGCGGCCACTTCTTCGACGATCTTGATGGCGTCGCCGGAACTGATGCCCGGCTTGCTGTCGCCCATCACCTTGGCGGCGACGAAACCGTTGAAGCGTTCGACCTGCTCCGGACCGACGATGTTCTTGATGGTGCTGACGGCGGAGAGCGGGATCATGGCCTGGCTGGTCGCGCTGCGCACATAGACCTTGCCGAGATCTTCCGGCTTCATGCGGTAATTGGCTTCGGCCTGCAGCTGGACGCGATAGACGCGGCCGGCCTTGTTGAAGTCATTGACGTAGAGCGCGCCCATGGTGCTTTGCAGCGTGCTGTAGATGTCGGCGAGCGGAATGCCGAGGGCCAGCGCCTTCGGCTCGTCGACCTCGACGAACAGTTGTGGCACGGTCGGCCGGAAGAAGGTGCTGACCCGGGTGAATTCCGGATGTTTCTGCAACTCGGCCATGAATTGCTGGACGACTTCGTTGAGCTTCTTGCTGTCGCCGTCGACGCGGTTCTGGACATAGACTTCGAAACCGCCGGCGGTGCCGAGACCCATGATCGGCGGCGGGTTGAAGACCAGGGCTAGGCCGTCGGCCTGCATCATGCCCATACCCATGAACTTGCCGGCCAGATCCTGCGCCTTGGCATCGCGTTCGGCCCAGTCCTTGAGCGGAATGAAGATGGTGCCGGCATTCGGCTTGTTGCCGCCGCCGATCAGGTCGAAGCCGGAAACGACGAAGGTGTGGGCGACGGCCGGATCGCTGCCGACCATCTGGCGCATGTTCTCGCCGGTGGTCTGGGTGCGCTTCAGGGTCGCGCCGTCGGGCAGCATCAGGGCCGAAATCAGGTAACCCTGGTCTTCGGCCGGCACGAAACTGCCGGGGATGATGCGGAAGAAGAAGGCGACGATGCCGATCACCAGCACGAAGACGATGCTGCCGATGATGCCGTGCTTCAACGTGAAACCGACGGTGCTGGTATAGGAACGCGTGAAGCGCTCGAACAGGCGGTTGAAGGGGCGGAACAGCTTGTGCTCGGTATGCTGGGCCTTCAAGAGCAGGGCACAGAGGGCCGGCGTCAGGGTCAGGGCGACGATACCGGAGAGCACGACGGCAACGGCGACGGTGACGGCGAACTGCTTGTAGAGCTGGCCGGCAATACCGCCGAGGAAGGCGACCGGCACGAAGACCGAGACCAGCACCAGGACGATGGCGATCAGCGCTCCTTGCACCTGCTGCATGGCCTTGATGGCGGCCTGCTTGGGCGGCAGCTTTTCCTCGGCCATCAGGCGCTCGACATTCTCCAGCACGACGATGGCGTCATCGACGACGATGCCGATCGCCAAGACCATGGCGAACAGGGTCAGGGTGTTGATCGAGAAGCCGAAGACCCAGAGGCCGGCGAAGGTACCGATCAGCGAAATGGGCACGGCGACCATCGGGATCAAGGTGGCGCGCCAGCTCTGCAGGAAGATATAGACCACGGCCAGGACCAGGACCATGGCTTCGATCAGGGTGTGCGTCACTTCATGGATCGAGGCCGAGACGAAACGCGTCGTGTCGAAGGGAATGACATAGCCCATACCTTCCGGGAATTTCTGCTTCAGCGTTTCCATCTTGTTGCGCACGAGCTCCGCCACTTCCAGTGCGTTCGCCCCGGTCTGCAGGAAAACGCCCATGGCGATGGTCGGCTGACCGTCCAGGCTGACCGACTGGTCATAGCTGTAGGCGCCCAGTTCGATGCGGGCGATGTCCTTGAGGCGCAGGGCGCCGCTCGGGCCGCTGGCGCGGATGACGATGTTGCCGAACTCTTCCGGCGTCAGCAGGCGGCCCTTGGCAGTCACCGTGTAGACCAGTTGCTGGTCGGACGGCGCCGGTTCCTGGCCGATCTTGCCGGCCGCATTCTGGGCATTCTGGGCGCGGATGGCGGTCGCCACGTCGCTCGGCGTCAGGCCGAGCTGGGCCATGCGGTCGGGCTTGAGCCAGACGCGCATCGAGTAGTCCTGGGCACCGAAGATCATGACGTCGCCGACGCCCTTGACCCGCTTCAATTCGTCGGCGATGTTCAGGCTGGCGTAGTTGGAGAGGAACAGCGTGCTGTACTTGCCCTTGCCCGACTCCAGTGCGATGACTTGCAGGATGTCGTTCGAGCGTTTCTGGACGATCACGCCATTGGTCCGCACGTCGGCCGGCAGGCGCGGTTCGGCGGCCTTGACCCGGTTGTTGACGTTGACCGCCGCCATGTCGACATTGGTGCCGACCTCGAAGGTCGCGGTGATCGTCACCGAACCGTTGGCCGAGGCGGACGAGGTGAAGTAGGAGAGGTTCTCGACCCCGTTCAACTGCTCCTCGATCGGCGCGGCCACCGTCTTGGCCAGGGTTTCGGCCGAGGCGCCCGGATAGGTGGCGGTGATCAGTACGGTCGGCGGGGCGATCTGCGGGTATTGCGCGATCGGCAGCACCTGCGAGGCGACCAACCCGGCGATGATGATGATGATCGAGATGACCGACGCGAAAATCGGCCGGTTGATGAAGAATTTTGACATGGCGGCTCCTTAACCCTGCTTGGCCGGGGCCGGGGCAGCTTCCTTGGCGGGCGCGGCGGCGGGCGGCGTGCCTTCCTTGGTCGGGGCTGTTGCTGCGGCGGCACCGTCCTTGGCCGGGGCGCCGCCGGGGGCGCCCGGCTTTTCACCCGGGGCGTGCGGGGCCACCGGGGCGCCGGGCTTGAGCTTCATCAGGTTATCGACAATCACCTTGTCGCCGGCCTTGAGACCACCCAGCACCACCCAGTCCTTGCCGAACCAGTCGCCGGTCTGGATCGGCCGCGGCGCCACCTTGTTCTCGGCGTCGGCGGTCATCACCAGATTGCCCTGCTCGGTCTGCAGCACGGCGCTTTGCGGCACCAGGAAGACATCCTTCTTGTCGCCGGCGAGCAGGCGGACGCGGACGAACTGGCCGGGCAGCAGGCGACCGTCCTGGTTGGCGAATTCGGCCCGCAATTGCTGCGTGCCGAGTGTCGTATCGATGCTGCTGGCCAGGAAATTCAACTTGCCGCTGACCGGATAGGTGCTGCCGTCCTGCTGCACCAGTTCGACGCCGGTCACCGTCTTGGCAGTCAGGCGACCGCCGGGCAGCTTGGCCGCTTCGCTTTCGGAAATGCTGAACCGCACCCACATCGGGTCGTTCTGGTAAACCGAGGTGAGCAGACTGTCGGTGCCGACGGTAATCAGGTTGCCTACCGACTTGGCGGCGCGCCCGGAAACGCCATCCACCGGTGCCGTCACCGTCGTCCATGAGAGATTCAATTGGGCCTGGCGCAATGCCGCCTGGGCCAGTTCGTTGGCGCTGACCGCATCGTCGTATTCCTTGCGGCTGATTGCCTGCGACTCGATCAGTTTCTTCATGCGGGCCATTTCGCGCTCGGTCTGGTCGGCCTTGGACTTGGCTTCGGCATGGGCGATTTCGTAGGTCGAGCGGTCGATCTGGAACAGCGGCTGGCCGGCCTTCACCATCTGGCCTTCCTGATAAAGCTGCTTGACCAGGATGCCGCCGACCCGGGCGCGGACTTCCGCTTCCTTGGCGCCTTCGGTCTGGGCGACAACTTCCAGGGCATTGGGCACCGAGCGCGGCTGCATTTCCAGCACGCTAACCGGCATCGCCCCCATGCCGCCGGGCTTGCCCTGCGGCGCCTCGCTCTTGGAACAGGCGCCGAGCGCCAGCGCAGCGCTGACAAGCAGGGGAAGCAACAAGGGCTGGGCAATCTGGCGCGGCAATTGGGTATCGACAGGCATGGTGGGCTCCGGGAGGGGGATGTTTGGACGTTTCCGAATTATAGATACATTCGCGAATGTATGTAAATGCGGTCCAGGTGAAAATTTTGGTTAAGGCTGTTCTAGACAATTAAAGTCGAAAACTGTTTGCGATCGCCTGCATCCAGCACAGGCGCTGCGATGAACAACAGTTACGACGTAAGCGGTAAGCATCACCGTCAAAGCCACCAACACGGCCCCGACGGTCAGCCTGAGCGGCCCGGTGGCGGGCAGCAAATACCTCGCCCCGGCCAGCATCCCGCTCACCGTCACCGCCGCCGACAGCGACGGCACGATCGCCAAGGTCGAGTACTACCAGGGTGCGACCCTGGTCTCGACCAGCACGACCGCGTCCTACAGTGCCACCTGGGCCAACGCCCCGGCCGGCACCTACAGCCTGACCGCCAAAGCCACCGACAACGCCGGCGGCGTCACCACCTGCGCGGCGGTGACCATCACCGTCAAGACATTGGTTACCCAGATCTATTGCCTGCAAGGCGACCGTCAAGGCACGCCGCGCATTGTTACCAAGCAATATCATTCCCCCGAAAAACAGAACGTTATAGAAGCGACAAACAATGCTTCGCCGGCTTCTGTTCGCCAACGAACAGAAGCATGTGCCTGGATGGCGATAATCGACTTGCCGGCTATCCGACGATTAAAGGCTTGCCCGACCGCAAGCGGCGAGATTGCCGGTGACTAGGGGGCTGCTGGAGCAATACAAAACCTCTCTCTCGCCGAAGTGACGGTGGCGAAAATTGTCATATTTTCAATCTCTACCGAAACAGGAGCGACGCCATGAGCGAAAAGACCGCCAGTGTTCATTGGGAAGGCCAGGGTAAGCAGGGTCTGGGCAAGATCAGCACCGAAACCGCTGCGCTGGATCAATATCCGTATGGCTTTGCCAGCCGTTTCGAAGATGATCGACGCGGCACCAACCCCGAAGAGCTTCTCGGCGCCGCGCATGCGGCGTGTTTCACGATGGCGTTTTCGTTTGCCTGCGACAAGATCGGTCTGGCCACCACCGATGTGGATACCCAAGCCTCTGTGCGCCTGTCCAAACAGCGCGAAGGCTTCGTTATCGAGCACATCAAACTAACCCTTCAGGCTACGGTGCCCGGCATCGACGATGCGAAATTTCAGGAGATCGCCGCGACAGCCAAACGTGAATGCCCTTTGTCGAAAGCACTAGCCAGCGTTCCGGAAATCGCTTTGGTGGCGACTCTGCGGCCAATAGTCGGCGCTTGAGGGGCACTCGGTTGATTCACCGTGCCTGAGCAGGTTAATCGGCCGCAACATCACGTTCCAGAGAACGTGCGGGACAAGGTGGCCTATTGGTTCGTCAAATTCCTGCGCTTCTTCGCAGACAGTTTTTTTGCCAGACGCTATGGCCATCGAGCCGTTGTTCTGGAAACCATCGCCGCCGTGCCGGGCATGGTCGGTGGTTCGCTCCAGCATTTGCAATCGTTGCGCCGCATGGAATCCGATCATGGCTGGATTCGCACGCTCTTGGACGAAGCAGAAAATGAGCGGATGCATCTGCTGACCTTCATTCTCATTGCCCGGCCATCGCGGCTTGAGCGCCTGTTGATCCTGCTCGTTCAAGGTGCTTTTTACAACTTCTACTTTCTGCTTTATCTGCTTTCTCCGGCAACTGCACATCGTGTCGTGGGTTACCTTGAGGAAGAGGCGGTCTATAGCTACACGACATATCTGGCCGGCGTGGACAACGGTACTTACGCCAACGTCCCGGCGCCAGCAATCGCCATCGATTACTGGAAGCTGGCGGCTGATGCATGCTTGCGCGAGGTCATCGTCGCAGTTCGTGCCGATGAGGCCAAGCATCGCGATGTCAATCACCAATTTGCGGACCAACTGAAATGATCCTAAAAACCTCTACCGCAGAGGCGCAAAGGCGCAGATAAAAACGTAAAAACAGTGGCTTGCAAGGTTTTTGCGGTTCACCCAGAAGGTGTGCCGAATAATCCTGGCAAGCCTTTGTTTTACCTCTGCATCTCTGCGTCTCCGCAGTTCAATTGCGTTTTCTAGGATGATGGTTGGAATTGGGACGACCATCGTGTCGTTGCCTTGAATACGCCGGCCATTTAGCAACGACGAGTTTGGGTCCGGTCGGTTTCCTGGCGCTGATGATGCCATGGCCAACCGCAAATATTGTCCAGACTCATCCGTTTTCGGCGGATTTTTCCCAACGAGAAAGCCATGTCTGAGGTCCTCCCGCCGAAGGGCTGCAATGGCAGGATGCCGTAGCGGATTGGCGGCAGTGGTCCCCCGGCTCGTCGGCCAGTCAATGACCACACTCCATTCCGGTCATTGCATTGCAGGAGGCCCCGGTCGCGATCAGAAATTTCGCGAATCCGGCCAATGCTCGGTTTGGCCAAAGGCGCCATTCGTCCCTCACACCATGAACGGTAGGCGTGTTATTTTCCGGGCATCGGAGCAGGAGTTTGTCTCGAATCTTCGGGGAATTTTTGATTGCAAAGCCGGGGCGAATCCATATAATGCGCGCCCTCCGTACCTGTCCCCAGGTGGCGGAATTGGTGGCGCACCTATTTCAGCTAGTGCGCTTGCATGGCAGGGAAGAAGTCCGCTTCGATTCCGTGTGCCCGCCCGTGTTGACAGACGAACAGGCCATAATTCGCCTTCAAACTCGCGCTGCCTAACATCGCCGCCTCTCCTGCAAAGTTTTTCGATGCCTCACTCCTCTTACCCCCGCGCTTGCGGAATCGATTTCGGCACTTCGAATTCCACTGTGGGTTGGCTAAGGCCAGGGCAGCCGACGCTGCTGTCTTTGGAAGACGGAAAGCCGACGTTGCCTTCGGTTGTTTTCTTTAACGCCGAGGAGCGCTCCATTCGTTTTGGACGAGCCGGACTCCGGGAATACCTTGATGGTTACGAGGGGCGGTTGATGCGTTCTCTAAAAAGTCTGCTGGGGAGCTCGCTGATTGACGGTCGTACCGAGGTTCAGGGTACCGTCGTTCCATTCCGAGATCTGCTGAGCAAGTTCATTGGCACCTTGAAAGCCCGAGCGGAAGCGGAGGGTAGGCGCACCTTCGAGCATGTGGTTATGGGGCGGCCCGTGTTTTTTGTCGATGACGATTCAACGGCTGACCAATTGGCCGAGAAGACCTTGGCCGATATCGCCCATGCGGTTGGCTTCAAGGAGGTCAGTTTTCAATACGAACCGATCGCCGCGGCTTTTCACTACGAGACAACATTGGCGCGCGAGGAGCTGGTCTTGGTCGCTGACATCGGTGGTGGAACCTCTGATTTTTCGATCGTCCGCCTCTCGCCGCAACGCGCACAAGTTGCGGAACGCAGTAGCGACATATTGGCCAATGCCGGTATCCATATCGGCGGGACTGACTTCGACCGGCAGCTCAGTCTGGATGCCGTCATGCCATTGCTCGGTTACCGGAGCCGATTGAAGAATGGGCGGGAAATACCCGCCAGTATCTACTTCAATCTTGCCACCTGGCATACCATCAATTTTGTTTACGCCCGTCAGGTTCTGGCCGAACAGCAATGTTTGCTGGTTGATACGGTGGAGCCGGAACGCCTCGGTCGTCTTCTCGCCCTGATTCGTGAGCGGGCCGGGCACTGGCTGGCGCATCAGGTCGAACAAAGCAAAATTTCACTTTCTGAGGACCATGCTACCGTCCTTTCCCTTGAGCGTTTTGCACCGGGCGAACAAAAAATACTGACGCGAATACAATTCGATCTGGCGACGGAAGTGCTCGTCGATAAGATCGAAAATGCCGTGACTCACGTCCTCGCCGAGGCTAGCCTGGCCGTATCTGACATCGACACGATTTTCTTTACCGGCGGATCAAGCGGCATTCCGCACCTCCGCCGGCGCATCGCGGCGCTGCAGCCGCAGGCGAGAGTGGTGGAAGGTGATCTTTTCGGCAGCATCGGCTCCGGACTGGCGGTAGATGCGGCCCGTCGATACGGCACACAGAATACCTTTTAAGCATCTGACTCCATCATGATTGACACGCTAACTAGCTGGTTGGACAACCAGTCCACTGATGTCCGTACAGAACTGGATAATTTGCTTGGCTACAACCCTGAGCCGGAATTCCTTCTGTCGCTGCTCGAGTCCTTGCCAGTCGTTCCAAACGCCGGTCTCGTCGACCTCTACTACGACATCTTTTATTGCTGCAGGCCGGTCTTCAAAATGGCCATCAGGCAGTTACATTCCCCGGAAGAACTCTCCAGGTTTCTGGTACTTGCTGAACGGGCATTGGTCAATGAATCAGATATCGAAGCCTTCTCTTCGGCATGTTCTGAGGAGGGCGATATTGATGACGTCATCTTCTGGTTAAAGCGTCACGCAAGCTTCAATCGTGTCGCTAAGTTGTCTGCGTAATAAGTCGGCACCACCACTTGCGCTCCCTTTCTTTTCACGGAGGTGAGGCTGTTGAGTGGCATCGAAACCAGGGCCAGGCAAGGAGTTGGGTGGTCAGTTTTCGACTGTCATTGCGGAGGATGACGGTTCGTTGTGATTTTTGTGATTGCAAAACCCGGGCGATTCCATATAATGCGCGCCCTCAGCACCTGTGCCCAGGTGGCGGAATTGGTAGACGCACTAGTTTCAGGTACTAGCGGGTAACTCCGTGGGGGTTCGAGTCCCTTCCTGGGCACCAGTAGTGATGAGGTTGTCAGTAGGTTTTTGCAGTACTGGAGTGGTAGTTCAGTTGGTTAGAATACCGGCCTGTCACGCCGGGGGTCGCGGGTTCGAGTCCCGTCCACTCCGCCAATGTTGGAAATGGGTAGCGCTGTTGTTCATGGTCAGCGATACCCAGCTTATGAAGCGGCAGTAGCTCAGTTGGTAGAGCGCAACCTTGCCAAGGTTGAGGTCGAGAGTTCGAGACTCTTCTGCCGCTCCAGGTCATTGTTGGGTGGGTGGTTTCCTATCGAAAGGTAGGGCGGGTGCGGGGTGGTGGTTGCCTTCGCCTCCCGCAAACACCGGTTTGTCAGGGCGTCCTTAGCTCAGTTGGTTAGAGCGCCACGTTGACATCGTGGAGGTCGATGGTTCGAATCCGTCAGGACGCACCAAGTATCGCCCATGTGGCAGAGTGGTGGAGCAGGCCCGTGGTAAGGGAGTGGTCGGTAATTCGATGCTGCTCATGGGTCGTAGTTGGAAATAATTCCGAAGTCATTTTTTGTGAATTATGTATTTTTTAAAATTTGTTTTGACAGCGCAGCTTTTAGTCTAGATAATGCGCCCCCTTCGCTGCTGACGAATCAAACGAGACGGCGCAGCGGGGTAAGTAGTTCTTTAACAATTTGAACAATCGATAGGTGTGGGTGCCTTGATACGCAGTGGCTTCGGTCACACAAAAGTATTAAAGGCAATCACACGGATGGAGAGATCCATCGAGGTAAATGGAAACATTTACCGTCAGTGAATTGTGAGTAGTAATGTTGGATTAAACTGA
>JAGTRU010000045.1 GCA_018261905.1 Pseudomonadota bacterium | reverse complement strand
CGACGCCACCCTGATTTACGACGACGTCACCGGCTACGAGTTCGAAGAATTCGTCAAGGCCTGCAAGCCTGACCTGATCGGTTCCGGCATCAAGGAAAAGTATGTCTTCCACAAGATGGGCATTCCTTTCCGCCAACTGCACTCCTGGGACTACTCGGGCCCGTACCACGGCTGTGATGGCTTCGCCATCTTCGCCAAGGACATGGACCTGACCCTGAACAATCCGTGCTGGAACCTGTTCAAGGCCCCGTGGCAGAAGGATGCAACGGAAGCCGAAAAGAAGGCCGCCTAAAGCAGGATCGGGAAAGCAGGATCGAGGATTTAGATATTAGGATCGAGTAGGCAAAGGCAAGACCAACACCACTCGATCCTCGATCCTCGATCCTAATAACTCGCTCTCGCCTTTGTACAACTTACGCCCGTATCCACAGATAGGTGGTGCGGGCGAAGGAGATCAAGATGCAAACCGTAGATAAGATCAAGCCGTGTTTCCCGCTCTTCCGCGATGATGACTACAAAGCCACCATCTCGAACAAGCGTGCCCAGTTCGAAGAAGGTCACAGCGCCGACAAGGTCGCCGAAACCTTCGCCTGGACGACCACCCAGGAATATCAGGACCTCAACTTCAAGCGCGAAGCCCTGACCATCAACCCCGCCAAGGCCTGCCAGCCGCTCGGCTCCGCCCTGTGCTCGCTGGGTTTTGCCAAGACCCTGGTGTACATCCACGGCTCGCAAGGCTGTATCGCCTACTTCCGCACCTACTTCAACCGTCACTTCAAAGAGCCGATCGCCATCATCGCCGACTCGATGACGGAAGATGCCGCCGTGTTCGGTGGTCAGAAGAACGTGCATGAAGGTCTGGCCAACGCCACCAAGCTCTACGGCGCGGAAATGATCGCGATGTCGACGACCTGTATCGCCGAAGTTATCGGTGATGACTTGAACGCCTTCATCGGTAACGCCCGCAAGGAAGGCAACCTGGACAAGGATTTCCCGGTTCCCTTCGCGCACACCCCGTCTTTCGTCGGCTCGCACGTCACCGGCTGGGACAACATGGAAGAAGGCATCCTCAAGTACTTCACGCTGAACAGCATGGAAGGCAAGGTTGTCGGTTCGAACGGCAAGATCAACTTCGTGCCCGGTTTCGAAACCTACCTCGGCAACTTCCGCATCATCAAGCGCTACATGAAGGAAATGGACGTCGCTTACACGATGCTCTCCGATCCGGAAGAAATCCTCGACACCCCGGCTGACGGCGAATTCCGCATGTACGCCGGCGGCACGACGATCGACGAAGTCAAGGATGCGCCGAACGCCATCACCACCTTCCTGATCCAGCCGATGCAACTCGACAAGACGAAGAAATTCGTCGAAGGCACCTGGAACCATGAAGTGCCGAAGCTCAACATCCCGATGGGTGTTGAATGGACCGACGAATTCCTGCAAAAGATTTCCGAAGTCACCGGCAAGCCGGTCCCCGCCTCCATCTCCCTGGAACGCGGCCGCCTGGTCGACATGATGACCGACTCGCACGCCTGGCTGCACGGCAAGAAGATGGCCATCTACGGCGATCCGGACTTCGTCATGGGCATGGTCAAGATGATGATGGAATTCGGTATCGAACCGACCCACGTCGTCAGCAACAACGGCTCCAAGAAGTGGGGCAAGGCCATGGAAAAACTGCTGGCTTCCTCGCCCTACGGCGTCGGCGCCAAGGTCTATCCGGGTGCTGACCTGTGGCACCTGCGCAGCCTGTGCTTCACCGACAAGCCGGATTTCCTGGTCGGCAACAGCTACGGCAAGTACATCCAGCGCGACACGCTGCACAAGGGTGAAGAGTTCGAAGTTCCGCTGATCCGCATCGGCTTCCCGATCTTCGACCGTCACCACCTGCATCGCATGACCACGCTGGGCTACGAAGGTGCCATGTACGTCCTGACCACCCTGACCAACGCTGTCCTGGAACGTCTCGACGACCAGACCCGCGGCATGGGTACGACCGACTACAACCACGATCTGGTTCGGTAATGACTGCAGGATCGAGGAGTTAGTTATTAGGATCGAGTGGGCAAAAGCAAAAGCCGGACGCCTACTCGATCCTCGATCCTAACAACTCGATCCTGCAACTCAAGGAGTTGCAACAATGGCTAACATCATGATTCGTCAGAACGCTGCCGGTGGGCTGGTGTTTTATTTGCCGAAGCGCGACCTGGAAGCTGCCATCGATTCCATCGAGTTCGATACCCCGGAAAAATGGGGTGGCGAACTGAAGCTGGAAAACGGTGGCAGTTACTACGTCGACCCCATCGCCAAACCAGCCCGCCTGCCGATCTCGGTGCGAGCCAGGCGACTCGGCGCTGCAGAAGACTAGGATCGAGGATTCAGCTATTAGGATCGAGCAAAGGCAAAACTGCGCCGCTCACTCGATCCTAGGCAACTCGATCCTAGGCAACCAATCACTAGGAGCTAAATCATGGCTATGTATATCGATCCCGACCAATGTACCGCCTGCGACGACTGCCGGCCGATCTGCCCGACCAAGGCGATCAGCAAAGGCAAGGTGTTCTTCACCATCGACGCCGGCAAGTGCACGGAATGCGACGGCGAGAACGACTCGCCGATGTGCGTTAACGTCTGTCCGTCCGGCTGCATCTCGCCGGCCTGATCGCCCGAGAGTCCGGAACCGAGTGCCTGGCACGGCCCAGCCGTGCCGGACACTCCACTCCAGACCCTCACATGGAGCACAACAATGTCCGCAACCCCCATCGCCTCCCGCGAAGCCGCTCTCCGTATCGCCCTGGCTGCCCGTGCCCTTGACGGCCTGGACGTGCGTGCCCTGGTCGGCGCCCTGGCCGACAAGTTCGACCTGCCGATCACCGAATCCAAGCTCGCCTCGCTCACCGTCGAAGACCTGCGCACCATCCTGGCCGGCGACCATGCCGAAGAAAACTGCGTGGTCGGCCTCAGCGCCGAGGCGCTCAAGGAAGCAGTTCGCTACCTGTGGGGCGAGAACATCGAAAACAGCGACACGCCGGCCATCGACAGCTACACCGACGGCGAAATGCCGGGCTCGATCCGCGTCGCCATCGCCAACAACAAGGGCGAAAACCTCGACGGCCATTTCGGCTCCTGCGAACGCTTCCTCGTTTATCAGGTCGCCGCCGACAAGATCAAGCTGGTCGCCATCCGCTCCGGCCTCGACGCCGATGCAGAGGAAGACAAGAACAAGGCGCGCGCAGCCGTCATCGCCGACTGCGACCTGGTCTTCATCCAGTCGATCGGCGGCCCGGCGGCGGCCAAGGTCGTGCGGGCCGGCGTCCATCCGCTGAAAAAGCCGAAGGGCGGCCCGGTCCGCGTCATCCTCGACGAACTGCAGGGCGCCTTGCAGAGCCCGCCGCCCTGGCTGGCCCGCATCATGGGTCTGCCGGCGGCCTCGCTGGCCAAGTTCGAAACCGAGGAAGAGGAAGAAGAAGCATGATTACCCCCGAGCGCATCGCGCAGGTCGGCGCCGCCGTCGAGCAGAACCCGGCGGCCTCCTACCTGCGCCCGCTGTTTCCCGAGATTCACTTCACCGAATGTTCGGCCGACGACGTCAATGCCCGCTTCTCACCGGTACTGGAAACGGACGCCTACGAGCTCTACCTGATTTCCGGGGCGAGCGGGCATTGTCTCGAGGTCACCGCAGACCATAACGGCGCTACCGGCATCATCATCGCCGCCAAGTCGGATGACTGAACAGGCAGCCCTCGGCGTCGGCCGCTCCGGCCTGTGCGCCGGCTGCTCTTACGTCGACAGCCACCTCAAGGCCGGCCGCTGCCAGCCGGGGGACAGTTGCGTGCGGGCCCACAGCGGCCGCCAGATCGACCGTTTTTTTCGCGCCAACAAGGATCAGGCGGAACACTTCCTGGCCGACCTGTTCTGGGAGCGGCGCGCCATTGCGGCGCGCTACGCGCCGGTCGATCTGATCGGCCACCTGGTCAGCGACAACGATGAAATCGTCCGGCGCGTCGTGGTCGACCGCATCCCGGCCGACAGCCTGGTCAAGATGGTCAGCGATCCCGATCGCGAGGTCCGCCTCGGCGTTGCCGCCCGCCTGCCGGAAGAGCACCTGCCGCGCATGCTGCACGACCCGGATTACCTGATCCGCGCCACCATCGCCCGCCGCCTGCCGCACGGCCAACTGGCCAAGATGGCCAAGGACAGCGAGCGGGAAGTGCGCAAGGTGGTGGCTACCCGCCTGCCGGCCTTCGCCCTCGACATGCTGGTCGCCGACCCGGAACCGGAAGTCCGCGCCATCGTCGCCGAACGCGCCCTGCCCGGGCTGGCCGCCAGCCTGCTTGGCGACAGCGAATGGTGGGTCCGCCTGGCCGCCGTCAGCAATGCTCCGCTAGAATTATTACCGCCGTTGACCAGCGACCCCGAAGTCGAAGTCCGCGAAGCGGCACTGGCCCGTCTGGGCGAAGAAAACGCTACCTGAACTCACGAGGAACACCCGATGAAAGAAACCCTGGCCTGGACGGAACACTGCAAATCGCTCGCCCCCGCCGTCGTCGAAACCTGCACCAAGGTGCCGGTCAGCAGCGGCCCCGGGGCCTTCATCAAGGCCCTCGGCCAGGCCCTGCCCGACTGGAATTTCCGCCACGCCCTGAGCCGCGGCGGCTGGTATCGCCTGGGCGGCATTGTCGACGACCGGGGCCAGCGCATCTCCGACAGCCTGGAGAACTGGGTCGAAGCCGAGCTTGCCGCCCGCGACGGCGACATCGGACGCCTGATCGACGACTTTGCCGAGCAGCCGTTGTACGCCACCCGCCTGGTCGGCCAGACCCACTATCTGGTTGCGGCCGTCAGCGACGAGACCGACGAATTTCTCCAGCTGGAAATCGAAGACCTGCAGGAAGTACGCGCCCACCAGCTCTTTCTCAATGAGCCGGGCAGCCTGGAAGAACTGGTCGCCCCGCCCGACGGCGCCTTCGTGCCGCAACCGCTCGGCCTGCCCTTTTACACCTTCCGCCGCCTGCAACACATAGGTGCTTTACTCAAGCGCATGCTGGTGCAAAAGCCGGAACCCTCGCCGGTACACCGCATGGTCGAGGACTGGGGAAAAAGCAGCGCCGGCAACACCTGCACCTTCTACAACCACTGGGTCATTGCCACCCGCGAACACCTCGATCGTTACCAGCAGACCGTTTTCCGCGCTCAACCGATCTCCACCCTGACCGGCGCCGCCCCCGGCTTCGAGGCGCAACCGGGCACCAGCGGTCTCGAACTGTACGCTGCGCTCGGCCATTTCGACCGCGAAGCCGGCTACCCGATGGCCTGGTATTTCCACATGTTGACCAGCAAGGCCGTACCGCACTGGGTGGCCCAGACCGTCGTTGAAGATGCGCTAGCCGGTTTCGCCTATCTGCCGCAGCGCGACGTCGACATCGTGCGCAACTGGCTGCATCGCCCCTACGCCCTGTGAGCCGGGCCGGCCCGCTTCAACGGACCACCGGGGCGGGACGGCGGCGTTCCATTTCCCGCCCCAGCGCCATGAACTGTTCGGCCAGTTCATGGCGGACGAAGGCGAGCGCGAAGGCGGACGGCAACCAGCGATCCGGCACCATCTCGACACGGTAGTCGAGGCGCGTCCCGGCATTGCCCGGGGTGAGGCGCAATTCGCTGCGCAGGAATTTCGGCGACCCCGCCAGGCGTTGCGAAACCAGCCGCCCCTCGGGGAAAACTTCGATCTGGCGCTCCGAATCGAAAGCAAAGGAAAAAGGCCCGAAGTCGGCCTGCCCTTGCTGGACGATCCGATAGAGATTGCCGGTATGGGACAGCACCTTGCTGCTCTTCAGGTTGGGCACGAAATCGGCCATATGGTCGAAATCGGTGAGCACCTCGAGAACCTGCGGCAAGGCCGCGGCCACCGTCAGGTTCAGGCTGCCGTAATACACCCCGTCGCGATAGTCGACGACGACCTCGGCCGTCTTCGGACCGGAGGCCTGGGCGGCAGCAAAGAGCGGGAAAAAGCAGATGGCGATTATTAGTTGGCGCATCGCAGAAGCCTGTCGACGGAAGTGCTATCGTACGGAACAAGCCTGACCAACCACTGACACCCGCATGCGCCTACTTCTCGTCGAAGATGATGCCCTCCTCGCCGATGGGCTGGCCCGCTCGCTGAAACAATCCGGCTATCGCCCCGAAATCGCCGCCGATGCCCTGACCGCAGAACGTTGGCTGGCGACCGAGAATTTCGCTCTGTGCATTCTCGATCTCGGGCTGCCCGACCTCGACGGCAGCACGCTGCTGCAAGGCCTGCGCCAACGCAACCAGCGCCTGCCGGTGCTGGTCCTCTCGGCGCGCCTGGCGCTCGAAGAACGGGTCCGCCTGCTCGACCTGGGGGCCGACGATTATGTCGTCAAACCGGTCGCCCTGGTCGAACTGGAAGCCCGTATCCGGGCCCTGATGCGCCGCGGCCAACCGGCCCCGGAACCGCAGATCAGGCTCGGCCGCCTGCGCCTCGACAGCCTCGGCAAACGCGCCTGGATGGACGAGCAAGCCCTCGAACTGACCGCCCGCGAATGGGCGGCCCTCGAATTCCTGGCCCACCGCCTGAATCGCATCGTCAGCAAGGAACAGATCACCCAGGCCCTGTACAGTTGGGACGAGGAAATCACCCCCAACGCCATCGAAAAATTCATTTCCCGGCTGCGCAGCAAGCTCGAACCGGCCGGCGTCACCATCCAGACGGTACGCGGCCTCGGCTACTATCTGGAAAAGCCGGCCGATGCCAGCACTTAAGCCGGCCAGCCTGCGCTTCCTGTTGTTGCGCCGGCTCCTGCCGGCCTTGCTGCTGTTGCTGCTGGCCGGCGCCGCCACCGCCTACTGGGTGGCCTGGCGCAATGCCACCAAGGCCTATGACCGGGCCCTCTTCGACACCGCCCTGGCAATTACCGAGCAATTGCGTGTCGTCGCCGGCAAACCGCAGCTCCCGCTGACCCCGCAGGCCCGCGCCGTCCTGCTGACCGACAAGTTCGACCAGGTTTTCTACGCCGTGCGCGGCGCCGACCAGGAACTGCTCGACGGCGAAGCCGGCCTGCCGATGCCGCCGCCCGGCCCGCCCCGGACGCGCAGCAGCGCAGGGCGCTACTACTTCGACGGCCTGCTGCACGGGCAGCCGGTGCGTATCGCCGCCCTGCAAAGCGAACAGGCCGGCAAAATAATCACCGTGCTGGCCGGGGAAACCCTGATCAAGCGCCAGGCGCTGATCCGCGAAATCATCCTCGGCATGCTGCTGCCGGAAATCCTGCTCACCCTGGTCAGCCTCAGCGTCGTCTGGTTCGGCGTCCGGGCCGGCCTGCAACCGCTCACGGCCTTGCGCCAGGAACTGGCCGGACGTTCGCAAGCCGACCTCAGCCCGGTCCGGGTCGATGTGCCCGACGAAATCCAGCCGGTGGTCAGCGAGATCAACGCCTTGCTGCAACGCCTGCAGCGCTCGCTCGACAGCCAGCGCCATTTCGTGGCCGATGCTGCCCATCAGTTGCGCACCCCGATTGCCGCCCTGCAGGCACAGGCCGAGGCCGCGCAGCGCGAATGCCAGCCGCCCGACGGCGAACGACTGAGCGGGGTGTTAAGCGCCGCCCAGCGCCTGGCGCACCTGGTCGACCAGTTGCTCGCCCTGGCCCGGGCCGAACCCTCGCTGACCCAGACGCAACCGGAAATCGACCTCCCCGGGATCATTCGCGATGTCGCCGAGCACTGGCTGCCGCAGGCCATCCGGCAAGGCATCGATCTCGGCTTCGAACTCGGGCCGGCGGTCGTCCGCGGCAACGCACTGCTCCTCCAGGAATTGCTCGGTAACCTGCTCGACAACGCCCTGCGCCATACCCCGGGGGGCGGCGCCATCACCGTCAGTTGCGGCCAACACGACGACGCCATCTGGCTGGCCGTCGACGATAGCGGGCCGGGCATCGCCGCAGCGGAACGCGACAAGGTCTTCGCGCGTTTCTACCGCGCCCCCGGCAGCCAGGGAAGCGGCAACGGACTGGGGCTCGCCATCGCCCGCGAGATCGTCCGCCAGCATGCCGGCCGGATCAGCGCCGAACCCTCAGCCGGGCTCGGCGGCGCCCGTTTGATGGTCTGCCTGCGCCGGGCGCCCGCTCGGCGCAGGCAGACCTGAGCCAGCGGCAGGCTTGGGCGTCAGCAGGTAGACTTTCCGTTCGACGCGAATTTCTTCCGCGACGCTGGGATCGGGGTCCGCCTCGAAGGCGCTTTCGACATGGTGCAGTTCGATATTGAAGGCATCGCTGTAGAGGGTGGTGATTTCTTCGGCCACGGCGAAGGGCTGGTCAGCCGTTTCCCAGGCTTCCGGCTCCTCGGTGGTGAGCAGCATGATCTTGCAGGCGGCCGGCACGATGCGGCGCAAATGTGCCAGATAGGGAGCGCGCAGGTCGTCGGGCAAGGCGGTTAGTGCGGCACGATCGAAGACTGCCGCAATCTCGCCGAGATCGGCCGCCGTCAGCGCGAAGAAATCGCCGCACAGAATGCTGATGCGACCGTGTTCCCACAAGGTGAACTGGCCGCAGGGCCGGCGCCGCGGCTGCATCCGGTTTTCGCGAAAGAAGGCGCGGGCCGCCAGCGGACTGAGTTCGACGCCGACCACGCTATGGCCCTGCCCGGCCAGCCACAGCAGATCCAGGCTCTTGCCGCAGAGCGGCACGAAGATGCGCTCGCCCGGCGCCACGCCGAGCGTGGACCAGAAGCGCACAAGGTGCGCATTGGTCGCTTTCTGGTGGAAATCGGTCTGGCGGTCGCGCCAGGACTGCTGCCAAAGTTCGTTGTCGCGCCCGGTCATGGCGGATGCTTCCCATCTATTGTTGCGTTGTTACATCAGGAAAGATTCTGATCGAAACACACAACACCTCGCTCGAAGCGCCATGCAGGCCGAAAAGGCACTCATGTATCGGTCGCCGAAAAGCCGGCCAGCCTTTTAAAGAGTAGCACCGAATTTCGCCGGAGGGCGCACATTGACAATTGTCGGATTCTCTACACAGCCCGTACATCGCGCCATGCACCAATAAAAACAACCAACATTTTCAATGGCTTACGAATTGGCACCACCCTTGCTTAGAAGTCTGCGAGGAGATTTCCATGACCCAGCCATTTGTCACCATCAACGACACCACCCTGCGCGACGGCGAACAGTCGGCCGGCGTGGCGTTCTCGCTGGCCGAAAAACTGGAAATCGCCCGCCAGCTCGCCGCCATCGGCGTGCCCGAGCTGGAAGTCGGCATCCCGGCGATGGGCCCGGAAGAGTGCGACTCGATCCGCGCCGTCGCCGCCCTCGGGCTGCCCTCGCGCCTGATGGTGTGGAGCCGCATGCACCCGGCCGACATTGCCGCCTGTGCCGACGTCGGCGCCCACCTGATCGACATCTCGGTACCGGCCTCCGATCAGCACCTGGCCTACAAACTCAAACAGGACCGCGCCTGGCTGCTGCGCGAACTGCCCAAGTACATCGGCGCCGCGCTCAACCTTGGCCTGGAAGTCGGCCTCGGCTGCGAAGATGCCTCGCGCGCCGACATGGACTTCCTCTGCGCCCTGGCCGAAACCGCCGAGCGCTGCGGCGCCCGCCGCCTGCGTTTCGCCGACACCCTGGGCATCCTCGAGCCCTTCGGCACCTTCGACAAGATCAGCAGCCTGCGCCGCAACAGCGGCCTGGAAATCGAAATGCACGCCCATGACGACATGGGCCTGGCCACCGCCAACACCCTGGCTGCCTGCAAGGCCGGCGCGACGCACGTCAATACGACGGTCAACGGCCTCGGCGAACGGGCCGGCAATGCGCCGCTCGAAGAAGTCGTGCTCGGTTTGAAGAAACTCTACGCCATGGAAACCGGGGTCAGCCTGAAAGGCTTCCCGGCCCTTTCCAGCCAGGTCGCCAGCGCCTCGGGGCGGGCTGTGCCGTGGCAGAAAAGCATCGTCGGCGCCGGCGCCTTCACCCATGAAGCCGGCATCCACGTCGATGGCCTGTTGAAGCACCCGGACAACTATCAGGGCTACGACCCGCAGGAAGTCGGCGCCGCCCACCGCATCGTGCTCGGCAAGCATTCCGGCTCGCGTGCCGTCGAGGTCGTCTATGCCGGCCTCGGCCTCACGGTCACGGTCAGTGAAGCACAGGCCCTGTTGCCGCGCCTGCGCAGTTTTGTCGCCGAACACAAGCATCCGCCGGAACCCCCCGATCTGCGGGATCTTCTGGCCTCCGTCCGGAGCCACCTCCATGTCTGAAGCGATCACCATGACAGCCAGCCTCACCGCCCCGCCCGCTCTTTGGGCGACACTCAAGGAAGACCTGGCCTGCGTCTTCCAACGCGATCCGGCGGCCCGTTCGACCCTGGAAGTGCTGACCACCTACCCCGGCGTCCATGCCCTCCTCACCCACCGCCTGTCGCACCGCCTGTGGCTGGCCGGCTGGCGCTTCCCGGCCCGCTTGCTGTCCTTCCTCGGGCGCACCCTGACTAATGTCGACATCCATCCCGGCGCCACCATCGGCCGCCGCTTCTTCATCGACCACGGTGCCTGCGTCGTGATCGGCGAAACCGCCGAAGTCGGTGACGACGTCACGCTCTACCATGGCGTCACGCTGGGCGGCACCTCGTGGAACAAGGGCAAGCGCCACCCGACGCTGGCCGATGGCGTCGTCGTCGGCGCCGGTGCCAAGATTCTCGGCCCGATCACCATCGGCGAACGCGTCCGCGTCGGCGCCAACTCGGTGGTCGTCAAGGATGTCCCGGCCGACCGCACGGTCGTCGGCGTGCCCGGCCGCATCGTCGATACCCGGGCCGGTAGCAGCCGTCCGGAAAACGGCATCAGCCTCGACCACAACCTGCTGCCCGACCCGGTGGCCAAATCCATCGCCTGCCTGATCGAACGCATCGAGAGCATGGAGAAGGAACTCGCCGAACTGCGTCATGAACCAGCCCCCGTCGAGCACGAAGGTGAATGCCGGAGCTGCACGGCCGGCGACCTGTGCTGCGAAAACGAGGCGATGCACTGAGACCGCCATGGACCTGCTCGATTTCACCGATTGCAATCTCTACTTCGAAGATCCGCTGCCGGCGGCCGCCGAAAAGCTGATCGCCCAGGCGTCGAGCGAATACGGCGAGGACACGGCCGAGATGGCCCTGCTGCGTGCCCATTTATTGGCCCCGGACAATCTCACCGTACTGGTCGGCCTCTACCGCTACTACTTCTACCAGCACCGCCTGGAAGACGCCCTGATGGTCGCCGAACGCGCCATGCAGCTCTCCGGCCGCCTGCTCGGCCTGGCGCCCGACTGGCGCACGCTCGACGAGACGCGGCTCGGCACGGCCGCCGCCAACTCCTTCGGCATGATGCGTTTCTACCTGCTGGCCCTCAAGGCGGCCAGCGTCGTGCTGCTGCGCCTCGGCCAGATCGACGCCTCGCGCGACCGCCTGATCAAACTTGCCGGCCTCGACAGCCGCGACCAACTGGGCGCCGCCAAGTTGCTCGAAGTCGTCGATGCCTTTCACCACCCCGCCGAAGAACCCGAAATCCAATTAGCAGCAGCCTGAGGAGTACCACCATGGACGACACACTTACCCTTGCCGAAGCCCTCGACGACCTGGTCTCTGCCGAGGATTTCCTCGACTATTTCGAGATCCCCTACGAACCGAGCGTGGTTCATGTCAATCGTCTGCACATCCTGCAGCGCTTCCACGACTACCTGGCCCGCCAGGCGCCCAACCTGCCGCCGGAAGAAGAACTGCAGCGCGGCATCTACCGCCTCTGGCTGGAACGCGCCTACCAGGACTTCGTGACTTCCGACTCGCTGACCGAGAAGGTCTTCGCAGTGTTCCAGAACGTCTCCAAGCCGGAAGGCGGCATGAGTTCCTTCGTCTCGCTCGACAAGGTCTTCCGCACATGAACGGCTCGCGTTGGGAACAGGGCGAAGCCGTCCGCCTGATTCGCAACGTGCGCAATGACGGCACCTATCCGGGCATGGATCCGGGCATGCCGCTGGTCCGCCGCGGCAGTATCGGCTACGTTGTGGACGTCGGTACTTTCCTGCAGGACCAGGTCATCTACTCGGTCAATTTCCTCGACGAAGACCGCGTCGTCGGTTGCCGCGAGGAAGAGTTGATCGGCGCTGACGATCCCTGGGTGCCCTCGCGTTTCGAGTTCCGCGAAAAGGTCCGTTCGGCCAAGGGCCTGTCGGTCGGCGGCGAAGTGCTGGTGCCGCCCGGCGCGATCGGCGAAGTCATCAAGGTGGTGCGCCATGCCCCCGGCGGCGCCGCCTATCACATTCACTTCGAATGCCTGCTCGGGCGCGTCCTGCTGATTCCCGAGGACGCCCTGGATGCAGTGGAGCCCAATCATGCAGACCGGTTATCTTGAACTGAAACTTTCCTGGGAACTGTTCCAGAAAGCCCCGGAAACCCTTTCCGAACCCGAACGCGGCCGCCTGGTCGAAGTCGCCCATCGCCAGAACAGCATCGAACGCCGCATCCTGGCCAGCCCGCAGGCAGCCAACGTCATCGTGCCGGCCGCCACGCTGAGCACCCGCCTCGGCGAAATCCGCCAGCGCTACGCCAGCGACGACGATTATCGCCACGACCTGGAACGTAGCGGCCTGACCGACATCACCCTCGGCGAAGCGGTCGAGCGCGACCTGCGCGTCGAGAGCGTGCTCGAGAAAATCGCCGCCGATACACCGGCGGTCAGCGCCGTCGATGCCGAAATCTACTACCGCCTGCACCCGGAAGCCTTCGACCGGCCGGAAGCCCGTCGCCTGCGCCATATCCTGGTCACCTTCAACAACCCGAAGCAGAAGCTCAAGGTGCTCAAGGAACTCGAAGCCCTGCGCGCGACCCTGAGCAGCGACGAAAAATTCGCCAACGCCGCGCTGCGCCACTCGCAATGCCCGACCGCCGTCGAAGGCGGCAAGCTCGGCATCGTCAAGCGCGGCCAGCTCTACGTCGAACTCGAACCGTCCGCCTTCGCGCTGACCGAAGGTGAGGTTTCCGCCGTGCTCGAATCGCCGATCGGCCTGCACCTGATGCGGTGCGACGAGATCCTGCCGAGCGGCCTGCTGTCCTTCGAAGAAGCCAGCGCCAAGATCATCGAACGCCTCGGCGACAAGCGCCGCAAGGACGCCCAGCGTGCCTGGATATTGGCCCTGCCGAAGGTTTGAGATAGCCCGCCGGAATTCAACCTAGGGAAACGCTGATTTATTCCCCACCAGTCGGGCCGAGCCCGGCGAATCTATTGTCAATGCTTCGAAAAGCACGCGCGGAGCGTTGCATCGAGCAAATCGGCGCACCGCCCTAGGCCGCCACGGCCTCCGGCGCCTCCGGCATGTGCAGCGGCAGCCAGAGGCGAAAAGTCGTGCCCTGCCCCGCTTCGCTGCTGACATCGATACGCCCGCCGTGTTTCTTGACGATGATGTCGTAGGAAATCGACAGCCCGAGACCGGTGCCCTTGCCGACCGGTTTGGTGGTGAAGAACGGCTCGAAGATGCGGTTTTTGACTTCCTGCGACATCCCCTTGCCGGTATCGGCAATTTCGAACCAGACATGGCCGTTTTCCAGACCCGAGCGTAGCGTGATCTTGCCGCGCTGCTCGATGGCCTGGGCGGCATTGACCAGCAGGTTCATGAAGACCTGGTTGATCTGCGCCGGGACGCACTCGATCTCGGGAATCTCGCCCAGTTCGCGGACCACTTCGGCCTTGTACTTGATTTCGTTCCAGACCACGTTCAGGGTGCTTTCCAGGGCGTCGTTGAGATTGGCCACCTGGTGTTCGGCCTGGTCGACCCGGGAAAAGTCCTTGAGATCCTGGACGATCTTGGTCACCCGGTTGAGGCCCTCCTGCGACTCGACGAGCAAGGAAGGCAAGTCTTCGCGCAGGAAGTCGAGATCGGCGTCGTGCCGGGCCTGCTCGAGCCGGGCCCGGCCGCCGCCGGCCTCGGCTGCCTCGTAGGCATCGACGACGGCGAGCAGGCGATTGATGTAGCTTTTCAGGGTGCCCAGGTTGGAATTGACGAAACCGACCGGGTTGTTGATTTCATGGGCGACGCCGGCCGCCAGTTGGCCGATGGCCGCCATTTTTTCCGATTGCAGCAACTGTTGCTGGGCTTCTTCGATCTTGCCGAGCAGTTGTTCGAGTTCCAGGCGGTCGCGCTCGAGCTTGGCGTTGGCTTCGCCGAGCTGGGAAGTCCGTTCGGCGACCAGTTCTTCCAGGTGATTCTGGTAATTTCGCAGGTCATCCTCGGCGCGGTGCCGCTGGGTGACGTCCTGCAGGGTTTCGATCGCCCCGATCCGCTTGCCCGCCGAATCGCACAGCGGGGCGGCGGTAAAGAACAGCCAGCGCCCCTGCTCGCCGATATTGGGGAAAAAGGCTTCCCCCTCGAAGGCGCCGTCGATATTGGCCGAGCGCTGGAAACGACCGTGGTAATAGGTTTCGAACTGCTGCTCCAGACTGCCGTCGACAATCAGGTCGGCCATCACCGGCCGGCTGGCCGGATAAAAGGCCTGCCAATGGTTGCTGGTGCCGACCATTTCCTTCGCCGGGCGGGCGGTCACCGTGGCACACGCCTGGTTCCAGTGGGTGATGCGATGCTGGGCATCGATGACGAAGGTCGGCACCGGGTCGCCATCGATGATCTGCGCCAGCAACTGTTGCATATTGCGTTTGCTGGCCTCGGCGCGCTGATGTTCTGATTCGAGCAATTTCCGTTGCGTCAGTTCGACCTGCTTCATCGCCTGTTGCAGCCGCCCCTGTTCGACCAGCAACGCCTGGTTGGTCTGTGACAGGGCCTGGGTCCGCGCCACCACCTGGGCTTCCAGCGTGGCGTTGGCCTTTTCCAGTTCGTCGTTGCGTTCGGCGATCATCCGGAACATGGCGTTCATGCCACTCAGCAGGCTGCTCGTCGCCGGGTCGGCGACCAGTTTCTTTTCTTCCTCGTAGGCCAGGTCGGGGGCCAGGCCGGCGCGGATTTTCCGGATCTGGCGGGCCATCGACTGATCCATGCCGAGAATATGGTGGGCCAGCCAACTGCTCAGGAAACGCAGCAGGAACTCGGGGTCGGCGCTCTGCATTGCCCCCATCTTGACCACTTGCCGCCCGAAATCGGCATGCACGTCATGGTGGATTTCGGCGAAACGCCGAGCGCAGCCGGTGCTGGCCATCAGTTCCTCTTCATGCTGGAAATGCGTCACCGCGTAGTGCACCAGTTGCTGCAGCACCTTGGCGATTTCCTCCGGCGGCGTCGCGCTCGATTGATGTTCGATGAGCCAGTTGATCAAGCGTACCAGGCCCTGATGCTCGCTATCGACCACCGGCTCGCCGGTGACAAAACTGTCGTTCCAGGCAAATATTTCCATTTTTATTATCCTTGAAACCTCAGTTGGGCGCGGGCGCTCTCACCCGTTGGGTGAATGAGCTCGAAGGCACTAAAGCCAGTGTTCATGCGGCTTGCCTGAGGTGGATAAGCGGTCAACTGAGGTTTCAAGGATTATTCCTCGCCGGCCTGCGGGCCAAGTACACGCAATATTTCTTCCAAGGTCGTCGCCCCCGCCTGAACCCGCTCGACGGCATGCTGGGCGATGCCGCGCAAGCCTTTGTGGCGGACCTGGCGCTGGATTTCGAGAACGCTGGCACCGCTGCCGATGCGATCGCGCAAATCGTCGTCCAGGGTCAGCACTTCGTAAATTCCCACCCGCCCCTTGTAGCCGCTGCCGTGACAGGCCGGGCAGCCCTTGCCGCGGGCCGCCTTGGTCACTTCGCCGAAGGCGCGGCCGAGCCGGGCCTTGAGCAGGGGATTGGGCGTTTCGTCGACGCTGCATTCCGGGCAGATCCGCCGCACCAGACGCTGGGCGATGATGCCTTCGAGGGCGGTGGCGACGACATAGGGTTTGAGGCCGAGATCGAACAGGCGGGCGATGGTGGCGATGGCCGAATTGGTATGCAGGGTCGAATACACCAGGTGGCCGGTCAGCGCCGCATGGAAGGCAACTTCGGCCGTCTCGAAATCGCGGATCTCGCCGAGCAGCACGACATCCGGGTCCTGGCGCAGGAGGGCGCGGAGGATGGTGGGAAAGGTCAGGCCGATTTTCTCCCGGACCAGGACCTGCCCGGCCATGTCGAGGTAGTACTCGACCGGGTCTTCGATGGTGACGTAATTTTTCTCCGGCGTCGCGTCGTGTTGCAACAACGAGTAGAGAGTCGTCGTCTTGCCGCTGCCGGTCGGCCCGGTGGCCAGGATGATGCCCTGCGGCCGGGCCACCATGTCGATGACGCGCGGCAGATCGGGCGCCGAAAAACCCAGGCGATCGATGCCGTGCACCGCCGAATTACGGTCGAGGATGCGCATCACGACCTTTTCGCCATTGATCGTCGGCAACGTCGAAATCCGCAGATCGACCATGCGCATCGGCGTCTTGACGGTAATCCGCCCGTCCTGCGGCCGCCGCCGTTCGGAGATATCGAGATCCGACATGATCTTCAGGCGCGACACCAGCGACAGGTGCAACTGGTGCGGAATGTGAATCTTGTCGGCCAGCACGCCGTCGATCCGGTAGCGCACGACGACGCTCTTGGTGCGCGGCTGGATGTGGATATCGGAGGCGCCGAGACGGATGGCTTCGAGAATGATGGCATTGGCGATGCGGATGGCCGGCGGCGACTCGGTATCGCGCAGAAGATCCTCGAGCGGTTCGGCGTCGTCGTCCTCGATGACGATTTCGATGCCCTCGTAGGGATCGGGCGAGGAAACCATGGTTTCCAGGTCCTTGAAATCGATGCCGCCTGCGCCGTCGTAGAGTTCCTCGATCTTCTTCCGGATGGCGGCGATGTCGGCCGTCACCACCTTGAGATCGAGACCGGCGGTGAACCGCACTTCGTCGATCAGGCCCTCGTCGAGCGGATCGGCCATGGCCAGCAAGAGGCGCTTGCCGTCGAGCTTGAGCGGCACCACTAGCTGACGGGTGCAAAAACTGCGCGGGATCAATTCGGCCATCACCGGATCGATGGCGAATTCCGGCAACTGGACTTCCTCGATCTGCATGTCCTTTTTCAGCAGCTCGCGAATATTGCGCTCGGAAACCCAATCCTTTTCGAGCAACAGCGCAATCAGCGGCTCCTTGCGCCGCTCCTGCTGCAGGGTCAGTTCCTGCAACTGGCTGGCGGTGAGCAGGTTTTTCTTGTGCAGCATGATGCCCAAGCGGCTGCGATGGGTCGCGGCCAGCCGGGAAAGGGCGGAGATTTCCTTGGTCTTTTGCGCGTTCTCGTTTTTCAGCAGGCGATTGCGCGCCATCAGGTCGAACTGTTCCAGGGCGAGCGCCACGGTAACGCGCAGATCGTCGTCATTCCACGGCTTGAGAATGAATTTGTACACCGCCCCTTCGTTGATCGCCCCCATCACGGCATCGGTATTGGCCTGACCGGTGAGCATGATGCGGATGGTATCCGGCGTGCGCTGTTTCACTTCGCGCAGGAATTGGGCGCCATTCATCCCGGGCATCATGAAATCGCTGATCACCAGTTGGAAAGGGCCTTCGGCCAGGCGCTCGAGACCTTCGGCGGCGCTCGCCGCGGTCACCACCTGGTAATTTTCCTGGCGGAAGACGCGGGCCAGCGCCTTGACGATGCCCGGCTCGTCATCGACCATCAGCAGGCGGTATTTGGGGGGCGTCAAATGGCTGGCCGGGGCCTGCGGGGCGCCGGTCTGGCCGGTAAAGAGCGAAGCGTAGTCAGTCATTGCGCGGTCGGAAAAAAGAGGCGGACGGTGGTCCCGACGCCCGCCGTGCTGGCGATATCGATGCGCCCGCTGTGGGCGAGCACGATGTTGCGGGCGGTCGACAGGCCGAGCCCGGCCCCGGCCCCGACGCCCCGGGTGGTGAAAAAGGGCTCGAAGGCGTGCTCCCGCTGTTCGCGGCTCATCCCCTTCCCATCATCGGCGATCCGAATTTCGATGCCGCCATCGACCCGGCCGCTGCTCACCCGCACTTCGCCGGGCCGGCCGGCATCCTGAATGGCCTGCACGGCATTGCGCATGACATTGAAAAACAACTGGTTGAGATGCCCGGGCAGGCAAACCAGCTTGGGCAGCGGGCCGAGTTCCAGGCTCAGCTTGATGGTCGGCGGCAACTGGCTGCTCATGACGCTGGCCACGTGCTGCAGGCAGGTGTTGAGATCGGCGTATTCCTCGCTCGCCCGGTCGACATTGGAGAAACTTTTCAGATCGGCCACCAGGCGGGCGATGCGCTCGATACCGCTGGCACTGTCGGTGAGCAGATCGAAGCCGTCGGCGAGGATGAAGTCAAGATCGAGTTCGCGCCAGGCATTCTCGGCGTGCGCCAAACGCCCTTTGAGGGCGGCGAATTTTTCGAGGTAGCTCTTGAAGGTGGACAGGTTGCTGCCGATGAAACCGAGCGGATTGTTGATTTCGTGCGCCATGCCGGCCGCCAGTTGGCCGACCGAGGCGAGCTTTTCCGCCTGGTAGAGCATCTGCTGGCGCTCCTCCAGTTCGAGCAGTTGACTCTTGACGCGGATTTCCAGCTCGCCCGCCAGTTTCCGGTAACGGGCTTCCGATTCCAGCAAGCGGGCGTGGCTGCGCTGCAAACTTTCATAGTCTTCGGCCACCGCCTCGACGTGCAGCGTCGCCGCCATCTTGTAGCGGACCTGCGCCCGCAAGATGGCGATGAGCAGTTCGCGGCCGCCGTGCAAAGCCGGCTGCGCCGCCGTCCCGCTGGCCAGATAACCGATCGCTTCCAGTTCGAGAATCAGCGGCAGCCGCCGCTCGGCGGCGTCCGGGGCATGGCCCCAGAGCAGGCCGCCCTCGGCATCGAGGATGCCGACTTCGCCGCCGAACAACTCGGCCAGGGCCGGACCGATGCGTTCGAGCGCCGCCGCATCGAGCAATTCGTCGAGGCGCCACTGGCGATCGAAAGCCAGCTCGCTCATCCTTGCCCCAAGGCCCCGGCGACAAAAGCGGCGGCCGCCAGACCGTGCACCGTCGCCAGTTCCTGAGCCGCCGCATGGCGCTCATAGACGGCCAGCAGGAGGGCCGCGAAACTCTCGCCGACGCCCTCGCCGCGGAGCGCCGTGGCCAACACCAGGGGCCACGGGGCGGCCGACCAGCGGGCACGGATTTCCGCTTCCGGCACGGCATTCGGCAGGTCGCGCTTGTTGAACTGGACAACCAGCGGCAGATGCTCGAAATCGAGACCGACCCGCCGGCAGTTGTCGGTCAGGCTCTGGAAGGATTCGGCATTGTTGGTTTCCTGCGAACGATCCGAGTCGGCAACGAACACGACGCCGTCGGCCCGCGACAGGACGGCTTTGCGCGTTCCATCGTGGGCGATCTGGCCGGGCACGGTAAACAGACGGAACTTGATCAGCAAGCCGGACGGAGCGCGAAAGCCGAGGGGCAACAGATCGAAGAACAGCGTCCGGTCGTCCTTGGTTTCCATGCTCATCAGTTCGCCCTTCAGTTCGGGCGACAACTGGTCGTGCAGGCGCAACAGGTTGGTCGTCTTGCCGCTCTGCGCCGGACCGTAATAGACCAGCTTGAAGCTCAGGCTGTTACCTTCCCGCTCGCTCATCGCCGACTATTCCTTGGCCTGGAACTCGGGATCGAGCAGCACCGAACCGTCGGGGCCCCAATTGACCTCGGTGATCCCCGGCTCGATCGCCTCGAGGCGCTGGGCCTCGAGTTCTTCCGGCGTCGTGTCGCCCATTTCCAGACGCACCAGGTTGGCCAACTGGCGATTTTCCAGCAGCAATTCGCGATGCGCCAGGGCCTGCCCGATGGCCGACATCAGTTCATAGTCGTTCCACGGCTTGGCGATGAAGCGTTCGATGCCGACCTCGTTGACCGCCCGCAACAGGGCGTTGAGGTCAGCATAGCCGGAAAGGATGAGGCGCGCCGCATCGGGCTGGATCTCCTTGACCGCCTTGAGGAATTCGATGCCATCCATGACCGGCATGCGGTAATCGCTGAGGAACAGGTCGTAGCCCTCGTGGTGGGCGTTTTCCAGGGCCTCTTCGGGCGAACTGAAGGCCTCCACCTCGAGATTGAAGGTCTGCTTGCCATAGGTGCAGGGCGCAACGCGCAACAGGCGTTGCAGGGATTTGAGGATGGATACTTCGTCATCGACGAGCATGATGCGACTCATTTTTCCTCCTGGCGGATATAGAGGGTCAGGTTTTGCGGCTCGGTCTGCTCCAGCTTGACCAGTTGGCTGATGATGTCGGCGGTCAGTTGGCAGCCCTTGGCGAGCAGCAGATAGCCGTCACGATGGAAAAGGTCGCGGCTCAGTTGCAGGCCCGCTTTCAATTGCAGCGGACGCATCGGCAATTCGCTGGGCCCGTTTTTCTGGGTTTCGCCGATCAGCTTGACGGCGGCATCGAGCACCACCGGATCGTAACGCTTGCCGCGATTATCGATCAGGAACTCCAGGGCCTCCTCGGGACGCAGCGGACGCTGGGCCAGGGTCCCGATCTGCAGGGCGTCGAAATCATTGACCACGGCAAGGATCCGGCTCCCCTTGGGAATCGCGATGCCGGCCAGGCGGTCGGGATAGCCGCTGCCGTCGAAGCATTCGTGGTGATGGCGGACGAGGATGGCGGCTTCCTTGAATTTCTCGATGGCCATCAGGATATTCTGGCCGATCTGCGGATGCTTGATGACCAACGCCCGCTGTTCCTGGCTCAGGACATTGAAGGGTTTGACCAGCAGTTCGTCGGGTAGGCCGAGCTTGCCGATATCGTGCAGCAGGCCGGCCAGCATGATGTTCTGCGCTTCCCCATCGGCCAAGCCGAGGCGTAGGGCCAGGCTGCGCGCCATGTCGGCGACCCGCCGCCCATGCCCGGCCAGGCGACTGCCGCCCGGTCCGCTACGCAGTTCAACCAGGCCGGCAAAAACCTGGACGCTGGTGAGGAAGGACTTCTTCAGTTCGCCGTGCGCCTGTTCGACGAAACTCAGCGCCTGGCGCAACTCGGCGGTGCGTTCGGCGACTTTCTGTTCAAGACCGGCATTCAGGGTTTTCAGCTCTTCGTTCTGGAGCTGGGTAAGCGCCGTCAGGCGACGGTTTTCGGCTTCCAGGTGCTGCCGCTCAAGGGCATCCTTGACGGTCTTGACGATCTCGATGTCGTCCCAGGGTTTGGAAATATAGCGATAAATCTCGCCCTCGTTGATCGCCGCCACGGTCGAGGTCACATCGGCATAGCCGGTGAGCAGGATGCGCATGGTGTCCGGCCAGCGCTTGCGGACTTCCTTGAGGAAGGTGGCGCCATCCATTTCCGGCATGCGCATGTCGGAGATGATGAGATCGACCGTTTCCGTGTCGAGCAGGGCGAGGCCGGCCGCCCCCCCCTCGGCAACCAGGATGCGATAGCCCTGCGGACGGAACAGGCGGCGCAAGGCCGACAGGATGCTCGGCTCGTCGTCGACGAAGAGCAGCGTGGCGGGGGCAAGCGTTTCGCTCATAGTGGAATCTCCGTGTTGTTACCGGCACTCTCGCCGGTTTCCGGCTGGATGGGAAGAATGATGCGAAATTTGGTGCCGACGCCGGGCTGGCTTTCGACCTCGATACGCCCGTGATGTTTATCGACAATGCCGTAGGAAAGCGAGAGCCCGAGCCCCGTCCCCTTGCCGACCGGCTTGGTGGTGAAGAAGGGTTCGAAAACCCGCGACAAATGCTCCGGCGCGATCCCCTTGCCGGTATCGGCGACCTCGATGCAGACCTCCTCGGCACCGCGCCGCGCCGTGCGCAAGGTGATGGTGCCCTGCTTTTCCATGGCATGCCCGGCGTTGACCAGGAGATTCATGAACACCTGGTTGAGCTGGGAGATCAAACAGTAGACTTTGGGGATATCGCCATATTCCTTGACCACCGTGCATTTGTACTTGAGCTCGTTCCACACGATATTGAGGGTCGAATCCAGCCCCTGGTGCAGGTCGGCCCACTGCCAGTCCTGCTCGCTGACATGCGAGAAGCTCTTCAGATCCTGGACGATCTTGCGCACCCGGCTCAAACCGTCGCGCGACTCGGCCATCAACTGCACGATGTCCTGGCGCATGAAGTTGAAGTCGCGGTCTTCCTTGAGGCGGACAATCGCCGCGAATTGCGGCGCCTCGTCGCCGAAGGTGGCGGCCACCCGGTCGTAGCTGTCGATGATTTCCATGACGTCGTGCAGATACGCATCCAGGGTGCCCAGATTGGAATGGACAAAGCCGATCGGATTGTTCAGTTCATGTGCGATACCGGCTGCCAACTGGCCGATGGAGGCCATTTTTTCCGATTGCAGCAACTGGTTATGGGCCTCCTCAAGACGCTTGTTGAGGACGCGCTGGTCGGCCAGGTTGGCCGCCAACTCCTGCTCCTGGCGCTTGCGTTCGGTAATATCGGTGAGCACCCCGTCGTAGAACTCCGGCTCGCCGGCCGCCGTGCACAAGACATTGGTCCGGGCGCTGACCCACAATACGTGGCCGGCGGCGGTCAGGATGCGGTATTCCTGATCGTATACCGGACTGCGGTTGAAGGTATAACAGACGATCTCGTCGAGCACCCGTGACCGGTCGTCGGGATGGACGATATCGGCGAAAGCGGGCGACCCGGCCAGTAAACCATCAACGCTATAGCCCCATTGCGCGACATTGTCGGAGACGAAAACCACCGGCCAGCCGACCACGGCATGCCAGCGAAAACAGATGACCTGGCTGGCATTGACCACCTGGGTGGCAATTTTCAGGGCGCGCTCGGCCCGCCGCTGACTGACGATGCGCCAGGCCTCGTTGCTGATCAGTTGTGCCGACTCGACATCGGTTTCGCTATAGGGCTGCGCCTTGTTGCCGACCCCGGCAACCATGCGTACCCGCCCATCCTGCAGCACCGGCAGGCTGATCAGGCGCTCTAGCTGGGAATGTCCGGCCGGCAGGCCACAGCGGTTTTCGGCCCGGGCATAGTCGTTGATGACGACCGCCTCTTTCCGGCGCACGGAGTCGGCCCAGATACCGGCCTGGCTCAGCGGATAATGGTTATCGAAGGCGGCGCTACAGTATTTATCGAGGGTCCGGGCCGACCAGGCGACCAACTCGATGCCTTGGCCGTCATCATTGACGAAATGCATGAAGGCGATCTGACTGGCCGTGATTTCCTCGATCTGGCTCAACGCATACTGCATGAATTCGCGCTCGGCCAACTGATTGCTACGACGCGGCAACTCGAGCAGTATTTCGGCGCGGCGGGCCTGCAGATCGAGCATGGCGGCCGCCTCCCGGCGCGCCGTGATATTGGAGGCCACGCCATCCCAGATCACCTCGCCGGATGCCAGCCGGCGCGGTCGGGAGCGCGAGAGCAGCCAGCCCCACTCGCCATGGGCCAGACGGACCCGCAACTCGATTGAAAAATCACTCAGCGTGCGCAGGCTTTCCGCTTCCTTGGCATGCAGCTCGGGCAACTGCGCCGGATCGACGTAGTGGGAGAGCAGGCCAGGATCATTGAGCAGGTCTTCGGGTTCGAATCCATGAACCAGTCGGACGCCGGAACTGACATACAAGAAACGCAAATCGCCATCCGGATATTTGGCGCACTGGTAAACATAACTGTCGGGCAGGTTGTCGCCCAGGTGGCGCAAGCGCTCTTCACTGGCCCGCAAGGCCTTTTCGGCCGCGACGCGGGCGGTGATGTCTTCGATGACGACGAGAATGCTCTCGACGCTGCCGTTTGGCTTGCGTACCGCCTGGGCCGACAACAGGGTATTGATGACCCGACCGTCGGCACGGATAAAGCGTTTCTCCAGTTCGTAGGTATTGATCTCACCGCTCAAGGTCTGCTCAAAGAGCTCGTTATTGGCGGCCAGATCGTCCGGGTGGGTCAGTTCAGCCCAGTTTTTCCCGACCAGTTCTGCGGCCGGGTAGCCCAGAATTTCACAGAGCGCCGGATTGACCACCTGCCAGCATTTTTCCGGGCTGCTCACGGCCATGCCGACCATGGCCCGTTCAAAGTAGATGCGAAAGCGGGCCCCCGCCTCCAGCTCGCGCCCCCGCAGGGCGAGCAGGACCCAGGCGACGACGGCGCCGAGGACGAGCAGCAGAACGACCAGAACGGGCGGTAGCGAGGTACTGAGCACGGCGGCCACCAGGGCCAGGACAGCCAGCCCGAGCAGACGGCGGAGAACCAGGGGGCTCGGTTTCATGACCCGACACCGGGTGCGAACTGGGCCGCACTCTTGCTAACGCGAAAAGCTTCGCGAATCTGCTCGCGGAGCTGGTCGTCGTCCCACGGTTTGGTCAGGAACTTGTAGATCGCCCCGTGATTGATGGCGCCGGTCACCGAATCGAGATCGGTATAGCCGGTCAGTACCAGGCGCACCGTATCGGGATAAAGCTGACGCACTTTGGAGAGAAACTCGGTGCCCGACATGTCGGGCATGCGCTGATCGGAAATGACGACCTGGACCGCGTTCTTGGCCAGCAATTCGAAGGCCTCCAGGGGCGACGAAGCGGTCAGGATCGTATAGCCTTCGCGGCGCAACAGGCGCGACAGCGAGTTGAGGATATTGGGCTCGTCGTCCACCAGCAGCAGGGTCTGCATCGCCTCGCGGGGCATCGCCGCGATCGGCAGGCGCTTGTTGCCGAGCAGCAGCGGGGCGAATTCCTCGGCCGGCAAGGCCCGACTGAAGAGGAAACCCTGCATCGAATCGCAGCGCCGGGCGCGCAGGAAACTGGCCTGGGCCTCGGTTTCGACCCCTTCGGCAAGAACCGACAGATTGAGACTGCGGGCCATGACGATAGCCGCCGTGGCAATCGCTGCATTGACCGGATTTTCGATGATGTCGCGAACAAAGCCCTGGTCGATTTTCAGCTTGTCGAAGGGGAAGCGCGAAATGTAGGCGAGCGAGGAATAGCCGGTGCCGAAATCGTCCAGGGACAACTTGACGCCCATCGCCTTCAGCTTGCGGCACAACAACACGGCATCGTCGAGATCGTCGATGAAGGCGCTTTCGGTGATTTCCAGTTCCAGCGCCCCGGCCGGCAGGCCGCTTTCGACCAGGGCATCGGCCACCACCGTCAGCAGGTTGGCCTGCCTGAACTGCCGCGTCGATAGATTGACGGCGACGCGCAAGGGCATCAAACCGAGATCCAGCCAGGCCTTGGTTTGCTGGCAGGCGGTGCGCAACACCCACTCGCCGATGGTGATGATAAGCCCAGTCTCTTCGGCAATCGGGATGAACTCGGCCGGCGAAATATGGCCGAATTGCGGACTGTGCCAGCGCAGCAAGGCTTCCATGCCGACCATGTGACCGCTGTCGAGGCTGATCTGCGGCTGATAGTGCACGCTCATCTCGCCGTTCTTCAGCGCCTCGCGCAAGCCGCCCTCGAGGGCCAGCCGCCGGGCGGCATCGGCGTCCATCTCCGAGGAATAGAAGCGGAAGGTGTTGCGTCCGGCCTTTTTGGCCCGCAGCAGTGCGGCGTCGGCGCATTTGAGCAGGGCTTCGCCGCTTTCGCCGTTTTTCGGCGAAACGCTGATCCCGATACTGGCCGTGATCACCATCGACTGGCCGGCAAACTGGAAAGGCACGGCAATCGCTTCCAGCATGCGCTGGGCAAGGGCCAGGGCATCGCGCTCCTGCCCCAGACTGGCCATGATGAAGCCGAATTCGTTGCCGCCCCGACGCCCGACCGTATCGCCCTCACGCACCTGCAGGCGGAGACGGCGCGCCACCTCGACCAGGACATCATCGCCGGCCGGCGGCCCGAAAGTGTCGTTGATCAAGCGCAGACGGTCGATATCGAGGAGGATCACCGCGGTTCCCCGCTCGAAGCGGCGGGCGCTGATCAGGGACTGCTCCAGGCGATCGGCGAACAGGTTCCGATTCGGCAACTCGGTCAGCGTGTCATAGCTGGCCAGGTACTGAATCCGCTCGGCCGCCGCCTTGCGCTCGGAAAGATCGCTGAATACCCCGACATAATGGGTGACGGTGCCGCCGCTATCGCGCACGCAGGAAATGCTCAACCAGGCGCTGACCAGCGAACCATCCTTACGCCGGTTGGTGATTTCCCCCTGCCAGTTGTTGTAGCGCCCGAGTTTTTCCCAGATATCGGCATAGAAGGCCGGTCCGTGCACACCCGACTTGAGCAGGCCGGGGGTTCGCCCGAGCAGTTCCTCCTGCCCGTAACCGGTAAACTGGGCGAAAGCCTCGTTGGTCATCAGGATGACCTGATCGGCATCGGTAATGCAAATCCCGTCATTGATCCCGGTGAATACCACACTGGCCAGTTGGCGCTCGGCTTCCGCCGCTTTCCGCGCGCTGATGTCGAGCATGGTACCGATCACCAGCGACGGCTCGCCGGCCGCATTCCGGCGAATGGCCCGACTGCGCACTTCGACCCACAGCCAGCGGCCATCGCCATGGTGCATTCTGAATTCGGCGACCTCGATGCCATCGCGGCGACTTTCCGGCAGCATGCCCAGATTGTGTGCCGCGGCGATGTCCTCCGGGTGGATCAGGGCCAGGCATTCGGCAATGCTGGCCGGCCCCTCGGCATAGCCGAGCAGGCGACAAAGGGAGTCATTCCATTGGTTGCGTCCGGTGGCATGGTCATGCTCCCAGATCCCGAAGCCGGTCGACTCGAAAGCCAGCTTGAGACGGGACTCGAGCAGGGCATTTTCGCTGCTCCGCCGGGCCACCTCCTGCTCCAACCAGTTCTTCTGGTTATCCAGCAGGCGCCGGGTCCGATGCAATTCCAACTGGGCATGCACCCGGGCGATCAGGATCGGGAACTTGATCGGCTTGAACAGGTAGTCGGCCGCCCCTTCCTGCAAACCGCGCTCTTCGTCCTGCTGATCATCGAGGGCCGTGATGAAAATGACCGGAATATCACGGGTTTCCGGATTCTTGCGCAATTCGGCCAACACCGCGTGGCCGTCCATTTCCGGCATCATGATGTCGAGCAGGACGATATCGGGATAGGGCACGGTACGCGCCAGTTGCAAGGCCAGCGGGCCGCTCTCGGCGAGGCGCACCTCGGCGCCTTCGCTGCGCACCATCTCGGCGAGCAGAGCGACATTGGTCGGCACGTCGTCGACGACAAGAATCAGCGGTTTCTGACCATCGGCCGAAACCAGACGCCGTCCTCCCCCAGCGGGCGGCCTATTTTTTTCAGCAAGGTTCATGCCGTGCTCTCCGTCTCTTCCTGACCGCTAGTGTCGCTCGGCACCTGCGGAGTGTCCAGTTGACGATGCCGCCGGCCAGCCCGGCTCTTCGCCGGCCCGAAGCGGCCGGCGGCATTCATATAGAATGCCACGACAACCTTACGGCAATGGACTGGACAAATCATGCTGAATTTCAAATATTTCAATCCGACGAAAATCGTCTTCGGCCCCAACACGGTTCCCGAACTGTCTTCCCTGATTCCCGCTGCCGCCCGAGTACTGGTCCTGTACGGCGGAAGCAGCGCGGAAAAGAACGGCACCCTGGGCGAAGTCAGACGAGCCCTAGCTCCCCGGGTCGTCCAGGAATTTGGTGGCATCGAACCCAACCCGACGTATGAAACATTGATCCGTGCCGTCGCCCAGGTCCGCGCCGAAAAACTCGATTTCCTGCTGGCTGTCGGCGGCGGCTCGGTCATAGACGGCACCAAATTCGTCGCGGCGGCGGTCAATTTCACCGGCGATCCCTGGGACATCCTCCGCCATTTCGGCAGCAATATCACTCTGGCCCTGCCTTTCGGCACAGTCCTGACGCTCCCCGCCACCGGCTCGGAAATGAACAGTGGCGCCGTAATAACGCAGCAAGCCTCGCACACCAAGCTGCCGTTCAACAGCCCGCTGGTCTTCCCGCAATTTTCCATCCTCGACCCGACCAAGACCTATACCCTGCCGCCGCGTCAGCTGGCCAACGGCGTGGTCGATGCCTTCACCCACATCGTCGAACAATACCTGACCTACCCGGCCCAGGCCCTGGCCCAGGACCGCTTCGCCGAGGGCCTGTTGCTGACCCTGGTCGAAATCGGCCACCGGGTACTGGATCAAGGCGAAGACTACGACACCCGGGCCAATCTGGTGTGGGTCGCCAGTCTGGCCCTGAACGGCCTGATCGGCGCCGGCGTCCCGCAGGACTGGTCGACGCACATGATCGGCCATGAACTGACCGCGCTGTACGGCATCGACCACGCCCGGACCCTGGCCATCGTCCTTCCCGCCAACCTGGAGGAACGGCGCCCGGCCAAGCATGCCAAGCTGCTGCAATACGCCGAACGCGTCTGGCAACTCACCCAGGGCAGCGAGGAAGAGCGGATCGACCAGGCCATCGCCCGCACCCGCCATTTCTTTGAAAGTCTCGGCATCAAAACCCGCCTGGGCGATTACGGCTTGGCTGATGACGCTGTCGACAGCGTCGTCGCCCAACTCGAAGCGCACGGCATGACCAAACTCGGCGAAGGCCGCGATGTCACCCCCGAGGTCAGTCGCCGCATTCTCAACCGCTGCCGCTAAATCGGCCGGCCGCGAATTATTTCGCAAACCGCCCTCAAGTTATGGCTCAAGCTGCCGTAATAAATCAGCGAGAAGGGATGATTCCCACCTTTCCTAACTGAGGGCGGTTTCAATGTCGATCGATGGTTTCACTTCAGCTTCACTCGCTGGCTGCGGCCAATCGATGGCGGCGATCGCCCCGCATTTAACCTACCCGGCCAGACTATCGGTGGCCGAGACGCCCCGCACAATTTGACAGGGAGCAACCATGACAACTATCTCACCTGCCCCATCAGCCCCCCCCAGCCTCCCCGCCGCCGCCCCCCGGGCGACCGAAGCCGCCACGGCAAAAGCCACCCTGGTCGCTACGCAAGAACCGAAGGCCGAGCCCAAAATCTCGTTAAACCCCGGCCCGGACGAAGTCAAAGACGCCGTCGATCAAGCCAACAAGAAACTGGCCAGCACTTCGTCCAGCCAATTTCAGTTTTCCATCGACAAAGAAACCGGGATTGATGTCATCAAACTGGTGGATCAGCAGACCGGGCAAACCATTCAGCAATTTCCATCGAAGGAAATGCTGGCCATTGCCCGCGCTCTTGATCAAACCGAAGGCGGCGCCCTGATCAAACAGAAGGTCTGAATAGCGCTCCGGAGCGGGCACCACCGCCAGCCCGGGGCGGACCGTTAGCGGGTCCGGTGAGATTCGAACTCACGATGGGTTTCCCCACGCCGGTTTTCAAGACCGGTGCATTCAACCGCTCTGCCACAGACCCGGAAGGCGCGCATAATACCACAGCGCGAGAGGACTGCCTTATACCGCCAAGTAGAACGACGGGGTAATATTGAAACTTTCGACCGACTCCGCTAGTCTTAACCCTTGAGTCATTCACATAAGCGAGTTTTCTGCATGAACAACAACTTCGAGATCGCCAGCCAGGGTTCAGCACAGACTGCCCTGCAACAGAACCGCGTTTTACGAAACACTTACATGCTGCTCGGCCTTTCCATGGTACCGACGGTACTCGGCGCCATGCTCGGCATCCAGATACAATTCAGCCTGCTGCCCGGCAGTCCTTTCCTTTCCTTCCTGCTGTTCATGGGCATCGCCTTCGGCTTCATGTGGGGTGTTGAAAAGAACAAGAACAGCAGCCTGGGCGTCGCCTTGCTGCTCGGCTTCACCTTCTTCATGGGCCTGATGCTGTCGCGCCTGCTGCAGGTCGCCCTCGGCTTCTCAAATGGCGGCTCGATGATCGCGCTGGCCGCCGGCGGCACCGGGGCCATTTTCTTTACCCTGGCCAGCGTCGCCTCGGTCAGCAAACGCGACTTCAGCGGCATGGGCAAGTTCCTCTTCGTTGGCATGATCGTCGTCCTGCTGGCCGCCGTCGCCAATATCTTTTTCCAGATTCCGGCCCTCTCGCTGACCATCGCTGCTGCCGTCGTCGCGATCTTTTCGGCCTACATCCTGTACGACATCAGCCGCATCGTGCAAGGAGGCGAAACCAACTATGTCAGCGCCACCCTGGCCGTTTATCTCGATATCTACAATGTATTCGTCGGCCTGCTGCAACTGATCATGGCCCTGACCGGCGAACGCGATTGAGTCTGGGTCAGCAGAAATGACAAGGGCAGCCCAGGCTGCCCTTTTTTCCGTCACATTTTCTCAAATACGGCGATCGACTCGACGTGCGCCGTATGCGGGAACATATTGACCGCCCCCGCCGCCACGAAACGGTAGCCCCCCACTGCGACCAACTCTGCCGCATCGCGCGCCAGAGTGGCCGGATTGCACGACACATATACCAGGCGCCGCGGGCCATTTGCCCCCAGCGCCCTGACCAGTTCGATGGCACCTTCGCGCGGCGGGTCGATCAGCATCTTGTCAAAAGCCCCCAGTGCCGCAATCGACTCTGCCGTACATTCAAACAGGTTGGCAACCGCAAATTCGACCCGCTCGGCCAGCCCGTTCGCCAGCGCGCTATCCCGACCGCGCCGCACCAGGCCTTCGCTGCCTTCGACGCCGAGCACCGTTGCCCCCGAGCGGGCGATCGGCAGGGTGAAATTGCCGAGACCGCAAAACATGTCGGCAATTCGCTCTCCCGCCTGCGGCTCAAGCAAACGCAAAGCGCGGCGGAGCAATAGTCGATTCACCGCATGATTGACCTGGGTAAAATCGTTCGGCCGGAAATCCAGTTCCAGACCAAACTCCGGCAAGGTATACGAGAGGCGCGGCCCGGGTAACGGCCAAAACCGGTAAGTACTGTCCGGCCCTTTCGGTTGCAGATAAAACACTACGTCATGAGACCCGGCAAAATCGCGCAGCAGTTGTTCGTCGCCACCGCTGAGCGGTTCGAGAATGCGCAACAACAGGGCGGTACAGTATTCGCCGACCGAAACATCGATTTGCGGCAAACGATCGGCGATCGATAGAGCGCCGACCAGTTCGCGTAGCGGCATGAGCAAGGCTGAAACATGCGGCGGCAGAATCGCACAGGTCGGCATATCGGCAATGTAGCTGCTACGCCGCTCGTGGAAACCGATCAGCACGCCCCCCTTCTTGGCGACCTTGCGCACCCCGAGGCGGGCCCGGTGCCGATAGCCCCAGGGCGCTCCGTGAATGGGGGGCAGTATGTTTTCCGGACGGACCCGGCCGATATGCCACAAGCTGTCTTCCAGCACCCGCTGCTTGGCTGCCACCTGAGCGGCCGGCTCCATGTGCTGCATGGCACAGCCACCGCAGACGCCGAAGAGCGGGCAGCGCGCCTCGACACGGGCCGGCGACGGCTTCAGGACCGTGACCAGATGCGCCAGTTCGTAACTCGACTTACGACGAAAGCTGGCATATTCAACTTTCTCACCCGGCAAGGCGCCATCGACAAAGACCGTCTTGCCCTCAAGGCGGGTAATCCCTCGCGCTTCATGATCCAGTGACTCGATGATCCCGATAGGCACGATCAACTCCCGAAAAAGCGCGAATTCTAACAATCGGTTAAACTGAACGCCATGGCTCGCGAACTGATAACCTCCTGGGGCGACTACCAGACGGCGATTGATCGCCTGTTGGCGATCGCCGTCCGAAAAATCGCCATTTATGACGAGGACCTGGGCCACCTGCACCTCGATTCAGCCCCCCGCCTGGGCCAAGTGAAGCGGCTCCTGCACGGCGAATCGAGCAACCTTGCCGTTCGCATCGCCATCCGCAATGCCGACCCGCTGCGTCAACGACAACCGCTGCTGATGAATCTTCTGACCACCTTCAGTCATTGCCTGACAGCCCGGCAAACACCACCGCAACTGGCTCATCTGCGTGACACGATAATCCTGGTAGACGACCAGCATGGCTTGATCCGCTTCGAACGGGACCAGGCGCGCAGCAAACTGCTGCTCGACGAGGCCAACGAACTGAAACCTTACCTTAACCGCTTTGAGGAAATCTGGTCAGAAAGCAGCGAAACTGTCAATAGCACAACACTTGGCCTGTGATAGCGACATATTGCAGCGCAGCAAACCAAACAAATAAGCGAATTATTGTTATAATTGGAGACTGATTAGGTCGCTCCTGATCTCAAATTTTTAGCTTCTATTGCTACTTGTCGATAAGGAAATATATCCATGAATAAGTCCATTCTCGTTGCTGCTCTGCTTGCTCTTGCCCTGACCGCTTGTGGCAAGGCCCCGGCCCCTGAAGCCGCTCCGGCCGCTGCCCCGGCTCCGGCCGCTGCTCCGGCTCCGGCCGCTGCCCCGGCTCCGGCTGCCGCCCCGGCTGAAGCCGCTCCGGCCGCTGCCCCGGCTGATGCCGCCAAGCCGGCTGAAGCCGCTCCGGCCGCCCCGGCTGCTGACAAGAAGTAATAGCTCTTGTAGCGTAGCGAAAAACGGAGCTTCGGCTCCGTTTTTTTATGGCCCGCTTTATTGGCGCGGTAATTCCCGCCAGTCGAACCCGGACTCCGGCGTCGCCACCCCCACCCATGCCGGCTCACAACTTAGAGCACGGGCTACCGCTGCGACGGCCAGTTCCGGCAAGTTATTGCGTTCGCTGAGATGCGCAACAACCAGGTGGCGCAAGCGGGAACAATCGATTTGCGTCAGCAAGCGTGCCGCCACCGCATTTTCGAGGTGACCGAATCGCCCCGCAATCCGTCTTTTCAGGAACGCCGGGTAAGCCGACCGGGCGAGCATTTCCGCATCGTGGTTGGATTCGAGTACCAGCCCGTCGCAGGCGGCCAGCATGGCACGAACATGCGGCGTAATCTCACCGACATCAGTTAGCACACCGAGACGACACCCCCCGGCCGCGAAAACATACTGCACCGGTTCGCGCGCGTCATGGGGCACCGGGAATGGCTGGATTTCGATCTCGCCAAAGGAAAACGAGCGATGGCTATCGATAATGCGCAAGTCGAGTCCATCGTCATTCTGGCTACAGGCGACCCAGGTGCCATGGGTTAACCAGATGGGCAAGGCATATTGCCGAGCCAGACGGAAAACACCGGCGACATGGTCGCCATGTTCGTGCGTCACGAGAATGCCGGAAAGATCGGCCGGGGAGCGCCCCAGCCGTTGCAGCCGGGTTACGGTTTCCCGTAACCCGAAACCACAATCAAGCAACAGACAGCTTGCCCCGGCCTCGACGAGCAGCGCGTTACCGGCGCTGCCACTGCCGAGCGAAGCAAAACGGATCACTGCAACTGCTGAAGGAGCAGGGCGAGGATCTTCTTGGCGGTCTCCGACTTGTCGGCACCACCTTCGCTGGAGAGGACCTGAACCACACTTTGCGTCCCGGCGTCGGCAACATGGATACGATACTGAACCTTGGAAGCGGCATCCGGCTCCTTGCTCTTCCAGAACGCCAGCTTGGAGAGGAAGCCGGCCTGCTCCTTCTTGGCATTGTCAGCCTCGGGATCGACATAGCGCACAAAATACAGCCCACGCGCCCGGTCCCGGTCCTCGACGGTAAACCCGACCCGATCGAGGGCCAGACCGACCCGGCGCCAGGCGCGATCAAAGCGCTCGGCGACTTCCAGGGTACCGCTGCCATCGTCGGCTTTCGCCAACTTGGCGAGCGGCTCCGCCTTGACCGCGGCGATTGCCACCTCGGCGCGTTTTTCCTCGGCGCCCAGGCGAACCATCAGACGGCGCAGCATTTCGGCTTCGATTTCCGGATCCGGCGGGCGCGGTTGCCAGCGGGTCTCGTCCTTGGCGGACGAGGTATAGACCTCTTCCATGCCGCGATGGCTGACGAAAATATCGGTCGTCCCGGGCTGACTGCCCGGCTCGAAGCGGGTGCGGAATTTGTCGCGCTCGCCGGTCGAATAGAAGGAATCGAGCAGCCGACCAACGGTGTTGCGGATGAAATCCTGGCCGATCTTGGCGCGATTCTCGGCCCAGTCGGTCTCCATCAGGCCGGCATCGGGCCGCTCGATGGCAATAATAAAACCGGTTTCCTGCCAGAAATCCTTAACCGTATCCCACAGCTTGTCGGCCGGAACCGCTACCACCAGCCAGCGTTGATTCCCCGAACGCTCGACACGCACCTTGTCGACTTGCGGCAAGACCACCGAGTTCTGGGCCAGCGCCGCCGGCGTGCGATCGGCGGTATAAGCGGAATAGGTCGCACTGCCCTTGCCGGCCGCATCGGGAACCAGGAAGCGATCATCGCGCGAAATTTGCGACAAGTCCGGCGGAATTTCAAGCGTCGGCGCCTTGCCGGTGGATTTGTAGTCGATCTTGCGGGAGTCGGGAAGCATGCTGCATCCCGCCAGGGCAACGACCAGCAGCGAAAGGGTAAGGCTGGAAAGCCGGCGATTCATGGTTACTTCACTCCGTCAGGCAATGACGCCGGCCAAACGCATGGCAGCTAGCACACGCGGTTGGTTGGCTTCGGTCAGGGTAGTCAGCGGCAAACGGATAGCATTGGGCGACAAGCCCAACTGGTGCACCGCCCACTTGACCGGAATCGGATTGGCTTCGCAGAACAAGTCGCGATGCAGGCCGAGCAGCTTGAAATGAATCCGGCGAGCCGTGGCGACATCACCGGCGGCGGCGGCGATACACATTTCGTGCATCAGGCGCGGCGCGACATTGGCGGTGACCGAGATATTGCCGTGGAAACCGAGCAGGATCGACGCGACACAAGTCATGTCATCACCGCTGTACAGGGCGAAATCCTTCGGTGCCCGGGCGATCAGATCGCAAGCGCGATCGAGGTTGCCGGTCGCATCCTTGACGCCGACGATACCCGGCACTTCGGCCAGACGCAGGATGGTGTCGTTGCTCATGTCGGCCACGGTGCGGCCCGGCACGTTATAGAGCAGGACCGGCAGTTCGACGGCTTCGGCAATCGCCTTGAAATGACGATAGAGGCCGTCCTGGGTCGGCTTGTTGTAATAAGGCACGACCGACAAGCCCATGCTCGCCCCGGCCCGCCGGGCGAATTCGGTCAGTTCGATGGCTTCCGCCGTCGAATTGGCACCGGTCCCGGCAATCACCGGGATGCGGCCGGCCGCATGGTCGACGACGACACGGATCAATTCGCAGTGTTCCTCGACGCTGACCGTCGGCGATTCGCCGGTGGTTCCGACGACGACGATGGCATCGGTCCCTTCGCGGACATGAAAATCGACCAGATTGCGCAGGGAATTCAAATCGAGGCTGCCATCCTCGTGCATGGGAGTGACGATGGCGACAATGGATCCAGTAATCATGGCCTTGTTTGCAATAAAGTAATTTGCCGATTGTAACTGAAGGGTCCGAAATGCGGCTAGCTGCCGAGTAACAGAATGTTATTTTCGGATTAACCAGTGCAGCCGGCGCGCTGCCACGCACAGACAGCCATCCGGCAGGTCGAGCCGGGGATGACGATCAGCGCCGGCGGTCAGCAGTTGCCGGGCAAATTCATCGAGCCGTCCGGCGGCCGGCGCACGCCAGCCAAGTTGCCGCAGACGATAACGTAAAAGGTTCTTCAGACGGGGCAGGGAAAGAGCACACAAGAGGCGCACCACCGGCGCCCCCGAAGCATCGGCGCCGACCGTTTGCCAGTCGGCCAGCGCCAGCTCGGCGAGCAGTCCGTCGGCTTCGGCAAAATGCTGCGCCGCCTGGGCCAGCGAACTTTCGGCCGCCGGAAAACGCTGGCGGAGCACGGGCAAGACCTGATGCCGCAGAAAATTGCGCGAGTAATGCGGATCGGCATTGCTCTCGTCCTCGATCCAGCGCAGCGCATGTTGCCGGGCATAGGCCTCGAGTTCGGGGCGCGCGCTGCCCAGCAAGGGGCGCAGCAAGCGCTGCCGGCCGCAGCGTCGTTCCGCCGGGATTCCCGCCGCCCCGGCCACCCCGGTCCCGCGCAGCAAATTGAAAAGCAGGGTTTCCGCCTGGTCCCCCCGATGCTGGGCGAGCATCACCACCTCGGCCGCGCTGTCGGCCAGCGCCGCATAGCGAGCTGCGCGGGCGGCGGCTTCAAGCCCGAGCCCGCTCTGCCGATCGACCGCGACCCGGACGACACGCAGCGCAATGCCGAGGGTGGCGCAGTAATCGCCGCAGAAGTCAGCCCAGGCATCGGCATTGGGTGACAGGCCATGATGCACATGGACGGCCGTCAGGCGTTCGCCCAGGCCAAGCTGCCGCAGGACGTGCAACAGGACGACGGAATCACAGCCGCCGGAAAGGCCGAGGCAAATACGCTCGGCCGGCACCAGACGGGGGGCGAGAAAATCGCCGACCCGCCCGGGCAGCAGATCAACTGAGGGCTTGTTCCTTGTAGCGGCCATAGCTCATCAGCCGCTCGTAGCGCGACGCCAGAAGCTCGGCAGTAGACAGCCCGGAAAGTTGCTTGAGGGCATCCTGCAAGGCTTTCTTCAAAAACTGCCCCATCGCCGCGTGATCGCGATGCGCCCCACCCAGCGGCTCATGCACGATCTTGTCGATCAGGCCGAGGGTTTTCAGGCGTTGCGCCGTGATCCCCATGGTTTCGGCGGCTTCCGGCGCCTTTTCGGCACTCTTCCACAGGATGGAAGCACAGCCTTCCGGCGAAATCACCGAATAGGTCGAGTATTGCAGCATTTGCAGCACATCGCCGACGGCAATCGCCAGCGCACCGCCAGACCCGCCCTCGCCAATGATGGTGACGATGACCGGCACCTTCAACTCGGCCATCACGTAGAGATTGCGGCCGATGGCTTCGGACTGACCGCGTTCCTCGGCGTCGATGCCGGGATAGGCGCCCGGCGTATCGACGAAGGTCAGCACCGGAATGCCGAATTTTTCGGCCAGTTTCATCAGGCGCAAGGCCTTGCGATAACCTTCCGGGCGCGGCATGCCGAAATTGCGGTAAATCTTGTCCTTGGTATCGCGCCCCTTCTGGTGGCCGATCACCATCACCGGTTGACCGTTGAAGCGGGCCAGCCCGCCAACGATGGCATGGTCATCGGCAAAGGCCCGATCACCATGCAATTCTTCGAAATCGGTGAAGATCAGCGACAGGTAGTCCAGGGTGTAGGGCCGCTGCGGATGGCGCGCCACTTGGGAAATCTGCCACGGCGACAACTTGGCGTAGATATCCTTGGTTAGCTGATCGCCTTTTTTCTCCAGCCGCTCGATCTCTTCCGAGATATCGACAGCGGAATCATCCTGGACAAAGCGCAACTCTTCGATTTTTGCTTCGAGGTCGGCAATCGACTGCTCGAAGTCGAGGAAACTTGTTTTCATGGACAACTCGGTTTCTGTATCGGCGCGTATTTTACCCTAAAGGTTGCCCACCCCACCCCTCTCCGCAGAAGCCCCTGGAAGCTTTGTCACACGTACCTTTGGCGACCCTCGCGAGAAATACGGGGGGAGACAGGATGCACCGCCAGAGCCGATCCTTGCGCCCCAGCGAGGGAGATTTTGCTACCATCCCCCCTTCGATCATGACGAAAGAACACCATGTCCGCTGCTGACCTGCTCTTCATTCATCCCTTGCTGGATACGAACGAAGCCTGGTCCGGCTACCTGGTCGAAACGGCTGCCCCCGCCCTCAGCGAAGACGGCGCCCTCTTCCACCTTTGCCAGCACCCGACCATCGGCGAATTTGACCGGCGACTTCCCTGGCTGATCCCGGCCACGGCCGGCCTGCCCGGAAAATGCCTGAGCGACCATACCGTGCATCTGTGCAGCGAGCGGAACGCGGCACTGGAAGCCGAGCTGCGCCAGGCCCAGTGCCAGGTCGGCCGGCGCTTGACGCCGGGTGAAAAGCTGCCGATGACGGGAACCTGGGATTATCTGCTGCTCAGTGCCAGTCACGCCCGGACCCTGCCGCCCTATACGCTGATCGGCCTGGCCAGCCGGACGCGCGTCATGCTCACCGAAGTGCACAGCCGGGCCGATTACGCCTGGGGCCAGGGCAATGCCTGCACGCTGACCACCGCCGAGTTCATGCTGACCCGCAACAGCAGCGGCACCCGGGCCGACATGACGCGCCTCAAGCTCCTCGAGATGCTCGCCCTGATCGCCGAAGACGCCGACACGGCTGCGCTCGAGGAAATCTTCCGGCAGGAACCCAAACTCTCCTACAGCCTGCTCCGCCTGGTCAATTCGGCAGCCCTCGCGCCGCGTAGCCCGATCACCAGTTTTGCCCAGGCGATCAACCTGCTCGGCCGGCGCCAATTGCAGCGCTGGTTGCAATTGCTGGTTTATGCCGACCCCAACAACGGGCACCAGCCAAATCCGCTGTTACAAAAAGCGGCCGCCCGCGGCCGCCTGATGGAACTGCTGGCCCCCGCCCTGCCGACGACAGCGGGCATCGAGCACCTGGAAGATGCGGCGTTCATGGTTGGCACCTTCTCGCTACTCGACGTCCTGCTCAATATGTCGATGAGCGAAATCCTGCAACAACTGCCGCTCACCGACGCCATCCGCCAGGCCCTGACTGAACAGAGCGGGGCGCTCGGCCAATTGCTGCAGGTCATCAGCACAGCGGAAAGCCGTAACCTGACAGCGGCGGCACGGCTGCTGGAAAACCTTGCCCTGCCCGGCACCTGCTTCCTTGACGGCCAACTTGCCGCCCTTAGCTGGGCGGCAAAAATCCACCCGCTGCCCTGAGCGTCCCCCCCGTTAACCGAAGCGACCGCTGAGGAAAGGGTTGGTGCGACGCTCCTCGCCGAAAGTCGACATCGGGCCGTGGCCGGGAATGAAGTGGACCTCGTCGCCAAGCGGGAACAACTGCTCCTTGATCGAACGGATCAGCGTTGCATGATCGCCCCGGGGGAAATCGGTACGACCGATCGAGCCCTGGAAGAGCACGTCACCGACCTGGGCCAGACGACTGGGGGCATGGTAGAAGACGACATGCCCGGGGGTGTGGCCGGGACAGTGCAGCACGGCCAGTTCGATTTCGCCGAAACTCACCTGGTCGCCGGCTTGCAGCCAGCGGTTCGGGGTAAAGCTCTGCCCGTTGGGGAAACCGAACATTTTGCTCTGCTGCGGCATGCCCTCGATCCAGAAACGGTCGTCTTCGTGCGGCCCCTCGATCGGCACGCCGGTTTGCGCAGCCAGTGCGGCAACGCCGCCGGCATGGTCGATATGGCCATGGGTGACGAGAATCTTGGCCAGCATCAGTTGCTCGTCGGCCAGCACTTTCAGGATGCGTTCGGGATTGCCGCCGGGATCGATAACGGCCGCCTGGCGCGTGCTTTCGCACCAGAAAATGGTGCAATTCTGGTCAAAGGGAGTAACCGGGACAATGGCGTAACGCATGGCAGAAACCGCAATAATTGGACGCTGGCGATTATCGCATGGCACCACCCTTGCCCGGCAGTGGCGGCCCCCTTACACTCTGCGCAGAGAAACACCGTCAATTCTTCAAGGACAATGACGACATGATCGACCATCCCTTGCCCGATATCGACCACTGGGTATTGTTCTTCAGCAACAACAGCCTGCCCGTGCTGCGCGTCACCAAGCGCCGACTCGACGACATGCGCGCCAATCTCGATCGCGTCGATGCCCGCGAACTGGCCCGCGTTATCCTCCAGGATCCGATCATGACGGTGCGCGTCCTGGCCTATATCCAGCCGATGCGCGGCCGCTCGCTACAGCACGACATCACGACCATCGCCAGCGCCGTGATGATGGCCGGCATCGAACCCTTCTTCAACCGCTTCGCCGAATTGCTCACCGTCGAGGACCAGTTGAAAGGCGCCGACAGCCATGCCCTGCTCGGCATCCTGCAAATCATCCGGCGCGCCCAGCGGGCCGCCGATTACGCCCAGGAATGGGCAATCTGGCGCCACGACATCAACATGGAAGAGGTCCGCATTGCCGCCCTGCTCCACGACCTGGCGGAAATCCTGGTGTGGTGCTCGGCACCGACACTCGGCCTCGCCATCCTCGGCCGGCAGAAAGCCCAGCCCTCCTTGCGCAGCGCCGAAGCGCAGCGTCAGGTACTGGGCCTGACGTTCCAGGATATCCAGCTCGAACTCTGCCGCGTCTGGCATCTGCCGGACCTGCTGCAAAACCTGATCGACGATGACAACGCCGGCAATCCCCGCGTCCAGAACGTCACTCTGGCCGTCCGTCTGGCCCGCCATTCGGCACACGGCTGGGAGGATGCCGCCCTGCCCGACGATTACCGGGATATCGGCGGCCTGCTCAACATCTCGCCGGAAGCAGTCCGCCAGCGCCTCGGCCTGGAGCCGATGCCGGCCCGCGAAGCCGACGGCAACGAGGCCGGCTAGCCAGCGCTCAAACCGGCTTGTCGCGCCCCGCCTCGAGAATTTCCCAGCGCTCGAGCAACCCCATCAACTCGTCGTCGATCAGCGCCAGCCGCTCGGCCGCCTGCTGTGCCCCCGCCGGGTCGGCCTGGTAAATCGCCGGATCTTCGAGACGTTTGCTCAAGGCGGCCTGCTCGCCTTCCAGAGCGGCGATTTTCCCTGGCAACTCGTCCAGTTCACGCTGCTCCTTCCAGGAGAGCTTTTCCAGCTTGGCTTTGGCCGGTTCGGCCGCCTTGCCGGCGGACGGCTTGCCACCCGCCTTCTGGCGTGCCGCCTCTTCCTTCTGCAGGCTCGCCTTGTAGTTGGCCCAGTCGCTATAGCCGCCGGCATATTCGCGCCAGTTGCCGTTGCCTTCGGCGGCGATGGTCTGGGTCACGACGTTGTCGAGGAAGGTCCGGTCATGGCTGACCAGGAACAGCGTACCGGTGTATTTAGCGAGCAGCTCTTCCAACAGCTCCAGAGTTTCAATATCGAGGTCGTTGGTCGGCTCGTCGAGGACCAGCACATTGGCCGGCTTGGCGAACAAGCGGGCCAGCAGCAGGCGGTTGCGCTCGCCGCCGGACAGCGAACTGACCGGCGAACGGGCGCGTTCCGGGGCGAACAGGAAATCTTCCAGGTAGCTGATGACGTGCTTACGGTTGCCGCCGATATCGACAAAATCGGAGCCCGGCGAGATGACGTCGATCAGGGTCGAATCCGGATTCAACTGGGTGCGGAACTGGTCGAAATAGGCGACGTCGATCTTCGTCCCGAGGCGGACGATGCCGGCATCCGGCTGCAATTCGCCGAGGATCATCCGTAACAGCGTCGTCTTGCCGGCACCGTTCGGGCCGATCAGGCCGATCTTGTCGCCGCGCTGGATGCGGATCGAAAAATCATCGACGATGACCCGCTCGCCGAAACGCTTGCCGACATGTTCCAGCTCGGCGACCAGCTTGCCGCTCTTGTCGCCGGCATCGAGTTGCAGATTGACCTTGCCCATGCGTTCGCGGCGCGCCTGACGCTCGGCGCGCAACTGGTCGAGGCGCTGGACGCGGAAGACGGCGCGCGTCCGCCGCGCTTCGACGCCCTTGCGGATCCACACTTCCTCTTCCTTGAGCAGCTTGTCGGCGCGGGCGTTGGCCAGGCCTTCCTCGTGCAACTGCGCTTCCTTGCGCACCTGGTATTCCTTGAAGCTGCCGGGATAGCTGGCCAGCTTGCCGCGATCGAGTTCGACGATGCGGGTACACACGCGGTCGAGGAAGGAACGGTCGTGGGTGATGAAGAACAGCGTGGTATTGGTTTCGATCAGCAGGTTTTCCAGCCACTCGATGGCGGCGATGTCGAGGTGGTTGGTCGGCTCATCGAGGAGCAACACCTCGGGCGCCACGGCCAGCGCCTGGGCCAGCGCCAGGCGCTTTTTCTGACCGCCCGACAGGCTGCCGACATTGGCCTCCGGATCGAGCCCAAAACGGTCGATGACGCGCTCGGCCTGCGCCTCGTAAGTCCATGCCCCACAGGCTTCGAGATCGTGCTGCAGGCTTTCCATGCGATCCATCAGCGCCTCGTGATCACCGATCCCTTCGGCCATCTGGTGCGATACCTCGTGGTAGGCAGCGAGCAGCTTGGCGGCCTCGCCCATGCCGGAAGTCACCGCCTCGAAGACGGTCTGCGCCGGATCGAGCGGCGGTTCCTGCGGCACGTAACCGACGCGGATACCGGGCTGCACCCAGACCTCGCCGTCATCCAGCTTGCCACGCCCGGAACCGGCGGCGAGCGCCGCCAGCAGCGAGGACTTGCCGGTACCGTTGCGGCCGATCAGGGCGACGCGCTCACCCGGATCGAGCAGGAAATCGGCGTGATCGAGCAGCGGCACATGGCCATAGGCGAGACAGGCATCGGCAAGTTTGAGATAAGGCATGGGCGAATCGCTGGTGTACCGGCAAGGGCACGGAATTGGGAAGGGCGCCTATTATCCGCTTGATTGGGCGCCGCGCGACGATCCGCCGGAACATCAACGCAGCAAAACATCAATGACCGTTCCCAAGCCCCCCGCCCGCCGGTACAATGCCCCCCTCCGCGAGTTGCCTCCATAGCTCAGTGGATAGAGCACTTCCCTCCTAAGGAAGGGGTCGCACGTTCGATTCGTGCTGGGGGCACCAGACTATGAACGGGCCGAGCGGCTTGATCCGCCCCGTTTTCGCTCCCGGTGGCGGGCGGCTGTCGATTTTTCCAGTTGTTGCAGCGCAGCAAATCGACTAGCATGGCCCTACTTCGCCACCGATCTCCCTCCGGAATCGATCTGTATCCTCGCCCTGGACCTTGGGCGACAACCGCCCCGCCCGACGGGGAAAGCGATATCCCGACGCCAGGTCAGCATTGACCGGCTTTAGCGCAAATCTGCAATAGCCGTAGGAGGCATTTCCGCAATGATGGGTTCTTTTCGCAAATATTTTTCCAGCGATCTGGCGATCGACCTGGGCACCGCCAATACGCTGATCTATGTCCGCGGCAAGGGCATCATCCTCGATGAACCGTCGGTGGTCGCAGTGCGCACCGAAGGCGCCTACGGCACCAAGAAATCGGTGCTGGCGGTCGGCATGGAAGCCAAGCAGATGCTCGGCCGCACGCCGGGCAACATCACCGCCATCCGGCCGATGAAAGACGGCGTGATCGCCGATTTCACGGTGACCGAGCAAATGCTCAAGCATTTCATCAAAAAGGTCTACGACGCCCAACTATTCAGCCCGAAGCCGCGCATCATCATCTGCGTTCCCGGCGGCGCCACCCAGGTCGAACGCCGGGCCATCCGCGAAGCGGCCCTCGGCGCCGGAGCCAGCCAGGTGTACCTGATCGACGAACCGCTGGCCGCGGCGATCGGTGCCGGCCTGCCGGTTTCCGAGGCGACCGGTTCGATGGTTGTCGACATCGGCGGCGGCACCTCCGACGTCGCGGTAATCGCCCTCGGCGGCATGGTCTACGCCGGGTCGGTGCGGGTCGGCGGCGACAAATTCGATGAAGCGATCCTCAATTACATCAGCCGCAATTACGGCATGCTGATCGGCGAGAACACCGCCGAGAAGATCAAGAAAACCATCGGCTCGGCTTTTCCCGGCACCGAGATCCTGGAGATGGAGGTTTCCGGCATCAATCGCTCGGAGGGTATTCCGCGCAGCTTCACGATCACCAGCAACGAAATCCTCGAGGCCCTGACCGAGCCGCTGAACCAGATAGTCACCGCCGTCAAACTAGCCCTCGAAAAAACCCCGCCCGAACTTGGTGCCGACATCGCCGAACGCGGCCTGGTGCTGACCGGCGGCGGCGCCCTGTTGCGCGACCTGGATCGCCTGCTGATGGAAGAAACCGGTCTACCGGTGATCGTCGCCGACGACCCCTTGACCTGTGTCGTGCGCGGCACGGGCATGGCGCTGGAAAAAATCGACGTCCTGAGCAGTATCTTTGCCCATGAATGAGTAGCGCCGCCCAACGCGGGGCTGGATATCCATGGCGCTAGCGGGCCGAGAAAGAGGGGGCTCGCATTTCGTTCAGCCTACCTCGCGCCAAGTTCGAGCGATCGGTGCGCCGCTTCAACATGGCAAATGGCGATACGCGATGAAACCAGCGTTGTTGGCCGGTGATGTCGTCACGGTTGCGTTCGGCGGGGAGGACAGGGGCAACGCTGGCGGACTTGGCGGGTCGTCAGATCAAGGCTGTGATGACGGTCGAGTTCGTCAATGATTTCCAGTGTCCTACCCGTTTTTCCGACGCTCATCTGGCGAATGAAAACATCTTGGACATCTTCTTCCATCCCTGCGGCGTAATGCGTTTCGTAAATGCGTTGTAGCCAAATCTCGGTGCCGCTTTGCCGGTCGGTTGCGGCGACATAACCGCCTTCCTGCGGCAAGCCCCGGGCACGAGTGGCAAGTACGACATCGTAGCGGATGCCAGCAACGGTGAGCGGCCGGACCGGGGCCGGTGCAACACGCTTGGCTGCCGGGGGTGCCGCCATTGACGGCAGCGGGTTGCCAAGCAGCGGCGAGAGCAGGCAGATCAGGACTGATTTGAAGGCGGAGCGTCGCACGCAGATTGCTCGGTCAGCGTGGCATCACGGTCAAGCTCATAGCGGCTTCCCCGGCTTCGTCGATAAATGTTCCGCTGACTTCGCGCCAGCGAGCAGCCCCCTTTTCACCTGAGCCGACATTCGGGCCAAGCTGGACGGTCAGACTGAGCTTTTGTCTCATTGCGGTGATGAACTCCGGATCAAGCATTCAGCGGTTAGCGCCGCTGTTGGCCGGGCTGTCAGATGGGATGGTCGGCGCGACTTGGAGATTATCGGTTCCGAAACCGAATAACAAGGCAAAGAATGCTTTCGGCATCGCGGCGCGTTGGCGCGACTCGTTGCTCCTGGCTGAGTTCCGCCACGCAAACAGCACAGGCCAATTTAAAAACTCCAGATCCCGGACAAAAAACGGGGGGCTTGCGCCCCCCTTAAAGAGCGGGATGACCAATAGGGAATTGGCCCCCGCCAGCAGGACACCCTAGAGGGGTGTAGGAACAAACTCTGACTTAGTCGCCACCGCGCAGGTTCTGCACCTGGAAGAGTCCGGGCGGGTTTTTCTTGGGGTCGACCTGGCCCTTGAACTGGCCGGTGGTGCAATGCTTCGACTGCAGGTCGACCATCGAGAAGGCATCGTCGATACCGATACCGGCGCCCTTGTTCACGGGCAGGTGGTGATCGGCCTGCGATTTGCCGACCATGAAGACCTTCCACAACTCGCCCTTGCGGTCGTAGATTTCGTTGGCGCCGTTCAGGTTGCCGAGTTGGACATCCATGTAGAAGACGCGCTTGCTGACCGGGTGATTGGAATTGACCGGGGCCGCTTCCAGCACGTAAACCTTGCGCAGCTGCCAGGTGCCTTCATGGAAGCAACCGCCCTGCCCGGCAAAGTTCACATACTTGTAGCCGTCGGCTTCGGCCGGCATGTCGGTGGCCAGCTTCAGTTCGTCGTGGTTCCACATCGGCAGCAGCACGTTCTTCGTGCCCTTGAAGGTCCACTTCATGTCGGAAACGCGGCCGTTGTAGCCTTCGAAGTCTTCGATCATCAGGTCGGAACCGAGGAAGGCGTCGGTTGCCTGGCCCTGGGCCAGACGACGCACGCGGCGCTGGAAGCCGAGGTAGAGATAGGCATCGTCAAGCTTGTTGTCGTCCTCGAAACGCTGGATCAGCAACTGCGTGTTCTTCAGGTCGGACGGCTCATGCGCCTTGGTGTAGATGGCGCGGAAAATGCCCGAGGGATTCGGGGTGATTTCCGGGACCGGCGCATCCTTGGTGCGGTGCATGAAGTTCAGAAAGTGGAAATCCCATTTCAGGGTCTTTTCGACCTGGCCGGACTGCATGTTGCGATACTTCCAGTAGAACGGCGAGATGATCGCGCCATCGCCCCAGTTCACACCGTACTTGTAGTTCCAGGCGAGCTTTTCGCCGGCCCGCGCATCCTTGGCATCCGGCTCTTCCGGGAAGGGACGACCGGCAACGTAGCCGGTGATCATGTCGCCGGCCTTGGCGCCGAGCTTGGTCTTGTTGAGATTGGCCTTGGTCGCATCGACATAGGCCTTGGAAATGCTGAACTGGGTGGTGGCCCCGACCTTGATCTCGAACAGGCCTTCCTTGATCAGCTTGTAGACGCCAGCGCCCAGCACATCCTTGAAGGGCTCGACGTTACTCTTGTTGATGATCGTCCCGGCAGTCAGGCCGGGAAAGGACGGCAAGCCGCTCTTGTAGGGATTGAAGGAATTGTCCACGTCGGCCTCGGTAGCTGCCTGGCTGACGCCGACCATGCCGGCTGCCAGCAAGGGCAGCAGTGCAATCAGTTTCTTGTTCATGCGATGTCTCCTGTTTTAATCAGAACTTGTAGTTCAGCTTGACGAACAAATCGTTTTCCTTGAATGCCGCACCGATCGGACCGGCGCGGAAGCGACCGAGGGGTTCCATGCCGGCCAGGCCACGCGAATATGGGACGTTCTCGGTGGTGCCGTTGCCTTGCTCAGCGGCCGGCGCGGTGAAGGGAGCAAACGGATTACAAGCGCGGCAATCGTCGAAATTCCAGCGATCACGCCCCTCTGCCAGCTTATAGTTGGCGCCGACGGTGATCTTCAGGTCGTTCGTCACGTTCCATTCGACCTGCGGCGCAATGGCAGTCGCCCGGGCCTGGAAGTCATGCGCCATGATGACCTGCGGACTCAGCGTCCCGTTCCTCAGGAATCCCTTGATCAGCAAGGTCCCGATGAAGCTGTTTTCCCAATCCGGCATGCCGACCGGGCCAAGGGAACCCTGGCGCCATTCGTGATCGAAGATGTGCTGGTAGAACAACTGCGCGGAAATCAAGGTCGCCGAGGTTTCACTGATAAAGGGAACGAAGGTCGGTCGATCGACGCCGACTACGGCACGGAATACGTTGTTCTTCGAGTACAACTCCTCGCGGGCCGTATTGGAGAATTCCTCGCCATCGGTCAAGGCCGCTTCGACCCGCACCGCGGCATTGGCTGCCGGCACCTGGAAGTCCATCGAGCCGCCGAGCAGGTTGACGCGCGGGAATTCCATGTCAAAGGAAATCAGGTAGGGCCAGGCGTTCTGATAAACCCCGGTGAATGAGTTGGTTGCCCGCTTGCCACCATGCAGCGACGGCAGTTGCGAACGGTAGGTCAGCGCGTTCAGCGAGAAGGATAGACCGTCCATGGTAACGCCCTCGTACTTCACGCCGAGCTGGGTATTTGACAGGCTCCAGTCGGGCAGGTTGACGTCCTTCAGACCGATCTGGCCCGGACCGAAGTTGGTGGCGAGCAGCGTACCGGGCGCGACATTGGCGAAGTTGGCGACCGTGCCACCGTTATCCCACAGGTTGGCCATGCCGCGGAAGAAGCAGCCGGCGTCGAGAATGACGTTCGGCGTGCCGCACTGCCCCAGGTTGTTGGCGCGGAACTTGTCGAAATTCCAGACGATCTGGAAGTTGCGGTCCTGCATCGTGTCGCTGGCGCCCATGCGGTACTCGGCCTGGGCGATCCACATCGGGATGCGGATATCCGACAGTTCGTCGTAAATGTTGTTGCGCGAATAGTCGACCGGGTTGATGACGTCGAGCACGCGGAACAGGTCGGTCCGCCCCCACACCACCTGCTGCTTGCCGACCTTGACGAACAAGCCCTTGCCATCGCCCAGGTCGAAGGTCTTCTTGGCGTACAACTCGCGCACGAAGTCGAGACGGTCGTTGAATTCCGGCGCTTCCAGCTCGCTCAACGTCTTGTCGCCGTATCCGCCGAAATCGCGACAACCGCGGCTATCGACGTCACACGGCCGGACCGGCACGGCGAAGGCGACGCCGCCGTTGATGTCGTGCCAGCGGTCGCCGAGAACGCGGAAACCAGTGTTCGGGTTATTTGGATATGTGGCCGGAAACTGGGCCAGCCCCCCTAGAGCCGTGTTGAACGGTGGCGCCGGCGGCGCGCCGACACCCCATGGCACTGTCACCAGACTGCCACTGACGGTAGACTGGGAGGCAATCGCCCCGCCGGCATCCTTGCCGTACTCGCTGCTGTTCATCCGGTAAACGCCGTCCCAACTACCGCGGGTAATGCCGTGGATGGTCCAGCCGTCACCGGCCTTTTTGTCAAACTCGGCCTGCAGGGTATTGCGGAATTTCGCCAGGCCGGCGTGCTCGCGATGCGCCGTATGGTTCTCGTAGGTCACGTCGACCTGCCAGGGCGAGGACTCCTCGCCCATCGAGGGCAGGCCTTCGGCCCAGACCGGGCCGGCAAAGGCGGCGCACAGGGCGCTGCCGAGCAGGCTCAGGCGTTTTTTCTGGTAGTACTTTGTCTCACTCATGTTTCCCCCAACGCATTGGTGTGTTCAAGAAGGATGGCTTTGCTGTTCCCCCGGTGGTCCGGAGTGTTGTTAATCGTTTTCCAGCACCCCGTCGGCGTCGTAGTGGGCGGCGGTCACGAACTTCGGCTTGAAGACGACGCACCACGACGGCACGATCAGCACGGCGGCGATCGCATTGACGATGAGCATGAAAGAAAGCAGGATCGCGGCGTCCGACTGGAAGCGCAGGTCGGACATGAAGATCCACATGACCACCCCGGCAATCAGCGTCACGGCGGTGAAGCTGACGGCGTAGCCGGTAGTGGCGACGGCGTTGATCACCGCCTGCTTGATGTCGCGCAGATGGGCGAACTCTTCCCGGATGCGGTCCATGAAATAGACCGCATAGTCGATGCCGACGCCGACGCCGACGGCGATCACCGGCACGGTGTTGACGCTGATGCCGATATTCAGGGCACCCATGTAGGCATAGGTCATCAGCGTCGAGAAGAGCATTGGCAGGACCATCAGCCAGCCGGCGTGCAGCGAGCTGTAATAGACCATGACGATGGCGAAGGCGAGCAGCATGACGGCCGGGATGATGATCATGTGGTCGGAATGCAGCGCCTGGTTGCCGGCCGCCGTGACGCCGATGATGCCGCCGCCCAGTTCGATGTGCAGACCGGGGACTTCCTTCTCGAGCTGCTTGATGCCTTCCTCGGCCAGCGCGACGATGCGGTTGATCGTTTCGGCCTGGTGGTCCTTGTAATAGAAGACCATGTCGGCTTCGTTCTCGTCGGCATTGACGAATTCCTTCAAGGCCCCCGGGATCGGGCTGGAGGCCATGTAGGCGAACATCAGGCCGCCGATTTCGGCGGCATTGTCCGGCAGTTGCATCCAGCGCGGATCGTCGTTGTGGGTCAGCTTGTTAACCACGCGGACGACGCCCGGCATGGCCTTGGTGCCGCCCAGCGTCGGGTCGGCCAGCATGTGGGCCTGGAAGCGTTCGATGGCGGCCATCACGTCGGGGCGCTTGATGCCGCCCTTTTCTTCGGTACGGGCCACGACATGCAGTTCCTCGGAGCCCGGGAAGCGCGTGTTGATCGCCTTGGTGGAGATGTTGTAGTCGTGGTTGAGGTGGAGCAGCGGCGAGCCTGGCTCGGATTCGCCGAGTTGCACCTTGCTGACGAAATACATGCCGCCGATCGCGCCGATCAGGGTGAGGATGAGGATCGAACGGGCGCCGCCGTCGGTGCCGCCGGTCAGCGCCATGGCCTTGCCGAGGAATTTGCGGATGCCCTCGTTGCCGTTGGCGTGCTGCTTCGGCGCCGGCAGGATGGTCAGGGCCAGCGGCACCATGAAGTGCACCGTGAAGATCACCGAGAAACCCCAGAAGCCGGCGGCCAGGCCGAGCTTGTGATTGAAGGGGGCGGCGCCCAGCATGAGCACGGCAATCCCCACCGCATCGACGATGATCGCCAGCGACCCCGGCCGGAACAGCGCGTCGAGCGCGTTGCGGGCGGCCTTCGGGCCGTCATGGACGATCGCCAGTTCCTCGTAGTAGCGCACCACCAGTTGCACGCCGTGCGAGGTGGCGCGGGCGGCGATGAGGAAGGGAATGGGCAGCGACAGGGGTTCCAGGTTGATCCCCATGAAGGCCATGAAACCCAGGCCCCAGATCGACGACAGGGCAATGCCAAGGAGCGGCAGGGCGACGCCGTAGAAGCGGCGGAAATAGACGATGAGCAGGGTGCTCAAGAGCAGCAGCGTCCACGCCAGAATCTCGACGATCTGGTTGAGGTAGGTATAGACCCAGCCGGTGAGTACCGGATTGCCGGTGACGTAGATCTGGTGCCCGGGCCGGGCCAGCGTGGCGCGGACCTTCTGCAGCGCGGCGAAGGTCGCCGGGTAGTCGATGTCGCCTTCGTTGAGCTGCGCCTTGATCAGCGCCGCTTTCATGTCCGGCGAGACGAGCAGGCCGAAAATGGTCGGGTTGGCGATGACGTCGTTTTTGAGCTGTTCGAGTTCGGCCACCGTGCGCGTCGGCTTTAGCGGGTCGTAATAGGACTCGGAGGCAAAGCCGCCCTGGTCGTCGAGAAAGACCTTGCGCGCCGTGCGGTGCGTCAGGCTGGTCACCAGGTTGTGATTGACGCCCGGCAGGTTGTCGACGCCGAGCGTAGCTTCGTGGATGAGTTTCAGGGTTTCATCATTGAAGATGGTGCCCTTGTCGACCTCGATGGCCATGACGATCATGTTGGCACCGCCGAAATTCTCCTTCAGGCGGTTGTACACCTTGATGTAGGCATGGTTCTGCGGCAGCAGGTCGGAAAAGTCGGTAAACACCCGCAGGCTGGGCAGGGCGGCGCCGAACAGGCAGGTGATCAGCAGCACCAGGGAGAGGACGATCTTCGGATTGCGGAAAATCCATTCCTCGCCGCGATGCAGGGCATGGGTCAGGGTGTGGCGGAATTGGCTAACCATGGTGTGGCTTTCTCAATGCTTTACTGTTTGGCGACGGTGCTGACAGCGCGCAGCAAGCCGCCGGGGCCGCCGATGACGACGGCTGACTGGCCGGGCAGCGAAGTGCTGGCGCCGAGGAAGACCGGCACCGGGTCGGTATAGGGCAGGACGCGCCAGGTGTTGCCGTCGAGACGCGCGATGACGCCGCCCGAGCCGACGCCGACCGGCGCCCCGTCGTGCAGGAACAGCCGGTAGAGCGAGGCGTGCGCCGTATTGGCCTGTTTCTGCCAGCTCTTGCCGCCATCCGTGGTGTGCAGCATCTGGCCGGCGATGCCGCTGACCCAGCCTTCGCTGTCGTTACGGAAGAGGGCGGCGTAGGGGTAGAAGTCGCCCGGAATCTTGGCGCCCTTCTTCCAGGTTGCGCCGCCATCTTCGGAAAAGACCGTCAGGCCGAACTCGCCCAGGGCGACGGCCTTCTTGTTGCCGAGGAACTGCAGGCTGGTGATCTGGGTGTCTTCGCCGAGCTCGGTGGTTTTCCAGGTCTTGCCCTGGTCGCTGCTGCCGGCAATGACCGCATTGGTCCCGGCCACCCACCAACCGCCCAGCGCATCGCAGGTGACGGCCAGCGGGGTGCGCGGCAACTCCAGCGGCACGGCCTGCCAGTTGCCGCCGGCGGCGTCGGCCGACCATAGCTTGTGATAATGGTCGATGGCAACGAAGCCGCGCTCGCCGCAGGTCGTGATGTCGACCAGCGAACTGTTGCCCAGCGCCGTGCGCCGCCAGCTCTTGCCCTGGTCATCGGAGATCAGCACCGCGCCATCCTGGGTGCCGGCGACCACTACCTTGCCGTTGCTCGCCGCCGCCTGGGCGATATCGTAGCGATGCACGGCGCGCAGGCGTTCGGCGGCAATGCCGGACATTTCCGGCGCCGGCGAACAGCCCGCCAGGAATCCACTCGCCAGTGAAGCCCATAGCGGCAACAGCACAATTTTCTTGGCCTTGCTCATACCCTTCCTCCGTCGTGTCGTACCTGTGGCGGTACTTTTTTGTTCGTTCGGCCTAATTACGATTAGGAGAACTGATTCACTGATTGTTGTTGAAACGAACTATGCCTGCCGGACAGAAATACCGTCCAATACCGATTCCCATGGCAATCAATACCTTGCGGGTATGAAACTGGAACTTTCCGGCAAGACCGGTCCCGCCGCCCATGGCGGGCGGTTTTTCCGGCTTTTCCGGATGGCCGGTCAGCCCGGCCGGGCTTTAAAAACCGTTAGCGCCCGAGGTCCTTGGCGGTCTTGCCGCCGATCCCCCATTGCGCCTTGGGCACGTCATGAATCCAGACGCGGACGTTTTCCAGCGGGGCGCCGACGGCTTCGCTCATGGCGGCGCTGACCTTCTCGATGAGCGCCTTCTTTTGCTCATCGGTCCGGCCTTCGATCAGGTAGATCTGGGCGAATGGCATGTTGTCTCCCTTCGTTATCAGATGAAGCGGACGCCGACGCTGCCCAGCGCCTGGATGCGCAGACTGACACTGTCGCCGGCCTTGACCGCCACGGCTTCGGTGACGCCGCCGGAAAGAATCATCGTGCCGGCCGGAATCTCTTCGCCGCGGGCGCCGAGATGGTTGGCCAGCATGGCGATGGCCGCCGCCGGGTGGCCGAGCACGGCTGCCCCGGCCCCGATGGCGACGTGTTCGCCGTTCTTCTCCATGACGACGCCCAGGGTGCGTAGGTCGAGCTTGCCGACCGGCACCGCCTGGCCGCCGAGCACGAAGCGCGACGAGGAGCAGTTGTCGGCGATCACGCTCTTCAGGTCGAACTTGAAGTCGCGATAGCGCGAGTCGATGATCTCGATGCCCGGCATGACGAAATCGGTCGCCGCCAGCACATTGCCGATGTGGCAGCCCGGGCCCTTCAGGGCCTTTTTCAGCACGAAGGCGATTTCCGGCTCGACCTTGGGGTGAATCAGTTCGTTGATCTTGATCTCGCCACCGTCGGCGACGCTGAAGTAATCGACGAGGAAGCCGAAACACGGGGTTTCGACGCCCATCTGCTTCATCTTGGCGTGCGAGGTCAGGCCGCACTTCAGGCCGACCACGCGATTGCCGCGCGCCAGCTTGCGCCGCAGGATCTCGGCCTGGATGGCATAGGCGTCGTCCCAGTCCATCTCGGGATGATCGTCGGTGATCTTCAGGACGTCGTGTGCCTGCAGTTCGGCATTTTCGAGGTGCTCGGCGAGTTGGGCGATAACTTGCGGTGTCAGTTTCATGCGATCAACCCTCTTTCGCGGGCCATGGTGATGGCGGTGTCTTCAATCATGTCTTCCTGGCCGCCGACCATGCCGCGCCGGCCCAGTTCGACGAGAATTTCGCGGGCCGGCACGCCGTACTTGGCGGAGGCGCGCTTGGCAAAAAGCAGGAAGGAGCCATAGACGCCGGCATAACCCAGGGTCAGCGCATCGCGGTCGATACGGATCGGGAAGTCCATGATCGGCACGACGAGGTCTTCGGCGACGTCGGTGATCTTCGCGACATCGACGCCGGTTTCGATGCCCATCAGGCTGCACACGGCGATCAGCACCTCCATCGGGGTATTGCCGGCCCCGGCGCCGAGACCGGCAGCAGCCGCGTCGATACGGTTGGCACCGACTTCGATGGCGGCGATGGAATTGGCAATGCCCATGGCCAGGTTGTGGTGGCCGTGGAAGCCGAGTTCGGTTTCCGGCTTCAGCGCGGCGCGCACGGCAGCCAGGCGTTCCTTGACGCCGTCCGGCAGCAGATGGCCAGCCGAGTCGGTGACGTAGATGCAGTTGGCGCCATAGCTTTCCATGAGCTTGGCTTGCGTGACCAGGCCTTCGGCGCTGTTCATGTGGGCCATCATCAGGAAGCCGACGGTATCCATCTCCAGCTTGCGGGCCATCGTGATGTGCTGCTCGGAAACGTCGGCTTCCGTGCAGTGCGTGGCGACGCGAATGGTATTGACGCCGAGGTCGCGCGCCATCTTCAGGTGATCGACCGTACCGATGCCGGGCAGCAGCAGGGCCGAGACCTTGGCCTGCTTCATCCGGGGGATGACGGCGCCGAGATATTCTTCATCGGTATGGGCCGGGAAGCCGTAATTGACCGAGGAACCGCCCAGGCCGTCACCATGGGTGACTTCGATGAGCGGGATACCCGCTTCATCAAGGCCGGTGGCGATGGCGATCATCTGGTCGAGGCTCATCAGGTGACGCTTGGGGTGCATGCCGTCACGCAGGGTCATGTCGTGAACGGTGATTTTCTTGCCGCGCAAACTCATTTTTATATCTCCTTAAGCAGCTTTGGTCGGCTCGAGCTTGAGCGTGCCCTTGATCATTTCTTCGGCGAACATCTCGGCCGTGCGCGCACCGGCGGCGGTCATGATGTCGAGATTGCCGGCGTAGGTCGGCAGGAAGTCGCCGAGGCCGGTGACTTCCATGTAGACCGACACGCGGTTGCCGTCGAAGACCGGGCCGTTGACCAGGCGGTAACCCGGCACGTATTTCTGGACTTCCTTGATCATGGCGTGGATCGATTCAGTGATGGCGGCCTGGTCCGGGGCGGTCTCGGTCAGGCAATGCACGGTGTCGCGCATGACCAGCGGCGGTTCGGCCGGGTTGATAATGATGATCGCCTTGCCCTTCTTGGCGCCGCCAACCTTTTCGACGGCACCGGCGGTGGTGCGGGTGAATTCGTCGATGTTCTTGCGCGTGCCGGGACCGGCGCTCTTCGAAGAGACGGTGGCGACGATTTCGCCGTAGGCCACCGGCTGGACGCGCGAGACGGCGGCAACCATCGGGATGGTGGCCTGGCCACCGCAGGTGACCATGTTGACGTTCATCTCACGGCGACCGACGTGTTCCTTGAGATTGACCGGCGGCACGCAGTAGGGGCCGATGGCGGCCGGCGTCAGGTCGATCATCAGCACGCCCAGCTCATTGAGCTTGCGGCTGTTCTCGGCATGCACATAGGCCGAGGTCGCATCGAAAGCGATCTGGACGTTGTCGGCCAGGACGTGCGGCAGGAAGCCGTCGACACCCGTGGCACAGGTCTTCAAGCCCATCTCGGCGGCGCGCTTGAGGCCTTCAGATTCCGGGTCGATGCCGATCATCCAGACCGGGTCGAGGAAGGGGCTGCGCTTGAGTTTGTAGAGCAGGTCGGTCCCGATGTTGCCGGGGCCGATCAGCGCGCATTTGATTTTTTGGGTCATGTTGGAGTCCTTGTTGGTAGGTGTTCAACAAATAAGTGTTCAACAAATGGTGGAAACGATGCCGCCTTCGACACGCAGCGCGGCACCGGTCGTCGCGGCAGCGCGGGCGCTGCACACGTAGGCGACGAGCGCGGCGACTTCGGCCGGAGCTATCATGCGTTTGAGGATGGAGGTCGGGCGGCCTTCGGCGAAGAAGCGGCGCTCCATTTCTTCGTTCGGGATGCCGGCTTCGGCGGCGAGCTTGGCGAAAAATTCGCCAACGCCTTCCGAGCGCGTCGGCCCCGGCAATACCGCATTGACCGTGACACCGGTGCCGGCGCAGCGCTGCGCCAGACCGCGCGACACAGCAAGCTGGGCCGACTTGGTCATGCCGTAATGCACCATCTCGCCCGGCGTGTTGATGCCGGACTCGCTGGAGATGAAGACGATGCGCCCCCAGTCGGCGGCGAGCATGCCCGGCAGGTAGTGGCGTGACAGGCGCACGCCGCTCATCACGTTGATCTCGAAAAAGCGTTGCCACTCGCTGTCGGCGATGTCCTCGAAAACTGCGGGATCGAAGATGCCAAGGTTGTTCACCAGGATGTCGACCGACGGCACGGCGGCGACCAAAGTGGCGATGCCGGCCGTATTCGAGAGATCGGCAGCGACGCCCGTGACATCCGCGCCAGCGACCAGCGAACGCAGGCGTTCGACGGCCTCGGCCACGGCTTGCGGCTGACGGCCGTTGATGACGACACGCGCTCCTTCGCGGGCCAGTTCGCAGGCGATGGCGAAGCCGATGCCCTTGGTCGAACCGCTGATCAGGGCGCGTTTGCCGGAAATTTGCAGATCCATCGCCGGCGCCCTAAACGAACTTCACCGAGCAGCCGCCGATGCCGCCGATGGTGCAACGCAGGCTATCGCCCTTCTGCACCGGCACCATGGCACCCATCGCGCCGGACAGCACGATGTCGCCGGCCTTCAATGCGATGCCCAATTCGCCCAGCGTGTTGGCCAGCCAGATCATGGCATTGACCGGGTGACCCATGGTCGCCGCGCCGGCGCCGGTGACGACGATGTCGCCGTTCTTCTCGAGCACCATGCCGCACAGTGCGAGGTCGACCTGATCGACCGGCACCAGCTTGTCGCCGAGCACGAAGACGCCGCAGGACGCATTGTCGGCGACGGTATCCTGGATCTTGATCTTCCAGTCCTGGATGCGCGAATCGACAATCTCGAAGCAGGCCATGACGCCTTCGGTCGCCGCCAGCACATCGGCCGCCGTGACGCCCGGCCCCATCAGGTCCTTCTTGAGCAGGAAGGCGATCTCGCCCTCGGCCTTGGGCTGGATCAGCGTGTCCATGGGGATCGACTCGCCCTCGTTGTACACCATGCCGTCGAGCAGGTAACCGAAGTCCGGCCTATGCACGCCGAGCAGGTTCATGACCGCCTTGCTGGTCACGCCGATTTTCTTGCCGACGACCTTCTCGCCCTTTTCCAGGCGGCGCGACAGCATGCGCTGCTGGATGTGGTAGGCGTCCTCGACGCTGATGTCGAAACCGCGCGAGGTCAGCGGGCTGATCGTCTTGCAGGCGGCGAGCGCTTCATAAAGCTCGTCGCCCAGTTCATTGATTTGTGATTGTTCCATCGCGCTTTTTCCTCTGTTGTGCTCTCTATTCGGCCAGGAAGTTGCTGACCAGTTGATTGAAGCGGCGGTTGTGCTCGATCTGCGCCCAGTGGCCGCAATTGCCGAAGACATGCAGTTGCGAACGGCTGATCCACTGGTGCAGGGTCAGCGAGTTGCTCAGCGGAATGACTAGGTCGTCACGTCCGTGGATGATCAGCGTGTCCTGGGCGATGCCCCGGATATCGGCTTCGCTGCTCGCCATGGCATCGACCCAGCGCTGGCGCGGCGCCGGGAACATGGCCGCGAAGGATTCCTGGAAACCCGGCCGGATACTGGCCTGGTAACGCAGCTCGGCGAGTTCGTCGGTGACCAGGCTGCGGTCATGGGCGAAGATATCGAGCAGACCGCGCATGGCGGCGAGCGACGGCTCGTACCCCCAGACCGCATCGAGTCCCGGCGTGATGGCGAAAGGCACGCCGACACTGCCCATCAACACCAGCTTGCGCACGCGCTGCGGATGGCGGATGGCCAGGGCGAGCGCGATGGCACCGCCGAAGGAATTGCCGACCAGATCGGTCTGTTCGATATCGAGCGCATCGAGCACACCAACCGCGTGATTGACCCAGGCATCAAGCGAATACGTCACGCCGGCCGGCCGTTCGGTGTAGCCGAAACCCAGCATATCGGGGGCAATCACCCGACGGGAGCGGGCCAGGTCCGGCAACACCAAACGCCAGTTGGCCCATGCCGTGACGCCCGGCCCGGAACCGTGGATCAGCATCACCGGCTGCCCCGCGCCCTGATCATGGACGTTGGTAACGATGCCGGCAGCACTGACGCTGCGGCCGATTTCCGGGCTGTTCGTGGGCATGGACATGTTCCGCCCTTACAGCTTGATGCAAATGTTCTTGAGTTCGGTATAGAACTCAAGCGAATGCACGCCGCCTTCACGACCGATGCCGGACTGCTTGGCGCCGCCGAACGGGGTACGCAGGTCACGCAGGAACCAGCTGTTGACCCAGACCAGACCGACTTCCATCTTGCCGGCGACGCGGTGGGCGCGAGTCACGTCCTGGGTGTACACCGAGGCGGCCAGACCGTAGGTCGTGTTGTTGGCGCGCTTGACGACTTCCTCTTCGCTATCGAACGGCATGACCGTCGTGCAGGGCCCGAAGATTTCCTCGCGCACCACCGTGGCCTCGTCGCCTAGGCCGGTCCAGATGGTCGGCTGCACCCAGGCGCCGTTGGTCAGCTCGCCCGGCATGTCGGGAACACCGCCGCCGGTAACGACCGTGGCGCCTTCTTCAACGGCCTTCTTGTAATACGAGAGCACCTTGTTGCGGTGTTCCTGGCTGACCAGCGGCCCCATGTTGCTGGCCGGATCGCTCGGCAGGCCGAGCTTGAGCTTCTCTGCACCGGCCTTGAGGGCGGCAACGAACTTGTCGAACAGCGGGCGCTCGACATAGACACGCTCGGTACCCAGGCAGACCTGGCCGCAATTGGAGAAGCAGGAACGCAGGGTGGCTTCGATGGCGACATCGAGATCGGCATCGGCAAAGACGATGGCCGGGTTCTTGCCGCCCATTTCCAGCGACACCGGCCGGGCGCCGTCGGCGGCAGCCTTCATGATCGCCGCACCGGTCCGCGTTTCGCCGGTGAAGGTGATGGCATTGACGCCCTGGTTGGTGGTCAGGAATTCGCCGGCCGAGTTCGGGCCGAAGCCATGCACGACGTTATAGACGCCCTTGGGCACGCCGCAGGCATTCATCACTTCGCCAAGCAGCGTGGCGGTGGACGGGGTTTCTTCCGACGGCTTCACCACGACAGTGTTGCCGCAAGCCAGGGCCGGGCCGACCTTCCAGGTCATCAGCAGCAGCGGCAGGTTCCACGGGCAGACGACGCCAACCACGCCGACCGGGCGACGCATGGCGTAATTGATGGCGCCACGGCCATCCGGGGTGGCCAGTTCGAAAAACTCGGTCGGCGCGTTCTTGATGACGTCGGCGAAAATCTTGAAATTGGCGGCGCCGCGCGGGATGTCGATGTGCGAGGCAAGGCTCTTCGGCTTGCCGGTATCGGCGCATTCGGCTTCGAGGAATTCGTCGAAGCGGCGGGTGATCTCGTCGGCCACCTTGTTCAGGATGTCGGTGCGCTCGACCACGGTCATCTTGCCCCACGGCCCTTCGAGGGCGGCGCGGGCAGCGGCGACGGCGGCATCGACTTCGGTCTTGCCGGCTTCATGGACCTGGCCGATCAGCGAATTGTCGAGCGGCGTGCGCTTTTCGAAGGTCTTGCCGGTGCTGACGAATTCGCCGTTGATGAAGTTGAGGATTTGCTTCATTGCTGGTTTTCCTTTTTTGGTTTGCTGTTCTTAAGCCAGGCCAATGGCCGCAAGGCCGGCCCGGGCACATTCTTCATCTTCGGCTTCGGAAGCACCGGAGACGCCGATGCCGCCGAGCCAGTCACCCGAACCCACCGGCAGACCGCCACCGAAGACGATCAGCCGGGGTTGCGCCGCGAAGCCGAGCTTCATGCCTTCGTCGTGGCCGATGGCCCCCATCCAGGCCTTGGTCGGAAAGCCGAAGCTGGCCGAGGTGTAGGCCTTATCGATGGCGATATCGATCGAGTGGATGAAGGCGCCCGGCATGCGCAGGAAGGCCATGAGATTGCCGCCACGATCGACGACGGCGACATTGATCTTCCAGCCGTTTTGCTCGGCGTGGGCGACCGCTGCCGCGCAGGCAGCGGCCGCCGCCTGCGCCGTGATGCCGGGAATCGTGGCGGCGACTTGCATCAGGTCACCACAGTCAGGAAGGCGTCATTGAGCTTGCGGTCGTGGTAGAAGACCGCCGCGCCGACTTCGTCCATGGTCCACTTGGTCGGCTTGATATCCGGGTAGGCATAGTTGCCGCCACAGAAAGTCTCAAAACGATTGCCGTTCGGATCAAATGCATAGATCGTCGTACCGCGGGTCACACCATGGCGCGTCGGGCCGATGTCGATGGAAACGCGGTTCATCGACATCAGGTCGGCGGCGCGCAGCACCTTTTCCCAGCTCTCAAGCAGGAAGGAGACGTGGTGCAGCTTGCCCGGTTCCGGATGGCGGACGAAAGCGATGTCATGGGCCTTGGTCGAGCAGGACAGCCAGATCGCCAGATCCTGGCTGTCGTCGAGCGCGATGTGTTCGACGAGGTAGAAACCAAGCACATCCTGGAAGATGGCCTGGGCCTTTTCGATGTCCGGACCGTAGAGCAGGCAGTGGTCGAGGCGGATCGGGGCGATGCCCTTCTCGGAACCGGCACACCAGGCTTCCGGATTGAGATCGCCCATGTCGTTGCCGACGACGGTCTTCTTGGCATACAGCTCGATGTCGTGACCGGTCGGCAGTGTGAAGCGGACGCGCTCGCCGGTTTCCAGCAGTTCGCCGGCCGGGATGCGGCGGGTGGCGACACCGTAGGCGTTGAGGTCCTTTTCCAGCTTGGCCAGCGTCGCATCGCTATCGACCTTGAAGGCGAAGAAGTCGATGCCGGCCGTATCGGCCTGACGCAGGATGACGCTGTTGTGATCGCGCTCGTCCCAGGTCTTGAAATAGACGCGGCCCTGGGCATCGCGACCGGTTTCGATGAGGCCCAGCACGTTCGAGTAGAAATCAACGCTTTCCGCCAGGTCGAGCACCTTTAGTTGAATGTGACCCGGGCGAAGCACTCCTGTCATTGCCATCTTTGTCTCCTTTATTTTGAGTCGGGCTGTTGATCAGCTCACGACAATCTATGCAACCGATTAAACATAACGATATTTACAACGAATCTCGAAGTCAACATAAATTCTCGAGATTTTAATAAATCGTGAAAATTTTTACTGCTCGGGTAGAATCACCCTTCTGGTCAAACCACTTCACAAAACCACTCTGTCATGCAAAAAAACACTCTGGCCGGCGACAGCAATGTCCCCGAAGCGAAGACACTGGTTGAATCTGCCTACCACGCCCTGCGCCGCGACATCATCGAAGGCCGTCTGGCGCCCGGCGCCAAACTGCGCGTCGAGCACCTGAAAAACGACTACGGCGTCGGTGCCGGCACGCTGCGCGAGGCACTGTCGCTGCTCATCTCCGACGCCCTCGTCGTCAGCCAGGGGCAGCGCGGTTTCCGCGTCGCCCCGGTATCGCTCGACGATTTCGCCGACATCACCCGCACCCGCGTCATGCTCGAATGCGAAGCCCTGCGCCAGTCGATGGCGGCCGGCGACGACGCCTGGGAAGGCGAACTCATCGTCGCCTTCCACCGCCTGTCGAAGGCCGAGGAAAGACTGGGCAACGCGGCCGGCGAAGGCGAATGGGAAGAGCGCAACAAGATCTTCCACGAGGTTCTGATCGCCGCCTGCCCGTCGCGCTGGATCAAGCATTTCCTCTCCATCCTCTATCAGCAGGCCGGCCGTTACCGTCATCTCTCGATCTCCCTGAAACCGCTGCCGCGCAATGTCCACACCGAACACGAAGCCCTGTTCAATGCGGTGATGGCCCGCGATGCCGAAAAAGCCACGGCGATCATGGCCGAACACATCGAACTGACTTTCCGTTCTATCGAAGCCCTGCCCGAAGAACTGCGCCAGGGCGCCACCGCCTGAGCCGACGCTCAGGCCGTCGCTACCAGCGCCGGCGCCGGCCGGCAGACGTTCTTGCCCATCTTGCCGAGCACGCGCAGGCGAATGTCGCTGGTCGGCATGACCCGGCAGGCCAGCACCCGCCCCGCCGCTTCATCCTCGACACTGACGTACTCCCGGCTCATCACCTTCTTCTTGAAACTGCCGGCGGTGATTTCGACCTTGCACACACCGCAGCCGCCGCCCCGGCAACCGACCGGAATGCCCTTCTTGCCCAGGCGTTCCATGCCGACCAGTAGCGACTCCTGCGGCGAGCAGCGGTAGCTCTCGCCGGTTTCCTCAATGACGACAGTGAAATAAATCATGTCTGGATGCTTTCTTTAGTTGCCATTACTAGTTGCCTAGTTGCCTAGGGGCTAGAGCTGCTAGTAAGCGTCATTGATTGACCACTGATCGCCCACTTACAACTCATGCAGTTAGAGTTACCAGTAAAACCGCGACCAACCTGCTCACTAACAGCTCAAGCCTCCTAGGCAACTAACAGCTATTTCAGTTGCCTAGTTGCCTAGGGGCTAGAGCTGGTAGTAAGCGTCACTGATTGACCACTGCACCCAGGGGACGAGAGCTGCCAGTAACCGCGACCAACCCGCCCACTACCAGCTCAAGCCTCCTAGGCAACTACCAGCTAGATGTTCCTGAACAGCGGACTCTTCAGTTGTTGCGAGGCATCGGCCGCGGAGAAGAACTTCTCCATGTAGATGTCGCGCTCGAACAGCCGGCCCTGCATCAGGGTCGAGATGCAGGCTTCGATCATGGCTGGCGGGCCGCACAGGTAGGCCTTGTTGCCACGGAAGTCGTTGCCGAAATGGGCCTTGGCCGCCTCATGCACGAAACCGCGCGCGCCGTCCCAGCCCGAGCCTTCCGCTTCGTGCGACAGGGCCGGCACGTAGCAGAAATTCGGATATTTATCTGCGAGGGCCGTGAAGGCATCGTGGTAGTACAACTCGTCGCGGTTGCGCTGGCCGTAGACCAGGGTGATCGGCAGTTCGCAGCCCTCACCGAGCAGGTCCTCGATCATCGATTTCGGGCTGGACAGACCAGAACCGCCGGCCATGAAGATGAGCGGCAGATTGGCCGATTTCTTCACGAAGAAGCGGCCGTAGGGCCCGGTCAGTTTCAGCGTTTCGCCAACCTTGAGCTCGTTGTGCAGCCAGGTCGTGACCTGGCCGCCCGGCACGATGCGCACATTGAGTTCGACGATGTTGTCTTCCTGCGGCGCATTGGCCAGGGAAAAGGCCCGCGACACACCGCCCAGCGCGGGAATTTCCAGGTTGATGTACTGGCCGGCCTGGAAGTGCATGGGCCGGTCCAGCTTCAGCCAGATACCCTTGATGGTGGGCGTCAGGGTTTCGATACGAACCACCTCGCCGCTGTAATCCTCGACCGGCAGGTTTTCGGAATCGGGATCATCCTCGATCTCGGCTTCGATCACCGTGTCGGATTCCAGGCGGGCGCAGCAGGCCAGGCATTTGCCCTCCTCGCGCTCGAAATCCATCAGGGCAAAGGTCGAGGCCTCGCCATGATCGACTTCGCCGTCCGTGACCTGCACCTTGCAGGTCGCGCACAGGCCGTGACAGCAGGCGTGCGGCAGGTAGATGCCGGCGCGCAACGCTGCGTCGAGAATGGTCTGGCCGTCCTCGACCTCGATGGTCTGGCCGAGCGGTTCAATGGTCAGTTCGTAAGCCATGACGCCCCCGGCTCAGAAGTTAGTGCCGTTGCCGTTCAGGCCAGGGGTTTGCAAGCGCAGTGCATCCTTGTGCTTGATCCCCTGCTCGGCCAGCGTCTTGTTGAAATCCGGCTGGAAGGGCTTGCCGGACTTCAGCCAGACGGCCTTGCTGAAGTCGATCTTGGCCCAGTCGTCGTGACGGTTGTAAGCAAACGTCAGGTTCTGCTCGACCAGATCGGAAAACCTGGTATTCGGCGACACCGAAAAAGCGAGCGGCGCGACAAACAGGAAATGGTCATCCCAACCAACGAAGAGCAGTTGGTTGCCATGGAATTTATCCTGGGTATCGGCGGCAGGATATTGATAATCGTAGAGGGCTTTGACAGCCATGTTCGTCTCCGTTTAGTTGTTAGTCGCTAGTCATTAGTCGCTAGCGGGTCTGGGTCTGGGTTTTGGCAGTTGCTAATAACTAGTAACTAACAACTACCAACTAGCCGTAGGCTTGGCAGTTGCTAATAACTAATGACTAGCAACTACCGACTAAGCCTCACCCGTTTTGGGTTGCTGCGCCACGCCAGGCAGCGAAGTTCGCCTGGTCGCTGGAGCCTTCGTAATCGCCGGTGTCCTTGCCGTCGACGTGGCACCACTCGAGATACTTGGCCAGCGGATTGAACCCTTCGGCCGTGGGATCGGTGCCTTCCGGCCAGCAGTTGCCCTGGTAGAGCTGATGCACCGGCAACCAGGCCTGGATGTACTTCTCCGGCTCGTCGTCGAAGATGTGCTTACAGCCGTCCGAGCAGGTGTGGTACTTCTCGCCCTGGAACTCCGACTCGCGATAGCAGATCTTGGTCGGGTCGTCTGGCTCGGTGAATAGCATCGGAATCTGGCAGACCTGGCACAGCATGGGCAAGGTATTGGCGAAGAAGCGCTCGCCCTTGTCGGCGCGTTGGCGCAGCTCGTCGAAACGCGGACGGTAGTACTGGTCGAAAGTGTTCGGGTATTTCGCCGACAGCCAATCCATTTCCTCGGCGCTGGGCAGCCAGGTGTGCAGGCCCATGGCGTGCGAGTGGGTGCACAAGGTCAGCCACAGTTGGTGCGACTGATGCTCCTTGTCGACCGTGCATTGGGCGATGCAGTCCGGCACCTTGATGCCGTACTTGGCCAGGTCATTGAACAGCGCGCCGCCATTCTGCTCGAAATAGATTTCCCAGGCTTCCTTCCAGCTCATCACACGCTTCGGCAGCATGTAGTCCATCATCGTGGAGACCAGGCTCAGCACGCGGATGCCGCGCCAGGCCCACTTGTCGATCCACTTCTGGACGATGGGCAGGTTGTCCGGATCCTGCTCCAGCATGAACTTGATGCACTCGAGGCCCAGCGTCATGTGGCGGGCTTCGTCAGACTGGGCCGAGAAGCCGAAGGTCACCGTCGCCATGTCGCCGTTGTAGGCGGCACCGGACATGAAGGGCACGAACAGCAGGTTGGTCAGCACGTATTCGAAGCTGAAACCGATGGCGATCATCCATTCGAAGGGACCGGCGCTGAAGGCGTCGTCGAAGAAGGACTTGGGCACCGACAGGTACCAGAGGCGTTCGATCTGGTGGCTTGCGCCGGCATGGAAGCCTTCGTAGAACTTGTTGTAGTTCGACAGGGCGTG